>JBKBMU010000006.1:0-173341 GCA_046295715.1 Pseudanabaenaceae cyanobacterium
TAGCTCAAGGGTGTTGGTGCCATTACCCCCATCTATCTTGTCACCTACTGTGAAGCCAATGATCTTGTCATCGCCTTTGCCACCAAAAATTTGGTCAGCACCAGCCCCACCCGTAATGATGTCATTGAATTCACTGCCAAAAACAGTAAAGCCTTCGTTTTGCTTGGATAGGTCAATGGCTACACCTACTTGAGCAAGACCGGCATTGATTATCTCCACAGAGTTGATGTCCCCATCTGCCGCCGTGTTGAGGGAAGCAGAAGATTCTAAAAGGATGATTACATCGGTACCTGTACCACCATTGACTTGGTCAGCACCTTCAAAGCCGACAACAATGTCGTTACCACTCCCCGCATCAATGATGTCATTACCTGTACCACCGATGATGTAGTCATTGCCTGCGCCAGCAGTGATGATATCATTGCCTTCATTACCTTCAATGTAGTCATTGCCTACACCAGTGGTAATGATGTCGTTGCCAGGACCTGCCAGAACCTTATTTGTGCCATCACCAGCATTGATGATGTCATCCCCAGGACCTGCATCAATGTAGTCATCGCCTGCCTGAGTATCAATTAAATCATTCCCCGTACCGGCGAATACATTGTCATTGCCGCTGCCAGTGGTAATTTGGTCATTTCCTGGACTACCAAAAATAGTCACTCCCTCAGTTTCATTCTTCAAGTTGATATTCACTGCAGTAGTGACAAAGGTAGCATTGATGAACTCTACGCCCTTGAGGGAGTCATCCTTGTCAAAAACCAAGTTTGGGGAAGCATTGGTTAGGAAAATGACATCCTGACCCGCTCCACCATTGACGGTTTTAGTGTTAGCAGCAAAAACAATCAGGTCATTAAACTGAGAACCAATCACACCTTCGATATTAACTAGCGTATCTACACCATCACCTGTAGCCAAACCAGCGACTAAATCTACAAATACTCCATTCTTCGCATCTTCATAGCTAACGGCATCGCCTGCCCCTGCAGTGCCTTTGATTATTTCGTTAGCTGGGGTACTTTTGAAAATTGCCATAGTGATACACTCCTCGTTCTTGTGAACTAGTAGTTAATTAAGTACAGGTTCATTATACCCACTGTTGGCACTCTGGCAATCCCTCATACTCAAAAAACTAGTGAAATATTTCAGTGAAAATTCCTACTGCGTGCCAGCCAATCAATAGAGAAATTTCCACACACATAAAAACAAACTTCAGCAAGATCCTGGGGAGCTACGCTACCACTAGAATGTTGCTGGCAGTTAGGTTGGGTGTCCCTGTAAAAAAGGCAATGGTAGTAACTTTGCCTATGCCACTGCCATCGGGATTATAGTACAAAATGCCTGTAGTAGTTTCATAGACAAGGGCTTGGGTTTGTTTATCTGCTGCTGTGGCGCCCCCTGTGGTGATGGTAACAAAGTCTGCGGTTTCTATGGGTGTGCCGCCGCTGACTAAGTCACCACTGGCTTTGGTAGTCAGCACTGTAAATACAGATTTGCTGAGCACAAGCACATCTTTGTCCCCTGGGGTGAAGTCGGCGATGTTATCTACCCCAACTAAGCTGTTCAAGACGAAGCGATCTGCCCCCTTGCCCCCCAACAGAAAATCACTGCCTGCGCCACCAATGAGCACATCGTTACCTTCTCCCGCTTCTAGGTAGTCATCCCCTGCGCTGGCCACAATGATGTCATTGCCATCCCCACCATTGATGGAGTCTTTGCCTGCACTTGTTTCTATGTAGTCGTCCCCTGCCCCTGCAAAGATGATGTTATTGCCTGCACTGGCAAAGATGGAGTCGTTACCTGCCCCACCTTCTATGTAGTCATCCCCTGCGCCGGCCACAATGATGTCATTGCCATCGCCTGCCAAAATTTTGTCATCCCCCTTACCAGTCTCTATATAGTCATTCCCTGACCCTGCCACAATGGTATTATCGCCACCTTCCGAAAAGATTCTGTCATCTCCCTTGCCTGTCTGGATGTAGTCGTTGCCCAGCCCCCCAAATACTATATTGTTGCCATCCCCTGCAAATACAATGTCATCCCCTAGCCCTGACTCAAAGTATTCGTTCGCTGCTGTGCCAACAAGAATGTCATCAAAGGAGGAACCAATCACCCCTTCTATATTGACGAGTATGTCTATACCATGACCTACTGCAAAGCCACCCACTAGTTCTACATATATGCCCTTGGCGGCGTTGATATAACTAACCTTGTCGCCCTTGCCTGCTGTGCCAACGAATTTGTCATTACCTGCGGTGCTTACAAAAGTCTGAGACATAGTGCTTTACACTCCTCAATTCGGTCTTAGGTTACCATAGCACTCTCTGTTGCCAGTAATAGTTATGTTTTGGTTAAGGCTGGGTTAGACTTAGGTTAAACCTCCCTGCTAAAAAATTTGTGCTAAATTAGCCCTCATCTGTGGCGGAGTGGGGAATATGGCGATCATTGCTCTGCGGGCGTGGTATTTACCTGAGTATGAGCCAATTGCGGCTCTGGAACAGCGCCCCTATGACCTGCGTTTGGCAAAAAATAGTCTGCTCAAGTCGGCACTGCGGGCGGATTTTTTGGATGAGGTGCAGGTGGTGCGCCAGTCCATGTGGTTTCAGCGGTATATGGCGGGGGAACAGGTGGAATTTTATATCGAGGGGAGCGGGACTTATACTATTGCTAACATTGACTTGACTAGCCATGAAATCTATTTCCTTAAGCAGGATAGCCATTGCTTGCTCGATCCTGTGATCTTTTTTAGTCAGCAGGTGCAACAACCTGAACTTAGTCATAATATCTATGAATGTCTGGAGCAAGTCCTAGCTAATCCCAAATGGCGGATACCCCTGACAATCGAGCCATCTCCCCGCCCCCAAAATCTGCCCATAAAACTGAAAAGTGCGGTCATGCCCCGCTTAAGGAAGTCTTTGTTATTTGTGGCGGATATTAGTCCCATTGCCTATATTCAAGATGAGCCAATTTTTAGCCCCCAGGTGTGTGTGGAGTTGGGCTATGCTCTGCAAGTGAAGCGGACGGACCAAATTTTATTACTACAGTTGGCGCCAGCGGTGTATTGCCCCTTTGATCTGCCTTTCAATAACTGTGTGAGTGCCCCCGATCCCCAAAAACTGATGCAGATATTGCCAGAGGTGCTGGGCGATCGTTTACAGAGATTTAAGCTTTGACTGTGCATTTAGCTACCCTGAAGGGGGATGAGGCTGATTAGAATCTATTTTTTAAGATGCAAGGGGTCCACTATGAATGCAGTAGAACAGGTCCGTAGTTATCAGACCGCCAGTAAAGTCAGTGCGGTGGTCAATTTGTTTAAGCGCAAGTTTCCTAGAGCGGGGGTCGATCTCAAGCCTTGGTACAATCCGGCAGAAATCTGGGAACTGCTCGATCCCCACTCTATCGATCTCTGTTTCAATTTCCCTGGGATTAGCAGAATGATGCAGGCAAGAAGTATTCTGCTACTCATCCGTTTCCATCCTGAAGAACAGGAACGGGCGATCGGCATTGATGCTTTGGGCTATAACTATCGGGGACAGTGCTGGCAATTTTCTACGATCGCCGATTGGACTTTTCGGGGAGAACCAGTGCCCATTCCTGATGGGAGGGCAGAGTTTAAGGACTTCTGTTGCCAAGTTCTGCAGTTATTCAATTCTGTCCCCACAGGAGACGCACCGTAGCTAGACCCAGCAACAAGCCTACTCCCAACATATCTTTTGTGCCAAATTTGAGGGTACGCCACTGCACTTGGTGCTGGTTGGGGCTGGTAAAGCCCCGCACTTGCATCGCTATGGCTGTCTGTTCGGCGCGCAGGAAGAGATTTTTGACCAATCGCTCCAGAACCACCAACCCAATTTGTAAGCTTCTTTTCATGCCCAGCCGTTTCCAGACAATGGCACGGGTGCGCACTGCCCGCCCTAGGTTTTGAATTTCTTCTAGCACTAGGGGCACAAACCGCAGAGCTAGGGTAAGAGTAAGCATGATTTCTACAATAGGCACACCCAGTCTTTTGAGGGGGGCAGTCAGACTGGTGAGGGCCAGTACCACTTCTTCAGGGGAGGTTACCAATAAAAATAAAGTGGGAGCATATAGGGAAGTAAAAATGAGACTGCTCACCCGCAAGCCCAAGTCTAGGGAGCGGCGGGTAACGGTTACCACCTGTTGCCACAGGACATATTGATAGTCAGTGGGTTGGGGTAAAACTAACTCTGGCACGGGACGGCGGGGCTGATAGGTCAAATTGGTGGCATCAGGCAGTACCATCCCTAAAATCAGAGTCATGCTGGCTAGTAAAATTAACCAGCCCATTTGTGCCCGCCATGACCTGCTGGGAATGCCTCCTGCAATGGTTAGCCCTACCAATAGTGCTACTACTAGCCACCGCCATAGTAAATTTGCCTGCACTAATGACACCAGTAGTAACAGCAACCACACCAACTTGAGGCGGGGATCGAGACGGTGCAACCATGTAACTGGCTGTTCCAGATATAACCCAAAGGGGAGCGATCGCAAAATATCCATAGGCTTTGATCGTAGCAAATTGGGTAGGACTGCTACACCAGCCAGCAGAGGGTAGGGAGTTTGAGGGCTACACTTTCGTTGGTACAAGAGAGGTTGAACAATTCTGCAGCCATGCCGCGGTGAGCAGGACTTGGCTGGTTTCGGCACGATCGATCTGGTAAACAGGGATGCCTAATTGAGAGGCGATGGTTTGGGCTACCGCCAGACCGATCCTTTTGCCTGTTTGACTGCCTGGGCCTGTGTGGACGGCTACAGCTAGGAGGGTGTGCCAGTTGTCTGCTACCGCTTGATCTAGGTAGTGGTGTAGATATGTACCTAATTCCCTGCCTACTTGAGCAGTAATAGTGCGGGACTGGGTGGGTGTGCCAATGCTAATTTGCAAAGTATCGCTGGTGGTGTGCAGAGCCAAAATCTGGAGGTTAGACTGCCCCTGCATCGGTCTCTTCGGTGGATTCTACTTCTTCCCCTTCGGCTTCGCCAAAGGCACTACCTGCAAATTGCCGTTTGAATCTGGTATTGCGCTTGCGAAATTTGCGGGCATAGGCAAGGTTTCTAAGGGCTTTTTCCTTTTTCAGATTGCGGCGTTTTGCCATATGGTTGCTTCACTCCGTATGCACATGGGCTCTTAATTTTACATGATTATTCCTCTATTTGCCAGAGTTCTTGGCTGGCAGTTTCGTCAAAGTATTTCTTTTGGCGCAAAATTAACAACAATCGCCCATAGATTGGCTCTGGTGTTGATGCTGGCGACCAAAGGATGCTAAGTAAGCCGTTTTGCTCAATTACTAGATAGTGATCGGGACTCCATTCGGTCTGGGCGCGATCGATGAGCAGGAGTAAGGCTTCTTTCTGTTCCCGAAAGCCACTGGGAATCTTTTGTTGGAGCATCTCCCCTAGGGTTTCGTTATCCGTAAGCACTAACACTCCATCTTGACAATCTTTGACTACCTGATAGCTGGGGATCGCTGTCCACTGGGGATGGTTAGTGTGCACAATGCCAAAGGGGGACAGATATTCAGTGGGGGGGATGGCTTGGAATTGAGCAATGGTCAAGGGGATTGTGCCTGCCACAGGAAACAGACGGGGCAGGAGTTCTTCGGTCTCAAAACGATAGCAGGGCAGACGGGGTGGGCGGGCTTGGGGGCTAGTGGCAAAACTACCCAACAGACCTTCAATAGCAAGGCGGGCGCTGGCAGAATGGGCATACTGCAAACCTCTGGCGATCAGGCGGGTTTTGCTGGGCACATCATTGACTTCCTTGGCACTGCGATAGACTTGATAGGCGATCGCATCCCCGGGGTGGTCAGTAAATCCTTCGGGTGGGTTGGGCAGACTGTCAAAAAATTTGACCGCTTTGACAATCTCCCGCACTTCAGTAGCATCCAGTTGTCTGGTATGAATAAATTCCGCAACTGGGGAACGCCGTTCTTTGGGTAATAGGCGCAGTTCGTAGAGCAGATCACTGCCCTTCTCCATGTATTTACTGGCTACTTCAGGCGTGAGGGAAACATAGACCTGCACAGCAGTAATCATCTGGTTTTGCTGGGAAGGGGTGAAGCCCGTTTCCTCAAAAATTGCCAGAGAGGATTCCCCCTGCTTTTGCAGTTCTTGGATGGCTCCTGCCCACTGCACCCAATTGCCTTGGCGGCGGCGCAGAAGTTCAAATAGATCGCTCATACCCTAGGCTGAGGTAGCTGTGGGATAGACACTTACTTTTTTGCCGGTTTTGCCGTAGCGTTCAAATTGCACGATCCCGTCAATCAGGGCAAAAAGGGTATCGTCCCCACCTCTGCCCACATTTTTGCCGGGGTGAAACTTAGTCCCCCGTTGGCGCACTAGGATACTGCCTGCGGTTACCACCTGACCGCCAAAACGTTTTACACCTAGTCGTTTAGAATTAGAGTCTCTGCCGTTGCGGGTACTGCCACTACCTTTTTTATGTGCCATTGGGGTTCTCCTTACTAAGCGGCGACTGGAACTGGAACTTTGATTTCGTCAATCATAATGCGGGTGAGGGGTTGCCTGTGCCCATTTTTGCGCCGAGTTTTCTTTTTGGGGCGCATTTTATAGACAATCACTTTCTTGGCTTTGCGGTGCTCTAGCACCGTAGCTGTAACTACGGCATCGGTGACAAGGGGCTGTCCAATCAACACCTGCCCCTCCTGATTCACCAGCAGAACTTGATCGATCGTGATTTGGTCTTGGGGCTGGGCGCTGAGCAGTTCCACATCGTAGAACCGCCCCACTTCCACCCGATACTGCTTGCCCCCAGTTTGGATGATGGCGTAGGTCATAGACTGTTGAAATTAGCGCAGTTGTTTATAGTACAACAACTGCTGGTGTTTGCCAAGAGATGTCAAACTTAAATTTTGTATGCCCCAGAGCAGGGGGCTGGCCATTTTCTACTTGCTCAATCTATCTACTTGCAGGGAGAAATTGCTGGGATTGAGTAAACAGTTGAGCATACCTTGTGGATCTATGGCTGACCCTTGTACCCGTTGATAGATGGTATTGCCCAACCTGAGGCGGTCTGTGCTTTGGGGGATGAGTAATACTTGACTGTCCCAGCCATAGACCTGATAGCCTGTCTGTACTTTGGTAAGAGAAGCGGTGGTGATCCCGCGATCGCTTGCCCCTTGGTAACAGAGCCGTTCTCCTCTTCTGCCGATGGCAATGTAGCGGTTGCCGCCGCCATGATATAGCCCCGGCTCTAGTGCCCAAGCAGGCACAACCCCCACCAAGCAAAACAATCCCCCACTGATGAGTAGCGATCGCCCCATGACATTTGTTACAAATCTTGCTTTAATTTTACAAGGACAGCGAGGAAAAGTTTATGCAGATTCGGCTGTTGGTTTTGGATATTGATGGCACTATCAGCGGGCTGAGTAACCAAGTATCGCCGGCGGTGTGTACAGCCGTCAGGAAAGCCCAAGCGCAGGGGGTCAAGGTAGCCATTGCTACGGGCAGAATGTATCGCTCCGCCCTACGGTTTCATCGGGCAGTGGGGTCGGATTGTCCCCTTATTTCCTATCAAGGGGCATTGATCAAAGACCCTGCTACAGGTGAGGTGGTGGGGCATTGGGCGGTGGAGATTCCCTATGCCCTGCGGTTGGTAGAGGATTTCCGTCCCTATGTGGCTAGTGGGGATTTATCAGTGCATTTGTATATCGATGACCAACTCTATGTGCGGGAATTGACCCCCCCCACCCTTGCCTATGCAGAACGCTCCCAAGTAGAGCCGATCCCCGTCGGCGATCTCAAGGTCTATTTGGAAAATTATCCCCATCCCCTGCCCCCCACTAAGATATTGGCATTGAGCGATCGGGTGGAAGTGATCAGCGAGCTATTGACCCAAATGAAAGACCGCTACCAGCAGGGGGAGTTATATTTAACCAAATCGGTGGCTACCTTCTTTGAGGCAACCAATCCCATTGCCAACAAAGGCACAGCCGTCAAACATCTTGCGGAAAATATCTTGGGCTTGACTGCTGACCAAGTGATGACAGTGGGAGACAGCTACAATGACCTAGAAATGATCCAATATGCGGGGATCGGGGTGGCGATGGGCAGTGCCCCCCCTGAAGTGCAGGCAGCTGCCGACTGGGTCGCCCCCGATGTGGAAAATGATGGCGTAGTGGCGGCCATCGACCAGTTTATCCTCAACTAGGGTACAGCTACGGTAGTCAGAATCTGCCCAAGGATAGCTTGGGACTGGCGACGGCTAGAAGTAATGATTCTATGCCCCAACACGAAAGGCACAAGGAACTTTATATCGTCAGGCAGAACATAGTCAGATTGTCTATTGGGGTCTAACTGCAGACGCAAAAACGCAAGGGTCTGGGCAGTGCGTTGCAGGGCAACTGTCCCCCTCGGACTCGCTCCCAAAATAATATCGGGGTGATCGCGGGTAGCCCGCACTATATCAACAATATATTGGTTGCCCTTGTCATGGATCGGGACTTGTTTACATTGTTGGCGCAGTTGTAAGACTTCTTCTAGGGTGATACAGGGTTGTAACTGACCACTGCCAATCTCACCCGTTTGGTTGCGCTTCAGCATCAGCAATTCCTCTTCAGCAGAGGGATAACCCAGACTGAAAGACACCGCAAAGCGATCGAGCTGCGCCTCTGGCAGAGGGAAAGTCCCTTGGTACTCGATGGGGTTTTGGGTGGCAATGGTAAAAAAGGGGCTGGGCACAGGGCGGGACACCCCATCTACCGTTACCTGTTCTTCTTCCATCACTTCCAACAGGGCAGACTGGGTGCGGGGCGTAGCCCGATTGATCTCATCAGCAAGGAGAATGTTGGTAAACACCGGACCGGGCAAAAATTGAAACTCCCCCGTCTGGGGATTCCAGACATTTGTGCCCGTAATATCCGCAGGGAGCAAGTCAGGAGTGCATTGGATGCGCTGGAATTTGCCGGCGATCGATGCCGCCAAAGACTTAGCCAACAAGGTCTTACCCACCCCCGGCACATCTTCTAAGAGGGCGTGCCCCCCCGCCAACAACGCCACCAAAACTAACAAAATTGCCTCTTCCTTACCCACAATCGCCTGATTCAGGTTTGCCACCAACTGTTGGATTTTATTCATAGGAATAGCTCCCGCACAAAATTCCCATGGAGACCATAGGGCACATGGTGGGGCAGAGGCAGAACCGCACAGGTACTCAAATCTTGGGCTGATAAGATCACAATATCCGTTGCCCGCCGCTCCCCATTGAAAACAAAGGTAATCAACCAGCCGTCATCTTCTTCTGTACCTCTGGGAATAAATACTGGCTCACCAATAAAACCTCTGGGCGCAAAACTGTGCATCAAATAATTGCCAGTAGTTACATCCACCTTGACTATGGCTTGCAGGGGCCCATTACTGGTAGGGGGGATTTCAGGAGCCACCGCCCCCAAATATAGGTAACGGTATGCCTTGCCCACATAATTTGGGTTCAGGCAGGGAAATTCACAGGAGCGGTCAAAAATTGGACTGCGAGTTACTCTGCCTGTGGCTAGGTCAATCAGAAAACGGCATAATTTGCCCGGAATGACTTTATCAAAGTTCACATCCCGAAAATCTAGGTTGGGTTCTAATTTGGGGTAGTCGGCATAGGTAACCGCATCGACAATTAGTTGCCCATGGTGGAAGAAGCCATTGGCATGGTGAAACACAAAACAGGGATCGGTATCAAGCACCTGCAAATTCCCGTCAGGAGCAAAAATCAAAAACTGGGAAGGGGTATTAGGTCTCAATTCCAAGCAAGCCCCCGCCGTCTGCCAGCCCAACAGGAACGGCACAGGATTGAACTGGACAGGATTTTGCAGAAAGATCGCGTAATTTTCCGCCCAAGCGAAGTCATGCAAAAAACAAAACCCTGCCACTTTCTTACTGCTAATGGTCTCCAATTGACCATTGGTGCCCAGACGGTAAATGGTGATCAGCGATCGCAGACTGGGGGACACCCCAAAGGCCCATACATCTCCCGTATCAGGATCGCGGCGGGGATGGGCAGTAAATACCGCTCCCGCAGGCAATTCCCCCCCAAAATCCTCAATGCCTATGGTTGCTAGGGTGCGGGGATCGAGACGATAGGGGCGATCGGCTTCCCACAGTGCCAGTAATTTGCCCCCATGGTAGATCACATTGGTATTAGCGACATTTTTGCGGCGCAGGTCAAAGGCATTCGCCCACCATCCCCCTGCCTTCTGGGTTCCAAACACCCCCCGATAGAGGATTTTGCCCGCCTGCTGTTCCCTGAGAAATTCTGGCGTCTTCACAAAGCTATTGGCAAAGTGCGCCCTGCCCTCAACTAAGCTCAAACGACACACCATGCCATCCCCATCAAACGGATGCCCGTAGGGTTCACCCCCCACATCCAGCTTGCCCGGTCCATTGCGAAACAGCGTCCCTTCTAGCTCTAAAGGAATCCTGCCCACTATTTGCTCCAGCCAATAGCTGTACTCCTTGTGTAGGGACTGATAGCCCCCCAACCAATCCGCACGGGTAAAGAGTTGTCGATCCTGACCAGAGATAGCCACCATAGGGGGAAACATTACAGACTTGTTACATTATAGAATACCAGCCCAAAGGGCAAATTTTTCGGTACAGTAATTAAGTGGATTTACTGGTGTGTGGTTAGCCAATATGCGTCAGATTAACTTTGCCGTAATTTTTGTGATGGTTCTGGCTCTGGTACTCTTTTCATTGGAAAATACCAGCTCTGTAAGTATCCAACTCTTGCCTACCCTCAAGTATGAAGCTCCCCTGGCGATCGAGTTAATTGTAGCCATGGGGATCGGTGCTGTATTGGCATGGCTGTTTAGTCTGTGGTCGAGTTTGCAGTCAGCTTTAGAGTTGAGAAACAAAAATCGCCAAATCAGCAATTTGCAGGAAAAAGTCTCCACCCTTGCCGCCCAAATTGAGGAACGGAAACAACTAGTCGCCGCCTCCGCCATTGATGTGGAAGTAGAAGAAAAAGCCAAATCTGAGACAGGGGAGTAAACTGCCAGAACTACTCGGTCAAGGCCAAACAAGATAGTTCCAGAAATTGCCAGAGATTGATCCGAAACCATTGCCAAAATTCAGAATTCTGCTAACCTCTAGGTGCAAACATTTCAGGAGACCTAGTTAGTATGGCTAAGGTTTTCGCTTTTACTAACAATAAGGGGGGCACTGGCAAATCAACACTATGTTCTAATACAGCCTATTGCACAGCCCAAAGTGGGGCAAGGGTGCTAGTAATCGATATGACTTCTCAAACCACCTCCAGTACACTCTTTCTGGGGCGATCGGACTTGGATGAATCAGATACAGTGTTAGCCTTTCTCAAAAAGAAACCTGATAAGCACATAGAAGAGACAATTTTTGAGTCCCCCAAAGGATTAGATATAGTACCTTCCCATGTGTCTATGGCGGAAGCAGTTACTCAACTCTCTGGTATCCAAATGGGAAAAGAAGGTGTGCTGAAGCGAGAGATTGAACGGATTCTGAATTTGTATGACTATATTTTTATAGATAGCCCCGGGGATTTGAACGAATTGACAGCTAATGCCCTAGTACCAGCCGATAAGGTGTTTATCCCGACCCGTTTGAATCGGACTGACTTCCAATGCACAGAGACAACCATTCGCTTTATTCGTGAAGCAGAGGATTATATTGGTGTCAGACAAGTGCGGGTAGTGATCAATATGCTGGACGATCGCTATTTGCCTGGGGGCATCTGGACAAATTCTCACACAGGCGAACTATTCCATCAAGCCCGTGCCATCTTTGGCGATGTCCTATCCAAAATTACCCTGCCCGATAGTGCCGACATGCGCACAGCCTTCGATCGCGGGCTTACAATCTTGGAGTACCGCCCTATGGAAGCAGTGGCAAAACGCATTCAAGAGTTTGTTAAGAGTGAGGTTATCTGTGACTGAGTCCCATCTTGCCCGCACCCTATTTTCCCAACCGCAGGGGCAAACACCTGTCAAAAAAAAAGTGGTGCGCTCTACCCCCGAAGTACCCAAAGAACCACCTGTCCCCCCCCAACCCACGGACTGGCAAGCCAAAGCAGAGGCATATGCCCAAGTCTTAGCCCAAGCCCAAGCCCTTATTCAATCTTTGCAGGCAGAATTGGCACAAGCAAGAGAAGCCCATCAACAATTACAGGCTGAATATACTCAGAGCCAGCTACACAATCACGAGCTAGAACAACGGATCGCTGAATTGGAAGCCCAATTGGCATTGATTTTAGATAATGAGTCTCTGCCAAATTCTCACCAAGAAATGGCACTGAAACAACAAATCAACGAACTGCAAGAGCAAGTTCTCCATCAAGCCAGCCAGTTGAATGAATATCAAACGGCGATCCAGTATTGGAAAGATCAGTCCCTCAAACATCAACAACACGCTCTCCAGTTGAGTAGTGCCATTGAACGATTGCTCTCCGCAGAACAACCCCTCAAGCGGGTCAAGAGTAAACCAGCGATCGAGACTGAACCTAAACCCGGTTCTGCCACTCAGATCGAACTGCCCAGTTTTCTGACTAAAGTGCGCTAGATTAGGATCAGCTCTGGGTGATTTTGGCTACCTTGTACACTAAACCACTGGCTAACTTGATCGAGCAACTGCAACGCCTACCAGGCATCGGCCCCAAAACTGCACAAAGACTGGCATTGCACATTCTCAAACGCCCCTTTGCTGAAATAGAAGCACTGGCGCAGGCCATCCTCAATGCCAAGCAACAGGTGGGCACTTGCCACATCTGTCATCACCTGTCCGCTGATCCCATCTGTGAAATTTGTGCCGATCCCAGTCGCGATCGCACCACTATTTGTGTAGTCGTAGATACAAGAGATGTAATTGCCTTAGAAAAAACTAGAGAATATAAGGGTTTATACCATGTCTTAGGCGGAGTACTGTCGCCGATGGAAGGCATTGGCCCTGAACAATTACACATTCACAGTTTGCTGCGACGGGTGGGGCAAGGCAGTGATGTGCCGATTAAAGAAGTAATCCTAGCAATCAGTCCAACAGTGGAAGGGGAAACCACCACCTTATATGTAGGCAATCTACTGAAGAATTTCACAAAAGTAACCCGCATTGCCTTTGGCATTCCGATTGGCGGCGATTTAGAATATGCAGACGAAGCTACCCTTGCCAAAGCCCTAGAGGGCAGAAGGGAATTGAAATAGTTAAAGTAGCTTCAAACTCCCTCGCTAACCTGAGTTCGGGATGAGAAATTGAAATTAGGCAAAAAACTGATGCTGGGGTCGCAGGGGCGCAAGCTACTCCCCTCTGGGTTGGGGGTTTTTCTTTTGGCTATAGTTTTTTCTGAATGAATGTAGTCAATTACTTTAGATGGCAACAAGACAGCAAACCCCAGGGGGAGATTTTGCCCTTGGAACGCCATAAGCATGGCTCAACAGTAATGTGCAGTGGGTCCCCCCACAGCTCAACTATGGCTCAAAGCCCTCTAGCTCTGGTACATCTGCTACTAGATGCACGCCCTGAATGTATAAAGAACGACCGTACTTGCCGACATTCTCTAGACGCAGTTTGCCGCCCTGCTTCTTGACCTGCACCGCCATATCGATCGCCGCCCCCACGCCGCGACTTACAATCTTGGTTACTCCCTCAAAATCTAACACAATTACTTGCTGTTTGCGATCGATGAACGGCTGAATTGTTTGACGGAAATAGGGCACAGTGGTAACGCTCAGCGCACCATTGAGCTTGAAAATTACCTGATCGCCGTCAGTTACTTCGGTGATCTTCAGTTCATCTTGGAGAAATGAGGAGTGGGTCATGGCTAATCGCAATTTAGGTTTAACTAGCAAGGGAAGAGTTGGTAAGTGGGTTTAGGTACTTACTCATACGAATTGTAGTACCTTTTGAACTAGAGTCAATCTCGACTTTGTCCACTAGAGCCTTGATCATGTGTAGCCCAAAGCCACCTCCACCACCGCCTACCTGTTGCATCAGGTCAAAATCCGGTACAGTCACTTTGCTGGGGTCAAACCCACAGCCTTTGTCCCGTACTTCCACCACTAGACGATCGTGGGCAGCATAAACCACTATTTCCACATTGGCATCGTTGTTAGTGTACATAATGGCATTGACACAGGCTTCTGTTAAAGCCTGAACAATGTCCTGAATCTGATCGGGTGGAAAGCCCATCTTGCAAGCTAAAACTTCAATAGCCGCAATTGGTATGTCTTCTATGCCCTCGACCGGGGGAATAGAAATTTTGAGTTCTAGGGACTTTTCACCCATGCCAATATATACTGAGGATCTTGCCTTGGGAATATCATAGCACAGGCTCTCATCTCTGCGTAACACTCTCAGCTATTTTGCAGAATTTGCTCGATGGCTTGCCCTAGGGGATCGGGTAAATGCCTGAGAATTTTTCCTTTCTCCATATCTACAGGGGCGAGGGTTACTTCCCCGCTGACACAGATTGTACTATCCTTGTATATTTGATAGTACCAAATCAGACGGACACCAGTGCGATTGCACCTGCCATGGATGTCTAGGTGATCCCCCATGCGGGCAGGGCGATGGTATTTGAGGGACATTGCCACCACTGGCAGTTCCACCCCTGCAGCCACTAAATCGGCGTAGTTGATCCCTGCTTGCTGGAGCCACAGTACCCGGGCTTCTTCCAGCCAAGTAATATATGTGCCATGCCAGACCACCCCCGCGTAATCCGTGTGGTGCGGAAAAACCGCTACTCTGTAAACTAAGCCCACAGCCTAAAACAAATTCTCTAAACGACGGCGAAACTCCTCGATCAGGTCTTTTTCATCGGGTTGCCAATCGGTCTGTTCTACATTTTTTTCGGGGGGCACTAGGAGCTCACCCGCAGGCACTAGATAAAATTCATAGCCTGCCGATTGACAAAATTCCTCTACTTCGGCTTGATCAATTGCTTCGGGAGTGGGGGTAGGAAAATCCTGTGCCTCTAGGTAGCCTGCATACCTGACCGCATCATCCTCGTCCTCAAAGGCTAAGACAATGTTGCGATCGTTAATCAGCTGGGTATAGATACCCTCATTATCAGTGTGTGGATTATATAACAAAACCCAAACAGCCATAGGCATCCTGCTAGTTAACTTTCTGGAAATAGTAGCAGAAATGCTAAGATCAGGCTGAGGCAAGATCGACGGGCATGGCACAGCAAAAGATTGTAATTGCGGGTGGGGGATTTGGCGGCTTGTTTACAGCCCTCTACCTAGACCAGTTACCTTGGCAACACAAACCTGAAATTATAGTGCTGGATCGGCACGATCGCTTCCTGTTTACTCCCTTTTTATATGAACTGGTTACGGGGGAGTTACATTCTTGGGAAATTGCACCTTATTTTCAGGAGTTACTAGCTAATACTGATATTGAATATCAACAAGTGGAAGTTACCAAGCTGGATATTGACAATCGCCAAGTCTATGGCAAGCATTTGGGTTTAGAAGTTGCTCTCAATTATGATTTGTTGGTAGTGGCAGTGGGGAGTAGTGGGCCGCCGCCAGGGGTGGCTGGGGCCAAGGAATATGCCTTGACTTTTCGGACACTGACTGATGCCCAAGAGTTAGACCGCAGATTGCAATTGCTGGAACAAAGTGATAAGGAGAAAATTCGGGTCTGTATTGCGGGTGGGGGGGCAAGTGGGGTGGAACTGGCTTGCAAGGTCAGCGATCGCCTAGGAGAAAGGGGCAGAGTGCGAGTAGTGGAACGAAGTCCCTACCTCTTGAAAAATTCACCTGTGCGCAATCGGCGCGCCGCTGAACTGGCATTGCAGAAAAAAGGGGTTTGGCAGGATGTGGCTACCAGTGTGGTGGCGATCGCTCCTGATAGTATTACCCTTGACTATGGCAATGAGGGCAAGGATTTGGAGACTCTGCCAGTGGATATTGTAATGTGGACGGTAGGCAATGCTCGCCATTCCTTGCTGCAATGTTTAGGGGAGCAGTGGGAACTGGAACCTACCCTGCAACTGCGGGGCTATCCTGAGGTGTTTGTGGTGGGGGATACTACCGCAGGCTACTATCCAGCCACGGCACAGGTGGCTTACCAACAAGCGGGCTATTGTGCCAAAAATATCTGGGCATTTTGGCATGGGGATCCTCTACACCCTTTTACCTATGTGCCCTTGGGTGAATTCATGAGCCTAGGGATCGGTACAGCCTCTATGGCAACTCCCTTTTTGCCCATCGGCATAAACGGCTCACTGGCTAGTCTGGTGCGCCGTGCTGTCTATTTACTGCGTCTGCCCACCATGTCCCATCAGTGGCGGGTGGGGTTACACTGGTTGTCGGGGTGGCTGTATGCAAAGAACTAGACTCAGTACCTTGATCAGTGCTACGGGCGATCGCTTGAATCGCTGGGCAAGTCAGCCGTGGCGACGCATATCTATTCTAATTATTTTCGTGCTGGGTGGTTTTTTGACTGCCAACGTGATTAGTGTTACGGCGGGGCAGTCCGCAGCATGGGATGTGAGTGTGGCTTTTATTTGTCTGACCCTAGCGGAGTTGGTAAGTTGGTTAAATTATCGCTTCCGTCCCCGTTTTTTGTGGGTAGAGATGCTCAATGCCGCTAAACTGGGTTTTATGTATGGTTTGTTTTTGGATGCCTTCAAGCTGGGGTCATGAGAGAGTTTGAGCCTGCCTATACCCGCTATCCTTTGGCTCCGATTCTGCATCGGGGGGCAGCGCTGGGAATTGATTTGCTGGCTTGTACCCTGTTGGCACAGCTAATCGAGGCAATTCTCTTTGGCAGTATCACCAATGGGCTGGTGGGCTACCTAATTTTTGGTGGGCTGTGGCTATTTTTTCGGGTTTTGGTAGTGAATAAGAGCGGAGGGCAGAGCTTTGGCAGGTGGTTAATGAGTCTACGGGCAATCGACAGTGAATACGGCAAAACTGCCAGTCTTTCCGCTTTATTTTGGCGAGAATTGCTCATAGTTGCCTGTCTGCTGTTTCTAATCAACACCTTCTCTACTACTTTAGTAGTATTCACTTGGTTGCCCTTGGCGGCGGATGCCCTCTTTGCCCAAGTGGATATCCTGAAGCGGCAAACTTTTCATGACCGCATTGCAGGCACAATTGTAATTTTTACACGCAAGGGCTTTGAGCTAGACCGCAAAATTATGGGACTATTTGGGCAGGCTAGTGAGTTCTATCAGAATGAAATCAGAGGCTACAGCCCGCCAGAATATGAACGACCTACCCGCAAAGCCCCCCGTACTCGCGATCGCCGCAGGCGACCCCGTCGTTCTGCTGATGATTGAACTCAACGCCAATGACTCTAGTCTAAGAGAGTGTAGTTTAGGAGAAAAGAATATGCGTAGTTTCCTAGCGATCGCCCTATCAGCACTACTCACAGGGGGTTATGCCGTACCCATCTTTGCCCAAACCACTCCCCCAGCGGGGCGCCCCATGGGCAGGCGGTTAAATCTCACCCCTGAGCAACAGGCACAAATGGAGCGGATTCGCACCAACACCAGACAGCGGGTTGCGGCAGTGCTCACACCTGAGCAGAGAAAACAATATGAAGCCTCGCCCCGCAGTCTGCGCAGTCTCAATCTAACTCAAGCACAAAGGGAGCAAATTCTGCAGATTCGTGCCCAAGCCAGACAAGCAAGACTGAATCTGCTTACACCTGAACAGCGGGCAAGAGTAAACCGCCTCAACCTCTCCGACAGCCAATGGCAACAAATGCAGAGGATTCGGGAGAACACCAGACAAAAGATTCTCGCTGTGCTTACTCCTGAACAGAGGAGAGAATTTGAAACCGCCAACCGCCGTCTGCGCCAACTCAACCTCACAGAAGCACAAAGGGAGCAGATTCGCCAGATTCGTGAGCAAGCCCGACAAGAACGGCTGAACATTCTCACCCCTGAACAACGCCAGCGATTCGGGAAATAGAAAAATCCAACAGGGATGCTTCTAGTCGTGCACGTGTGAGTTGTAGGGGTCTAGGACTCATTTCTTCTAAAGATTAGCAGATGAGTTGGGAACCGAACTTCTATAGCAACACTCAAAAGACCTCCTGTAACCAACTCCTCTCCCATCAAGGGGGAGGGGAAAACCCTGGGATCACTTAGAAGCTTTACCAATCAGGAGTTTGGGTCTAGGTTACTGATATTCACGCAGGAGGTCTGCTGTAGGAAATCGTAAGCCATACTTCAAATAGCACATAGTCCCCACCCCAGTGTGAGAGGGATCATCAACCTAAGAGCAAAACCAGAACCAGCGTTAGTTTGGGATCGCAGCAAGGGATTTATGTAAGATGTAAGGAATTTTTAAGGAACTAGGGGGATCGTGGCACTGCTGGCAAATTGGTCATAGGCAGCTATCAGATTAGTTTCATATAAAGCCTGAAATTTATAGTCCTTATATTCAGGCAGCACTTGAGCAGACTGTTTGAGTGCCTGTTCTTTGGTCAAGCCCTGTGCTTTCCAGCCCAGTGCCAATCTCTTTAGATCGTTGAAAAATTTCTGTTGAGTTTGCAGTTCGGCGATCGTGCCTGTCTCACCATGCCCCGGCACCACTTTGGCTTCAGGGTAGGTAACGATCAGGCGGTACAGACTGCCTTGCCATTGGCGCAAATCACTATCGCCTGCGTAGGGGATGCGCTTATTGAAAACCATATCCCCTGTAAACAACACCTTGGCATCGGGCACATAAGCCACTAAATCTGTACCGGCCGAATGTCCTTCCACTCTTTCAATCCTGACAACCCGATCGCCCAACCAAAATTCACTATCGCTATTGATGATTAAATTGGGCGGCACAGTATCAGGAAACTGACTATTGATATTTCTCTTACTGGCGATATATTCCCGAATCTTGCCCCTGCCAATGATAGGGATGCCCCGCTTTAGGGCCGCTGGGTTGCCTCCCGTATGGTCAAAATGGTAGTGGGTATTCAATACATATTTGATTGGTTGATTGGTAACTGCCTGCACTTGGGCAAAGACTGCCTCTGCCAATTCTGGGGTCTGGAATGGGTCAATGACCATGACCCCTTCACTGCCGACAATAAATCCACCATTGCAAATGGCTGCCCCTTCTCGCGCTGGAAAATCTGTACTGGCAATCAACGCATACACCTTAGGCGCAACCTCTTGTAAAGTTACACCTGCCCGCTGGAGTTGGGGGATCGTCTGCCCTAGGGAGGGATCGTGCCCAGTAGCCAGAAAAACTGACAGGCACACCAACACCAAACCACAGAGAGCTATGAAATTTTTGCGCATCCTCGTTACCACCAATCTGGGTTAATTTTAGCGCACTAATGCACTCTGTCTTTAGAGGTCGGGCGCATTAGTTCCCGCAGTAACTTGGGCAGGAGTCCCGCACTCCCTGCGCGCTCCCCATAACGCCAATCTTGATAGATTTGGGTAATCTGTTGCACAACCGCCCGTTGTTGAGTATCCAGTTGATCGGCAATGCTAGCGCAGTACTCTTGGGGAGTTTGGTGCGGGCTTTTGGCTAAACCCTTCTCGCTTAGGTATTTCAACATTTGCCCATAGGCGCGATCAACAGGATGCAGACCTTGAAAATAGAATAGCTCCCTGAGATAGACCAGCACCTGCCACACCGCCCAACCTGCCAACAACAGACCAAACACTATTGCTATCCCCGCAATTACCCCTGCCCAGCCCCCTGCCAGCAGTGCGTTGATAATCGCCCCTATAAAACTCACCATCCCTCCCCCTAAATTGCTGAGAAACTCCCCCACCGCAGGCGGGAATAGACCCATCAGCCACTGCCAAAATGCTTGCCACACCGCAAAGGTGCGATCCTCTTCCACCGAGGGGGGGAAAATTGGATGTCCTGGCACTGGGTCAAAAGTCAGCCAGCCAAACCCCGGGAAAAATACTTCTGCTAAGGATTGGGCATCTGTATTATATACTTCATATAAGCCTGTAAAGGGATTAAACTTACCTGAATTGAAGCCCACCACATAGCGCGCAGGTACCCCCTGGGATCGCAGTAACAGTACCAAGGCACTCACAAAATGGATAGGTGTACCACCGCCCGCCTGCAAAAAAGCCGACACCATATCCTCACCTGCAGGCACAGTCAAATTTTGGAGCTGGTAGTTAGCTTGCACCGCTTGGGTGAGTGCCACAATGAAATCATAGGGATTGTCAAACTGTTGATTTCCCAGCAATTTCTGGACTGCTGCCCCTAATTCTGTTCTCAGGCTAGGTGTTTTAGGCACTTGCAGATAGTACCGAACTAAGTCTCGGGTGTAGCGATAGCGGACTCGGCGCAGTAAAGCGGGATTGCGCCTGGGTACACCCGAGATCACTGTGTAGGTAAGGTCTTTGGGAATCGAGCCCGGCGAACGGATATTGCCTTCCCAGTCTATATCTATCTCTTCGCTGGGGAAAAACAAGCGGTAGGGGATGCTTGCCGCAGGCACAATGTTGGGGAAGCGATCGATAGTGATGGTATAGGACTGAATCACCTCCCGCAAATTATCAGGGTTAGTAGGGACAGCCAAGTAGGGTAATTGCCCAAACAGATTAAATTCATAGCTCCAAGAGGGGCGTTTCACAGTGCGAATCTGTTCAGGTTGATTGCGAGAGATGCGCCAACCCTTACCTGTAAACTCATCATATGCCATCACCCGCCAAAACAGTTCTGCCTGAGATCGCACCCGCATCACCAACTGCGGTTCTACATCTTCATCTCCTGGGGGCGAGCGCGTGGCATCAATCTCTGTACTGAATAGGGGGGGTAATACCTGCCGTTCTTGTCTTTGTTGTGCCTCTGGGTCATTACTTCTACCGCCACTGCCGCCTGTACCCCTATCCCCTTCACCATCGGCAGTAATCAAATTACCATCCCCATTGGTTTCCCCCCGTGCCCTTGTAATAATGCTACCTCTGGGAATATCCCGTTGGACACTGATATTGAGACTAAGAGGAAAGTTGCGCAGTTGAAAGCCACTAAAACGGGGCAGAAGTGCAAAGATCATCAGCCCCAGCACCACCACCAAGGTCAGTAGCCCCAATAGAGGCAGAGGACTGATCCCCAATTGTTTCGGCGCAAATTTTGGGGTCAGCACCCCAAGGCGCGATCGGTGATCTAAAATTAAAAACGGCACTGCCAACAGCAAAAACACCATCAAACAGACCGCAAAAATCATAGTTTGACTGACTGTAGCCGCCACACTCAGCAAAATAAAGCCAATTACTACCGAGTAGCCCAAATCCTTGCGGCGGGGCAAATCAAAACTGTGCAGTACCTGTAACTGAACCAACAATCTGGCTAAGAGCAGACGGGTTTCCTCCTGTTGTGCCACTAGGTCATTCAGGAATACCACCAAGGCGGCGATCATCCCCACTGCCATACAAAACTTGACCGGAATATTGCGTTTTCTGCGGGCATACCACCCCCACCCCGCCCCGATCGTGCTCAGGGGGATCGCCCACACACTGTAGGCCGTACCCGCCACTATATCTACAGATGCAATCCCTGCAAATACCACCAACTGCACCAAGACCCGCAGGGGTATGGACTCTTCCGTCTGCCACTCGGAACGGGCTACAACAGGAACAGTCGCCATAGGGCTAGCCCTGACCATCCGCCTGGGGCACAGTAATTTTGGAAGTATCCCCACTAATGCCACTGTAGGGCAGGGGCTGTCCATTCAGCAATGCCCAAATATTTGCCTCCATAACTGCCTTGGGCATCAGACCTGAACCATCCCCTACCTGTTCCCGTTGGGCATTTAACCAAATCCACCTAGGAATACCGTCCACCCTGTACTTCGCTAGTTCAGGTAGCCATTTGTTATTATCTACATTCAGCATCACAAAATTGATGCGATCGCCATATTGTTGTACGAGTTGATGATTAGCTTTTGCCATCGCCTGACAACTTTCGCACCAATCTGCATAGAACTCGATCAGGGTCGGTTTACCATTTTGCAGGGCCGTCTCATAGGGGATGGCTTCTGCTACTACTGTCCGCAGGGATACTTGACTGGTTTGCACTTGCCAACCGAAATATAAAACTACAGTAAAACAAACAGCGGCGATCGCCAGAGCAAATTTAGACAAGTGAGATGACATAGAGTTTGGTCGGGTAGGCACAACACTATGTTAGTCCATCTACACCGCAAAGCTAAACGAACCCATCACTGCCTCTAGCAACTCCAACTTACCATAGAGCTTGAGCATCAGCAGGTTGGGGCGTACTGTGGGGCGCATCATCTTCACTAGGGCAACAGCATGGTCTGCACCATAGCCCCATTCCATCAGGGTAATCAAGCCCGCCGAGGTACTCCTTGCGCCGCTACCGCTACAGTGCAGTAAAGCATTTTCGCTCTCACACAACTTTGCCCAGACACAAATAGCCTCAATGGTTTGGAGCGTAGGTGCATTGGCGATATGGGGATGTTCTACATCTTGGCAGTTTAGCTCTAGGAGATTGTGAATTTTTTGGCGCTGGACATCACTAAAATTGACAAAACCTACATCATTGATCGAGAGGGCATTCTCACAGTGATTACTTCTATCTACTAGCTCTCTGGCTTCTCTGGCGGTGGTCAGGATCAACATAGGCATACTCCAGCTCTGTAAAAACTTTTCATAAAAAATTTACAATAGTGGATTCTACTCCTCAATTACTAATTCTAATTGGAAAATTTGCCCAAAATCATTAAAAATTGCAGGATTTTACGGTGAAGATGCTCCCCACAGTCAGGACTAGACCTGCTGCTTGGTGGTATAAGTTTTGGCAATTATTCTCGCAGGATTTCCTCTACCATTTTCCCAGAAGTTTCTTGTCAGGACAACCAAGGACAGTGATAAATTTTATGGAATTTGATAGCCTATGCTTATGATAGAAGAGATATGACCCCTAACTTCAGCAGTATGGAGAAGTACGATCCCCGCTCCCTAGAGGCAAAATGGCAAGCGCAATGGCAGGCACAAGGACTAGATATTACCCCTGAAGATGACCGACCCAAGTTTTACGCCTTGTCCATGTTCCCCTATCCGTCAGGCGAACTCCACATGGGGCATGTGCGCAACTACACCATTACGGATGTGATCGCTCGTTTCAAGCGTATGCAGGGGTATCGGGTACTCCACCCCATGGGTTGGGATGCTTTTGGTCTGCCTGCGGAAAATGCGGCCATCGATCGGGGGATTCACCCCGCTGATTGGACTTACCAGAACATCAGCCAGATGCGTTTCCAGTTAAAACAATTAGGCTTATCTTATGACTGGGAGAGAGAAGTAACTACCTGTGCGCCTGACTATTACAGATGGACACAGTGGTTGTTTTTGCAGTTTTTCAAGGCAGGGTTGGCATATCAAAAGGAAGCGACGGTGAATTGGGACCCTGTGGATCAGACGGTGCTGGCTAATGAGCAGGTGGACAGCGAAGGCAGGTCGTGGCGATCGGGGGCAAAAGTAGAAAAACGCAAACTCAAACAGTGGTTTCTCAAAATCACTGACTATGCCGAAAGATTATTACAGGACTTGGAGTTATTGACGGCATGGCCCGATCGGGTGAAAACCATGCAGTCAAACTGGATTGGCAAATCCATCGGGGCGGAATTGACTTTCTCGATCAAGGATCATCCTGCCACCATTACCGTCTTCACCACGCGCCCCGATACAGTCTATGGAGTTTCCTACGTAGTGCTGGCGCCAGAGCATCCCCTAGTAAATACAATTACTACAACTGCACAAAGAGAAGTAGTGGGTGAGTTTATTCAGCGGGTGAGTCAAGCCAGTGAGCAGGAAAGAACCGCTGAAGATAAACCCAAACAGGGTGTGTCGACGGGAGCGATGGCGATCCATCCCTTCACGGGTGAGGAAATTCCCATCTGGATTGCAGATTATGTCCTCTATGAATACGGCACAGGGGCAGTGATGGGTGTACCTGCCCACGACCAAAGGGATTTTGTCTTTGCTCAACAGTACCATCTTCCCATCAAAACTGTAATTGTCCCCAGTGTGGATAAGGATTGGGAATTAACCGAAGCATACACAGAGAAGGGGATCATGGTCAATTCAGGTGAATTTGATGGTATGGATTCTCTCACTGCCAAGGGGAAAATTATTGAACTGGCGGAACAGAAAGGAGTGGGCAAAGCCAAGGTGCAGTATCGCTTGCGGGACTGGTTGATCTCGCGCCAGCGATATTGGGGCTGTCCGATCCCGATCATTCATTGTCCTAACTGCGGGGTAGTACCTGTACCGGAAGAGCAGTTACCCGTAGAACTCCCCAGAGCAGTACAACTGACTGGTAGGGGTGGTTCTCCCCTTGCTCAATTGGAAACTTTCGTGCAAGTTAAATGTCCCCAGTGTGGCGCAGCCGCCCGCCGCGAAACCGATACGATGGATACTTTTATTGATTCCTCTTGGTACTATCTCAGATTCACAGACGCCAAACATGAGCATTTACCTTTCAGAACTGAGCGCGTGAATGATTGGTGTCCAGTAGATCAGTACGTAGGGGGAGTAGAGCACGCTATCTTACATTTACTCTATTCCCGTTTCTTCACTAAATTTCTCTACGATCGCGGTCTATTGAACTTCAGTGAACCGTTTACGGCTCTGCTCACCCAAGGCATGGTACAGGGTCTAACCTACTTCAATCCCAACAAGAGTGGCAAAGATCGCTGGATTCCAGCGAAGTTAATTGCTGACTTGAACGATCCCCGCGATCCAGAAACAGGCGAACCTTTACAGGTGATGTATGCCACCATGTCCAAATCCAAAGGGAATGGGGTTTCTCCCCAAGAGGTGATGGAGAAGTATGGGGCGGATACGGTGCGGATGTTTATTCTCTTCAAAGCTCCCCCTGAAAAGGATTTGGAATGGGATACCGCTGATGTGGAAGGGCAAGCCCGGTTTTTACAGAGGATTTGGCGGTTGGTGTTGGAGTCCCTGACATTCACACCAGATACTACCAAGATTGATAAAAAACTACGGCGGAGTATTCACACTGCAATCAAGGCAGTAACAGAAGATTTAACTGATAACTTCCAATTCAATACTGCTATTTCTGAACTGATGAAGCTAGCGAATTCACTCCAAGATTGTGATGATAAAACTACCATCACCTATCGAGAAGGGGTTGAGACTTTGCTGATTCTCTTAGCTCCCTTTGCACCCCATATCAGCGAAGAACTCTGGGCAAGACTGGGGCATTCACATTCTATCCATCAACAGCAGTGGTTGGCTTACGATCCCTCTGCCCTAGAAGTAGAAGAGATTACCCTAGTGGTGCAGGTGAATGGCAAGGTGCGGGACAATATCCAAGTGCCTGCCAATCTTTCTCAAGATGAATTGGCTCAATATGCCCAAACTGCTCCTCAAGTCCAGAAATATCTGGATGGCAAACCGATTAAGAAAGTGATCGTCGTACCCAATAAGCTAGTCAATTTGGTAGTCTAGCTGATTAGAGCCAATTCGCTTTAGATTGAGACATTAAACTTCTTGCATAACTCCTGTGGTTTTGTATTCGCCCTCTCCCTAAGGGAGAGGGGAGTAGCTTGCGCCCCTCCGACCCCAAAGGGCAGTTTTTTACCTGAAATAACCATAACATCCCTTCCGGCTGGATTGAGTGTTTATTACACTGAAACCAATTTACCCCTGTTCCTCTCCCAGCACAGAAGAGGAAATCAAAAAACTTTTGGGGGATTGCACCCGTAACCCTTGATTTTTGAGGGTTTCCCAAGCAAATGATCAGCTGTGCTTGCCGTAGGCACTCGTCAGTCCTGTCTGTACTCAAATTTTAGGCTATAACTTAAGTTAGTAATTAGCCAGCGATCCCATGAATATTAGGGCACAACTATTGCTAGGTCTAGCCATGCTAGCGGCTATCTCTTTTGTGGGCTGTATTTTCGAGTTAGCTTCGGGAGAGCCTGATTTAGGCACAACTACCACTTGGGCAATTCTCCTAGTCAGTGCTCCAGTGGGGGTAGTGGCTTTTATCAAAGCTGTACAGTTGGCACGGGCAAATCTGACCAAATAATCTATGGCAGAAGTCTACGAGTGGATTGTGGTGGGGGGCGGGCTGACAGGGGCGGCTCTGGCTTACCAATTGACGCGATCGGGCAGTAAACGGGTGTTGTTATTGGAAACCCATGCCTTTCCCCAAGGGGCGACTAGGTATAGTTATGGAGGAATTCCCTACTGGTCAGGGACTACACCCCTGACTAAGCAACTCTGTCAAGAAGGGATCGCCATCCATCGCCAACTGAGTGAAGAACTGGGAGCAGACACAGAGTTTCGGGATTGTATTTTGTTATTAACTATTTCGCCCATAGATGATCCCGTAACCATTGCCAGTCTCTACGCTGATTGTGGGGTGCAACCATTGTTGTTGGGGGTAGAGTCCGCCTGTGAGTTAGAACCCCAATTAAATCCCAAAGGGATCGCTGGGGCAATCAAATTCAACCATGCTCATGTAAATCCCTTAGCTTTGCTCTCTGCCTATCTCAAAGCTTTTCAACGCTTGGGCGGGGTCTGTATTTATCAAGAAGTCCAAAAATTGAGGATCGAGCGACAAACTGTGGAGAGTGTAGTAGTGGCGGATGGAACGGAGTATTTTGCCTATGGGGTGGTGATTTGTGCTGGGGGCTGGACGCGATCGCTCCTCAAGCAACATAACATCAACTGTCGGGTGTACTTCACCCATGCTGAACTGATTGAAATTCCGCCTACGGGGCACGAATTGCGCTGTATGATCATGCCTGCGGATACCAAACGCTATCAATTGGAAGCTACCGCCGCCGATCCCATTTCCAGTGTGAGCTGGGAAGAGATGGAAACTGATGCATTCCCGCCCTCTATCGATGCAGGGGCAGTCCAATTTCGGGATGGCACAATCCGCATTGGGCAACTCAGCCGTATCCTCAGCGATCCCTATGCCTCCGTGGATCAAGAAAAAAGTGAAAAAGACATCCGCAAAGCTGTCAGCAGAATTTTACCAACGATCGGGCAACTCAAGGGCACATGGCACAGGTGTTTGGTAGCATTTACCGCCGATGGACTGCCCCTTGTAGGCAAGCTCAAATATCCTAATCTTTATGTATTTTCGGGATTTACTAGCCCAATGGTGTATGTGCCTACCCTCGCCCGCCGCTTTGCGGACTATTTGCACGGGGCAAGGGACAAGATCATTGAGCAACTGCGCCCCGAGCGCTAAATCCACATACGGCCTGCGGTCCGGAGAGCACCTCAAACCTGCTCTCTCAACTACGGCATTTAGTGATTTGGTCAGCCATTTCCAGTAAATTGGCAGGCATAGTCTGATCCAGTAGCACTACATCTACGCTGGTCGGACGCTGACTGCACAACTCCAATGCTGTCTGTTCGGTAACGATCCCCCTTTGGATCGCTAAACTGAGACCCTCGATGATCACCAGGCGATACTCACCCGACTTGATCCCTGCCACTGCCAGTGCCCACAATGCCTGTACTGACTCTAGTTCTTCTGGGGTGATCGTGCTCTCTGGGGATGTCAAATCCCGCTGGGCCTGGCAACGATACCAAACCAGGTGCTGGCACAACTCTACGGGCTCGGTTGTGCCCGCCTTACTCCCCCCTTGAAACAATTGCACCACCAACACAGGCGATCCCATCCCCGCCACCCGCAGGGCATTGGCAAGGACATCAGCGTAAAAGCTACGCTGGGGGGCAATAAATACCTGTAGAGTACTCATAGTGGGAATGGTGGACAACACCACAGGACGACTAATTTGCGCAACCATGTAAATCTAGTGTTCTAATTTTGCTCTATATGATAACAGACACTAGATATAGTGCAAGTACTTGGGGAATTCAGTACTAGAGCGTAAATAATTATTTCTTAAACTTGTGGGCTTCGCTACCCATAGATAAATCTTGTAAAATAAAGGATCATGAATTTTGTCTGCTTTAATACATAGCTTAACTTAACAAATTGACTTATTTACATTTTTATTTTTACAGCAAGGGAGTTGAGGCAAATTGGAAGCAACGAAGACCAAGGAAAAGATACTGGTAGTGGATGATGAAGCCAGCATTCGGCGGATTTTGGAGACGCGGTTGTCCATGATCGGCTATGAGGTGATCACGGCGGCAGACGGGGAAGAAGCGATCGCCCGTTACCGCAGTGAACAGCCCGATCTGATTGTGCTGGATGTGATGATGCCCAAGCTGGACGGGTACGGGGTGTGCCAAGAACTGCGCAAGGAAACCGATGTGCCCATTATTATGCTGACAGCGTTGGGGGATGTAGCGGATCGGATCACGGGGCTGGAGTTGGGGGCGGATGACTATGTGGTGAAGCCTTTTTCCCCAAAAGAACTGGAAGCGAGAATCCGTTGTGTCTTGCGCCGTTTTGAGAAAAATGGCTCTTCTGGGATTCCCAGTTCAGGCATTATCCAGATCAACAATATCAAAATCGATACCAATCGCCGCCAAGTCTATAAAGGAGATGAGCGCATCCGTTTGACAGGCATGGAATTCAGCCTGCTGGAACTATTGGTGGGGCGATCGGGAGAGCCGTTTTCACGGGCAGAAATTCTCCAAGAGGTGTGGGGCTACACCCCTGAACGGCATGTGGATACAAGGGTGGTGGATGTGCATATTTCTCGCCTGCGCGCCAAACTGGAGGACGATCCCAGCAATCCAGAGTTGATTCTTACTGCCAGAGGCACTGGCTATCTGTTCCAACGGGTGGTGGACAACAACGAAAAAGCCAGCTAGTTGCTATAATGCCTATGCAGTGCTTGACTAGCAAAGATGCGCATTCTTGACCAGCAAGGCAGGCTCTTGGGCAAGTTCAACGTCCTAGACATAGGTGCAATCGCCTTGATTCTGGTGGTGTTGGTGGGGATTGTGGTGGTCCCTGGCAATGGTGGTTACTCCATTGCCCAGTTGCTTACGGCTGACAATAAAGCCGTAGAAGTGGAGATGGTGGTGCGGGGCTTGAGTGCCAGAGAACCTGAGCAGTTGATCCAAGTGGGGGACAAGGTGAGTGTGATCATTCGCAACCAGCCTAGGGGGGAAGTAACGGTTAAATCGGTAACCTTTACTGAACCCAAGGTAGTGGTAGCTCAACAGGATGGTAAAGCCATAGTTCTACCCGATCCCCGTGCCCGCGATACTTTTCAGACTGATGTCCTGATTGTCCTGACCGCAACTGCCAAAATTACCAATGATGGGGTTATTTTTGGTAATGAAAAGGTAAAGGTAGGAACACCCATTGACATTGAGGGGGCAAGGTATATTATGCGCGGTAGTACGATGGCGGTGCGGTTTTAGTTATGCAACCTGCTTTTCCTGTGGGCACTGTCCTGCGCGATCGCTATGTGATCCAGTCCATTTTGGGGCAGGGCGGGATGGGGCGCACCTACAAGGCAGTGGATCAGGAGCGGTTCAATGAACCCTGTGTGATCAAGGAATTTATGCCCCCCAACGACTCCCCTACAGTAGTTGCCAAAGCCAGAGAACTATTTCAGCGGGAAGCTAGTACCTTATATCAAATTTCCCACCCACAGGTGCCCCAGTTTCGGGCGGCATTTGAGATGGGGGGGCGATTGTTCCTAGTGCAGGACTATGTGGAGGGGAAAAATTTTCGTGACCTCCTCCAAGAACATGGTCCATTTGATGAAGCCTTTGTGATTCAACTCCTAGCTGAGGTACTGCCGATTCTCAGTTATTTACATGCCAGAGGCATCATTCATCGGGATATTTCCCCTGAAAATTTGATGCTCAGAGCCAGTGATCATTTGCCCGTGCTCATCGATTTTGGGGTGGTCCAGGCGACCCAAGTGGGCACTCCCTCCTCCACGATCGCTGGCAAACCGGGCTATGCCCCCCCTGAACAACTGCAATCGGGCAATGCCTACGCCAGCAGCGATCTATATGCCTTGGGGGTAACTGCCTTGGTGCTACTGACGGACTGTGAACCGGGGGATTTGTTCGACCATCGCACCTTGGGGTGGAAGTGGCAGGACTATGCCCAAGTCAGTCCCCAATTTCAACAGATTCTGGAAAAGATGACCGCCTACAAACCCCACCAGCGGTACACCAGTGCCGATGAGGTATTGGCTGACCTGCGTCGTCTGGAAGCTAGCAAGTCCCAGGTGCGCACCTATGCTGTGAATGTGCAGTCCTTGGGCAGTGTGGGCATACAGGTCAAAAAAGACCGCTCCCTTGAAGTACAACACACTATCTATGCCGATCTCCCCAAGGGCAAAAAGCAGTTCCGTTTCCGCTGGCACTTGCTAGTACTATTTTCAGGCATCGCCTCTTGGGCGATCACTTCTATTATTTTCAATCGGACCCCCCCAGTCCAACCAGTAGCCACCCCCACCCCTGAACCTACTCCCGCCTTTACTCTCCCCCCTGTGATCCCCAACATCAATCGCCGCTTAGATTTTACTGCCACGGATCAAGAAGGGGAAAGTAAAGCCACCATTACTGACAAAATCCAAGGGGGGCAGACAGTCACTCTGCGCATCCCTGCTGAAAAGGGACAGACCCTCACCGTTGCCCTCAATGGGGCAGGTGTGCAAATGACCATCAAAACCCCCCAACTCCGCCCCATCAATCCCCAAGCCGACAAAAACCAACTGGGCTACTGGCAAGGGAGGATCGCTGAATCGGGGGTACATTTTCTGATTTTGGAGACCCTGCCCAACATCACCGAGACCAATTACAGCTTAGAAGTAACCCTACAAACTCCCCCTAAACCCAAACCTACCCCCACCCCTACCCCTACCCCCACCCCTACCCCTACCCCCACCAGTAAAGACCCCCTTCTAGTCCCCCGTGTTTTGAATTTAACCCCTGAAGGGGGTACTGCCCGCAGTGATGTGAATCGCAACGAAGTGATCGAGTATAGTTTTACCTTACAAAATGCGCCTAGCCTGACCATTGCCATTCAAGGGGAAGTGCAAGCCAGCCTCTATGCCCCAGATGGTACCTTACTGTGGAACACCGTAGGCGGTAGCCAGCAGACCTTCCCTGCCTTTGACGGCACTTACAAACTGAGTATCACCACTGAGAAGAGCGAACTAGTCCCCTTTGAGATCATCGTCCAAACTCAATAGAATTCCCACGTACTTGTTAAAAAATAGCTTCTATCATAGCAATACTCAAAGACCTTAGGACTTCTGCACAATTATCCCAAAACCTCCCATCAGGGGAGAGAGGAGAAAACTGGCTCTCCCACAACCCTTTGAACTTGTTTCAACAGCATGGCGTAGCACTATATAGTCATCTCCATTAAGTTTGAGACGCCTATATCAACCTGAGTTCGGGATAAGAGGGTGCTCAAAAAAAGAGAAACTATTCAGTTGTAAGACCGTAAACCTCTAGCTGGTATCTTTATGAATAATCTTGCCAACTAAAAAGCCTTCTATATAAAAACGACTATATCTCAATATTCAACCCAACTGGGACTTCTATGCAGGAGGTTACTGAATTAGTTGCAGAATCCTAAATACAGTAGTTTCTGGTAAATCCCTTGCCCGTAGGGAGTAGTCGGGGGTTTTCACTCTGGCAGTTTTTTCTCTGGGGGCTAGACTCAAAAACTCATCCAATCCCTTCTGGGGGCAAGTTTCTGCCGCCTTGCTGGTGCGATAATAACTGGGGATCACAACTCTGGGGTTGAGAGTTTGGATCATTTGCCATGCTTCTTGAGTATTATAAGCCTTATCGCTCCCACCCACAGGAATAATTAAAATATCAGGACGACCCACCAAAATTCTCTGCTCCGGGGTCAATTCAGCCGCCGCTCCGCCCATGTGCAAAATGTTGATCCCCGACTGTTGCCACCGCCACATTACATTTTCGCCAAACCTTCTGCCCCCAAGCCGATCGTGGGGCACAGCGATCCCCTGAAAAGTTGTCCCCTTGAGGTTATAAATCCCCGGTTCTGCCAGTACCTGCATCTCTTGAGGCAGGGCATCAAGGTAGCCTTCATCCCATAGCCGGGAACTGATCAGCACGTAATCTGCCTCGATCGGTTTGGGCAAGCGCATCCCTGCCGTGCAACCTGCAGGGCGAAAAGGATGACTGAATAGGCGTAACCCCCCCCCCCGAAACTCAAAAGCCAGATGCCCAAACCAGCGAATAGTCAGTACATCTTGGGCTTGAGCGTAGGTAGGGAGCACCCCTAGGGCTGTACCCAATCCCAGCCCGCCAGTAATGGTGAGAAATTGGCGGCGTTGCATAATCCCTGTGGCTAGATCGCAGTTCTTAATATACAGCTAGGTGGACAAGATAGGATCGCAGAGAGGGCTCTCTAGTATTTGAGCCTCTCAACTGCTATATAATGCAGAGCTTGCAACTCTTAACAATAAACGATGGAACATCTCAGCGATAGTATTCGGGTCAAGGTGCTCAGTGAGGCTCTGCCCTATTTACAAAAATTTACGGGTAAGACGATCGTGGTCAAATATGGCGGGGCGGCAATGCGTGAAGAAAGCCTGCGGGAAGGGGTGATTCGCGATGTTGTCACCATGTCATTTATGGGTTTAAGACCTGTGATTGTGCATGGAGGGGGACCTGAAATCAATACATGGCTGGCAAAACTCAACATTCAACCCCAATTTGTCAATGGTCTGCGGGTAACCGATGCGCCCACCATGGAAGTAGTAGAAATGGTCTTAGTGGGGCGAGTAAATAAGCAAATTGTGGAGATGATCAACCAGCAGGGGGGATCGGCAGTAGGTCTGTGCGGCAAGGATGGCAGTCTGATTAAAGCCCGTCCCCACGGCGATGAAGCAATCGGGTTTGTGGGGGAAGTCAGCAGTGTCAATACCAGTGTTTTGGAAGCCTTGCTCAGGGCGGGGCATATTCCAGTGGTTTCCAGTGTGGCTTCTGATGAAACGGGGCAGGCATACAACATCAATGCAGATACAGTAGCAGGGGAACTGGCGGCAGCATTGGGGGCAGAAAAACTTATTCTTTTGACCGATGTAGCTGGGATTTTGCGCGATCGCCACGATCCAAGCACCTTAGTACGCAGTTTAACAATTCAACAGGCAAGGGAGTTGATCGCCCAAGGGATCGTAGGCGGGGGCATGATCCCCAAGGTACAGTGTTGTGTCAGGTCTTTGGCACAAGGGGTCAAAGCGGCGCACATCATAGATGGCAGGATTCCCCACTCGTTACTGTTAGAAATTTTTTCCGATAGTGGGGTAGGATCAATGATTATTGCTTCGGACTACGCCTAATGCCTAAGACTTTTGCCGAACTCCAAGCCGATCTCCAAGCTGAAGATTTGGGGATCAGGATGAAAGTGCTCCCTGCCAGCCGTGCCCTCAGTGAGTCAGAGCGGTTTCAGCTGGTGATCCAAGCAGTTAATGACCCCAACTCCCGCATCCGTTATGACGCCATCAGTCAGCTAGGGACTCTGGGACAACAAGATATTAACCTCACCCAAACAGTCTTGAAAGAAGCCCTCTGGCACGATCCTGAAATGGATGTGAGAGCCGCTGCCGCTGACTCGATCGCTGCTTTGGGCTTGACAGCATCCTTTACCGATTTAGCCGAGGTCTATCAACAAACGAATGATTGGCTACTGCAATTTAGTATCATTGCCGCCCTTGGTGAACTGGGGGACGAGCGTGCCTATCCATTGCTGGTACAAGCTCTCCAGCATGAAAACGATCTAATTAAAACTGCGGCGATCGGCGCATTGGGCGAACTGGACGATCCTACAGCAGTAGAAGCATTGCGCCCCTTTGTTGCACATCCCGATTGGCAAATTAGGTATCGCCTTGCCCAAGCTCTGGTTAATCTGGGCACAGATGAAGCTAAAGAACTATTGATAGAATTACGCCATGACCCCGATCCCAAGGTAGCAAGTATGGCACAAAGTTAATATCTACCGAGTTTTAGCTAAAACATCCTCGCCTCACTAAGGTGACCCTGATCAGGCCTAGATCAGGAGTTCTGCTAATTTTTAGAAAAAACTATATGGGCTACCCCCCTATAAAACCCAAATTTTCTTGTTCAGGGATCGTAATTAACGCCAGCGGGGGCTAAGAAAAATTCTGCAAACTGCCCTCACCCCCAACCCAGAAGGGAGTGCGACCCGCTTTACACTTTCACTAGCCAGCATACTAACTTCTCATCCCAAACTCAGGTTATTATTTAGCAGTTCTTAAGTCAGTCTTAACAATTTGCCCAGTAGTAGCCCCCCTAGCTACAATAAATGGGCGATCTTTACGGAATGTGTGATGTCAGCATCATTTCCTTGGCTTAGTTTTGTAATTCTGTTCCCTGTAATCATGGCTCCCTTTGCCTTCCTAGTACCTGACAAGGGAGATGGGCGCACGGTGCGCTGGTATGCCTTAATCATAGGTTTGATTGATTTTATTATGCTGGTATATGGATTTTATACTAGCTATGACTTGAATAATCCTAACCTACAAATGGTGGAGAGTTACAGTTGGGTGCCAGCTCTGAACTTGAACTGGTCGGTGGGGGCGGATGGGCTCTCTATGCCTCTGATCCTTTTGACTGCTTTTATCACTACTCTGGCGATTCTGGCTTCGTGGCCTGTGTCTCTCAAGCCCCGTCTGTTCTATTTCTTGATGCTGGCAATGTATGGCGGGCAGATCGGGGTATTTGCGGTGCAGGATATGTTGGTCTTTTTCCTGTTCTGGGAGTTGGAATTGATTCCTGTGTATCTGCTCTTGTCCATTTGGGGGGGCTACAAACGCCAGTATGCGGCTACTAAGTTTATTCTCTACACGGCGGGGGGATCCCTGTTTATTCTGCTTTCTACCTTGGCGATGGGGTTCTACGGGGATACCACTACTTTTGATATGCGGGCTTTGGCGGCTAAGGATTACAGTCTGAATTTTCAATTGTTCATGTATGGCTCGTTCTTGATCGCTTACGGTGTGAAACTGCCGATTTTCCCTCTGCACACTTGGCTACCTGATGCCCACGGTGAAGCCACTGCGCCTGTACACATGCTCCTTGCTGGCATTCTCTTGAAGATGGGGGGCTATGCTCTGTTGAGGATGAATGTGGGGATGTTGCCCGCCGCTCATGCTGTGTTTGCACCTGTGTTGGTGATTCTGGGTGTAATCAATATCATTTATGCGGCTTTGACTTCTTTTGCCCAACGAAATCTGAAGCGGAAGATTGCCTACTCTTCTATTTCCCACATGGGTTTTGTGTTGATTGGGATCGCTTCTTTTACAGATTTAGGAACAAGCGGGGCTATTCTACAGATGGTATCCCATGGGCTAATCGGGGCGAGTTTGTTCTTTTTGGTCGGCTCTACCTACGATCGCACCCACACGCTGATTTTAGATGAGATGGGTGGGGTAGGACAAAAGATGCCGAAAATTTTTGCGATGTTTACGGCTTGCTCTCTGGCTTCACTGGCTTTGCCAGGGATGAGTGGTTTTGTAGCAGAAGTGATGGTCTTTGTGGGGTTTGCAACCAGTGATGCCTACACAAATACCTTCAAGTTAGTGATGGTGATTCTAGCGGCGGTAGGGGTAATTCTCACTCCTATTTATTTACTCTCCATGTTACGAGAGATTTTCTATGGGGCAGAGAATAAGGAACTGACCACCCATCAAGAGTTAATAGATGCAGAGCCAAGGGAAGTGTTTATTATTGCTTGTTTGCTAGTGCCTGTGGTAGGTATCGGTCTATATCCCAAACTGATGACCCAACTCTACGATGCTACCAATTCAGCTCTGGTGCGCTATGAACGGCAATTTATCCAATCGATCGCTAATCATCCCCAAGATGTAACTGTTTCAGTCAAGGGGGTGGAGTGATCTCTCCCAGAGCGGAAGAGGGAAGTAGATGTAACCCCTCAGGCTTTCATACAATTTCTCCCCTCTGCCTTGATAGGAAAGGTACTGCGGGTGAGGGTGAACTTATGCAGGAGTTCTAGTGTCTTAAAGCCTTTGAGGATTGTTATATAATTGTCTCGCTTTAGAGAAAACACTTTGCAAGTTCTTACAAAAATAGGTGAGACTAACAGTCTCGTACTTAAACTCTCCAATAGTGGTGAACATCAACATAAAACTTTACATTTAAGTGCAGAGTACCCTAGCCACAGACCAACCAGCGCTCTGCAGTCCTTGATCGCCATAAGAGGTGCCTCGCCAAGTGTTACAAAGCCAGTCTGGCAATGAACGCAGATAGAGTTTGTTCAATTACATACACTTAAAACTGTGCCAGTCCCCAGACCTCTAGGCAAGGAGTTTGCCACACCAGGCTAGTTTTTATAGGTTAAATCTAAGTTAAGATTTTATATCTTGCTGATACCAAACCTCAAACCCTAGAAGTTTTCCCGCTACTTGGGTAGCTCTGGGGATTGATATGCTCCTGCTCAGATAGATCGCACCGATCGTTGCAAATGCTCAAATCAAACCAGAAATTAGAACCTTCCCCTAGGGTACTATCCAGATGAATTTGGCTGTGATGTTTTTCAACGATGTTGCGCACTATGGAGAGTCCTAGACCTGTACCTTCAAGGGTGTGTACTCTATTTTCCACCCGAAAGAAGCGATCGAAGATGTGCTTTTGGTCTTCAGGGGCAATACCAATGCCCGTATCTGCCACTTCTACCCGTACCTTCTGCACTCCCTCTTCCTTCAGCTGATAGGCTCTGATGATGACTTTGCCCCCTGCTGGTGTGAATTTGAGAGCGTTCCCCACAAGGTTGGAAAATACCTGTAACAGGAGATCGTAGTTGCCCCATATTTTCGGTAAATTCTCTTCCACTTCGCTGGTGAGGCTAATTTCTTTGGAAGCGGCGTTGAGTTGATAGGTGCGCAGAGTCTGTTCAATGGGCAGTTTCAAATCCAGTGCCTCAAAGCGATACTGTCGCCCCGACTCCAATCGAGATAAGTCTAAGACATCATTCACTAGGCGGGTGAGACGGTCAGTTTCGCGATTGGCTGTCTCTAAAAATTCTTTCTTCTGCTCAGGGGTGAGTTGGTCATCGTAGTCATGTAAAGTTTCAATGAAGGATTTGATGTTGAACAGAGGCGTGCGCAGTTCATGGGAGACATTGCTGATAAAGCGACTCTGGGCAGCATTCAGTTCTACTTCTCTAGTAATATCTTGAAAAGTGATGGCGATCCCTTTGAGACTATTGCTACTGCTGATCACAGGTGATATCCAAATTCTTAGGGAAGGAATTTTTTCTCCATCCCCAGTTAGACGGAATTCTCCTCCTTCCATTTCGCCACTGGCAATCTGCAGCAGGGGACGAATAATTTCATGGCTGATGCGATCGGGCAGGTGATTGAGAATGCTCTGACCAGTAATTTTCTCCTGCCAATTGAACATGCGCAGTGCCGCTGGGTTGGCTAGAACAATTTTCAAGTCTGAGTCTAAGAGGACTGCCCCGTCAGCTATGGTAGCCACTAGACTTTCTAGTTTCGCTTTTTCTGCCGTCAATTCTTCTATGTTCTGTTCCTCATACTTTTCCAGTTTCTGTGCCATTTCATTGAAGCTATTGATCAGTTCCCCTAACTCCCCACCAAAAGGTAAATCAATTCTCTGTTTGAAGTTACCACTGGCTATGCTTTTTACTCCCTGCACCAGTTCTTTGATAGGACGGGTGATAGTAATGGCATTGGAAGCGGCTCCCAAAATTACCATCGCCCAAATAGAAACGAAAACTGCTGTTGTTACATCCAAAGTCAGGCTGGAGGAAACTACCACCGCTGGGTTGGGATTGATCCCGATCGCCAAAATACCCAAATCTTTCCCCTCATACTGCAAATGCACAAACACATCGGTTACTTGCCCTTGGGGGGAATTGTGCTGACGGACAAAAGGGCGATTGACTTCCGTACCAAGGTCTTCAGGCAGTTGGATACGCCGTTGGATGGTGAGGGAATTCTGTACTTCAGGGGCAGAGAAAGGAATACCAAAATATATCTCCCCTTGGGGATTGGCATAGAGAATGTAGCGGATACTGGAACTGCGGTCATAGAATTCTTTGGAGACCCTCTCTAGTTCAGGGAGATTGTTCTGTGCTACCAAAGGAGCCACATTGGCAGCTAGCAATAAACTTAAATCCTTGCCGAAGCGGGTATCACTCAAACGGGCATCCGTTTGAATATCATTCACTGCCCAGAAGGTAACGGCACTCATCAGGAGCGATACCAACAGGGTAATCAGCGCCATTAACTTGGTTTGCAGGGAGAAATTAGACCACCATTGACGCAATTTTTGCCAGATTTCTTGGGGAATGCGCCACAGGCTCAACCAGACTTCTTGGGGCGTAGGTTCTCTATTGGCGATCATGGATTTTATACTACGCTGATTTCTCTAATTGCCAATTGGAATCTACCTGCTTGGAACTTGGGATTCAATCTACCATCTACTGAGAATTTGCTCAACATCAGTTGTAGGGAGTAGATATGTGCCAACTGCAGTGGCGAGGCAGTAGGTACAGTGCGGGCACGAAACACAGGGATAAATTCCCCAAAAGGCATAAATACCTCTCCCCAGTCGCTGGGCGGGTCAAATTCATAGCTGTAGGCGATGCTATCCCACCCTGTAGAGTCTCTGAGCAAGAATTTGTAGCGATTGCTGTCACCTTGTACCACTAACTTGATGCCCCTGTAACTGGACAAATCCAAAGGGGGGTCAAAATTGCGGGTGCGCACTGATACAAAACCTCCTGCATTGTCTGTGGAGACTACCCCTGAAAAGAGGGCACAGTCCCCTACCAGTTGCAAATTACTACTACTTACGCCTCCCATCACCACATCGTCTAGCGCTCCCCAAATGTTTTCATACTCAGGGTGAGGTTGGCTAAAATCAAAGAGCTTATTGCTAGTCATGGCAAGATGTACCCTAGGTTGGGACCAGAGGTTGAACAAAGGAATCGCCCCGAAAAAACTCAGGGTGTCAGTAAAGCGTTTGAGGCTCCATGGCATAGGATGTTAATCAAGTGGGCAGGATAGGACAATGGTGAAGATCAAAGGCTACACTTCTTATTTTTCCAGTTGGGGCAAAAGGAGCAAACCTTGGTGGCGCAAATGGCAAGTGTGGTTGTTTCTATTTTTGCCCCTGTTGCTTATTTTAACGGAATTGACCCTCAGAGGGGGGGTGTGGCTGTTTAAGGGAGAAGAATGGCTAAGGCAGAGGGATATCAGTATCGCTGCAGCCTATAGCCTAGACGATCGCCACTTGCAAGTAAAACCACACCAGCTTTTGGGCTATACTCTGCTCCCTCAGCAAACCAGTAAATTTTGGCAGATTAATGAACAAGGTTGGCGTAGCGATCCCGTGAACCTCTCCCCTGATCCCCAAGAAACCCGTATTTTTCTTTTAGGTAATTCCACAGCTTTTGGCTATGGCAGTAATTCCAATCAGGAGATGTTGGGCAAAGATATTGAGAATTTCCTCAACCAACTGGTCAGCCAACAGCGAGAGGAACTAGCACAGCGCAGGAGAGAGTTCAATGAGTTTAATCCGCCCCCCGCTAATTTGTTGCGGATCAAAGATACCCGTTTCCGCGTGATTACTACAGCGATCCCCGGTTATGCCTCTGGCAATAATCTGGCTCTGCTCACTTACCAAGTTATGGCGTTTCGCCCTGCTGGTCTAATTTTTCTGGAGGGCTATGAAGACCTGCGCCTGCCCAGTGCCAAAACGATCGCCACCCTTATAGATACCGATGCTCTTGTCAGCCAACCCTTCTCTTACCTCTGGCAAGAGTTTACATTAGCTATACAAAACTGGTGGCATAGTCTTTACTTAGTAAAATTTGTGCGGAAATTGTCAGGACAGCCAGCGATCCCTGCCCCTCCCCTCAGTTTTTATCAGACTTTTTATGCGGATCAGTTTGCCAGCGATCCCCAAGAGGTGCAAGCAAGAGTGGCGCGATTGGTTTACCACTGGCAACAGGTGCGCCATATAAGCGATCGCACAGGAATTCCCACTTTATTGGTGTTACAGCCAGAACTTTCCACTAAAAATAAACTTACCCCTGCTGAAGCAAACATTTGGCAGCAGTTGGGGGATAGCTATCAGCAGCGGCTTACCCTTGCCTATCAATTTCTGGAGCAGGTGCAACCGCAGTTGCAGGTGGTAAATTTGCGCAATTTATATCAGGATTTTGCAGAAACCGCCTTTACTGATCCCATTCACCTTACCGCCAAAGGGCGCCAACTCCTTGCCCAAAAGATCGCCCAGCAAATTGTGTCTTGGTTCCCCCACGATCGCAGAAAATCAGAGTAAGCTAAAATAATCAACCCTTCTTGAACTACGCCTATGTTGCGGATTATTAACCAAAGGGCTGAAGCAGAAGCAGAACTAAGGCGCATCAGTGCCCGTCTGCATGATGACCAAGCAATCCACAAGGAAGCCACTGTTTCAGAAATTTTGCAGACCGTAAAACGCAAGGGGGATCAGGCACTGCTAGCATACACGGCTGAATATGACCAAGTGGAACTCACTGCCAGCGAATTGAAGGTAACCGGTGCAGAAATCGATACCGCCTATCAACAAATCAACCCCGACCTGCTCCATGCCCTCCAGTTAGCCCACGATCGCATTCGCCGTTTCCACGAAATGCGCGTGCCCCAGAGTTGGGTACATTTTGGCGAGAAACAGGTGTTGCTGGGCAAAAGGTACACCCCTGTAGAGAGGGCAGGTATTTATATCCCAGGGGGTAGAGCCGCCTATCCCAGTACTGTCTTGATGAATGCCATTCCTGCCAAGGTAGCGGGTGTAGAACGACTGGTGATGGTTACGCCCCCCCGGCGGGACAAATCCATCGACAATGCCATTTTGGTGGCTGCCCAGATTGCCGGTGTAGAAGAAATCTATAGAGTCGGTGGGGCACAGGCGATCGCGGCTCTTGCCTATGGCACGGAGACGATCCCTAAAGTGGATGTCATTACTGGGCCTGGCAACATTTATGTAACTCTGGCAAAAAAACAAGTGTATGGGATCGTAGGGATTGACTCGTTGGCAGGCCCTTCGGAAGTGTTGATCATTGCCGATCACACTGCCAACCCCAGCTATGTTGCCTATGATCTGTTGGCACAAGCGGAACATGACCCCATTGCGGCTGCCATTTTAATCACCACAGACCAAAGCCTTGCCCAGCGGGTAGCGGAACTGATCCCGAAAATTTTACTGGAGCATCCCCGCCGTGAACTCACAGAAAAAGCCATTGCCAACTATGGGGTAGCCATTGTGGTAAGCGATCTGCAAGAAGCCTGTGCCCTGTCTAATGTGTTTGCCCCTGAGCATTTGGAGTTGGAAGTGGCTGAGCCTTGGGACTTGTTGGAGCACATCCGCCATGCAGGGGCAATCTTTTTGGGACACAACACCCCTGAGGCGGTGGGAGACTACCTCGCTGGGCCCAACCATACCCTTCCCACCTGTGGTGCCGCCCGCTACAGTTCTGCCTTGAGTGTGGAGACTTTCCTCAAAGCCTCCAGCATTGTGCAGTACAGCCGTGAAGCCCTCAAAGAGGTGAGCAGTGCTATCAAACATTTAACAATCGCCGAAGGTCTGCCCTCCCACAGCGACTCCGTCCAGATCCGATTGGACTAGGGGGAAGGTTGCCCCACCCCCTGTGAAGCTAGATAACTTAGATAACTTAGATATTGACCTTGCCGTAGAACACACCCCGAATTACCACATCTTCAGGCTCATGTGCCCCTAGGTCAGTGTCAGAGACCTGCTCACACTCAAAAGTGCCCGCAAATTCCCCCGTTTCACTATTGACCTTAGCCACCTGCAAAGACAATCTCCCCTTGTAGGTGCGATCGTCCTTGGTGCTTTCCTTGAACTCATCCCGCTTGGCAGGCAGTGCCTCTGCCGCATCGTAGCCAATGGCTAAGCCCCGCCCCTTGGGATCGAGGAAATTCGCCCCGCGGTAGGTGGGCACATCGGTCTCCCCCTCAAAATCAGTGGAAGGGGTAATACCATTCAGTCCCGGTTGGGTAGTAGCCTTGTATCCCTTCATGGTAAAGAGGATCGCTACCCGTTCGCCTCCTGGTAATTGAATAGTAACTGGTTGATAGTCCAAGCCCTCTTTTTCTACCAGCGTCAGACTGCCATCAGGGTTAGCGGTGATTGTTCCCTTGACAAAATCCAAACTAGAGGTAGCGCGGGTGAGGAGTTTACCCGGTACCAATTCCTTTTCTTTTTTCTTCTTGCCCCCCTCTTCCTTCACAAAGAAAGAAGTTGGCTCTAAACACATCTCAGAAAAGGTTACTGTCTGTCCCGCCGCGATCGGAATCATGCCACGATTGCGAGAGGATGCCTGAATTTCAGGGCATTTGTTGGCAAGTCCCGTCCCCTTGATTTGGTCATAGGTGAGGGGTAAATTAGTTGCCGCCGATACTGCCCCACCAAACCAGAGAGACAACAGGGCAGTGCATAGAATCAATGCGTAGGTAAAAAATCTCATGAATAGCCTCGCTTCTTAATCTGCTATAGTATGCACAGTTTTTAAGTTACCATTGGCTGGCACAAAAAGCACCTGCACACCTATTGGCAAAGTTTCTTAGCCCCATAACCCCCTCTCTGGGAGAGAAGCTGTGGGGAGTGTGCATACAAAAATTTAGGAATTGTGTAAGAGGTTTCATGCGTAGGCAAAACTATTATGCCCCCGCAAGTCTTAACCCTCAAACCAAAGGTATTGAGTTATCCTAGTGATGATGCAAGGCTTGTTAAGCTATGGTTCGTCGTACTCGTTCTCCTGCTGTGAATACACCTAATAACGCTGGTGTAGGTCTCAAAATTGCGATCCTAGGCGCAGTATTTGCGATCGGTCTGGGTGTGGGAGCGGCTCTTTCCACCCTCAACCCTACCCCCCAGACTGTAGATGCCATTCGTCTTGATAACATTGCTCCCAGTCGTGAGTTCTGCAACAACTATGGTTCATCGGCGATGGTGATGATCACCCGCACTTATATCACCCTCAACCCCTATGCGGTCTATACCAGCCAAACCGAGTCGGTGCCCGGATGTGTTGTCCTGCCCCAAAACTGGAATCTCCTCCTGAGCAAAAATGCCATTACCAACGATGACATTCAACAGTGCCGCAATCGCATGAATACCTTTGGTTTTATCGGTGATCTGGATAACAAACCCCGTGTCGATTGTGTCTATGAAACTCGTGATGCCCAAAGACAACTCACCCAAGCCAACCAGTAGTCAGACAAGATTGAGGGGGATAAGAATTATATCCCCCTCCTTGAATTCTTAGGAGCACTGATAGACCCCAAAGACAGAACACAACAAGACCAGTTAGAAGTTGCTTTTAGTAACAGCTTAGTTCTCCCAGTGTGTATCTGTTCTCTGTATTAGTGATTCTCATATTCATAGTATAGTCATAGTATAGTCAATGTAGCCATGAATGATACGTTTATTTTATAACTAGACTATCAGAATTAGAGGTGTACCTATCATGCCCTACAACTTGGAACCAGTATTGATAAAATTACTTAGACTTTACTGCGGAAACTAGTGTTTTATTCTTACTTGAAATAAGTATAAGTTTTATGGTCATTTTAGGGGATGAGAGTCTGAAATTTTAGTTAAAATTGATACACTAATGAACAGCTATTTGAGAGCGCAGCCATTCCCGGTCGGGGGTGAGGGCAAATACAAGACCGCAGGAATTATCCAAGAAGTCTAATGTCTCAATCTAAAGGGAATTGACTATAATTTCATTACTGCTATCTTTGCTGAATGGCTACAAGTAACTCCACAAAATGTGAATATCCGCAACAGCAATGATGTTGAATATCGACACAATACTTAACAGAAAAATTAAATATTTATTGTTGCTTGCAACCAAATCTCAGTATTAGTAATCAAGCAAGAGAATTTTGTATCAACACATCCAATGCACATTTGGGTACCAGGTCTTAAAATCTTAACATTCAACACTATTGCCGCAATAGCTGTCTAGCATGAATATAGTATCCCAAGCATACCCTACTCTGGGTCTGGAGTCTTATGGGTTTCTCTTTCTTTTACCACCCCATCATTCCGAACTCAGGTAAAAGTTAGGGTGTCTTCCCATATATTAGTTAGAGGGGCATTAGTTTGTGGCAAAATTGTCAGCGAGTTAGGAACTGCCCATGAACCTCCCCTGTAAGGATTTACCACTGATTGAACTGCGCCAGATTTACAAACGCTTCGGCAGGAATGTGGTGCTAGATGGTCTGGATTTGGTGGTTTATGCAAGTGATGCCTTGGCGGTCATTGGACCTTCAGGCACAGGTAAATCTACAGTTTTGCGGATCATGTGCGGTCTGTTGATGCCTGATGCAGGGGAGATTTATATTTTGGGTAAACGGGTCGAGCCTGCTGATATCCTCATCGGTAAACATGGCTTGCAAATGGGGATCGTCTTCCAAAATGCTGCTCTGTTTGACTCTCTGACAGTGGCAGAGAATGTGGGTTTTTATCTGCTGGAACATTCCCGCCTGCCCCGCAAGCAGATTCTAGAACTGGTAGAAGCTGCCCTCGAAAAAGTAGGACTGGTGGGGGTGAGCGATCGCTATCCCAGTGAGTTATCAGGGGGACAGAGGAAGCGGGTAAGTTTTGCTAGGGCAATTATTGACGATCCCACCGTTACTGAGAAGCCCTATAAACTCCTACTCTACGATGAACCCACCGCAGGTCTCGATCCTGTTGCCTCCACTGTGGTGGAAGACCTCATGACCAGTCTGCGCACGGCAGAAAATGTCTGTGATAGCTTTGTAGTGGTTACCCACCAGCACAGCACGATTCGGCGCACCGCCCAAAGGTTAGTTTTACTATATCAGGGACGGATCAGGTACGCAGGGAAGGTAGAGGAGATCGATCAAAGTGACGATCCCTTTGTGCAACAGTTCTTCAGTGGCAGTACCGACGGACCAATGCAAATAGTTGCTAAAGACTAGGTATGGTATGGATATGGTATGGATATTGATGCCCTTACTGTGGATAGTCAGTCTCTATAGTTCCCATGCTACTTTCGGCACATTGAAAGATTGGACACTACATGAATGGCTGAGCTACCACACTTTGATTAGTATGCGTGCCTTTGATCAGTGGAGCTTCTGGCAACTTCTAGGTGTGTCTTTGGTGGGTAGTAGAAGTTATGAATGGGAGAATTTTGATGTCAGAGAGATATGGAAAGGTGAAGGTTTGTATCTAAGTTATCCTAGTTTATGGCTAGACATACCCTACATTCTGTTTAAACTGCTGCATTTAGATATAAATATCCCTAATTTACATGCTTATGCATTAGTAACGAATCGTTTTATATGTAGTTTAATTATTTTTTTGCTGTACAATGAGATTTGTCAGCTAATTATTAATTCAGATGACAGTAGAGACCAAAAGGATAGTAGTTTTGGTCAAGTCAGCCAAATACCTGCTTTAATTGGCACAGCGGCATGGTTATTTACACCTCCAGTATTGTACTGGACACAAAATGTTTATTTTACAGACCAAGCTGTAGTTCCATTAGTATCTGCTTTACTGCTATTCACTGTGAAAATAAAGTATAGATTACATGAGATGACTAAATGGCAGAAAGTCCTACTTTTGGTATTGACAATTTTGGCTACAGGATACGACTGGTATGCTTGGACTTTTCTAGTTGCTTTGCTGGCAGTATATTTAATTCTTAATTGGGATATAGACTGGAAACAAAAATTACATTCCCTACTTCCTATCTTGACGGGGTGGGTGATAGTAATTGCTACCTTCTTAGTGCAGTTATTTTATTTCAAAGATGGTATTCCGCAACTACTAAATACCCCTGTAGAGCGATCGTTCTTGTATGGAGATACTGCTAAGATTAAAGATTCTTGGGAAACTATGTTGAGGGAGTATGTCCATTATTTGCCAAGTTCTAAAATGCCAGTACTTGTTGGCATAGGATTGATAACTATCATATCCATTTCCTTAACTATTAAGCAAATCAGCCAGCATGAACGGGAAAGACGAGGTGTGATTCTTGCTACTATCTTGTTAATGTGTTTTGTACCTTGGCTACATAACCTTATTCTTGCTAATCACTCATATATTCATAACTTCTCAGTCTTTAAGTTATCAGTTGCCTTCACTTTCATTTATGTCGTTATACCTCTGTCAGTTATCTGGATATATTTACCTAAAGCTTTATATAAGGCAAGGTATTATCTCTTGGCTGTATTTTTGGTTGTTTGTCTTGGTTTTGGCATCTATATTGCTCCTGCCAGAATGTTTGAATTTTCTGGCTATCCTAAAGCCAGCAACTTCTCTGAACAACTTGGGAATCTAATTCGTCAAGAATTTCAGCGCAACCACATTTTATTTGCCGCACAACTATATATCCCTGCTTTTCCGCCCAACGGATTATGGTATGCAAATCGTAGAGTATATGATGTCAGATACTTTAAGCCTACTATTGAGTTATTTAAGTTGGCAGATAAACCCGTAGAGTATTATTTAATTGATAGAAAGGGAGAAGATATGGCAGACAAAGTATGTGTTCCTAACTCAATTAAAGAGAAAACACTGAATGTAACATTTGGTGATAGTACAAATGTTGTAGAAGAAATCATAACTTGTAGTATAGACATGACCTCATCAATCATAAACTAGTCAGGGAAAACCAGCTATAATATTGAGGCACATTTAAGACATAAGACTAAGGCTGTGATCGATTTATTTGCCCGTTTATTTGCCACTGATCCTGTGGTTGCCCGCTGGATATATAAGGAACTAGACCGTCAGCGTAATCATATTGAACTGATCGCCAGTGAAAATTTTGCGTCTTTGGCAGTGATGGCGGCACAGGGTTCAGTCCTTACCAACAAGTATGCGGAAGGTTTGCCCCACAAGAGGTACTATGGCGGTTGTGAGTTTGTAGATGAAATAGAAGAGATTGGGATCGCCCGCGCCAAAGAGTTATTTAACTGTCCCTATGCCAATGTGCAACCCCACTCTGGGGCGCAGGCTAACTTTGCGGTGATGCTGACACTGCTGCAGCCGGGGGACAAAATTATGGGGATGGACTTAGCCCATGGGGGACACCTCACCCATGGTTCACCCGTAAATGTCTCGGGCAAATGGTTTCAGGTGCAGTACTATGGGGTCAGCCCGACGACTGAACAACTGGACTATGACCACCTGGCTAAGGTAGTAAAAGAGTATCAACCCCAAGTTTTAATCTGTGGTTATTCTGCCTATCCCCGCACCATTTACTTTGACAAGTTTAGAGAAATTGCTGACAGTGTAGGTTGCTACCTGTGGGCAGATATTGCCCATATTGCCGGTCTAGTGGCGGCAGGACTACATCCTAACCCTGTTCCCTACTGCGATGTGGTAACCACCACCACCCACAAAACCCTAAGAGGCCCAAGGGGTGGTCTGATTCTCAGCCGCGATCCCGAACTAGGCAAAAAACTAGATAAGGCTGTATTTCCTGGCACCCAGGGCGGCCCCTTAGAACATGTAATTGCTGCCAAAGCGGTGGCATTTGGGGAAGCACTACAGCCTGAGTTTAAGCAATATGCCCAACAAGTGATCAAAAATGCCCAAGCCATGGCACAGCGTCTGCAAGAGCGAGGTCTGCGCATCGTCTCAGGGGGCACAGATAACCACCTCCTACTAGTAGATTTGCGCTCCCTCAACCTCACAGGCAAAGTAGGTGACCTACTCATCAGCGAAGTAAATATCACCGCCAACAAAAATACTATCCCCTTCGATCCCCAACCCCCTCTAGTAGCCAGTGGCTTGCGCTTCGGCTCCCCTGCCATGACCACCAGAGGCCTCAAAGAAGCCGAATTCCAAGAAATTGCCGATATCATCGCCGATCGCCTCTCTGCTCCCAACAGCGACCAAGTAACCACTGACTGCAAAGCCAGAGTAAAAAGCCTGTGCGATTGCTTCCCTCTGTATCCCGAGCTGGCAGACCTAGCTACCGGTCTGAGTACCCCTCTTGCTGTGTAGGAAAAAAGAGGGGAAATGCCCCCTCTCCCCCTTGTTTAGAAATCCCTTTAGCGGCGGTCTAGCTGATTCAGGCGATTGTCCTGCCCCTGCGGCAGAGTGATCTGGTTACTGTCGATCACCCTTTGGGTATCAGGGCTGGGCTGATATGTATAGCCCCAGTTGGCATTTTGACTGTCATCAATGATACGCGGGGTGATCATAACAACTATCTCTGACCGTGTGCTAACGTTTTCTTCCCTTCTAAACAGGGCACCCAAAATGGGAATGTCACCCAGAATAGGTAGTTTCACTACTGTGTTGCGGTCTTGATCTTGAATCACCCCTGTCAAGATGAGAGTTTGGTTGTCTCTAATGCGAATTTGTCCAGTGGTGAGAGTTCTAGTGCTCAGAGGAGTAAAGGTACTAGGCAACCCGGCCGATACCACCGTGAGTTGTGTTTGTGGGGTAGAGACTGTAGGGGCAACGGATAGATTTATAAAACCATTATCATCTATCCTATTTACATTAATCTTTAGTGTCAGCCCAGCATCGGCCTCTTGAATTTCTACTGTACGGGTTATCGACCCTCCAGTTATAGTCTCTGTTACAACCGATCTGGTTGGAACTTTCTGAACAACCGCTAAGTCAGAGGTTTCTCCTTCTTGGACAATTACTGTTGGGTCAGTCAGAATTTTCGTTCTACCAGATTGCAGACCAGCAGTAATAGTGGCAAGCAAGCCTTGAACTGGACTCACTACAGTATTGATCCCTATAGTAGTTTTCGCTGGTCCAGCTTGTCCAGGGACAAAAGCACTTGGAATAAATCTGAAATCACTGGCATCTCCAAGACCAAAAGCAAATTCAGTCCCAAAAGAACTACCATCGTCCAGCTGAACTTCTATGATTTTGACATTCAATGCCACCTGGCGCTTGCGAATATCAATTCTTGCTAGTTGAGCTTCCGCAAGAGCAACCAAGTTTTTCGGACCGATTAAAGTTATAGTATTACCCCTTTCTTCACCCACTACTTGTAAACCTTGCAGGATAGGCTTAGAAAATTCAGCTGTACCGCCTACTCTTTCTAGGGTGGGTACAGTCTCTAACTGCACTGGGGGGACTACAGCAGTGCCACCTGGGCCGATCGCCGTAGCAGCTTGAACACCTGGAATTGGTCGCTGGCGGTTGACTACCCGCTCAGCACCTAAGCTAATCAAGAAGGCACTGGCTTCCCCTACAGTGATTTGATTCAACCGCAAACTACGGGTAACAATGTTTTGCAGGTTGATTGGCAAGCTAGCACCCACAAAAATCCTATCTCCAATGCGACTAGCTTGCAACTTGGCAATTCTGAGCACATCATTGAACGCTTGTTGAGCGCTCACATTCTTAATATCTACAGTGATTGGGATAGCTACAGCATCGTTAGGGGGGACAAAATAGATATTCAAGCCTGCTTGTCTAGCTATAGCCGCTAGCACTGCCTGGACAGGTGCACCTGCGCCCGTAAATGTAAAGGGTGCGGTAGAGCCAATATCTACTTGATCGGGCTGATACGGAAAAGTACTGACAGCAATATCCCCTACTGGGGGAGTAGTAATTCTGCGGAAAGGAGGGACAATCCCAGGTACACGCCCAGGCATTTGCGGTTGTACAGGCTGGTTAATGGGAGGTACAGAACGCGGGTCTTGGGGTACAGGGGGAACAACACGCCGTTCTTCTGCAGCAGGTGGTGGGGAGGTTTGGGGGGTGAACTGAGTTTGTTGAGCAACTGTATTACTTTGGTTATCTCTAGTAATGGTTACCTTGGGCTGGAATAGGGCATTGGGATTACTGATTACTCTGGGATTTGCAGTGTTACTAGCAGAGCGATTCGCGTTTTGGGCATGGGCAAGTCCTAGCTGGGGCAGGGAACTCATCACTACTACAAGACTCACTAGGGCAGACTTGCGCAGATAGTGGCAACCAGTTTTAGTAATCATAAACACTCCTCTTGTCCTTATGGCTAACTATGGTATCATCTCAGTCATTTATGGGCTACCCCCCATACACAACTACTGCTTTTTTCTGGAGCAATCATGGCAAATATGACATCACTGGGCAGGTGCTGCAGGAGCATCTCCTGTCTTTGGCACATAAGCTTCTAATTTGAAGCTTACGGAAACTTTGGGCGGTAAGTTCTGAATAATTTTGAACTTGTCTTCAGGACTAACTTCAAAACCTTCAGGGAAACGAAGTTCAGCATCAGTAATTGCCCCTTTGGTAAGTTTAACATCCCTAATCACTAGGAAGGACTGCAGTTTTTCTAGGTTTTGGATCGTCTCGATCGCCGCTGGGAAGGTGGAGTCAAAGTTAATGTTGAAGGTGTAAGTATCGTATAGGTCAGTACTACTGCCAAGGGCAGGTGTGAAGCCCCGCAGACTACTGTCAATAGTAAGCACTACCCCATTCGCCAGTGTAAACCTAGTCTCACGGGGAATCACTTTGTGCAAGTCAATCAGGAGGGTGTCAATGCTGTCCTGATTGGGCAATAAACTCAAAACAAACTTACCTTTGCTCTCTATTTGGCGCTTTTCCTCTTGTTTAGCGGCAATCCTCGACACCAATCCAGCTTGGGCATCGATCGCGCTTTGAGTTTCAGCAATCTGTCTTTCCAGTCTCGGAATTTTATCTTGCTCAGGAGCAGTAAAGTTAATGTAGACGTACCCAGCTAGTCCTAGTCCTGCTATGCCAATGATAATACCCAGTGCCTTACCCGTAAGAGTCATGCCAAACAACGTCAAGCCACCGCCACCCTCGATCGCTCCTACATTTGCTGCTGTCATATTATTGCCTCCTTGTAGTTTCAAGATTTAATAGTTCAATTGGCAGGTGCAGGTGGGCTAAGAACCTGCCGTTCAATCAGTTTATTGAGCCTCACCAGTAAACCCTGCACTCCTGCCTCTGCCAGCTTATCCTTCAATTCATCTGCCCGTCTCTTCGTCAAGGCTGTACTGATAATAAAAGATACCCTTGCATCTCGCCCCTGTCCTTGGGTAGCAGATTGAAGCTTGGTTTGAGCAGGATCAAAGAAGGGAGACGACTGAATCAAGAGAAAGAAATCATTGACAACTTCATAGTCTTTGCCAGTACCTGAGATTTGCACTGTACTACCAGTGGGTGTATCGGTCTGGATATAGTTATCGATTTGAATGGTATCTGGAGTGCGCCTGCTCAATTCACTTAGTATAGCGTAGGTAGGCAACTGCCCAACAAATAGGGTAGTCAATTGTTGGTTTCTAGCTTGTATTTGCGTAATTTGCTGTTCTAGTTCTTGTAGTTCTTTAGCTTGGCGTTCGACCTCTGCTTTTTTTGCCTCTAGTTCAGCTTTCTTGGCTTCCAAAGTTTTGACCTGAGAATCGGTCCAGAAGTGGAAGCCAACTGCCCCCAAGAGGGCTACTGCCGCTACTGCTACTCCGATAATCATAAATTGAGAGTCGGGAATGGATATAGACTGTCGGTCTACACCCATATCAATAACTTCACGATCATTAAGAAAATTAATATCAATAGCGTACATAGTTAAACCTCCCGTAAACTTAGCCCGAGTGCCACTGCCAAACCTGCGCGCTCATTGAAGGGTAGTTCCTTATCACTGCTAACTGCCAAACTCTCTAGCGGATCGATTACTGTAGTTTGTACTCCCAGTCGTTGGCGCAAAAATTCATCCAACTGCCCAATACAAGAGCCTGGTCCAGTCAAGAACACATGTGCCATTTCTGCCCCTGCTGTTTGACTGATGTAGAAGTCCACCGAGCGGCGCAGTTCATCTGCTAAATCACTGAGTACCCGCGATAGGGCGGCATCACCTGCACTGCCAACCGCTCCGCCCACAAAGCCAGCGGTGTCCATATTTTGCATGGGCACTGCCATCCCTACCAACATTTCTGTATCTGTACTGCGGCGGGGGGGCATATTCATCGCCCGCAGTTGGGCGTTTTGAATCTGGAGTGTACCGATGGGGAAGGTACGGGAGAACTGGGGCACACCATCGGCAGTAATGGTAATTTCCGTGTATTCATACTCAATATCCACGATCGCTACTGATTCAGCAATCGAGTTATAGTCCCTCAGGCGAGGCCGAATCGATCTGATCACTGCAAAACTGCTGACATCAAGTATATCCAGTCTCAGATTAGCAGTTTCCAGCACTTGCATATAGACATTAGTGATTTCTTTGGGGGTAGCCACCATCAGAATCTCTTGGCGTTCAATGCCATCGTCATCGATTACGGTGCCCAGTTTAGTGTAGTCCACATCAGCATCTTCTCTGGGGAAGGGCAAAAATAGAGCCGCCTCTTGGTTGAGTACCATGTCCCGCATTTCCGCATCAGACAGCTCAGCGGGGATTTTAATCAAACGGCTAACTGTTTCCTTGCCAGGTACAGCTGTTGCCACTAACTTAGCTTTGATATTCTGCTGTTGCAGTAAATCTGCTAGCACTTGACCTAATGCAATTGGATCGTTAATCCGACCATCCTCGACTACGCCTTCAGGTACATCAGCTCTAGCATAGTTCGCCAGTTTGTAGCCTGATTGCCCCTTACGACGCAACTGCACCACATTCACTCGCTCCGATGTGATTTCCACACCGATCCCCTTCTTGGATCCACCACCAAATAAACCAAACATACTGCTCTACCAGCACTGTTGATACGGATTATAGACGGTGAGCAGATAATGTCAAGTACTCACACTATATTAACGGCAACACCTTGTCTATTATTATAAGTTTCAGGCACGATCGCTATTGGCAAAATTTTTAGCTTATCCCAGTTCAACACTGCCCCTCTGCCATCAAGGACGCGGGTAGTTCCCTGAAGTTTTTCTATTAGGAGTTGGGGTCCACCTGGGGCTATGGATATAACTTATGGGCTTGAGCGGAAAAGCCCTATAATAGCTTCGGTTTTATGTGGCAGTCATGACTGTTTGGGAACTACCACCGCCCCCGCCGCCGTTGGTGCAGACACTGGCTTCTGTGCCCAGTCAGCCGGCTTTGCCTTTACCTGTGGTGCACCAACTGGAGCAATTATTTAGGGGGTTTCCTGAACTCAAGCAGGAACATCTGGCCCAGTTAGGTCCTGTCAAACCTGAGCAAGTGCCCCGCCGCAAGCCTACTGATCCCTCCCCGACCCCACCCCCGCCCCCTGTGGGACTGCCCCTTAGCGTCAAAAGCGATCGCCAAGAGTATGACTTGAATACCCAGACCTTCACGGCGATCGGCAATGTGGTTGTGCAATATGCTGAGTCTGAGTTGAAGGCGGATCGGGTTACGCTGAATTTGGCGACCCAAGACACCCAAGCTAAGGGGAATGTATTTTTTCGGCGGGGCAACCAGACTATCACTGGTGCGGAATTAAATTACAACTATGTCACCCAAAATGGTAGTCTCAGCCAAGCGGCTGGCTTTGTTGACTTGGCAACCTTGACCGATCCCAACCCGCGCCGCCTGCCTGCTGATATTGCCCCCGGTTCAGTTTTGGTCAATCCGGTGGCCGGGGAAGTACAGGGGGGGGTAAGAAGGATCGGGTTTACTGCGGATCGTCTGGTTTTGTTGGCGGGGGCACAGTGGGTAGGGGAAAACCTACGGGTTACTAATGACCCCTTCAGCCCCCCTGAACTGGAGTTGATTACCAGTAAAGCTACCCTAACCCCTCTTACGGATGACTCTAGCGAATTAACTCTGGAAGCACCGACCCTGGGCCTCGATCGCGTCTTCTTTTTGCCTGTGCCTGTGAACCGGATTGTGTTGGACCAGTTCCGCCGTCCGTTTCCAGCAACTGTGGGCTATGACCTGCGCGATCGGGGCGGGGCTTTCTATCAGCAAAATTTTGATGTGGTGATCAACCGTGATTTTACTCTGTCGATCGGGCCCCAATTGCTATTTCAGAGGGCACTGGAACGACCGGGGGGCTTATTTGACCGAGATATTTTGGGTTTGGTGGTGGATGCCCAAGCTGATTTGGGGGACAGGCAAATTCTGGTGGCGAGGGCAAGTTTTAGTGGGCTGGATTTTAGCAATCTGGAGAAGAATCTGCGCGCCAATGTCCGCTACAGTCGCCTTGTGTTTGATGACCACAATTTATCCATTAGCTATGCCTTCAGGGATCGCTTTTTTAATGGCTCCCTTGGTTTTCAAGAGGTGAGCAACCTAGTCGGCGGGGTTATCACTTCCCCTACCAGAGTTTTGGGGGATAGCGGCATCAGCCTGACCTATCAAGCGGGCATACAGTTGATCAATTCCGATCGCGCCGATCTTACCCCCATAATCAAAGGGACGCTGGGGCGATTGCAGAGTGCGGTTACTGTAAGCAGAAGCTTTAATCTGGCTAAGGTTGAACCTTTACCAGCAGAACGGGCCAGTGTTCTGCGCTTTAGCCCTAACCCGATCGTCCCTTCCCTGGATGTGTTTGTGGGAGTGTCAGGGGTTTATTCTTTTTATACTAATGGCGCAAGTCAGGGGGTACTCTCAGCCACAGTGGGTTTGGCTACTGTGGTGGGGAATTTTGCCAAGGACTTCTTTGATTACACAGGTGTATCGGTCAGTGTTACCCAATCCCTAGTGTCTGGGCAATCTCCTTTTTTTTTCGATCGGGTGGCGGATCAGCGCATCCTCACGGCGCAGTTGCTGCAACAGGTGATCGGGCCTGTGCGGGTAGGTTTTAGTCAGAGCTGGAATCTAGATACAGGCATCCCATTCAATGCCACCTATTCTCTGCAGTACGATCGCCGTACCTATGCCGTAATTGTTAGATACAATCCCAACCAAGGCCTTGGGGAATTACTATTAAGAATTAGCGATTTCAATTGGACAGACCCGCCTAGTCCAGTTACGGAGGTGCAGGGTGGTATAGAGAGGCAAAACTGATGGCTGACAATCACTACCAAGTGCTGGGCGTAAACCAGCAAGCAGAGCTAGAGGAGATCAAACAGGCGTATCGCCGTCTGGCAAAAGAGTTTCATCCCGACGCTAATCACAACCAAGGGGATAGCGATCGGTTCATTGCCATCAACCAAGCCTATGAGATTCTCAGCGATCCCCGCAGCCGTGCCCACTACGACTTACAACTGGGGATCAACCATGCCCGCCCCCGTTCCCCCCGTCGCCCTGATCCCCACCCCGACAACATTAGCCTGTGGGTAAAACAAGTCAGCGATCCCATTTTCAAGCTCCTCGATGAAGTGATCGATCCCCTTGAAGAACAAATTGAGTGGTTGTCGGCCGATCCCTTCGATGAGGAATTGTTGGCAGTATTTAGCAAATTCATAGATAAATGTCGGCAGGCACACCGGCAGGCACAGAACTATCTGCGGAATCGTCCCAATCCTGCCCCTGCTGCTGCCGTAGCTTCCCATTTATTTCACGCCCTGAATGCGATCGCCGATGGCATTGAAGAACTGCATTACTTTACCCAGAACTTTGATGACCACCATTTGCACACTGCTCAGGAACTCTGGCGACGCGCCGAGGAAATGCGCTCCTATGCCCGTATAGCTGTCAGCAAATTAACTGGTAAGTAGTTCTACCACCCGCTGAGCCGAATCACACGCCCCTTCCATATAGCCCTGATGTTCTGTAGAACAATGTTCCCCTGCAAAAAAGAGATTTGCCACAGGTTCACCTTCAATGCCAAAGAATTGGGTAGCCTGTCCGACCAGATAACAGGAATAAGAGCCTTGGGTGAGAGGCAATTTTGGCCAATTGATCAGTAGAGCCTGTTGATAAACTTTGTCCACCTCTGGAAAAATCTGCCGAAAACTATTGACAAAGTTTTTGCCCTCTTGGACAGCGTTAGTAGATAGGGCTAAACATTTACTGCCTCCCAGATAATTAGTAATCAAACCTGTTTGGGTAGGGGCATATTTACCCGTTTCCCAAGTATTTTGCCAGCCCAGATCAGTAAATACTGTACCATTAGATTTATACCTAGTCCGCCAGATGCGATCGCTATAACTAGTGATTAGCTTAGCATTATAGCCATAGCCCAGTTCCTTGATGGCTTTTTGTTTGCGGGGCGGTAACTCTACCTGTAGATCAATAGCGCGCAAAATAGTGAAAGGAATTGCCAGCACGACCCGCCGATAAGTAATCTGCTGACTGCTATTGCCCTTGCGCACACTCACTTGATATCTGCCATCACTTGCCTGCCTAATTGATTCTAAATAAGTGCCTGTTTCAATAAAATTGCTAATTTTTTCGGCTAATTTTTGGGGAAGTTGCTGATTGCCCCCTTTAATAGTGTATCGCTCGTCGCTCTCACCGAATAGCTGTAACTCCTGTTGTCCTGTACCCAGCAAAAAAATCAAATTGAAAGCACTTTGTTCCCTAGTATCCCTGCCATATTCAATCGTATAAGCAACATTCAATAACTCAGCTAGGAAAGAATTGCGCGCATATTTTTGTATATAATCTGCCACGGACAAACGATCTAATGCTTGGGCTTTAGGACTAGATTTTTGATAGGAAAAGTCGCCGATCGCCTCTTGATCTTTGAGTATTTGTTTCGCCAAGGGCACAAATGCCTGTGCCACCTCCTTAAACTCAATTTTTCTATTGTCAAAGAACCAAATCTCCTGATTCAAACCCCTATCTATCTGGTCTAAATCAACTAATTCTAAGCCCATCTCTTGCGCCAAGGTTTGGATATTTTTATGTCCCGTATTGATAAATTCTCCACCTAGTTCTGTAGTCTGGGCTGTGCCCAGAGCATTGCTCTGGGAGAACATCCTCCCCCCCACCCGATCGCTCCCCTCGATCAAAGTAAAAGGAATTTGTTTTTGCCACAGCCGATAGCCGATAGTTAAACCCGCCAGCCCCGCCCCCACAATCAAAATGGGATCATCAGTTGTCTCCTTTACCTCTGGATTTTTGGGGGGTTCATTAGTGCAACTGTGCAGTGCCCCTGCCGTTGCCAGACCCGCCGCAAATAGTCCCGCCCGCAATAAATGGCGCCGCGAGATGGAAAACACCGCCTGCCGATAGGCTTTCCGCAAGAACCACCACAGGGACGATCGTGCCATAAAACTACTGGGTATGAGATGACACAAGTAGTCTATCCTTTCCTGTAACTGAGGGCATAATGTAAATAATCATTAAAACTTTGTGCTCATGTCTCCATTTATTGCCCGTCATCTAGGTAGCACCGATACTGACATCCGCCAGATGTTGGCGACCCTTGGACTGAATACCCTAGAGGAATTGCTGAGCAAAGCTGTCCCCTCCCACCTGCGCAGTCCTCAGCCTTTGGACTTACCCCCACCCCTGAGCGAAACCGCCGCCCTCGCCAAACTCACCCAGATTGCCCACCACAACCAAGTCTGGCGTTCCTATATTGGCATGGGCTACGCCAATACGATCACCCCACCTGTGATTCAGCGCAACATTTTGGAAAATCCCAATTGGTACACCCCCTACACCCCCTATCAAGCCGAAATTTCCCAAGGCAGGCTAGAAGCTCTCCTAAACTTTCAGACCATGGTAATTGACCTGACAGGCATGGAGATCGCCAATGCCTCCCTGTTGGATGAGGCTACTGCCTGTGCCGAAGCTATGACTATGCTCTACGGACTGCGCCAAGGCCAAAGGGATCGCTTTCTCGTCTCTAGTGCTTGCCACCCCCAGACGATCGCCGTTGTCAAAACCAGAGCCTTACCCCTAGGGATCAAGGTGGTAGTTGGGGATCACTGGCAGACTGAGCTAGACCCAAGTTATTTTGGGATTTTATTACAATATCCCACCACCGATGGCAACATAGAGGACTACCGCACCTTGGTAGAGGGGGCACACAGCCTAGGGGCAAAGGTAGTAGTTGCCACTGACCTACTAGCTCTGACTCTGCTTGCGCCACCTGGCACATGGGGCGCAGATGTAGTCGTAGGCAATAGCCAGCGGCTGGGTGTCCCCTTGGGCTATGGCGGCCCCCATGCCGCATTTTTTGCCACCAGAGACAGCTACAAACGGCAAGTCCCAGGGCGCATGGTAGGCGTGTCCCAAGACAGCCAAGGCAGACCTGCCCTTAGATTAGCTTTACAAACCAGAGAACAACATATTCGCAGAGAAAAAGCTACCAGCAATATCTGTACTGCCCAAGTACTTCTAGCGGTGATGGCGAGTATGTATGCGGTCTATCACGGTGCAGAGGGCTTGAAGCACATTGCCCAGAGCATTCATCGTTTCACCGTGCGGCTGGCAGAGGGCATCAATAGTCTTGGTTTTCAGACCGCCCATGACTACTTCTTTGACACCCTGAAAATCAACCTCGGAAAATTCCCCTACTCGGAAATCCAACGGCGGGCAGAACAGTATCAGATCAATCTCCGCTATTATCCTGCTGAGAATGCAGTAGGTATTACTCTGGATGAAACAGTTACGGAGCAAGACCTCCAAGACCTGGTCGCCATCTTCAAGGGCACAGAAGATGCCCTAGGCAAAATAGAAGTGGGCGATCGCCTGCCCCCTGCTCTACAGCGGCAGACCCCCTTCCTCACTCACCCAGTCTTTCAGAAATATCACACCGAAACGGAACTACTCCGTTACATGCAGAGACTGCAAGACAAGGATATTTCCCTCACTAGGGGGATGATTCCCTTGGGTTCTTGCACCATGAAGTTGAATGCTACTGCCGAGATGATGCCAGTTTCCTGGGCAGAGTTCAATCAGATTCATCCCTTCGCACCCACTGGGCAAACTAGAGGTTATCAGATGCTCATTGCAGAACTGGCTAGCTGGCTCCAAGAAATTACTGGTTTTGCAGGTGTATCCCTCCAACCGAATGCGGGTTCACAAGGGGAATATGCTGGTTTACTGGGGATCAGAGCATACCATCAAGCCCGAGGGCAACATTTGCGCCAAGTCTGTTTGATTCCCCAGTCTGCCCACGGTACGAACCCCGCCAGTGCAGTGATGGCGGGGATGCAAGTAATTCCTGTGCAGTGCGATCGCTACGGGAACATAGATATAGCTGACCTAAAAACCAAGGCAGAAAAGCATCGCGACCAACTTGCCGCTCTGATGGTTACTTATCCCTCTACCCACGGGGTATTTGAAGAAGGTATTACTGAGATTTGCGATATTATCCATTACTACGGCGGACAGGTCTATATGGATGGAGCAAACATGAATGCTCTAGTGGGCATCTGTCGTCCAGCAGAATTAGGGATAGATGTTTGCCACTTGAATCTACACAAAACCTTCTGTATTCCCCACGGGGGTGGTGGCCCAGGTGTCGGGCCGATCGCAGTCAAAGCACATCTCCTGCCCTTTCTGCCCAGTATAGATTATGAAGGCATTAGGGTGGCAGGTGCGCCGTGGGGCAGTGCGAGTATTCTGCCCATTTCATGGATGTATATTGCCATGATGGGAGCAGAAGGTTTAACTAAAGCCACGCACCTAGCGATTCTGCACGCCAACTATATCGCCTATCGCCTCGCTCCCTACTATCCCATTCTCTACACTGGCAAACATGGATTTGTTGCCCATGAGTGTATTATTGACCTGCGTCCCTGCAAACAACTGGCGGGCATTGAAGTAGAAGATATTGCCAAGCGATTGATCGATTATGGCTTCCATGCCCCTACGGTTTCGTGGCCCGTGGCAGGAACAATGATGATCGAACCCACCGAGAGCGAAACCAAAACTGAATTAGACCTTTTCTGTGAGGCGATGATCGCCATCCGCAAAGAAATAGAAGCGATCGCCGCGGGGAAACTAGACAGGCAAGACAATCCGCTGAAGCATGCCCCCCATCCAGCCTACGACTTGATCGCAGGCACGTGGCAACATGCTTATTCCAGAGAACAAGCCGCCTATCCTCTCCCTTACCTAAAAGAGAATAAATACTGGAGTCCCGTGAGCAGAATTGACAATGCTTACGGCGATCGGCACTTCTTCTGTAGCTGTGCCGCCTTCAATTTGGAGTAGGGTGAGGGTACACTAAACTACGAATTAAAACTTAAACAGTCAGCTATACCCTGTTAAATCTGCAAGAGGTCTATTGCCTGGCAAATAAGGACGAGATACAACAGCTCCCGCTTGTTTTTTGGGGAGATGAGAAGCCTGCTGGCTAGTGCAGGCCCAGCGGGTCGAAGGGGCGCAAGCTACTCCCCGCTGGGTTGGGGGTGAGGCTTAGCCCGAACTGGCGTTAAAAGAGTTAGGAGAGAGGAGTAAAAAACATTTTTGGCTTGTTTCAGGTTTTCCCAAGTAAACTATATTTTTGAGAATTATGCAAGAGAGGTTCTCAAAAGAGGGACTAACACCCCTCATTAGACCCTCTTCCTAGCGCACGGCGCCCCCACCCACGATCGCAGGTGAATAGTCTGACCAGGACTGTTTAATCAAGTCTTGATCTACCAACAAGCTACCTAGGTAATTACCTGCGGGCAAATTAGGATAACGCTTGTAGGGCACGACATCTTCCCCAAAGACCATTGCATATTCTTCGGAATTAACCATCGTTTCTACAGCCGAGCGCAGCCCCTTCTCCGCCAACAACTTATTGTATTGACGGATTTCAGCTTGGGTAGCGGGTGCCCGCCCTAAAATGTGCTTGAACAACAGCTCGATCACCTTGGTATTGGGATAGGGAGTGTAGAAGCGCTTGCGATATTGTTCGGAACAAGCCAACTCCCTGACAAACTCCCGCACGGAAATCTCCCCATTCTTGAGACGACTCTCTAGGGAAGTTACACGAAACTGCTCAGGTGGCTTACCGCTGAATACATCCATCACTTGGGTGTAGATGGCATTGATCACCCTAGCAGTTTCAGGGGAATTAGTGCCTCTGGTGTGGCGGAAGATGCGTTGGGGTTTGCGACGGAAAGTACCCACACCCACTTCCACCGATTGCCCTTGTCCATTGGCAAAGGACAGACCCAACTGGATAAAGCGGGGCAAACTGGGATCGGGTTTCCGTTTTTTGACCTCCATTTCCGCCATCTTGGCAGATACCAAGGGGGAAGTGGTGATGTCAAACTTAGACTGGACAGGAGCAAAACTAGGCACCACGATCTCTTTACTCTGCTTAGTCAGTTGCCCATAGAGTTTTTGCGTATTGGGGAAGTTGGCAGCAGGGAAGGTGGCAAAGCGATTGTAAGGCACAGTGTCTTCACCAAAGGCTTGCAGATATTCTGCCGAATTCACCATCGCCGTTACCATCGCCTTCAATCCCTGAGTCGCCAGAATAATGTTGTACTTGCGAATCTCTGCCTGATCCAAAGGTGCTCTGCCCAAGAAATGCTTCGTACCCAATTCAATCACCTTAGTATTCGGATAACGGGAGTAGAACTCTTTAATATAGAGTTCCGATGTCCCCAGAGCCAAAATCAACTCCTTAACTGTGATTTCTCCATTCTGCAGACCAGAAACATAGCGAGAGAACTGGGCACTGGCAACATAGGCATCCATGTCCCGCTCAAACACCTGTCTGATGGCGGCACGGGCTACTTCTTGCACTTCCCTAGGATCCCTAGAAGTGAGTTTGAAGAGTTTGCGCTGGTCTCGCTGTTTGCTCACCCCTTGATTGATGCGATCGCTAATGGAAACAGGCGTGAGCAGTTCCTTGACCTGTCCCAATTCCACAAAGCGGGAGGTCTCTACCTGCTCTACCACTGTACCCCTGTCTTCCGCAAGAGCACCGAGGCGATTTTGACGGAGAGAATAGCCCGCAGGGGTCAAATAGCGTTCATAGGGGACAGTATCCTCTCCAAAGGCTTCTGCATACTCTGGGGAATCAATGATCGCATCCACAAGGGCATAGAACCCCTTCTTAGCGCAGATGTCATAATATGCATTCATCTCCTGGCGACCATAGGTGGGACGACCCAGCAAACGGCGGTGAATATACTCGATTGCCTTACACACATAGAGTTTTGACCAGTACAGATCACGGAACAAAGGCGACTTCGCCAAAGTTCTCACAAACTCCTTAACTGTAATTTCTCCATTCTCTAACTTGATTTCCGCCACCTTCAACCGCTGTCCCTCATAGACTTGGCGACCGATCACCTGTTGATAAATGGCTCTGATTACTGCTTGAGTGGAACTCTCCGCAAACTTCACACTCACCCCTTGCACCGGCTTGGATTTACCACCCTTAGAGTACTTAGAACCGAGGGGCAATTGATCCAACTTGAACACCTTTGGTCCCAAAGTCCCGGGAGCTACTCCTTTTTGATCTGGCGCACTCACTTGATTGAGAATACCCGGGCCATTGCGGATCAGAATTCTCCTTGTATCCTTCCCAAAAGGCGCAGGTGAAGCTGCAGGATTCTTCCTTTCTTTCGGGAAGATCGCCCCAAATTGAATCTCGAGGGGGTCATTGCCCGATCCATACACATGTTGGTCAGGCAGGGGTTGCCTGTAAGCGGCAAAGAGAGTGATAAATTGCGGGACTTTTCTAAACGGAGCAGAGTAATTGAACAAATCAAACTGTGCACCCCAGTTGCGACAGGGCTGAGCTTCCTGACCTAGACCCCGCTTGTAGGGCACAGTCTCTTCCCCAAAATAGTCACTGTACTCCTTGGAATCCACCAAGGCATCAATTAGGGCTGGCAGACCCCCCTTAGAAACAATATCAAAATACTTCTGTACTTCCTCACGGCTCTCAGGGGCGCGACCCAAGAAATGCTTAAACGCCAATTCCAGAGCACGAGAATTGATGTAAGGCAAGAAGAACTGATCCCGATACAGAGGGGATTTTCCCAAGCGGCGAATGAACTCCCGCATGGAAATATCACCCCGCTTCACCTTGGATTCCAAATCGGAAATCCCCAAGCTGTAGGCACGGGTAATATCCCGCTCAAAGACCTGCCGATAAGCCGCCTTCACCACTTCATTCTTTTCCGAAGCAGATAAGCCGGGCTTCATCACAAACTTTTGTCTTCTTTCCGCCGTGTTGTAATAAATTTGCGGTAGATACAGCCCCTGCACATCAGGCGAATACCGCTGTCTAACTTTATCTGAGGGTTCTTGGGCTTTGAACTCACTAATCGCAACATCAAAATACTGTTTGATGATTTCTACCGCCTCAGGATCGCGAATAAACAAATTTACCGCTCCCTGCTTCAGGGCTTGTAGAGCCACCACAGTTGCATCCAGAGAACACGCCCGCTCCAAAATCTCTCTTAATCCCCTAGTATTCTGTGCCAAAATGTTGGGATCGCCCGCCACCAAGGCATAGGTGGTATAGCGCAAAAACCAGGCAATATCCCGCATGGATTTGCGCATTCTTGCTTCGCCATAACGGGCAATGTTGATGGGGCGGAAATTGGGCGGTGGCTGGTCTAACACACTGGTCAAGCCCGTGGTACTGAAAAACGCTTTGATCGCCTCTAACAGTCCGCCGCCGGGGCTTTCTGCATAAGTAATAATTCCTAACTGCATGCCCCGTTTCATATCAATTGGGCGACTCTGGGTATCTTTGGGACGGTCATAGAACGCCATCGGCGATCCCCCTGTAAAGATACGGTTAGCAGCTTTGGAGATCAGATTTTCCGCATTTTGGGTAAGAACGGCAGCAATTTCCAGTCGTTTAAGGCTAGTTTGATAAAAAGTATTCAAATCCTCCAATTCAGTCCGACTCAGGTAGCGGTCTTGCTGTTCTACCTGACTGAGCGTAGAGGTAACCGCAGTTTGGAAAAGACTAGGGCGGGCATTAGTTGCGCCGCTAGAGGCTGTTAGGGTCATAGGCTTATATTAACTGGTTATGTAAATCTCTAAATATCTCCTTAGTATAGGTTAGGTTGGCATAGCTGTATAGCCGCCAATTATTAACACTACTTAACAGTAGACTGATTGAGACCCCAGATCAAGACAGAAGCGATCGCCCCCGATCCTTAGCCCATTTCTAGCAATACTCAAAGACTTTAGGAGATGAAAACTCTTGCATAATCACCCTCACCTCCAGCTTCTTTACCATATAAGGGAAAAATCTGCGGTCTCTTGAGCTGGTCTTAACGGTATTGGGTAGTGCCATAACCCTCAGGAGTGTGGCGGCGACACTCCCTCCTAGAAGTTTCACCGCCAAATCCCCTTATGCTTTTGTTAGAAAATAAATACTGTCTCAAAAGGAATATAGCATATCTGCTTATTATTTTATTGGATCGTCCTGAACTGTTAAATTTCCTAGTTTTTGGCTGGATTTTTGGAATTGTGTTTATGGAGTGCAGAATCGCTTAGCTCTACAATAAAAAAAGCGCAACGGAGGCACAACCATTGACCGCTCAGACCAAAATTATTGTTTTAGATGACGATCCCACAGGTTCACAGACTGTCCACAGTTGTTTACTTTTGACCCGCTGGGATGTCTCTACCCTAGAAATTGCCCTCAGAGATAGTGCCCCTATCTTTTTTGTACTCACTAATACTAGGGCTTTGACCCCTGATCGGGCACTGGCAGTAACTAGGGAAGTGTGTCAAAACCTGGTAGTTGCCCTCAAAAATACGGGGATCGGGGAATATATGGTAGTGAGCCGTTCCGACTCCACCCTGCGGGGACATTACCCTATCGAAACGGATGCAATCGCCCAAGTGCTGGGAAATTTTGATGCCCATTTTTTGACTCCTGCTTTTTTTGAGGGGGGACGATTCACTAAGGACAGTATTCACTATTTGATTGTCAATGGGGTTCCTACCCCTGTGCATGAAACCGAGTTCGCTCAAGACTCGGTCTTCGGCTACAGCCATAGCTACCTGCCTGCCTATGTGGAAGAGAAAACCCAAGGCAAGATTCGCGCTTCGCAGGTGGAACGCTTACTTTTGTCTGATATTCGTCAAGACTGTTACGATCGCCTGATGCAATTGGGCAACAATACTTGCGTGGTGGTGGATGCCGAGACCCAGGCGGATATGAACCGTTTTGCTGACTCGGTGTTGCGGGCAGTGCATCAGGGCAAAAGATTTTTGTTTCGCAGTGCCGCCAGCCTTTTGACCGCTTTGGCGCAGTTGCCCCCCCAACCGATCCCCCCTACAGAAATGAGTCGCTACCGCCGTTCCCAGTCTATGGGAGCGGTGCTGGTCGGCTCCCATGTGCGCAAAACTACCCAGCAGTTGGAGCGATTACTAGCAGAACCTGATGTGGCGGGGATTGAATTGCCTGTGGCAGAACTACTCCAACCCAATGGCTTTGACCAACTCTTGGCTACTGCCTATGAGCAAATCCAAGCGGCCTATCAGACCGGCAAAACCCCGGTGATTTTTACTAGCCGTCAGGAGTTACAGTTTCCCAGTGTGCCAGAGCGGATGCAGTTTGGGCAGAGGGTATCCCACCTGCTGATGACGATCGTCCAGCATTTACCCCCTGAGTTGAGCTTTTTGATTAGCAAGGGCGGGATCACTTCCAACGATGTCTTGAGTACAGGGCTAAGCCTACCCACTGCCCGCCTTTTAGGACAAATAATCCCGGGCTGTTCAGTGATTACCACTCCCCCTGACCATCCCCTATTTCCTAACCTGCCAGTGGTGCTCTTCCCGGGCAATGTGGGGGATGAATCAGCACTGGCTCTGGTCTATCGCCGCCTACAGCCCCGCCAGTAAGCGCTGGACATTGCTACTGTCGAGGGTAATCTGCACTTCTAAGCTTTGAAGTTCATCCCGACAGAGAATGACTGCCCCGCCATTTGCCGTCTTTTTGGCGGCGATCGCCGGGTTGTCCAGTTTCAGTTGGCGATAGACAGTTTTCGTAGAAGTGATGCGGAAAAGATACTGTCTGCCAGAAGCGGGTTTAGCAGTGAGGGTTTGGTTTTCTAGGTTCAATTCTAAAAAGTTCACGGTGATATTGCGGTCTTCTTGGTTGGCAGGCTGGTCAGGCTTGCGCCAGTAGAGAGTGATCCCTTTCAATTGGGGGAACTGGATTACAAAGCGTTCATCCAGTTGTTGCCTTTGCCAGTCCACCTGACCGCCTTCCGGGGGAATCTCCCGCTGTTGCCAAATTACTTCCGTACCCGCCAGACCTTGCCACCAGTCAGCGATCGCCGCCAGTTTAGCTTCTGCTTCGGGATCGCCGCTATTGGCTGACCATGTAATCACCGTGTCCATAATTTACCTCTACTCTGGGAATTTACTAGGGAACTGGCCCGTTACTACGGTAATGGTTTGGCTAGGGCCACCACGCTTGATTTCAATCGGTAAACGATCGCCTACCGCCTTAGATTCTACAATCTGTTGGACACGATCGGCGGTGGTAACTGTTTCCCCATCCACTTTGATGATTACATCCCCTGCTTTCAGGCCTGCATTAGCCGCTGGCGAGTTGGGCACGACCCTAGTGACCAAAACGCCCTTGTCTTCAGTAACCACAAAGGGAATATTGGGGTCTTCCTTGAGACGGCTCTTAGTTTCGGGATCGAGGCTGAGCATCTGAATCCCCAAGTAGGCGCGCTCTACCCTACCTTTGGTGATCAACTGTTTAGCAATGCGCTGGGCGGTCTCAATGGGAATAGCAAAGCCTAAACCCTGCGCCCCTTGGATAATGGCAGTATTGACGCCAATTACTTCCCCGTCCTTGTTGAGGAGTGGCCCCCCTGAATTACCGGGGTTAATTGCTGCATCAGTCTGAATAAAACTCACCCGTTTATCAACGCCAATTTCACCGCTCCTTCTGCCCAGAGCACTGATGATCCCCGCCGTTACCGTATTGTCTAGACCGAGGGGATTGCCAATGGCAATCGCCCATTCACCGGGTTGGAGATTAGCCGAACTCCCGATCTTGACTACAGGTAGGTTAGTGCCATTGACTTTTACGACTGCAATATCAGTAAGGCTGTCTGTCCCCAATACCTTGCCGTCTAGTTGGCGACCATCCCTAAGGGTGACCCGCACACGGTCTGCCCCCTCAACCACATGGGCATTGGTAATGATATGACCGTTGGTGTCAATAATAAAACCCGAACCCGTGCCCCGTTCTATTCTTTCTCTGGGCATGCGGCGGGGCAATTCATCACCAAAAAAGCCCCTGAAAAAGGGATCGCTAAATACATCTGGAAAAGGTTCTACAGCTACGGTACGGGAAGCATTGATCCGCACCACAGCAGGACCAGTACGACTGGCGGCTTGAGCAATAAAATTGAAGTCGCTGGGGAGTCTAACTGCCTTGGCATCACCCTCTACCTGCGCGATCGTACTCATAGTGGCTTCAGTAGAAGGCATACCCGCTACCACTGCCCATGCCCCCAAAATCACACCCGCAAGGAGTAGTGCCAAGGAAGTAAACAATTGGCGATATCTCATAATTCTTTCTCCACTTCCGCCTAGTTTTCTTCTAGTTCAATGATACCAGAGCATCCAATGCCCAGTCGTAAAGTTCTGGATAAACTCTCAACAATAGCATTGAACCTAAGCGTTGAAATTAATTTAGCTGGTTGCCATGAGGGTAGAGGTTCTCTGGCAGAATTTGGGAATGGTGACTTTCTGCAAAAGTAATTCTTCATGATCCCTACTGTCAGTAGTATTACCTACATGGAAAGGCAGTTTGATGGCTAGGCCCTAACCAGACCGTTTTTTTGTTTTAAGGATTGCTTATAGGGTTAAACTTACTCACAGTCTTTCGGTACTTCCTACTTGAGAATCATTTTTTTCGGTACGCCAGATTTTGCTGTGCCTAGCTTACAGGCATTGCTGAGGGACCATCGCTGTCAGGTAGTGGGTGTAGTAACCCAACCTGACGCTAAACGAGGTAGGGGTGGTCAGCTCTCTCCTAGTCCTGTGAAGCAAGTGGCTTTAGCATACGATGTACATATTTGGCAACCAGAGCGATTGCGCAAGGATGAGCTGGTATTGGCGGAACTAGCTGAAAGGGGGGCGGATTTTTTTGTGGTGGTCGCCTATGGACAGATTTTGCCCCGATCGGTACTGGCAATGCCTCGCTATGGTTGTATCAATGTGCATGGTTCACTGTTACCTAGGTATCGAGGGGCAGCGCCGATCCAGTGGGCAATCGCCAATGGTGAAGAGGTTACAGGTGTAACTACGATGCTAATGGATGAAGGGATTGATACAGGGGCAATGTTGCTGAAGGCGGAAACAAGGATCGATCCCGCTGACAATGCGGCAACTTTGAGTGAGAAGTTAGCAGAACTGGGAGCGGATTTATTGATAGAAACACTGGTACATTTTTCTGAGATCACGCCTCAGCCCCAAGAGGATCGCTTGGCTAGTTATGCACCCTTGATCAAAAAAGAGGACTGGGAGCTAGATATCAACCAACCTGCCCAGTATTTGCACAATCGCATTCGCGGTTTCTATCCTGATTGTTGGTTGCATCTGTTGGGACAGCGGGTAAAGCTTTACCAAACTGAGGTAGTGCCTAGCACGGGTACAGTAGGGACAGTTACAGCACTAGTAAAACAGGCAGGTTTTGTGGTGCAGACAGGCGCACAAGGGCTATTGATTAAAGAATTACAAGTGGAAAATAAAAAACGCCAGTCGGGTTGGGATTTTGTCAATGGGGCACGCTTGAAGGTGGGGATGGCTATAGTTTAAGATGTTGCCAAATTCTTCTGATTGCAGACTGTGCCCACTCGCCTAAAAACTGTTGCTTTGCTATTGGCTTTGATCTGTATGCTCACGGCGATCGTGAGTTTGGAGAACCAGCGCACAGATTGGACAATTTACAGTGTGATCGGGGCGGGGGTGTTGATTGCCCCGATCCTTTTGCCCGCTTTGTTTCAAGCATTTATGTTCTCCCCTTTGGGTCAGCACTGGCAGATTACCTTAGCCACGGGGATTTGCTTCGGGTTGTTGTTGGTCGTAGGCAGACTCACCCGCCTGGACGATTCTTTCTGGACTTGGTTTAGTACCTTGAATTGGGAGCAGGGTGTGCCAGGGGCGATCGCCGCTACGGGGCAGATTGTTCTAGCATTGTTGGCGGTGTGGGTGGCAGGCAGACAAAATGAACTCACCGAAAAACTCACAGGACAGCAAAATACGATCACCCAGCAACAGACGATCGATGCCTATTTTCAAGGGATTGCCGATCTAGTTCTGGACGAAGAAGGGCAAATGGAAGATTGGCCCTTAGAGAGGCTGATTGCCCAAGCCCGCACGGCGGCACTCTTGGGCGGCTGTGATGCAGAAGGGCGCGCCAAGGTGATCCGCTTTCTCTCTACGGCAAATTTGCTCACACCCCTGAAACGGGATGGTATTCTGGGCAGACCAATCCTCGATGGTTCAGGTGGCTATGTGGTGGATGTGGTTAATGGCGTACGCGTAGTAAATCTAGGTACGATGCTGGCGGGGACAGATATGAGTTTTACTGACCTGCGCTACACCGATCTGAGCGGGGCTAATTTGATCAAAACTAACTTTATGGGCTGTAACCTCACAGGCGCAAACTTGGCAGGGGCGATCCTAATTAGGGCGGATTTGCGCAAAGCTAATTTGCATCGGGTCCGCCTGTTCTATGGAGATGTACAGACCGCTACTCCCCGCGACAAAGTCCACCAGTTAGACATTGAAACTGGGGCATACTCAGGGGCAGTGGTAGAAGACGCTGATTTTACGGGTGTAGAAGAATTGTCAGAAGAAAATCGCTACTACCTCTGTAGTTGGGGCGGCACTAAAACCAGACGCACGATCCCAGGGGGCTGCACTGGTATTCCCAATCGTCTTGGCTCTTAGGTGGCGATCCCCACAAGTTTTACAGAGTTTGTATATAGCTCATTCCCGCTGAGAACTAAACCGCTTCCCCAAGTTTCAGCTCGCGCAGAGCGTTGATATCCACCTCAATACTTGGACCCATCGTCGCTGATACATAAAAAGTCCGCCAATATCTGCCTTTGGCACCAGAGGGTTTGTTGCGATCGATCGTCTCTTGGAGGGCTTTGAGATTCACAAGGAGGTCTTCGGCACTAAAACTGGTCTTGCCGAACAAAACATGGACAATCCCTGTCTTGTCGGCACGGAATTCTAATTTTCCTGCCTTAAACTCCTTGATCGCCGAGGCAAGGTCAAAAGTTACCGTACCGCCTTTGGGATTGGGCATCAACCCTCTCGGACCCAGTAGTTTCCCCAACTTTGCCACCATCGGCATCACATCGGGCGTAGCGATCAACTTATCAAAGTCCATCCGCCCCTTGCTGATCTCCTCAATCAGTTCCTCTGTGCCTGCAATGTCTGCCCCAGCACTGAGGGCTTCGGCTACCTTTTCACCACGGGCGATTACCGCCACACGCACAGTCTGCCCTGTGCCCTTGGGCAAAACTACTGTAGTACGGAGTTGCTGATCGGCGTATTTGGGATCGATCCCCAAACGCACATGGGCTTCAGCTGATTCGGGAAACTTAGCTGTTGCTGTTTCTTTGAGTAGCTGCATCGCCTCTAAAGGTGCATAGGGGCGATCTTCTACCTTGGCCTGCAAAGCTCGGAGTCGCTTAGAAATTTTTTTTGCCATATTTACCTCTTGGGGTGCTAACGAGTAAAACTCTCCCCCCTAAACTGCATTTGTTAATTTAGCACATGATTCTAAAACAAGGATCGCCTAGTGGCTTCAACTACTCAAGAGCATCTTAATGGTTTTCAGCAGTTCTGCTGGCTCGTAGGGTTTGGTGATGTAAGCATCTGCCCCCTGTTTCATCCCCCAGTGTTTATCAAATTCTTCACTCTTGGTGGTACACATCACCACAGGTACATTTTGGGTGCTGGGATTTTTCTTAATCCAGCGACACAGTTCGTAACCATTCATGTTAGGCATAACTACATCTGTGACCACAAGGTCAGGGGTAGTAGCTTGGAGCTTTTCAATGGCATCTTTACCATCTTGGGCTTCAATTACCGTCATACCCCCTTCTGTGAGTTGTGACACTAACATCTCTCTGACAGTGGGGCTATCGTCGACAACTAACACTGTGGCCATAGGTGAACAACTTGCTGAGGTTGGTACTAAGATGTTATTAAGATAGCAAAATTTCTGTGAAAATGGGAGCCCCCTGCCAAGGGGAAGGGGGATCAAATTTGGCATTTAGCGTCTGCCCCGATAGGGTACAGCGGCTAGGAAGTCGGGGATATTGGAAGCCCGTACCGATTGGGGATATGCCCGTTTAGGTGCGATCGCCCGGGCCAAGTCTTGGTATTTGCGGGGATCCCCTTCGGGTAAACGACGGGTTTTAGCTTTTTCGGTAAAGAATTTTTGCAGAGTGAACTGCCAGTCATACTTAGTAATCTCAGCGCGGTCCCGATAGTCAGCGTCGTAGCGGGGCGTAACCAGATTGAAGGGTCTCCCTTCTAAGCCTGCCCCCATGCGCTTCCGTTGGTAGGGGACAGTGTTATCGCCGAAATTGCTGTTGTATTCTTCACTGTCTAAAAGGGCATCCACAAAACCGCCAATCCCTTTTTGGGCGATCACGATCGACCATGCGATCTCTTCCCGCTTGTTGTAAGCGGGACGACCAAGCAGGCGCTGCAAGCAGATATTGACTAGGCGATAGTTGGAGTTGGTCTCCACCACCAAGCGATAGAAGACTTCCGATTTTGCCAAGGCTCTGATAAATTCCTTGACAGTAATCATGCCAAATTTCAATTGAGACTCAGCAAAGGGCTGGCGATAGCTGTCAAGGATGACGTGCTCGCTAAATACTTGGCGATAGCTTGCCCAGATCAACTCCTGCCAATCGGTCTCATCAGAGATATTTTCCACACAGTAAACTAGGGGGGTGTCTTCGTTCTGGTCTGCCTTGCCAAAACTTTGCACCCGTTGGTTTTGGGAAGAGGGGTTGTATTCTAGTAAAGGTAAAATGGCCGCCATAGTTTGCTCCTAAAACAACTAATTAAACTAATTTGTCAACCAACTAACTCCCCTATCGTACAGGAAACTTGAACGATCCCCGCACTGAAGCAGGGGCTGGTTTACTGTCGGGGCGGGTCATGTCGGGAATGGGGATATTGGCAGTAGAAACGGGCTGAAAGGTTGTGCCTTGGGGTTTGACTGCCCTTGCCCAAGCAAGGAAGTTGCGGATGTCCCCTGCGGGGGGATAGAGTTCCTTCTGCTTGTCCCGCCAGTAGTCGTTGTAGCGGGGTGTAACCAGATTGAAGGGGCGATCTTTGTAGCGACGGCGTTGGTAGGGCACAGTATTGTCGCCAAAGTTATTGTTATATTCCTCACTGTCTAGTAAGGCATCAATCAAGCCCCCGATCCCTTTTTGGGCGATCACGATCGCCCACGCAATTTTTTCAGCTTCATTGTAGGGAGCGCGCCCCAAAAAACGCTTCAGGGTAATCTCCACCACCCGATAATTGGAGTTTGGCTCTACCACTAGGCGATAGTAGGTATCGGACTTACCTAGACCGCGCATAAATTCCTTAACAGAAATCTGATTGTTCTTGAACTGAGATTCCAGGAAAGGTTCACGACAGCTATCGAGAATCAGATGCTCACTGAATGCCTGACGGTAACACGCCCAGATCAACTCTTGCAGATCGCTGTAGTCGGAAATGTTTTCCCAGCGATAGATGGTAGGGGTGTCCTCATTGGGCACTTCATAACCAGGCACCCGCTGGTTTTGGGAAGAAGGCTTGTAGGCTAATAGGGGTAACATACACTCTCCTTATTTTGGCAAATAACGGTAGGGGGTAGGGGCAGACTTGGGTTTGACCGTGGCACTGCGATCGCTGCGGCTCATATCAGGCACAGCAATGCGGCTGGGATTCACACCGCCATACTGGGCATAGTAATAATTCTGTACGGGTGGGTTGAGGTCATTAGCTAGGCGGAAAAATTCACTGGGAATGCCCGATCGCACCCGCAGGGTATTGCCGCTGAGGCTACGCAATTTCACGCCCACATCAGCACTGTAGGCGGCAGCTTCCTTAGCGCGCCAATAATCGCTGTAGCGGGGGGTTACCAAATTGAAGGGGCGACCATTCATTCTGCGCCGTTGGTAGGGCACAATATCTTCACCAAAATTGCTCAGGTATTCCTCCCCATCCACGATCCCATCGATTAAGCCATCTAAGCCCTGGGTTGCCAAGACGATCGAGTAAGCGATCTGCTCCCCTTGGTTATAGGTAGCGCGCCCTAGCAGTCTGCGAAATAAGATATCCACCAAGCGATAGTTGGAATTGGTCGCCATTACCAAGCGCCGGAACACCTCCGACTTGGCTACCCCGCGCACAAATTCCCGCACTGAAATTTGGCGATTTTGCAACTGGGATTCTAGGAATCGCTGGCGATAAGCTTCAAGGATGTAATGTTCACTAAAAATCTGGCGATAGACCGCCCAAATTAACTCCTGCACCTGCTCTAAGGAAGTCGCATCCGTGAGGCGATAAATCACGGGATCGTCCTCATCAGGCACATCATAACCGTCCACACGGTGATTCTGAGTCGTAGGTTTTATTTTTAACAAAGGAAGCATAGGCATTTTGATATACAAAAGTTTATTAAGATAAGTAACAGTTTTTGAGGAGTGGATGCCTCTACGGCTGTTAGTTTGAGGGTTTGCAAAGACTATATCACAGCGGGGTAATTTTTAACCGCCACCGCCCCCAACACAATCTTGACAATCAGGCACATCACAGTAAAACCCAAACGGCATCTTTGCTCTTGCGACCCCATCACTAAAACAGAGCTGTTCCAATCGGGGAGTTCCCCTGGGCAGTATTCTTTGATTTTATTTGTAATCGCCGTTTGTCTTGCATTCCCCAAATCTCAACATAAGCGCAGATAAATCCCCCTGAGCAGAACTCCTGCCCTAGGGCTGTTCGCAAGTTAGCTCCCTAATTAGGGGCAGGCGATCGCTGATATAACTAGCTAGGTCTTGCCGTTGTTGGGGATCAAGGTAGAACTTCTCCTGAATTTGTTTGAGTAGCCACTGGAGCAGGCTGGGATCATCGAGGGGACGAATTTGTTGAGGTGAGATTTTCGCAACGGCTGACCAAAAACAATGGACTAAGTTGGGAGACATATCTTTACTCCTGCACTAGGGGAATCCTGCTGACCGATCGACCACCTTAAGAAAATCTAAAAAAATCATTAACGCTTTCAGAGTAGCGCAATTCTATGCTAGCTACTTAGAAACGCTACAAAAATCAACACTTTTTCACATGGCTACTAACATCCGCATCTTTGCCGATCGCACCAGTTTAATTGCTGAGGCATTGAAGATTTGTTTGGAGACTGCTGCCCAAAAAACGAGACTAGCGATCGCCCTGGCGGGGGGGAATACCCCCAAGCCCCTCTATCAGGCTTTGGCTCAGGCAGATACCGATTGGCAGAAGTGGCACATCTTTTTTGGGGATGAACGATTTGTGCCCCACAGCGATCCCCAGAGCAATTACCGTATGGTCAGAGAGGCATGGCTAGACCATGTCCCCATCCCACCCGCCCACATCCAGCCGATCCCCACCGATACGAGCGATCCCCATCTTGCCAGCCAGCAATACGAACAAACTCTGTGTGAATTTTTCGGGATAGGGGCGGGCGAGTTTCCCCATTTTGATATAGTGCTCTTAGGTATGGGGGAGGATGGGCATACGGCTTCCCTGTTTCCTTTTACTGAGGCTTTATCAGTGGGGGATCGCCTGGTTACAGTGGGTTACAAAGATGGGCAACCCCGCATCACCCTGACTGTACCGACCATCAACCATGCCGAACAGATTATTTTTTTAGTAGAGGGGAGTAGCAAAGCCCCTGCCCTGTCCGCAGTCCTTGCCGAAACAGGCGATCCCCAGCAATACCCCGCCCGTCTGGTCAGTCGTCAAGCCCTCTGGTTAGTCGATCGCGCCGCCGCCCAGCACTTGCAATCCTAAGATTTTCGGTAGTATCAACTGACTGGGCAAGATTCTATACTAAAATTACTGAATACCTAGACAGGTAAGCTTTGTTTTTCTAGTTGTAAAAAAGGAATAAAGACATGCTCCATCGCAAGATTTACCAACTCTGTGAAGCCAAGAGCGATGTGTGGATTTTCCTGCGGGATCAGGGCAGATGGTTGGAGAAGGCAAAAATTCTGGATATTGAGGGGGATATAGTAACGATCCGATATGAAACTGAAGATGAAGATGAAGTGTGTGCATGGGAAGAAATGGTGCGTCTGGAAAGTATTGGGGCAGTAGCCCAACGCTTGGCGACTGTGCCCAAGGTGTACATCCACGAAAACGACATTCCGGTCTCGGATGAGTGCCCCCCCTCAGAACAGATCGCACCCCGATCGGACATTGACTAAGTGGGCAAGTCCCTGTGGGTAAAGGGTCTAGGGTTTTCGCCAGTGTAGTCAGCGACAATCTGCCCCTTACCTGTCAGCCAGTATTTGTAGGTTACCAAGCCTTCCAAACCCACAGGGCCTCGCGGTGGGAGCTTTTGGGTGCTGATTCCCACTTCCGCCCCAAAGCCATAGCGAAACCCATCGGCAAAGCGGGTGGAGCAGTTGTGATACACCCCGCAGGCATTTACCCTCTGCTGAAATACCTGTGCGGTGTGGATATCCTCAGTAACGATCGCCTCAGTGTGGTGTGAACCGTAGCGATTGATGTGGTCAATGGCACTGGCTAGATCGGGGACAATTTTTACAGACAAGATCAAATCCAAGTATTCAGTCGTCCAATCCCTCTCCTGGGCGGGGATCAGGTCAGGCACAAGCTGGCAAGATAGGGCACAGCCCCTTACTTCTACCTTATGTTCCCTGAGTGCCTGTACCACCAAGGGCAGAGCTTGAGGGGCGATTTCTTGGTGCACTAGCAAACTTTCAATAGCATTGCAAGCGGCGGGATACTGCACTTTACTGTCCACAGTGATATTCACTGCCATCCCCAAGTCAGCGGCGCGATCGATATAGACATGGCAAATGCCGTCAGCGTGCCCCATCACAGGAATACGGCTGTGGGTCTGGATATAGCGCACAAATTCATTGCTACCCCTAGGCACAATCAGGTCAATCAAATCATCCATTTGCAGAATTTCCATAATTTCTGCTCTAGTGGTTACCAACTCCAACACATGGGGATCAATACCCACAGTCTGCAAAGCACGATGGATAATTGCCATCAGGGTTTGACAGGAATTCAATGCCTCACTACCCCCCTTCAAGATCGCCCCATTGCCAGACTTGACCGCTAGTGCCGCAATTTGTACCAAAGCATCAGGACGGGCCTCAAAAATCACCCCAATCACCCCGATCGGGCAAGTAAGCCGCTGTAAGACTAGATTTTCATCCAATTCCCGATGGATTTGCCGTTGATTGAGGGGATCGGGCAGTTTAGCGAGGTCTTGCAGACCCTTGACCATACCTTTTATCTTCTTAAGGTCCAGTTTCAGGCGTTGTACCAAGGCAGAGGGTAAATTTTGGGCCTGAGCCACATCTTGGGCATTGGCACGCAAAATCTGTTCAGTTTCAGCCTCTAGGTTTTGGGCGATCGCCAAGAGAGCTTGGTTGCGTTTTGCTAGAGGCAATAAACCCAGGGACATGCCTGCCTGCTGGGTGCGTTCAACTATACTGCGTAGATTTTCCATTAACCTTCCCCAACAATTTTACCTCTAAATACTACATAGTTGTAGATATTGTAAGCAAGCAGGATCGGGATCAAGAAACCAATAAAAGTGAGCATAAACACTAGGGAACTAGGGGAAGCGGCGGCTTGATAAATAGTAATACTGGGCGGAATAATACTAGGGAAAATTACAAAACCTAGACCGACAAACGACAAACAAAATAGCAGAAAAGTATAGATCAAAGGCATGATTTCCTGTTGCTTTTGCAGACTGCGCCACAAGTTAATCACTAATACAACCCCTAAAATCGGAATCACAGCAAACACATAAATCAGGGGTTCAGTAAACAACTTGGCCCGTGCCGATTCTGACAGTACAGGTGTAGTTACGGTAATAAAAACTGCGCCGATAAAAGTAGTAATAGTAGCGATCTTAGCCGTCTTGAAATGGGTCTTTTGTAAATCCCCCGTAGTTTTCATAATTAAATAATTTGAACCCACTAACACATAGGCTTGCACTAAAGTTAAAGCCACAAGGAACGATCGCCAAGTCAGCCAATCCCAAATACCACCTGCAAAATGTCCCTGCGCATCTACTTTGATTCCTTCAAACACTGTGCCAAGGGCAAAACCCTGTCCCAGAGCAGCAAGAAAACTACCTACCCCAAAACAGATATTCCAGACTAATTTATTTTCTGCATTTTCCCTAAATTCAAAGGATACTGCCCGCAAAATTAGCCCTACTACCATAATCACCGCAGGCAGATAAAGTGCATTTAGAATAGTGGCATAGGCAAGAGGAAATGCGCCAAACAACGAACCACCCATCAGAATTAACCAAGTTTCATTGGCATCCCAAACATTGCCTAAGCTGGTCATAAGAATACTGCGCCGCTCCTCACTAGAAGCAGTCAGAGAGAGGATACCTACTCCCAAATCAAAACCATCCAGCAAGACATAGAGAAACAGAAACAATCCTAAGATAAAAAACCAGACTTGAGGTAAGAAATTTTGCAGCGGTGCTAACGGTTCCATGGTTATTTATTAACAGTGGACAGCAATACTATACATAACATTAACAGAGCGCAACAACTCTAAAGTTTTGCTTAATAAATTCCCTATTCCGCCAAAATGTAATGACCACTTCAACCACCCAGATTGGTTTGGAGTTGCATGGATGACAGCCAGTGCTGGGATATTCTGGGAAAGGGGCTGGGGATGTTAGCAACTAGATTCTTGGGACAGCCCTCGTTTCGGCTCTCTGGGAGAGGAGTTGGGGGTAAATATATTTGATTAAACTAGCTCTAAATCTTTAGAGCGGGAATGAGTTCATCTTCCGCTTCCGCACAGGTTTTACTATGGGTGCAAAGCATGATAAATTCGGGGATTGTAACCCGATAAAGTTAGTTTTCTGCAGACCGTTGTAATTTTTTTCCAAAAAGACTGGCACATCATTGCCATCCCTGCCAATAACAGTAATAGATTTCTCCAGATTTCATAACTGCTCTTCCTTTGTTTTTGTAGGTAAATAAATCCTTCTCTTTTCTAGGCATCGAGCTAGAGTCTACTCTTCGTGACAGTCATTAAAACCATCTACAATGTATTATAATTTTTGAGTTACTAACTAAATACCCTACAGTTCTTTAACGTAGTTTTGCCCAAAATTTCCTTTTTCTAGCTTATGGCACTGCAAAATTATTTTTCAATCTTTTGAGGTAGTGCTAAATTTTACTAAGGAGAACCAAAGTAAGGAAAAGTCTATGGGAACTGGTGGTTTGCTGATCGGCATGGGGAGCATAATTTATGCTCTCTTCTCACTTCTGCCGAGCAGTGCAACCCAAATGCTGAGTTACCCTTGGGTGCTGATCTGGCAGGCGGGGCTATTTTCTCTTGCCTGTGCCTATGTATTAAAACTGTGGCAAAATCGGCATCCTTTCTATCTGTTGGGACGTGGTTTGGATTGGACAGTAGTCCTCTTGGGAATTACTTTGGCTGGCTCTGCGATCACAGCTAGGTTTCAGGGGTATGCGCTGGATTATTCCATTGTGGCTTTTGGCTTCCTTACTTGTGCATATGTAGTGAAGAATTGGTGGATGCATCGGCAAGAGGCAGGGCGGGACGGGTGGGGATTGCTTTATTTTCAAGGCTATTTGAGTGTAATTCTTGCTATTGAGAGTTTTCTTTTGTGGTTCTTCTATACCTATCTACCTCGCTTACAGAAAATCAATGAATTGAAGTCATGGGGAATTACTGAAACTTTTGATCTTGGGAATATCTGGAACCGCAATGGTGAACCATTTGGACATCCTAACTACACTGCAGGTTACCTATTGCTCTCTCTACCTTTATTGGTGAGTTTATCCATTATTACCAAGGGCAAACAGCGATGGGTCTGGGTTATAGGCATTCTCATTTCACTAATTGACCTCTATACAACTAGCTCTAGGGGTGGGTTTCTGGGGTTATTGGTATGGATTATCTCAGGGAGTATAGGTCTGTTGTGGCGGGGTAGTCTAAATCGTCTGTGGATAGGTATAGGGAGTGGGCTGGCTTTGTCTCTGGCAGCGGGTTTGATCGCCATTAACAGTCGTTTGCGGGATGTGGCGATCGCGCTGGTGAGTAATCCTGCGGAGGGAGAACTCCTCTATCGGTTAGTAACTAGCTATGCGGGCTGGCAGATGGGTTTAGACCATTGGCTAACAGGTGCAGGGCTGGGAGCGGGTTTTCTCATGTATCAGAGATATCGCCCTATTTGGGCAGGGGATGAGGCAGAAATGCTATTCCAACTCCATAGTACACCTGTGCAAATCTGGGCAGAGCTGGGTTTGCTGGGGATAATCACTTCAGTAGTAGGAATTCTCTCTTTAATATTTCTATTCAGCAAATTACATCAATCTGCTAGCTGGCGAGAGAGTGGCAGCGATCGCACTGTCAGCTATGGTTTGTTCAGCGGTTTATTGGCATATGGAGTGCTGGCTCTCACAGATTATCAATTAGATGTGTTAGCTATCAGTGGATTCCTAGTGATTATCTTGGGAACGATTAGTTTTATCGCTGAGAAACATTTACCTAGTCAGCCGATCCCTGATAAAACTCGACTACTAGTGAGTCTATTTAGTACAGTGTTATTGTTAGCTGGGGTGGGGTGGTTAATACCTGTAAATATCGCTTGGCAGAATGCGAGTTTAGGTGTAATTCATCTAGGTAGTCTGTATGCTGATTTAGAAGAACAAAAAATAGAATCAGCCCAAGAAAATCTTGAAAAATTCCGATCCCGCTTTACTACCGCCCATCAGTTTGCACCTTGGCATAATTTCTATATGTATCAGTTGGGTTGGAATTTAGTCAATATCGCTAAACAAAGTCCGCCTACAATTGGGGATCGCGCTCAACTAGCTAAAGAAGGGATAGGGTGGTTAGAGAAAAGTATTACTAACAATCCCTACTATGAATTCCCCTATACTAATGTAGGTGCAATCTATATGCAATTACAACAATATGATAAAGCTATTCCCTTATTAGAGCAGGCAATCAAGCTTGCACCCCACAAACGATCGCTTAATTTTATGCTAGGATTCAGCATCATCCAAGACTGGATTCAGAAGCAACAATCCCAGGTGATCAATTTCAGCGATCCCCAAGTACAAAGAGCTATAGAAGCGATTGCAAAGGAAATAATCAATGAACCTATACTGATCACTAGTCCACTCTGGAACAGTCAATTTTGGCAGACTTTATTATTGAATGCAGTGTTACCGAAAATAGAATCTATATCCCAGCAATCTCCTAAACCAGAAATTAAGATGACTATAGGGGTTTTGCGTTGGTGGTATGGCGATCCCAATGCGCCTACACTCCTCAGAGCTACAGGTAATCCAACGGCAAGTTTAATAGCTGACTTATCTGAGCAGAAATTACAATCAACCACTTTAACTAATAACAACTCGATCGCTGGTTTAGTATTGAATGCTTATTATCAACCTCAACAAAGAATTGAGCTACTATCACAGGCTTATATTATTAGCAATCGTCAAGCCATCAATCCAGCCAGCCAAAGACTGTTAGAAATAATGGCACAGAGTATGAGTAATTTTGCTAATCCGTTAGATTGGATCAGACAAAAACTACCCTCTAACAGTCCCTTAGTGCTGAAATATAGAAGAGGGGCGGGCCCAGTTTTTAATGTAATTCATCGCAATATGCACGGCGCAATTATCTCAGATTTTTATGAGTTTCAAGAGAGTGCAATCGCTAGTTGGTTTTTCTCAGATTTATTCCAGAGTGCTAAACTCTATTTCTAGATAATTGACTATGAAAAATAGTACCACTGTAGAAGAATTAGTAGGTCGATTACCACCTCAAAATATTGAGGCAGAGGAAGCAATTTTAGGAGGAATCCTGCTCGATCCAGAAGCAATGGGGAGAATAGTTGATGTGTTGCGTCCAGAGATGTTTTATGTAGTAGCGCATCAAGAAATTTATCGTGCTTGTTTACTGCTCCATAATCAAGCTAGACCCACAGATATTATGAGCGTTACTACTTGGTTGAATGACCATAACTTACTAGAAAAAGTTGGTGGGCAAAGTAAAATTATCAGTCTGTGCGATCGTACTCTGAGTGCAATTAATATTGACTATTATGCCGAGTTAGTGCAAGAGAAATATATTCGCCGCCAACTAGCAGAAGTAGGGAGAGCAGTAATAGATTTAAGTTATTCTGGTGAAATGGAGTTAGCTGAAGTATTAGATCAAGTCGAGCAAAAAATTTTTGCAGTTACCCAAGCCCGCAGTCAGCAAGGTTTGATCCCTGCGGCAGACATTTTGACCCAAACTTTCTTTGAGTTAGAGAAAAAAGCCAGTGCGATCGCTACAGGTGAAGCATCTGTAGGAATTACCACAGGTTTCTATGATTTGGACAACATGACCAATGGTTTACAGCGATCGGATTTAATTATTATTGCAGGTAGACCATCAATGGGTAAGACTTCTTTTGGTTTAGAAATTGCCCGCAAAGTTGCAGAAATTCACTATCTACCAGTGGCAATTTTTAGCCTAGAAATGTCAAGGGAACAGCTCATCTATCGCTTATTAGCTAGTCAGTCTAAAATGCGCCCAACAGATATCGGTATTGATAGTAACCGCCTGCGGGCAGGACAAATTAGTGAGCATGAATGGGGTATTTTAACTGAAGCAGTGAGCCGTCTTTCTGAATTGCCTATTTACATTGATGATACTCCTAATCCTTCCATTACAGAATTGCGGTCTAAAGTGCGAAAACTTCAAGCTGAAAGGGGAAGCGAGTTAGGATTAGTGTTAATTGATTATTTGCAACTAATGGAAAGTTCAGATTCAGATAACCGAGTACAAGAATTATCTAGAATAACGCGATCGCTCAAGTCTCTGGCAAGAGAAATGAAAGTACCAGTAATTGCTTTATCTCAGCTAAGTAGAGGTGTAGAAGCACGTACTAATAAGCGTCCTTTACTATCAGATTTGCGGGAGAGCGGCAGTATTGAACAGGATGCAGATTTAGTGATCAACTTATACCGCGATGAATACTATAATCCCGATACACCTGACAGGGGGATCGCTGAAGTTATTATTGCGAAACACCGCAACGGCCCGACAGGTACAGTCAAATTGCTATTTGATCCCCGTCTAACTAAATTTGAGAATATCAGTATAAGGTAAAATATGGTACAAGCAGTAGATTTTACAACTTTGACCGCCATTTGTGCTGAGTTGAAAAAAACTTGTGTGCCTGCAAAAGTAGAGCAAGTGATCCAAAATGATACTTTTAGTATCCAGTTAATTTTACGCACCCTTACCGGTAAACATTTTCTACTACTGAACTGGCATCCCCAATTTGCTAGAATTCATTTAACGACTCCACCACCGACTCAGCCTAGTTCCTTTGTATTTGGGCAACAAGTAGCGCAGAAAATTAAAGGATTAGCACTGGTAGAGGTGAAATTCCTCGGTGAGTGGGAAAGAATTATCGTGCTACATTTTGCCGTCCGCCCACAAGCCCCTATTCTCTGGCGAATTTATTTAGAAGTCATGGGTAAGTATAGCAATGCTTTCTTAATAAATGAACAAAATATAGTAGTTAGTCTAGCCCATCAGGTAAACGATCGCCAATCCAAAATTCGTCCTATCGGCACGGGTGATGTTTATACACCGCCACCACCTTTATTATTAGCAATTCCTACTCTAAATGAAAGTTTTCAAGCGTGGCACGATCGCTTAGCTTTGATTCCCCGTAGTATCAAAGATAGTTTATGGAAAGTTTATCGAGGGATAAGTCCTAATATAGCAGAAAGTTTGTTATTAAATGCAGGTATTGATCTTAATAAAAACAATCAAGAGTTAACCATTGCAGAATGGCAAAGTCTCTTTCAAGTGTGGCAAAAATGGATAGGAGCTCTTCAAACAAATAACTGGCAAATTACTGTTAAAAATAAAAATTATTATCTAGTACCAAGTCCAGAATTAAGTTTTAATTCCCTGCACATTAATCATTTTATTGATCAATTTTATAGTAGCAGAGAAACCCAACAGGAACATCAGCAGTTACATCATAAAATAGAGCAGGTAATAACTAACAAACTACGAAAATTACAGCAAAAATTAGAAGATTTTCAGCAGAGAATTGAACAGAGCGATCGGGCCGAAATCTATCGACATCAAGCAGATTTATTAAGTGCCTATGCCCATTTGTGGCAGGCAGGGATGAACAGCATTACTTTACCAGACTTTGATGGACAAACTATGGTTACTATTCCCCTTGATCTTACCTTAAATGCTTTCCAAAATGCCGAACAGTTATACAAGAAGCACCAAAAACAGAAGCGCACCCGCAGTGCTATTCAACCCCTGATAGAAAGTACTAAGCAGGAAATTCTCTATTTAGAATCGATCCAAACTGCACTAGAATCTAGCCCTGATTATGAATTACTAAAAGAAATTGAACAGGAATTGGTCAGTGAAGGCTATCTCATCAATCAATATCACCGTCCTGTAAAACAGAAGAATAGTCAAGAAATTAATTGTTATCGCTTCACTAGTCCTAGTAATTTTTCAATTTGGGTGGGTAGAAATAATCTCCAGAATGAAGCCTTAGCCTTTCGGATCGCAGGTGATTATGATTTGTGGTTTCATGCCCAAGAAATTGCTGGTAGTCATGTACTATTGCGTCTCCAAGCTGGCGATATTCCCTCAGAAACAGATATGCAAATGTGTGCCGATCTTGCCAGTTATTTCAGTAAAGCAAAACTAAGCGATCGCGTCCCTGTTGTTTACACAAAACCAAAATTTCTCAAGCGTCCTAGAGGTGCAAAACTAGGGATGGTCATCTATCAGCAAGAGCGGGTTATGTGGGGCTGTCCCCAATCCGTGATCCCATTGATAAATCAGTCTTAAAACTATAGTTGTTTCTGCCCAGTTTGCGACATTTACCACAGGGTAAAGCCTACTCTCATAAGGTAAAGAAGTCTAACTGGGGCAACTCGAAAGTTTCTGTTTTTTAGATTAAATTACTATGATGGTATAAACACTGTACAATAGCTCAACATGCAAACATTATTAAAGTCCTTAATCCTGGGAGCAAACTTAGGATTTTTTGAGGCGCACTGCATACCACTGCCACACACCCTGTGCCCCACAATCCAAATCACAAGCAGTCTTGAATAAGCGATCGACCTGCTCAGCGATCGTGCCTAGATGCTGTAAATCACGGGGCAAATCTGCAGGAGCAAGAGCTGAAATTAAATCCGTGAGCTTCGCTTTGAGTTCTTCAGCTGTAACAAAAGTCTCTTCCATTTCTGGGGAAATCAACACAAATAGTTCTTCGTAATACATTAAAGAATCAGGCATAGTTATTTACTCCAAAATTTTCAGCTATGCTCAAAAGAATGTACCTAAAATTTATCATAAAATAAAAAAGTACATTGCCTAACATTACAGCCTTTCTCTTATTATTAGAAATATTATTAGAAATAACTCCCCACCCCCTCTCCCCTAAAAGTAGAAAGGAACAAATGTGCGTTTATACTAGAATAATAATTTTTTTGAGGGCACGATAGTGATATACTAGACCTTAAAGAAACATTAAGCTAAGTTAAGTAAAGACTAACGGATATGCCAGTCCTACATGATTTTAATGCCAAAACCATTGATGGTCAGCCTGTATCTCTGTCCCAGTACAAAGGTAAAGTGTGTCTAGTGGTGAATGTTGCTTCTCGATGCGGTTACACGCCCCAGTACAAGGGCTTAGAGGCTCTCTACCAGCAATACAAAGACCGCGGGTTTGTGATTTTAGGTTTTCCCAGCAACGACTTTGGTGCCCAAGAACCGGGCACGGAAGCAGAAATTAAACATTTTTGCTCGACTAGGTACAATGTTACTTTTGATATGTTTAGCAAAGTACCTGTCAAGGGCAGTCAAAAGGTGGACATCTACAAGTTTTTAACTGAGTCCACAGGCCAAGAAGTGCAATGGAATTTCAACAAGTTTCTAGTAGATAAAGAAGGCAAGGTGGTTAAGTATTATCCTTCTAGTGTATCGCCTGACAGTCCCCAACTCAAACAGGACATTGAGGCTCTGCTGTGAGCTTACTCACACCCCATTCCCTGTCTGAACTACAAGCCATTTGTCAAGCAGGTAAACCGCTGGTAGTCTGCGGGCGGGGTTCTAAATTGCACTGGTTGTCCCCTCAGGCTTTGGCGGACAGACTATTAGTGACTACTACCCATTTACCCGAGGTGTGGGAACACGCCACTGCTGATCTAGTGCTGACTGTATCCGCTGGTTCAACTTTGCAGGCGATCCAAGCAAGGCTGACAGCAACAGGGCAGTTCTTACCCCTCATGCCCCCCTACCCAGACCAAACCACGATCGGGGGCATAGTCGCTGTAGGGATCAATGGCTCACTGCGCCATCGGTACGGGGCAGTACGGGACTTGGTTTTGGGGATTGAGTTCATGCGCACTGATGGAGTACTAGCTAAAGCAGGGGGCAAAGTTGTCAAAAATGTTGCTGGCTACGACCTGATGAAACTGCTAACGGGATCGTGGGGCACACTGGCAATTATTACTGCGGTTACTTTGCGCCTCTATCCCCACCCCCCCACCCAAGCTACCCTGCTCACCACTGGCAATGCCAGTGTCATTGCTGACCTATTAGGAAAGCTGTGGCGATCGGGCTTAACGCCTACGGTTGTGGATTTATGTACCACTGGCACACCCGATCGCTTGACCTTGGTGGTGCAATTTATGGGTCTAGGGCCTGCGGTGAACGGGCAAGTGACAACATGGCAGAACCTGACTGCCTCCGCAGAGACTAAGCTGGGGGAGCTACCCGTGTTTAACTGGCAGACTGACTCTGGCTATGCCCTCTGTAGATTGGGCATCCTACCCGCCCATGGGATCGCTCTGGCTGAACAGTTCGGGAGGCATCCGCTCCAAATCCATCTCGGTAGCGGCATTGGCTTTGCCCACATCCCCCTAGATCAGCTTGGGCAAGTGCAAAACTTCTGTCAAAGCCACCAAGGTTATTTACAACTGCTCCATCCCCCTGCCAGCACACCCCCCCACCCCCTCATGTCAGCGATCAAACAGCAACTCGATCCCCAAGGGATTCTGCCCCCGTGGGAGACGATCGGCAAATAAAATAAACTCGTAATGACTACAAATTGTGCTATGGTAGAAATGTTAAATAACTCTTAAGAATTTTAGAGGAGTAACCACCATGACTGACAACTGTTTGTTGGTGGGCAGACCTGCCCCCGACTTTACTGCCACAGCTGTAGTTGATTTAGAATTCAAGACCATCAAGCTCTCCGACTATCGGGGCAAGTATGTAGTGTTGTTCTTCTATCCCCTCGACTTTACTTTCGTCTGCCCCACTGAAATCACCGCCTTCAGCGATCGCTACAGCGAGTTCCAAGCTCTGAACACTGAAATTATTGGCGTTTCCGTAGATAGCCAATTCTCCCACCTCGCATGGATTCAGACCTCACGCCAGAACGGTGGTTTAGGCGATCTCAACTATCCTCTAGTATCTGATTTGACCAAGAGCATCAGCCAAGCCTATCATGTCCTCACCGAAGAAGGTGTAGCTCTGCGCGGTCTGTTCATCATTGACCCACAGGGAGTTATCCAGCATTCCACCATCAACAACTTAGCAGTAGGTCGCAGTGTCGATGAAACTCTGCGCACTCTCAAAGCCTTCCAGTATGTGCAAGCCCACCCCGACGAGGTTTGCCCTGCAGGTTGGGAAGAAGGTAAACCCACTATGAAGCCCGATCCCAAAGCCTCCAAGGAATACTTTGCCGCCCTTGCCTAGTAATCACTTACGATCCTGTAAATATAGGGGGTCTGGGGCTTTGCCTCCGTGACCCTCAAACTCGCCAGTTCGGGCTAAGAAAAGTTCTGCAAGCCTTACTTATCTGACAGCCTCACCCCCTACCCCTCTCTCTGGGAGAAGGGAGTAGCTTGCGCCCCTGGGACCTGCTAGGTTTGCATCATTTAGTTACAATAGTTACACTTTCACTATCCAGCGTAAGTTTTTTGCCTAGCTTTTCATCCCGAACTCAGGTTGGATTGGCATTTTCTAGCCCTTCTTTCTTTCAACACCATTGGTTGCTGATACTGAGATACTGATATATATCTGGATGGGTGACCTGGGATTCGAACCCAGAACCAGCGGATTAAGAGTCCGATGCGCTACCGTTGCGCTAGTCACCCGCAGATAGACTTAGAAGTGCTCGTAAGTGTGAGTATAGCGCATTACCCTGCAAAATTTTAATCACTATTTATTCTAAACTTCAATGCGCATCAAGGCTTGCTCAAATTCAACAGGTTGAGCGTTCTCGACTAGAATTTCTACTACCCGACCGCTTACTTCTGCTTCTACATGGTTCATTACTTTCATTGCTTCTACAATGCATACTATATCTCCTTTTTTCACCATGTCCCCCACTTCTACATAGGGCGGTTCGTCGGGGGCAGGTGCGCGATAGAATGTGCCTACCATCGGCGAAACAATATCCACGGTTTTGCGGGGGGGAGTAGGGCTGGGAGTTGGCGCGATCGCTGCTATAGGCTCACTGGCTGGCTCACTGGCTGGTGCTGTCTCCCGTTTGCGAATGTTCAGTTTTAGTTCGCCAAATTCTAAGTTGAATTCAGAAATATCAGTTTGATCGAGAGCAGAAATGAGTTCCCGTAGTTGTTCCCAGTTTAATTCCACTTTAGTTCTCTCTACCTAAGTAAGAATCATCACGGGTATCAATTTTGATGCGATCGCCTACATTGACAAAGAGGGGCACATTCACGATCGCTCCTGTTTCTACTTTGGCGGGCTTAGAACCACCTGTGGCCGTATCTCCCCGTACACCAGGGTCAGTCTCTATTACTTCTAGGACTACGGTATTGGGGAGTTCCACTTCCATTACTTTATCTTTCCACCGAATCACATTCACTTCCATGCCTTCTTTGATGTATTTCACTTTCTCGCCAATTTGAGCGGCAGTGAGGCTGGCTTCTTCATAACTCTGCATATCCATAAATACATAGTTATCGCCTTCTTTGTAGGTGTGTTGCATGGTGCTTTTTTCCAGAACTGCCTGCGGCACCATTTCCCCTGCCCTGAAGGTGCGCTCTAGGGTCTTGCCTGTCTGTACGCTTTTAATCGTAGTCCGCACAAAGGCTGAGCCTTTACCGGGTTTGACATGTAAGAACTCAATCACCCGCCATACTTCACCATCTAATTCAATGGTTACACCAGGTCGGAAGTCGTTACTAGAAATCATGAGAACTCCACTGCTTGCCATTGGCAATTTTAGCGCATCCCTTCCCAAGTTCTGCCCTTTTACTGATTAGCCCGTTGATTAAGAAATATAAAATATCCTTAACATTGGTTTAAGATTTATGGATGTTGCGGTGCGGAGTTTGTTGTGGGCGGGAGCGATCGCCTTGGGCTGGGTGGTGAGTCTGGGTTATGCTTTGTACTTAGAGGTGGGGAGCGTACCCGGGTGGCTTGTGCCTGTGTTGGTGTATGGGCGGGCGTTTCTGCATACGGGTTTGTTTATCATTGCCCATGATGCTGCCCATGGTAATCTCTATACCCCCAATCGCCGACTCAATGACCAACTGGGGGCACTGGCGATCGCTGTGTATGCCCTGTTACCTTATAAAAAATTTGTGGAGTGCCATCGCCTACATCACCATATCCCAGGGCGGGTGGGCGATCCTGATTACCATGATGGAGAGCATACTCATCCCGTGCAGTGGTATGTAAAGTTTATGGCTGGTTATTTGGACAATCGGCAGAGATTGCGGGTATTTGTCTGGTTTACGGTAGTTTTTCATGGGCTGAGGCTAGGGCTGGGGATCAGTGCTGTGAATATCCTGCTGTTCTGGGTTCTGCCTGTGTTTCTCAGTTCGTGGCAGTTGTTCTGGTTTGGCACTTATCTGCCCCATCGTCAGCCTCCCCAAGGCTATGACAATCGCCACCATGCCCGCAGTAGCTACCTGCCTGTGTGGTTGTCGTTTCTGACTTGTTACCATTTCGGCTACCACTGGGAACACCATGAATTGCCCCATCTGCCTTGGTTTGCTCTGCCGAGGGCTATCCCTAAATCCTAAACGATTCTGGATTTTCCTGTTGGGGCAATGGCAATCATCTACAATTATGATTGGTCAATGAGTATTAACGCTTATGGAACTGAGTCTGGATTTTAAGACGGTGCTGGTGGGACTGACAGTACTGTTTTCCCTGACGGCACTGTTTTTCGGGACTAAGAACGGCTACTACGATACGGATAAGTATCACGGCAACGGCTCAGCCCATTAGACCGCACAATTCCTCAATTTCACCCCTAGGGGCTAGGAAAATCCACAGAAGGCCTAATGAGATTTAGGCCATAGTCCCTCGATCTCTTTGGGGGTGAGGGGTCGGTATTTACCGCTGGGTAAGTTGCCTAGCTCTAGGTTGTAAATCCTTGTTCTGTGTAGGGATAGGACGGGATGCCCCAGTAGTTCTGCTGTTTTCCGAATCTGGCGATTGCGCCCTTCATATAAAGTGATTGCTAATAGGGTCTTGTCTGTCTGGGATCGCACTACTTTGATGTGGGTGGGGAGTGTCATTTTGCCTTCTAGTATGACTCCTTGACGCCAGCGATCGAGGGTGGAGGGGTGGGGCTGTCCTGCCACCCAGACTAGGTAAGTTTTTGGTAAGTGATAGCGGGGATGGGTGAGGTGTTGGGTGAGGTCCCCTGAGTTGGTGAGTAGGAGTGCCCCACTGCTGTAGAAATCCAGTCTGCCCACATAGTAAAAATGCTGGTATTGGGGGGGCAGGAGTTGGTAAATGGTGGGTCTGCCTTGGGGGTCATGTTTACTGCAGAGATAGCCTATGGGTTTGTTGAGTAAAATTACTTGGGCTGTGCCTGTGGGAATTTTGATGTCCCAGTTGTCGACGGTGATGCGATCGCAGTTGGGATCGATCTTCGTGCCCAGTGCTGTCACAATCACCCCATTCACCTTGACCTTGCCTGCCAAAATCAATTGTTCTCCTTGGCGACGGGAACTGATCCCCGCCTGCGAGAGGGCTTTTTGCAGACGGATTAGCATGGCTCAGCCGAGTTTGAATTGGGCAATACTCCGTTCCAGATTGCCTGCCAGTTCTAATAATTTGCTAAAAGATGCCGCTACGGATTGGGAACGCTGGGCGGTCATTTGGCTGGTGTCGGCGACACTGTGCATGGTTGCGCTCACCTGATAGGAAGTGTCAGTTTGGGCAAGGGCGGCTTGGGCGATCTCTTGGACTAGGCGGTTAGCGGCTTGGCTGGCTTGGGTGATCTCGGTGAGGGTGTGGCGCAGGTCTTGCACTAGGTGCATCCCCAGTTCTGCCTGTTGCGCCCCTGTGTGCATGGCTCTTACTAGATCTTTGATCTGAATTTGGATGTCTTCTACGATCGCCTCGATTTCACTGCTAGCACTGGAGGACTGCTGGGCAAGGGCACGGACCTTTTCGGCAACTACCCCAAAACTTTCCCCCTCTTCCCCTGCCCGCGCCGCTTCAATAGAAGCATTCAGAGCCAAAAGATTGGTCTGGGCGGCAAAGTTGCGAATCACTTTTACCACTTTGCTGATTTTTTCGGAAGATGCCCCTAGCCGCTCCACTTTGACGGCAGTATCGCTGACTGTGTTTTTCAGAGCGGTGATCCCTGCCAAGGCGCGATCGGCAGATTGATCCCCTTCTTGTACCACTTGGCTGGCTACCTGCACAAATTCTTCGGCTTGCTTAGCGCGCTGGGCTACCCCGTGGAGGGATTGCACCATTGCTTCAATTTGGTTCAGGGCAGTGGTAATGGCTTGGGTCTGCTGGGTGGTATCCGCCAAAACCGCTGTTACTGCCTCACTACTGCCAAGGGCGGTGCTGGATAAGGACTGAGCGGCAGACTGCACCTGTGCCACAATCTGCCTGAGACTGCGGATCACTGAGTTGTAGGAGTCAGCCAATGTGCCCACTTCATCAGCGGTAACCCTTACCTGTACGGTCAAATCACCTCTAGTGACGGGATCCACTTCCATTAATAACTCCAGTGCCCGCCGTTGTAGTAATTCTCTCTGTTTTTGTTGTTCTTTGGCGATCCCATCTAGCTCCTGTCTTGCCTGCTCCAGCTTTTCTGCCTTTTCCTGCTGGTCTTTAATTAACGCCGACAGCTGCTGAGCCATTTGGCACAAGTCCTGCTCCAGCAAACCAATCTCATCCTCCCGCTTAGAAGGTACAAAATCTACATCAAAGTTCCCCTTGCCCAATTGGCGACTGAAGAGGGCTAGTTTTTGCAGGGGCTGGGCAAAGGAGTTGGCAAGGGGAATGATAATCAGAGCTACTACCAACAACACCCCTAAGCCAACTAAGTAGCCCGCTACTTGTTCCTGTGCCAGTTTGTTCTCAATGTCGGCTAGGGATAAACCCACCCCTGCGATCCCAATCGGTCGGGCATTTTTTTCATCTATAACCTTGGTGTGGTCGTAGAGAGGCAGATACACCGACAGATATTTTTGCCCCAATACTTCGGTGATCCCCGCCACCGTCTGCCTCTGTTGCAAGACATTGTTGGCTACTTCTTGGGGTAGGGGAGTGCCTACACTGCGGTGACGGTTATCTGGTAGGGGGATATTGGTATTCACCTGCCAGTCATAGGCAGAAATTACGGCTACTTTGACCCCAAAGTTACGGCTGAAGACATCCACAATGCCAAAGTTGCGATTGAGCAGACTGCCCACTACCACCATGCCTCCCCCTTCTAGGGGTTGCACAGCCATACTCACCATGCCGATCTTGCCCTCTTCAATGTTGAAACTGCTCTTCCCGCTCTGGGGTTGAGGGGCGATCGTCGCCTGCTGGGTCAAGCCTAGTTTCTGGACTTGACCTGCGGTGAGAATCTCAATGCCTGCTAGGGGTTGTCGGCGGGTGATGGCTTGTTTGATTATAGGAAAATCCCTGAGGTCAGTGCCTACAGGCAAAATTTTCGGGGCGGTATATTGGGGCGCAGGCAGTTCCGCCGATGGCAACGCTGAATCTGACTCTACCAATTCCACTACCTGCCCAGTGATCACTCGCCCTTGCTGGTCGAGGATGAGAATAAAATTCAGGTTGGATTCGGGATCATCTCCGTTCTCAATGGTGGTCAAAGGGAGCAAACGATCGCGGTTGTTGGGATTGTTGATGTTGATTTGAGCAGCGTTAATTAGGGCAACCACCCCAGAAGCCCTAGATTCTGCCTCTGTTTTTGTCCACTCCACATATTCCCGCGTAAAGGACTGTCCATCTTTGTTCAGCACGGTTCTGAGGTTATCAAGGGTGCGCTCACGGGAAATGCTAGTCAGTGCTTGGGTAGTTATGAGCACAGGGACCGCGCCGATCCCCACCAAAATAATTGCCAACTTGGTGCTAATTTTGCGGTTGCGCCACCACTGTTTGAGGTCAGCCATGCCCGATCGCTCCTGCTAGTTGTTTACCATCCAGTGCCAATAAAGTCTGTCCCTGTTGTAACACATACCCCTGACACACCTCTTTTAGCTTACCACTGAGGGGAAAATGCACAGGTTGTATTTGGTCAGGGGTGCAGGTGAGAATATTCCCCACCCTAGTAACCACCAGACCCAGCCCCCCTGACTGGAGCAGTACCACCTTATAGGTTATTTGGCTGAAGCCCTGTTGATACAGGGGGGGAAAGCCCAGCCACGCCCCTACATCCACCAGCCACACCACCTCCCCCCGCCAATTGCACACACCCATCACATGGGCAGGCAGATCAGGAATTTGCACTACCTGCAACAAAGAGATATTAAACACCTCTCCTAACTCTCCAATGGGCAACATCACCAATTCTGCCCCCGTCAGTTGCAACACCAAGTAGCGATCCCTTGTGCCTACCAGAGTCCCCATCTACTTCACTAACAAGCCCACAGTGCGCACTAATTCTTCGGGATTAATTGGCTTAGTCAGATAAGCCGCCGCCCCCTGTTTCATCCCCCAAAACCTATCCATCTCCCCTGTTTTCGTAGAGCACATGACAATGGGAATATCTTTAGTTTCGGGGTGCTCCTTCAATTCGCGGCACAAGCCAAAACCGCTCTCCCCCGGCAATACCACATCCAACACAATCAAATTCGGCTTTTGTTGGCTAATTTTTTGCTTGGCTTCCTCACTGCTCCCCGCCACCTGCACTGTATAACCTGCTTGCCGCAGGATGCCAGCGATCATTTCCGCTTGGGTGAGGGTGTCTTCTACTACCAGCACGATCGACATAAATAAAATCTAGGCAATACCTAACCCTAATTCATAGCACTAAAGTTTACCGCAAACAATAAAAAATTTGTGAACTAATCTGCAGGCATAAATTTCTCTACCACCTGCAAGAGCTTCTGGGGGTCTGGGGGTTTGCCAATAAAATCAGAAGCCCCCACCAGTTTGGCACGCACCCTGTCAATTACCCCGTCATTGCCCGTCAAAATCACAATAGGCACTTGCTTAAATTGGCTGGTCTTGCGCAAAAAAGTACAGAACTCATAGCCATTGGTATTGGTCATGATCAAATCCAGAAAAATTAAATCAGGTTTGCGGCGCAGGAGTTCGCTCATGCCCTGCAGTGGGTCTTGAATAAACATCACCTCATAGCCTGCGGGTTTGAGAATCAGCTCCAGTTCCTTCCCCACTTGGGGGCTGTCATCAATGCAGGCAATCAAACCTTTAATTTTAACATCCCCAAAACCGCGCGGGCTAAGTTTGACAGGGGATGGTAAATCTGGGATATTCCGAAATGCCACAATCCCATCGATTACCAATGGCAGTAGCATCCGCATCACTGACACTAGCGACTTGCGCATCATGATCGCTAAGTCCCAGATGGTGTACTGCCCCGTCAGGAGTACATGATAATTCTGGTATTCTTCCTTGGTAATTGCCTCTGCCTGTACCATAGCCTGCAGACGGTGGTTGTCAGTGATGACCGCACTCATATCTAGGCTAAAATTGGGGATCAGGTTTTCCACATGCCCCAACCCTGCTTCTTGCCATTTGGCTCTGGACTTTTGGGCGATCTCCAGTGCCTGCTCTGGTAAAAGTAAAACTATTGTCTGGGTAGGGTAAATTTTGTCATTCCAAAGAGTGCTGAGACGGCGTACCGACAATAAATTGTAAAAAGTCTCCTGCACTAGGCTCTGGATTACATTTTTCGCCCCTTCCATGCTCAATTTCCCCATTTGCGCCGCCCTCACTACTGCTATAAAATCCCAGAGGGGATTCTCATCTAAGCCCGTAAAGTATTCTTTAATGATTGGTTGGGGATTAGTGCTATGTCTTTGGATAGAGCGGTACAGCCGCCGTACACGGTGATGCTCACTAGCGCAGTGTACCAGTCGCCCTGAATAAAAATATACATAGGCCAGGGAATGGGTGCCATCAGTGATCACTAGTTCCCCTGATAACTGCTGGTTGTGAATCTTTGCCAGTTCCTTGGATAGATCGGTAAGCGACATAGGCACAATGCCGTTAAAAAGTATTACTGCATTCTACTATGTCTTTCTATTGTACCCACTAGGAACTGGCGATTTCACAACCTATGCACAATTTATCTGCTAGGCTTGGCTTTGCCAATAGGCCAGGCGGTCTAGCACTTCTTGGCTGTGGGTAGCGGGATTGACATTCAGGAATTTTTCACGGAGAATCCCATCGGGATCGATCAAAAAAGTATGGCGCAGGGAGATGAAGCCCAGCCACGAGCCATAGGCTTGGCTGACTGTGCCGCCTTGATCGGCAAGCAGTGGGAATTTCAAGCCTTCCGAGTTACAGAACTGTTGATGGGAATCGACCGAGTCTGCGCTCACGCCTAGAATTTGGGCATTTCGTGCTTGGAATTTGGGCAAGTCCTGTTGGAAACGACGGGCTTCAATGGTGCAACCAGCCGTGAAATCCTTGGGATAGAAATAGAGGACTACCCATTTGCCGCGAAAATCCTTGAGGCTAACCATGTCTTTGCCATTACTGCCAAAACTGGGCAGGGTAAATTCAGGGGCAGGCTGACCAATGTCAGGCTGTTTGCCACCAAGGGCATAGGCGGAATTGCTGGAAAACAAGATCAAAGCGGTAGCGATCGTGGCGATGAGGGCAAGGGGCAGAAGTAAACGCATATTTTTAGCCGGTCCTAATGTGAAGACATTAAGAATTATAACCCCCCCAAGTAAACGCCCCTATCTGGAGATATCTTAAAACAGCGATCGCTGACCTGCAGGACTCACACCAATAATTGTCAGTTGGCAGTCTAGTACCTTAAAACCGTATTTGTCCGCTACTTTCTGACTGATGTTGAGAATCTGGTCATTTTTGAACTCAATGACTTGGTTAGTTTTGACACAGACCAGGTGATGATGGTGATGGGGTCGGGGCTGGTTCAATTCATAGTGTTTGTGGTCTTCGGTGAGTTCCAATTCCCGCAAGATGCCCATTCTTGCCATTAACTTGACCGTGCGATAAACCGTAGATAAGCTGATGTTTTCCCCTTTTTCCTGCAGGCGTTTGTGGAGTTCTTCCGCACTGAGGTGTTCTCCCTCTGGCAATTGCTTGAAAGTCTCTAGGATCACTTCCCGTTGGGGCGTCATGCGCCAACCTTTGGCATTCAACTCGGCTTTCAGGGCTTCGGCTGTATAGGTGTCTGTACGCATAGCTATTCTCAATAGCGCCTGTTTCTTGAAAATAACATGAATTCTTGATAGAGTACAGTAGCTATTAAGAAAAAATAAAACTTAACTCATGAAATCTACCTATTGGCTGACTAATGGGCGAGTGCCTAGATCGTTATTGATAGGTGAAATTAGTAACTACCTGGGGGATCGTTACGGTTTAGTTGGGGTGCATTTATTGATCAAAGATGGCAGGATTGAGGCGATCGTGCCCCATGGTTGGCAAGAATTTGGGGACATACCGCAAGTTAATCTAAATAGCGGGATAGTTCTGCCCTGTTTTGTAGATGTGCATACCCATTTAGATAAGGGGCATATTTGGGCCAGGTGTCCTAATCCTGATGGCAGTTTTAGCAGTGCTTTATCAGCGGTGCTGGGGGATTATCCTCACTGGAATTATGGGGATATTTACAAACGGATGGAGTTTGGGTTGCGCTGTAGTTATACCCATGGCACTAGGGCGATCCGCACTCATTTAGACTGCCCCCCAGAGCTAGTCAGGACAGTGATCTCCGTTTTTCAAGACTTACGGCAAGCATGGCAAGGGAAAATTATTTTGCAAGCTACTGCCCTAGTTACTTTGGATCAATACGCAGGTGCGTACGGGGAAGAGTTGGCAGATCAAATGGCTGAGATCGGGGGGATTTTGGGGGGAGTTGCCTATATGCATCCAGATTTAGACCAACAGTTAGATCGTTTATTGCAACTAGCTAAGGCTAGAAATTTAGGGGTAGATTTACACACAGATGAAAATGGCGATCCCGATTCCTGTACTCTCTGGAAAACGGCCCAGGCGGTGTTAAGAAATCAATTTACTGGTCAAGTAACCTGTGGGCATTGTTGTAGCTTATCAGTGCAAGCCCCTGAACAAGTCGCTCGTACTATCGAACTAGTCAAAACTGCCAATATCCACATTGTCAGCCTACCTTTGTGTAATCTTTATCTCCAAGACCGCCAGCCCAACCGCACTCCCTACTGGCGTGGCATTACCAGAATTCAGGAACTGGCTAACCATGGTGTACCTGTCAGTCTAGCTAGTGATAACTGCCGCGATCCTTTCTATGCTTTTGGGGATCATGACCTGTTACAGGTATTTACTTTGTCTGTACTAATCGCTCACCTTGACCTGAATTATAACGATTGGCTACCGAGTGTTACCAGTATTCCCTCACAGATTATGAATTTGCCTACACCTGCCCTGATCGGGGTGGGTCTGCCTGCGGATTTAATCCTCTTTTCTGCCCGTAACTACAATGAGTTGCTCTCCCGTCCCCAAACCGATCGCAGGCTGATTCGCAATGGTGATTTCATTGAGCCAGCCCTGCCTAGCTATCAGGAACTAGATTACCTATGGAGCTAACCGGATTCGAACCGGTGACCTTCTCAATGCCATTGAGACGCGCTACCAACTGTGCTATAGCCCCCTGTCTGCAGAATCTAATTTTAACACACTAATCACTGACACACAAGTTTATTTTCAGCGGCGATCGCTCTAAGATAGTACGGAATTGTTGGGTGTGTGACTGTGGCTAGTCCTTACTTGAAAGTTGTCCCCTACCTAAGACCCCATCTGGAACTGGTGTTCAAGGCAAGTGTGTGTATGGTGGGGTTTATTGGCACTATGCCTCTGCTGGCGCATATTCTGGGGTGGGTGGCGGGGGCGGTGGCGGTGGGGAATGTTACGGAAATTCTCCAGATAGCTCTGTTTACGGTGGTGATGTTTATTGTGCGGGGGGTGTGTCAGTTTGGGCAGGATGCCCTGATGGCTAAGGCGGCTCTGCATACGGCCACAGATATTCGTTTGGCGGTCTATCAACATTTACATGCTTTAGACTTAGATTATTTTGCGGAAAATCGGACTGGTGATTTGGCTTATCGCCTTACTGAAGATATCGATCGCATTGGGGAGGTTATTGGCAAGTTTTTTCATCAATTTGTGCCCTCAGTCCTGCAACTGATCCTAGTGCTGAGCTACATGCTCTACCTGAACTGGGTACTCACTCTCACTACTTTAATTGGTGCGCCATTGATCGCCTTACTAATCGCATGGTTTGGCAAGAAAATGTTAGAACTGTCCCGCCGTAGTCAGGATCAAGTCTCTAATTTGGCGGCACTGTTGGCGGAGGTATTTGGGGGCATGCAGTTAGTGCGGGCATTTACAGCGGAGGCAAGTGAAGTCGATAGGTTTCGGCGGGAGGCGCTATTGAACCTCAAACGCAAGTACGCTACCGATCGGATTAGAGCCATTCAGTACCCTGTGATTGGTTTTTTAGAGGCAACGGCAATTACACTCCTGTTTCTAATCAGTGGTTGGCTTATCAGAGAAGGTACACTCACGGGTACGCAATTTGTAGCTTTTGGTGCAAGTGTGCTCCTGCTGATTGACCCTATCTCCTTTATCAGCAATGGCTACAACGAAATCAAACAGGCGGAAGCCTCAGTAGAAAGGGTATTTGAGCTATTTACGGTCAAGCCCTCAGTGCTAGAACTACCGACGGCTAAGCCTCTGCCTGGGATCACAGGCAAGGTGGAATACCGCAGAGTGCATTTTCATTATCAGCCCGATCAGCCGGTACTGCGTGGGATTAGCTTTATTGCCCTGCCAGGGGAAAAAATTGCTCTTGTGGGAGCTTCAGGGGCAGGAAAATCGACCCTGTTGAGTTTACTCTTCCGTTTTCGCGATCCTACCGCGGGAGAAATTCTTATCGATGGGATTGATATTAAAACTGTAACACTGACCAGTCTCCGGTCCCAGATGGCAATCGTGCCCCAAGAGACCATCTTATTTACAGGCACCATTGCCAGTAATATCGCTTTCGGGTATCCAGCTACAGCAGAACAAATTGAGTCAGCGGCACGGATTGCCAATGCCCATGAATTTATTGTGCAGTTGCCCCGAGGCTACGATACGGTAGTGAATGAAAAAGGAGTGAATCTTTCGGGTGGACAACGACAACGAATTGCGATCGCCCGCGCCATCTTGCGCGATCCGAAAATTCTCGTCCTCGACGAAGCTACTTCAGCTCTGGATGCAGAATCCGAAAGTCTAGTCCAAGAAGCATTACAACATGTGATGATCGGCAGAACCGTGTTTATCATCGCCCATAGACTGGCAACTGTACGGAATTGCGATCGCATCCTTGTTTTAGAGCGGGGCAGAATTATTGAGTCTGGCTCACACTATGAATTGCTCACCCAAGCAGGCAAGTATGCTCAGTTTTACGCCAGACAGTTTCAACAAAATTTTAGGCTCAATAGCTCTGACTAGGTTTGATGTCCAGCAAATGCCCCCAAATATATCACCACTCCCTCCTCTTCCAAGTTAGGTGAAATGCTATAATTGGGAACAGGTGTGGGAATACTCGCTCCGCATCGCACTTGAACTCAACAGTAAGGGCTAATGCACAAGGTAAAGGTTGAGTTTCTGCATACATCACCCCAGACTGAATTTGGTATAATCCTAGCCATGAATATAGTAAGTTTCAATCCCGGTTTTTACCCCGTGCGGACAGTACCCAGCCTGCCAGAACTGTGGCGGTTCTGGATGATGAAAATAAATACTGGGCAGTAGGGATGAGGAGATTCTGCGGGTACTGGTCAATCATGGGCTGGACTTCTATGGCTGCCAAGCGGGAGATTGCCATGGTAGAAGCCCATCCCTACTTTAGAGCAGGCAAAAATTTCACCGATGCCCTAGAATCCCACTGCAAAATTAGAGGGCAACTTACGGGTAAACATTATCAGCAGATTGAACGGGGCGATTGCATCGAGCAGTATTACAGGACCAACACCCCTCTTATTCTCACTGGGATGATGGGAGAATGGCAGGCACTGCACAAGTGGCGGTTAGATTATTTTCGGGAGCATTTTGGCGAAGTGGTGGTAGAGGTGCAGTTCGATCGCCAAGGTAAGAGTATCAGTGATATGGTGGAGTGGGGCGGGGCTACTAATAACAGTAAGTTTGATTTGCCCGAATTTCGCCTCCCGTTTGCAGAGGTGGTCTTTCCGGCGGATTTATTTTTACCTGAGTCCCCCAAGGGATCGGTATTTTTCTGGCTAGGACCTGCAGGCAAGATCACGCTTCTGCACCACGATCCCTGCAATCTAATGATGGCGCAAATCAAGATTATTCCTCCTGGGGATGACTCCTATCTCTATAACTATCGCGGGGTATTCAGCCAAGTGGATTTGACTGACCCTGACTACGATCCCTTTCCCTTGTTCAAGTACGCCCACATCCTTGCAGAAGGGTTACATCCCAGCGAAATAATTTTTATGCCTGTGGGCTGGTGGCATTTTGTGGAGTCGTTGGATGTGTCGATCTCGGTGTCCATGACCCATTTTTCCCTGACCTACCGTGGCAATATCTGTAATTCAGAGATAAGGCGATGGATGACACAGTCAAGCAGTTAGCTGAATGCCTAGTGGGGGAATTTACCAACCGTGCCCAAGCGATCGCTGAACCAGCATGGTATGTGCATCTGAAATTGTGGCAAGTGCCGATCCCTGCGGGGGTAGTAAAAGGCTATGGCATTTTTGCCGAGCAGGCAAATGTCTTGGATTTGAGTAAGCCCTATCGCCAGCGCATTCTGGAGCTACAGCGGCTGGGGGATGAACTGATAGTGCAATACTATGGACTAACTCATCCCAACCACTGGCGGGGAGCAGGGGCAGATATCCGCCGTTTAGATCCATTGACAGCCAGAGATGTGCAATACCTAGAGGGCTGTCGGCTAAAGGTAAGGACAGAAGCTGGCTATTTTATTGGGGAAATGTTGCCCAACTGTCAATGTTTTTTTGTGTACAACGGTGAACGCCGCCAAGTAGAACTGGGCTTCAAGACCAATGGGCAGGAGTTAATCAGCTACGACAAAGGCATCGACCCCGAAACAGGAGCCGGGATTTGGGGCGCACTCCACGGCGGCTATCATTTCCAACGGCTAGTCTAGCTGTTGCTTTGAGTAACTAGATCTGGCATACTAGATAAGCCCTATTTTTTTGCAAGAAATAGCATGGTCAAACTGCGCTTGAAACGCTTTGGCAAAAAACGAAGCCCTAGTTATCGGATTGTGGCAATGCACGCTACTAGTCGCCGCGATGGTGAAGCACTGGCGGAATTGGGATTTTATAATCCTCGTACCCACGAAACCCGCCTCGATGTGCCTGGGATCAAGACCCAACTAGCGAATGGGGCACAACCCACCGATCCTGTGCGGCGCATTTTGGAGAAGGCACAGATTTTACCGCCTATCGATCGCACTAAACTCCCCAAAAAGGAAAACAAAGAGGCTAAATCTGCCTAGACTATGTCTCCTGCCTATGCCGAGCTTTTAGTTTATTTGCTTCAGCCTCTGCTAGAGCAACCTGAAGAGCTGCGCCTGCATGCGGAGGTGAACCAAAGGGGCGATCGCATCTGGCTGAGGGTAGCCATTTCTGCCAGCGATCGGGCTAAACTGGTAGGGAAAGGGGCAAAAACCATGCAGATGATCCGCACGGTGTTGCAGGCCGCGGCAAAGAATGCAGGGCATAGCCTCAACCTAGAAGTTTATGAAGGGCGCAATGCATGACCAGTGCCGAAGTCATTTGTATTGGGACGGAGCTGCTCTTAGGAGAGATTCTCAATACTAACGCCCAATACTTGGCACAGGAATTGGCAAAACTAGGTATCTCCCACTATTTTCAGACAGTTGTGGGGGATAACATCGATCGCATCCATCAGGTGCTGGCAATAGCCTGCAATCGTTCCCAAATTATTATTACTACTGGCGGGTTGGGGCCTACCCCCGATGATTTGACCACTGAAGCGATCGCCAGTTTTTTTCATCAGCCCTTGGAGGAACGACCTGAAGTGTGGGCAAAAATTCAAGCTGACTACGCCCAAGCTGGGAAAATCCCCACCGCCAACAACCGCAAACAGGCTCTCCTGCCTGTGGGCGCCACTGTTTTAGATAACCCTGTGGGTACAGCCCCCGGCATGATCTGGAAGCCATACCCTGAACTGTTGATTTTAACTTTTCCCGGTGTCCCCAGTGAACTCTACGCCATGTGGCAGCAGATCGCCGTGCCCTACTTGCAAACAAATGGCTACTGTCAAGGGGTATTGCATTCCCGTGTGCTTTTGTACTGGGGCATTCCTGAGTCCGCACTAGCAGAAAAAGTAAGGCATTTGTTTGACCTGACCAATCCCACCGTTGCTCCCTACGCCAACTATGGACAGGCGCGCTTGAGAATTACTGCCAAAGCTGACACCCTAGAGTCTGCGATCGCCCTGATTACACCTGTGGAGAAAGAAATTTTGCAACTCACAGGCCCAGATTGTTTTGGCAAAGATGAGGACACCCTCGCCAGTGTTGTGGGTACTCACCTGAAACAGTATGGACAAACCTTAGCCGTGGCTGAGTCTTGCACGGGCGGCCTACTGGGAGCAATGCTCACTGAAGTACCGGGCAGTTCCCAGTATTTTCTGGGGGGGGTGATGAGCTACAGTAACCAGGCCAAAATGGACTTGCTGGGGGTCAAAGCAGAGGACTTACAGGCACAAGGGGCAGTCAGTGGGATCGTGGCGGCACAGATGGCAGAGGGGGTAAAACGGCAGTTGGGATCGGACTGGGGATTGAGTATTACAGGCATTGCCGGTCCCAGCGGCGGCACTGCTACCAAACCAGTGGGTTTAGTCTATATCGGGCTGTGTACCCCCACAGGGCAGACCCATACCTACGAACATCGCATAAATCCCTCCCGTGGTAGAAATTGGATCAGAAGGGTGAGTGCTTGCTTCGCCCTAGACCATTTACGGCGAAGTTTTGTTATGATAGATGCACATAATTAAATTTGTAAATTTTTGTATAGGAGTCAAGGCTGTGGGACTCATTAAGAAAGTCTTAAAGAAGCTGGGTGAAATCATCGATCGGGTAGCGGAAGCCCTGTTTGGCAGACAGCGTCCTGCGCCCCAACCTGTGCCGATCCCTGTCAGGAACGATCGCTAGTCAGGGCATAGGTTAGGCTAAACTTACATTGCCCACCAGTTCAAGCCTGACCTATGGCGCGTTACACCCACTACTACAAGGTTCAGCCCCCTTCCGTCAAGGAATTGCCTGAGTTGATTGCTAGGCTGTTAGCCCAGTGCGGTTTACAGCTCACCTACAAGACCGAAGACTATGTGATGGGGCAGGAAACAACTGGACAAGTGCCCTTTAATCAACTGGTGAAAGTAGAAGTATTAATCCACAAATCGGACATGCAGGGGGGAGTTGTCAAATTGACCTGTGTGTGTAAGAATGGGGGACTCCAATTGCAGAGTAGTAACCACTGTCAAGCGGTAGCCGATCGCTTGGATAAGTCTTTTCAGGAATACGGTGCTTGGCGGTTTGTCCAGAAATTAAATGAGTAATCCCATCCTATGTGAAAATCGGCAAGCCCGCTTCAACTATGAAATTTTAGAAACCTATGAAGCAGGGATTGAATTATTGGGCACAGAGGTCAAGTCAATTAAGGCGGGGCAAGTGAATATCCAAGATGCCTATGCTATTGTCCGCAATGGAGAAATTTTCTTGTTAAATATGTATGTGGCGCCCCATGAGACCACAGGTAAGTATTTCAACCATGAGCCGCGCCGTACCCGTCGTCTGCTCATGCACAAAACCGAAATCCGCAAGCTAGAGGCTGGGGTTGCCCAGAAGGGTCTGACACTCGTCCCCCTCAAACTGTATCTGGAGCGGGGCTGGATCAAAGTGGCAATCGCCTTGGTGCGCGCCAAAAAACTCCATGATAAACGAGAAGACATCCGCAAGCGGGAAGATAAGCGGGAGATGGCAAGAGCCATGAAGTATCGTTAGAAATAGGCTACCCGAGCATCAAAACCTTTACCTCGGATTGTGGCACTCATCACCTCAGCACTGGCGCGATCGGCGTAGCGTTGGACTTCAATGTAGGGGCCGCGGTGGGAAGTACGCAGGCGGGCTTGGGGGGCGATCTGTTTTACTATCTCCAATTCCTGCTGGGAGTTGCCGGGGATGATCACCACATAGCGATGGTCATCGGGGGGAGGTGTGTCTACAGGGGCAGGGGGCAGACTGCTGACGGGTTGGGGTTGGCTAGGACGATTTACCTCGATCGGTTGGGGCGGGGGATCGACCGCAGGAGGCACACCCGGCAGGGGCGTAGGTCTGGGATAGGGTTCGACGGGGATCGGGGCGGGCGGGGGCACAGTGGCAACCCTGGGGGGGGCTGATCTAATTTCAGCGGGAAAACCTGCCTGTCTGACCTGCTGGGCGCGCTGTTGGGCAAGGTTGAGGTTATTAAACCGTCCCACCTGAAACACCCGCTGACCATTCTCTAGAGTGCTGTAGAAACCATCAGGGGCGATCGTCCTGACTTGGGGCACGCGGGTAGGATCGAGGTTGGGCACATAGACCACAAACTGATTGGCGTAGGCAGCTCCCCCCCAGGCGATGGCGGCAACTACGCCAGAAACCACAAAGCTCACTGATTTGAACATAAGCCGCTGACCGCAAAAAATTCAGGCATAGGCTAGCACGATCGCTAGTTTTTGTCTGCCAGTATTTGTCAGTTAAAGCAACATATCGAGAATACCTTGGGCTACCCTAACCACAGCATTGCCCTGTCCCAGACGGCTGCGGATTTCCCGATAACCATCCAACATGGCTTGGCGACGCAGGGGATCGGTCAGCAACTGCAAACCCAACTCAGCAATCTGGGCAGGGGTGGCATTCTCCTGCAATAACTCTGGCACTACTGCCCGCATCAACACCAGATTGGCAGGACAGGCAAAGGCAAATTTTACCTTGGTGATATGTCTTGCCAGCCAAGCGGTAATGGGATGGACACGGTAGCACACCACTTGGGGCACATCTAAAATGGCAGTCTCTAGGTTCACCGTCCCCGACTTGGCTAACACTAAATCTGCCGCCCGAATGATCCACTGGGAAGGCATCTCGGTAATTGTGGCTGGCAATTGCCACTTGGCAAGGATACGGGCGATCCTGTCGCGATAGACAGAGCGAGACAGGGGCAACCAGAACTGGGCTGTGGGCAATTTTGTAGCGATCAACTTGCCCGCCTGCACGATGATTGGCAAAATCGCTTCTATTTCTTGAATCCGCGAGGCAGGGAGCAGAGCAATCAGCGGCACATCCTCAGCCATACCTAACTGGGCACGCACCACTGCCCGATCGGGCACGGTTGCCAAACTAGCCAGACAGGGATGCCCCACCCACTCCACAGGGATATGTTGCCGACGGTAGTAATTGGCTTCTTCTGGGAAAATGGCAAACAGGCGATCGGTAAAACCAGCGATCTGACGAGTATTGCGATCGTTGATTGACCAGACCCACTCCTGCGGTGCAATGTAATAGACCACAGGCACCCCCAACACCCGCTTGGCAAAATTGCCGATCATGATATTAGGCAACATATAGTCAATCAGCACCACCAGATCAGGGGGATGTTGTTGCAAACAGCGTTTCACCTTCTGCTGTAGCCACAGGGTCGGTAGTACAAACCGCACCGCTTCCAACGCTCCCACCGAACCGATCCCCGCCGTATTGCCCAATAGCTTAGCAGGGGTTGCCGCCATGCGATCGCCCCCCAGGGCCGTAATTTCCAGATCGATCCCCCGAGCAGGAGCCTCTGCCAACAACGCCTTAATCAAATCTGCCCCGTGCCAATCCCCTGAGACCTCACCCGTACTGATAAAAATATGTTTATGTTTTCTTGCCATCCTAGTCTAAATCCTGCAATTGGATACGGGGATCGACAAACTTCAAGGCCAAGTCAGCCAACAAATTCCCCAGTACCAGCATGATCGTACCAATCATCAACCCCGCCATCACCAAATTCACATCCTTTTCATTGATCGCACTCAGCATCAACCGCCCCAAACCAGGAATATTGAAAAAAAACTCAGTCAGAAAAGCCCCACTCAACAAACTAGCAAACTCAAAACCCAAAAGCGTAATCAAGGGATTCACCGCATTTCTGAGGGCATGGACATAGATCACCCGCTTTTCAGGCAAGCCCTTTGCCCTTGCCGTGCGAATGTAGTCTTGGCGGAGCACATCTAACAGATTTCCCCGCATCAGCCTTTGTAAACCCGCAAAACCCACAAGAGTCAGGGTCAAAGTCGGCAGAACCAGATGGTAAGCCACATCCATAACTTTGCCAAACCATGACAACTGGGAATGATCGATACTGGTCAAACCGCCGATGGGAAACAGCCCCGAATTCTGAGCAAACATTAACAACAGAATGGCCAGAATGAAACTGGGAAACCCTTGCAGAGTGTAGCTAGTAGTTTGAATCAAGCGATCGAGCCACTGGTTTTGATGCACCGCACAGAAAATCCCCAACGGGATCGCCACCAGCCAGCTAGTAAATAGAGAAACAATGGACATTAGCAGAGTATTACCTGCCCGTTCCGCAATTAGAGGCGCAACAGGACTCAAGCCATTACAACGCACCCCCAAATCCCCCTGCAATGCCCTTCCCAGCCACAGCCCATACTGCACAGGGATCGGCTGATCGTAATTAAATCTTGCTCTTAGCTGTGCCACCACTGCCCGCGGCGTACTTGGATTTTCTAATAAAGCCGTAAAACAGTCCCCTGGGGAAAGTTTCAGAGAAAAAAAGCCCAACACTGATACCAGCCACACTACCAGTATCGCCTGCAGTATCCGTCGCACCACATAGGCAAGGGTATTCACAAAAAGTAAATATACACCATGACAAGATGTTGAGTTAATGGCACGGCACAATCACAGAATGAATCACCTCCCATGTGTAAATGAATGCCCAAGGAGTCCCCTAAGTTCTTTGGAATAAAAAAGGGAGTGCACAGGACTTGACTTTCCTTCAAAGAGATGACCAGCTCTTAAATCTGATTGAGAGTTTGGATCGCTGTAGTGATAGCTTGGGGGGAGCTATGGGGTGCAATCACTAAGCAGGGCACATCCAACCCTTCAGGACAGGCGCGATCGGTCAGAAATAGGTCAGGATGCCAGATATTGCCTAAAATACAGGCTTGCTCTAAATCGCTGGCTTCAATCAAACAGTAACCCAATTCTTCCAAAATGCGCACGGTCTGCTCCTCAAGGAAGTGATGAATATAAAGCAAAGTTAGGGGACGCTGGGGTTTACCTATGGGCTGTTGGCAGGCTTTGTCCAGAAATGACTGCACCAATTCCGGACTATGACTGGCACGATCGTCGGAACAAATGAGAATCATATGATTTTGTAGGACTGCCCGCACATCCCACGCCGATAGCAAAGGCAGGTTAGACCGCATAATACTCGCCATCGGTTGCAGTTGCCTGATCTTCTCGATCGCCTCTACGCCATTGCGCGCCGTTACTGCCCAATAGCCCGCTGTTTCCACAATCTTTACTAGGCGATCGATCTCCTGGGGATCGGTACTTGCCACTAACACTAACTGAGAAACAGTAGCATTAGCTTCAGGCTGTTCGGCAGGCAATAAAATAGTAAACTTACTGCCTACCCCCGCTTGGGAAATGAAAGAAATATCGCCCCCATGTAAGCGCGCCAATTGGCGGGTGAGTACCAAGCCCAGCCCTGTGCCCCCGTAGCGACGCATCAGGGAACTATCCACCTGTTGGAAGCGTTGGCAGATCAGGTGTTGTTGATCGGCGGGGATGCCGATGCCCCGATCGCTGACTGTAAAAGTCAACCACTTGCCCCACTGCTGGACTTGGAGCAGCACATCTACGGCTAGCAGTTCCTGATCAGGGGGACAGCTAAACTTACAGGCATTGGAGAGCAGGTTAGCCAACATCTGTTGTAGGCGCAGGGCATCAGCAATACAGCTTTCCAAACCTTCAGCAATATCCAAATGCACATTTAACCTCGGGGCAGGTCGTTTGTGTAAATAAGCTTCCTGTTCCAACCATTTCTTGGTTTGTTTGATACTAGCTTGACAGATGGCAAGAATTTCTACTGGCTCTAGTTCCAATTGCAACTGTCCCCCTGAGGCTTGCACTAAGTCGAGGATCATATTGATAATTTCCATCAAATGCCGTCCACTCTGGTGAATCAACTGCACATAACGGCTCTGTTTTTGGTTGAGTTTGCCGATCGCCTGTTGATTGAGCAAACTGGCAATGCCAATTACAGAAGTCAGGGGGCTTTTCAATTCATGGTCAATGCAAGCCAGAAACTCAGTTTTCAGGCGATCGCTGTCTATTTCATCTGCAGGACGAGCGATCACCAACTCCAAATCGCGCCACACGCCCCCCAGGGGACTATAGGTCAGTTGCCACTCCCGCTGGTTGATCTGTTCCCGCCAACGCTGGTTAGTGCCGATAATTCTACCTTGCCGATCGCGCAACAATAGGGGCAGGGGCAACTGCTCCATCAACTCCAAAATTGGGGTTACTGCATTCACGGTTGTGCCCAAGTAACGGTATGGATAATTTCACACATTTAGCGAAAAAAGGTGGGAAAATAAAGAATGACATAATCTCTTAGCAATAAAACTAAAACTCTTTGCATACATGGCGCATCGGCGGACTAGCTCTGCCTCAACCAATTCAGCAAGTTTTGCTCTCTGATCGCTACCAGTTGGCGATCGCTGGGGACTGGGATCAGTTTGCCATTTTGATCCCCCAGTGCGATTGTTTAGTGTTTACGGCAGAGCAGGCGCCATTTTATGAGCAGACCAAACAGGCAGGTTGGCAGATTCCCATCGTTTTTCCTGTGCAATCCCCCGCCCAACTCCCCCAGCAAATTGAACAAGCGATCGCCTGTTTTCTCCGCCGGCATATCCACCAAATTAGACACGAATTAGCCAACCAATTACAAGATAAACTCCAAGCTAGGCTGGGCTATTTGGGGGTATTTTACAAGCGATCCCCTGACTACTTCCTGCGCAACCTGCCCCCCAAGGAAAAAGATGAACAAATTCGGTTATTGACGGAAATCTATCGCAGTATTGTCCTAGAATATTTTCAGAATAATAGTAGGGTCAATCAAAAGATTGATGAATTTGCTAACTTGGCATTCTTAGGGGATGTATCCATGTCGCAGATTTTAGAAATTCACATGAATCTAATGGATGAATTTTCCAAACAGTTAAAAATTGAACGGCGCAGTGATGATATTTTGGTGGACTATCGCATTACCCTGATTGATGTCCTAGCCCATTTGTGCGAGATATACCGTCGTTCCATTGCTAAAGAGAGCCACTGATATGAGTAAACTGCGCAAGACTTATGTATTGAAACTCTATGTAGCGGGGAATACTCCCAATTCAGTACGCGCTCTCAAAACTTTGAATGATATCTTAGAAACAGAGTTTCAAGGAGTATATACCCTCAAAGTGATAGATGTCTTAAAAAATCCCCAACTGGCAGAAGAAGACAAGATTCTGGCGACCCCCACCCTTGCTAAGATATTACCGCCCCCTGTACGCAAAATTATCGGCGACCTGTCCGATCGGGAGCGGGTGCTGATTGGTTTAGATTTATTGTACGAGGAGTTGAGCGATGACTGAGGAAAATGCGGACAACAATAATGTGAAGGGGCAGGGCATTCAGAAGCTCCGCACTATGATTGAGGGCTTGGATGACATCACCCACGGCGGTTTACCGATCGGGCGAGCTACTCTGGTCAGCGGCACTTCAGGTACGGGCAAAACTCTATTTGCGATGCAGTTCCTCTACAATGGCATTACCAGTCTAAATGAGCCTGGGGTATTCGTTACTTTTGAGGAGTCCCCAGAGGATATCATCAAAAATGCCTACAGCTTCAATTGGGATTTACCGAGTTTGATTGAACAGGGGAAATTATTCATCTTGGATGCTTCCCCTGACCCTGAAGGGCATGATGTTGTGGGTGAATTTGATTTATCAGCCCTGATTGAGAGAATTCAATATGCCATTCTCAAATACAAAGCCAAAAGAGTAGCGATCGATTCGATTACAGCGATTTTCCAACAGTATGATTCCCTGAGTATGGTACGGCGGGAGATTTTTCGGTTAGTGGCGCGCCTGAAGAGTCTAGGTGTGACTACGGTGATGACCACCGAAAGAGAATCGGAATATGGAGCAGTTGCCCGCTTCGGCGTGGAAGAATTTGTATCTGATAATGTGATCATTCTCAGGAATGTTTTGGAAGGTGAAAGGAGACATCGCACTGCTGAAATTCTCAAATTAAGAGGTACTACTCACATGAAGGGTGAATTTCCCTTCACCATGACTAAGAATGGGATTAATATCTTTCCTTTGGGAGCGATGCGCTTGACCCAGAAATCTTCTAATGCGCGGGTTTCCTCAGGAATCGCCACCCTAGATGAGATGTGCGGGGGCGGTTACTTTAAGGATTCCATTATCTTGATTACAGGGGCGACAGGTACGGGTAAAACCCTGATGGTGAGTAAATTTCTGGAGAATGGATGTCAGCATGGGGAGCGCGCCATTCTCTTTGCCTATGAGGAATCCCGCCAACAATTGACAAGGAATGCTTCTTCTTGGGGTACGGATTTCGATCGCTGGGAGAGTTCAGGCTTATTGAAAATTATCTGTGTCTATCCCGAATCCCTCGGCTTAGAAGACCATTTGCAGGTAATCAAATCGGAAATAGCTGAATTTAAGCCCTCTCGCATTGCTATTGACTCTCTGTCTGCTCTAGCCAGAGGTGTGAGCAATAATACTTTCCGTCAGTTTGTGATTGGTTTAACTGGTTTCGTCAAACAGGAAGAGATTACAGGTCTATTCACTAACACGACTGATCAATTCATGGGTTCTCATTCTATTACCGAATCCCACATTTCTACCATCACCGATACAATTATTCTGCTCCAATATGTAGAGATTCGTGGCCAGATGTCCAGAGCGATCAATGTATTCAAGATGCGTGGTTCTTACCACGACAGTCGGATTCGGGAATATATCATCACTGACAAGGGTGCAGAAATCAAAGATTCCTTTGAGGGCTTTGAGCGCATTCTCAGCGGTTCACCTACCCGTGTCCCCATTGATGAGAAGTATGAACTCGCCAGAATCATGCGCAATGTGCAGGAAGAATGAAGCTCAATTACTGGGGAGTACAACTAGTCAATCCATATCACCAGCGACCTGCCCTGATCCTGAAAATTACTGATGCTTTAGGGGTGGGCGGGTGGGGGGAATGCTCCCCTTTGCCAGCACTAGGAACAGAAACCATTGCTGAATCTACCAGGAATTTGAACACATGGCAGGGGGAATTACCTCATGATTTTGGGAAAATTACTGACTTCTGTAATCAATATAACCATTTACCGGCCCTACGGCACGGGATTGAACAAGCTCTATTAGACCGATTAGCTAAAAGTAAATCTGTACCCCTCTGCCAATTACTAAATCCCCTGCTTGATCTGGCCTCTAGTCAATTGAAATTCAATGGCTTGATCGGGAGAGTCCCGCCTGGGATCGCTGTCCAATTAGCCCTAAATTATCGATCCCTAGGGATTAACTGCCTTAAAGTCAAAGTAGGACAAGAAACCTTTCAGGCAAGCTACGATCGCCTGTTAGCCATACACCAAGCCTTAGAGGGACAAGTAATTTTCCGTCTCGATCCCAATCAGTCTTGGACAGTCGGAGATACAATCCAGTATATAAGGGATTTATCTTTTCTAAAATTGGACTATCTAGAACAACCCCTCCCCAAAGATGACCTGGATGGACTGCGCCAAATCCGAACTACCACAGGCATAGGGATCGCTGTGGATGAGGGTGTCCGCCATTTAGCGGATCTAGCCAGATTAGTCTCTGCCCAGTGTGCCGATGTGGTAGTGCTCAAACCCATGCTTTGCGGTGGTCTGCTGTCCGCTTATCACCTAGGGCAGCTTGCCCAACAGCAAGGACTGCGGGTAGTAGTCAGCACCAGTTGGGAAGGACAGATAGGATGGGGGGGGGCTGTCCACCTAGCCCTTGCCCTGCAGGTCAGGGATCCTTGCGGCTTGAGCATAGTCAGCCACTATCAAGGGAACACCCACAGGAGCTAAAGGGTCAGTGAACCTGTCAGTATCCTCATCCACTTTTTACTGACCCTTCCCTCTTTAACTGTGCTGCCTGGGCTGGGTATCGAGGGAAGGTTCACTCAGAGTTAGTCTTCAGTGCTACCAGGGTTTACTTTTTCCTTGAAAGTCTTCCCTGCCGAAAAAGCAGGTACTTTGGTAGCAGGAATTTCCATCTTTTCCCCAGTCTTGGGGTTGCGCCCCTCACGAGCTTTGCGCTCCCTCGGTTCAAATGAACCAAAGCCGACCAGTGTAACCTTGTCCCCACTGGCAACAGTATCCTCAATCACCTCTAGGGTGGTGGTCAAAATCTCCTCAATAACCCGCTTGCTGTGGTTCATGCCCTTTTCAGCGGCGCGTTTGTTAATTGCATCCACAAGTTGCCCTTTGTTCATAGCAGTTCCTTCGTTCGTCTAGTTGATAAAAGGTAAATTCTCTTCCTACCTGCAGTAGAAAGCAGTCAGGATCAGAATTTTCATCGCATATTCTAATAGCAACTGCCTATTTGTGTACAGGGGAAATCTAGGAAAATTAGGGATTTTGGGCATATTTTTTTGTAACAAAAATTGAGCTTTTTACCAAAGTCCTCTGAAACCCGCTTCCCACAAGCATCTTAAACTTCTAGCTAACTTTTAGCAGACTTTTACAGCACCGTAGGCCTCTACTTTAGCCATTCATTAATCAAACCGGGTGGATTGCGCTCTTGACATCTTTCAAAGCATGGGTAGTACTATGACTGCTTGCGATCGCCAAGCTCTTACGAAAGTTTTGAACTACGGGGCCTGAGGGGACTAGCCCTGAAGCTTGTTTATAAAATCAGTACAAGTCTTGACAATTATCCCAAGTTTATGAAAATAATAACATTTATTAGGGTATAATTTTTTAGATGGCAAATAGCCAGTACTGTAGACTCACCTGAGTCTACCCCCAAGGAAATTAACTCAATTTTTGCTGAGGACTTTGAACAAATGGGAGGCACAGAATTTGCCCAGAGCAAGCTAGATTTATCGCTGATGACAGTTTGCGACGCTTTCGAGAGCATATTTCCCTCGTAATACCAAGGATGTAAAATTCGACACTTCAGCGTTGAACTTTCGGGCTGAAGTTAATGGAGCTCCTACTGGTAGATTCAAGGTGGAATCCCCTCAAGGCACTTTGGAATTTAACTTAGATAATTCACCTTTGCCCAGAGATTTACAAAGGATCAGAATGGTTAGTGGAAACTATGTCCTGATTCTCTATTCCTAAGACTACCTTTCTAAGATACTGTCGATCGCACTTACCGCTAGCAGTTAGAGGCAAGCGGGGGATATGGTACAGAGCTTTGGGCAGTTTGTAGCGGGCCAGATGATGTGCCAAGCAATAATTCTGCACTGCTTCTAGGGTTAAGTCCCCTGCACCTGTATAAAACAAGGCGGGCACTTGTCCCCACTCTGGGTCAGGCTGGGCAACTACACAAACTTCCCCGATTTGTGGATGTGTACTGAGAATAGCTTCTAATTCCGCAGGGTAGATATTCTCCCCACCACTAATAATTAAATCTATACGGCGATCGTACAAATACAGAAAACCATCTTGATCCAGATAACCCAAATCACCTGTGGGGAAGTAATTATTTATAGGAGAATGCCCCCAATATCCAGTCATCAGAGCAGGAGATTTAATGCAGATTTCTGTATCTTGAATTTGTAGATCCATGTGGGGTAAAACTTGCCCTACCGATGGAATTTTGTGGGGATATTTTTGTAAATCGAGAATGGATATTTGTGAAGCGGCTTCAGTCATGCCATAGGTTACTAATACTGGTAACTTCAAGTCTAGACATTGTTCTAATAACACTCGATCGGCTCTTGCTCCACCTAAAAAAATACCGCCCATATTTTGCCAATATGGTAAGGTGCCAGCAAATAGTTCATGGGTGAGAATGCGCTTCAACATAGTGGGCACTAGAGAGATTAAGTTCACTTGACCCGTCTGAACAATTTCTATAATTTCTATAGGATCAAACTTTTCTAATAGATGAATTGTGCCACCAGTTAAGAGACTACGCCAGACAATTCCCATGCCACCCACATGATACAGAGGTAAACATAATAGCCACCGCTGATTGATTACACCCCGTTGGCGTAAAAAGTTGACCACGGCGATCGCACTGTAGACAAAATTAGCTCCACTCAAAGGTACAGCTTTGGGTTTGCCTGTAGTACCTGAAGTAAAAAATATCTGTAAACTATTAGTAAGTATTTCTAGGGGATGTTCGGCAGTTTTTGTAAAATCAACTAGAGATTTAATCTGTTCTAGACGGATCAGTCGACATTGGTTATTAGATAGACCTTGATCGGCAATAATAAGCTCTCCACCAATGCTAACCATTTGCTGAATCACTTCATGACTCGTTAAACGTTTATTCAGCCAAATCACGATCGCTCCCAGCTTTAACAGAGCGAAATAAAGCATTAAAGTTAGGGGTTGATTGGACAGATATAAACCTACCTTTTGCCCTTGGCAAATCTGTAAATCAGACAAAATTCCCAGCAAGGAATCATTGTAAGTGTAGCAATCTTTCTGAAAATATAAAATAAGTCTGGGCGGCACAGACAAAATTCCACAACCAGACAGTTGCCCAGTAAGAGATGGTCCCATAATCTCATATTTGTGAATTAAGTATTGGTAATGACATGTATCAATTATGTCTAAACTTGAGGTTGATATGCGCACCCCTTATACTAAAGATACCGCTAGTGTTTAGATATGAATAGACTGCTAGTTATGATAGTTGGTGTGCCCAGTCTGCTGTTAACTATAGTTATAGGAATGTACAGCAATTGGCTCATTGCCGTCATGGTTTTAGCAGTTAATTTAGGCATTTGTATAGGAATCTACTGGCAAATCACCAGACCGATACAGAAGTTAGTGCGATCGCTCCAATGGCGGGTTAGGAATCTCGCTCTATGGGACGATAGAATCAGAACTGGCTGGAAGTTTGCTGAACTCCAGCAGATTGCCCAAAGTTTCAATGATTTACATGCGCAGGTTGAACTAGGCAAAGAACAGAGCAATGAAGCCTTAGTGATAGATTTATTGAATTCTATTCCCGGTCTAGCCGCCATTCTTAATCCTAGATTAGACTTTATCCAAGTCAATCAAAATCTATGCGAGTTTCTGAATCTAACAACGGGTGAGCTGCTCAATCAATCTCTCAGTAATTATGAAATTCTATCCACTGTGCATAAAAGTTTACTTAGTTTTCTAGCCAAAGACCAAACAGACTGGTCAAAAGAACTATGTTTCAATTTGGGCGAGAAAGAACAGCATTTCTGGTTCAATGCCTACAGAGTTGATGACAAAATCATTCTTACTGGGATAGATATTACCCACCTCAAGGAAGCAGAATCTAAATGGCGCAAACATAGTTCTCGCGATCCGCTTACGGGTCTAGCTAATCGCATTCAATTCAATGCTAGTTTAGCAATAGCTCTAGAAAGAGCAGAGGAAGAGAATTCTAAACTAGCAATTCTGTTTTTTGACCTCGATCGTTTCCGCATTGTCAATGATTCTCTAGGGCACATTATAGGAGACTTGCTTTTACAAACAGTTGCTAAAGTAGTCAAGGAAGAAATTAAGACTCTCTACCCCGATGCAGTCATCGCCCGTTGGGGTGGAGATGAGTTTACAATTATGCTATCCAACATTTCTAGTCATGATCTAGTAATCGCTACTGCTAGGCAATTACTAACCAGAATAGACCAGGATTTTTTAGTGGGTGGATACAATTTGCGTACTACTGCTAGTATTGGTATTGCCTTTTATCCTGAAGATGGTGAAGATAATGAGTCCTTGATTAAAAATGCCGATGCCGCTCTACATTTTGCCAAGGCAAGAGGACGGAACAATGTCCAAGTTTACTCCCGTACCATGAACATCAATTCCCATGAGATTCTAATTTTAGAAAATAGTTTACACCGGGCGATCGCTCAAGAAGAATTTGTGGTGTACTATCAGCCGAAGGTAAATACTTTCACAGGTAAAATTACGGGATTGGAAGCATTATTGCGCTGGCAAAATCCTGAATTAGGGCTAGTGATGCCCAATGATTTTGTACCTCTAGCTGAAGAAAATGGCATGGTTGTTCCGATCGGGGAGTTTGTGCTTAGAGAAGTTTGCCATCAAAATTCATTATGGCGCAATCAGTGCCTGCCAATGCTACCGATCGCTGTCAATTTATCAGCCCGCCAATTTCTGCAACCAAATTTATTAGAGGTGGTAGATCGGACACTCAAAGAGTCCGGCATTCCCGCTGAATTTTTAGAACTGGAAATCACAGAAACCCTAGCTATAAATGATTTAGAGATAACTCGTTCTATTCTCCGACGCTTCTATCAAATGGGTGTCAGAATTACAATTGATGACTTTGGCACTGGTTATTCAGCCTATAGCTCCCTCAAACATTTCCCTGTCCATGCTCTCAAAATTGATAAATCTTTTATTCAAGATCTTGAGAGCGATCAACACGATCGAGCGATCGTTCAATCAATTATTGCTCTCTGTCATGGTCTGCAGTTAAAAGTAATTGCGGAAGGAGTAGAAACTATGCCTCAATTGGAAATTCTTAAATCTATGCACTGTACAGAGATTCAGGGCTATCTTTTTAGTCGCCCATTGCCTGCCGATGCTATGACAAAGTTACTGAAGGATACAGGTAATCAATTGCTTATTCAGCCTCACCTGTAAATGCCTCTACATCCACTGGAAATTAGTGCTGTTTTCACTGGTAAAAAGTATAAGAGTACATTGCTTCCAGTCTATAATCAAAATTGGCATGTATGATAACTCCTATGGAAACACTGAATCACGACTATGACTATAGAATCTTTAGCAGTAACTGAACTTCTCCACAAATATCAGGCTGGCGATCGGAACTTTCAGGGGCTCAAGCTGGCTAAGGCTAATTTAGGGGGTGCAGACTTTAGCGGTGCAGTACTGTGGGAAGTAGATATGAGTGAATCCAACTTAACAGGAGCGAATTTCCACAGAGCAGATGTGAGTAATTCTTCTTTCTGGAATTGTGATTTTGCAGGAGCAAATCTACAGGAGGTTAATGGTACAGGTGCAGACTTCTGTGGAGCGAACTTTCAAGCTACGAATCTGACGAAAGTAAACTTTCGCTTGGCAATTCTCAATCGTACTGACCTGCATGGATTGAATTTATCTGGTATAAATTTGAGCAAAGCCTATCTTTTGGAAGCTAATCTAGCGGGATGTAATCTTTCTGATGCCAATCTGCATAGGGCTTTCCTATATCAGGCTGACCTGTCGGGAGCGAATTTAACAAATGGGAATTTTGGCGAAGCTGATTTATCAAAACAGGAGTTGATTTTAGTCGCGTAAACTCAGGAGGGACAAACTTGAGTAAGGCAAAATTGACAGGAGCAAATCTTAGTTATGCCCGCCTACAACGGAGTAATTTTTGGAGTGCTTATTTGGGGCTGATCCTAGTGGCAGTGATCTAAGCGGCGCTGTGCTAGTGCCAGCTAATTTGTACAAAGCAATCATGCCCCTGCGCTGGCTAGAAACTGCGATCGTTTGTAATACGACTTTGCCCGATGGTAAGATTAGTAACCGTGATTGCAATAGGTAAATTATGACAAAAATTGCTTACTGGGACTGTCAAGCAGGTATAGCAGGTGATATGTGCTTGGGAGCATTGCTATCAGCAGGCTTACCTTGTGCATACCTAGAAAAAATCATAGCTGATTTAGCTTTACCTGAAGTAGTACAGTTACAAATTACTGAGGTTAAAAAAGCTGGGCAATTGGCCACCAAAGTAGATGTTAATTGCAATGACAGTCATCAGCACAGACATCTAAGCCATATTCAACAGATTATTGAGCAGTCTAACTTACCGCCAAGGGTAAAAGAATGGAGTATTAAGACCTTCACTAATCTAGCGATCGCTGAAGGTAAGGTACATGGTTTACCGCAAACTGAAGTACATTTTCATGAAGTAGGAGCTGTGGATGCGATCGTTGATATTGTGGGCACTTGTGCTGGTCTAGACTATTTAGGTATCGAGGAAATTTATTGTTCAGCTATGCCGACAGGGGGTGGGCTGATTGAATGTGCACATGGCAAAATGCCTGTGCCTGTACCTGCGGTATTAGAGTTATTTAGTATGGGCAGGGTGCCAGTATTTAATAATGGAATTAACCGAGAGTTAGTAACGCCAACAGGAGCGGCGATCGCTGTGTCATTGAGTAAAAGTTTTGTTATATATCCACCTATGCACTTACAAAAGATAGGGGTGGGTGCAGGTACAATTGATTTAGAAATTCCTAACATTTTACGCCTATGGATTGGTAACACTGACACTAACAAAGCAGTGGAAACTATTGCGATTTTAGAAACCCAGATTGATGATACTAATCCCCAAGCGATCGCTTATACAATGGAGTTACTATTAGCTAACGGTGCATTAGATGTATTTACCCAAGCTGTTACTATGAAAAAGTCACGTCAGGGCATTTTACTAACCGTAATTTGTCCTGTGGAAAATAGTGCTACTTGTCAAGAAATTATATTCAGGGAAACTACTACTTTAGGTATTCGCTATCGTGAACAAACCCGCCTAGTTCTGAAGCGAGAACTAAAAACAGTAGAAACTATTTACGGTAAAGGTAGAGTAAAGATCGCCTATCTTTCGCCAACACAAAAGAAGATACAACCTGAATACGAAGACTGTGCCCAACTAGCGCGATCGCTACAGTTACCATTCTCAACCATCTGGTCAGCTCTGCAACAAGCAGGAGCACAAGAAAATTAACTAGGGAAGTGTTATTTTAATCATGGAAAACAAGGTGATTCGTAAACAGAGACCTCTACAGTAGTTTTTTATAATCAGCATCGCAGCGGGCTGGCTTCATCAAGTTTTTGGTCAGAAATAATTGCGATCGCCTACTTGTTAGTGGTAGTGTATTACTGGCCGAGGCAAGACATATGATTACTACTGTTTGGTTTGCTACAGTATTACAAATAAAAGCATCAGTGCTAGGAGCAACTGTGCCTAGGGTTGCCTTTTTCGTAGTTTTCAGTTTAGGAGTTACTTATTGCCATAGTGTTGGTTATTTTGTTAAATCGGGAGTTCTCAACAGTTTGATCGGCAATTTTGCCTGTAACTTAGTATTAGGTTTATTACTAGTATTTAGAACTAATACTGCTTACGATCCCTACTGGGAAGGGCGTAAGTCATGGGGAATTTTTACCATCGGTATTGGCAATCTAGCAAGAGAGATCAAAGTAGGTATTCGGGAACCTACTAGAGAAGCAAAACCGGACAAACAAGAAGTATTCAGATTATTGATCGCTTATGTAATTGCTACTAGGCAATACTTACGGGATCAGTTTATTCCCAGTGAATTTGATGACCTATTGACAGATGAACAAATCCAACAACTAAAAGATTTTCACAGCCCTCTACTAATTATTACTTGGATTTCCCATTATCTACATCAACAGTTTGAACAGGGCAAATTTATTGACCCTCTGCATTTTCAGATATTGTTAATTTACTGCCTAGCTTTACCATTCTCTTTTGTACAAAATCTGGGCTGGTGGACACCTCTATTTTTTATTCTCTTGGGTGTAGAGGAGATCAGGGCACAGATTGATGATCCCTTTGGCTACGATCCTAATGACTTACCAATTGAACAAATTTGTGAGAATCTGCGAGACAATATAATACAAACTAGTAAATGGCGGGATGAATAAATATGAGTCAATTTGTTGGTTTACATGTACATACGGAATATAGCTTATTGGATGGGGCAAGTCAAATTCCTAACCTAGTCAGGGAAGTGGTTAAGTTAGGAATGCCAGCAGTCGCTCTAACGGATCACGGTGTCATGTATGGGGCGATCGAGCTAATTAAAACCTGTAAAGAACATGGTATTAAGCCGATAGTTGGGAATGAGATGTATGTAATCAATGGCGACATTACTAAACAGGAAGGGAAAAAGAAATTCCATCAGGTAGTGTTAGCTAAAGATACTCAGGGCTATAAAAACTTAGTTAAACTAACTACTATTTCTCACCTAGATGGCTATCAAGGTAAGGGCATTTTTGCACGACCTTGCATTAATAAAGATTATCTGGAACAGTATAAAGAGGGCTTGATTATTACTTCGGGTTGTTTGGCAGGGGAAGTGCCACAGAATATTCTTAAGGGTGATTTTTTAGAAGCGAGAAAGGCGGCACGTTGGTATCAGGAAAGATGGGGAGATGACTATTATCTGGAAATCCAAGACCACGGCAATCCTGAGGACCGTGTAATCAATGTAGAAATAGTAAATATTGCCAAAGAATTGGGGATTAAGATTGTTGCTACCAATGATGTCCACTTTGTCTCTTGTTGGGATGTGGAAGCCCATGATGCCTTATTGTGTATTCAAACAGGTAAACTAATTGAAGACCCCAAAAGACTGCGCTACAGTGGTACAGAATTTGTCAAATCTGCTGAGCAGATGCGTCGTTTGTTTCGGGATCATTTACCTGATGATATCATAGCAGAGGCGATCGCCAACACTTTAGAAGTAGCTAATAAAATCAAAAGCTATGATATTTTGAGCGATCCCAAAGCTCCCAGTTATCCTGTGCCAGCTGGACATACAGCAGACACCTATTTGGAATTTGTAACATGGCAAGGATTAGCAGAGCGATTCCAAGTAGAGAGTAAACAGGAGATTCCGCAGAAGTATCAGGAGCGCTTGCGCAAAGAGTTGGCAATCATTGAGCAGATGGGGTTTTCCAATTATTTTTTAGTGGTGTGGGACTATATCAAATATGCCCGCGATCGGGGAATTCCTGTTGGCCCGGGAAGGGGTTCTGCGGCAGGTTCTTTAGTTGCTTATGCACTCAAAATCACTAACATTGACCCTATTCATCATGGTCTTCTGTTTGAGCGATTTCTCAATCCTGAACGGAAGTCCATGCCCGATATTGATACTGATTTTTGCATGGAACATCGGGATGAGTTGATTAAGTATGTAACTGAGAAGTACGGCAGTGAGCGGGTTGCCCAGATTATTACCTTCAACCGTTTGACCTCTAAAGCAGTAGTGAAGGATGTGGCGCGAGTGCTGAACATTCCCTACAGTGAGGCAGACAAGATGGCAAAGATGATTCCAGTCTTTCGTGGAAAACCTACGCCCTTGCAAGAGATGATTAGCGAAGAGACCCCTGCACCTGAATTCAAACAGCGATATGAAACTGAACCTCAAGTACAAGCATGGATTGATATGGCAATGCGGATCGAGGGAGTGAATAAAACTTCAGGTGTACATGCTGCAGGGGTGGTGATCGCACCTATGCCTTTAGTAGAAATTGTACCTCTCCAGAAAAGCAATGAAGGTAGTATTGTTACTCAATATCCAATGGAAGACCTAGAGTCATTAGGCTTACTGAAGATGGATTTTCTGGGACTGCGCAATTTGACCATCATTGATCAGACTGTGCAGTTGATTCGTAAGTATCGCCAGCCTGACTTCGATTTCCAAGCGATAGAGCCAGATATGGATACACCAGAGAATTGGAAGACTTATGACACTCTGAGTAAAGGGGATTTAGAGGGTATCTTTCAATTGGAATCCACAGGCATGCGCCAAGTGGTGAGGGAATTGAAGCCTTCCAACATTGAGGACATTTCTTCTATTTTGGCACTGTATCGTCCTGGGCCACTGGATGCAGGTTTGATTCCCAAGTTTATCAATCGCAAACATGGCAGAGAACAGATGGAGTATGCTCATCCCGGTTTAGAACCGATCCTGAAAGATACCTACTCTATTTTAGTTTACCAAGAACAGATTATGCGTATTGCCCAAGACTTGGCGGGCTATTCTCTGGGGGAAGCGGACTTGTTGAGAAGAGCGATGGGTAAAAAGAAGCCAGCAGAGATGGAAAAGCAACGGCAGAAGTTTCTTGATGGAGCGGCTAAGAATGGGATTGATTCTAAACTAGCGAATGAACTCTTTGACCAGATGGTGATGTTTGCAGAATACTGTTTGAGTTATGATACACCTGTAGTTACGGTGGAGTACGGTATTCTACCCATTGGTAAAATTGTAGAGGAGCGAATTCAATGTTCCGTCTATAGTGTGAATCCTCGAGGTCTGCTCTACACTCAACCCATCTGTCAGTGGCACGATCGCCGCCATCAACTGGTTTATGCCTATGAATTAGAAGATGGTTCAGTGATCAAATCAACACCTGACCACAAATTTATGACTACTGATGGACAAATGCTGTCTATTGATGAGATTTTTGAGAAAGGCTTGGAGTTGGCTCAGTTCAGGATTTCTAGCCAGCTAACTGACTATATCTCGCCTGCAGTAATTGGAACTGTTGTTCAGCCTCTTTGAGTTCCTGTTCAGTGGCGGCGATCGCTTCTGGTTTAGCCTTCTCACGGTAGGTTGGATTATTCAACCTACTGCTGAGAGTTTCAATTTGCGTAGCCAGTTTGGCTATGTTCTTCTCTAGTTTTACTTTGAATTGACCCAGATCAATTAGACCAGAGAGGGGTAAAATTACCTGGACTGTACCAACCACTCCAGCGATCGCAGTCTCTTTCAACTCGTAAGGAGAAGCAATCTCCAGCTCTTCTACTTTCGCCAGATCGAGCACATACTGCGCACCCGATCGCAGAAGAGCTAATTCCTGCCCATCCTCACTGTGGAGCAATACTCTCACTTTCTGACTGGGTTTGATTTCTGCCTCTACCCGCAGGTTGCGAATGGAACGAATCACACCGATCAAGAGCGTAAATTGGGTCTCTAGTTCAGCAGAAATCCACTGGGGATCAGCTTGGGGATAGGGCTGACAGGCTAAGACAGGAAGCACAGGATCGGAATGGCCACGGTGCAAGGTCTGCCAGAGTTCCTCAGTGATATGGGGCATAAATGGATGGAGCAAATGGAGAATACCATTGAGAACAGTGGCTAAGGACCACTGAGCAGAACGACAACTGGGAGAATCTGCTCCTAAACGGGACTTCACCAACTCAATATACCAATCACAAAAATCCCCCCAAATGAACTCATAGAGTAGTTTCGCAGATTCCCCAAACCCATACTTCCCCAGATAATCATTCACTTCCTGCACCGTGCGATGATAGCGGGATAAAATCCAGCGATCGCTCAATTCCAATGTCTCCAGCGGCACATCCACAGGGATACCCCAATCCGTCAAATTCATGAATACAAACCGAGAAGCATTCCATAGTTTAGTAGCAAAATTGCGAGCAGATTCCACCGTAGAGGATTCATCCGTTTTGCGATTATAATCCAAGCGAATATCTTGCCCTGCCCCGATCACTTCTCTAATTAGGGCATAGCGAAGGGCATCCGTACCGTACTTTTCAATCAAGATCAAGGGATCGATCCCATTGTTCTTAGATTTAGACATCTTCTGATTGTTCTCATCCCTGACCAGCCCATGAATATAGACAGTGTGAAATGGAATCGCATCCGTAAAATACTTGGAGAGCATAGTCATTCTCGCGACCCAGAAGAAAATAATGTCAAAGCCAGTTACCAGTACACTAGTAGGGTAGAATTTGTAATAATCAGGATGATTCTCCAACCAGCCCAGAGTAGAGAAACACCACAATCCCGACGAAAACCAAGTATCCAATACATCCTGATCCCGCTCTAGAGTAATTCCCGCTCCAAATTTTTGCCTCCCCTTCTGATAGGCTTCTGCTTCAGTCCTCGCTACAATGATTTCACCTGTAGGGGTGTACCATGCAGGAATCTGATGCCCCCACCACAATTGTCTAGAGATACACCAATCCTTCAATTTCGCCAACCAATCCCTATAGACCTTCCCCCATCTTTCAGGCACAAATTGAGGCGCATTCTCCTCATCAAATGCCTTGAGAGCGGCTTCTGCCAATGGCGTAATCTTCACGAACCACTGTACCGATAAAAACGGCTCGATCGGAACTTTGCCCCGATCGGAATAGGGCACAGTGTGCTTGTAATCCTCCACTTTTTCTAATAAACCCAATTCCGCAAATGCGGACACCACTTCTTTCCGTGCTGTAAACCTATCCAAACCAGCAAATCTGCCCCCCTGTTCATTGATTGAACCATCCTTATTGAGAATGTTGATCATAGGCAGATGATGCCGTTTACCCATCTCAAAATCATTGGGATCATGAGCAGGCGTTACTTTTACACAGCCCGAACCAAACTCCTGATCCACATACTCATCACCAATGATTGGAATCAATCGCTCCACCAGCGGCAGACGCACCATTTTACCAAGCAAATGGGAGTAGCGATCGTCTCTAGGATTCACAGCCACAGCAGTATCACCCAGCATAGTTTCAGGGCGAGTCGTTGCTACCACCAGGTAACCGCTCCCATCTGCGAGGGGATAACGCAAGTGCCACAAATGCCCCTGTACTTCCACATTTTCCACTTCCAAATCCGATACTGCCGACTGGGAAGCAGGACACCAATTCACTAGATATTCACCCCGATAGATCAAACCTGACTCATATAACCGCACAAATGCTTCCGTAACTGTGCGAGAGAGTAGATCATCCATCGTGAATCGCTCTCTGCTCCAATCCACCGATACCCCCAGCCTGCGCATCTGCCTGACGATCGTGCCCCCTGATTCTTCCTTCCATTGCCACGCTCGCTCTAAGAACTTTTCCCTCCCCAAATCAAACCTAGTTTTTCCTTCCTTCTTCAACTCCTTCTCCAACAGAGTCTGCACCGCAATACTGGCGTGATCCGTTCCTGGTAACCACAGGGTATTAAATCCACACATCCGCCGCCAGCGCACCAAAGTATCTATGATTGCCTGCTCAAAGGCGTGACCCATATGTAAACTGCCTGTTACATTTGGCGGTGGGATCATAACTGAAAACACAGGGCGATCGCTGTCTCGATTGGCAATAAACACCCCACTCTCCTCCCAAAAGGCTTGCCACTTGGCTTCCGTTGGCTGAGGTTGGTATTGCTTGGGCAGGTCTAACTCACGCATGGGCTATGTCTGTAATCTCAAATACTGACTAAGCTAACACCTATTGTAACGGTACTGCAAACAGAATTGACCAATTAGTCAAGTTTAGGTAAATAACTATAAATTTACTTGCTATTTCTAGACCAGTGATCTATCTTTTAATCAGGCACAAATAAATCTAAATTTTCTGGGTTCTGGGCTGTGCCTCCTCCCAAACCCAACTTCTCCCAAGAAGTTAACTAAATGATAGCGTACGAACCTTGACTCCTGATAAATGGCTCACTTTACCAAGAGTTCCTGTTAGGTAAACAACCAAGAGTAGTAATCCAGCTTACTTGGATGTCTAAAAATAAATGACTCAGGTTGCTAGCAGAAATGGTAGGGTAAAGGTAAGAGCAGTTATCCAGCTTACTTGGATGTAGAAAGGTTGAGCAGTTTAGTTAATTTCTGTGTTTGTGGTCCACCCTAGTAAGTCAAGTAAAAAATCGTGCATAACTACTGAAAAGCCTGACAGCCGTCTGTCAGGCATATTGTTTTGTTGTTCAATCTCGGACTTACGATCCCATGAATAAACCTAGTTGCTGTAAGGTTTTTAGTTGGCAAGAGATACTGGGGTTTCTCCAACCTAACCCAAACTCCTGATCAGCACAGCTCTTCACAAAAGCTCCTCATCCCCTTGTTCCAAGATTCTGCAAGAAGATCGGTAAACAAGAAAAGATAGGTAGGCTTTGCCACACTTCACATCTCTTGGAGCCAGGGGATAAGCTAATCTCAGAGTTGGTTGATAACTCTAAATTTAAAACCAAAATCTAAAACCAAGCAAGAAGGAGGTACAAATATGGCTCTGATTCGCTGGTCTCCCTTTAGAGAAATTGATGCTCTGCAAAGAGAAATGAACCGCCTATTTGATAGCTTGACTGCCGATGTGCCCGCTTTAACAGAAGGTGGCTTCTTTAGCCCTGCCGCTGAAATGCATGAAACTGCTGATGCCATTCATCTCAAATTAGAAGTGCCTGGCATCAATCCCAATGACCTAGATATTCAAGTGAGTGCCGAAGCCATCTCCATCACTGGCGAACGCAAATCTGAAAGCACCACTGAAGACAAAGGCGTGCGCCGCAGTGAATTCCGCTATGGTCGTTTCCAAAGAGTATTCCAATTGCCTGCTCGCATCCAAAATGACCAAGTGAAGGCGGACTACAGAGATGGTATTCTCTCCATCACTCTGCCCAAGGCTGAAGCTGAAAAAACCAGAGTAGTGAAGGTGAATGTCGGTACTACCACTGAAGCCACCTCTACCACTGCCTAATCTCTGCTAGCTAGAATAGTTTCCCCTTTCCCGTAGGAGAGGGGATTTTTTATGCGGAAAAATTTTATTTTCTGGTGTCCCCCTAAATGCTATAAACCATAAAAGTCGACATTTAAGTGTTGTTGTCTATGCCCAAGGTGCTAGTTTCTGACCCGATCGATCAAGTAGGGATTGATATTTTGTTGCAGGTTGCAACTGTGGAGATTAAAAACAACCTCACCCCTGAGCAACTGCAGGAAATTATCGGTGAATACGATGCCATTATGATCCGCTCAGGGACAAAACTGACTAAGGAAATTATTGAGGCTGGTAAAAATCTCAAAATTATCGGACGGGCTGGCGTAGGGGTGGACAATATAGATGTAGCAACTGCGACCCGCCAAGGGATTATTGTGGTTAATTCTCCTGAAGGCAACACGATCGCCGCCGCTGAACACACGATCGCCATGATGATGGCTCTATCCCGCTTGATCCCGGCCGCTAATCAATCGATCAGGTCGGGCAAATGGGACAGGAAGAGTTTTGTGGGGGTGGAGGTGTATAAGAAAACCCTGGGGATCATTGGCTTGGGCAAAATTGGCTCCCATGTGGCAGGCATTGCTAAAGCAATGGGGATGCGGGTATTGGCGTACGATCCCTACATCACTGCTGAGAGGGCTGAACAACTGGGGGTATCTCTGGCTGAGTTGGAGCTACTCCTGCGCGAAGCAGACTACATCTCTTTACACATTCCTAAAACCAGGGAAACCCATCACTTGATTAACCGCGAGGCCATCGCCCTCATGAAGCCAAATGTGCGGATTATCAACTGTGCCCGCGGCGGGATCATCGACGAAGCAGCCCTAGCGGAAGCTTTGCTAGAGGGAAGGATTGCGGGGGCGGCTCTAGATGTATTTGAGAATGAACCCCTAGAGGCTGATTCCCCCTTGCGCCAGGTCGGCGACAAACTGATTCTCACCCCCCATTTGGGGGCATCCACCGAAGAAGCCCAAATCAATGTGGCGATCGATGTGGCAGAACAGATTCGCGATGTGCTCTTGGGTTTGCCAGCCCGCGCCGCTGTGAATATCCCCGGACTGGGTGCGGATGTGTGGCAGAAACTCAAACCCTATCTGCAATTAGCAGAAACTCTCGGCAACCTAGTGGGACAACTGGCAGGGGGGCGGGTAGATTCCTTGGATGTGCGCCTGCAAGGTGAATTAGCCAACAACCACGCCCAAGCGATCGTGGTCGCTGCCCTCAAAGGTTTACTCTCTAACGCCCTCAGAGAAAGAGTCAACTTTGTCAATGCCAGCTTAGAAGCCAGAGAACGAGGGATTAGAGTAACCGAGACCAAAGATACAGAAGTAGGCGATTATGTCGGCTCTCTACACCTCACTGCCCACGGTTCGCAGGGGAAACAATCCGTATCGGGGGCACTGCTGGGCAAATCAGAAATGCGCATCACTTCCATCAATGACTTTCCGATCAATGTTGCCCCATCCCACTATATGCTATTGACCCTGCACCGGGATCAGCCTGGGATCATTGGTAGGATCGGCTCTTTACTGGGGAACTTCAATGTAAATATCGCCAGTATGCAGGTGGGCAGACGCATGGTCAGGGGTGATGCAGTGATGGTACTTAACCTCGATGACCCCCTACCTGCAGGACTGATTGATGAGATCACCAGTATTCCAGGGGTCAAGGATGCCTATACTGTCCGACTCTGAACTTAAAAATATTATGCTGATTTTTAGAGAAAACCAGATGCAAAGGGAGTTTGAGAGCTACACAGCCCCAGACCTCTAATGGATTAAAGGTTTGTGATTTTGGGGATTGCAAGTCCTGTAAAAATGAGGCACATCTGGGGGAGGGGTGAGACTATATATAAAATATAAATATATATGCTATACCTGATCTGAGTTCCATGAACTAAATAGAGAGACTACAAGTAGGCAGAAGGTTTCTGTGGTTGATAGCTGTAGGCAAGATTCACTATAAAGTTAGCTACCGTCCGATGCAACTATGCTCGATCACATATTCTTTAGTTGGTTATAAACGCTGTTTCTTTAACTATAATTTATCTTCCATGGTCATATTCATCTGCACACCTTTATCCCAAAGTTGCTTAAATCAACCACACGAATTCTTGCCCGTAAATACTTCATTCCTCTTTGCACCCCCTTGGCGACACACTCTAATCGGAGTGGAGTCTATGTATTTGTGCCAAGACAACAAAAATGAAAGTAGCAACATAAGGCAACTAATGCTGATGACATTAGCTCCACAAACCTGTTATAGCTAACTAGGTTTGGCATCCCTTTATGCCAATATCTCTGGACATATTGTTATTCTACTTTTTGGTATTGCTTGTCCACTCACTTCTGGTAAGGGTAACTCAAATACTTGGCAAGAGTGATCTATGGCAAGAATCTGGGTTATGTCTTGTTGGTGTGCAAAGGCTGTCATGGGTTATCGTCAAACCTAGTCTAGCTTTTATTCCTAACTCTGTCTAACTCAGGTAAGGCAAGAGGCAATACAGTTGCTCCTGATGCAGTTGTAGCGGAAACTTGGGGAACTGCCTTCCAATCCCTCTTTGCAAATTCAATCCCTTAATCTAAATTTACTAATGTGAACGAACTCTACAGGTCGCTAAATGATTGGGTGTGGTCAGAATTCATTTGTTTCTTGTCTCTGGGAAGCGTTTGATAACCACAACCGAGCAACTCGTTCCCCACAGACAAATCTCTAGGAGGTTCACTGCAATGCCTTGTGGATAGTGTAAACCGCAAGACAGCCTAGGAGGGCTTGGAGCATTCTAGTTACTAAGCGATCGCTGAGGTGGGGCAGAATTCTTGTGCCCAATTGTGCCCCGATCGCCCCCGACCCTGCCACCAGTATGCCCTCTAGCCAGACTACATTCCCCGCCCACCCATGCCCCAGAAAAGCCCCGATCCCTGTGAGGGTAACCACTGCCAAACTATCACAGATGGAGGACTTGACAGGTTCTTTGAGCAAGACTAGCTGTAGGGGCACAAGCACCATGCCACCACCTACACCGAACAGCCCTGACAACAATCCTGTCAGAGAGCCGATAGTGATTTCTTGGACAAGAGACACCCCGCCTTGCTTACCCTGCCATGCCCCAAACCTAGTGCGTAATTCTACTAGCCAAGCATTGATCAGCAAATAGCTAGCAAAACCTAACAGTAACCACAGGGGCGGTGATAATTTAGCCAATACCACCCCCAACTGCACTGTAACAACCGCAGGCACAGCCAAACGCCAAATCTTAGGGATATTTAACTTCCCTGTGCGCCAGTTTTGCCATGTACCTGAAGCGGAAGCACAAACAATACTCAGACTGGCTGTGCCGATCGCCTGTAGGGGACTAAAATTCAAAGACAAAAATAGGGGCACGACTAGGGTTGCGCCCCCAATCCCAAACAGCCCTGCCAGGACACCTGCTCCCAAGCCCACACCAGTCATTGTAAGCAGACTAAGCATCACACCGACATCTTCAAGTATTCCGTGTTTACCCCCGACTCCCGTGTGAGGGAAATTTTGCCAGTGCGGGCGATCTCCCTGATCCCGAATTTATTGAGCATTTTCAGGATTGCCACCATCTTGCCGGGGTCCCCCACCACTTCTACTGTGAGGGAATCATCCGAGACATCCACGATCCTTGCCCGAAAAATCTGAGCAATATCCAACACCTCAGAGCGATTGCTCGCAGTAGCATTGACCTTCACTAGCATCAACTCTCGCTCCACACAGGGAATCTCTGTCAAATCCCGCACTGTAATCACATTGATCAGTTTATTCAACTGTTTAGTGATCTGTTCAATTACCTTATCATCCCCAGGCACCACCATCGTGATGCGGGAATAGCCAGTCTGTTCCGAACTGCCCACTGCCAGACTCTCAATATTAAAACCCCGACGGGCAAATAGGCTGGCAATGCGCGTGAGTACACCAGCCTCATCCTCGACAACTACCGACAAAGTGTGTTTCATGGAAGCATTGTTAGCACAGGCTAAAGGATAAATAACTATAGTATCCGAAGCGTGACCAAAATTACCAAACTCTAATGATCTGAATATCTATTTTCACTGAAGATTAGTTCTATCAATTGAGTCAAGGCATTGATTTTAGCCACCCATGGATGTAATAGTTAGGAGAATGTTTGCAAATCCGACACAGGTTGTTCACGGCTGGGTCTTTATTCCCTTGAAAGTAGTTAATTCCCTTTATTCATCCACAAATGCCACCCAACTCTCCCCCCTACCACAAGAGATAAAACCAAATCTCTGCCAATATACCTACGCAGGTAAATGAAAAGAAGATAGGCAATAAAAAACGAGAGAAATTGCTGGGGATGAGTTTTGCATCATGCTTTAATCAATTCCCCCAGCTTGCTCAAAAGAGCTTTTCGTTCCAGCTATGAAAATTGAGCGATGATCGCCAAATGTTCAGGAAAGATGCGCTCCCTATCCATAAATAACTTCTAGAACTTTTCCACTTCATTGCACCTATGGCTTGCCAACTTGGCATATGCAAATCTTCAGATCAAAATATATTACTATTCTAAATCATCTCCATCAAATCAGGACTTACTATAGAGGCTCTGGAGTGTAGTCCAGTTTTTTCTAAAAGTTAGCGTAAGTCCTGTTCATCTAACAGATGATACACATGCGTAAATGTCAGTAACCTGAGTGACTTCAGCCCCCGTCTGGGTTTTCTGGGAGATAGCAATCATGCAAGAGGTCTCAGGAATAGGCTCTAAGCTTTTATACATATCTCAACATAAGAAATCCCTCAAGCCGAAGCCTGAGGGATTAAAAATCAATTATCTAGCACGAATCAGCCAAAGGCAGTTGCCGTAGAAGCGATGACAAATGCCGCATAGGTGAGGACATAACCCACGGTAAAGTGAGCCAGACCTACTAAGCGGGCTTGCACAATAGAAAGAGCCACAGGCTTATCTTTCCATTGGATCAGATTAGCCAGAGGCGTGCGTTGATGTGCCCACACCAGGGTCTCGATCAACTCTTGCCAGTAACCACGCCAAGAGATCAGGAACATGAAGCCAGTCGCCCACACTAGGTGCCCGAGCAGGAACATCCATGCCCATACGGAGATGTTGTTAGTACCAGTGGGGTTATAGCCGTTGATCAACTGGGCAGAGTTCAACCACAGGTAGTCCCGCAACCAACCCATGATCGTTACCGAAGTTTCATTGAATTGGGCAGTGTTGCCTTGCCACACCCCTAGATGCTTCCAGTGGAAGTAGAAGGTCACCCAACCGATCGTGTTGAGCATCCAGAACATCGCCAGATAGAAGGCATCCCATGCGGAGATGTCGCAGGTACCACCCCGACCAGGACCGTCGCAGGGGAAGCTGTAGCCGAAGTCCTTCTTATCAGGCATCAGCTTAGAACCGCGTGCATCCAGAGCACCCTTCACCAAGATCAAAGTGGTGGTGTGCAGACCGAGGGCGATCGCATGGTGGACAAGGAAATCTCCAGGACCGATGGTCAAGAACAGGGAGTTATTGCCAGCATTGATCGCATTCAACCAACCAGGCAACCACACATTGCCGTAGTTGGGCCATGCTGTAGTAGCGATGCTGTTGGCATTGGAGAGCAATACATCAAAGCCATAGAGTGCCTTCCCATGGGCGGCTTGAATCCACTGGGCAAACACAGGCTCGATCAAGATTTGCTTCTCAGGAGTGCCAAAGGCTTGCATCACATCGTTGTGCACATAGATACCCAAGGTGTGGAAACCCAAGAACAGAGACACCCAAGACAGGTGAGAGATGATCGCTTCCTTGTGCTCTAGTACCCGTGCCAACACATTATTCTTATTGGCTTCAGGGTCGTAGTCCCTCACCAAGAAGATCGCCCCGTGGGCAAAAGCACCCACCATCAAGAAGCCAGCAATGTACTGGTGGTGAGTGTAAAGAGCGGCTTGGGTGGTGTAGTCCTGAGCCATAAAAGCGTAGGGAGGCAAGGAATACATGTGCTGAGCCACCAAAGAGGTAACTACCCCCAAGCAAGCCAAGTGCCAACCCAATTGGAAGTGGAGGGACTCGTTGTAGGTGTCATAGATACCCTTGTGCCCATCCCCGAGCAAGCCACCAAAAGGCGTACCCTTGGGCGGATTGTGCGCTGCCAAGATTTCCCGCATGCTGTGCCCGATCCCAAAGTTGGTGCGGTACATGTGCCCAGCAATGATGAAGATCACAGCGATCGCCAAGTGGTGGTGGGCAATGTCCGTCAGCCACAGGGACTGGGTTTGGGGATGGAAACCACCCAAGAAGGTGAGAATTGCCGTACCCGCACCTTGGCTAGTACCAAAGATATGCTCAGCAGTGTCAGGATTTTGGGCATAGACACCCCAGTTGCCAGTGAAGAAAGGCAATAACCCAGCAGGGTGAGGTGCCACGCTCAAGAAGTTATCCCAACCCACATGCACACCACGGGATTCAGGGATCGCCACATGCACCAAGTGCCCAGTCCAAGCCAAGGAAGACAACCCAAACAAGCCCGCCAAGTGGTGGTTCAAGCGGGATTCCGCATTCTTGAACCATGCCAGGTTAGGACGATATTTGGGTTGGAGGTGCAACCAGCCCGCAAACAAAAGCACTCCAGCAAGGATCAGCATCCAGATCGCACCCGTGTACAGGTCTTGGACAGTGCGCATCCCGATCGTGTACCACCAGTGATACAGACCAGAGAAAGAGATGTCCACAGGATAAGAAGTAGTGGATTGGGTGTAAGCGTCCACCGCCGCCTTACCGAACTGGGGGTCCCAGATCGCATGGGCAATGGGCTTTACATTGAGGGGGTCTTTGATCCATGCCTCAAAGTTGCCCTGCCATGCCACATGGAACAGGTTGCCAGAAGTCCACAGGAAAATGATTGCCAAATGACCGAAGTGGGAGGCGAAAATCTTTTGGTACAGACTTTCTTCCGTTACCCCATCATGACTTTCAAAGTCATTCGCTGTAGCGATCGCATACCAGATTCTTCTAGTAGTGGGATCGCTAGCGAGGTCTTGGCTAAACTTAGGAAATTTAGTCGCCATAATTATCTATCCCTCGCAGTGATTAACCTAAAGCCGCAAAGCGAGCAAGGAAGAACGCCCAAGTGGTAGCAATTCCTCCCAACAGGTAGTGAGCTAAGCCAACCGCCCGACCTTGGACGATGCTCAATGCTCTGGGCTGAATTGCAGGCGCTACCTTCAATTTATTGTGAGCCCAGACAATCGACTCAATCAATTCCTGCCAGTAGCCTCTACCACTGAACAGAAACATCAAGCTGAACGCCCAGATGAAGTGGGCACCCAAGAAGATCAAGCCATAAGCAGACAGAGCCGAACCATAGGACTGGATCACCTGCGAAGCTTGCGCCCACAAGAAATCTCTCAGCCAGCCATTGATAGTAATGGCACTCTGGGCAAAGTTGTGCCCAGTCATATAAGTGATCGTGCCGTCATCGCCGACTGTGCCGAAAATATCGGACTGCATGCGCCAAGAGAAGTGGAAGATCACTACGGAGATGCAGTTGTACATCCAGAACAAGCCCAAGAACACATGATCCCAAGCCGACACCTGGCAAGTACCGCCCCGACCAGGACCATCGCAGGGGAAACGGAAGCCCAGTTCAGATTTATCGGGGATCAAGCGGGAGTTGCGGGCAAACAGCACACCCTTCAACAGGATCAACACCGTCACATGGATGGTGAAAGCATGGATATGGTGCACCATGAAATCAGCCGTACCCAATACCATCGGAGCGATCGCCACCTTGCCGCCCACCGTGAGAATATCCCCACCAAAAATGGGGCTAACCCCCGCAGAGGCATAAGGCGCAGTGCTACCCGCCGCCGCCGTGTGCAAGCTCTGCACCCACTGGGCAAAAATGGGCTGAAGTTGAATCCCCGTATCCGAGAACATATCTTGGGGACGACCAAAAGCCCGCATGGTGTCATTGTGGACATACAGGCCAAAGCTGTGGAAGCCCAAGAAAATGCACACCCAGTTCAGGTGGGAAATGATCGCATCCCGGTGACGGAGCATATTATCCAGCACATTGCCCATATTCACCGCAGGATCGTAATCCCTGACCATGAAAATACCAGCGTGAGCCGCTGCCCCACAGATCAAGAACCCACCGATCCACATGTGGTGCGTAAACAGAGAAATCTGAGTGGCATAGTCCACCGCAATGTAGGGATAGGCAGGCATGGCATACATGTGCTGCGCCACAATGATCGACAGAGAACCCATCATCGCCAAGTTCACTGCCAACTGAGCATGCCAAGAAGAAGTCAGCACTTCATATAGCCCCTTGTGCCCATTCCCAGTGATCATCACTGGGTCTTTGTGGGCTTCAAGGATTTCCTTCATACTGTGGCCGATCCCCCAGTTAGTGCGATACATGTGCCCCGCAATAATAAACAGGGTAGCGATCGCCAGGTGGTGGTGGGCTTGGTCAGTCAACCACAAAGCACCAGTTTGGGGATTCAAGCCGCCCTTGAAAGTCAGAAAGTCAGCATAGACACCCCAATTCAAGGTAAAGAAAGGAGTCAACCCTTGGGCAAAGCTGGGGAAAATGTCTGCCATCAACTTGGGATTCAAGATGAACTCATGGGGCAGAGGAATCTGATCCAAAGGCACACCCTTATCAAGGTAGTAATTGACAGGGATCGACACATGAATCTGGTGTCCAGCCCATGCCAGAGAACCCAAGCCCAACAGCCCAGCTAAGTGGTGGTTGAGCATGGACTCCGCATTCTTGAACCACTCCAACTTCGGTGCCGACACATGGTAATGGAACCAGCCTGCAAAGAACATCAAGCCAGCCATCACCAGACCGCCGATCGCTGTGCACAGCAATTGATACTCAGTGGTGATCCCCGAAGCGCGCCACAGGTGGAACAGACCTGAAGTAATCTGAATCCCTTGGAAACCGCCGCCTACATCCCCATTGAGAATGTCTTGACCGACGATATTCCACACCACCTGCGCACTGGGCTTGATCCCCACAGGATCAGATAGCCAAGCCACATAGTTAGAGAACTTAGCCCCGTGGAAATACATGCCACTGAGCCAGAGGAAAATTACCCCTAAATGACCAAAGTGTGCCGAGAAAATCTTTCTGGCAGTATCTTCTTCCGAACTAAAACTATCAAAATCATGGGCATCGGCATGAAGGTTCCAAATCCAAGTGGTAGTCTTTGGCCCCTTCGCAAGGGTGCGATCGAAGTGCCCCGGCTTACCCCATTTTTCAAATGAAGTAGGCACAGGATTTTTATCCACGATAACCCTTACCTTTGCCTCAGGCTTCTGAGGTGTGAGAGTCATTATCTGCCTCTTTAATCTATTCAAAAGTTGGTTGTAATTGAGTACCTTCGGCTTCTATAGGGCAGAATGAATGATGAATATAAATATAGCGATATAGAGCTTTAGGCACTCTAGGGCTAATTATAGTGATCGCTTCACAATTCCCCCTTCCCGCTTTAACAATTCTTAAAAGGCGGGTATCTCTTGCTGGATAAAGCTTACAAAGCATAAAACTTAAGTGGATGGTTAGTAGTGAACCAAAAAGTTACATAACTTTACAATCGACCTCTTGCCTGATGACCTCATTGCCAGCTTCTCTTCCATTGAGGAGGTGAGAACTGTAATTAATTGGGAAACTCTGAATAGCAGTTTGGTAGTGTTTACTCTTATTTTTATTCAGGAAAGTTGGCCTAGTCTCTAGGGGAAAATCCATCAGTAGGCAAACTGTTAGGTGAGGAATATCCAAATCAATCTGAGCTTCGACAGAGTTAGGAATAGACGATAACGGACTATACCCATGACAGCCTTTGCACACCACCAAGACCAAACTTTTATTCTTTCTTGCAACTAAACTCAATATTAATAATAATGATGCCAAAAAGCAAGAAAACTTTGTATCAATACATGCAATTCATATTTTTGGGGTACCAAGTCTCAAAATCTTAACATTCAACACTATTGGATGAATATGACAATGGAAGATAAATTATGGTTAAAGAAACACCGTTTATGACCAACTAAAGAATATGTAATTGAGCATAGTTGTCATCGCAAGGTGGCTAACTTTAGGGTCAATCTTGCTTACACCTATCAACCACAGAAACTTTCTGCCTACTAGGTATGGGAGAGGGTGATTGTGCCAAAGACCTCGTGCGTAAATGTCAGTAACCTGACCCGAACTTCTAATTAGAACAACTTCTTAGCTACGGGATCGCAGGAGCAAGAACCTCCCTAGGGTTCTCTGGGAGAGGGGTACATACAAAACTGTGCAATAGGTCTAGGAGTTCCAATGTCATAAAGTCTTTGAGTCTTTGAGTACAAGGTATAGCAACCATTTTAGGTCAGCTTAGCTAGGACAGTGCGGGTCAACTCCAGAAACGGACATAATAGATTGGCAGTGGTGGGGGGTAGCATGTCCTTAACTACTTCTTGCATCACTGTATAGGTTTGATTACAGGCCTCTTGGAGCGAAAAAGCAGACATTATAGTTTGGAACCAATACAAAAACCGTTCTTTGTACAGATCGGCATCATCATAAAGTATCGCCATCGCTGTAAAACGAAGCACACGCACAGTGTCCGATCGCCACTTGGGAGTATAGTCCTGACCGCCCCGCTGGAAAAACTGCGGACTTTGCTTCTGCAGACGCCGATACACCTCATTCACTATGTCCGTTTCACTGTCCTGAATTTTGCGATAAGCTAACAAGCGATCGGGAAAACTGTGCAGGTAAGCCTCAATAAACTGTAACTCTTGCTCTGCGGCGTAGCGTCCGTCGGCTTTGACCGTCAATGCCCGTAGTTTGTTTAACATCTATTTTAGCCCTTTTTGTTTATCAAACTTAACATATACCATTGCTTGCCTATTTCGCCAAGGTTTTTCATGCCCCAATGACAATAGACCCAGACGGGTTAACTTTATCCAATCGCCTACGGCAGAGGGGAAAACCTGAACAATGAGAAATTGCTCCTCTCCTGCTCTAGGCGGGGGCAACTAGTTTTTCCCCTACCAAAAAATATGTTATAGTAATAGACCGTTGTCTAACAGGTACTGAATGCCTACCATTCAACAGCTTATCCGCAGTGAACGGCAAACTGCTGCCGTCAAAACCAAGTCCCCTGCCCTCAAGGCTTGTCCCCAACGGCGCGGGGTCTGCACCAGAGTATATACTACTACCCCCAAGAAGCCCAACTCTGCTTTGCGGAAAGTGGCACGGGTACGCCTCACTTCAGGTTTTGAGGTTACCGCCTACATCCCTGGCATTGGGCACAACCTGCAAGAACACTCGGTGGTGCTAATTAGGGGGGGACGGGTCAAAGACCTGCCCGGAGTGCGCTACCACATTATCCGTGGCACCCTAGATACAGCAGGGGTCAAAGACCGCAAGCAGGGCAGATCAAAATATGGGGCTAAGCGTCCCAAACCAGGGCAACCCGCCGCTCCTGCTAAAGGTGGTGCTAAGAAGAAATAAGTTTTGAGTAAGGTGAAATAGTATGTCTCGTCGTACCAGAGCTACCAAACGCCCCGTGCCCCCCGATCCCGTGTACAACAGCCCTGTGGTTACCAGCCTGATTCGGCGGGTGATGACTAGGGGGAAATACTCATTGGCGGCAAGGATCGTTTACAAAGCCTTAGAAACAGTGCAAGAGCGCACAGGGCAACCCCCTTTGGAAGTTTTTGATAAAGCCGTCCGCAACGCGACCCCCCTAGTAGAAGTCAAAGCCCGCAGGGTAGGGGGTGCCACCTATCAAGTGCCCGTAGATGTCAAGAGCGATCGGGGTACTTCTTTGGCACTGCGCTGGCTGGTGCAATATGCACGCAATCGCAACGGCCGGACAATGGCAAGCAAACTGGCAAATGAACTCATTGACGCCGCCAACCAGACAGGCGGGAGCATCCGCAAACGGGAAGAGACCCACAAAATGGCAGAAGCCAACAAAGCATTTGCCCACTACCGTTACTAATCTGTTATCATTACTAATGGTTAAAACAAGCTAAAAATTGTAATGCGAGGAAGCTGTGGCACGCACTATTCCCTTAGAACGAGTTAGAAACATTGGTATTGCCGCCCACATCGATGCGGGAAAAACCACCACCACCGAGCGCATTCTCTTCTATTCAGGTGTGATCCACAAGATGGGGGAGGTCCATGAGGGCACATCAGTGACCGACTGGATGGCACAGGAGCGCGAAAGGGGTATCACCATCACCGCTGCCGCCATCAGTACCTCTTGGCGCAAGCGCGACCCCAACAACCCCACCCAACCCCACCCTGATGCCCCAGAACATCGGATTAATATCATCGATACCCCTGGACATGTGGACTTCACGATCGAGGTGGAACGCTCCATGCGGGTATTGGACGGGGTAATCACCGTGCTCTGTTCTGTAGGGGGAGTGCAACCACAGACGGAAACCGTATGGCGACAAGCCAACCGCTACAATGTGCCCCGCATTATTTATGTGAACAAAATGGATCGCACAGGGGCAAACTTCTTCAAGGTCTATCAGCAGGTACGGGAAAGACTGCGGGCAAATGCGGTGCCGATCCAAGTGCCCATTGGCAGTGAGGATAGTTTTGTGGGATTAGTGGACCTAGTGCGGATGCGGGCCTATATTTACAACAACGATGTGGGCACAGATATCACCGAAACTGCCATTCCCGAGCAAGTACAACAGTTAGCACAGGAATATCACACTAAGCTAGTTGAAGCAGTAGCGGAGGCCGATGACCGCCTCATGGAAAAATACCTAGAGGGGGAAGAATTCAGCGAAACTGAAATTATCACGGCTTTGCGCAAAGGCACGATCGCTGGACAGATTGTGCCCATGCTGTGCGGTTCTTCCTTCAAGAACAAAGGGGTACAGTTACTCCTCGATGCAGTCATAGACTATCTGCCTTCCCCGATTGACATCCCAGCGATCAAAGGGGTACTGCCCAGTGGCGAAGAAGTGCAAAGGCATGCCGACGACAATGAACCCTTTGCCGCCCTTGCCTTCAAGCTCATGAGCGACAAATATGGGGACCTCACCTTTATTCGGGTCTATTCAGGGGTACTCACCAAAGGCAGTTATGTCTTGAATGCCACTAAGCGCAAGAAAGAAAGAATCTCCCGCCTAGTGGTGCTCAAAGCCGACGAACGGATCGAAGTAGATGAACTGCGGGCAGGGGACCTAGGGGCGGTATTGGGTCTCAAGGACACCATCACAGGGGATACCCTCTGCGATGAAAACCACCCCGTAATTTTGGAATCTCTCTTTATTCCAGAGGCAGTGATTTCTGTGGCGGTAGAACCCAAAACCAAAGCCGACATGGAAAAACTCTCTAAAGCCCTGCAAGCCCTTGCCAAAGAAGACCCCACCTTCCGGGTTGCGGTCGATCCCGAGACCAACCAAACTATTATTTCTGGGATGGGGGAACTGCACTTGGAAATTCTGGTGGACAGAATGTTGCGGGAGTTCAATGTGGAAGCGAATGTGGGTGCGCCCCAGGTTGCCTATCGGGAGACGGTGCGCAAGCCTGTGCGGGCAGAAGGTAAGTTCATCCGCCAGAGCGGTGGTAAGGGACAGTATGGGCATGTAGTGATTGAACTAGAACCAGCCGAACCTGGCAGTGGGTTTGAGTTTGTCTCCAAGATTGTGGGCGGTGTGGTGCCCAAAGAGTACATTGGGCCTGCAGAGCAGGGCATGCGGGAAGCCTGTGAATCGGGTGTGTTGGCAGGTTATCCCGTAATTGATGTGCGAGCTACCCTAGTTGATGGTTCTTATCATGAGGTGGACTCTTCGGAAATGGCATTTAAGATCGCTGGCTCGATGGCGATCAAAGAAGCCGTGATGAAGGCAAACCCCGTGCTACTAGAACCAATGATGAAGGTAGAGGTAGAAGTACCCGAAAACTTCCTCGGCGATGTGATGGGCGACCTGAATGCGCGGCGGGGACAGATCGAGAGCATGGGTTCAGAGGGGGGGATCGCGAAGGTAACCGCCAAAGTACCCTTAGCTCAGATGTTCGGTTACGCTACCGACATTCGCTCTAAGACACAGGGTCGTGGGGTATTCTCGATGGAATTTTCCCATTATGAAGAAGTCCCGCGCAATGTGGCAGAGACTATAATTGCTAAGAGCAAAGCTAAGGATAATTAAACCAACAATATAGGAGTAGGAATACAGGATCAATGGCACGCGAAAAATTTGAACGCACTAAACCCCATGTGAATATCGGCACGATCGGTCATGTGGATCACGGCAAAACTACCCTTACCGCCGCTATTACCATGACCTTAGCTTCGGTGGGTCAAGCTCAGCCGAAAAAGTACGACGAAATCGATGCGGCACCAGAGGAACGGGCCCGGGGGATTACCATCAACACCGCCCATGTGGAGTACCAGACTGAAAAACGGCACTATGCCCATGTGGACTGCCCTGGACACGCCGACTATGTGAAGAACATGATCACGGGTGCGGCACAGATGGATGGTGCGATCCTGCTGGTATCGGCGGCGGATGGTCCTGAACCCCAGACAAGGGAGCACATTCTCTTAGCACGGCAGGTGGGTGTGCCCAATCTGGTGGTATTCCTCAACAAAGAAGACATGATGGAAGGGGAGGAAGAACTGATTGAACTGGTAGAACTAGAAGTGCGCGAGTTGCTGTCTAGCTACGAGTTTGACGGGGACAACATTCCCATCATCAGAGGTTCAGCCCTGAAAGCAGTGGAAGCCCTGACTGCCAATCCCAAAATCAAACGCGGGGAGAACCCTTGGGTAGATAAGATTTGGCAGTTGATGGATGCAGTGGATGAGTACATTCCTACACCTACCCGAGATGTGGACAAGCCGTTCCTGATGGCTGTGGAAGATGTGTTCTCCATCACTGGTCGGGGGACAGTGGCAACGGGGCGGATCGAGCGCGGTCGCGTTAAGCTCAACGATACAGTGGAGTTGGTGGGTCTGCGGGAAACCCGTACCACTACTGTTACAGGGATCGAGATGTTCAAGAAAACCCTAGAAGAGGGGATTGCAGGCGACAACGCTGGTCTGCTCTTGCGGGGGATGAAAAAGGAAGATGTAGAGCGGGGGATGGTGTTGGCTAAGCCCGGCACAATTACACCCCACACAGAGTTTGAAGCCCAGGTGTATGTGCTGACTGAAAAAGAAGGGGGGCGGAAAACTCCCTTCTTTGCAGGCTACCGTCCGCAGTTCTATGTGCGCACTACCGATGTAACGGGCACTATCAAATCCTTCACGGCTGACGATGGCAGTCCTGCGGAAATGGTGATGCCGGGGGACCGGGTGAAGATGACCGTAGAACTAATCAACCCGATTGCGATCGAGCAGGAGATGCGCTTTGCGATTCGGGAAGGCGGTCGGACGGTTGGTTCAGGTGTCGTTACCAAGATCGTCAAGTAATTGGGAGTGAGTAGCTGGGGATCGCCTGAGTAATCCTACTTGGGCGGTCTCTGGATAAACCTATGGGCATTTTTTGGGCGGACAAATGGGCAGAAGCAGTAACTGGCACAGCGGTGGTGAATGACTCCAAAACCCCCTCTGGCAGAGTGCATGTAGGTTCTTTGCGGGGGGTAATTATCCACGATGTGATCTACCGTGCCATTCAATATGCAGGCAAACCTGTCAAGTTTTATTACGGGGTGGATGACTACGATGCCCTCGATACTGTCCCCAAATATCTGCCCGAAGAACAGTTCAAGCCCTACTTGGGTTTTCCCCTGTGCAATGTGCCTGCGCCCAACCTAGACGGACGCCCAGCTAGAAGTTATGCCGACTACTTTATGGATGAATTTCTGGGAGTTTTCAACTATCTGGGGGTAAAGCCAGAAATTTATTATCTGCATGATTTGTATCGGCAAGGCAAGTTAAACTACCATATTGACCTATTTTTGCGCCATGCCAGCGATATTCGTGCTGTCTATAAAGAAGTCAGCAAGAGCGATCGCCCTGACAATTGGTATCCTTTTCACCCTATTTGCGAGAACTGTGGCAAAATTGCCACCACTGTAACCACCGCTTATGAGGACGGCAAAGTTTTTTATACTTGCACTGAAGATAGCACTAACTATGTAAAGGGGTGTGGCTATCAAGGCTGGGTGTCTCCCTTTGACGGCAGAGGCAAACTGCCCTGGAAAGTAGAATGGGTAGCCAAGTGGGCAGTAATTGGTGTAACCATTGAACTGGCAGGCAAAGACCACTCCCAAAAAGGCGGCTCCCGGGATGTGGCCAATGCCATCTGTAGAAGAGTCCTAGGTAAAGAACCCCCCTTCCATGCCCCCTATGAATTCATTCTGGTAAATGGCACGAAAATGAGTTCTTCTAAAGGAGTCGGTGCCAGTGCCAAAGAAATCGCTGAACTTCTCCCCCCGGAACTCCTGAGATTTTTGATGCTGAGGACCATGCCCCGCACGGTAATTAACTTTCAGCCCAACTATGAAACTACTACCCGCCTGTTTCGGGACTACGACACTTTACAGGAAAAGTATAAGAATGACCCCAACCTACCTGCAGAGGAATTAGCTCCCCTGCGCTATGCCCAGTTGGGCGATGAAATTCTTATTCATCCCACGATCGAGTTGAGTACGATTATTTCTCTATTGCAGATTCCCCACCTGGATATTGAAAAAGAAGTACGATCCCGCCTGCAGGCTCAGGGAATTACCGAAATTAGCGAAGCAGATTGGCAGCACATCCAAGAGCGCATCAGAGTAGCCCGCCACTGGCTACAGAATTATGCGGATGAAGAAGAAAAATTAGTGATTTACTGGGATCGTATCCCGCCCAGAACTGAAGAATTGTCTCCTCTTCAAAAACAGTATTTACAAACTCTAGCGGAACGGGTCAAGTCAGCCGAGTGGGAAGGTGAACACCTACAAAATATCATCTTCGCTACCTGCAAAGAAGTAGATATTTCTCAAAAAGAGGGATTTGCCGCTGTTTACCTTGCTTTTCTCAACAAAGAAAAAGGACCGAAAGCAGGGCATTTATTCTCTTACATGGAACGCCAATTTGTAATCGATCGCCTGCAAGCAGTGAGCAGGTAATTTGAGACATCAGACCTCCTCCCGCAGGGAGAAAACCCTGGGATCCCTTGTGAATTAATTGGGATAGATGCGCAAGCGACGGTTAGGCTCATCGCCAAAACTTTCTGAATGCAAATGATAGTGTTCTACTAGTTCATGTTGCATCTTGCGAATAAAGGGGGAGCGGGGTAATAGCTCCACAGCTTGCTTCTTGGGAATGACAATCTGTTCTACGGCAAGGCGGGCTTCTTCTAAGGCTTCCATTTCATCTTCGGAATCACCGTAGGCAAAGAGATGTAAATCATGGCCCATAGGACTTTCATCCATATTCAATATCCGCCGCAATGCTCTGGTGATGTGATGCAGACTGCTGGCTTTGAGGGTATGAATGGGCAGACTGCGGGCTTCAGCTAGGTTGCGCAGTTTGGCCTGTGCCCGCACTTGCGATCGCAGAGCTAAAATCACATCTGCCTCATCGATATCTTTGACTACTACCGCAGGTAGATTGAGAGTTTGGATGACCTGTTCAGTTTGCTGACGACTGACTGCATAGAGATAGATTCTCACCCCTCCTGTATTCTGTTCACCGCTACCACTGCCATTGGTAAGTGGAGTAGATACAGGTACTTCTTCGCTCGGTTCACTGACTGCAGGTAGAGGCTTCATCCGCCCCGTAGCGCGCCAACCTACAGCATAGGGATTTTTAATCAATTCAGGCGTAGCGGGAGCTTCTTCGGTAATTACTAATTCTCCCTGTTCATTCACACTGCGAATTTCGCGGCTGGGTTCACGGTCTCTGAGGAGCAAATCCACTGTTTCCGCCACATCCCGATGCACTGCCCAGCGGTATCTTTCCGTCATTTCCACGGCAATATCAAATGTGGGGGGAGCTTTGCGCTCGAGAATACTCTTTTGGGGGAGTCCCCGCCTGCGCATCTCTTCATCCCCTAGGGTTACGGATTGAATGCCGCCGATCAAATCTGAGAGAGTGGGGTTTTTGATTAAATTCGCCAGTTGATTCCCGTGGGCGGTGCCAATTAACTGTACTCCTCGTTCGGCAATGGTTCTGGCGGCAAGGGCTTCTAGTTCCGTGCCAATTTCATCAATTACAATCACCTGCGGCATATGGTTCTCTACCGCTTCAATCATCACTTGGTGTTGCAGTTCGGGCTTGGATACTTGCATTCTTCTGGCGCGCCCGATCGCTGGGTGGGGAATATCCCCATCGCCAGCAATTTCATTGGAAGTGTCAATGATAACTACTCTTTTATCCAGTTCATCCGCCAAAACTCTGGCAATTTCCCTTAAGGCAGTGGTTTTGCCTACCCCCGGTCTGCCCAAGAGTAAGATGGATTTGCCCGTTTCCACCAGGTCGCGGATCATAGCGCTTGTCCCATAGACTGCCCGCCCTACCCGACAGGTCAAGCCGATGATCGTCCCTTTGCGGTTGCGAATGGCACTGATTCTGTGCAGGGTGCGCTCGATCCCTGCCCGATTGTCGCCACTGAATTCCCCTACCTTGGCTACACATTCATCTAGTTCCGCTTGGGTGATCGGGGCTGACCGCAAATAACGACTGCCCTGAAAATATCTAGCCTCGGGCGATCGCCCCAAGTCCATGACTATTTCTACCAGTTCATCGAGCTTGCCCAGTTCCGTGAGGATCGCTTGTAAATCAGAGGGCAAAATAGCTAGGAGTTGATCCAGATTGTCGGTAACCTGCCTGCGAATAATATCTGACATATCTCTGCTGTAGGTCTGCGGAAATTTTGCGCTATCTGTGGCTAATTTTCAAGGGTAAAAGTTGAAGTTTTCGTGTAAATGGTTTCATGGCTGGGGAAGTGGCTGAGCGACGTTAGTGTTGATCCATAGTTCATGTGGGGCTGGCTATTTCTAATTTAACAGTATTTACCAGATTTTGGGCAGATTGTAACGCTTGATTTAATAACTGGGGATCGCTCTCTAGGGGGCGATCGTCCACCTGTTCTAGGATGGGGGCAATGAGACTGCGGGCATAGCTACCATAGGCGTAACCGTGGGGTCTGATCCCCATACTGCTGGCTCTGCTGGCGGTGGTGTGGTTGGTGCCCCCTGCCAACTGCACAAAACCCTTTGGTAACCCCATCCCCAATACTTTTTGCCCCAGTCTCAGGGCGGCTTGGGTAGCACCTGGGCCAATGTCCCCGCTCATGGGTCTGCCGTCCGTCTGCCAAATTAGCACAGGTGGGGCATTTTTCATCACTGTCAACAAATAGCGCAAATACTCCTCTAGGTGTTCCCCATCGCCGCAACTTATGGAAATTACATGTAACTTGGGCAGGAGGGGGGCAAGTTTCTGCCAGAGGTGGGCAAATTCTGTGTGGCGATCGGGCTGGGTATGGATTTCTAGGGCGTGGATGGGCAGGGGCAGGAGGTGGTCAATGGTGTAAATTTGTTCGTAGGTGTGAATGATCCCAATGGGGCACACTGCCAGACACCGCCCACAGCCATAACAGAGGTCAGGGGTTACGCCTGTGAGGGAAATGGCACGGGTGGGACAGGCCCCTGTACAGGGGCGATCGCAGTCAGGCAGGCAGGCAAAATGATTAAAAGTGGCTTTGCGGAAATGGGGGTCAAGGCCATCATTGATACTGGCCATCAACAGGGGGGGATCGAGACAAGGATTGAGTTTTAATGCCCCTTGCACCCCCTCTACCGCCGATCGCACCACCGCTGGATCACTGGCAACATCGATACAGTCCGCCCCTGCCAAGGTGTAAACCAATGCCAAATTGCGAATACTGGGGAGGTGCTGATAACTGGCGCCGCAAATCAACTTAAACCAACGGTGAGAGCGCAGACTGTCAAGTTTATTACTGATATCCATTACAGATATGTTCTACTGTGGTCAAAGCCGAGTAACTGACCCCCGCTGTGCCTTCCCCCGGATGGGTGCAATCCCCCACCAGCCACACATGGGGCACAGGTAAGCGATTGGCAAACCCCCACAAGCCAAAGGTATGCACCCGCATCCCCACACCCCCCACTGTCCCCAGCCAACGCTGGGTATAACGGGCAAAGGTTCTAGGGGTAGCGGCTTCCACATGTACTATATTCCCCTCCAGGCGGAAAAACCTGCCCAGTTGTTGCACAGCGCGATCGGTAAAAAATTGTTTCAGGGCTGGATAGTCCTTTACTTCTGCCCAGAGGTGGGGATCGGTAAACTCAGAAGCAATGATCGTCCTGTAGCCTTGGGGTGCTCTGCCATCCCCTGCTTGACTTACGGACACAAATAAAGAGCGGCTCTCCCCATATGCATCCAAAAACTGCAAATGGGGCGGACAGTCGGCAGGCACAGCCTCTGCCCTCACCCCCAAATAGACCACAAATGCCCCGGCAGGGGTAGGCAGACTAGCCACCTTGCGGTGATAGCCCTTTGGCAGTTGCTCCCCCAACAACTCACACAAATTGTGCACAGTGACATTGGCAATCACTTCATCAGCAGGCTGCCACCACGCTTCACGGGTACGCAAATTCCGCACCAACACTTGGGGGGGCTGTTTCACTTCTATTTTTTCGATGCGATGCATGGCATGATAGCGACCACCATACTTTTTTAATGCTTCCAACAGGCGATCGCTGAGCACCTGCATACTGCCTTTGAGGTGGTACAGCCCAAAAGGGGCTTGGGACAGACACAAAGTAGTTGCCCCATACAAAAGGGCAGTTTCCTCAGCAGACACTTGAGAATAGAGTTTCAACTGCAGGTCTAAAAATGCCCACAACCGCTGATCCCCCCCTAACCCAAAGCCCCTGACCGCATCCCCTACCGTAGCAAAAGTATAGGGAAAGGTGGGGAGAGTATCCCAGCGGATGGCTTGAATCAACTGCCACCAATCAGAGAGACTGCGAGGGGGCAGGATGGGTTTGCGCTGTTGAAAGCCCCAGCTCCGCCCAAATAAATCTTCTAGAAATTGCCAAAAGGGTTCACTGTTGGGAAACTGCCTTTGCCTTTCCGCCTGCCACCTTTGGCGATCGCGCCAGACATGGATAGGTTCAGTTTCATGGGGCAAATAGACCACACAGGCGGGATCGCAGTAGCTAGCTTCGGGTAGAGGTATGTCTAACTCGCGGAAGATTTCATAGTGAATCCCCCCCGCTTCCAAGCCTGCTACTTGGGTCGCTCCGACCTCAAAAATAAAGCCTTTCCGCCTAAAGGTAGAGGCACAGCCCCCTGCCACTGCTGATTGTTCATAGACATCTACCCCAAAGCCCCGCTTTGCCAGTAGTGCCCCTGCTGTCAGCCCACCAATCCCTGCGCCGATAACCAAAGCTGTGGGCGGTTTTAGGGCTTGACCCATTCTTGCAGTTGCTCTTTATTGAACCAGATGGGGGGGGTCGGCACTTGCCCAAACTTCACTTGGATATAATCGCCTCTGATGTCCACCACTTCCCCAGGGGTCTCAAAAATGTAACTGCTCCAGCGGGTATCATTTGCCAGAGCTTCCACACTGTTTTCCAGTTTTTCTTTGATTGCTGTTACTAAAGAACCCTTCTTGATTGCCATAAAAAATATACCCTAGCCTGTCTGTAACACATATTAACACAAGCCCATCTGCAAACCCTGCAGGCTAGTAGCTGGGACTTATGATTGCCACTCCTAGTGATAACATATTCCCTATCCCTTAGCTTGACCCTATGTCCGAAATTGAATCTGTCCTCCAAGAAAACCGTTTGTTTGCCCCGCCTGCCTCATTCAGCCAACAGGCCCATATTAACTCTTTAGCCCAGTACCGAGAATTATATGAGAAATCAATCAACGATCCAGAAGTTTTTTGGGGGGAGTTAGCCAATACAGAACTGGAGTGGTTTGTGCCGTGGCAGCAGGTTTTGGACTGGCAACCGCCCTTTGCCCAGTGGTTTGTGGGGGGTAAAATTAATGTTTCTTATAACTGCCTCGATCGCCACCTGACTACCTACAGGAAAAATAAGGCGGCTATCATTTGGGAAGGGGAACCGGGGGATACAGTTACCCTCACCTATAGCCAGTTGCATCGGGAAGTCTGTATTTTGGCCAATGTCTTGAAAGAATTGGGAGTGAGTAAGGGCGATCGCGTAGGTATTTATATGCCCATGATCCCAGAAGCGGCGATCGCTATGCTAGCCTGTGCCCGCATTGGGGCGACCCATTCTGTGGTGTTTGGGGGATTTAGTGCGGAAGCTTTGCGGGAGCGCTTAAATTCTGCCGCGGCTAAGGTGGTGGTTACGGCAGATGGGGGCTGGCGTAAAGATAACATTGTGCCTCTTAAAGAGCAGGTAGATATTGCCCTGGCCGATGGGCAGGTGCCCTCAGTACAACATGTGCTGGTAGTAAAACGGACAGGGCAGGCTGTTTCTATGCAAACGGGACGGGATCATTGGTGGCATGAACTTAAGGTAGGAGCCAGTGCCGATTGTCCTGCCGAACCCCTAGACAGTGAACATCCTTTATTTATTCTTTACACTTCAGGCAGTACAGGCAAGCCCAAGGGGGTGTTGCACACCACAGGGGGCTACAACCTCTACAGTCATATCACTGCCAAATGGATATTTGACCTTAAAGATACGGATATTTACTGGTGTACAGCGGATGTGGGCTGGATTACGGGGCACAGCTATGTGGTGTATGGTCCTTTGTCTAATGGGGCAACGGTGGTGATGTATGAGGGGGCACCCCGAGCCTCCAACCCGGGCTGTTTTTGGGATGTAATTGCCAAACATGGGGTAACCATTTTTTATACTGCCCCCACTGCTATTCGCAGTTTTATTAAAATGGGAGACCATTTACCGCGTGCCCGCAACCTTTCTTCTTTGCGCCTGTTGGGAACAGTAGGGGAACCTATCAACCCGGAGGCGTGGCTGTGGTACTACAGGGTGATTGGGCAAGAAAGATGCCCCATTGTCGATACTTGGTGGCAGACGGAAACAGGGGGGATTATGATCGCACCCCTACCTGGTGCCACCCCGACCAAACCCGGCTCTGCCACCTTGCCTTTCTTTGGGATTGTGCCGGATGTGGTGGATATGCAGGGCAACCCTGTGGGGGTAAATGAAGGCGGTTACTTAGTCATCAAAAGACCCCACCCCGGTATGATGCGCACTATCTATGGCGATCCCGATCGCTACCGCCGCAGTTATTGGGAGTATATTTCCCCCAAACAGGGGCAGTATTTTTATTTTTCGGGAGACGGTGCCCGCAAAGATGAGGATGGCTATATCTGGGTGATGGGCAGAGTGGATGATGTCTTGAATACAGCAGGGCATCGCTTGGGCACGATGGAAATTGAATCTGCTTTAGTTTCCCACCCAGCGGTGGCAGAGGCGGCGGTGGTGGGTAAACCCGACCCCATCAAGGGAGAAGAAATCTGCGCCTTTGTGATTCTCAACAGTGATTATCAGCCCAGTTCTGAATTGGCAAAAGAACTGCAAAACCATGTGGTCAAAGCAATTGGCGCAATTGCCCGTCCCGGGGAAATTAGATTCACGGATGCCCTACCCAAGACCCGATCGGGGAAGATCATGCGCCGTTTACTCCGTGCCCTTGCCGCCGGTGAAGAAATCAAGAGCGATACTTCCACTCTAGAAGACCGTGGTATTTTAGAAAGACTGCGCGCCTAAGACATCAAGAGCATTCTTTGGATCGGTAGGAGTGCTCTTTGGCGCAGGTCTTCATCCATGATGATTTCAGGACTGCGATTTTTCATGGCAAGGTAGAGTTTTTCCAGCGTGTTCAAACGCATGTGGGGACAGAGGTTGCAAGCACAGTTATTCTCCGGGGGGGCAGGAATGAATTCTTTCTCAGGGGCGAATTTGCGCATTTGATGAATCACCCCTGGTTCCGTTACCACAATGAAAGATCTACTATCGCTCTTCTGCACATACTTCAACAGCCCTGTGGTTGAACCGATGAAGTGGGCATGGTTGAGAACATTGGGTTCACATTCGGGGTGAGCGATGATTTCTGCCTCAGGATGGCGGTGTTTGAGTTCTATCAATTTCTTTTCAGAAAAAATTTCATGCACCATACAAGTCCCCTGCCACAGCACCATCTCCCGTCCTGTCTGTTGCATGATATATCTGCCCAGGTTGCGATCGGGCGCAAAGATAATGGGCTGGTGGGGATCGATCTGCTGGACAATTTTGACAGCATTGGCACTGGTGCAAATAATATCGCTCATAGCCTTGATCGCTGCCGAACAATTGATATAGGAAATCACAATGTGGTCAGGGTACTGGGCCTTGAATTTAGCAAACTCGTCGGGGGGACAACTATCAGCTAAGGAACAGCCCGCATTCAAATCGGGGAGCAACACTTGTTTATCAGGGTTGAGAATTTTGGCGGTCTCTGCCATAAAATGCACCCCCAAGAATACGATCACATCCGCAGTGCATTTTGCCGCCGCTTGGGCTAACCCCAAGGAATCGCCAATGTAGTCCGCCACATCCTGCAAATCCCCATCTTGGTAATAATGGGCCAGAATCACCGCGTTCAGTTCCTCTTTCAACTCAGCGATCGCCCTAGGCAGATCAGTAGGCAGGACAGATTGAGTAGATGCAGTCAAGAACATAGATTTTTACCTAGGCTAAAGCGTGGTGATTCTAATTATAGTAACTTTTACTAAAAATGGGCGCAGCTTTCCTATCCCCAGCAGGAGATTTCTTTTCTAGTCGCAATCATATTTTGTGCCTTCTTGGGCAACTTCCAAACAGAGGAATTGAGAAGCAATGCCAGCATTTTGCCAAATCTCTTGCATAGTTTTGCCAATTTGCTGGCTCAAGGAGCGATCGCCCAGAGCCAACAGGGTAGGACCTGCGCCGCTGATCACCATCCCATAAGCGCCTTGCCCCAAGACAGCTTGGTGAATTTCTGCCATAGCGGGGATCAAACTTTGGCGGTAGGGCTGGTGCAGGCGATCGTTTAGGGCTTCCTTCAGCCAATCGGGATTGCCAGTGGCGAGGGCTTGGGTGAGTAAGCCGACCCTAGCGCAGTTGAAAACAGCATCTTGCAGGGGGACTTGGCTGGGCAGGACTTGGCGTGCTCTGCTGGTGGATAGCTCAAATTCGGGGATCCCTACCACTATGCCAATGGACCCATGCCAAGGGATGGGGCAGATCACCTCCCCTGCCACCAACTGACAGCCCCCCAGCAAAGCAGGGGCAACATTATCGGGATGCCCTTCAATCTCGCTGGCTAGTTTGACCAAGGCGGGGCGATCGAGGGGAGCACCTGCCCACAGGTTTGCCCCATATACCCCTGCACAAATTGCCGTCGCTGAACTGCCTAAACCCCTTGCCGTCGGCACTGCCAAGTTGATTTCAATGCTGACTGGGGGCACTGGCTTGCCAATTTTTTGCCAGTATCTCTGCCATGCGTAATAGACTAAGTTGTGCTGACTGCGGGGGAGTTTTTCTGCCCCTTTGCCTGTGATGGCGATCTGCAAAGTAGTCGCAGGCGCAAACCGAAAAGTGTTGTATAGGCTCAGAGCTACCCCCATACAGTCAAAACCCGCCCCAATGTTGCCACTGGTAGCAGGTACAGCTAGTGTCAATGAATTTATCATCCTAAATATCACTTACAGTAGATATCATTTCAGTATTAGTATAGTTATCCAGCCCGTAGTTTATAGATGTGGCAAAGTCTAGCCAAATTCAGATATATCTTTCAATTCGGTTACGGACATGTATGGAGTGAGTCCCCAGTTAAAAACTTTCTTGTAATCAACCCCAGTTGGGGTTAAGCAAAGCCCTGTAAGCTCTGTTCTGTCTGCAGGCTATTGATCACAGGGGCGGTATGAGCCTCGATAAACTAGCTAAAGCCCATTTGTCCAAATCCTTATCCCGAACTCAGGTTAATCAAAAACAGGGAGGTGATTGCAACGGCCGGGCAAATACAAATCCTTCCTGACCCTTAGTCACCCGACTAGGTGCAATGCCATTCTTGAGAAGCTGGATAATTTGGGCGATCGCCGCCAGGAGACTCCCTTCTGGCCCTAAAAATTCAGCTTGGATCGGGAGGTGGATGAGCATACTCCCACTGTTGTCCAGAAACTGCAGCCTTGTTTCCTAGCCAACATACTTCTCCTCCGATATTCCCATAAAGGAACAGGTAATCCCTAGGCACAACCACCAAATAATCTGCACCTGTGGACGAAACCAGACCGTATCAAATAAACCATGCCCCAGCATCCCGGCGATCCCGCTAAAACAGGCAATCAGCCACAATCCTTGGGGGTCTGTAGCCTGCCGACACTGTAACAGAGCTTGCCAGCCCGTTTTTACCACCGTAAATAGTAACCACAGGTAAACCAGTAAACCAATTATTCCTGTTTCTACTGTAATTTCTAGGGGCACAGAATATGTGCCCAAAGCACTGAACCCACTACTTTGATAGAGGGGATAGACCTGATTAAAAGCCCGATTCCCCAGTCCAATGCCCAAAAGGGGACGATCGCGGATCATCTGGAACACTGCCCGCCACACATTCAAGCGAAACGCATTACTACTGTCGATCCCCCCCCAAAAAATAGTCTCTATCCGTCGGCGCACCATCGGCATACCTAACATTGCTGTGCCCACTGTACCCAAGCTACCTAAACAAAATAGGAGCAATGTCCAAGGGGGTAATTTTCTGCCCCACCAAAAAATCAACAGTAAAACTAGGGTAAGCCCCATCCCCACCAAGCCCACTAATGCCCCCCGACTGTAGGTCTGAAAAATACAGAGAATTCCACTGATCCCCACCAGCCCTGCGAGAAATTTATGCACCCACGATCGCCACACCAAAACTGCCACTACACTCAGCGGGACAACAGGAATCAAATAGCCCGCCAACAGGTTAGGGTTGCCCAAAAAACTATATACACGGGTGATCCCCGCCAGATCGGAATTCGGGTCAGTCCAAGTAGCTAATTCCTGCGCTCCCAACAGCCATTGATGTATGCCATAGCCACATACCACCAAAGCACTGCTGAGGTAGGATCCCACCAAAAAATTGCGCCAACCCAGCCTAAGCAAATGGTAAAATACCAGAAATATCCCCAAATATAGAGTTAGCTTAATTAAGCCATCTATTGCCGCCATCCGCACAGGTGAAAACACCGTTGCCAGAATACCTACTAACCAATAAATCCCCAATGGCAAAAATATAGGGTGTCTAGGAAGTGGCGCGCCGCTCAAGATTAATAGTAATAATAAACAAATAAGAGCAATACTTACTACCCCAATTTGGGCATTTTCTAAAAAGGGCAACAGCCAGACTAAACTCACTGTTAGAATGCCTAGCAAGCGATCGCTACACAACCGACTACTAGACCGCCATTTGCTAAACAAGGTTGTAAACATATCTACTGCCTCTGGGGACGGCGACGCTGACCGCCTGCTTGGGGTTGAATTTCGGATAAGGCACTAAGACGGACTTCATCGCCATCGTTGAGCTTACCGCCACTCCTGACTACATAGGGAGTGCCTGCCTTTAAGCCTGCGAGAATTTCTACCCGACCGCCCCGCTTTTCCCCTAATTTTACTTCCCGTCGCCGCACGATCGCTTTTTCGCCCTGCTTTTCAAGCACAAAAACCGCTGGGGGTTGGTCCCGCCGTTCAGGGAGTGCACTCAAGGGCACAACTACCCTAGGAGTCTGGCTCTGAGTAAATTCCACCCGTGCCAACTGACCACTGGCGATCGCCCCATCGGCATTGTCCACAGTGATTTCCACTGGTAACTGGCGGGAGACAGGATCGGCACTGGGGGCAATGCGGGACACTTTCCCCTGCCATGTGCGATCGGGAAAAGCAGGTATTTTGACTACTGCGGGCGTATTGAGGGGAATCTTGCCAATTTCCAGTTCAGATACCATGACCATCACTTTTATTTGCTCCAGATCGCCCAGCTTGACAATTTCATTCCCTGCAAATAGTAAATTCCCCGGTTCGGTGAGCCGTTGGAGCACCACCCCAGCGATCGGGGCTGTAACCGTCGTGTAGCTAGCTCTTTCCTGTTGTTGGCGCACTAGTGCCCGCTGGGATGCCACTCTGGATGCCGCCGACTCTGCCGCCTGTTGCAGTGCCAAAACTTGCGCTTCTGCCGCCCGTAAACTCTGTCTAGCAGTTTTGAGGGCAATTTGGGCATCATCGGCAGTTTTCTGGGGGACTGCCCCCTCTTTGGCTAATAGGCTCAATCTGTCGGCATCTGCCTGACTGCGCTGTACATTCAATTTCGCTTCCTCGACCCTTGCTTGAGCTGAGCGGATATTGGCGCGCACTTGAGCCACCTCTGATTCTCTGGCTAACACTTCCGCTTCCGACTGCAACACTGCCGTAGCAGGATTGGTATCGTCCAGACGGGCAATGACCTGGCCTGCCTGTACCCGGTCGCCAGCATTTACCTGTAGCTCCAGTAACCGCCCCTCAATGCGACTGCGCACTATCACTTCCTGTATGGGGGCAGTCGTGCCCATATAGTTCAGACCGATCGTGGGTAGCTCTGCCGTAGCAATTGCTACATCCACAGCTATAGGCGCAGACGGAGGACTGGACTGTTGTTTAGGAGCATCCCCCCCACAACTGGCGATCGGCACTAACCAAACCAGAATTAACCATCTGCTCCACCTGTGCATGACCCCGACCCTCCCCATTCGCTAGACAAGCCTAAAGCACAACCCACCCCCACTGCTAGCCAGTGATGCTTTTAGCCATTAACAAACCCACACAGCCAATGCTCACCAGCCACATGGGCGATCGCAACCAAGGTATATTCACGATGTAAAAAATACTGAACAAGAGCCTAGCCACTAAAAAAACTATGGCAATTATACTGCTGTTAGCATCTGCCTTACCCGAAGCATAGAGCATCAGTGCCGCCGCCACATACAAAGAAAATACTTCCCATGAATTTTGATGTGCCCATGTTGCCCGTTTAGCGTAGTCAGGCAGTTTATCAAAAAGTGCCCTAGGCGCACTAGGGTCGAACCCCACCTTCAGGCGTCCATAGGCAGTTACAAAGTAGGGCACATACACCAAGATAGCAGCGATCCCGATACTAATCAGTAAAAACTTTTGAGGATTGACATCCATAGTCATAGTTAATCTGCTCAATAGGAGATTATACAAGTTTTCCTTGGCATAGTTGTTTCTAAATGGTTTGAAAACCCCCTAGTCTTCCCCATAGCAAATACAATTGCCCTCAAATCACCTGCTTTTCCTTGTGAGACAAATTAGTCGGCTTAAATGACCGCCCACACCATTATCAGCGTGCTAATGTGGCGGAAATCATTCCTGCTTTACATGACGTACATCCAGTGGTGAAGTTAATACGCCATGAAACAAAACAACCATCAAAATGCTACCGCCAGTACTGTTGTACAACCATGTAAACACAATAGCACCTGCCAGAATGCCAAGCAAGAATCCGATGTCAATAGCAGGATCGTAAAGTTAGAAAAAAGCTCGCAGATGCCAGAGTGACCAAAACACCCAAAGAATAAAAGTGGCAAAGAGCGCACTGCGATTCTTCTGTAGTCTGGGGAGCGCGAATCCGCGCCAGCCAGTCTCTTCGCCAATTCCATATGTCAATAGCCACAAGAACAAAGCACCCAAACCGAGGTTTGGAAGGAAGTCAACTTGCCCCAACATGCTCAAATCTAAGGGCTGTCCTTGGATGAGACGAAGTGCAAGGGCAACTGGGGAAATAGCCACTAGCCACCACACTGGTTGAACACGCCATTTCAGTATTCCTCCGAAAAGTGCCTTTAGTCCACTGACACCACCAGTCAGCCAAGTCATAATGACTGCTGCCAACATCGGCCCATAGCCAGCCAGATAGTGGATGGATAATGGAATAGGTGCTTGGCTCAAGCCCTGCGCCTTGAGTGCCAGCGGAATCTCCACTGCCCACGAAATCACATAGGCAAGGATGAAATACATAACAAGTTCATGTCGTTTTGCCCAAGTTAATATGCTGTTAATCATAGTGAACCTTCCTTGCCCATCAGTATATCTGTATCACTTAAAGATAAGCAGAAAAAATTACCGAAGTTCTATGCCCCCAGATTGGTCATTATCTAACTAACCACCCCAAGTCTTGCCCGTAAACCCGCATTCTCTCGTGGCGGTGCTCGGTTGCTTTGTGGATCAGGCTTTCAGAGCTATGATGCCCCAAAAAAAGACCCCAAAAAGAGATGGTTAGGGAATATGCAAGAAGGGTACATCAAGTTGTGACCCCAGCTATGCCTGCAAGCATGATCTTTTCCCCAAAATGCCTCCCGTTCTTAACGATCTTTTGCTTGGGAAGACCTAAAAAATAAGGGTTTACGGGGATAAAACCCTGTTCTTTACTCTCCTCTGCCGCTCTGGGAGAGGACAAATTAGTTTAAGATTATTGCCAGCGCTCAGCCTCGTTTTTGAGTTGGGATTTTAACTGGCGCTCTTTAGACTTTCCATCTTTTCCCGTACAAACTTGATATTTTTATTGTAAACCTGTGCCCCCTTTTCCCGTGCCGCCTTGAAGGCTTCGTGCATGGCTTGCATATCGATCGGTTCATGATTAGCCAACTTGGCAAAATATTGATTGACAGTTACAGTCAATGCCCAAGTATTGGCAAAGGTAGTGGATACCCCTGTGAGGGATGCACCAATGGGTGGCATTTTAGTCAGGTTACTGATCGCATCGCGCACACCTGTAGGCTGGATACCTTGGGTGATGCCCCGCCAAATCTGGTAGGCATTGATGTCAGCGGTATTGATGTCCCAGCAGATGGCTACTTCCCGAATCATCTGACACTGGTAAGTAATCACAAGAATATCTGGGCCGATCGCTACATTCAGACTGGGAAAGACCCAAAACATGGCACAGAGGGTGGCATAGTGGAGCGCCAATTGCTCTAGAGATTTTTCACGGCGGGAGAGGTCAAACTCTGGCATGACAGGAGTCTCCCGATGGAAACTCTGGCGCATATTCCGCAAAATAGAGAGCAATTTCTCGATCTTGCGGGGCTTCACGCCAAAAGCTGACTGCAATTGGTCTAGTACTGCCTTTTCAGTTTGATCGCAGTCTCCATCCACATTTGCCATCGCAAAAGCTGTGTTGTAGGTCAATTCTCTTGCATCAGGGGAAATTATATTGTTGATATAGTCTAACAGGTGATCGGCACTGGAGGTTGCCAAGAGGTCATCTACACTCAGGATCGGCTGGGTCATTTCATCTTGTATATCTGCTAGGGAATCCAGAGCCACCGTTAAAGCAGTGCGTTCGTTGTCATGAATTTTCCCATCTGCCATCGCTACACAAGCGAGAACTCTTAAACTACCTTCTGCTTCTCTAGTGTTTACAGACATCCTGTCCCCTCACAAGTAACTAGCCGTACCAGCTCTCGTCTAGTACATTACCCTATTTGTGAAACCAGCTAGGTTAAGATTATGTTATGGTTTGGTTAATGTCAGGTTAAGACCAGCCCCAGCAAGTAGTATAAGTTTTTCAAACGATCGCCCCAGAAAGTCTCATTTAGTTTGGAGGCAGTTTTTTGTTATGCTAGAGGCTATGGCACAATTTTTTAATAAGATCTTTATTATCAAGCGATGTCTATTTTCCCCGATTGGGGAGAAAGTAAACGAACCACAACATCAGGAGGAAGCGGAGATGAGTGAAGCACAAAATCAGGAAAATCAAGAACAATCAGCATTGGCGGTACCTGCTGAGTCCAAGCCTGTCAAACCCCTGCCGGGGGCGTTGCAAGTGAAGGAGACTTTTATGAGTGCGGGGGTGCGCCCAGTGGCAGCGGCGACTATGCCTATCAAGGCAACTTTTTACACCGCAGGGGAACGCCCAGTGATGGCAAGCACTCTGACGGTGGTGGATAGCTATGCCACCTATGGTGGGATTCGCCCGATCACTGCCAGTGGCGTGAAGGTAGTGGAAAAATTTATGTCTTCTGGGGAGCGCCCTGTGGTCTCTACGGGGTTGGCGGTGGTGGAGAAGTTTTATTCCTCTGGGGAACGCCCTGTGGTCTCTACGGGTTTGTTGATCGAGGGCACTTACAAAACTATGGGCGAACGCCCGATCGCTTCCAATGTAATTGATGATGCCCCAACTTTGATGGGCTTCATTGACTAGGTCGCAACTACTACCTACACTAGAGGCGGGATTTGTGGCTCTCGCCCATGATTAACAACACTTTTTATACCGTTCTTGGAATCCTATTCACGGCACTGATCACTTTTGCGATCGCCCGTTTCTTGGCCTTGCCCGTAGGTTTGTTTACAGATTGGCTGGTGGGGGTAGCAATTTTTGTCTGGCTAGTGATCGTGGTTACTGTGCCTTGGGACATTTATTTTCAAGCAAAAACAGTACTTGAAGATGCAGAGGTTTCCCGTCACCGCGGGCTTAGTCTAGATAACCAGCAATTAAATTTTGCCAAGCAGTGGGTGGGACTTTCTCTGTATATTGCTTTGGGGTTACATATTTTTTCGGCGGGTGTGCTCTATTTACTGGGGCTGTACAGTGTGGGGACGATCGGTTACCTAGGGGCGGCGGCGGCACTACTGCTGACCCTACTGCGCCCAATCGTAGCTGGCTATCAGTATTTGGCAGAGCGGTTGAAGCAGATTGGCGAACAGGTGCGCTACCCGAGGGAAGATGTGGTAGAGGTGCGTAGCCGTCTGGATACCCTAGCAAGTGCGGTACGCCGCCTAGAGCGGGAATTTGACCGCGAAAATGAATACGCTTGGGTAGTGCAAGAAGAACAGTTTCGGGAAGAGACCCGCCAAGCTCTAGCCAGCATTAGGACAAAATTGGCAGACCTGCAGGCCATCCATCAGCAGGATATTGAGCGAGTCAGCCGCGAAGCCCAACAGGCGATCGCCCAAATTACGGAAGACGGACAATTCCTCAACCATGTTAGGGAGATTATTCGCTTTTTCAAATCAGCTTAGTGGTTATGAATATAAAAATCTTTAATGGAATTTAAGGATAAATTCTTAAACCGAAAACGAGCAATTTATTGAGAAAAGTACACCGCAGTGTGATCCATTGCGGGATAAAAAGCCTTCCCTGCTGACAGAAGCAATGCCCGAGACTTTGTGTGTGATTCTCTAGGCCAATTGGGGCGAATTTACCACTCCAAGGGTCTGGGCTAGCCATTCTTCTTGGGCAGTAATTGCTTGAATACTTTCTGCTACCACTGTGTGGATGCTTTTGCCTTTTTCCAGTTGGGCTAACCACTGCTGGGCTTCATTGCCTATGCTCAGAATTTGTAACAAAGGTGTAAGAAAACAGACATTTCCTTGTTGTTTCCAGAGGGGATAGACCTGTTCATAGAGAGTCTTCAGCCAATCCCTTGCTAGTATTTTTTCCCCTGTTTGCCAGTGGATTAGCTCTGCATCTAGGCTGTTTCTGGCGGCTAGCAGTTCATTGGCATCGCTCATCTCCTGGAGTTCTACTGGGGTGAACTGACCATAAATGTCTAAGTTAGTACTGATGATTTGCTGAATTCTTCCTTCTAAGAGAGCGGTGATTGCAAGGAGATGGGTAGGATCGATCACCAAATCACAGATACGCAATTCCAAGCGATTCAAGTCATAGGGGCGATTCGTGCCATTGGGGCGCACTGCACACCAGAGATGGCGGACATTCTGCATTGTGCCCAGGGCTAACTGGGCATTTGTCCACTCAATATAGTGCTGATGGGAGCGAAAGAGGGGCACAATTGGGGGAGTTTTGGGAAACATCTGCCAGCGCGCCGAATGATAACCTGTAACTTCACCTCTATAGAATGGGGAAGAGGCACTCAAGGCAAGATAAAGAGGGGCTTCTAGGCGGATCACACGACAGACGCGGAACAGGGTCTCAGGGTCAGAAATCCCAATGTTGATGTGGACACTGGCGGTAACTACTCTTGTGCCATAAGTCTGCTCAATGTAGGCATGGTAAGGGTTTTGGGGATCGGAACGGAAAAATCTGTGCTCATGCCAGAGAGGAATGGTACTCCCAGGCATGATCGTATAGTCGCCGAGGGTTTTTAAGTAGGCGCGCAAGATGCGGCGGGGTTGGAGCAGTGCCACCAGGAGCTGTTCGTAGCGATTGAGGGGCGGTGTAGTATATTCCACATTGCGACTGTCTGGCTCGCGCACAAAGCCCTGTAAATCCCTGACAATGCGATCGGACAGCCCAACGACTTCACCTTGGGGCGTAGCAGTGTATAGCTCTACCTCAAAGCCTTTGGAGAGCATTACAATACTTCACGGTTGGCGATCCCACTCTGCATCTTCTCGATTGCCGTATCGATGCTGAGTACCCCTAAATCTCCATGCCGGCGGGAACGCAGGCTCAAGGTTTGGGTTTCCATTTCCTTGGCGCCTACTACCGCCATTAAGGGAATCTTCTCTAGTTCCGCTCGCCTGATTTGTTTTTGCATTCTCTCCCCAGAGGCATCCACTTCCACACGGAAACCTTGAGCTTGGAATGTTTTAGCTAAGTTCTGGGCATAGGTTAATTGCTGGTCAGTAACAGGGATCAGGCGCATTTGTACAGGGGCTAACCACAGGGGAAAATCCCCCGCATAGTTCTCAATTAAGACACCAATAAATCGCTCTATTGAGCCAAAGAGTGCTCTGTGAATCATGATCGGGCGGTGTCTTGCTCCGTCTTCGCCTACATACTCCAAATCAAATCGCTCTGGCAAATTGAAGTCCACTTGGATCGTAGAACATTGCCATCTTCTGCCGATCGCATCTTCAATTTTAATATCTATTTTCGGGCCATAGAAAGCACCGCCCCCCTCATCTACCTTGTACTGCCAGCCCTTGACAGCCAGGGCATGGCGCAGTGCCTCAGTTGCCTTCTCCCAAATGGCATCACTCCCCACATATTTATCGGGACGGGTGGAGAGATTCACTTCGTACTGGGCAAAACCAAAAGTAGAGAGGATATATTCCGCTAGGTTCAATACTCCCAAAATCTCTGCCGCCATCTGGGCTTCGGTGCAGAAAATGTGGGCATCGTCTTGGGTGAAGCCCCGTACCCGCATCAGCCCGTGCATGGTGCCCGATCGCTCGTAGCGATAGACTGTCCCCAATTCTGAGAAGCGGAGTGGCAATTCTCGATAAGAATGGAGTGTATCTTTGAAGATTAAAACATGGAAGGGGCAATTCATGGGTTTGAGTTGATAGAATCGCTCTTCCACTTCCATTGGCTGAAACATACTCTCCCGATAGAAGTCATTGTGCCCTGAGATTTTCCAGAGTTCTAAATCGGCAACATGGGGGGTGATGATGGGCTGATAGCCATGCTGTAGATGGGTCTCTTTCCAGAAGTTCTCAATGATCCCCCGCAGGATTGCCCCCCTAGGATGCCAAAAGACTAAGCCACCCCCTGCTGATTCCTGAATACTGAAGAGCTGTAAATCTTTGCCAATTTTGCGATGGTCTCTTCTTTTGGCTTCCTCTTGGAGTTGTTGATATGCCTGTAGCTGTTCGGGGTTTTCCCATGCTGTGCCATAGATGCGCTGGAGCATAGGATTCCGTTCATCCCCCCGCCAGTAAGCTCCTGCTACACTCTCTAGGGCAAAGGCATCGGGATGTAATTCCCCTGTGGAGTTCAAGTGGGGGCCAGCACACAAATCCCACCAAAATTCGCCACTCTGGGGATCGCCGAGGGTATATCTGGTAATCACTTCCCCTTCAGGAATCCCCTCTAATAACTCCAGTTTGTAGGGTTCGTGCAATTTCTCAATCTCGCGGCGCATTTCTTCTCGGCTCAATTCTTGGCGGACTACAGGTAAATTCTGACGGATGATTTTTTTCATCACTTTGGTAATTTCCTTCAAATCCGCTGGTGTGAAGGGTTGGTCATAGTCAAAGTCGTAGTAGAAGCCATGCTCTGTGCTGGGGCCGATCGTTACCTTGGCTGAAGGGAATAATTTCTGCACTGCCATCGCCATCACATGGGAGCAGGTGTGCCGCAGACGATGTAATTTTTCGGGATCGGCTTGGCGCAAAATCTCTGCAGGACTAATACTAGACATGGAAGCTACCAAAACTAGCTAAGACTATTTTGTTATTGTAACTGATCGCCCCCGACCAAGACGATCGTCGGCTGAGTGAAGTAGGTCTGGGCAGTGTGTTGCAGGTCTTGGGGGGTCAAAGCCTGCACCACTGCTGTAAATTGCAGGTCAAAGTCAATGCCTAAGCCGAGAGTAGTGTACCAGCCATAGGTCTGGGCGAGTTGGCTGTTGGTTTGTTTGCTCAGGGCATACTGTCCTAGTAATTTACTCTTGACGGTCTGTAATTCCTCTTCGCTTAAAGGCTCTTGAGCAAGGCGATCGCACTCCTGCTGTAAGCCAGTGATGGCAATTTCCTGATTGTGGGGGGCAGTGCCCATGTAGCAAACCAGTTGGGAAGTGTATTGGCGGGTGGGGAAAAAGGCAGACACTTCGTAGGCTAGTCCCCGTTTCTCCCGCAGTTCCACAAATAAACGACTGGATAAACCACTTCCTAAATAGGTGGCGATCAGTTTCATCGCAGGATAGTGGGGACTGGTAACCGCAGGGGCAGGATACCCCAGCATCACTACAATTTGTTGGTTGTTTAGGGGAATTTGGGCTATTTGGGGGCTGGGGGTGAGGAGGGGCGGAGTGGGGGGGGTGGGAGGTGGGGGGGGTAGCCAGTCCTGAAAATACTGATTTACCAGTGTTTCCCCTTGGGCAGTAGTAATGTTCCCAGCAATACTGATGACTAGGTGAGCGGGGTGCAGATACTGCTGTTGGTAGTGGCGCAGGTGCTGATGTTCAAGGCGGGCAACGGTGTGGCTCAAACCTAGGATGGGTAGCCCGTAGGGATGATCCCCGTACAACAAGGCTTGCAGGCGATCGTAGGCGAGGGCAAAGGGTCGTTCCTGCTGGGCTTTGATTGCTTGCAGGGTCAGGTGTCGTTCCAGTTGTAATTCTGATTCAGGAAAAGTAGCATTGCGGAGAATTTCAGCAGTGAGAGCTAATAATTCGGGAAAATCTGTAGTTAGAGCTTTGAGGCTCAATAGTAAATAGTCATTGGCGGCTTCAGCATTGAGAACCGCCCCAAGGGATTCTACCTGTTCAGCGATCTCTTGGGCGGTGTACTGGGTAGTGCCTTTGGTCAAAAGGGTGGCAACTAGGTGTACTAAACCTGCTTGTTCTGGAGTTTCTACCTGGGTGCCGTATTTGAGAAAACAACGGGCGGCAACTAGATCGATGGTGGGATTGGGGGTTACAAGCAGGGTAATGCCATTCCTAAGCTGAAGACATTCAGTAGTGCGGGTCAGGGTAGCAGTCATGGTCAAACATCAAAATTACTAGCAGGACTTACGATCGTTAAAACTCGAAACTAGTCTGGGGGTTTTAGGAGTAGCCGTAAGTCCTATACTATCCTAGATGAATTTGGGGCTAGCAGTCCAAAGTATGCTCCCAAGGGGTTACTTGGCTGTGGGCACTGTGCCACTCCTTGTATTTCAGCTGCAAGTATGCATTGACAAATGGCTCGCCCAGCGATCCCTTGATCAAATCACTCTGTTCCAGACAGCGCAGGGCATCCAGCAGGTTAGTGGGCCGTTTTTTCACCTGCCCATTGGTAGGTTCGGTGTAGACCTGGGTCTAGTTTGGGGGCGATCCCCTCTAAACCTGCCGCCGTCAGCACTGCAGGCAGGAGATAGGGATTGGCAGAGCCATCCGGCAGGCGACACCCAAACCGCCCAGCATCAGGGATGCGAATGGCATGGGTGCGATTGTTGGCAGTATTGGGAGACCAAGTAGCTCCCGAAAAAGTTACAGGGGCATTGATATAGGAATTGACAGTTGGATTGGTGATAGCACAGATAGCTTCTGCTGAATCCAGTACCCCCCAATAAACTGATAACCCAACTGGGATAAGCCCAGTTCCCCTTGGGGATCAAAAAAGAGATTTTCCTGCGTATCCTTGTGCTACACCGAGAGGTGCATATGACAGCCATTGCCCGTCAGATGGGCAATGGGCTTAGGCATGAAGGTCGGCTTCAAGCCGTGCTTCTCAGGGATCGTCTTCACCATGTACTTGAAAAAGGCGTGGCGATCGGCAGGGGTGAGGGCATCAGCGTACTGCTAATTCATCTCAAACTGTCCATTGGCATCCTCATGGTCATTTTGATAAGCCCCCCAGCCCAGCTGAAGCATACTATATACTCACACTCCACTCCCGTCTTGACGGGCTTCTGCCCTTTGCAGGACTTGTTTCAATACCCAGCGGGGCGCCTGGAGCAATGGTTCACCCTTAATGGTATAGAGGTCAGCGGGAATCCATACCATCCCTGGTAACCAGGGCAGTTGATTAACTGGTTGGCATCGGGGATCGCCAAAATATCTGGATCAGCAGGGGTCAAACCAGCAAACCCTGCCCCACTCCCAGCCATACTATCAATACTGGCGTAGGTACTAACTTAGACCGTTGTACCCCCAGCAGGTCAGTAAAAGATATTAAACAGTAACGAATACCTAGATCATGGGCAATTTGGGAGAGCATAGTAAACGGTGGACATGGGTAGGAATGAAGTCAGCATCAGCAGAATGTTCATAGGCATTCCCTGCCCCATGTCCCCAAACAGAAGCGATGGTTGATAGATAGCTTTGGGGATCAGCTGAGCTTCTGCTAGACAATCTGCAGGGGTGAAGTAGAGGTCAGTTGTAGCAGGCATTACCAAAGTGCGGGCACTGATACTACCCAAAGCCTTGACATAATCTCCCCCATAGATAGGATTGGCACTGAGGTCGCAGTTGAGCCAAGTATCCAGCATGGCAAGCAGATTATGGGGATGGCGGCGGCGATAGTTACAAATAATCATCTAGGGAGTGGTAGCCCGTGTAAACCCGCTGGCGATAGAAGGGGCAGCCACCCAACTGGCATAGATATAAGCAAATGCCGTAAAACCCCGCTCCGGCACGGCAGTAAATTTTTCTCCATCCCAAAGGGATCGGCAGTCAGGGCCTGGCGCAGACTCAACAGAAAAATACGGTTGTGCTCTGTAGTTTTGGCTGTGCCGCAGATACAGGCTAACCGCTGGACACGATCGGGAAAGATAGCCCCCATTCCCAGCCATAGACCAAAGCTAACTCCTCAATGCCAAAGACTTCCTCTAGCAACTAACTGCTTTTGGGCGTGGATTATCCCAATGGCTAAAACAACGATGGGGACTATTACTGGGAGAAGTAGATACATATTGGGAATAGGATCGAGAATGCCCTCGGGATGGATCAACCACTCAATATCCTGGTGCTGTGCCCCATAGGAAGAGAATGACATTGGAGCGATCCCTGTGCAACTCACCGTAGGTTTGATAGACCAACTGGGCCTCTAGCACCACTTCCCCACACTGCAAGGGAAAATCTTTGCGGACAAAAACTTCACCCATGGAGAACTAATTGGCTCATAATTTGCCAATTCACTTGCACATAGCCCTGACCAATATGAGCGAGGTGGGATATGGGCTAGAGGGGTAAGTGATGGAAAAGAATAGAAGGAGACAGATGCTGTTCTGCATGGAAAGGCATATTCCACATCACAAACCGCAAAGGAAATAGAGTGAGGCTAGTTCTGGTATTGGTAAGGGGATTATCGTTCCGCTAATAAAAAATAGAATCTTACCAACCGCTGACCAACCCCTAGGGCAAATTGGTTTCATTGTTCACCCTAAATTTAGCGTCCCCAAACTAGCCTGCAAATTTGCTAAGCGATCGTGCCAAGTGAGGTCAAACTTTAGGGGAGTGACAGTAATATAATTATCCCGAATTGCCTGTAAATCGCTGTCGGGATCGGGGGTCTGTTCTACCTCCTCACCCGCTAACCAATAGTAAGTTTTGCCACGAGGATCAACCCTCTTCTCAAACAAATCGCGATAACGCCTGATCCCCAACTTAGTTACTACTACCCCACAAATATCAGCGGGATCAATTGCAGGAACATTCACATTTAACAACATGGGTTCAGGTAGAGGATTCTTATACAAGAAATGCACTAAGCCGTGGGCAAACTTAGCTGCTCCATCAAACTCCATAGAGGTAAAACTGGTGAGACTGAAAGCTATACTGGTCAAGCCTTCCATCGAACCTTCCATTGCCGCTGATACTGTACCTGAATAGAGCACATCTGTACCCAGATTAGAACCGCGATTGATCCCAGAGAGGACAAAATCAGGTGGTTCATGCAAAATGGCATCCAATGCCAACTTCACTGAATCAGAAGGTGTGCCTGAGCAAGCCCACGCTCTAATTTGCGGATGGAAATAGTCCTCTATCTTATCCAAGCGCAGAGGTTCTTGTAGAGTCAGAGCATGACCCGTAGCAGAGCGTTCGCGCTCGGGACAAACTACTGTAATTTCCACTTCGGGATCAGAGGCAAACACCTCTGCCAGAGCCTTCACCCCTGGCGAATAGATACCGTCGTCATTACTGATTAGTAGGCGCATAGAATACTCACAATTCCTTAGAAAATCATACTAGCAGGTGGGATATTTTGCTTGCTTTTTACGCTGACGCAGTTCAGCAAACCACTTCTGCAACTGTGCCTGACATTCCTGCTGGCAAATTCCTCTAATCACTTCCAATTTGTGAAAAGAGGCAGGACTATTGGGAATGTCAATTACACTTTGAATTGCACCTGTTTTGGGGTCATCTGTGCCATAGACTAGAGTGGCAATTCTCGCCTGCAAAATTGCTCCTGCGCACATAGGACAAGGCTCCAAAGTTACAAAGAGGATACATTCATGGAGATACCAATTGTGTAACTGATGCGATGCTCTGCGGATCGCCACTATTTCCGCATGGGCAGTGGGGTCTTGGGTCCGCTCCTTCAGATTCTCTCCCACTGCAATCAATTCTCCTGTCTTTTGGTGAACAATCACCGCCCCCACAGGGATTTCCCCCGCCGATCCTGCCTGCTCAGCCAATTGCAGAGCCACACCCATCCAGTATTCATAATCAACTGAAGGGATCATCATCAGGTTCTGATAGGGGTTTGACTTTTAGTCTGGGTGTAGAATGATTTTGCCCATAGTAGCTAGGAGCTTTGCAGATTGCCTGTAATCGTTTGACCACATCCTGCGGTCGTTCCTGTTCAATTTGATTCACTTTCTCTAGAGCGGTCTCTTGGTCTAATTTACTCAGAATATCCTTCACCAATTGTACAGGCAGGTTGGGAGCGAGTTTTTGTAATCTGCGCACTTGGGCTTGATAGAAGTCCACATCAGGGCTGGGGGGATAAAGCAATCTGCCATCTTGACCCCGCATCACCGGCGGACGGGGAAACTTCAGGAACACAGGTTGCGTGAAATGGGGATGCCTTACCATCAATTCCCCCTTGGGTAGAGTTGCTAACTTCGTCTTCACAGCGGCAGAGAGATTACTATATCCGGGCGTCGCTAATTCATCCATGTCCATCCTGCCATACAAAGCAGTAGCACAATTGCCAACAATTCTTTTGTGCACTTGGGAACGAAACTGTTGGGCTGAGAAGAGCACCTCTCCTAGGTATCTACCCCGCTCAGAAATATCCAAGAGAGTTCTTCTTAAATAAGTATCCCCTGTATCCGTGCCTGCATATTTGTTCAACTCATCAACGAAGATAACTACCCGCTCCACCCCTAAACAATTCTGTTCTAATTGTTCCCGAATCTTGCTCACTACCCGAGTGAATACCAAATCCTGTGCTAGGGGTTCTACATTAGCTATATCAATTACATAGATGTGATTCTTCTGAAAATTGCCCCAAGGTAAATCACTAACAAAATCAGTGTTCCCCACCAAACCCTTACAACGATTAACTATGTTTAATAACCTATTCTTTACTTTATAGATAGTGGCAATGTGATGGCTGTGCCATTCTTTTTTATTTTCTGCTTCCATTAGTTCAATGACACGATTAAACCATTCTTCTAGGCGGGTAAAGTTAGTCACCTTAACCCCCTCAGTATAGTCCAGATGAGGCTGGCGGATCACTTTCTCTTCAATTAAAGCTAGTAGAGCATCAGCTTTAGCATCTATATCATCCCGATTCAATAATACTTCTGTGTACTCAAAAATTTCCCGCAAGCCCCATTGTAAAGGTTGCACATTATGCAATAAATCGGGGTGAGTTCTCAGGGTATTAAGATTATAACCATCAGGTTTGTAAGGGGCATAGTAATGCACATGCTCAAAAGAAGTGGCAGGAATTTGTAATTTCTGATAAATTTCTAGCTCTTCTGGTGTTAAAGCGCCTACGGGAGCTGGTGGCAAATCCAAATAGAGTAAATCAGGGCCTTTGACATTAAAGAGTACTGCCGCAACTCCCTTCTCTGGGTTCTCAGGATAATAGTGAGTGAAGATACTCTTCAATAGGAATTCCACTAGGGAAGTCTTAGTTGCCAATCCGGAAACGCCTGTGATATTGAAGTGAGCAGCTTCTGGTCCCAGGAGAAAATCTGCATCTAGATAAACAGGAGAGTTCATTCCTCCCTTCACATATACGCCAATGGGAATCCCTCTACCTTTTGCTACATATTCATCCATGCGCAAAGAAAGGAGCACAGCACGATCGTCCGCCATATAGACAGGACCTATAGGGACAGGTTGGAGTGGTTCTTCTGGTTCCATGCGCAGGACAGCCGCTTTGTAGGTACGAATCTCAGGTCGCACCGTGGGAGCAGTATCCGCCTTTTGAGGATTCTCATCCGCACCAATAAAATCATAGAGAGCGGATGCCAAATCAGTGTACCCATAGGCTTCTACCACGATCCCGTAGATATGCCACTGGTCTGCTTGCTTGTTTCTAGTGTTCCGTTTGGGGGGTTGCGGTACTATTACTTCTACGATCGTGCCTATTCCCACCGCTGAATTCACTTCTGTCCAAAAATGGAAGGTATCAGGGGTGTTGGGATGATTCTCAGTAGCAAATACTCTGCCGATTGCTTCCTTTTGAGACATAGGCGCACCTAAAATTTATCAATGGCATATATTATAGCTATGCCCCTGCGGATGATAAACTCAAATGGGGTGAATTTTCAAGGTTAATTATGTCTAATCCTGAATTAACGAAACAGCTAAAACAATTAGTGGGCATTACCGCCGCCAATCGAGTACAGTCGGGGATGACTGTTGGTCTGGGCACAGGTTCTACCACAGCTTTCGCGATCGCGCGCTTAGGGGAAAGAATACAGCAGGGAGAATTAGAGGGGATCAAAGGTATTCCTACATCATTTCAGGCAGTAGGTTTGGCAAGAAAATATGGCATTTCTTTAACTAGTTTAGATGAAGTAGAAAAGATTGATATTGCGATTGATGGTGCAGATGAAGTTGATCCCCAGAAAAATTTAATTAAAGGTGGGGGAGCGGCACACACTAGAGAAAAAATTGTGGATTCTCTCGCTGATTTGTTTATAGTGGTAGTAGACCAATCTAAGTTAGTGTCAAAATTAGGGACAACTTTTCCTGTACCAGTAGAAGTGTTGCCGCTGGCAGTTGTACCTGCTACTAGGGCGTTAGAAAGATTAGGTGGCAAACCAGAATTGCGCATGGCAGTAAAAAAAGATGGCCCAGTTATCACAGATCAGGGCAATATGATTTTAGATGTAAATTTCCCTGAAATTAGCGATCCCTCTGCTCTAGAAAAAGAAATCAACAATATCCCTGGGGTGTTAGAAAATGGTTTGTTTGTAGGTCTAGCTGATGTAGTTTTAGTAGGGGAAATTGTGGATGGGCAAGCAAGGGTCAGGGAGTTCTAGTTATACCCAAGACTTTTACCGATGGACGCAGGAACAAGCCCAATACCTGGGATCGCGCCAATTTGACTATTTAGACATAGAGAATTTAACTGAGGAAATTGCTAGTTTGGGCAGACAGGAAAAAAGAGAGCTAGTGAATCGTTTGGGGCCATAACCCCATATGCGTTCTAAAAGCTGGCGAGTTATAATCAGGGGGCAACAGCGGGAGATCAACAAATTACTACTAGAAAATCCTAGCCTCAAATCCTTTTTACCAGAAGCAATTGCAGATGGATTTGCGATCGCCTTAGACTTAGTAATGCTGGAAACGTCCCTAGAGGCAGAAGATTTACCAGCCAGTTGCCCTTATACTTTTGAGCAGGCTATTAACTATCAGCTTTGAATATGTTTACTGAGTATGACCAAGATTTTTATCAATAATACTTGCGATCGCACCAATTTGACCATTTAGCTGAGGAAATATGAGGAAATATCTAGTTTGGACAGGCGAGCATTAGTTAGTAGGTTAGCTGTACTGATTGTCCATACTCTCAAATGGCAGTCTGAATTTAAGAACAGCAAGAAATGACTCTAGAATTAATAGCAGATGGCCCTAGCTTGAAAAATTATCTTGTTATCTTGATCACGAAATGACTAACGCTTATAATAGGGCGTTATCATCGCAGTGAACTTATAATTTTTGCAGATCATGAATTTTGTACCGAGTTGCTAATGTGGGATTTATTTACTGCTGTCTGGCTATTGGCGGGTGCTAGGTTTCTAGATTTTAGAAATGATTTACCTACCCAATTACTAACTTTATTTTATCGTCCCCAGCTAGCTGAAATATCAGCTACGATCGCTAGCAATCCTGCTCTCCAACAAAAAGAACAACTATTAGCTAGTTTACAGAAAAAAGGTTATCCCAGAAACATTCATGGTTTGTGGGTGCAATCCCAAAATGGAGAACTACTGGCAGAATATCAAGCCACTAGACCAATCCCTGCGGCTTCTTTAACAAAAATTGCCACCACTTTAGTAGCTGTACATAGATGGGGCTTACATCATCACTTTGTAACTAAGTTTGCCACCAACGGTCAAATAGTGGGAGACACTTTGCAGGGGGATTTAATTATCATTGGTGGGGGTGATCCCTTATTTGTCTGGGAGGATGCGATCGCTGTTGGCAATCAGTTAAATCAATTGGGTATCAGAAAAGTTGCAGGCAATTTAATTTTACAAAACAACTTTGCCATGAATTTTGAGCGCGATCCCAAGAAAGTGAGTGCGCTATTTAAGATGGCGGTCGATGCCAACCAATGGCAGGAGAATTTACCCCAAGGCACACCCAAACCCAGTGTAGTTTTTGTTGCAGGCGGCAGTAATTCTACTACTACAGAAATAAAGGAACTGTTCAGTTATACATCCATGCCCCTGTGGCAAATTTTGAAAAATATGAATGTGTACAGCAATAATGTCATGGCAGAGATTTTGGCAGAACAACTGGGAGGTGGACAAAAATTAGCACAAATATCTGCAAAATTAGCAGGTGTACCGCAGGCGGAAATTGTCTTGTTAAATGGTTCGGGCTTAGGCAGAGGTAATCAGATTTCCCCAAGGGCAGTTGTAGCCATGCTCATTGCTTTACAAAATATCAGCCAAACCTACGGTTTTTCTATAGCTGACCTGTTACCAGTGGGCAATTGTCGCTGTGGCACGATCGTCTTTAGAGACTTACCCCAAAGCGTTGCTGTCAAAACAGGCACTTTAGATGATGTCAGTGCCCTCGCAGGAATTATACAAACTAAAGAGCAAGGAATTATCTGGTTTGCAATCTTGACACAGGGAAGAGGTGAACTGGAAACTTTTCATAAGGTGCAGGATGATTTTGTTAACAATTTGAGTAAATTATGGGGAGTAAATAGCTATTATGCCGAGCGATCGTGGCAGAGGTTTTAATGCAACATTTCTACCAGTTGATGTTGTTGCCACAGTTGTTGATACAAAGTTGAAGTGGCAAGCAGTTCACTGTGGCTACCTTCCGCAACAATTCTGCCTTTATCCATCAACAAAATTCTATCGGCATTTGCTGCTACTGATAAATTGTGGGAAATAAAAATTACAGTTTTATCTCTAGGTAAACTGGCAAGAATTGCTTTTGCAGTCTTATTGTCCACACTAGCTAAAGCATCATCTAAAAGCAGAATGGGAGCATCTACTAATAAAGCCCTAGCCACTGCTGTCCTCTGTCTTTGGCCACCTGATAAAGTAATTCCCCTCTCCCCTACGATCGTTTCATACTGTTGGGGAAAGTTAAGAATTTCTGACTTAATATGTGCCTGTTCTGCATAGAATTCTACTTCTGCAAGAGGAGCTGTGGGTTTGCCATAGCGGATGTTATTGGCGATCGTATCGCTGAATAAAAAACTATCTTGGGGTACATAACTCACTACCCGGCGCAGGTCAGATAAACGCCATTTGGTAATATCTAAACCATCGATAAATAGCATGCCTGGCGATACATCAATCAGGCGCATTAAAGCATTAGCCAGAGTGGATTTTCCTGAGCCTACTGCCCCAATAATTGCCACTGTCTCCCCTGCTAAAATATGAAAATTCACACCACACAAAGCAGGTTGATTACTATCAGGATAAGTAAAGGTCAAATTTTGGGCTGTAACTGATCCCCTGATAGTTTTAATGTCAATAGCAAGGGCATCTGGTTGATCAACAACAGCCGCAGGAATTGCTAAAATCTGCTCAATGCGATCGATACTCACTTGTCCCCGCTGATAAGTAGTTAAAACAAAACCCAAAAGAGCTGTGGGAAATATTAATCTTTCAATATAGATAATAAGGGACAGCAAATCCCCTAGCTGAAAATTAGTATTGCCCTTAGCTAACTCTTCCCCCCCAAACCACAATAGGATTAGAAAACTAATACTGGCAATACCACCGAGCAAGGGAAATAAAAAATTGCGGGTTTTTGCCATTTGCAAGTTAGCTGTCAACAAGCGATCGTTTAACTGGGCAAATATTTTCCTTTCATACTCTTCTTGGGCATAGGTTTTAATTAATGCCATACCATTCAAATCTTCCTGCAGTAAGGTACTGACTTCTGATAACTCCTCTTGCACTTTTAGTTGTTCATCCCGCAACCTGCCGCTAAAAGCCTGCACAATGATAAACATCAAAGGATATGCCAAAATTGCCAGCAAACTTAACCGCCAGTTAATAATAAGCATTGCCGGTAAAGTAAAAGCATAAGCAAATAAGGTATTGATCAGGCTGAGTATGGCAAAGCCCAGCAGACGACGCACATTTTCTACATCATTGGTGACAATGCTAATGATCTCCCCTGCCGCATGTTCGGCAAAATAGCTGGGCGGCAATGTCAATAAATGTTCAAAAAGTCTTTGCCTCAATTGAAATTCTACTTTTCTACCTACCCCAAATAACCACAGTCTTGACGCCATGCGAATTAGCCACATTAGGGAAGATAAACCAATGATTCCCCACACAAATCCCATCAATTCCTGTTGGGTAAAACTGTCTTTTAAGC
>JBKBMU010000006.1:173440-198124 GCA_046295715.1 Pseudanabaenaceae cyanobacterium
CATCAACTGCTTCCTTGACCAACCAAGGAATATATGTACCTAAAATGTTTACCAAGAGGAGAGCAACCGTCCCCAAAAATAATTCCCCGAAATGCGGTCTTAAATAAGCTTGTAATTTTTGCAGATGGGATCGTGCCATGGGTGAGAAACAGTAAATACCTTTCTATGGTAACCTATTATTCTGCGCCCAAGTAGGCTTCCAAGACGCGGGGATCATTTTGTATCTCTTCAGGTGTACCGTCAGCTAAATTTTGTCCTTCTGCCATCACCCAAATATGATCGCACAGGGACATGATCACATCCATATTGTGCTCAATAATAAGAAAAGTGATGCCCCGTTTCTGCCAGTTGAGAATATGCTTGCAAATTTCTTCAATCAAAGCAGGATTTACCCCTGCCGCTGGCTCATCTAGCAAAATTAGCTTGGGATCGGTCATCAAAGTTCTACCCATTTCTAGGAGTTTTCTTTGTCCACCCGAAAGGGATCCTGCGTAGTCATTTGCTTTGTGAATTAGCCCGATCGCTGCTAAAATTGCTTCTGCTTTTTCGCGATTGAGGCGCTCTTGCAGTTTAATTTTGCCTGCCTTGATCCAGAGATTAAGCAAATTTTCCCCTACTTGTTTTTGCGCCCCCAACAACATATTCTCCATTACTGTTAAGCGCGATAAAACTTTTGGCACTTGAAAAGTACGCACCATCCCCATCTGGGCGATCGCATAGGGCGGCTTGTCTTGAATGGGCTGTCCCATAAATTGCACCGTGCCCTGATCGCTCCTAATAAAATTACAAAGCAGATTAAAGAAAGTAGTTTTTCCTGCACCATTTGGCCCAATTAAACCAGTAATTTTCCCCTTGGGCACAACAATAGAAGCATTCTTTACTGCTTGAATACCCCCGAAAGATTTCCCTAAGTTATGGGCAGTTAAAATTGGTTCAGTCATCTTGGCAGGAAATAAAAGTCATAGTAACTTAATGTACAGGAATTTACACAACTTTATGAATCTCTGGGGATTACTATCTGCCGATCCTTGGTGGCAGGCTGTACTATTAAACACTATTTTAGGGGGAATGGCGCTGGTGCTGCCACGCAAGGCGCTAACTACTTGGGGGATCATCCATGCATGGTTTTTGGGAATTCTCTTGTGGGGCTGTCTGGGCTGGCGGGGCTATGTGGTCATGTTTGCCTATCTGGTGCTGGGGACGGCAGTTACTTATGTAGGCAAAGATATCAAGGAAGCCAAGGGCATCGCTGAGAAGCGATCGGGGGCAAGAGGCCCGGAAAATTTGTGGGGCTCGGCAGCAGTGGGGGCCCTTTGCGCTATTGGCTATTTTTACCAACCCCACCCTCTGTGGCTACTGGGCTATGTGGCAAGTGTGGCAACCAAACTGGCAGATACCTTTGGCAGTGAAATTGGTAAAGCTTACGGCAAACATACATTTTTAATTACTGATATCCAGATGCGCAGTGTCCCTGCTGGCACAGAAGGCGCAGTCAGTCGCGAAGGTTTGCTTGCTAGTATAATTGGCTCTTTACTGATAGTAGGCTTGGGGTTATGGTTGGGATTAATTACTCTGCTCAATATAAAAGATGTAGTAGTGGCTAGTTTTATTGCTGTCAATTTGGAGAGTGTTTTAGGTGCTACTTTGCAAAGTCGCTGGCAATGGCTCACTAACGAAGTAGTAAATGCCATTAACACAGCTATAGGGGCAACACTGGCAGTAGTATTTACCTTACTATTCCCGAACTTGTAGAAGAATCATATGTTTATCTAACAGTTGTGTAATCAGCTTGAGTTCGAAGGCAGGGTTTTGGGCAAGGATTTCTTTGACGCAAAGATTGTCATTACATTGGCGCATGAATGCAAATTCCAATTCAGAAAGTTCCACTACCCGATAGTTCAAATCAAACAGACTTCTACTTTCCCAGCCTTGTATACAGGGATGTCGCACAGGTACAGAATCCAGTAGCACTTCACTACTGGGAGACAGCTGCGGTAGAGGTGGCTTAGTCAAAAAGAATTCATAGTGGGCAATATCTGTATCTAGTAATTCAATTAAGCGGTATTGTTCTTGGGCAGAGAGTTTTTGGGTGTAGTGCATCAGCTGGGGATCAGAGCCTAGTAAGCGTTCCAACTGCCACACCTCAGGGTTAGAAAAACCCACAAACTGCAAATCTGACTGGTCAATCATGGCAAAGAGAGAATCAATATTAAAGTTCACTTCCAAGGGATGCAGATACATATCGGCAAAACATTCATCCCTTTGGTTATCCATTGCCCAGCGGCTCTGTTCTCTTATGACTAGGCGATTTTCTTTAGGTAAAGCCTTGAAAATAGCCCGTCCCAGTGCCACCCCTTGCTGAAAATCACCAGCAGCAATCCCTGCTCCTTTGCGCAACAGGGCGATCGCTGCCTGCATCAGACGAATTTCCCATCTGCCAATTTCCGCATAGACAAAGATATGCAATAGCCCCCCCTCATTGAGCTTGCTGGCTAGACACTGTAGAGCTTTTGCAGGATCGGAGGTGTGGTGCAGTACTCCTACTGAGTTAATGAAATCAAACTTCCCTTCTATCTGGTCTAAATCAAAGATGCTCAACTGTTGCAAATGAATCTGCCTTGTGGAGGGGACTGTTTTGTTGATGCGCTCCTGTGCCACTGCCAAAGTGCCTGCGCTGATGTCAATTGCCCAGATTTCCGCTTCTGGATTCAGATGCGCCAGATATTCCGTACTCACACCACTGCCACAGCCTGCATCGAGAATTCTAATTTTGTTTTTTTTAGGATAAATGCCTCTGGTGCAAAAGCCATATGCCCCAGGCCAAGACCAGCGCCAGTTATACCCAGGGGGAGGAGTCTCTAAAACAGGATCGGGGGGAAAAGGATAAGTGTCATACAGGCGGGCAACTAGTTCTACAGCTTCCATTGGACAATTAGTTCATTCACACTTTCTAGTGTAACCTGCGGAGGCACTTCTATGACAACCACATACCCTGTGATTTCAGGATTACCATGCTCAGCCAGAGCACCAAGAATTTTGGGCATATCTGCCTGCACTAGATTCCCCTCACTGTCATATATTTCTAAACTGGCAAGGCATCCTAAAGTGGGATTCCACTCGCGGCGATCGGGATGTAACCTTTGGAAGTAGTTGGGGTCTTCGCCGCTGCCATGAATACGAAATAGAGATCGCCCCAGCTTGCCTGCCCAGTAGCTCTGCTGTATAGGAAAATAATTGCGCCAGGAAACAGGCAATAACTGTTGATACTCAGCCAAATTGCCCCTAAATGCCCCCTCTTGCCCAGACAGAAAATACTTAACTCCAGTTTCAAAAGGTAGAAACAACTTTATCAAAGGGAATTGTCCGTAGGCACGAAAAAATTTGTCATCTGGCTGGGGAATTATGCCTTCTATGCGATAGATACCTTGGGGAGTTCTGCCATTATAAAAGTTCCATTCCAAACTGTAGAGAGACTGCAACAGCAGTGGTACTGACCACAATTGTTCGCCTGAACGCACAAATTTGCCATTTTTATCTTTGAGCAATGTAAAACACAGTTGCTGGCGATCGCTGCGGCAAAAGACATAGAGCATGGGTTGTTGTGGGGCAAGCTGCCATTGCAACAGGTCAAGTAGGGGCGGTAGCGGGGGATTGCTCATGCGGAAACTGAGATGTTCTACTGTAGTAAACAAAAAAAGGTTGGCTGCCCAGTTGGGGAATCTTTTGGGGAAAGAACCTAACACTTGATAAATGAAATTGCGGTCTGCGCCGCTGTGGTAGAGGGTGGTAACCGCCATGCTCACAAATTCGGGATGGGGACTATTAGTAGCGATCGTCTGGAGTGAGAGTTGCAAGGGTTGATAGAATTGGGGACGATGCAAAACCAGTTGATTAGTCAGTTGTAGGGCAGAACGGACAAGAGTATATGCATGAGTTTGCAAGTTGGGATTGAGGGCAGATTGGAGAATTTGGGCAAGAGCCGCCTGTACATAGTCCAGCTCTGGTTCTAGGACTGCTACTACCCACAGCACCTCCTGCCAATGGGTCTGATTCTTTGCGGTGAGCGGATAAACTGTGAGGTCAAAGTGGGAAGCATTGAGTTTCTCTTGCTGTTGCCGCAGATACAATTGGCGCTGGCTAGCAGTAGCTTGGGGTTGCCTCCCTTGGGCATAGACTGCCAGCATGTCCACCTGCAAAAGTAGCAGTACCAGCAACTGCCGTCTCGCAGACATCTAGGGTAGCACCTTACTGAGATAATCGGCAAAAACCTGGGCCGCTAGGGCACTACTGCCATCAGTAGAACCTTCATCATTCCCCAGCCACACTGCCGCGGCTATTTTTCTTTCAGGTACAATGCCTACAAACCACAAATCTCTATTGCGATCGGTGGTGCCTGTTTTCCCCACCACCTGATACCCCGACAAGCTAGCCGCTCTCCCTGTGCCTGCTGTAACTACACTCCCCATCAATGTCATCATCTGACTGGCAACCGAGGCACTAACTGCATTTTTACTAGGAATATCTTTAGCACTGTCAAAAATCACTCTACAGGTTTGAATGTTCCGATAATCCTGACAATCCCGCCCATCCCTAATGCGCACGATCGCGTGGGGACGATAATAAACTCCCTGATTAGCGATCGCCCCAAATGCACCCACCAGTTCCAACATTGATACTTCATAACCGCCGAGGGGCAAATTAGTAGTGGGAGCCAGCAGAGATTTAATCCCCAATCTTTTGGCGACATCCATCACTGCTTCATAGCCCGCTGATTGAGCCACCCTAATTGCTACTACATTTTCCGAGAGGGCAAAACCCCGCACCATATCCATATCGCCACTGCCACTGCGACAACCTGCTATTTTCTCAATGGGGGTGCAGGCAAAAGTAGTAGTAGGTGCTACCCCCTTTTCTAAAGCCGCTGTGTAGGCAAAGAGCTTGAAGGTAGAACCCGCTTGTCTCTTAGCTTGTGCCGCCCGATTAAACTGACTCTCTTGAAAATTCACTCCTCCCGTCATCGCCAAAATTCTCCCTGTAGTAAAGTCAATGGTGAGGATCGCTCCCTGATTGAAATTAAAGTTTCTGCCTTCATTCACTACCGCCTCCTGAATGGCGCGATCGCTCGCACGTTGTAAATTCAAATCCAGGGCTGTTTCAACGATCAAGCCCCCTTCTTTAGCAAAATCTTCCCCCAGTAGTTCCTGCATCTCCGCAAATACATAGCTATAGAAGTAGGGAGCGGTTGTACCTTGCAATTCCGTTTTTGCCTTCTCATTCAACCTGAGAATAGAACGCCTTGCCCGCTCCGCTTCCACTTCAGAGATCATGCCCAAGTGCACCATTCTATTTAGCACCCGATTGCGGTACTCGATCGCCAACTCTTTATTTTGAAAAGGATTGATGCGATTGGGGGCAGGCAAAATCCCCGCTAAGGTCGCTGCTTCTGATAAATCCAGTTCTTTAGCAGACTTCCCAAAGTAGAGCAGTGCCGCATCCTGAAAGCCATACACCCCATTCCCCAAATACACTCTATTTAAATAGATGGTGAGAATCTCTTCTTTGGAGTAGCTGAGGTTGAGCTTAATTGCTGCTGCCGCTTCCCGCCATTTCCTGCCAGGGGAGTCGTCCAAACCTACATAAGTTCTACCCAATAGGTTCCTTGCCAACTGTTGGGTGATGGTACTCGCTCCTTCCCGCACTTCACCACTGCGCACATTGGTAACCAGTGCCCGCATGATCCCCCAAGGATCAATACCAATGTTCCAATAAAAAGAACTATCTTCCGAAGCAATCACCGCATTAGGAATGAACTGCCCAAACTCAAACAAGGTGCGCAATTCCGTATGTTTTTGGCGATCGCCTGGGCCAATTTCTGTACCATCACTCGCCAAAACTTGTACTGGCCCCTGTTGGGAAACAGGTAGAGGGCGCACATCTGGTACACGCGCCACTTCAATTGCCAAGGCAGTAACCAACCCCGCAAAGGCTGTCCCCACAGCGATCCCCGTCCATTTGAGGGTACGGAGATACCAAGGGGGCGGGTCAATGTACTTAACGATCGCCGCATCTGCCAGTTCGGGTGGCCCAAAACTCACTTTGAGGTTGTGCCTGAGGGGCGCAGACTTCACTCGCCTGCCATGAATAAAAATCCCATTGGTGGAGTTCTGATCGATAATTACAAACTTTGCCCCCCTTTGGGTGCGATCCCGCCTGATTTGGGCATGCACCTGACTGACTATGGGCGTAGGAATATGAATATCGCATTTACTACTACTCCTCCCCAATAGATAAGTATCACTCACCAAATCATAGATTTCAGGCTTCTGCTTGGGATTGAGTTGCACTTCCAAACGGGGCACACGCGTACGCAACTGCAGGCCCATCAGCCCTTCTTTTGCCCGATGGTAGGCAATATGGGTGAGATTGACAACTGTTTTCATATCAGAAGCTAATCAGTTACCCACCATAGACATCTTAACCCCTAGAAAAGTTGCGGTCTAGGGCCCGTTTACCACCCCATCTTGCCACAATCTGGTCATCAAAGTAATCCGCCGCCGCCAGGACACCTGTAACTGCCGTATGCAACTTCTCTCGATCGCAATTAGAACCAATCACCGTAATGTGCAAGCGGATATTCCCCAAATCATCAATGCTAAAGACCCCAAATTCCGATTCTGCATTCTGGCGCAGTAAAAAATGGAGGAGGTCGGGAGTGGTTTCCGCTTCCGTTACCACAAATGAAGAAGTCGTAACGATCGCCTCGGTTTCACCCCACGCCATCACCTCTACCGTAGCGATGGCAGACCCCAATTTGATCGAAAATACAGGCAGAGTAACAAACGGCTCAATTAGCTGGGGGAATAACTCCTCTAACCAGAGCTTAACCTGCTCATAACAAGCTCTTTGGGTACTAGTAGCAAAGTGGGGCATAAGCAGACACCATTAGGGAACAAGGGCATTTTACCCTTACCCCCAAACATAACTGTATTTTTTGCTATTTTAGACGGGTTCAAGGGGGGCCATCGTTAAATTTTCTTGCTTTAATTGGGCATGATACAGCTCTGCCTGCTCCTGTGGCCCCACCCACACGATCGCTTGCCCCTCATAGTGCACCTGATTGGTCAATTCCCATGCCCGCTCTTCTGTCATGCCTGGGATGTACTTCATCAGACAGCGCGCCACATGCTCAAAAGTATTAAAATCATCATTGAGCACGATCACCTTATAGTTAGGGTACTGTTTGCGGACTGTACTGCCCCGCGGTTGAGCCACAGTAGGTGAAGATGCTACCATAGCCGTAGTTCCTCAATCTTCTACACTTATTATATTATATATTAGAGTAAGTACCGCCTACTCCACCATTGCCAAAAGTTAATAATTCCCAACAGAGCCAAAGACACTACAATCAACAGTCCTGCCACCGCGGTTGCTCCCACATAGTCAAACTCTTCCAATCGTTGATAGACGTACACCGTTGCCACCAGAGTTTCATAGGGGATATTGCCTGATACTAGGACAACTACCCCATATTCCCCGATCGCCCGTGCCACTGCTAGGGCAAACCCTGCCAACACCGCAGGCAAAATCTGGGGAAAGATTATTCTAGTAAAGGTCTGCCAGCGGTTAGCCCCCAACAAGGCGGCGGCTTCCTCTACTTCTGGTTCTAACTCCAACAACACCGGTTGCAAAGTGCGCACCACAAAGGGTAGAGTTACAAACAACTGGGAGAGAAGCACCCCAAACACAGAAGCTGTCAGATTCACCTCCCCAAACCCCAAACTTGCCAACACTCTTCCCAATGGTTTGCCGATCGCTCCTTCTGCCGTGTAAAGCGAAACCAGAGAAATGCCTGCGATCACCGTCGGCATGGCAAACGGTAAATCCACCAAGCCATCCACCAGCCGCTTGCCCCAAAACTCGTAGCGCACCAACACCCACGCCAACAATCCCCCCAACACACTGTTAATCAAGCCCGACACCAGTGCCGTACCAAAAGTGAGCTTGTAGGTTTCTAACGCCACCGGGTCGGTTAAAACTGGGAGCAACTCCCCCAGAGGACGCTGACTGCTCTGCCACACCAAACCACACAGGGGCAAAACTAATATAAAAATTATATATGCTACAGCCAGACTACGGGTAATCATGCTGCTAATAATTTTTCTAGCCCAAGCAATAAATAATCATATAGGCTGGCTGTCGCCCTTGGAATCTCCCAATTATCTTATCATAGACCAGTAAATATCCCAGCTGGGGTGAATCTTAGAACTCAGGGTGATTTTTAGAGCAAGCTATGGGGGCAAAGCCCCTATAAGACAAAAAAATTTCTTTTTTAGGGATCGCAACCCCTGATGGAAAGGCAGGCTGACTACCCTAAGTTATAAGATAGGCTTCTTGCACGATTCCTTAAATTTTTGCATGCACTCCTAGGGACCCTTTAGGCATTTACGCGGGAGGTCTGAGGTCTTAATACCTACTCACAGATTTTAGGACACCAGAGCTCTTGCATAATTTCACTCTTCCATAGGGGAGTAAAAACATTACTATTCGTCTGTGAGACTGTCATTTTGAGAGGAGGGGGTTATAATACCTCAGGGTAGACATCAGGCAAGAGGCATGAAGAAATTCCTGCGCTGGCTCAAGGTGGAGTGCTATCTAATAAAGAAGAGTTTACGCGCTAACCTATCTGCTCGGCCCAATGGTAGTTCAGATAACTATAGCCAATTGCGTGTCATTCTCTGGGAAGAAGCCCGTTTTGATGTCCCGTTTTTGGTGCTGATCGTTGGCTCTTGTATTATTGCTAGCCTAGGCTTGTTGTCTAACAGTGCGGCGGTGATTATTGGGGCGATGGTGGTTGCGCCCCTGATGCTGCCGATCCGTGCCTTGGCGTTTGCCGCTATTGAGGGGGATATTCTCCTCTTTCGCCAAGGATTAGTATCGATTATTTTGGGCACACTCACTGCTTTGGTGTTGGCTTGGCTGATCGGCGGGATCGCTGATATTGACTACGGCAGTGAAATTTTCGCCCGCTCCCGTCCCAATCTCCTCGATTTGGGGATCGCGATCACCGCTGGTGGGATCAGTGCTTATGCCATCATTGAACCTAAGGTTTCGCCTACGGTAGCAGGGACAGGGATTGCCGTTGCCTTGATGCCGCCTGTGTGTGTGGTCGGATTGGGTCTGGCTCAGGGAAATTGGCTGTTGAGTTTAGGGGCTGCCCTGCTGTATCTAACTAATTTGCTGGGGATCACCCTTGCCTGTATGATTACTTTTCTGTTACAGGGCTACACCCCTTGGGTACAGGCCCGCAAAGCCTTGGTAGTGGCAGGTGCATTGACCAGCGTTTTGCTAGTGCCCTTGGGGATTAGTTTTTGGGAGTTGGTGAGACAGAGCCGTTTGGAATCTAGTCTGAAGCAGGCTCTGCTCAATCGCACGATCACTTTTCAACGGTTAGAGCTGGTCAATCTCCAAACCAACTGGTTGGTCTATCCCCCTGAAGTACGCCTGACGGTGCACAGTAGAGAAGAGATTACGCCTAAACAAGTGCGCCTGATCGAGGAATTTGTGGAGAAGGCAATGGGACAGCCCTTCAGCTTGGTTTTTGAAGTGTCGCAGCTGCGGGAAGTCCGCCGCGAGGAGTAGATGAATCGTTTGCGCAGGTTAGTGTGGCAGTGGTTGGGCACGAATGCGGCTACTGTAAGCTCGGTGGTTCTGGATCATGCCCCTTGGGGCTATATCCAGGTAGATGAGGACAATCGGATTGTTTATATCAATGCCACCGCTTCTAGCCTCTTAGGGTTACAGCCGCCCACCCGTCCCGCCCAACTATTGAAATGGGTGCGTTCCTATGAACTAGACCAGCTGATTACCCAGACCCGCCAGCAACAGCAACATCTCTGTAGGGAGTGGCAGTGGCAAATGGTTGTACCCGATCCTGAGCACCCCGTGCCCCAACCTAGCCGCTGGCTGAGAGGACAGAGCCTGCCTTTGGCAAATGGGCAAGTGGGCATTTATCTCAGCGATCGCAACGAAGTTTACCAGCTCAAACAAGAGTGCGAACAGTGGACAGCTGATGTTGCCCATGAATTGAAAACCCCCCTGACCGCAATGCGTTTACTCACGGAAACTTTACAAATGCAGGTAGAGGGTACAGCCAGAGAGTGGGTGGATCGTCTCCTTGCTGAGATATTGCGCCTCAGCGATCTGGTGCAGGATGTGCTTGACCTCAACCGCGGTCATGCAGGGCAGATTCTAAATTTGAGTCAGATTGAGTTGCGCAGTCTGGTGGATACAGTCTGGCAGAACCTCGAACCGATCGCCCAACGGCGTAAAGTTGCCTTGGAGATAGGTATCCCCAGAACTATCACCCTCACAGGGGACAGCCAACGCCTCTACCGCCTCATTCTCAACCTCTTAGATAACGCTATTAAACACAGCCCCAGCCTCCAAACTGTACTGATCACCGCCGAGATCACCCCTGCCCAAGAGGTCATGTTGGAAGTTACCGACTGTGGGGAAGGCTTTAGCCCTGAAGCCCTCAACTGTGCCTTCCACCGCTTCTATCGGGGTAGCCGCGATACCACTGGCACCGGGCTGGGGCTGGCGATCGCCCAGCACATCGTCCAATTGCACAGGGGCAGAATTGATTTGCGAAACAGCCCCGAAACTGGCGGCGCACAGGTGAGAGTCTATTTGCCTCTTAATCAATCTTCATGAAACTTTTGCCCACTGACAGGAGCTATGTTAAAATTATGGCTAAGCAACCATAAATCATTAAAGAATTATTAAAGAAAGAGGGTAGGGCTTTGCGAGCGACTGGAGCATTTGCCGTCATTGACAGCCTAAAGCGTCAGGGTGTGAAACATGTATTTGGCTATCCGGGGGGGGCGATCCTGCCCATTTACGATGAGGTCTACAAAGCGGAAGCACGGGGGGATCTCACCCATATTTTGGTGCGGCATGAACAGGGAGCCGCCCATGCCGCCGACGGCTATGCCCGTGCTACTGGTCGGGTGGGAGTGTGTATGGCTACCTCTGGACCAGGGGCAACCAACTTGGTAACAGGGATCGCTACTGCCCAAATGGACTCAGTGCCCCTAGTGGTAATTACTGGGCAAGTGCCTTCCTACGCCATCGGCAGTGATGCCTTCCAGGAGACTGATATTTTTGGCATTACGCTGCCGATTGTGAAGCATTCCTACCTAGTGCGCCGTCCCCATGACATTGCCCGCATTTTTGCGGAAGCGTTTCACATTGCCAGCACGGGCAGACCAGGTCCAGTGCTAATTGACATTCCCAAGGACATTGGTCAGCAGGAATTTGAATACGATCCCCAGGTGCAGGTAAATCTCCCTGGCTACAAACCCAAAACCAAGGGACATCCCCAACAGGTAGCCCTAGCCGTCCAGTTGATCCGGGAAGCCAAACGCCCCCTCTTATATGTAGGCGGGGGAGCAGTGATCGCCGGTGCCCAGGCCGAACTTGCCCAGCTTGCCGATCGCTTCCAGATTCCAGTAACCACTACCCTCATGGGCAAAGGCATCTATGATGAAAACCACCCCCTCTCAGTAGGGATGCTGGGGATGCACGGCACTGCCTACGCCAACTTTGCGGTGCAAAACTGCGATCTGCTGATTGCTGTGGGAGCGCGCTTTGACGATCGGGTAACCGGTAAGCTAGAAAAATTTGCCCCCCATGCCCGTGTCATCCACATTGATATCGATCCTGCGGAAGTAGGCAAAAACCGCAAACCTGAAGTGCCGATCGTCGGCGATGTCAAGCAGGTCTTGCAAGCCATTCTCTCTGCTACTACCTATGAGGAAAATATCTTAACCCGGGAATGGCTGGAGCAAATTAGGGAGTGGCGAGAAGATTATCCCTTGGAAGTACCCAGCTATGCAGGTGTGATTGCGCCCCAGCAGGTGATTGCTGAATTTGGCAGACAAGCCCCCGATGCCTTTTACACTACCGATGTAGGACAGCACCAGATGTGGGCGGCGCAGTTTTTGCCCTGCCGTCCTCGCCGTTGGATCTCCAGTGCGGGTTTGGGCACAATGGGCTATGGTGTACCAGCGGCAATGGGCGTGAAAGTGGCTATGCCCGATGCCCAAGTAATTTGTATCAGTGGTGATGCCAGCTTCCAAATGAATATGCAGGAACTAGGCACCATCGCCCAATATAAATTAAATGTGAAGGTTGCTATCATCAACAACCTCTGGCAAGGGATGGTCAGGCAGTGGCAAGAAAGTTTTTATGATGAGCGGTATTCTTCATCAAACATGGAGATTGGTATGCCTGATTTTGTCAAATTGTCAGAGGCATTTGGTTTGAAGGGCATGATGATCGATCGCCCCGAAGATGTCAAAGAGGCTGTAACCGAGATTATTCGCTCGGAGGTGCCAGTGATCGCTGACTTCAAGGTCAAAAAAGATGAAAACTGCTATCCGATGGTGCCGCCTGGTGCTAGCAACTCGGAAATGGTCGGCTTACCCACCCCCAAAAGACAGCGATCGATCAGCTTCTCCAGTTGAGGCGGTGTTGGAAAACTTCCTATTTACTAGCTAGAATGGCTTGCGCACATTGCTTACCTGATAAAGTTGCGCCTTCCATACTATCAATATAGTCCTGCATAGTGTAACTGCCAGCTAAGAAGAAATTAGCAATTGGTGTTTCTTGAGTAGGGCGATAACTATCCATACCCGGAGCTTCTCTGTAGAGGGATCCCCCTATCTTCACTACATTAGACCAAAGTAATTTCATTTGTTGGGATCGGGGATGAATTTCATGCACTTGTTTAAGAGTATGCGCCACTATTTCAGCATTACCCATAGGCATAAATTTATCACCAGGTGTCAGCACTAATTGTAATAGCGATCCCTGTCCTATTTTGCGGTAATGGGTGGGGCTGGTGATGGCTAAATCTGCATAGGTAGAAAAATCTACTTTTACTGCATAGAGTAAATTATCGTAGTCAGTTACCCAATCATCAAAACGCAGCTGTACAGTTACCACTGGCACAGCCTTCAATTGATAAATGCGATCGAAAAAGTCCCAACTGCGCCATTGATTGGGGAGCAATTTTTGTACACCAGGGACATCTGTAGCACATACATAAGCATCAGCAGTAACGATTCTACTGTGTTCTTTGTTGCCTACTTGTAAACCTGTTACTCTAAAAGTATTCCCTGCCGGTTCATACAGAATAGAACGAACACCTGTTCTAGTGTGAATTTTCCCGCCCTTGGCTTCAATATATCTTTTAATTGGCTGATGTAGAAATTCATCAGGAGAACCTTCTAACATCCGTAAAACTGATGCCTCAGTTCTAGTGGCAAAGAAAAAGAAGATAGTAAGCATACAACGGGCAGAGATATTTTTGCAGTCAATAAAACCTAAACCATAGGCGATCGCATTCCACATATTTTCAATGCTGCCCATTGACCCTCCGTGTGATAAAAACCAATCCTGAAAACTGACATTATCTAGGTTTCTTATTTCTTTCATTGCACCTACAGGATCGAATAGACCCCGAATTAGGGGACTAGTACCAAGGGCGATCGCATTCTGTAATTTATCTCGCCAAGACAATTGATTAGTAGTAAAAAATGCTTTCAAGCCATGAAAAGGTGCACCGCCAAAATTCCGAAAATCTAAATCCCCGATTTTTTCCCCTGCTTGAATGAAACGATGATTATGTTCTTTTAGGAGTAGATGCTCTAGCACACCCACCTTCGCCATCAATGCAAATAAATTGTAGTAACACCCGAAAAAAACATGTAAACCCATCTCGATATGGTTGCCATCCTTATCGAGCCAGCTAGCTACTTTGCCACCAATGAAGGGACGGGCTTCAAATACTTCTACTTCACAGCCCTGATCCACTAATTCCACTGCCGTAGAGAGACCAGCTAAACCAGCACCAATAATGGCAACCCGCATACCAACACCAATTAGAGAATTACTCTAACTATGTTAATGTTTTTTAACTGGGATCAGGGTGTTGTTGGTCTTCTGATCAAAGCTAAACTTCTGCTTCCTGCCACTGGGATATTCGGAAACTTGTCGCCCCAGAGAATGCCACATCCGTGTTTGTCCGTCTGCATTGGGTGCCAAGCTCAGCTATGCCCATCTGGGCGGCATCCCCCATAGATTCCAATCTGCACTCAAGAAGACAAATTGCCATCCCTGCTTGGCCTGCTTCTCCCTAATTATCTTTTCCACTTGAGAGCGGATAAATTCTTTACTGGAGTTTTCTTATCCATCCGTCACCATAATCACTTTGCTGGGTTAGCCTCGGCTGGTAGTTTGGCTAAAACTGCCTCTAGGTCGTTAATTCCTCTCCCGATCGCATCATATAGAGGGGTCTGGCACGGGGCACCTAGGTATTGGGGTTAGAAACTTCCTGAATCGATTTGAAGTGATGCACTACTTCATAAGGAGCTTGGGTATCAAACTGTACCAAGGTGAGGGTGGCTTTTCCCTGTTGGTGTTGCTGTTCAGCCCAAAAAGCATTGAAGCCACCGATTACATCGTTGCGAATACTTTCCATTGAACCCGTGCAATCGAGAATAATTGAGATCTACCCCAGTCGTCCCATTCTGGTTCAGCCTTTGCATAGCTGGAGTCCACCAATGCGCCCACCAATAAGTATAAGTATGGCGTTTTACATCCGGCATGGGGGCAGTAATCAACAGTTTCTCCTCCACGGTCGTGATTACCTAGACACTCCCATCTGGAAACAACCCCAGTTGTCAATTGACCTCGTGCGTAAAGGCTCACCTGCACCTCGGCGGTGGCAGAGAATTCTACCTAGGCTGAGGGGCGATGCAGTTATTCTCCCTACTGAAGCAAGTATCGACACCCTACTATATTGGAATGGTAATAATTATACAGTGGGGTATGATCCAGACGAAATTCCCTAAATTTGGCTTTTGACCCCTAGACAAATGGCGATCGCCTTGCTATTCTAGATAAGCATGCAAAATGGATACTGCTTGGTACAGCTTGTGGGCTTGCCTTGTAAGTCCTGTTCATGTACTTAGTGCCTTGTTAGGGGCTGATTAGTTGGTTTGCCGATTTAGCTTGATCCCATAGCCTTGATTGTTACTAAGGCGAGGGTTGTTCTGTGTCTCTATTAGATATACCTAGCTGAGCGATCGGCGAGGGTATTTTGTTGCTCATAGTGGAAGGTTGCTGTTATGGCAGTAGGCATACTAGGTGAAAAGTTGGGCATGACCCAAGTTTTTGATAAGGATGGCAATGCAGTGCCGATTACAGTGGTACGGGCAGGCCCTTGTCGGGTTACCCAAATTAAAACTAAGGAGAAAGAGGGCTATCAGGCGATCCAAGTGGGGTTCAAGCCAATTAGGGCAAAACTCCTTACTAAGCCTGAATTAGGGCATCTGCAAAAATCTGAGTGCCCACCTGTTAAGCATTTGCATGAATATCATGTGCCCGATCCCACAGCATTTCAGTTGGGACAGGAATTGACAGTGGCGCAGTTTGCGGCGGGGCAGTCGGTGGATGTGAGTGGGACTAGTATTGGTAAGGGCTTTGCAGGTACGGTCAAACGCCATCATTTTGGCAGAGGCCCGATGGCCCATGGCTCAAAAAATCACCGTCCCCCCGGCTCGATCGGGGCAGGGACTACCCCGGGGCGGGTCTATCCGGGGAAGCGCATGGCGGGGCGCATGGGTGGCAAACGCTGCACAGTGCGCAAACTGACTATTTTTGATGTGGATACGGAAAACCATCTGTTGCTAATCAAGGGGGCAGTGCCGGGGAAGCCGGGGTCACTGGTAAATGTTGTGCCTGCTAAAGTGGTGGGAGGTTCTAAATGATGTCGGTACTAACGGTCAAGAATTGGCAGGGTGAGGCAGTAGGGGAAGTGTCCCTAGCCCTGCGCACTGCTAAGGAAAATACGGCTAGTGGCTTGGTACATCGTGCCTTGGTACGCCAATTAGCAAACGCTAGACAGGGCACAGCCAGCACCAAAACCCGCACTGAAGTCAGGGGCGGTGGCAGAAAACCGTGGCGACAAAAGGGCACGGGTAGGGCGCGGGCTGGTTCTTCTCGTTCTCCCCTGTGGCGGGGCGGTGGTGTGATTTTCGGACCCAAGCCCAGAGATTATGACTTGAAGATGAACCGCAAGGAACGCCGCTTGGCTCTGCGTACGGCGTTGATGTCCCGCAGTGGCGATACCTTGGTGGTACAGGACTTTGGGGAATTCCTGCCTAGCCCGAAGACGAAGGAAGTAGCACAAGCCCTGCAAAGATGGGGAATTCAAGCTGATGAAAAGGTACTGTTGATTGTGGCGGACAAGCAGGAGAATGTCTATCTGTCGGTGCGCAATATGCCTTTTGTGAAACTCATCCGGGCGGATCAATTGAATATCTTTGATCTGGTGAATGCTGACAAGTTAGTGATTACTGAGGGGGCGATCGCTAAAATTCAGCAAGTCTATGGGGAAGAAAGCTCCCAATCTGCTCAATTAACCGCAGAAGCCTCTGTATCAGAGCCGAGTGATGCGCCAGAAGTTCAAGAGGAGGTAACTGACCATGTCTAGGCTAGTCCCCAAGGAGTTCGATCCCCGCACCTTGCCTGATTTGATCCACAAACCGATCGTTAATGAGAAGGCGACCCGCTTGTTGGAAGAGAATAAATATATGTTTGAAGTGGCTAAAGATGCCACTAAGTATCAGATCAAGGCGGCAATCGAGAGTTTGTTTGAGGTGAAAGTCACCAAAGTGAATACCTACAATCCCCCTGCGGTAACTAAGCGGGTGGGTAAATTTGTGGGCAAAAAATCCCGCCATAAGCGGGCGATCGTTACTCTGGCTGAGGGTAACAAGATTGACCTCTTCCCCGATGTGTAGTTAGGAGCAGACATATGGGCATTCGCACCTTTAAACCCTATACCCCCAGCACCCGCCAAGTGGCGATCGCTGATTTTGCGGAAATCACGAAGACAGAACCCGAAAAATCCCTGGTGGTCTATCACCATCGGCGCAAGGGGCGCAACAACCAAGGGCGGATCACCTGCCGCCATCGGGGCGGTGGGCACAAACGCCTGTATCGGATCATTGATTTTAAGCGCAATAAGCGGGACATGCCAGCCAGAGTTACTGCTATCGAGTACGATCCCAATCGCACCGCCCGCATTGCCCTCTTGGAATATGAAGACGGGGAAAAAAGGTATATTCTCTGCCCCAAGGGCTTAGAAGTGGGGATGACAGTGCAAGCAGGAGCCAATGCGCCCCTAGAAACAGGAAATGCCCTACCTCTGCAAAATATCCCCCTTGGTCTGGTGGTCCACAATGTGGAGTTAGTGCCAGGAAGGGGCGGGCAGATCGTGCGTTCGGCAGGAGCAGGGGCGCAGATCGCCGCCAAAGAGGGGGATTATGTCAGTCTCAAACTGCCCTCCGGGGAAGTGCGCATGGTGCGTAAGGAATGCTATGCCACCCTCGGACAGGTGGGCAATCTGGATCACAGTAACCAAAGCCTAGGCAAGGCAGGGCGGACAAGATGGCGGGGTCGTCGTCCCCAAGTGCGTGGCTCAGCCATGAACCCAGTGGATCACCCCCACGGCGGTGGCGAAGGCTGTTGCCCGATCGGGCATCCTGCCCCCATGACCCCTTGGGGCAAACCGGCGTTGGGTTATAAGACCCGCAAGAAACGCAAACAAAGTGACAAGTTAATTGTAAGGCGGCGTAAGAAATAGGAGGGAACTATGGGACGATCGCTCAAGAAAGGGCCATTTGTGGCGGATCATCTCCTCAAGAAAATTGAAGAGATGAACTCAGGTAAGAAGCGTCGGGAAGCGATCAAAACTTGGTCGCGGGCTTCCATGATTTTGCCCCAGATGATTGGACATACCATTTCTGTATATAACGGCAAGGTTCATGTGCCTGTATATATCACTGACCAGATGGTGGGGCACAAACTGGGGGAATTTGCTCCTACTCGTACCTTCAGGGGGCATGCCAAAACCGACAAAAAAGCCAAGCGTTGAGGAGTGTCTAAGATGATTTTGGAAGAAAATGAAATTCCAGCGATCGCCCGTTTTGTGCGCATGTCTCCCTACAAAGTGCGCCGTGTTTTGGATCAAATCCGCGGCAAGACCTATCGGGATGCCCTGATCATTCTGGAATTTATGCCCTATCGTGCCTGTGAACCTGTAACTAAGCTATTGCGTTCTGCTGCCGCCAATGCTCAGCACAATGCAGGTTTGGATGTAAACACCCTAGTCATCAGTCAGGCTTACGCCGATGGGGGCACCTGCCTGAAGCGGTTTCGTCCCAGAGCACAGGGGCGCGCCTACCAGATTCGCAAGCCCACCTGCCACATCACCATCACCGTCAAGCCCGCCCCAGCCAAGGAGGAGAATGAATAATGGGACAGAAAATTCACCCCGTCGGTCTTAGACTGGGCATCACCCAGACCCACCAGTCCCAATGGTTTGCCGACCCCAAACGCTATCCCTTGTTAATTCAAGAGGACTTCAACATCCGCAAATACATTGAAACCACCCTCGCAGGGGCAGGTATCTCCAAGGTCATCATTTCCCGCAAGGCTGACCAAGTGGACATAGAAATTCGCACCGCTCGCCCCGGGGTAGTCATCGGGCGGGGATCGGAAGGGATCGAGAAACTGCGCAAGGGCATTTTGGATCACCTCAAAAAAATTGGCTCCATCGCCCGCACAGGTACTAGCCAGATTCGCATTGCCGTCAAAGAAATTGAGCGGGTAGATGCCGAAGCTTCCCTATTGGCGGAATATATCGCCCAACAAATCGAGAAACGGGTAGCCTTTAGGAGAGTGATTCGCCAAGCGATCCAGCGGGCACAGCGGGCAGGGATCGAGGGCATCAAAATCCAGATCAGCGGTCGTCTGAATGGGGCAGAAATTGCCCGCTCCGAATGGGTCAGAGAAGGGCGTGTCCCGCTCCACACCCTACGGGCAGACATTGACTATGACTACAAAATCGCCCGCACCATCTATGGGGTGATTGGCATCAAAGTCTGGATATTCAAAGGGGAGATCATTGCTGGTGAAGAAGCCGTGCCCGTCCCGATCAAAACCCCACGCCGTCAGCCTCGCAAAACTCAGTTTGAAGACCGTTCCAATGTAGAGGGATAAACCATGCTCAGTCCTAGAAGAACTAAATTTAGAAAGCAATCCCGGGGCAGAATGAAAGGGATCGCCACCCGTGGCAACTCTCTAGATTTCGGCGACTACGGCATGCAAGCCCTAGAGTGTTCATGGATTACTTCCCGCCAGATCGAAGCCGCCCGCCGTGCCATGAACCGTTACATCCGCCGGGGGGGCAAAATCTACATTCGCATTTTCCCCGATAAACCAGTTACCCAGAGAGCCGCCGAAACCCGCATGGGGTCAGGCAAAGGTTCACCAGAATACTGGGTGGCTGTAGTCAAACCGGGGCGAGTGATGTTTGAAGTGGCAGGGGTAAGCGAAGAAGTAGCCAAAGAAGCCATTCGCCTTGCCCAAGCCAAAATGCCCATGAAAACTCGCTTTATCAAACGGGAAGCAGATATTCAACTAGAGAAGGAGGGATAAATGGCACTACCCAAAATTAGCGAAGCTAGGGCACTCAGCGATAGCGAATTGGCGGCGGCGATCGTCGCCCAAAAGAAACTGCTATTTACCTTGCGGTTCAAGTTAGCTACCCGCCAGCCCGTCAAGCCCCATGAATTTCGTCATGCCAAGCATCGCCTAGCCCAGCTTTTGACCGTAGAGCGGGAACGGCAGTTACAAACAAAGGAGACACAACATGGCTAGAAAAGAGCGCGTCGGCATTGTTGTCAGCAACAAAATGCAAAAAACCGTAGTGGTAGCGGTGGAAAACCGTTCTGCCCATCCCAAATACGGCAAGATCGTGGTCAAAACCAAGAAATATAAAGCCCACGATGAAGAAAACAAATGTCAAGAGGGCGATCGGGTCCGCATTCAGGAGACCCGCCCCTTGAGCAAAACCAAACGGTGGCAAGTGATTGAAATCTATTCTGCAGGTGGGGAGGTACAGTCATGATTCAGCAGGAAACCATTCTCAATGTGGCAGACAACAGCGGTGCCAAAAAGCTACTCTGCATTCGGGTCTTAGGGGGTGGCAATCGTAGATATGGCAGAGTCGGCGATGTGATTATTGCCACGGTCAAAGATGCCCAGCCCAACATGCCCGTGAAAAAATCCGATGTGGTGCGGGCAGTAATTGTGCGCACTGTCGGCACGATTCGGCGGGAGAGCGGTATGCGCATTCGCTTCGATGACAATGCCGCCGTGATTATCAACAATGACGGCAATCCCAAAGGTACAAGGGTATTTGGCCCTGTTGCCAGGGAACTGCGGGATAAAAACTTCACCAAAATTGTCTCACTTGCCCCGGAGGTGATCTAATGGCAAAGCAACCCCAATATCGCGGCCATCGCACCAGCTTCAAAATGCATGTTAAAAAAGGCGACACCGTGCAAATAATTTCAGGCACCTACAAAGGCAAAGTCGGCAAAATTCTGCGGGTACTGCCCCAGACCAGCGAAGTCATAGTCGAGGGCGTAAACATCAAAACTAAGCACCTCAAACCCCAGCGGGACGGGGAACAGGGGCAGATCATCACCCAAGAATATCCCATCCCCAGTTGCAAGGTGATGCTCTATTCCGAGAAAGCAAAAATAGCCAGTCGCATCTGCTATACCTTTACCGAAGACGGCAAAAAGCGGCGCATGCTCAAAAAAACTGGCGAAATCCTTGATTAAGGAGACATGGAGCTAACTATGAAACACATCCCCCTCAGAGAGCTATACGAAAAGCAGGCAGTGCCCAAACTGATGGAACAGTTCAAATACACCAACATCCATCAAGTGCCTAAATTTGTCAAAGTGGTGATCAATCGCGGTTTAGGTGAAGCGGCAGGCAATGCCAAAATGCTAGAGTCTTCCTTCAAAGAGATGTCGATAATTGCGGGACAAAAACCTGTGGTTACCGTCGCCAAAAAAGCGATCGCCGGCTTCAAAATCAGGCAGGGGATGCCGGTAGGCATGATGGTTACCCTGCGACGGGAACGGATGTACGCCTTTTTAGACCGCCTGATCAACTTTGCCCTGCCCCGCATCCGCGACTTTCGGGGCGTGAGTCCCAAGAGCTTTGATGGCAGGGGTAACTACACACTAGGAGTGAAGGAGCAATTGATTTTCCCAGAAATCAACTACGACGATATCGATCAAATTCGTGGTTTTGATATTTCCATTATTACTACCGCCAACACGGATGAAGAGGGGCGTGCCCTTCTCAAAGCCGTCGGTATGCCCTTTAGAGAATCATAAGAGGTAACTATGGCAGTCAATGACACCATCGCAGATATGCTCACCCGCATCCGCAACGCCAGCATAGCTAAGCAGGAGACAGTTACTGTGCCTGTAACTCGCATGACCTCTAGCATTGCCAAAGTACTCAAACAGGAAGGCTATATTGCCGAAGTAGAGGAAGTGGGCACAGGGGTAGATCGGCGGCTAGTGCTGTACTTGAAGTATCAGGGGCGGCACAAACAACCGATTATCAACATGTTGCGGCGGGTCAGTCGTCCGGGCTTGCGGGTCTATTCCAACCATCGGGATTTGCCCAAAGTGCTAGGTGGCATTGGCATTGCCATTATCTCCACTTCGCGGGGGATTATGACCGATCGCGAAGCCCGCAGGCAAAAAGTGGGCGGTGAAATTCTTTGTTATATCTGGTAGGAGCGACTATGTCCAGAATCGGCAAGCAACCCATTCCCATCCCTGACAAAGTATCCGTCAGCATTGCGGGGCAGGAAATCACCGTCAAGGGTCCCAAAGGGGAACTCAAACGCACCCTCAACCCAGCAGTAGTAGTAGCCCAAGAAGGCAAGACCCTCGTTGTGCGTCGGGCGGAAGAGACCCGTTTTGCCCGCCAACAGCACGGTTTATCCCGCACCCTAGTTGCCAACATGATCGAGGGGGTGAGCAAAGGTTTTCAGCGCAAATTGGAAATTCAAGGGGTAGGTTATCGTGCCGCCCTCAAGGGCAGAACCCTGATGTTATCCCTTGGTTTTAGTATCAAAGAGCTACCCTTTGAGCCACCAGAAGGCATCACCCTCGAAATTGAAGACCCCACGGGCAAAAAAGTCCCCCAAGGCACACTAATTGTGGTCAATGGCATCGATAAAGAAATGGTAGGCAATACCGCCGCCAAAATCCGTGCCATTCGTCCGCCTGAAGTGTACAAGGGCAAAGGGGTACGATATCTGGGTGAGTATGTCCGCCGTAAAGCTGGTAAATCTGGTAAGAAGAAGTAGGTGAACCATGGAAGTCAATCGCAGACAAGCTAGAGCCAATCGCCATCGGCGCATCCGCAAAAAAGTGTCTGGTACGCCCGATCGTCCCCGTCTATCCGTCTATCGCTCTCATCAGCACATTGTCGCCCAAGTCATCGACGATGAAGCCCAGCATACCCTAGTTGCCGCCTCTACCCTTGAGCGGGACTTGCGCAGTAGCCTCAGTTCTACCGCCAACTGTACAGCCTCTGCCAAAGTAGGGGAACTCATTGCCCAAAGAGCCTTAGCCAAAGGGATTACCAAAGTAGTCTTCGATCGGGGCGGCAACCTCTATCATGGCAGGGTCAAAGCCCTAGCCGAAGCCGCCCGCGCCGCAGGTTTAGAATTTTAGGAGTAGGATATGGCAGAAAAGAAAAAAGACCGCAATCAGCAGTCCCCTGAAGGTGAAGGCAAAGAAGAAAAGCGCAAAAAACGGAGCGACAAAAAAGCCAGCGCTCCCCGAGAACAGCGGGAGAGCGAATGGTCAGAACGGGTAGTACAAATTCGCCGGGTAACCAAAGTGGTCAAGGGAGGCAAAAAACTTAGCTTCCGCGCCATTGTGGTTGTGGGCAATGAACGGGGTCAAGTAGGGGTAGGGGTAGGCAAAGCCGCTGATGTAATCAATGCCGTGAAAAAAGGCGTAGTGGACGGCAAGAAAAACCTAATCACTGTCCCCTTAACCAAAGCCAACTCTATTCCCCATCCCACCACTGGTTCAGCTGTCGGGGCAAAAGTAATTATCCGTCCTGCCTCACCCGGTACAGGGGTAATTGCCGGCGGCGCAGTGCGCACCGTCTTGGAAATGGCGGGAGTCAAAAATATCCTTGCCAAGGAGCTAGGCTCCAGCAATCCCCTCAACAATGCCCGTGCCGCCATCCAAGCTCTCTCTGCCTTGCGCACTTTTCGCGCCGTTGCCCGTGCTCGGGAAATTCCCCTCGAGCAAATCTTCGATCGTCCCCTCGACAAGTTTTAAGGAGTAGATTATGCGCATTGATCAACTACAGCCCCAAGCAGGCTCAAAGAGACGCAAACGGCGGATCGGCAGAGGTATCTCCGCAGGACAGGGAGCCAGTGGCGGTTTTGGGATGCGCGGACAAAATTCCCGTTCTGGTCGTCCTACCCGCCCTGGTTTTGAAGGTGGTCAAATGCCCCTGTACAAGCGCCTACCTAAACTCAAGCACTTTGAGATCGTCCATCCCAAGCGATTTACGATTGTCAATCTCGATCAACTAGCAGAGCTTCCCGCCCACACCGAAGTTGATTTGGCATATCTAATGGCACAGGGAATCGTTACCCAAAATGACGGCGAACTAAGGGTTTTGGGTAGAGGTGCACTCACTGTGCCCCTCACGATCAGAGCACATTCCTTCTCCCACTCAGCCAAAAGCAAAATTGAAGCTGTAGGCGGCACTTGTATTGCTACATCCAGCTAAGGGGCAGGAGACTACTAGTAGTTCGGTTGCAACAAAGTTCTGCAAGCCTTAAGGCTTTGGTTAAATTACTAACAACTACACAGGAAGTCTATTTGCTTGAAAAAACCTGAAAGAGGGGGCGGGACTAAATCTACTGCCTCTCTCAAACTGTGCCTTTAAGAGGATAATTCCTTGCTGTAGTTGCGATCGCAATTTTTTCAGGATTTTTAGGCTAAATCCCCAAACCTACAGCCAGATGGGAATACCAGATGTATTATGTTGAAGTAATAAATGTCTAGAGAAAATATAGCCAATGCAGTCTCTGTATGACACTGATTTCCAAAAGTGAGTGGATCAAACTGTGGCGCAGCTCAAACAGGTAGATTTTGAGAATTTAGATATAAGGAATTTGATTGATGAGTGGACGGCTTGGGGATAAATTATAAGCATTCACTTTCTAGTTACCTGCCGCCGCTCTGCGAGCATCTACTCAAATTGCAATTTTGGTTGTTAGAAGGAGAACGCTGTCTGCGAAGATAGAGTAGAGAAATAATTAACTTCAGAGTAGAAATAGAGAATTTACTAGAAAGTAGTCATTGTTTAGGAACCCACCTATTTCAGCATTTTCCGCTCTGCAAGACTTATACAAACCTATACAGCCAAGTCAAATAGACTCATACTTGCTTCCTGCTTCATCCAAGTCTCAAAAGCTACGCTCTCAAGGGGTTTTACTTCTCCACAGGCTTCAGTTTCTTCAGAGCTTGGGGTATTTTTGTAATTCAACAGATTCAGACTCCCATTCAAGTCTCTATCTATGGAAATGCCACAATGAGAACAGTTGTAAACTCGTTCCTTGAGCGGCATCTTTTGCCGATGCCCACAGTTAGAGCATATTTGACTGGAGGGGTAAAATCTGTCCACAACAGTTAATTT
>JBKBMU010000007.1:0-144480 GCA_046295715.1 Pseudanabaenaceae cyanobacterium
TATTGCCACCAGCCTAAAAAGCCTTCCTTGTATACAGAGCATGGTTTACAGAACTTTGTTTAACCCGAACTGGCGTTTCATAGTGTTTCATCTTTGATAGCGCTTCAACCCCCGTTTGTGAGACGGGGAGGGTGTGAAACTCATACAAAAACTGTATAAAAAGAGACCTAACACCAAGTGCTCAACTCCTTACGGCAAAAGGAACGATCGCGGCGGGTCTGGAAACCCAGATGGGGACTAGCCCCGTGAGCACTTTTGCAAGCACCTGTGAAAGAAGACTAGCCCAGTTATACACGGCTGTCCCACAGAGGGAGATGCTTGCATTTTTAGAAAATGGTTTAGGGAGCAAAATTGTTCTCCCATACATCCAGACTAGTTTGAATTTCCCTCTAGGTTTTCTAAAGGGACTGTTAAAGGCGGCACCCAGATTCGAACTGGGGAATAAAGGTTTTGCAGACCTCTGCCTTACCACTTGGCTATGCCGCCTGATTAGCAGACATTTATTATATCGCAAAATTGCGGTGAGAATGATAGATTAGTACTTAGCCTAGTAAACAGTAGGCAGTTATGCGCAGAATCAGTATTTTTCTGGTGGCACTGCTAGCCACTTTGTTGGCAACTCAGCTAGTTTGGTCCCAGGGAAGGACGGTAACAGTAAAGCTGATCGGGATCAATGATTTCCATGGGCATTTGGAAACAGACAATTTAGCTTTTACTATGCCCAATGGACAGCGAGTGCCTGCTGGGGGTGCTGAATATCTGGCTACCCATATTGCCCGCCTCAAACAAAAAAATCCCAACACTCTGATCGTTTCGGTGGGGGATACCATCGGGGCTGCACCCCTACTGTCATCCTTGTTCCACGATGAACCAGCGATCGAGGGGTTGAACTTGATGGGGGTAGAACTGAATGGGGTGGGCAACCATGAGTTTGATCGGGGCTGGCAGGAGTTAATGCGTCTGCAAAAAGGGGGGTGCCATCCCCAGACTGGCTGTCAGGGCAAAGACCGCTATGTGGGCGCAAAATTTCAATATCTGGCGGCTAATGTAATCGATCGGGCTACAGGTAAACCCATCCTACCTGCTTATCAAATCCGTAGGATCGGGGGAGTGAAAATTGGCTTGATTGGGCTGACCCTAGAAGGTACGCCCAACATAGTTCCTGCCAGCGGGGTGATGGGGCTGGAGTTCCGCAATGAAGTCCAGACAATCAATGCCCTAGTGCCTGAATTGACTAGGCAGGGGGTGAGGGCGATCGTGGTGTTACTGCATGAGGGCGGTGTTACTAAAGGGGGGATGAATGAATGTACTGACCTCAGCGGCCCAGTGGTGGATATTGTCAAAAATACCGACCAAGAGGTGGATTTGTTTCTGACGGGGCACACCCATCGGGCATATAACTGTGTGGTGGATGGCAGGGTAGTTACCAGTGCTTCTGCCTTTGGCAGGGTGGTTACTGATCTAGACCTCAACATTGATTCTGCCAGTGGGCAAGTGCGATCGATCCGTGCTAGGAACTTACTGGTAACTAGGGATGTGCCCCCTGATCCCAGACTCACAGAGTTGATTAAGAAATATAAAGTTATTGCCGATCCCCTGACCAATCGGGTGATTGGACAAATCAGTAGCGATATTTTGCGTCAGCCCAACTCGGCAGGGGAAATGCCTTTGGGAAATTTAATTGCTGATGCCCAATTGTTGGCTACCCAAGCCCCAGACAAAGGGGGGGCAGTAGTAGCCTTGATGAACCCGGGGGGCATTCGGGCTGACCTCACCTACAAACCAGGAGGTAATGTTACCTTTGGGGATGCCTTTGCGGTACAGCCCTTTGGCAATACCCTAGTGACTATGACCCTCACAGGTGCAGAAATTAAGCAACTCCTAGAATCCCAGTTTGACAGTACTGTGCCCAACCAAAACCGCATTTTACAGGTGTCCAGTTCCCTCAGTTACCGCTGGCGAGCTGATGCACCTGAGGGGCAGAAGGTCAGTCAAATTACTATCAACGGTCAGCCTCTGCGCCCAGAGCAGGAATATCGGGTTACTGTAAATAGTTTTATAGCAGATGGGGGCGATAATTTTGCGGTCTTAAAACAGGGCAGAAATCGCACAGTGGGGATCAAAGACCTAGAGGCTCTGGAAGCCTACTTCAGAGCTAAGTCCCCCATCCCTAGCCCGCCCCTGAACCGTATCCAGAAGGAGTAAATGTTAGTTTTATTTTATTTTCTGCTGTGGTTAATACTCATGGGGATCGCTATTTTTGCCACCCAAAACCAGAGCCTTGTACAGGTCAATTTTCTCAACCTTACTTCGATCCAAGTGCCCCTCGGTCTGGTGCTGGTCAGTAGTGCAGGGATGGGTGCGATCGCCCTAAGTGTTTGGCAGAGCATCCCCTCCTCCCAACCCCAGCCTAAAGCTCCGAAAACTGCCAAATCTAAATTCTCTAAATATGAACAATATTACGACAAATATGATGAAGAAGATGACTTTGATGATGAGCCAGAGGATGACTGGGATTAACGGTAAATTTGTTAAAATTTTACTAAGTTAAACTGAAGTGCAGTTATGGCAAAAACTATTCGCATCGAGCCGATCAATCGCACCTCCCAGGTGGTTACCAATGGGGCATTGCTATCAGCGTTGTTGATGGACGAGCTAAAAATTCTCAAAGAATGCGGTGGTCGGGGGATGTGCGCCACCTGTCATGTGTATATCAAGGAAGGGATGGAATCCCTAGAGCCGATGGGCAAACGGGAACAGCGTACCTTAGAGGTGATCACTACTTGTCGTCCTAATTCCCGTTTGGCTTGTCAGGCGCGGGTAATTGGGGAAGGGGTAGTGGTGGAACTACCTGTAGGTACTTATGTGCAATCGATCCAAGACATAGAAGTGTTGATCGGCAAGCGCTGTGAAACCCCCCTCCTGCATCCTGTAACAGGTAAAACCTTAGTAGAAGTAGGACAACTGATTACCCGCTCCGTAGTTAACGAACTAAAAGCTACTACTAACTTTAACCTCAGCGACTACTTGTAAGGATCAATTCTTGCACTAATTGGGCAGTGATCGGAGCCATCAATATGCCATTCCGATAATGTCCTGTTGCTAAAATAATTTTCTGCGAACTATCTAAGAATTTGATGATAGGGGCAGGCATTGACTTGGGACGAGGACGATCCCCATACCATGTTTTAATGATTTGAGCATTGGCAAATAGGGGACAAAATTTAACTGCTTCCTGTAGTAGCCATTCAATACTTTGATGGGGTGAAAACTGATCTAGATTAAATTCTACCGTTGCCCCTAACCAATAGCGATCGCCCCCTAAAGGTACAATATTAATATCTTCGCCTGCTAAATTTTCAGTGTGGATAATATGAGTTAAATTAAGCTCTGGCAGATACAGTTCTAGAGCTAGCCCGCGTACAGGTTGAAGGAGTGTTTGCGCAATTAAGTTATTGCTACCCATCCCCGCACTGACAACAATAAAATCAAATTCTTGGCGATAGTTTTCTAGGTTATTGATGGGGGTTTGGTAGTAAAATTTAACCCCTTGTTGCTCAGCGGCAGCAGTTAGAGCTTCACCCAATTTTTGCGGATGTACCCAGCGATCGCAAGGGCTATACAAAGCTCCCTGACACTGGCAATTGTCATAGCTATCCCACCACTCTAACTGAAAACCTTGTTGTTGGCGGATGTCGATTAAATCTAGATATTTCTGTTTCACAGAAGCACTTTCATAAAGGCAAATTATACCTGCGCGATTATAGGGGATACTGACATTAAGTGCCTGTTCTAACTCTGGGATTAAACTCTCAAATCGCTGTAAACTAGCTAAACGCCATTTGACCAGATCGCCCTTGGCTTTGGCACTACAGACCGCCATCAACACTCCCAAAGATGCCCCTGAAGCCCCTTTCTGCCCAGCGATCCCCTGTTCTGCTACGGTTACTGCCATGCCCGCTTTACTCAACTCGTAAGCGATCGCACTGCCCACCATGCCACAACCAACTATGAGAATTTTCATGAAATTAACCTTATGAGCAAGTGGAGTGTAGTGCCCCTCTCCTAAAATTATTACTCATAGAACTTACGATTATGTGTAACGGCTCAAATCTTCTGCTCTAGGAGATGGGTTTCCTAACTTAATTCAAGATTTTTGTTGATTTTATGACCATTTTAGTTACAGGTGCAGGTGGATTCATTGGTTATCATCTTTGTCAGTCTCTGCTCCAAGCGGGCAAAACTGTAATTGGTATCGATAATTTGTCAGTAGTTGCTGATCAACCATTACAAAAACTGAGAGTTGAAAATTTAAAGAATTACACATACTTCCAGTTTTATAACGCTGATATTTGCGATCTAGAAACTGTTAGAGCAATCATGGTCAGCAGTGGAATTCACACAGTAATTCATCTTGCCGCCAAAACGGGGATCAAACCCTCCCAACAATATCCTGACCTCTATTTACAAACTAATATCATTGGTTTTCATCACCTAATTCAACTCAGTTATAACTTGGGGATCGCTAAATTTATCTTTGCCTCTTCCAGTTCAGTTTATGGTACGCACGCTCAACTACCTTTTCGAGAGGACCAGCCCCTCTCACCACCCCTCAATATCTATGCCGTTACTAAACAAACCAATGAAGCGATTGCTCACACCTACGCCTTGCGCGGCAAAATGCAAATTATTGCCCTCAGATTATTCACAGTTTATGGCAGTTACTATCGCTCTGATATGGCATTAAGTAAATTTGCCCATGCCTTAATTAACCAGCAGACTGTCTATATTTCAGAGCGGGGATCAGTCCAAAGAGATTTTACACACATCGGAGATGTATGCACCGCCATTAGACAATTATTAACCTATGAAACAAGTAACAATTTTACAATTTTCAATCTAGGTTATGGACAGCCAATCGCCCTGACTGCGGTGGTGAATTTAATGGGCAAATACTTGGGGATCAAACCCCAGATACAGTTTCAGCCCCTCGATCCCATAGAAATACCCGTTACCCATGCTGACATAACTAAACTACAACATGCCATTCAATTCCGACCGCAAATTGCAATTACAACGGGGATCGCTGACTTTTTAGATTGGTATTTAAGCCGACACTGACTCAGGTTCAGGCTGAGCTGTGGGCAACTCCAAACAGTAACCCGCCCCATAGACAGTTTTAATATAGCGGGGATGGCGGGGATCAGGCTCCAGCTTGGTGCGCAGGTGGCGGATATGCACCCGAATTGTTTCAATATCGTCATCGGGTTCGTAGCCCCACACTTCCCGCAAAATTTCACTAGGGGAAACAGTCTGCCCATGCCGTTGTAACAAACAGTGCAGTAACTCAAACTCTAGGTGCGTCAGTTTCACCGTCTTATTGAACCAGATGGCCTCAAACCGCTCGGGGATCAGGGTGAGCACCCCATAATTGAGAATCTCTCCATGTTTGGCAGTATCAATAATGCGATTAGCTCGTCGTAACAACGCCCGCACCCGTGCCAGCATCTCTTCCAACTCAAAAGGCTTGGTCAGATAGTCATCCGCCCCCGCATTGAAGCCCTCGACTTTCTTTTGGGTCTGCCCGACCGCCGTCAGCATCAAAATAGGAATATCCTTGGTGCGATCGTCGCGGCGCAGGCGTTGGCAAACCGTAACCCCATCTACCCTAGGAAGCATCAAATCCAAAATAATGAGATCAGGTTGCACTTGGATAGCCAGAGCTTGTCCCTTCACTCCATCCGAAGCATGGGTTACTTGGTAGCCCGCTGTTTCCAAATTTACAGTGATCATTTCGGAGATCACAGGGTCATCGTCTATCAGTAAAATCCGCAACATCATGTTTTTGTAGTTGTTTTGCTATCCGATAGGCATACCTGCCCATAATTTTAATAAATCTTGACCTGTTTTGGGTAGGTTCTATTAAGAAATATAGAAAATGAAATATACCTGAATAGGTATCTAGATATTTTCCTGCACAGGGGGAGATCGCCTACAATATAGGTAAAGATATGTAAATTCTGGTTACAACCCATGACTATCTCTGCTCCCAGTACCGCTGATTTGTTTGCTCCAGTCAAGCAAGACATCAAAAACCTACAGCAGAACCTGAAAAATTTAGTCGGGGCGAGTCATCCCATCTTATATGCGGCGGCGGAGCATTTATTTGATGCCAAGGGTAAGAGTCTGCGCCCAGGGATCGTACTGTTGGTTTCACGGGCAACTCTGCTACTGCGTGGGATCACGGAATTGACTGAACGGCATCGCCGCCTAGCGGAAATCACGGAGATGATTCACACGGCGAGCTTGGTCCATGACGATGTGATCGATGAAGCAGAACTGAGGCGGGGCGTGCCCACTGTAAACAGCACCTTTGGCAATCGGGTAGCAGTCTTGGCAGGGGATTATTTATTTGCTCAATCTTCATGGTATTTGGCGAATCTGGACAATTTGGAAGTGGTAAAACTCCTCTCTAAAGTAATCAAAGATTTTGCTGAAGGGGAAATCCGCCAGAGCTTGACTGTATTTGATACTAGCTTGACCATTGAGGACAATTTAGAAAAGAGTTTCTACAAGACAGCTTCTTTGATTGCGGGGAGTGCAAAAGCAGCGGCGGTATTGAGCGATATGCCCGAGAAGATCGCCGAAGAGATGTACTTATTTGGTAAACATTTCGGCATTGCCTTCCAGATTGTGGATGATATTCTCGACTTCACTGGTTCAACGGAAGTCTTGGGCAAACCTGCCTGTTCTGACCTGAAACAGGGGCATTTGACTGCACCCGCTATTTATGCAATGGAAGAAGTGCCGCAACTGCGGACTTTGATCGATAGAGAGTTCAATCAAACGGGGGATTGGGAAGAAGCAGTGAATTTGATCCGCAGTAGCAACGGCATTTCCAAAGCCAAGGAACTTGCCCGCAAACACAGTCGCCTCGCTCTTTCCATGTTAGAGAGCCTGTCCCCTTCTCCCTACAAAGATTCTTTGCAGGGCTTGACCACCTATATCTTGGAACGCCTCTACTAGGAAAATTGGGGATAACAATGGGATAACAATTAGAAAACATTAGAGCGCAGGGGGAACGATAGTAGTATCTCGTTTTTCCCTGAAGTTTCAAACTTGTTGGTAAGAATAACAATCCAATTCCCCACTGTAGGATCGAGTGAAGGCTCGCCCAGAAAGGTGTATTGTATAAGCCGAAGGTTTTCTGCGCCCAAGCTGTAATTCTATGCCCCAATCCCAGCTACTAGTATATGTACCGCCCCATCCCTTCCTGCGTCATTGGCTGACCATTGCTAGGGATCGGAATACGCCGACGGCTCTGTTTCGGACTGCGATTGCTGAGATGGGCAAATGGCTGACCTATGAGGCAATTAGAGACTGTTTGCCTACTCTGTCCCTTGCTATCGAAACGCCGATCGCCCCTACGGATGGACAAGTTATAGATAGCACCTTGCCTGTGGCGTTTGTGCCGATTTTGCGGGCAGGTTTGGCGTTACTGGAAGGTGCGCTCCCCCTTCTGCCCATGGCAAAGGTGTATCATCTGGGGATCGTGCGGGATGAACATACCCTACAAGCCAGTTGTTATCTCGATCGCTTGCCTGCCACAATTGAACCGCACACCTTGGTTTTGATTGCTGAGCCGATGCTGGCAACAGGGGGTAGTGCTCTGATGGCGGTAAATTTGCTCACCCAGAGGGGGGCCGATCCCGCCAATATTCGCATTTTGAACATTCTCTGTGCGCCGCCTGCTCTGCAGTTGCTCAATACTCATTTCCCCCAGTTGAAAATCTACTCGGCAGGGATTGATGACACGGTGAATGAACAGGGCTGGATCGTCCCGGGGCTAGGTGATGCGGGCGATCGCTCCTTTGGCACATAGCTTGTTGCAACTCCCTACAGATGTGGAAAACTAGTCAATAGAGTCTGGGTGTAGGGATGTTGCGGGGTTTGAAATACAGTATTAGTTGTGCCTTGTTCAACAATTTTGCCCCTTTGCATCACTGCCAGATGACTACAGAAAAATTGGGCCACCGCTAGATCGTGGGTAATAAAGATATAAGTGAGTTGGAACTCCCGCTGTAGTTCCAGTAATAGTTCTAATACCTGCCGTTGGATGGTAGCATCTAGCATACTCACCGGCTCATCACAGATGAGCAATTTGGGTTGTAAGACCAGTGCCCTAGCGATCGCACACCGCTGTAGTTGTCCTCCTGATAAGGCTCTGGGGTAACGCTGGGCAAGGGCTAGGTCAATCCCCACTCTGGCTAGCATTTCTAGGGATTGAGTTCGCGCCTGTTGGGCGGGCACCCCATGGGCAAGGAGAGCATCGCTCACACTCTCTAGAATAGAGAGATGGGGATGGAAGGAAGCGCGCGGGTCTTGGCAAATCATTTGCAGGTGGCGACGGAAATGATGGAATTGCCCTAGAGTGAGGCTCATCAGTTCTATGCCATCAAAAACAATCGCACCCCCATCGGCAGGGATCAGGCGGAGAATTAGGCGGGCGGTTGTACTTTTGCCTGAGCCACTCTCCCCAATGATGCCCAAACTAGCTCCTGTCTGCACCTGAAAACTCAAATCATCTACGGCTTTGATGTGTCTGTGCCAACCAAGATGATAAGTTTTGCTGAGATGGCGCACCGACAATAGCACTTCAGGCTTCGGCTCTACTTGATGTTGTTCGCCCCAGTGAATCACCGATCGCAGGAGATATTGGGTGTAGGTTTGCTGGGGATGTTTCAAGATGCTGGCGACTGACCCTATTTCCACAATTCTGCCTTGGTGCATGACGGCGAGGCGATCGCAGTACTTGGCTACCAAACCCAGATCATGGGAAATCAGGATCAGACCCATGCCCCGTTCCCGTCTGAGTTGATGCAACTCTGTGAGAATTTCTTGGGCTACTGTAATGTCTAGGCTGGTGGTAGGTTCGTCCGCAATCAACACCAATGGCTCAAGTAGGAGAGTGAGGGCGATCATGACCCGCTGGCGCTGTCCACCGCTGAGTTGGTGGGGATATTGATGCTGGCAGTGAGAGGGGAGGTGCATTGCCTCTAAAACCGCCTTCCATCTGGCCTCTGCCTGTTTAGCACTCAGGTGTGGGTAATGGGCATAAATTGTCTCCCATGCCTGAGATTTAATCGTCAGCACGGGATTGAGGCGGGTCATCGGGTCTTGGAAAATCAGCCCGATCTTGCCCGCAGCGGACACCTGACCTGTCATTGTGCTATTCGCAGGCAAGAGTTTGAGTATGGCTCTGGCGATAGTGGATTTACCACAGCCACTCTCACCCACTAGGCCCAGAGCTTCCCCCTCACCTAGGTGTAAATCTACACCTGCTACAGCAGGACGATCGCCATAACTGACAGTTAAGTTTTCAACCCGCAACACAACTGAGCAGTAACCAATACAGGCGTGGTACAAACAGCACCCCTGCAATCACTAGGGAAACAACAGCAGCAATGAGAACACTGCCTGCGGCACAATCCTTGGCGATCTTGGCTAGTTCATGGTAAGTTTTGCCCACCGTCAGATCCACTACCGCCTCGATCGCAGTATTCAATAGTTCCAGAGACAGCACCAGTGCGATCGTCAGACACACCACCACAAACTCGGCGCGGCTAATTTTTAGCCAGACACTCAACCCAATTGCCAGCGTGCCTATCCCCACATCAATACGGAAGTTGCGCTGGGTCAGGAACGCATACTTGACCCCCTGCCACGCAAAATAGAAACTAGAGGCTAGACTGCGAGCAGTCTGCAGAGATGGAATCCGCAAGCTGTCAGCCCAATTATCAATAATAGACTTAGAACTTGCCACGCCGATCGCTAGAATTGCTCTAGGTATAATACCCCACTTTCGCAAAATTTATAACAGTAGCAGGAGTTGCCCAAGAAAATCTAAACAGCAAGCCGCTCTCTCTGATAGTGACCATCAGGTAATAAGTACCAAGATAGAGTGTTAGGTAAAGATAAGCCTAATATCTGGCTGGGTACAGTGGTTACAGTGGCAATCGCCCTTGGCAAATCACAGATGCCCCACTTGACCAGGTTTTCCACCTGTTGCCAGAGGGGGAGAGTGGTGCCAGCCAAGGTGCCATCAGGCAGACGGGCTGTACCTGCCTGGACTGTGATCTTGCGGTCATCCCAAGTATAAACTCCATCTGCCAACCCCAAAGGAGCTAAGGCATCACTCACCAGAAATAATTTATCTCCCTTGAGACGATAGAGCAGTTCTAGCATACGGGGATGCACATGATGACCATCAGCAATTACGCCGCAATATAACCGCTCATTCAAAAGGGCTTCAGTGAGTAAATTTACCTGCCGATGCTGGAGGGCAGGCATGGCATTGAAGGTATGAGTAACTAATTCCGCCCCCTGGGCGATCGCCCGTTGGGTAGTGGCTTGATCCGCCAAGGAATGACCTAAACTGACGGTAATTCCTAACTGCCGTAAATAGGGAATCCCTGAACCTGTAGTATCCAATTCAGGAGCGAGAGTAATCATCTTCACTAGGTCAGTATGTGCTCCCAAGACAAGTTGAATATGGTCAATATCCAAAGGCAAAAGATATGTCTGCGGGTGAGCACCTCTTTTGGCTGGATTTAAGAATGGGCCTTCTAAATGCAGACCGATCGCTACGGCGGAATTAGGCATGGGTTTGCCGATAAACTCCCGCCAATAGAAGAGAGAACGACGATAATTAGCGATAGAAGTAGTAACTAGAGTTGGTAAAAAAGCATCGACGCCATTCTGCCACAGCCACCTCAAAATCTTTGGAATCTGTTGATAATTCTCCCCATGGAGATTATTGAAATTCACTCCCAGGGCACCGTTAATTTGCAGGTCGATCGCCCCCGTAGAAGTGGCAACTAATTCCATTAGCGCCAGTGTTTATTTTCCAAATCCCGCACTTGGCGTTCAAGGCGATCGATCCTGCCCCGCAGTTCATCAATCTCATTTTGGCGGGGAATACCCAAATCCTGCATGATATTTTTGACCTGCCGCTGGATCAATTGTTCTAAGTTGATTTGTTCATTTTTGAAGCGTTCGTTGATTTCCTCAATGAATTCTTTGGCTTGATCGGGGTTAATTCTGCCCTCTTTCACCCAATCATTAGCCACATCCCGCAGTTTTTCCACAAGGAGCGAAGTAGTACCGATTCCCAACATTAGGAGTTGATTGAGCAAATTGTTTTCATCCATAGGCCAGTAGAAGTTTCGGCGGGGCAAGGAGAAATAGATAACAATTCCCCACTAACGGCAAACTGTCAGCTAGGGTTATGCCAATGATACCAGCTTTTTTCAGCACCAGTGCCCCCTTAATATCCCCCCAAAGGAGCATTTCTGCCCAGCCTGTCAAGTCTGGTTCATGCCCCACCAACCCCAGGGAAAAGTTCTGTGCCTGCCACTGCTCAAAATTTGCCTCGATCGCTGTGAGCCATTTGTGCAAATTCTCTTCCAGATCCCCTTCAGGGGCAAGCAAGGGATTTTCAACTGCGGTCAAACCATTGCCGAATACCTCCACCAAAATTTGGGCAGTCTGGGTAGCACGCAGTAGAGGACTAGTCTGAAGCAGATCAAAATGCAAGCCTAGCTTGCGCAAGGATTTGGCAACCTGACGGGTTTTCTTTTCCCCTTCTTCAGTCAGGGGGCGCAATCTGTCGTCGGGATATTGATCCCGCTCCCCTGCCAAACCATGCCGAATTAAATATAGATTGATCATGCTTTATCACCTCTGGAACAGTACCCATTTATGTTAGAACCTTGGGGAGTTTTTTACATGGGTATCCAGCAGAGACATCTTCAGCTGGTAGTCTCTTGGGAACGCAGGGACAACCCCCCGTTTGTTTTTTTCGGAAGAGCCTGAGTTCGGGATCATTATTCTGGGGTCCCAGAGGCACAAACTACTCCCCTCTGGTTGGGGGTGAGGGTGGCTTGCAGAACTTTTCCTAAACCGCACTGGCGTTAAAACTACTGCAGAGCTTCAAATTGATTCAGTCTCCCACTTGCATGAACTCTGATAAGTTCAAGTTTTGCTAAAATCATAGATGCGCGCAAAATAAAATTGTGAAGCAATAAACTCAGTTTGTTGGACAGTAAAACCCAAACCTTGCAGATGTTGTTTAATTACTTTTTCTGGGTGGAGATAGGCGCGAGTAGTTTTGCTGGCACCAGGGAACAAGTTGCCAATTCCCTTTAGTAAATCATAGTAGAGATTTTTAGGGGCAAAACTAATTATCAATCTTTTCTTAGTTAAATTTGCCAAGTGGGTGAGCATTTTTAATGCTTCATCAGTAGGATAGTGAATGATCACATCTAAGCAAGCTAGCACATCGTAACTACCCGTCAAGTTTTCTAAATCATTGACACTGAAACATAAATTCTCTAACTCCCCTGCTCTCTGTTTAGCTTCAGCGATCATCTTCTCAGAAATATCGCTGGCATATACCTTTTTTGCCCCCAATTTGGCGAGGGGTACACTCAGTGATCCTACACCACACCCCACATCGCAGATTTCTAATTCTTGGAGATCGGGGAGCTTTTTCAACCAATATAAAACTTGATCGATCGTGCGTTGATGCCCCTCTCTAATATCTAACTGGACTCTACTTACTTGGTCAGAGTCGCTGTAAATTTTACGCCAGCGATCGAAACCTGTATTATTAAAATACTCTTGGACAATTTGTTTATCAGTCATGGTTATTTCTCGTAGTAAAAGGCAATCTCTTTGTCTTTGAGGGGGGCAAACCCTGCTGATTGTAACATCTGGTTCAATTCATCTTTGGGGATGTGTTTTGCCCCAATCCGCACAATGCGCGATCGCATGGTGTTGATTACGCCACTGCGTTGCCGTTGTGCTTCCAATGCCATCACCCGCTGGTACAGTTCTAACATGGCAGGGGGGATCGGTGTGCCATCTAAATCCACCCCCTTGGCGATCGCTGTATCTACGGCATCTGCACCTGTGGTCTTGTCAATGTCCATAGCCTGCCTTGAATCTAAATAAATCCTTAATTTAAGTTACAGCAATCGGGGCGCAAAATACATAACAACCCGTCCAAATTGCGATAAGGTGTTAATCAGGTGTGCAGAGTTGTGAACCATCTCCTATGTTGCATCCGCTCGGCGAAATACTGAACAACCACGTCCTGTTGATTTCCCTAGCCGCTAGCCTCATTGCCCAAGCCAGTAAATTTTTTACAGTGGCTCTGCAGAGTAAACCGTGGCAGTGGCAGGCCCTCTTCGAAACTGGCGGCATGCCTAGTGCCCATTCGGCTCTGGTCTCGGCATTGGCTGTGGGGATCGGGCGCACCCAAGGCTGGGATAGCCCCCTGTTTGCGATCGCAACAGTATTTGCAGTGATTGTGATGTACGATGCCATGGGTATCAGGCGCGCCGCTGGTAAACAAGCCCAAGTCTTAAACCAAATTGTGTTTGAAGTATTCACTAGAGATCGGGCGGGGGAGATCGATCCCCTCAAAGAACTGCTGGGCCATACCCCAATTCAAGTGCTAGTTGGTTCTCTGTTGGGCATTACTTTGATGTGGTGTTTCCTGCCTGCCTAAAAAGATTAGCTTTTTTCCCACACCTGTAAATTAAGGCTACGCAAATAAGCCAAACCTGCCTGTACTTGCTCAGCCGTTCCCGTCAGTTCCAACTTGAACCAGCCCTCCTCTTGCACATCTTCGCCCATCATGGCGGCGGCAATGTTTACGGTCAGACCATAGTGGGAGACTAACCGGGAGATGATCGGTTCATTGTGATAGTCGCTGGGCACACGGAGTGTGATTCTAGTAGTTAAGGCAGAGTTCATAAGCTTTATACCTGTCTCCTCAGTGCCTAGTTTAGCCGATCGCCATTGTGCAAGTGGCAATGGTATCTCTAAAGACATGGGTAAAAGTTCATAATTTGTTGCAATTTGGTGATCCAAACTACTAGACATAGGTTATTATATGCGTGGTCAATTCTAAAATTACTAGCAGTGTACCTATGGAAAGGGTCAAAGACGAAACCGATGAACTGACTATCTACAAAAAGCTATACCGTCAGGCTCAAGAGCAGATTCAGGAGTTACAGGAAGAACTTGCCCTTTCTAAAACTGTAATTAGCCACCAACAGGAGTTGAGCAGTATTCAAGCCCAACGCATCCAAGAACTAGAACAAGAATTGGCTGAGACGAACGATCGCCTCAAGAGTGAGCAGGAGCGCAGTGCCCAGTTCCGTTCGGCTCTGCGCAGGTGCCAAGAAAACCAAGAGGTGAGGCTTGACAGTGGGGCGGAAGTGAACAATCCGCCTGGGATCGAGTCATGGGCAGTCAAGGAAGTAGCCAGTGTGCCCCCGATCGCTGATCCCCGACCAGAGTCCAAAGCCTCTGTGCCCAATAAACGCCCGATCGATTCCCTTGCCGCTGTTAAACTGCCCCAATTTCCGCCCCTACGGCGTAGATGATTGGCTACCTTAAAGGCGAACTTCTAGCTTGGCAATCTCCTGCTTCTCAGTCTAAACCACTCCCTACCAAAGTTTTGTTGATCAATGTGCAGGGAGTGGGCTATGAAGTGATTGTTACCCAGCGGACTGCCTCTGGTTTAGCCCGGCAGGTAGAACTATTTATCCATACCCAACTGCGGGAAGAGGCGATGCAGTTGTATGGGTTTCTCTCCTTGCCTGAGCGGGATTTGTTTCGGCAGTTGGTGAGTGTGGCGGGGGTGGGCAGCCAAATGGCAATGGCTTTGCTGGATGCTCTGCCTCTGCCCGATCTAGTCAGGGCAATTATCACCAACAACAGCCGTCTGCTCTGCTTGGCCCAAGGAGTGGGCAACAAAACTGCCCAGCGCCTCTGCTTGGAACTGCGGGCAAAACTGAGTGAGTGGCGCACCCCAGATCAATCCCTGTCCACGGCGATCCCCAGCCATTTGCAAGCAGATATAGAACTAGCTCTGCTGGCCCTTGGCTACTCCAGCACCGAAATCAACCAAGCCCTTGCCCAAATTACTATTCCACCCCACCAGCAGGATGACATAGAGGTATGGCTCAAGGTGGCCATCGCTTGGCTGAATGCCAATAGTTAGTTCAGACGCACCAAGGTGTCCTGAGCGAGGAAGTGGTTGAGGTGGTAGGCTCTCTCTTCCGTTTTCAAGAGTATCTGCTCATAGAGATAGCGGGTGGCGCGGTCCCCGAGGCTGTCAGCTTGACCTGTCAAACGCCGCAGGAGTCCCAAAATTGCCTGCTCTGCACTCAGGTCATGCTCCAGCATCGAACGGCAGTCAAATGCACCATCGGGTTCGGGAGCAAAGCAAGTGAGTTCTGCCAACTTGCTGAAACTAGCTACAGGTACGCCCCCTAAGCCGTTCAATCTTTCTCCTAGATCGTGCACATGTTCCCTTACCTGTTCATAGCTGTCTTGGAAGAATTGATGGAGCATGTAAAATTCCGCTCCTTCTACCACAAAGTGATGCTTCTGATACTGTAAATAGAGAGCCTGAAAACTAGCCAACAAGACATTCATGCCCTCACATACCGGCTCACTTACACTGCGATCGAGACCGATCACATTGTCGCTGACCTGCCCAAATTGCTGTTTAATGCCTGCTATGACCGCCATAATTGTCCCTCCCAATCGGTTATCTCAATAACACTTCCACTATAGCAACTAGAAAATGATTGTCCAGTGCAGTTTTGGGACTTATTGACAATAATTTCAATAAGTCTTATTGCAAATGGTGCGATAATTTCGCATTATGGAAATGTCGGTTTGACTGTTCAAGAAGATTGATGTAATTTGGCCCTGTACTGCCTTATACTACTTCGGGGCGATCCCTGCTCGGTGATAGGAATTAGCAATTAAAAATTTTTGGTTTTCTGTCTTAAGAATGATGTACTAGCCAATATGATCTAGGCAGTGGTGGGAATAGTTTATGCAGGCGAAGGTTTTTTTAATTTGGTGTACGGCGTTTGTAGCAGGGGCATATACCAGTGCTACACCTAATAATATGGGGTTTATTCTGTGCTTAGCGGTGGGGGGATTGTTGGCATGGGTTCTGCCTAGGTACTGGAAGGACAGCCCCCCCTATTGGGTGTACGTAACGGCGGGGGTGATTGGGGCATTGGCTTGTGGCTATGTATTCCTGCGCACCCCTGTCCCTGCCCCTACGGATATTGCTAATTTTGCACCAATCAGGAGCGCGATCGTCAGAGGGGTGATTGCCAATGCCCCTTCTCTGAATCGGAGCGGGCGGGTGCGGTTTCATTTGGCTGTGGAGGGTTTCAAAAAATCTGAACGGGACAGGGAGTTTACCCCTGCCACTGGCAGTTTATATGTAACTGTACCGATGTTGGAAGGGACAGGTAGACATCGGGGCGATGGGATCGAAGAACTCAGGGGTTCAGTCTATAAGCCGAGTGGGGCCAGTAACCCAGGGGGGTTTGATTTTCGGCAATTTTTGGCAAGGCAGGGCATTTTTGCGGGGATGGCGGGACGGAGCATTAAACCTGAAATTAGCCCGCCCCGCTTTGGCGAGTGGCTGATTACTAAAAGGGTGGTGCAAGCCCATGTTACGGGGGCAGGGATGCCTGAAGGAGCGTTACTAAGTTCCTTTGTGCTGGGGGGCAGGGCGGTAGATTTACCTGCTGACCTGCGGGATACCTTTGTCAAGGCGGGGTTGGCGGCAATGCTGGCGGCTTCGGGTTTTCATGTTGCTATTATTCTGGCAACGGCACTGGCAGCGATCGACCAGAATTTGCCCAAACAACGGTTGATAGTGGGCAGTACTGCCTTGGTGGGCTATGCCATTTTGACGGGGGGGAGCCCTTCTATTATTCGGGCGGCGATCATGGGGATTGGTGGTCTGGCAGGCTTAGCCTATGAACGGAAGGTCAGACCCCTAGTGGGCTTGGCGGCGGCGGCGGTGCTGTTACTGCTGTGGCAACCCATGTGGATTTATGATTTGGGCTTCCAGTTTAGTTTTTTGGCGACCTTTGGGCTGATGGTCTCTGCCAACCCTATTCAACAAAAACTGGACTGGCTACCGCCCAATTTGGCAGGTGCGCTGGCTGTGCCGATCGCGGCAGTGCTGTGGACATTGCCCCTACAATTGTATGTCTTTGGCAGGATCAGCATCTATTCAATTCTGGCTAACCTGCTCACTACCCCCCTAATTTCTTTTTGTATTATTGGCGGGGTGCTGGCGGGGATCGGGGGCGTGCTTTTTCTCCCCTTGGGGGCGGGCTTAAGTTGGCTGCTGAAGTTTCCCCTGTGGCTGACCATCAGAATTGCTGAGTTTACTAATTCTTTACCGGGGGCAATTACCAATACGGGCACTATCGACCTGTGGCAATTACTAATAGTTTATGCCATTTTTATTGTTGTATGGCTAGTACCTAAACCCCAGTGGTTGCCTGTTGCCCTGTGGATGCCAGCGGGGATGCTCAGTATAGTCCTGTTGTTTGCGCCGGGGGCATTGGCACGGGCTAATTTATTTCAGGTGATGGTAATGGATATGCGGGTGCAGGCGATGCTGATCCAGAATCGGGGGCAAACTGCTCTGATCAACAGCGGCAGTGCCAACGATGTGCAGTACACCATCTACCCCTACCTGCAAAGAGAGGGGATCAATAGGATTGAGACCGGGATCGCCACCAATCCTGAGCCGAGGGTGAGTGAAGGCTGGCAGAATCTGATTAGGGAAGGCATTCATATTAAAGAGTTGAAGGAAGTGTTCACCGGGGACAAGCCTTTAACTTATCAACAAATTGAACAGGCATTGCGGGGCAGGGGCACAGTCATTTCTAGCCTCAGCGAGGGACAGAAGATAGATTTACTACCTGAAGTGGCAGTGGAAATACTTTCCGTCCAGCCGCGCCTATTGAAAATTACCACTAGGGATACGGTCTGGCTACTTTTGGGCACAGCCAAGGAAGGGGAACAGCGGGACTTAGTGAGAAGTGGCAAGGTGGTCAATGCCCAAGTGCTGTGGTGGACAGGCACTCCCCTGCTACCTGAACTGGTGCGGGCAGTAAAGCCCCAATTTTTGATCGCTTCAGGCACAATCCGCCGTGAAGCCAGAGAGGCTCTAACCCCCCAAACCAGAGGCAGTGAAGATGAAGAAGCCACCGCTGTGCGCATCTTGACCACTGGTCGGGATGGGGCAATTATCTGGACACCTGCCAACGGCCTTGAAACTCTCAAAGATGCTGAAGACTCTGGCTCTGCCTTCTAGCCCCCACCGACGATCGTCACCACCTCCAAATTGTCCCCTGCCTGCAAAACTGTATTCCCCCAAAACTGGCGGTGCAAAATCTCCCCATTGTACTCGATCGCTACTAACTTCTCCTTAAAGCCCAGTTTTACCAGCAGTTCAGGCAGAGTGATCCCCATTGGCAGACTGTAATCTGCACCATTTACCGTCAGCAAAATTGACAAATCGTCTTTTGACATCATGCCCCACTTCTTGCACCATTACATTTATGTTTATAACATGAACTATGATGAAAACTGTTCTCACATTCTTGGTGATTGTTACCACTTTTTTATTTAGCTTTGCCCCTGCCCATGCTGACGAAATCAATGCCGGTAAGCTCTTTACTGCCAACTGTGCCGCCTGTCATGCGGGGGGCTTGAATCGGGTAGTTGCCGCCAAAACCCTGAAAAAGGATGCTTTACAAAAATACAATATGTACTCCGTAGAAAAGGTTGCCTATCAGATCGCCAAGGGCAAGAATGCTATGCCTGCTTTTGGCAAAAAGTTGAGCCAAGAAGAAATCCAAGCGATCGCCCAGTATGTAATCGACCAAGCCGATCGCAACTGGGGTAAGGCCTAAGTTTTTAGTATAGCTAGAGAGAAATTGAATTCTCTCTAGCTATTTTAAGCGCAGTGCCTTCAGCCTTGCCCAGTGTAGAAAGCTCTCTAGATAGAAGATCCTGGCACCCCCTTAGTCCGTTTCAGGTCAAAACCAGACACTGTAGAAGTTGTATAGGACTTACGATCGCCTTACTGGTCGTTTGCCTGGGTAAAACCAAAAGTTAAGTCTAAGTCCTGGACAAAGAGAACGGCTGTAATTATTGCGGTCTGATGGGTTGATCCCGATACCACCAAGATAAAATCTGCAACCAATTCCAGCCCCTGAGTGCCATTTGCTGGGTCATTTCTTGATCCATGTGTTGCCCATCAGAAACTGGCATATAGCCCCCATTCCAGCTAATCCAATTTCTTTTTAGGCGGGCACGATAATAACCCTTGAAGCCAGCCCGCAACACATAGCCTGTAGTTGCCATAACCGCTTGATCGCTACGGGGATGAATTACAGGGGTAGGAGCCCCACTATTGGGCAGGATGCGGTAAAACCCGCCATAGACCTGATCCCGCACATCACTGACCAAATCATAGGGGGCATCCCCCCATTTGCGCTGTCTTTGGGTATTGAGGGCATAACTGCGAGCGGCAACCGCCTGTGCTTTAAGGGCATCCAAGTGCCAACTGGCAGGCATCTCACTGGGTACTACACTGCGCAGATATTCCTCTAGGGCAATAATGTTAATGGCTAGGGTACGATCGCGCCAACTGCGCAGTTCTATCTCCCCTGGGTAAAAGCGATCGCCCACTTGGATAAAACCACCATTGCTGGGAATAACACGGGTTACCTGCTGGGCTGGCAAAGTGTACCACTGCCCCGGATTGAGCCGTTGTGGATTTTCAGGCTGCCCATTGCTGCTGAGGGTAACTACTGTAGCAGGCTGGGTTACAGCGATCGGGATAGGTTTATTTCCCTCACGGACCAATACTCTCAGTATTGCCGCCATCGCCATTGAGCCACTGCCCAACTGCACCAGCAGGCAAACTAGCAGTGCAGATACAAATCGCCAGCAATTCATAGGCCTGTATTGTGAACATAAATTAACTTTTTTAGACTACAGAATTAGGCTGACACTTGTCCACCAGTTTTGATCTGGATTTTTACTTAAACAGGATTAACCAATAAATTCTCTGGGATCGGTAATTTTGCCAGTGAGGGCAGAAGCAGCGGCAGTGTAGGGAGAAGCTAGATAAATTTGCGCCTGTTTGTTGCCCATACGCCCGGGGAAGTTGCGATTAGTTGTAGAAACACACACTTCAGGTTCATTCAATCTGCCAAAAGTGTCTTGCGGGCCACCCAGACAGGCGGCACAAGAAGGGGCGGCAGGTTCAATGCAACCGGCAGATAAGAAAATTTCTGCTAAAGTCTGCCCTTCGATCTTTACACTGAATAGATCATCATAAACTTTTTGGGTAGCAGGCACTAGGTAAGTAGGTACTTTTACTTGATTGCCCTTGAGAATTTGCGCCGCATTGTAAAAATCAGTAATCTTCCCGCCTGTGCACGACCCAATATAGACGCGATCGATTTTTACATCTTTGCATTCTGATACCAAAGCGCGATTGTCTGGGGAATGGGGCTTAGCTACCACTGGCTCTAGTTTGGAGACATCATAGCGTTTAGCATAAAAATACTTAGCATCTTTGTCAGGATAAACTGGTTCAAAAGGATTATCCGTCCTCGCTCTTACATAGGCAAAAGTAGTTTCATCGGGGGGAATTACACCATTTTTGCCACCCGCTTCGATGGCCATATTGCAGAGGGTCATGCGCTCTTCCATGCTCATTTGTGTAATAGTTTCCCCGTCAATTTCTAGAGCACGGTAGTTGGCTCCACTCACCCCAATATCCCCTATCACATGCAAAATCAAATCCTTGGCCAACAGATAGGGGGGCATTTCCCCATCAAAAGTAAAGTGCATGGTGGCAGGGACCTTTAGTAGTAACTTCCCTGTGCCCATCACAAATGCCGCATCGGTGTTGCCGATCCCCGTGGCAAACTCCCCAAATGCCCCTGCATTACAGGTATGGGAATCGGTACCAAATAAGACTTCCCCCGGGCGGGTATGACCTTCTTGGGCAAGGGCAATGTGGCATACACCCTTATAGTCAGGATTTGCCTTGAAATTGCTCAAATCCGTAATGTCATAGAAATACTTGATCCCCTGCTCCTTGGCAAATTCCCGTAGAATCTCTAGGTTGCGATTGGCACGGGCATCCTTGGTAAAAATATAGTGATCCGGAATCAACACAATTTTTTCCCTGTCCCATACCTTGGCGTCTGCCCCAAACTCCCGCTTAAACACGCCGATCGTCCCCGGGCCGCAGACATCATGGGTCATAAGCAGGTCAGCATTCACCCAGATGTTCTCGCCGGGAGTAACTTGGCTACGCCCACTGGCACGGGCTAAAATTTTTTCGGTCAAGGTCATGCCCATAGGGGATTTGCGCTTCCTAAATTTTGTTTGATATCTCTTGATTCTAACACTGACAACGGGATTTCTCAGTAAGATTTTTTCTGGGCTTACCATAAGCCCAGTTGATACCTAGCTCAGGGAGCGTAGTTGATCACTACTACTTCACTGATTTGACCGCGCTTGGTAGGATCGGAGTTAATTGCCCGACTAGCTTTGACTTCGATACAGTGAAAGTCCTTATATAAGTTGAGAATAAAATCAACCCAAGAATTACTGAGCATAAGTTTACAGCCCCTGGCATGTAGTTGCAGGAAAACTTTTGCCAGTTGTTTCTGCTCAGTTTCCCCAAAATTATTAGCTGTGTAACTAGTAAAGTTAGAGGTGGGGGATACGGGCGCATAGGGAGGATCAAAGTAAATAAAATCATCTTTTTGTGCCCAATCTAGTACACTAGTAAAGCTAGACAGTTCTATATCCACCTTTTGAAGTGCCTGACTGACCGCCCGGAGATTATCTGCTTCAAAGATACTAGGATTTTTGTAACTGCCCATTGGTACATTAAATTTGCCCGATCGATTGACACGGTACAGACCATTGAAGCAAGTTTTGTTGAGATAAATAAAGCGCGCCGCTCGCTCTAGTGGCGAGAGCTTGCTAGGCTCTAGGGAACGAATATAGTAGTAGTAGTAATTACTGTGATTTTGTTTGTGTGTTTCTAGTAGTTCAATTAGGGTGCTTAGGCTATCTCTAACCACTATATAGGTGTTAATTAGTTCTGGGTTATTATCTGTCAGTCTAACTTGAGTGAGATTGATTTTTTGCTGTAGTTGCAAACTATACACATACCAATAGACTGCTCCACTGCCCACAAATGGTTCACAATATCTAGTAAAATTTTGCGGAAATAATTGAGCTAATTGGGGGATTAGTTGGGTTTTGCCACCTGCCCACTTGAGGAAGGGTTTAGGTAAGTTTTGTCTGGTTGCCATTGCCATTTTCAACTCTTTGGTAAGAACCTACTATCTCTTGTAGATGGTAAATACCTATTTTGTTCATTTTTTCAATTATTCCTTGCAAAATCTGACGATTAAGTGCAAAACCCTGATAAACTAAACCTGTATAAACTTGTAAGAGAGATGCACCAGCAGTCAATTTTTCCCATGCCGATTCGCTGGAGTTGATACCCCCTACCCCAATAATTGGCAATTTGCCCTCAGTATGTTGATAAATATATCTAATAATTTCTGTGCTCTTTTTTTGTAGGGGTAAACCGCTAATTCCCCCTGCTTGTGCTGTAAAATGACGATCGCTTAGGTTAGTTTTATCCACAGTAGTATTAGTGGCAATAATCCCGCTGATATTCTGGGCATAACATACTTCTAAAATGGCATCAATTTCTGCCCAAGTAAGATCGGGGGCAATTTTTATAAGCAGGGGTTTATTTTTAGTATTGACTGCTTGCAGGGTAGTGAGAATTTCCGTGAGGGGGGCAGTGTTTTGTAGGTTTCTGAGTCCTTCTGTATTCGGTGAACTAACATTAACTACAAAATAGTCTCCCCATTCATAGCATAATTGAAAACTTTGCAAATAATCAGTAGGGGCTTGCTCTAGGGGGGTAACTTTTGATTTGCCGAGGTTAATCCCAAGGGGAACTGTTAATTTACATTGTTGGCGATATGTTTGGAGTTTCTGGGCAATTTGTACTGCACCATCATTGTTGAAACCCATGCGATTGAGAATTGCTTGGTCTTGGGGAATACGAAAGAGACGGGGGCGGGGATTGCCTGCTTGGGGATGAGCAGTGACCGTGCCAATTTCGGCAAACCCAAAACCCAAATCTGCCCATGCCCCGATCCCTGACCCATTTTTGTCAAAGCCGGCAGCAAGCCCTATGGGGTTGGGAAAATGTAATCCCCAAATGGTCTGACTGAGGGCAGGATGTGCATAACCAAAAAGTTGTTGCGCTAATTTTTGTAAGGGGGGATTTTTGCCGATTTGTTGCACAAGGGCGATCGCCAACTGATGTGCCCTTTCAGGATCGAGCCTAAACAGGAGCGGACGGAGAATAGCGGTGTAGAGGGGATCGAGCCACATAGCGGATGCGGGAATAGAGGTAAAAGGGTATGATTTAGTTTATGCAATTACACCCCCAAACCGTTGAACAAGTTACACAACGGTTAGACATAGTGGATATTGTTTCTGCCTATGTGCCTCTACGCAAGAGTGGCAGAAGTTTGCGGGGGGCTTGTCCATTTCATAAAGGGAATAATCCCACTGCTTTTAGTGTCGATCCCACCAAACAACTCTACCATTGCTACAGTTGTGGGGCGAGCGGTGGCGCAATTAATTTTTTGATGGAAATCAACAAACAATCCTTTCAAGAAGTAGTAATTGAACTAGCAAAAAAATATAACATTCCCATCAAAACTCAAGCTCCTGAACAAGCACAAGAATTACAAAAAAAGTTATCCCGCCAAGAACAGTTATATGAAATTCTGGCGATTGCCGCTAATTTTTATCAACATAGTTTGTGGTCCCCCCAAGGGAAAGAAGCGCTAGATTATTTATTAACTAAACGGCACTTGACTGCAGATACTATTAAAGAATTTCAGTTAGGCTATGCCCCCGTTGGTTGGGATGTTTTGCACCACTATTTGGTAGAGCGAAAAAAGTTTCCTGCTAATTTAGTAGAGGCAGTAGGCTTAATTGTTGGGCGGAACAATGCCAGTGGCTTTTACGATCGCTTCCGCAATCGGTTGATGATCCCCATTTGTGATAGCAGGGGCAAAGTGATTGGTTTTGGGGGTAGAGCTTTGGATGACAGTGAACCTAAATATCTCAATTCCCCTGAAACGGAATTGTTTAATAAGGGCAGTATTTTGTTTGCTTTGGATAAAGCAATTGCCGCTGTTAGTAAAGCGGATCAAGTAGTTGTGGTCGAGGGCTATTTTGATGCGATCGCCCTACACCAGGCGGGGATCAAAAATGTTGTAGCAAGTATGGGTACAGCCCTCACGGCAGAGCAAATGTTGTCGGTATTAAAATATACGGAATCTAAGCGGGTCATTTTCAATTTTGATGGGGATCAAGCGGGGTTAAATGCTACCACAAGAGCGATCGCTGGTTTTGAACATTTAGTGTTTCAAGGGACAGTAACTTTGCAAATATTAACGCTCCCCGATGGCAAGGATGCTGATGAATTTCTCAGACAAAATTCTCCTGAAAAGTATTTACAACTAGTGGCAGAAGCACCACTATTTCTGGATTGGCAAATTCACCAGATTCTCAAGGAGAAAGTTTTACAGCGCGCCGATCATTTTCAGTCCGCTGTCAAAGAAATTACTAATTTACTAGTGAAAATTCCCCATGACTCCCCCTTGCGCACTCATTATATTTATCATTCTGCTAATCTGTTGGCCCAGGGCAATTCTCGCTTAACCCAAAGACTAGAGCAGGATTTGCGTCGTCAATTGCGAGTTACCCATTGGTACAGTCGCAAACCAGAAATTATTAAAACTCCTACCAGCACTTTGCAGACAGCAGAAGCCCAATTACTGCAAGTCTATTTACATTTTCCTGAGCATCGCCAGTTAGTTTATTCAGCCATAGAGACAGAAGAAATTGTCTTTAGTTTTTCCCACCATCGTTTTCTCTGGCAGTTAATTTTAGATTTGCTAGAACAAGATAAAACTACCCTAGACCCAATAGAACTTTATCCCAATCAATTGATCCAATTGCTCCAGATATACTGTGCTGATCATCCCGAAACTGCTCAACAACTACATAGTTTATTATGGTTAGATGAAACTAGTAGAATTCCACTCCTGCGCCCCCAGATAGTAGTCAAAGTAGCGATCGCCCACATCAAGTTAGTAATTAGTGAAAAACGCTATCAGCATTGGTTAAAGTTATGGGCAGAAACTGATTTTCGCGCTAATCCCGAATTAGCTCATTACTATCAACAAAAGATTCAAGCCGAAAGAGCACACATTGAGTATCTCAAATCCCAAATTAGTATTTCGCATACAGATTCTAGTCCATCTCTACCTAATTATACTGAGTCTATAACCTCAGGTGCGGTGGATGAATTTTAAGAATAGATTTACCAGCCACTCCCATAGCTTAATAAACCATTGTTCAATTTTGGCAATAATTTTATCCAGCCACAGCAAAAATTTCATCACTGGTGATTCTGCATACCCCAAAGGAATGGCTTGTGTTTCGATCCATGCCCGCATAGAATAACTTTCCACCTCTTCCAACCAGATATCTATGCCTGTAGCAGGGCTGCCTACTGTTTGGGCGGTTGTTGTTAGTGGCGGTTGCTCCTGAGTAATAATTATTTTCCCATATAAATCATCAAAAATTTCTTCGTACATCGCTAATCGTTCTGCTTTGCCATCAGGTAGAGAACGATTTCTCCGGAAAAAATAGGCGATCGCCTGCTGAATCAATTCTTCTAGTTTAATCCTTTTTCTCGATAGCTTCCCCAAAGGCATAATGGCATTAGTGAGGTCGGGATCAATACTGCTTATTTCTGTAGTTTGGTGAGTAACCTCTGGTTTTAGGGGGCTAGGTGTAGCCACTAACCTTTTGACTAAGGCATAGACCGGTTTTAGTAACTTGCGCACAGGCAAATGGTTAGTAACTGCAGGCTGTGGATTAACTATTTCTTCCAACTTATGAGCCAATTTGTGCAAAAACTGATCAAAAATCCGCCTTGCTTTGCGCCCCAACTGCACAGGCAGCGATCGCTCTAACCAACGAAACAAATAACTCTCAAACCTATACATTTGTAAATAAAAACTTGCGCTTGCATACATCACTCCAAATAAAAGTTAGCATTATATTTGTTGATGAATAGTACGGATTTGCCCATGACTGCTAAAATGAATGGGCGTTTTCCCAACAGAGCTATGGCTGGTATTGGCATCATGACTGCCCAAAAGCGTCCTGAGCGGGCGATCGGGCAAATCCATGTGTACGATGGTTTGGGTAAGGGCAAATCCCAAGCGGCATTGGGGGTAGTGCTCCGTTCCTTGGGACTGGGGATGGCAAGTGCCGATCCCTTTGCTACGAGGGTTCTATTAGTACAGTTTCTCAAAGGGTCGGAGCGGGAATATGCGGAAGATGCGGCGATTGCGGCACTCAGGCAAGGTTTTCCCCACCTCATTGACCAAGTGCGCACGGGCAGAGCGGAATATTTTGACAAAGAACATATCATTCCCTTCGATCGCCAAGAGGCAAGGCGGGGCTGGGATGTGGTGAAAGGGGCCATGGCATCGGGGCTATATTCTGTCTTGGTGCTGGATGAGATCAATCCTGTACTGGATTTGGGGCTATTGCCTGTGGAAGAAGTGGTTAGAGATATTCAGCGCAAGCCTCCCCACTTGGAAGTGATCTGCACAGGTAGGGGTGCACCGCAGGCTCTTTTGGATATCGCTGATCTCCATTCGGAAATGCGTCCCCATGAACATCCCACCGCAGCCCAGTATGGAGTAGTGGGCATTGAAATCTATACAGGCAACGGCAAGGGCAAAAGTACCTCGGCATTGGGTAGGTCCCTCAAAGCCATCGGCACAGGCATCAGTCGCGACATGTCTCATCGGGTACTGATTATGCAGTGGCTCAAAGGGGGCACAGGCTACACAGAAGATGCAGCGATCAAGGCTCTGAGGGAAAGCTTTCCCCATCTAGTGGATCACCAAAGGTGTGGCAGAGATGCGATCGTCTGGCGGGGACAACAACAGGAAATAGATTACATAGAAGCCCAACGGGGCTGGGAGATCGCCCAAGCCGCCATATTATCAGGGATGTATAAAACCATTATCTTAGACGAATTGAACCCCACCGTGGACTTGGAACTACTGCCCGTTGAGCCTATCTGCCAAACGCTCCTGCGCAAACCGCGGGATCTGGAAATTATTATCACCGGTAGATGTATGCACCCCCCCGCCTACTTCGATCTTGCCAGTGTCCACTCAGAAATGGTCTGCCACAAACACTACGCCGAAAAGGGAGTCGATCTCAAACGAGGTGTGGATTTTTAGATCGGGATGGCAGGATTTGAACCCGCGACATCCTGCTCCCAAAGCAGGCGCGCTACCAAGCTGCGCTACATCCCGTAAGCATCTATCAGTCTAGCATTATAAACTGCAAACTGTTGGAAATTTACAGGATAGCCTAGTGCGTAGATACTATTCTAAAAAACATACTAAGCAAAGTCTTTATAGAGGGCTTTTTAGTTGGCAAGAAGAGATCCAGCTAAAGCTTTAGGTACTTGCGTTGATTTTTAGAGCAAACTACCTGGAAAGGGAGTCTAAGCCCCCTGTATGAGGTTTCTGGGGGACCGCAGACACACACAGGGGGAGCTTTGCCTTCAGTTTTCAGTGGTATGATAGTGCCATTGGATTACTTAAAACTATGGGAGAAGCAAAGCGGCGCAAAGAATTGGGACAGAATCAACCCAGTAAATCTATCAGGAGTTGGTGGAGCAAAGAAAAAGCTCAACAATTCGTAGATATTACCACTAGGGGCGCATGGATCGGTATCGGTGTGATGGTAGTTTACTGGCTGGTGGTGCGCTTTGTGGGTCCTTATTTTGGTTGGTGGCAATTACACGATTAAATTATGGCTTACCTGTTGATTGCGGCGGCTGGCTCTGGCAAACGCATGGGCGGCGATCGCAACAAGTTGTTACTGGAATTATTGGGGAAACCGGTCCTATATTGGACGCTGGCGAGTGCGGTGCTGGCAAAGGGGATCGAGTGGATTGGCATTATCGCCCAGCCCCATGATATGCCTGACTTTGCCGAGATTATGGAGCAGATCATTGCGGAGTCGGGCACAGAAAAACCCATGACCCTGATTGAGGGGGGAGCGACCCGTCAGGAGTCGGTGTTCAATGGGTTACAGTCTTTGCCCCCAATGGCAGAACGGGTCTTGATCCACGATGGGGCAAGATGTCTGGCTACACCCAGTCTATTTTACCGCTGTGCCGAGTCCTTAGAATTTTTCAATGCTTTTATTACAGCTGTACCTGTAAAAGATACGATTAAGGTGGTGGAAGAGAGTGTAGTTCTGGAAACGCCCCCTAGGGAGAGCTTGTGGTCAGCCCAGACACCCCAAGGTTTTCAGGTGGAGGTATTGTTATCTGCCCATAAACAGGCAATACAGCAGGGTTGGGCAGTTACTGATGATGCTTCCCTATTGGAAAAAACTAATCATCCTGTGCAGGTGGTGCTGGGGGAAGAATCCAATATCAAAATCACTACCCCGATGGACTTGGTGATCGCTGAACTGATTCTCAAACAGAGAATGCAGAAGGCTGGGGTAGAATGTTAACTGTGCGCATGAGAGACTTAATCTATGACCGAACCTACCCAAACTCCCCAAGCTACCGATCCCAAGTTTGGTTTCAATAGCTATGCCGAACGGTTAAATGGCAGAGCAGCAATGATCGGGTTTCTGCTAGCTGTGGTGATTGAACTGGTGACCAAGCAGGGTGTACTCCACTGGTTGGGGCTAGTTTCTGGGCAGTAGGGTGCATAATTTTGCCTACTGGCTCACAGCGATCGCGACCCTGCTGTTAGACCAAGGCACTAAACAACTGGCAATCTGGTTTCTGCGGGATCAGCCGTCGGTGTTGTTCTGGCAGGGAGTGCTACATTTTAGCTATGCCACCAATGACGGGGCGGCGTTTAGTTTTTTTGCAGGGCAGGTGGACTGGCTGAAGTGGGTGTCTTTGGTGGTCAGCTTGGGTCTGATCCTGTGGGGCTGGTTTGCTAAGTGGGTTAGACTAGAACAGATCGGCTATGGGCTGATCTTAGGCGGCGCGCTGGGCAATGGCATCGATCGCTTTGTCTATGGGTATGTGGTGGACTTTCTGGAGATTAGATTATTTCGTTTCCCCATTTTCAACCTGGCAGATGTAGCTATCAATTTAGGCTTGGTATGCCTAGTGTGGGCAGTATGGCGAGAGGGACAGACTAGGAAGTAGATTGAACGGACTGTTTAATAATTTCTGCCAAGTAAATAATCTGGTCAGGGGTATGCAAAGCAGATAGGGAAATGCGCAGGCGGGGGGTAGGTACGGTGGGGGGGCGAATTGCAGGTACTAATAGACCTGCTGACTGTAATTTTTGGGCAATTGCCAGAGTTTTGGGAATATCGCCCACAAATAGGGGGACGATCGGGCTAGTAACGCTGATCCCCAGCCTTTGGGCTAATAATTGACAATTTGCCCAGAGTTTTTGCCGTAATTCAGGTTCCGTCTGCACGATCTCTATGGCGGTGCAGGCGGCGGCAGTATCAGCGGGGGATAGCCCTGTGGTGTAAATCCATGAGGCACAACGGTTCTGGAGGTAGGTAATGAGCTGGTGCGATCCTGCCACATAACCCCCCAGACTGCCCAAGGCTTTGCTGAGAGTGCCCATTTGGATCAAAGGCGTAGTAATCCCTAAGGCTTCAATTACCCCTGCCCCTGTCTTGCCAAAAACACCTACCCCATGGGCTTCATCTACCAGCAACATAGCAGAAAAACGATCGCTCAATTCAGCAATTTCTGTTAAGGGAGCAATGTCCCCGTCCATGCTAAATACACTGTCGGTAATAATTAGAGCACGCCGATGCAAATGACGATATTCAGCTAATAATTGAGCTAGTTCCTGATAGTTGCTATGTTTATATTCTATAACTTTAGCTTGGCTAAGTTTAGCACCATTTTTTAGGCAGGAGTGGTTATAGGCATCTGCAAAAATAATGTCTCTGCTACCCACTAAGGCAGGGATCAACCCCATATTGGTGGCATATCCTGAACTAAATACCAAGGCTGATTCCGTTTGTTTCCACTGGGCAATTTTCTGTTCTAGTGTTTGATGTAAAGTATAATTGCCCACTACTAAACGAGCACTGGTTGCCCCTGTACCATATTTTTCTATTGCAGAAATAGCACTCAGTTTTAACCGCTGATCCCCAGCTAATCCTAGATAGTTATTACTGGCAAAATTGATATAGGATCGATCGTCAATCCCAACAGTCATGCCAGCGACAGCAGTAATAACTTGGGGCTGTCTGTACCAACCAGCTTTATGAATTGTCTCTAAACTAGCATCTAGCCAACTGTAAGCTGAATTATGGGTCATTTCTGACTTGCATCAAATAGTCATAGACATCAGCAGAGACTCTTCTAATAATTTCTGCCGCCGCTGTACTCTCTGGATTTTTTTGTACCATCACCGCAATTAAGTAGCGTTTGCCATTGGGTAAATCAATGATTCCCGCATCCCCTATTACATTGTTAGTGCTACCAGCTTGATGCCAAATCCTACTCTCGGTGCTGATCCCCTGTGGCAGCAGGTCTTCGTTGTCTGTATTACTGAGGCAACTAAAGAAGCGATCGCGCCCTCTGAGTCTGAGCAATTTACCCCGTTCTACCATGCTCAATAATTGCAGTAAATCCCTAGGGCTAGTAGTGTTCAACCCGTCCCGATCGGGCACAGTGGTAGCCAATTTGGTGTGTTGTAAACCCCAACTTTGCCACACCTGATTTAGGACAAATTGTCCCCCCAATTGTCCAATCAAGAGATTGGTGGCGGTGTTGTCCCCCGTGCGGCACATGGCTCGCCATGCCTGGGCCAAGGAGATTTTATTACTGCTTTCCCGCTCTAGCTGTTGATCCCAGCGCAACCTACTCTCATCGATTGCCTGTAGTAAAGCCACTAGGATCGGCATTCGGATCAGCCCGCCTGCCCCTAGGGGTTGCTTCCCTCTGAGCTGAACGGCTGTGCCCCCATCCACCTCCAATAGCTGGGTGTGCAGTACTAAGCCCTGCTTGGCAGGGACTAATTTTTCTAGCTGTGCCGAAAGATCGGGAGCAGGGATCGCGGGGGTTTCAGGTAGAGCAAAATCACGGGTGAGGGCAGGGCTGACCGAACCTGCAGGCGGATTAGTATGACTGCGCCACACGGCTACCAGCGTACCCGCGATCACACTCATCCCTAGGACAATGATTGCCAAACGGAACAGCCATTGGAGAACAAAGCCAAGAACAATCCATACCTTGCGGGTACGGCGAGGGCGTTTCTCCCCAACTTTGTTCATAGATCAATGCCAGTTTTAGCCTTGAATTCTTCCCGTGACCTGTATATCTTAAAAATTCTGCTCATGCTGGTTAGCTCAAATAACATATTTACCTGTTCATTGGGGCTACACAGCACCATATCCGCCCCAATCCCCCGCATGGTTTTTAGGGCAGAGACCAATGATCCCAGCCCCGAACTGTCCATAAAACTAACTTCTTTCAAGTCCACTAACAAAACATTCGGTTTCTTCTCAGCGATCTCGCTCACTTGTCGGCGCAACTGCCCAGCATTGCTAATGTCAAGGCGACCTACGGGGGCGATCACTTCTACCTGACTCATGTACCCATCCTTAAAAACTGTAGATTGTTTAGATGCTAGCCTAAATTCTATCCTAACGATTTAAGAACAATTGCTATTAAAGGCGTCCATCTGTGCAATGCTATAAACAACAGTTTGGTGTAGTTCAGCTATGAAACCGATCCGTGTTGTCCTGATTGAAGACCATGACTTGACCCGTGCAGGCATGAAAATGACCTTGCAACAACAGGCAGGTATTGTCTTGGTAGCTGAGGCTGGCACTGGGGCAGAGGGGATCAATGCCGTAACTACCCACCAACCTGATGTAGCGATCGTGGATTTGGGTCTGCCCGATATGGACGGGGTAGAAGTAACCCGCCAGATCAAAGCCCTAGAACCTGCCCCGAAAGTTTTAATTCTCACCCTCACCGACAACGAAGAAACTGTCCTAGCCGCCTTTGCCGCTGGGGCTGATTCCTACTGCATCAAAGATATTCGCTCGGAAAATCTAGCTGAAGTCCTCAAATTAACTGCTGAGGGCAACTCATGGATCGATCCTGCGATTGCCCGTATTGTCCTTGGTCAAGTCCGCAAATCCGACCAAACTGTGGAAATTGCCGCCGCTGATCCTGAATACAAACAGATTCTGGCATCCACTCCCCTAACGGAACGGGAATTAGAAGTCCTAGCTGAAATTGTCAATGGCTACAGCAATGCTGAGATCGCTGAACGCCTGTACATCACCGTCGGTACAGTCAAGACCCATGTGCGCAACATCCTAAATAAACTCTGCGCCGACGATCGCACCCAAGCGGCAGTGCGCGCCCTCAGAGCAGGTTTAGTCAAATAGTCAAGGGTTGGTTAGACCTTTGACTGTATAGCTTACAGAATTTTGGCGTTAGATTAGAGCAGGTTTTAGGTTTGAGTTATGGGTAAAGTGTATCTGGTAGGGGCAGGTCCTGGGGATCCTCTGCTCCTGACAATCAAGGGCAGGGCAATCCTAGGGCAAGCAGACGTGGTACTCTATGATGCCCTAGTCTCCCCTGGGGTTTTGGCATTTGCCCACCCCCAAGCCTTGCAAGTAGCGGTAGGTAAACAACGGGGGCAGCACAGTATTTGCCAAAGTGAAATCAACGATCTCCTGATCAAATATGCTCAGCAAGCTGAGACTGTGGTGCGGTTGAAAAATGGCGATCCTATGATATTTGGGCGGGCAGGGGAAGAAATAGAGGCACTCCGCAGGGCAGGTATTCCTGTAGAGGTAGTCCCAGGCATCACCGCAGGTCTGAGTACGGGTATTCCCCTCACCCATCGCCTCTATAGCTCTAGTGTAATTTTTGTAACGGGACATGAGGCGATCGCCAAAACTGGTAAACCAGTGAACTGGCAAGGACTTGCCCACAGTGCCGATACCATCGTGATTTACATGGGTTTACACAATCTGGCGGAGATCACCCAAAAACTGATCGCTAGCGGACTGTCACCCCACACCCCCATCGCCTTGGTACGGGAAGCCACTAAACCAGAGTCAGCCAGAATTGTCAGCACCCTAGGGAAAATCTGCGAGGAATTAGCCCAGCAGGAGTTTTTACCACCAGCGATCGCTATTGTTGGTGAGGTAGTCAAGTTTTTTCTACTCTAAATCCCGATCCCTGAAAGTATCCTTGAGGACAGTGCGAGCGGCCAATTGACTGCGAGTGGAACTGAGAATTTCCGCTTCACGGCGCAGACGCGCTGAAGTATCGCACACTTCCAGCAAGGATTGTTGTTCTTGGGTTGCGCCCTGGAAATTGCTGGCGATCCAAAAGGACAAATCCAGAGGATTGCGAGGAATTTGGGGCAGTTCAATTTCTTGCTCAGTCAATTTTGCCGACAGGCGCACCACATCATCGAGGAGTTGGCGCACCTCTTGGGCAAGCAGTTGGGAATCACTGGGGGTTTCATCCTCTAGCCATTCCACTAAGCCCACCCGAAAGGGAGTCTGGCGCACATATTGCAAGACCCGAAACCGCTGTTGTCCCACTGCCAACAACTTGAAGCGATCGTCGGGCAGGCGGTGATACTGGACAATTTTGGCACTGCAACCGATCATGGCAGGCTGACGGGACTCAGGATCAAGCATCAGCACCCCAAAACAGCGATCGCTCTCTAGGACGGTATTGATCATCATGCGATAGCGATACTCAAAAATGTGCAACGGCAAGGACTGATTCGGGAAAAGTACCACCTCAGGCAGAGGAAACAGGGGCAATTCACGCATAGCAGATACAGATACTTAGTTAGCTACTAGGGGGCATCCCCTCAAGTATAGTCTATCTACGCCGCCCCAAACAGACTCCTAGTCAGCCCCTCACTGAGATCACTCTCCTCCTCTTGCAAAATGGGAATCGTAATCACAAACTCTGTCCCTTCCCCCTCGATCGTATGGCAGACTAGGCTACCGTGGTGATTTTCCGTAATCAACTTGTAGCTAATGGATAGCCCTAGCCCTGTGCCCTTGCCCGCTGGTTTGGTTGTAAAGAACGGGTCAAAAATCTTTTGGAGCACATGCTCAGGCATGCCCCCCGCATTGTCCTTGATCGAAATTTGCACTTTGGTACTTTCCACCACTTGGGTAGTAATCCAGATACAGGGTTGCCAATTATCAGGCTTCTGCCAACTGCGCTCCCACCCTAGACCAGGAGCAGTAGTTTCCTCTGGTGGTAAATAAACTTCATCCAAGGCATCAATAGCATTGGCGAGGATATTCATAAACACCTGATTCAGCTGCCCTGGATAGCATTCCACATTCCCCAAAGTGCAATAATTCTTAAATACCTGAATTTCAGGGCGGAAATTATTAGCTTTGAGGCGATTGTGCAGAATCACTAATGTCCCATCGATACCGTGATGAATATCTGCATAGCGCAATTGATTGCTGTCTGCCCGCGCAAATTTGTGCAGAGACTGCACCAGACCATGAATCCGCTCTGCCCCCACCCGAATTGAACTCATCATTGTGCGCAAATCCTCAATCAAAAAGTCGATATTCACCTCTTGCAACTTGCGTTTCACGGGCAGTTCGGGATCGGGATGATAATGACAATAGAGACTCACCACTTCCAAAATGTCATCTAAGTATTTTTCCGCATGGAAGAGATTGCCATAGATAAAATTGATGGGATTGTTGATTTCATGGGAAATGCCTGCAATCAACTGTCCCAGACTGGACAACTTCTCAGTTTGAATCAATTGCGCTTGGGTACTCTTCAACTGCTTGAGTGCCTGTTCTAGTTGTTCTGCCTGTTGGCGATAGCGTTGTTCTGAAGCCCGCAGTGCTTCTTCCGCCAGAATGCGCGCCGTAATGTCCCGATAGCCCCACACCCTTCCCACGCACTCGCCATTGATCCGTTGTGGTTGAGAATATCGCTCAATGGTGCGCCCATCCTTGAGTTTGATCGCATCAAAACTATCAGCAGTGGGGGGCAGTTGTTCACTCAGTTTGAGGAATGATTCTGGATCAGCCACCTGCGCTAAAATCCGCTCTTTGATCCCTTGGGTCTGGAGGGACTGGAGCATAGCTACGGGCAGTTGCCACAAATCAGCAAATTTATGGTTACAGATTACAATATTCCCCTGCAAATCCTCTACCAAAATGCCATCAGCGGTAGCCTCTAACGCCGCATTCAACAGGGAAAAACCCTGTAATACTTCTGACTCAGCCGCTTTGCGATCGCTAATATCCGTAAAAATCCCCACTGAACCAGTAATATCCCCATCGGGATCGCGAATGGCATTGGTACGCACCGCCACAGGTATAGTTACTTGGCGTTTGGTGTGCATTTCCACTTCCCCCGCCCACGAGCCGCCCTGATTCAGAGCGGTTGTAATTTGCTCGGCGATCGTCTCATTTACGAACAGGGATGCCATGCCCCGTCGCTTCAACTCTTCCGTGGTAAAGCCGAACAACTGCAAAAATGCCTGATTCACAAAGAGCGGCTGTCCCTGCACATCAAAAATGCCGATCGCATCACTGGCACTCTCCAAGGCAGTACCCAACTGGGCATAGGCAGACTCCGCCTGCAATCTTTCTTTAATTTCCAGTGCCAGCTCGGCTGCCTGTTGGGATAACTGCTGTTCCAGTTGGGCCTTCTGGAGCATACACTGGGCATACTTCTGGGCAATAGTATCCCCCATGATCACCTGATGGCTGATGATCAAACCGCCGATTTCCCCATTTTGTTGCCACGGGCGCGCCTGCCAGCGCAGATGTCCATTGGTGAAATAGATTTCATCCGTATAACTGAGCAAATCCCCCGCCAGACACCGCTGAAAACTCTCCTGTTGGTCTTTACTGATTGCAAAAAATTGGTAGTGGCTTTTACCAAGCACTTCCCCCCCTGTCTTCCGTAAATCTTCCAGCCATTTAGCATTCACCCAGAGGTAACGCATCTGGCAATCCACTATAGCAATCGCCGTTGGACAGTTATCCATGATTAACTGCCATTGCTGGATTGCTTGGAGATCGGGAGAATTGAGTTGCATATTAGCGACAGCTAGCCTTGACATTATACTATAGCTGTAGCATGAGACAGCGCATGGAAGACTACCCCCTTTTTGGTCCCAAAATCAAATGCCCCCACTGTCGGCAGTGGATTCCCGCCCTAATTTTAACTGACGCCTATTTGTGCCCTATGCACGGCGCATTTGAAGTTATACCTGCCACAGGCGAACTAGTCCATCTCAATTCCGATCAAAGGCGGTGGCGGCAATGGGACGGGGAATGGTATCGCCAACATGTGCATCCAGACGGCATTCGCTTTGAGATTCACGAAGCCCTCGATCGCCTGTATAGCAAAGGTTTTCGTGCTGTCAAAGTAACCATCGCCGATAGGTACCGCCAGATGATCGCTCCCTACCTCGACTATCATCCCCACCACCCCACCCCCCGTCTCTACGGTTTACCCGTGGAGTTTAGCCCCCCCGCCAGCCGCGATCCCCGCTGGGGCGTGATCAACTTTGAACTCACCAAAGAAATCGGCATCGGCAAAGAATACCCCTACTTCCGAACCCTTTAGTCGAGTTTTCTCCCTGTCAACTCCACAAAGATATCTTCCAAGTTAGAATCCCGAATCATCATGCCCCGTTTGTCTGGTTGTTGGGCAAGATAGGCTTCCGCACTGGCAAGATCGGGGAAAAATTTGGTCTCTAAACCCTGCTCACTTTGTTTAATCACTACCGCTGTGCCATGTCTTTGGCGCAATTCACTCGGACTGCCCATTTCAATGATCTGCCCCCCATCCATAATGCCAAGGCGATCGCACAAAAATTCTGCCTCTTCCATGTAGTGGGTGGTCAAAAGAATAGTCATCCCTTTGCCGTGCAAGTCTTTGATAATTTCCCAAAGACGGCGACGGGTTTGAGGATCAAGCCCTACGGTCGGCTCATCTAAGAATAATATCTGCGGTTGATGGACAAGGGCGCGGGCAATTTGCAGTCTTCTTTTCATGCCGCCTGAGAGGGTGCGCACCATACTATCTTTGCGATCGCTCAGTTCCACATAGTCTAGCCACTGCTGAATTAACTTCTGGCGATCGGGCTGGGGGATATGATGCAGACGGGCATGGAATTCCATATTTTCCCAGACAGTCAGGTCGGGATCGACACTGGTTTGCTGGAGCACCACCCCAATATACTGCTTGACCATCTGCGCCTGCTGACTGACATCATAGCCCGCCACGGTAATTCTGCCTTGACTGGGTTTAGTCAAAGTAGTGAGCATTCTAATCGTAGTAGACTTGCCTGCCCCGTTTGGCCCCAGTAAGCCAAACATCTCCCCCGGGTGGATAGTCAGAGATAGACCATTCACCACGGGCACATCATTGTAATACTTGAAAACTTTATCTAAGACAATCATAGATAGTACGGTTATTATAAAGACTCATGGCTTTAGGAATGCCCTCTTGCAGGGCGCAGTGGATCAGTTCACCCATGAGGGCAAAAATACTGGGCAGGAGTTTTTGTTCTTCAGGGTTGAAACCGCCCAGTACATGGCTATTCACACTGCCATGACTACTTCTGCCGATCCCCAAGCGCAACCGCGGAAAATTACTAGTGCCTAAATGGGCGATCAGGGACTTCATGCCATTGTGCCCACCCGCTGAGCCTTCCGCCCGCAGGCGCAATTTGCCCAAGGGTAAATCCAAATCATCATAAATTACTAATATTTGCTGGGGATGTAGTTTGTACCAATCCATCAGCTTGCGCACGGCGATCCCCGAATTATTCATATAAGTAGTAGGCTTGAGCAGGTGCAGTTCGCCCCTGCCGTAGATGCCCTGAAATTTGCGTTCTTCCTTCCAAGTGATGCCCCACCCTTGGGCCAGATAGTCCAGAGCCATAAAGCCGATATTGTGGCGGGTCTGGGCATATTCTGTGCCTGGATTGCCCAATCCTACTAATAAATTGATACGGTTATGGGTCATGCTTGGACACTGGTTCTTCTGACGCAGTTGTTTCTAAGCGCTCCGCTTCCCGCTTGAATTCCGTTTCAAATTCATTGGCGGCTTGCTTGAAACTGCGAATAGCTTTGCCGAGGCTACTCCCGATCTCTGGCAGTTTACGAGGCCCAAAAATCAACAGTGCCACCACTAATATGATCGCCATTTCTGGCAGACCGATCCCAAATATGTTCATTTGTCTCTGTACCTGTCTCAGCTATTGGTAGTCTAACACAGACCCCTCTGCCCTAGGAGAAGGGAATTTTTTATTTTTTATTCAGATTGTACCTGCCATCGCCTCTGGCAGAGTTTTTCCTAACTAAAGCCAGTGCGGGCCAAGAACAGTTCTACAAACCACCCCCAGTCTACCCCCTCTAGCCAGCATAAATTCTCATCCCGAACTCAGGTTAACTATGACAGTCTAGGCTGGTGGCTCTAGTTCTGCCATCGCTTGAAGCTTTTCTTGCTGATCCATAGCAATACAACTCTGAATCACATCCTCTAAGTCCCCCATTAGTACCTGCTCTAGGGGAAAATTTTGGTTGAGACGGTGATCGGTGACGCGATTGTCTTTGTAATTATAGGTACGAATTTTCTCTGATCGCGCCCCCGTCCCTACTTGGGATCGGCGCATGGAACTGACAGCTTCTTGCTGTTCCCGCAGTTTCATTTCATATAATTTGGCACGCAAAATCTGAAAGGCGCGTTCCTTGTTTTTCAACTGGGATCGCTCTTCAGTGCAAAATACCCTAATCCCAGTGGGTTTGTGGTATAGGTCGACGGCAGTTTCTACTTTGTTCACATTTTGTCCGCCTGCCCCCCCTGAACGGGCAGTGGTCAGTTCTATATCATTGGGATCGATATGTACTTCCACTTCGTCGACTTCAGGCATCACGGCAACGGTGGCAGTGGAAGTGTGTACCCGCCCGCTGGCTTCTGTCACAGGGACACGCTGTACCCGATGCACCCCCGACTCATATTTGAGTTTGCTATAGACCCGATCGCCCTGAATTTCTAGGATCGCCTCTTTGAAGCCCCCCATATCCGCAAGGGATTCACTCACCAATTTCACCCGCCAGCCCTGATCCTCGGCATAACGGGTGTACATCCGCACCAAGTCCGCCGCCCAAATACTGGCTTCCTCACCGCCCGTACCTGCCCGAATTTCTAACATTATGTTCTTATCATCATTGGGGTCTTTGGGCAGCAAGAGGACTTGCAGGCGGTCTTCTAGGTGCTTGAGTTTGTCATCTAACTCATTCACTTCCAGAGCCGCCAATTCCTTCAACTCCCGATCGTCGGTTTCGCGCATCAACTGCTGGGCACTTTCGTACTCCTGCTGAGTCTTCTGCCACAGTTCATAGACTTGGACAGTCTCCTCTAGGGACGATCGGAGTTTGGCAATGCGCTGATACTCCTGCGGGTCTGTTGCCACATCAGGGTCAGCCAGACGACGGGTGAGTTCGTTGAAGGTTTGCTCAACCGATCGGAGTTTGCGCAGGAGATAAGGTGCAGGCATAGCCTATTTCTTCTTCTTGCCTTTAGGTGCAGCTGCAGATTTAACTGGGGCAGGTGGGGCTGGTTCATCTGCAGGGGGTGGCGGGGGCGCAGATGCTTCCATCTTGTATTTGCGCAAGAATCGCTCTACCCGCCCTTCTGTGTCAATGATCTTCTGTGTGCCTGTAAAGAATGGGTGATTACCCGACCACACATCTACATGGATTTCAGGTTTGGTAGAGCCAACGATCGCCACTACTTCACCATTGCAGATCACTTTAGCTTCAGGATACCATTGGGGATGAATGTTAGGCTTAGGCATAGGCATTAAATTGCACTGTTTTTCTAGGCTACCATAAATTTCCAGCTTTGCAAGTATAGTGCACCCTCCCAACACTATACTCTAGTATTCCACTTGAGCATTTTTATTTAGTATTTAGGGACGGTGGGATCGATCTCGTCGCTCCAGGCGTGGGTACCGCCCTTGACATTGAATGCGGTCATGCCTGCTTGCTGAAGCATAGCTACCGCCTTGGCAGAGCGACCGCCCGTGCGACAGTGCACTAATACTTTGCGCCCTGCCGCCAGCTCTTGAATTTTGGCAACACCTGTGCCGTTTTCTAGTTCAGGCAGGGGAATCAGCACTGTGTTTGGTAGGCGACAGATTTCCCATTCATTGGGATTGCGCACATCTACAATTAGGTATTGATTGTCGTTGCGATCGATGATGGCTTTGAGCTCTTGGACGGTGATTTCAGGTACATTGTTCATAGCTTCTGTCCTGGCCTGGGAAATACCACAGAATTGATCGTAGTCGATTAGTTTCTCGATTACGGGGCGCACAGGGTTGGGGCGCAGTTTTAGTTCCTTGAAGGTCATCTCCAAAGCGTTGTACAACAACAGCCGCCCACTCAGAGTTCTGCCTGTGCCTAAGATAATTTTAATAGTTTCCGTAGCTTGAATCACCCCGATCACCCCTGGCAGAATGCCCAGTACCCCCCCTTCAGCGCAGGAAGGCACCATCCCGGGTGGCGGGGGTTCTGGGTAGAGGTCCCGATAGTTGGGACCGGGGGCGTCATAGTCATATACCCAGTCTTGTCCTCTGTCCCGCAATCGGCTCTGTTCTTCCCTAGTCAGGCGATCCCAGCCTGCAGGTCTTTGCCACCCGCCCTTGTAGTTAAATACAGTAGCCTGCCCCTCAAACCGAAAGATGGAGCCATAGACATTGGGTTTATGCAACAGCACACAGGCATCATTGACTAGGTAACGGGTGGGAAAATTATCTGTGCCATCTACCACCACATCGTAGGGGGCAAAAATTTCAAGGGCGTTGCTGGCAGTGAGGCGGGTTTCATACAAATCCACTTGACAGAAGGGGTTGATGTCAAGGATGCGGGCTTTGGCAGATTCAATCTTGGGCTTGCCTACCCAGCTAGTGCCGTGAATGACTTGCCGTTGCAAGTTGGAGCGATCGACCACATCAAAATCCACAATGCCAATTCTGCCGATACCGACAGCGGCAAGATATAACAGCAAGGGGGATCCCAAGCCACCTGTGCCAATACAGAGGACTTTGGCGGCTTTGAGTTTCTTTTGTCCTTCTACCCCCACTTCTGGCAGGATCAAGTGGCGGGAGTAGCGATCGTAGTCGTCGGCAGAGAGTGTAACCATCGGAACAGCTAGCAAGGCTCGGACTATTATAGCAGTCCCAAGTCAGCTACAGGCTAAAAATTTCCCAAGTTTCAGCCAACAATACTCTTGGGACATCCGCAAAATTTCCGAGTGTGGGATCCCCTCCTCCTGATTGGAAAAGGTTCTAAGGGCTTCAGAGTCAGGGGTGCATAGCAAACTTGCGGAATTGTGATTGTAAGTTCTGAAAATTTTCGGCATCTGTGCCAAAAAATAGCTTCTCTGCTACACTAGTCTAGATGAAGTGGGTAAATACCAATTTGGTTGGGTTAGTTTGATTACTGCTTTGGTTGAGTAACAGGGATAATAGCCCCCAGACAGGTTTAGGAAATGTTGAGGATCAACTGCTGTACTTAACTAATGCTGAAAGCTGACACCAAAATTGGTAAGTACCTCTAGAATTGACTAATTTTTTTAATAGCATCAAGAGTTCCAATGCCTTAATGGATAAGGGTTAGGCAGATTGGCTACCCCTTATGAGGCTCTCCACCATAACTAGAAATTGCGAATGAGGAATTTGCATGTCCAAACAAATTATTATTGCTGAACAGTATAGGATTGCCGCTGTTTTCAGTGAGGATCGGGTAGAGGAACTGATAGTGGCTTCGGGTACGCACCAAGTGGGCGATATCCATTTGGGCATTGTCCAGAATGTGCTCACCAGTATCGATGCGGCGTTTGTCAATATCGGCGATGGGGATCGCAATGGGTTTATTCATATTAGCGATCTAGGGCCAATGCGGTTGCGCCGTAATCAGTTGTCGATCGATGCCCTGTTGGCACCAGAACAACGGGTGTTGGTACAGGTGATGAAGGAGCCGACTGGCAATAAAGGGCCTCGTCTGACTGCCAATATCACTCTGCCGGGGCGATATGTGGTGTTGATGCCGTTTGGCAGGGGTGTAAATCTGTCGCGGCGGATTCGCAATGAAAATGAGCGCAGTCGGCTCAGGGCACTGGCGATTTTGATTAAACCGCCGGGGATGGGCTTGCTGGTGCGCACTGAGGCAGAGGGCATGGGTGAGGATCAAATCATTGATGATCTGGATAATCTGCTCAGGCAGTGGGAGACAATCCAACAGGATGCCCAAACTGCCCGTCAGCCTGGTTTGCTCAGCCGCGACCGGGATTTTGTGCAGAAAGTATTACGGGATGTCTATTCTGATGATGTGAATCGGATTGTAATTGATACCCAAGATGGCTGGCGCAGGGTCAAACAATACCTTGCAAGCTGGGGGGATGGCAAAGTGCCTCCTAATCTAGTAATCGATTTGCATCAGGAACAGGCTTCTATTTTGGAGTTCTATCGAGTGAATGCGGCGATCAAGGAAGCCCTCAAACCCAGAGTGGACTTGCCTTCGGGGGGGTATATCATCATTGAGCCGACGGAAGCTCTCACTGTGATTGATGTCAATTCTGGCTCTTTTACCCGATCCCAGACTTCTCAAGAAACGGTGCTGTGGACAAATCGGGAAGCGGCTACGGAAATTGCCCGCCAACTCAGACTGCGCAACATTGCGGGCGTAATTATCGTGGATTTTATTGATATGGATTCCCGCCGCGATCAACTGCAATTGCTAGACCATTTCAATAAGTGTCTGCGGGCTGATAAGTCCCGTCCTCAGATTGCCCAATTGACTGAATTGGGGCTGGTGGAAATGACCCGCAAACGGCAGGGTCAGAGTATCTATGAGCTGTTTGGGCGATCCTGCCCTACTTGCAATGGGTTGGGGCATTTGGCGCACTTGCCCGGGGAACAAAACACCAAGGCATTGGATTCGGGGCTGGTACATTGGGAAGCCAAGGATATTCCCCTGTTGGATAAAACGGAAATGAATGGGGGATCGCCCTTGGCAGGCGGCTTAGAGGCAAACCTGGTCAATCACCCTGACTATCAGGAACGTTCACCTCAGATTCGTCGCCGTAGCCGACCTACGCCCCCTGTGATCAAGAAGGAGCGGGAGCCTGACCACGATCCCCAACCCGAACAGATTCAGCTAGATCGCTCGGTGCGCCGCGAGCCGCGCAAGACTGAACCGCCAGAGGTGGTAGTAGTGGAGATGACCCCTGAAGAACAGCAGGTATATTCTCTGATGGGTATCTCTCCCGTGGTCTTGGCACGGCAGGAAGTGAAAGACCCCAGAAATGCGATCGTGACCGTAACTTTGCCCAAGGTCAGTCCCACTGCTGAGCCTGTAGCCCCCCCCGCTCCACCAGAGCCAGCCCCTGCTGTAGAAACAGTTTCATCTGAAGAGAAAGAAGCCAAAGCTGTCGTGGAATCACCGATCGCTTCCCGTCGCCGCCGTGGTTCCAGCACCACCCTGAATTAAATTGCGATAGAACGCCACAATCTGCTCTACCACTTCTTCTATAGTCAAGCCATCGGTTTCTAGGAGGATGGCAGTTTCCGCCTGGCGCAGGGGGGCAATACTGCGGGTAGAATCCCGATGATCCCGCTCGCGGATCGCCTGTTCCAAACTGGCAAGTTCTACGCTTTCTCCTTTACTGGCGAGTTCTTTTTGGCGACGCAGGGCGCGCTCTTTGACGGAGGCAGTTAAAAAAATTTTCAACTCCGCATTGGGAAAGACCCTAGTGCCCATGTCCCGCCCCTCGGCAACGATCCCACCCCTACAGCCCCACGCCCGTTGGTACTGCCAGAGAATTTGCCGGACGGCGGGCTGGGCGGCGATCGTGGAGACAATTTTCGTAACTGACCCTGAACGGATCGCTTCCGTAACATCCCGCCCATTCAGAAGCACTACCTGCGGATATATAGGCAATAGCTCGACCTGCACTTGACTAGCCAGTTCCGCCACTGCTACTTCATCTTGGGGATCAATACCTGCTTCTAGTACAGCCAAGGAGATCGCCCGATACATTGCCCCTGTATCAAGGTGCAATAGCCCCAACTCCTTAGCTACCAAGGCAGCAGTAGTAGATTTACCTGCCCCTGCTGGCCCATCAATGGCAATGATCGGCTGGCGGTCACAAAGACGCACATTGTCAATCAAACGGGTATCGCCAATCTGCACAGCCACTGCCAAGACTGCCAGCATCCCCTGCCCAATTTCGGTGAGGGGTTGGAGAGAATTACTGTCCACTAACTCCACATATTCTAGTCGGATTTCGGGGTATTTTGCCAGGGCATCGGTAACTATGGCAACCAAGGTAGCCCCATCCCGCACTCCCTGTCTGAATGCCTGTTCTGCCTGTTGCAGGGCAGGATAAATCTGGTAGGCCAGTTGTTTTTGACTGGGACTGAGGTAGTGCAGACGGGAACTGAGGGCTAGACCATGATTGTCCCTGACTGTGGGGCAAGCCACTACTTCCACTGGTAAATTGAGATCCCTGACTAGCCGTTGCAAAATCGCCAGTTGTTGTCCATCCTTTTCCCCCAGATAGAGGCGATCGGGCTGGATAATATGTAATAGCTTTGTAACAATAGTCGCCACCCCTGTAAAATGTCCGATTCTAGTTTTGCCACAGAGGACATTGGTCAGGCTGGGATCGGGCACTACCTGTACCAGGAGGGGGGCAGTTACGCCCATCACCTCAGCACTCGGCGCAAATACCACATCCACTCCCGCCCGTTCGCACAGTTCTAGGTCATGGTTGAGTTGGCGGGGGTAGCGATCGTAGTCTTCATGGACCCCAAACTGGAGCGGATTAACAAAAATGCTCACCACCACGAAATTATTTTCCCGCCGCGCCCGTTCCACCAAGCTCAAATGCCCCTGATGCAGTGCCCCCATAGTCGGCACAAAACCAAGCTCCCCATGACTGCGATACTGTCTGAGGAGTTGGCGCACAGCGGGAATAGTCTTGACTAGACGAACAGCAGGCAAGTTATTGCGGGTTAGCCAACACTTCTAGCTTAACAGGTGCTACCCCCAGTCGGATCAGTCCAATCCGTTGAGCGGCGGCACGGGACAGATCAATCACCCGATCGCGCATGAACGGGCCGCGATCGTTAATGCGCACGATCACCGACAGCCCATTGACCAAATTAGTAATTCTGACAGTAGTACCAAAGGGCAGAGTCGGATGAGCCGCCGTCAGGGCGTGCTGATTGAAAATTTCACCACTGGCACTGGGTCTGCCATGTAGCCCTGGACCGTACCACGATGCCATCCCCGTCAACACCTGCACTACACGGATGACTTGGGTTACCAGCTGGTTATCAACCGTAGGTGCCACTGGTACAGTGCCCCCAAATGCCCGCCGTAGGCGATTGGCAATCATCTGCACATCTTGCATACGATCGCCCTTGGAATCGGGGAAAGTCATGGAGTCATCCACCTGCCACAGCCCCAACTCCCCAAAGCGAATCGCCAACTGGCCAGACTCTGCCAACACCTGAATCTGATCAGCAGGTAAATTTTGGGTCGCGGCTTGTTCTACCAAAGCAAGAAACCGCTCCGCATTAGCCACCGCCCATTCCCCTGCAAAGGAAATCACAGGAATCCCCCGCAAATAAACAGTGCGTTGATTGATCCCATTAACCGTGTGATCGTAAGTCTGAGAACGCAAAAGATTCACAGGGCTAGAAGCAGTCAGGGCATTTACCCAGGAGAGATTCAGAGTTAATAGCCCAAATAGTGTGAGGATGGCACAATTCATCGTTAAACCATCAACAGCTAAACTACAAACCTCTGCCAACTTAACACCACTGCTTTTGCCAAGGGAAGGATAAACCCGCAAAATCTTGCCAGATCAGGCACAGCAGGCACAATCACCCTAAAATTTACCGATTTTGATAAAAATCTGTTATCAATAGCTTTTTCTTCACAAAAAGAACACAAAAAAATCATGCTTGCGAGCGATGGCGCGATCGTTTTTTTGTATATCCAAGCAAAGTATCAGTAAATACCCCTGTAACAGGAGTCCTGCAATTACTAAAAAGCGGGATGCTGTTCCTCTATCACAAGACATACTTAGGGCCCACAGTGGGGTGGTGCCCCCGCCCTCAGACCCACAGTTTCAGAAGGGCAAAATTTGCACCAAATGCTTGCGTAGGCTTACTTTGGCGGTACATAGCGGTACATATAAGAGATCGCCACGAGATCGCCATAGGAACAAAAATGATTGTAATTTTCTATAGTTTGCCTGCGTTCTGAACGCAGGATCGCTTATCATAATTAGTTACCTTGATTTGCCAGCAGTAATTAGCCATGAGTGATCCCCAGTACGCCTATTTGCGGGGGGAGTTTGTGCCCCTAGAGTCCGCCACCATCAGCATCCGCACCCATGCCTTTTTGTATGGCACGGCAGTATTTGAAGGGATCAAGGCATACTGGCTACCAGAGCAGGGGCAGATGGGCATTTTTCGCATGGCAGAGCACTATCAACGCCTGCTCAATAGCTGCCGTATCCTGCATTTGCGATCGCCCCTGACAGCAGAACAGATGGGCAAGCTCACAGTCGAGCTCCTCCAACGGAATCAGTGCCGCACCGATACCTATATCCGCCCGATCGTCTATAAAGCCGACCTGCGTATTGGGCCGATTCTGACTAGCCCCGATACCCATGACGACTTTTGTCTATTTACCCTGCCAATGGGGGTGTACCTCGATACTGAGAAAGGACTCAAAGTTGGCGTATCCCCTTGGCGCAGACTCGATGACAATGCTATTCCCGCCCGTGCCAAGGTGAATGGGGCCTATGTCAATACAGCTCTGGCCAAAACGGACGGTGCCGCCTGCGGTTTTGACGATGTAATCGTGCTTACCAATGAAGGTCATGTGGCTGAAGGCAGTGCCATGAATCTATTTATCGTGCGGGACGGACAACTGATTACCAGTGCCATCACTGACAATATCCTCGAGGGCATCACCAGAGCCACAGTCATGGTATTGGCGGAACAAGAACTAGGTCTTAAAACCGTCACTCGCCCCATCGATCGCACTGAGTTGTACATTGCTGATGAAGCCTTTTTTGTCGGCACAGCCACCGAGGTTGCTCCCATTACCAGCTTCGATCATCGCCCTGTAGGCAGTGGCAAGGTCGGGGAAATCACCCGCCAACTGCGCACCCTTTACAGCAAAACTGTGCAAGGCTTACTCCCCCAATATGCCGATTGGATCACACCAGTGCCAGTGAATTTCACCTAACTGCCTGCAGGATCCCACAGGGCTTACGCAAGTTTTTTTCTCCCCTCCCCCTTCTTGGCAGAGGAGTTGCTTATGAGGGAATTATCCAAGAGTTCTAGATCCTGCCACGCACTGCTGTTAAGACAACCCCCTTTAGGTCTTCTGGGAGAGGGGTGAAGAATTGGGCAAGAGGTTTAGCTTTGCCCTGTAGCCCTTAAAACTCCCTTTCCCTGTGTGTTGCTCTAAAAATCAGCGTACAGCAACTGATCATTTCATTTGATGTGATCCGGCAATAATCTAAAGTTTGAAAAACAGATAACAGCCTATTTGGGCGAAAAAATTATTTCAGCCTACACCAGGCCCTCACAGGCAGTAAATCCCTCTGCAAGTTCCTGTAACTCCTATCAGCTATTCCAAAAGTTTTTGAGTATTGCTGTAAGAAAATTTCTGTGTAGATAGGCGGCAACTATTCAGACCTGTTGAGCGTCCCATAGCTCTGGCAAAAGACTGCACGACAAATCAATGTGCTATATTCTTAGCCGAGCATTGACCACCAGAGGAACTATTCCCCATGAACTCTCTTAAACAGACAATCGCTACCCTTGGCTTATCTTCTTTGCTTGCCTTCGCTCCTGTTCTGAATCTAGCCGATTCCGTCAGCAGGCAGGCAGTGTATGCCATGACTGAAGCGCAGGCATTTGAACGGTTAAGCAGTATTCCTGTCTTTGCCCTCACTGATGATAAGGGCGCACCCCTGTTGGCACAGATTCCCCAGCAAGCGAACCGCCCCCAGTCAGAAGTTAAGCAATTGATGGTATTTTTCCTGAGTCCAGAGGATGCCCAAGCCGCCCTCGATCAAGTCAGGCGCCGTAACCCCAATGTGGCCAATAAAGCCCGTATCTCAGTAACTTCCTTCAATGAGGCTTACAAGGTGATCAAGGCAAACAAGGATAAAACTTTGGGGTTTGAGTTTGTGCCCTCCCGCGCTAGTCTGGAATCGGCACGCGCCTTGGTTAAAGCCCAAGGCAGGAATGAAAATGATATACCGCCCCTGCCTGTATTTTTTGCGGTGTCTGGCACTGGCAACCAGCAAGGCTTGTTGATGATCGAGGCGGAAGGTCAGCAGACTGTGCCTTTCTTCTTTGACCAGCGGGACTTGCAGGCTCTGCTCGATCGCGCCCGCCAACAACAGCCCAACATTGCCAGAGATGTGCGCATTCAGGTAACTTCTCTCTATCAAGTGATCGATTCCATGGTCACCAAAGATAACAAACCCAACCCTGAAGCGGCTAAATTTCAGTTTGTGCCTGCCCGCACTGCCTTTGAATATGCGATGCGCAATAATCCCAACCCCGGTCGCCCTGCCAGCCCTGCTCCAGCTACACCTAACCAACGTCCAGCGGCTACTCCCAGTCCTGCGCCTAGCCCTGCTGTGCCCCGATAGTCTGAGTAAAGGCGTAGAGGGTGTTTTCGAGGAGCATGGTTACGGTCATAGGCCCAACTCCTCCTGGTACTGGGGTAATGTAACTGGCGATGGGTGCAACTTGTTGATAGTTCACATCCCCCACTAGGCGGGAGTTGCCCTCATAGTCGGTGATGCGGTTGATCCCCACATCGATTACCACTGCCCCCGGTTTAACCATGTCGGCAGTGATCAATTCGGGCCTGCCCACTGCGGCAACCAATATATCGGCTTGGCGCGTTATGGCGGCGAGATCGCGGGTGTGGGAATGGGCAATGGTTACGGTGGCATTTTTCTCCAGCAACATCAGGGACAAGGGCTTACCGACAAGGATACTGCGTCCCACTACCACTGCTTGTTTGCCAGTTGGGTCAATGCCTGTTTCTGCCAGCAACACCATCACCCCCGCAGGTGTGCAACTCCGCAAGCCTGCTTCCCCGCGCAAGAGTTTGCCTAGATTATGGGGGTGCAGGCCATCTGCATCTTTGTCGGGGCGAATGCGATGTAACAGGGCAGGGGCATCTAGGTGGGGGGGCAGGGGCAACTGCACTAAAATTCCATGTACCCGATCGTCCTGATTGAGTTGGTCGATCAACTCTGTCAGCTGGGCTTGAGTGGCGTCCGCTGGCAAATGGGACCCCAAAGATAACATCCCTACCCGCTCACAGGCAGTCTTTTTATTTTTTACATAAGACGCACTGGCAGGATTATCCCCTACCATGATCACCGCTAGACCTGGCACCTTGCCAGTGCGCTCTCTATACTCAGCGATCGTCTGGGCGATCTGGGCTTGGCGGCGGCGGGCAATGGCTTTGCCGTCAATGATCATAAGTTACAGTCCATTCACTGCGCGGCGCAGATCGGCGAGGGATTGGTTGAAGCCAATGATCGCTTGGAGACGATTGACATCAGCGCGGGTAACCTGTTCCTCAGCGCGGATCACTTCCAACTGGGTGCCTACCCCAGCACTAAAACGCAGACGGGCGAGGCGCAGAGCTTCATTAGCTTGTTCCAGAGCTTTTACCGTAGTGGCGATCTGTTGGCGACGGGCTTGGAGATTGAGAAATGCCTGTTCCACATCAAAGCGAATTTGGTTGGCATCCTGTTCAAAGCGGCGTTCCGCCAGTTCGCGATCGATTTTGTTCTGGTCGGCTCTGGCAAAGGCGGCACCCCCGTCAAAAAGATTCAGTTGGAACCTAGCCCCCACCCGATAGCCCATTGCGATCCCCCCTGGAACACTCAAATTGTCCACCAGATCGTAGTTGGCAAAGACCGACACTTGGGGCGCAAGGGTAGCAAGGGCCACATTGCCCCGTTCTCTAGCGATCTCCCGTTCCAGCTTGCGGATATCTAACTCCGAGCGATTGCGCAGTGCCAGCACAATCGTCTCCTCAAGGGATAATTGCCAATCTTCAGCGGGTTTGATCTCATCGACTGCAACAAAATCTACCCGTTCAGGAAACGCCAATTGGCGGGCGATCTCACGACGGGCGATCGCTTGGTTAGCCTTAGCCGTCAGCAACTCCTGTCTAGCATTGGCGAGATTGACCTCCGCCTGCAGGACATCAAACCTAGTGCCTGTGCCAGCGCGTTCTTGGGCTTGAGCATCCTGTAAACTGCGTTCGCCATTTTCCACCGATTTTTGGCGAATCCGCACCACTTCATCAGCATTCTGTAAGTTATAGTAAGCCGTAACCACCCGCAGGCGCACCGTTTGAGTAAGGCGGTTCAACTCCGCTTCCGCAAGGCGCAAATTATTCTCAGCAGCACGCACATTCGCTTCCACACTGCCTCCATTGAACAGGTTATAGTTGATCCCCACTGTTCCGGTCAAAGGCTGGGTGACTGTTCCCCGATTGGTGGGGATTGGGGACGCTACATTGCTTAGGCGGTCACTGGCAGAGTCATTGAAAGTGTAATCTACGGTAGTGCTGACCGTGGGCAAACGAGCCGCCTCCGCTTCTCGCAGGCTAGCACGGGCGCGCTCCACATTCAGACGCGCTTGCAGGAGTTCACTGCTATTCTGTTCAGCTAGTGCCAATGCCTCCGCTAACTTTACTGGTTGGGTGCGCTCTATGGTAACCTGCTGGGGATTAGTGGGCACTACTAACACCCGATCGGCGGGACGCTCTTGGGCATAGAGGGGTGGTAGCGCACTGCTCCCCGCCACTGCCATTGCTACCCATAACCAACTTGGACGCATGATTGGGTTTGCTCCTCTCCACTCTAGGTCTGCACACACAGAAAAGTTCCCTTGCCGCATCTGTGCTTGGCAAGATTGAACTACAATCATTTAATATAAGCCAAAGCAACTCTAAACAATCTTGTGTAGGTGTTGATTCTAGATGGAAATTACAGTGTCAGCGATCGCTCCCGACCAGTGGACTGGCGATGGTTTAGCCTTGATGGTGTATGGGCTAGCCAAAGACAGCAAGGCAACTTTTACCTTGCCTCCTGATTTAGCCAACCTAGACCAAGCCGTGCTGGGGGGCACCCTGCAAGAACTGATTAGCGAAGCTGAATTCAAGGGAGAAACTGGCAGTAGTGTGGGCGGTCGTGTCGGTGGTAACAGCCCTATCCGCAAAGTCCTACTGGTAGGTTTGGGTGCACCTGACCAAGCCAACTTGGACACTTGGCGCAAGGCGGGAGCGCAGGCAATCCGCTGGGGCAACCAGAGCAAATGCAAATCCCTTGCCTTGGCATTTCCCCTCTACCAAAATGATGCTCCTACCACAGTACAAGCGATTGCCGAGGGCATTCTGCTCGCCAGCCATCAAGACAAACGCTTCCGCTCAGAAAAGTCTAAAAATGGCAAAAACCATGAACCCACCATTGAGAAATTGCAGTTTTTGGGGACAGATGTGGATCCCCAAGTCATCGATCGCGCCCGTACGATCGTCAGCGGCGTAATTCTAGCCCGAGAATTAGTGTCTGCCCCTGCCAATGTGGTTACACCCGCCAAACTTGCTGAAACTGCCCAAGAATTAGCCCAACACAGCCCCTACCTCAAGGTAGAAATTTTAGAAAAAGCTGACTGCGAACAATTGGGGATGGGTGCATTTTTGGGGGTAGCCCAAGCCTCCGCCCTGCCCCCCAAGTTCATTCACCTCACCTACACTGACGGCACAGGTAATCCCCCCCAACACAAACTAGCGATCGTGGGCAAAGGGCTGACCTTTGACTCAGGCGGGCTCAACCTGAAAACTGGTGCAGGCAGTAGCATTGAACTAATGAAAATGGACATGGCAGGAGCAGCGGCAGTCCTAGGCTGTGCCAAAGTCATTGGGGAACTGCGCCCCCAAGGAGTAGAAGTACATTTCCTGATTGCCGCCTGTGAAAACATGATCAGTGGTATGGCTCTCCACCCGGGGGACATTGTTACCGCCAGCAACGGCAAAACTATTGAGGTGAATAACACCGATGCTGAGGGGCGTTTGACCTTAGCCGATGCCCTCGTCTTTGCCGATCGCCTAGAAGTAGATGCGATCGTAGATTTAGCTACCCTGACAGGGGCGTGCATCGTTGCCCTCGGGGACAGCATTGCCGGACTATGGGCGACCGATGACAGTCTAGCCAAAACTATTGAACAATCTGCCCAATTGGCAGGCGAAAAAATCTGGCGGATGCCCCTAGAGGAATCTTATTTTGAACAGATGAAATCGATCGTAGCTGATATGAAAAATACAGGCTCACGCAGTGGCGGGGCGATCACAGGGGCACTGTTTCTGCAAAAATTTGTAGAGAAGACCAAAGCATGGGCACACCTAGACATTGCTGGTCCCGTATGGACAGAAAAAGAATCAGGCTACAATAACCCCGGGGGCACAGGCTTCCCTGTCCGCACTTTAGTCAATGTAATCCTAGGTATAAGTTCTGGACACTCCTAGTCCCCACTGAGTGGCGTTAGAGCATCACCAAGACTAAGCCTCCTGGTAAATGTCAGTAACTCAACTTGAACTCTCTCAGGTATGACCTGAGTCCGACAGAGTTAGGAATATGACAAACCCGCAGAGAAGTAGAGTCCAGACCTTTACCAAAACAAATGAACAACCCTAGTGCTGGCAAAGTAACGGCTAGCGTCACCGGCGGCCAGGGACTCTAACGAAGCAGAAAGCATCTCAGTCAGTCCGGTGCAGACGGTTGTTAGCTGGCTTTTGTTACGTTGGAATTGGTGAGCATCTAAATTGCATGATGTCGACCTGAGAGCTTTACTGTAAAAGGATAACTTTGGAAATTTAAATGCGGATTAGCTTATGAATTCAACATCTTTTCGATACGGCGATCGGGACGGTTCCTCTACTGTAGTGAAATCCAGTAATGCCTCTGCCAGTTCTTCCAACCGATCGAGGGGGAGGGCTTTGATTTACTCAGAGCTATCAGGGGTAAGGTTGCCAAACTTCCTTGTCACCAACCGCAACAACAATTGTGCTTCCCCTTCTTAAACCCTAGTCCGCCCCAGATCCTCTAGCGTAAGCATCCTCTCTATCTCCCCCTGCTCTGAATTTACAGAATGAGTTGAGGATTTGGCTGCAATCTCAGGGTGGTGGCAAAAATTGCGCTAAATTTAGCTAGGACGATCGGAATTAGGTCTTGCACTTGAATCCCCGGCAGATACTCTGCCAACTGGGTACAGTCATAGTTCCTCAGCCCACAGGGGACAATCTTGCTGAAACCTTGCATGTCCATATTGACATTGAGAGCGAAGCCATGCATGGTTACCCAGCGGCTGACCTTGATCCCAATTTGGGCAATTTTGCGATCGCCTACCCACACCCCTGTTAAGCCCGATTTGCGTTGTCCTGCTATGCCATAGTGGGCGAGGGTGTCGATCATCAGGGCTTCTAGCTGGCGCAAGTACCAATGTAAATCCAGTTGGTAGTGGCGCAAATTTAAGATCGGATAGCCCACCAACTGCCCGATCCCATGGTAGGTTACTTCGCCGCCCCGTTCAGTGCGATAGAGGGGATAGGGGGGACAGGCAGGATCAAACTTGAGAAACTGGAGACTACTGCCTTGCCCCAAGGTGTAAACGGGGGGATGTTCTAGGAGAATCAAAACATCAGGCAGACTGGGATCCCTGAGCCGCGCTTGTAATAACTGTTTTTGCCACTGCCACCCTACCCCATACTCCACGGGGGCAGTTGGTAAATAAACTTCACATTCTCTTAACATTAGGTTAATCTGGAAACAGGTTACATCTTCACAAGCAGGATAAGATTATGTGGTTAGCAAATGCTCTAGGCGACCAACTCAGTGTTTATATTAAGCCGATCGCGGCTCAATTCAGCCAACTGGGTATCCCTGCCCCGATCGTCCATTGGGGACACCCGTTTTTTATGAGTGTAGTGATTCTGGCGATGGGTAGTTATGCAGGGATCACAGGCTGGAAAATCAGGAGAGAAAAAGATGACAACAGCCGTTCTCTGCACAAGCGCGTATCCCTGTGGATGACCACTTTTCTGGCGATGGGCTACACAGGCGGGCTGTTGTCCTTGGTGATGCAGGGGCAACCCCTGTTGGAGAGTCCCCACTTCTGGACGGGATCGCTGGTATTGGTACTGCTGGGTATCAATGGCTCCCTGTCCCTGTTTGGCTTTGGCAATCCCAATCCCCAGTTAGCTGCCAATTTCCGTAGTGTCCATGCCTATTTGGGGACAGGAATCTTGGCTCTGCTGTTGTTTCACGGCATCCTTGGGCTCAAACTAGGCTTGTCCATCTAAGCCTGTGCCTATTTGAGGACTTGGGCGACTTCTTTGGCAAAGTAGGAGAGGATGATATCCGCCCCTGCCCGCTTCATACTCAGCAAAGTCTCCAGCATCACTTTTTCCCCGTCGATACAGCCCATCTGGGCGGCGGCTTTGATCATGGCATATTCTCCTGAAACATTGTAGGCGGCAACAGGGACATTGACGTTGGCTTTGATCAGACTGATCACATCGAGGTAGGCAAGGGCGGGTTTGACCATCACTATATCCGCTCCTTCCCATATATCCAGTTCCACTTCTTTGAGGGCTTCGCGGCTGTTGCCAGCATCCATTTGATAGGTCTTTTTATCCCCTGATTTGGGGGCTGAACCCAAGGCATCACGGAAAGGCCCATAGTAGGCGGAAGCATATTTGGCAGAATAAGCAAGAATACCTACTTGACTAAAACCATGGCTATCCAGAGCTTGGCGGATCGCGCCTACTCTGCCATCCATCATGTCTGAGGGGGCAACAAAGTCGGCTCCTGCTGTAGCTTGGGACAATGCCATCTTCTCTAGGACTGCTACCGTTTCATCATTGAGAATTTCGCCACTCTCACTGAGAATGCCATCATGTCCGTGGCTAGTAAAGGGATCGAGTGCCACATCCGTAAATACCAAGAGTTCAGGTACAGCTTGTTTGATGGCTCTCACAGTGCGCTGGACTAGCCCATCAGGATTGTAGGCTTCTGTACCTTGGGGGTCTTTTTTGCTAGGTTCAATCGCTGGAAAAAGGACGATCGCAGGAATTCCCAATGTGGCAATCTCTTCCACTTCTTTGAGTAATAGGTCTAATGAATAGCGAAAACAGCCCGGCATGGAATTCACTGGTTCAGACAATTGTTCCCCTTCCATGACAAACATGGGATAGATAAAATCATCGATGGAGAGGGTGGTTTCACATACCAAACGACGAATATTGGCATTGCGACGCAAACGGCGCGGACGATACGTTAATTCCATAGGATTAAAACTGTAAATTATTATCTATAGTTTGGTTATTATTTTTTAATATGCAACAGGATCGCTGGCAGTGGCGTAAAGATTTTTTAACCTGTAGTCTGCTGGGGGCGTGGCGTCATGGTTGGTTTGGACGGGCGGTGCATCCCCACCCTCCTGATATCCTGCACAGGTATTTACTTGACTATGGTTCCGCCCAAACTGTTAAGCAGGTGCACGGCAGGAGGATCGTTTCTGTAACAGAAATTAACAATCAGGTGGTAGTGGCGGATGGTCTCTACAGTAGGGATCCTCACCTGTCAGTTTGGGTGTGCAGTGCAGATTGTGTGCCGATTTTGCTGGGGGATCGGCGGGGGGGAGCAGTGATGGCGATCCATGCTGGGTGGCGGGGCACTGGGGCAGGGATTTTGGCAGAGGCATTACAGTTATTGGCGCAGAGGGGGACACAGATAGAAGATTTATGTATTGGCTTGGGACCTGCCATCAGTGGGGCAGTTTATCAAGTCGGGGCAGAAGTAGTAAGCCAAGTTTTGAGCATTGTCAAACAACCTGTGGGGGTACAGCCTGACCCCAGCACAGGGGATCGCTACCTGTTGGATTTGCGGGCAGTACAGCGCCAGTTTTTCCTCGAAGCAGGTGTACCCCCTGGGCAGATTGGGATCGCTCCCTACTGTACCTATCAGCAGAATCATCTATTTTTCTCCTATCGGAGGCAGGACTATCAAAAGGTGCAGTGGGCTGGCATTTGCGCAAATACCATACAATAGTAGTCGTTGTAGTAATCAAGGTTTTGTGCGGTTATCCCCATTTAATTTGTTCCGTACACTGCGCCCTACTAGCAAACAGTTTGCAGTAATCGGCTTGGGGCGGTTTGGGCGATCGGTGTGCAAAACTCTGAGTAGGTATGGCTTTGAAGTGCTAGGGATTGACCAAAAAGAAGAACTGGTCAATCAAGCGGTAGTGGAAAAAATTGCTTCCCACTCCATTCAATTGGATTCTACCCAACCCCATGCCCTCGAAGAAGCGGGTGTATTTGAATTTGATACAGTGATTGTGGCGATCGGGAATTATATTGAAGAGAGTATAATTACTACTCTGAACTTGAAAGAAGGTCAGGTGAAATATGTTGCTGCTAAGGCTTCCTCAGAGGTGCATGGCACCCTCTTAAAAAAAGTAGGCGCTGATCTAGTGGTGTATCCAGAGGCAGAAATGGGCAGACTCCTAGCCCGTCGTTTGACTCAGCGCGGAGTAATTGAACATATTGAACTCGATCCTGAGCATAGTATTTTGGAAGTTTTCGTACCTGAGGAATTCCACGATAAAACTTTAGAAGAGCTAAATCTGCGACGACACTACGGTGTGAGTGTCCTTGCTGTCAGTCAGGACGATCGGTTTCAGATCAATCCCAATCCCAGACATCGCTTACAGAAGGGAAGTTTGATTGTGGTGATTGGTAAAAATAGCGATATTGCTCGTTTGCCTCTAGAATGACTTTTTGTCGCCAGACTTGAGCAGACGATCGGGTTCTGGAGGACAGGGATAATCATTCAATTTCTCTTCGATCTCTGCTACGGTATTCTGGGGCAAAAGAATCTCCACCGCAGATTGGGTGCATCATCCCAAAAACTAGTTGAGTCATGCCTCCCAGTCCCTCTTTGACAGCAAAAGAAATATCAGGGGATCGACGGTTGCCAGAATCTAAGAGAACTCCTCTCCTTCTTGAGAACATATACTTTCCCAGAGCAATCAACAATACGCTATGTACAGCTCCAGATTCGCCATTCACAATTTTTTAGTGATATGAACTCCTCATCTGTCCATACCTTCTTCTCAACTGGAACTTCAATTAAAGTAGTCATAGACGATCGTGAGTCCTAATCTAAGTCAGTTACCGCCCCTTGGCTACTGCTGGATACTAGTTTCTGATACTTTGCCAAAACGCCTCTGGTGTAGCGGGGGGGCGGGGCTTGCCAGTTCCTGCGCCGTTCTGCTAACTCTTCTGCGCTCACATGCAGATGAATGGAGCGATCGTGGGCATTGATGGAAATTAAATCCCCCTCTTGCACAAGGGCGATCGTACCTCCCACATATGCTTCTGGAGCAACATGACCCACCACCATCCCATAGGTGCCCCCCGAAAATCTGCCGTCTGTGATCAAACCAACAGCGTCTCCCAGTCCTGCGCCAATGATGGCACTGGTGGGTGCAAGCATCTCCCGCATCCCTGGACCCCCCTTGGGGCCTTCATAGCGGATCACCACCACATCCCCCTTGTTGATCTTGCCTGCCAGGATCGCCTCTAAACAGGCCTCTTCTGAATCAAAAACTCTGGCAGGCCCAGTGATTTGCGGTTGCTTCACCCCCGAAATTTTGGCAACACATCCTTCCTCTGCTAAGTTGCCCCGTAAGATAGCTAAATGCCCTTGGGTATACATGGGCTGATGGAAAGGTCTAATCACTTCTTGACCTTGGGGGGGATGTTCAGGAATATCCGCCAGCAGTTCAGCGATGGTTTTACCAGTAATAGTGAGACAGTCTCCATGCAGTAAATCATTCACCAACAGCATTTTCATCACTTGGGGAATGCCCCCCACCTTATGTAAATCGGTGGCAACAAATCTGCCTGATGGCTTCAGATCACACAGCACTGGCACTTTTTGCCTGATTGTCTCAAAATCATCCAACACTAGAGGTACACCCGCACTGTGGGCAATAGCTAGGAAATGCAATACCGCATTGGTCGATCCCCCCACTGCCATAATCACTGCGATCGCATTTTCAATGGATTTACGGGTAATAATCTGGCGGGGCAGGAGTTGATTTTTGATAGCTTGCACTAGGACTGCTGCTGACTCGGCGGCACTGTCTGCCTTTTCTTGGTCTTCTGCCGCCATCGTCGAAGAGTAGGGCAGACTCATCCCCATCGCCTCAAAAGCCGAGGACATGGTATTTGCCGTGTACATCCCTCCGCAAGAGCCAAACCCTGGGCAGGCGTGCCGTTCCACTGCCAATAGTTCGGCCTCTGTAATTTTGCCAGCACTGTATTCCCCCACTGCCTCAAAAGCACTAACTATGGTCAAATCCCTACCCTGATAGTGCCCAGGCTTGATTGTCCCCCCATAGACAAAAATGGCAGGGATATTCATGCGCGCTATCGCGATCATCGCCCCCGGCATATTTTTATCACAGCCACCAATGGCGATGACCCCATCCATACTCTGGGCCATACAAGCGGTTTCAATGGCATCGGCAATTACTTCACGGGACACAAGGGAGTATTTCATGCCTTCTGTGCCCATGGAAATACCATCACTCACAGTAATAGTGCCAAATAGTTGGGGTTTGCCACCCGCTTGGGCAATGGCGGTAACAGCCCGCTCAGCTAGGAGATTGATGCCTGCGTTGCAAGGGGTAAGGGTACTGTAGGCACTGGCTACCCCCACGATCGGCTTGGTAAAATCCTCATCCTTAAAGCCAACGGCCCGCAACATCGCCCGATTGGGACTGCGCTGAATACCTTGGGTAATAGTGCGACTGCGTAAATTATCCATAACTGCCAGAGCGTGAGTAATAACCTAGCCTAGCCGATCGGCGATTGGGTGTGGGAAGATTGTTACACTTTCTTCAAAAATTAGGGTATAAGCAAATGGAGCATGCCCCATGCAGTCACCTAACCCCAACCCTTGGGACATACAAAAATTGAGGAATTGTCCAGGAGGTCTAATCTAAAAAACCTGAGTTTGTTTTCTTATCCCGAACTGGCGTTAAAAAAACTCCCTGCGGCGATCGCAGGGAGGAATTAACTGGGACTAGACAGGGGTAATACTGGCAATTTTGCCGCCTGCTTTGTGAATCTGTTGGATTTTGGCAGATAGGTCAGCGTAGGGCACTAGGTAGGTAGCACTGCTACGGCGGGTTTTGGGATAGCCTAGACCGTAAATGCCCACTGCTTCCACCCGAAAGACTCTGCCTTTTTCGTCCGCACCCGTACCCAAGCGCACGGCAGGGGCACTGTCTTTGCTGGAGCGAAATGCCCAAGCATCGGAGCCACCCGAGGGCGGGACGATCGTGCTGGCGAGATTAGCTCCCAGTTCACGGGTGAGGCGGGGATTTTTGCCCTCAATTTGGGCGCGGGAACTATTGGCATAGCCCCGATACAAGCGGAACATGCGATTGAAACCAACAGTGCGCTGACCTACCCCTGTAGTTAAAAAATCCCGATAATAGGGCACAATATTTTCGCCAAAGTTAGCGAGGTATTCCTCACTGTCAATGTACGAGTCAATATCTGCATCGTAGCCCCGCTCAATGTATAGATCATTGTGGAAGGCGATCTCGGCTTCATCATAGGGAGCGCGCCCCAACAGGTGCTTGTAGTTCAATTCAATGAACCGCACTTGGGGGTTGGGATAGAAAAACTTGCTCTTATAGAGTTCGGACTTCGCCAACTGGCGCACAAATTCCCGTACTGTAATGTTCCCATCTTTGAGCAGAGATTCAGCTACTACTAGGCGTTCGCTCTGCATCAGATAGTCGTTGCCTAAAACTTGGCGATAGATGGCACGGATCACCAGTTCCAAATCAGCCAAACTGTAGTCGGGGCGTAGCTCAAACTTGGGAGTTTCCTGAAAAGGACTGATCCCCAAACGATTAGCGGCAGTAGTGACAGCCATATTTACTCCTTATTTTGCGAAAAATTGGCACTAGCTGGCAGGGGAGATGTTTAACACCTTGCCCCCAGCACGGTTGATCTCCTGCAGACGGCTAGAGAGTTGCTCATAGGGCACTAAGTAAGACACCCGATCGCGCCGTACAGGCGGGCGATTGCCACTCACAGAGCGATTGGAGACTTCCACCAAATAGGTGCGCGGTTTACCACTGAGTTTGGCAGGACGGTCAGACCGTTCAGGCACACCCGTAGGCGGGCTAATCCGCAGAGAAGTATTCAAAGCTACCTCTTGAGTCAGCCTAGCTTTATTTTTACCGTACTGGGCGCGATCGCTATTGGCATAGCCCCGATACAGGCGGAAAAAGCGATTGAAGCCCACGGTGCGTTGCCCAACTCCCGTGGTAACAAAGTCCCGATAGTAGGGCACAATGTTTTCACCAAAGTTAGTGAGATATTCCTCACTGTCAATATAGGAGTCTATCTCCCCATCATAGCCCTTCTGCACATATAGATCGTTGTGGAAAGCGATCTCTGCCTCGGTGTAGGGGGCACGCCCAAGCAAGTGCTTGTAGTTCAACTCAATGAACCGTATCTGCGGGTTGCTGTAAAAGAACTTTTCTTTGTACAACTCCGACTTTGCTAACTGCCGCACAAACTCACGGACGGTAATCTTGCCATCCTGTAGTAAAGATTCAGCACTGGTCAGCCGCTCACTCTGCATCAGATAATCATTTCCCAACACCTGCCGATACACAGCCAAGATCACCGCCTGCACATCGGCACGGCTATAATTAGGACGGAGTTCAATAGGCTGAGCCTCCTGAAATGCAGTAATACCTAAACTACTAGCTGAAGTGGTTACAGCCATAGTCAGCTCCTAAATTTTAATATAAGTTTATTAAATACACAAAAGACTCCCAGTTTTTGCTAGCCACTGGCTACAGTTGTGCGAGTCTCAAGTTAGTAAAAATCCTAGACGGGAGTCCCGGCACTCGGACAGCTTTCTAAAACAGGTATAAAAACACCTAGGCAGAGTGGGCTCTACCTAGGCAGAAGTTACTAATTAGCTGAGGGCATTGATGGCGTAGTCAATGTAGGTATTGGCTTCATTTGCCGCTTGACCACTCAGACCGTGATTAGCTTTGATGTACTTCAGAGCTTCTACATACCAGCTGGGAGAGAGGTCAAAGGTGCGGTTGATTTCGGACAAGCCAGCGATCAGGTACTCATCCATAGGGCCAGTGCCACCGGCCACTAAACAGTAGGTGATCATGCGCAGGTAGTAGCCGATATCACGAGCGCATTTGGCCTTGCCTTCGGGAGTGGAGGCATAGTTGGGACCCATCATGGTGGTGGTGTAGGGGAACTTGTTGTACACTGCTTGGGCAGCACCATTGATCAGGTTTTGGGCGTTTTGGGTCAGGGCCCGTGCCGCTTCCATACTGGCTTTGGCGCGCTCATAACGACCATTCACGGCTTGCAGTTCGGTGTTGCTCAGAAAACGACCTTGGGAATCAGCGATCGCGATCGCTTCGGTAATAGGGGTCTTCATAATTACTATCTCCAAAAATGATTCTTAGGTGGACTATCAGAAAAAGGAAATATGAAACAAGAGGGGGAAGGGAATATCCCCCAGAAATAACTAACTAGGCAACAGCGGCGGCAGCGCGATCGAAGTAGCCAGCCAACTCAGACATCAACTGAGAGCAATCGCCACGGGTGATCCCGTTGGGATCGTTAGCAATGGAGATGGCAATATCCTTCATCTTTTGGATGCCCACAGCCACGGAAGCACCAGGAGTGCCAAGAGCTTGGTAGGTTTCGCGCAGACCATTCAAGCAACGATCGTCGAGCACACTAGAATCACCAGCCAACATCGCATAGGTGATATAGCGCAAGATAATTTCCATATCACGCAAGCAAGCCGCCATACGGCGGTTGGTGTAAGCATTACCGCCAGGAGCAATCAATTGGGGCTGTTCTGCAAACAGAGCGCGTGCCGCATCGGTAACAATTCGGGAAGCATTACAGGTGATGCGGTTTACAGTATCTAAACGCTTGTTGCCATCAGCGATCATGGCAGACAGAGCATCTAATTGGCTGGTGGATAAGAACTCACCCTTGGCGTCGGCTTGTGAAACTACCTTAGAAAATGCGTCAAACATAAATCCAAGTATCTCCGTGTTGTTTTTTATCTAGGTTTAAGGATGGGCAAACGACTACAGCACTGGGTATGACCCTTGCACTTGTCATTTTCCCCTCTGCAAATTTTATACACCCCCAGAGGTACTCTTACTGTTACAAATTGCAAAGATATATGAATTTATCGAGTGCCCTAACCCCAGCGCTGCCAAACAAATTCGGTAATATCAATGTTTACAGGGGCAAACTAGGTTTACAATTAGGGGCGGTTAGTAATGTTTTGCAAACTGTATCGAAAATGCTGTGGTGTATTTGTTTGGTGGTGTTGTTGTGGGGGTGGCTGTCCCCTCTGCCAATGGTCTGGGCAGCTAATCCTAGCCATGTTTTGCAACTGCTAGATACCCATCTCTGTGCCCGCTGTGATCTACGCTATGCCAATTTGCCCCTGTTGCAGGTGGCAGGGGGCAACCTCCTAGCGGCTGATCTGGAGGGAGCTAATCTTGCTGGGGGCAACCTTGCCAAGATGATTATGAGCCGTGCCAACCTGCGCCGCAGCAACCTGACCAACACTAACTTCAGGGGGGCAAAGTTGGTACTAGCGGACTTTAGCTATGCCAAACTTAAGCATACTGATTTGGCCCAGGCAAATCTGGAAAATGCTATTTTTCGGTCTGCCCTGTTAGATGGGGTAGATTTGCGGGGGTCAAACCTGCGGCTAGCTGACTTCAGCGATGCTCGTTTGCACAACACTAGCCTAGAATCTGCCACTCTCTGTCAAACTACCCTGCCCGATCGCTCCCTAAGTAACCGGGACTGCAAATGAACCCACCAACTAAAGACAGCTATGTCAAGCTCGCCATGCGCAACATGGTCAAGAAGGGCAAAACCTCCCTCCTACATTTTTCCTTGACTGCAGTGGGGCTGTTAAGCCTGCTAGTACTCTTGGCAGTGATCTTTCACTAGGTGTTTGCCTCTGGAATACTTGTGGAAAAGTTAAGAAAAATCAGGCTGTGTAAATTCCCAGTTACCGTATAATACCCATGACTAACAACAAGGACTCAGTGTATGACTTGGAACGAAGGCTATGTAACTCAGATTCCCTACACCTTTGGTTTTTATCACCACCTCAGCCCCGCCAACCTGAAACTTGCGCTGTTGTTGAAGCGCGTGCGCCTAGTTCCCCTCAATAAACCATTTACCTACTGTGAACTAGCCTGTGGCTATGGTATCACCACTACCATCCTCGCCGCCGCATACCCTCACGCCCAGTTCTACGCTACTGACTTTAATCCCACCCACATCGCCACTGCCCGCCACTTGGCCGAAAGTGCAGGTTTGACCAATGTCAGTTTTTCTGACAAGAGTTTCAAAGAGTATCTCCATGAGAATTTGCCTGAGTTTGATTTCATTTGCCTACATGGCATTTACAGTTGGGTTAGTGAAGAAAATCGCCAAGCGATCGTAGATTTTATTCACAAAAAACTAAAAATCGGTGGAGTGGTCTATGTCTCCTACAATGCCATGCCTGGTTGGGGTGCGATCGCCCCGTTACAAAGGCTGCTGTTACATTACAACTTCATCAACAGACACATAGCGATCGAGCAGAGGATTGAAGGTGCATTGCAATTCCTAGAAACTCTCAAGACCACCAAAGCCGCCTACCTACAGAATCCTGTCCCTGCCCAGAGAATCAACAATCTCAAAAACCACAATCGCTCCTATTTAGTGCATGAGTATTTCAATGAACACTGGACAGCTCTCTACTTTGACCAAGTACAGAAAGATATGGAGCGGGCTAAGTTGAACTATTTAGGTTCAGCCCACTTGATGGATCACATGGACAATTTGAACCTGACCAATGAAGCCATCCAAGAACTCGCTAAGATTCAAGACCCAGTTTATCGAGAACTGGTCAGAGATATTTATACTAATACCTTTTTCCGTCGGGACGTATATGTGCGGGGTACAGATGTGATGAGTCCGATGGAACAGGTGGAGCAGTTCCGTAACATGAAATTCGTGCTCACTACCAGTGTGGATCAAATCAAGCTAGAACATCAAACGGCACTGGGTAAACTCCAACTCCAAGAGAGTGTGTACAAACCCCTAGGGGAATGTTTGCAACAGACTGGCCCAATTTCTATTACCCAATTGGAAGCCAAATTGAGTTCCCAGGGCTTGAACTTACAACGGCTAGTGCAAGCTCTAATCGTCATGACCAGTATGGGCTATGCACATCCTGTAGTGGAAGGACTGGATTCAGCCCCAGCGGATCGCCTCAATAAGACCATCATGCAACGATCGCTCCAGGGGTGGGATATGGTATTTTTGTGCAGTCCTGTGTTGGGTAACGGGGTGAATGTGTCCCGTTTGGAACAATTGCTACTCTATGCGGAGACTTTTCCCCACCAGGGTTTAGAGTTTGTCTGGCACATTCTCAAAGAGAATGGCATGAAATTTACCAAAGACGGGAAGGTTCTGGAAACTCCTGAAGAAAATTGGCAGTTCTTACAAGAGAGTGCCCAGTCCTTTAGGGAGAGCCGCCGTTCCGTGTTGAAAAAGTTGGGAATATAGATGGTTGCCATCTCCTATGTCAAAGAAATCTATGACCCCACCGGGTTGAAAGAGCAGTCTATAGCTGGGGAAGGTTGGCTCAAGGCTGTGAGTCGGTATTGTACTGCCCCGACGCTGTATTGTTTTAGCACCACCCAAGAAGACTACAAAACTTTTTGTCAGACGATCCAGCCGTGGCTGACCCAAGATCGGGCAGTGTCTTGGATTCCTACCTATCAACCCAGTCTGCTCAGCCATGCTGGTGTTCTCTATCGCCCCGATCCCTTGGTCAGTGGTTTGGCATGGCAAAGACGCTATCGCCATGAACGGGGCTACAGCATCTGTGGCATTACCCACACGATCGCCAGTAAGGAGACCATGCACGGGATTGGTGAGTGGCTGACTGCACCCCTGTATGAGTGGGATGCCATCATTTGCACTTCGGCAACGGTGAAAACCGCTATTCTCAAGCTGTTGGCCCAGTGGCGCGACTATCTATCTCAGAGGTGGCAAGCTCCCCAAATCCCTCTGCAACCCCAATTACCTGTGATTCCCTTGGGGGTACATTGGCAGGAGTTCCAATCCCCACCAGAGATTCGGCAACAACTCCGCCAGCAGTTGGGGATCGCCCCAGAAGATATAGCTGTGTTATTTTTCGGTCGCCTCATCTTCAGTGCCAAAGCCCATCCCGTACCAATGTATATGGCGGTGCGCCAAGCGGCAGAAGCAGCGGGGGTAAAACAGGTTGGTTTGAGCATGAGGCAGAAGGGAAAGCATTCTATGAGACAGCCCAAAAATTTGGACAGGGAGTGAGACATATCTTCCTAGATGGACGGCAACCCGATACCAGAAGGCACATCTGGTCAGCGGCAGATGTTTTCATTTCTCTAGCAGATAACATCCAAGAGACCTTTGGTCTGAGTCCTATTGAAGCAATGGCAGCGGGCTTACCTGTGGTTGTGTCCGATTGGGATGGCTATCGGGAAACAGTCAGAGATGGCATTGATGGCTTTCGCATTCCCACGACTCTGCCCCCTGCGGGTGCAGGTATGGATTTGGCTTCTGCTTACTGGGAAGATAGCCTCAATTATGGTACAGCGATCGGTCTGGCGAGTATGATGACCGCAGTAGATATTCCTGCTTGCACAGCGGCTCTTTTGCGACTATTTCAATCACCTGAATTGCGCCAACAGATGGGCGCACAGGCACGACATTATATAAAAGAGAAATATGACTGGGCAGTAATCATGCCCCAGTATGAGCAGTTGTGGGCAGAATTAAATGAACGCCGCAGCCATGCTGGGGAGATATCCCCGCCTGCAGTGCCTCATCCCCTCTGTGATGATCCCTTCCGTATTTATGCTCACTATCCTACAAGCATTCTCTCCCCAGAGCAGAAACTCAGCTTAGGCAAGATGGGTAGTAAAGAAGCCCTAGAACTACTTAAAGAGACTTGGCTGACCAACTTTGGCGGCGATCGGCGCACCCATTGGGACAGGATCGGGCAAATTATTGATGCTTTAGCAACCGCCCAATCTCTGAGTGTACAAGAACTAATCCATCGGTTCGGGGGAACGGATGTAGGAAGCCAACTTCTGCTCTATCGGACACTGGTTTATCTGCTCAAATTTAACATTTTGACATTGTAGCTATCTCCCCCCCCGCCTAGTAACATCATTGTATAGCAGTGAGGCATCATAAGTTAAATTATATTATAAGTTTGGTAAATAAATCTCAACCAGACCGCTAAGTCTTACTACAGATAGGGTCTGAGCGATCATAAATTCTTTCAGAAGACAGTTGACTAAACATCCACAAGTAAATACGCTAAGAAAGTAAGTAGGGTTGAAAAGTAGGGGTTAAATAAACTATGTCAAATTTAACACTGTGTAAGATTGTACCAAAAGGTCGCATTGACATTCACAATCATGGTCAATACCTGACAGAAATTAAGACTGCAATTACTACTGCTGTTAAAGAAGTAATTATTGATTTGGGCCATGTAACTTTTTTGGATTCAGCGTGTCTAGGCTTATTGGTCAGGGGCTACAAGCTCTGTAAAGATCATGGCATTGGCTTTCGTATTACAGGGGTAGTCAATGAAGGTGTAGCACTCCTGTTTGAGTTAACTAAACTATCTATGTTGTTGCCTGTAGAAAAATCGTATCAGCCTGCACCAGCACACAGAGGCATTGTCCCCCCCCTGGAGCCGGATAGCAAGATCTTCAGGAGGGAGTTTGGAGGTGAAAAGCTCCCAGCATCATTACTTTGAAACTCTGGGTTATTGTTGTGAATTTGTTGTATAGTTTAGATTACTATTGTGGTTTATTTATGAGTTTTGAGTTTGCACTTGAGCCTCTGTTGCCTGCTTTTAGGCTGTACATTTACCCAGAGCGACAGCTTAATGCCCTCACCTACAAGAAATACCTAGATCAGATCAACGAGGGGCTGGCAAGTGGGGTTGCTGAAATTGTCCTAGATTTTACTAATGTGCAAGGAATGGATACCTATGGGCTGGGTATGTTGGTGAAGGGCTGGAAACTGAGCAAAGCGGCGGGGGTAGGGTTCAAGGTATGCAATGTCTCCCATGAAGCGATCGCCATGATTTTGCGGGTAACTAATGTAGAGCAACTCGTGCCCATAGAGTACAGTTCATCGCTTCGAGACAGCAGGATGTCCCTGTAAATACCACCGCCAAGGAATGTCTGTTCCTTTAGTAATACCGATGCGGGTAGTTTGATAAATGGGGTAGGCAGGGGGGCGATCGGCTGGCTCTAGCCACAAGCCATTCTGCTTAGAGAGTTCAATCCCGTTCAGGCTGAGATCGATTTGGAGGAGTTGGCACAATTTCCCCGGCCCTGCCCCCGCTCGCTGGTCGGTGCACGGATGCACTAGGCTGATAGCACGAATCAGTACCGCACTACAATAGTCGGGGCGATCGCACACGATATTTACACAGAAATAAATACCATAGATGCGATAGACATAAACTGTGCCTGCTTTACCGAAAATTGCTTGATTGCGGGGTGTTTTACGGCGGTAGCCATGACAGGCGGGATCGGTCTGGTCATAGGCTTCAGTTTCCACGATCATGCCCCGATAGACTACCCCATTGAGGAGACGGCATAGATAACAGCCCAATAACAGGGGAGCAACTACGGGGGCAGGTTGGGCTAAATCTCGCTCCAAGTCGATCGCCATGCCAGTTCAGCGTCAATAATCTGTTTCTGGTGCAATTTGTGGGCGAGTTCCTGCTGTAACTGCTGATAACGCCCTGCTATTACGCGCATTTCACTGCGGTAGTTCAGTACTTGGCGATCGGTGTATTCCACTTCTACAGCCCGCAACTGGATGACTGCCTCTGATTTGTCGGTAGGCAAAATTTGATACTCAGTCAATAACTGGTTTGCCCTACCACTGGTCTGCTGGAGTAACTGCCCTAGGGCTTGATCTAGAGCTTGGTCAGCTATCACTGCCTGCGGCCCAAGGGTACTCAATTGGGCGATCGCCTCTTGCTGGGCTGACTTGGCAAGTTGTTGCAATGCCTGCTGGAATTGATAGCGTTGCTCTAGGCTCAATGTCAGAAAGGCTTGGGGATAATGGCGCGTACACAACTGAAAACTAGCCTGAATCAATTGCCTAGCCAAAGCACCTGCGATCGCCTCACAGTAATGCTTATATACAACCGCCATTTTTTGTTCATATTCACAGAGGCTATTTTTGATCTGGTCAATTTCTCGATCCAGTTGGGTACTCACAGTTATACTGGGTTTTAACTTTTACTTTAAGCCAATTTTACAAAATCCAGGGGCGATCGACACAAAACATAGGGCCAGGACTCAAAAATTTGAGGACACTGAAATTTGGGTATAGTTTCTCAAGTGTTTTCCCCCTCAAATGGGAGCTGTCGCCCCTGCACCCCCTTTGTGAAGACTATCCTAATAGTTATCATAATAGTTATCATATAGTGATTGCTCCATTTAGGATTACCCCCAGCCCCCCTCTAAAATCAAAAACAACTGGCAAATTCCATCATAAGGTTTTGGGCATATCATTATATTGATGCTGAAACTTTGTCCACTAGGTAAGAGACAGTGCACAACTACTCCGATTCTCCAGATTACTTAGAAATTGCAGGGCGCAAGTTTCGTTCCCGCCTGATGACTGGCACAGGCAAGTACCGTGATTTGCAGGTTACAGTGGATGCCCTGACCGCCAGTGGCAGTGAAATTGTAACAGTGGCGGTGCGGCGGGTGCAGACCCAAGCCCAAGGCCATGTGGGCTTAGCTGAAGCAATCGACTGGGGCAAGTACTGGCTCCTCCCTAATACCGCTGGTTGTCAAACTGCTGACGAAGCTGTCAGGGTTGCCCGCTTGGGGCGGGAGATGGCAAAGCTGTTGGGGCAGGAAGATAATAACTTTGTCAAATTAGAAGTAATTCCTGATCCCAAGTATCTCCTGCCCGATCCTTTGGGCACTTATCGGGCAGCAGAACTACTGATTAAAGAAGGTTTTGCTGTACTTCCCTACATCAATGCTGATCCCCTCCTAGCCAAAGCCCTAGAGGAGTTGGGCTGTGTTACAGTCATGCCCTTGGGCTCCCCCATTGGCTCAGGGCAAGGGATTAAAAATCGTGCTAACATCCAAATCATCATTGAACAAGCGCAAGTGCCAGTGGTAATTGATGCAGGCATTGGCAGTCCTAGTGAAGCTGCCGAAGCCATGGAAATGGGAGCAGATGCAGTACTTATCAATACAGCGATCGCCCAAGCCCAAGACCCTGTCAAAATGGCAATGGCATTCAAGTTAGCAGTAACAGCAGGTAGAATGGGATACCAAGCGGGGCGCATCCCCGTCAAAGCCTATGCCAGTGCCAGTTCACCCCTTGTTGACCTAGTGAAATGAGATACAACCAACTGGGCAATAGCGACCTAAAAGTGTCCGAAATCTGCTTGGGCACCATGACCTTTGGGGAGCAAAACTCCCTTGCCGATGCCCACCAACAACTGGACTATGCCCTTGAGGTGGGGATCAATTTTATTGACACAGCGGAAATGTATCCAGTGCCCCCCAAAGCCGCTACTCAGGGTTTGACAGAAACTTACATTGGTGAATGGCTAAAGACCAAACAGCGGGATCGGATTATTCTGGCGACGAAAGTCATTGGCGCAGGGCGTAATTTCCCTTGGATCAGGGGAGGTAGTCACCCTGCTCTCACTAAACAGAACATTCACCAAGCCCTAGAGGATAGTTTAAGAAGGTTACAAACTGATTATATTGACCTCTATCAAATTCACTGGCCCGATCGCTATGTGCCCATGTTTGGTCAGACTAGCTTTGAGCCCAGTAACAACCGGGCAGCCATACCAATTGAGGAGCAACTGACTACTTTTCAGGAATTGATCCAAGCGGGCAAAATTCGTTATCTGGGGGTGAGCAATGAAACACCTTGGGGAGTGGCTGAATTTTCCCGCCTAGCCAAACATTGCAATTTACCCAAAATTATCTCTATTCAGAACGCCTATAATCTTCTCAATCGAGTTTTTGAGAATGGTTTGGCTGAAGTGTGCTACCGTGAGCAAGTGGGTCTCCTAGCCTACAGCCCCCTAGCTTTTGGGATGCTCACTGGCAAATACCTGCACAATGGTGTCGGCAGATTGAGTCTGTACCCCCAATTTGGGCAACGCTATCACAAAGTGAATGTACCGGAAGCTACCCAAGCCTATGTAGAGCTTGCCCATAGATATGGCCTCAAACCCAGTCATTTAGCTTTGGCGTTTGTGCGTAGTCGCTGGTTTACGGTGAGTACGATCATTGGCGCAACTACTATGTCCCAACTACAAGAAAATATCGATAGTTTACAAGTACAGCTAGATGAAAACATCCTCAAAGAAATCGATGGAATCCATCAGCGCTATCCTAATCCTGCTCCCTAGTTAGTGATCGGGATCACTAGTCCCCAGTGCCAAACGTCACATCTACACTAATCTGCCCAGTCAATAATGAAATCACTAGCGACGTATCTACACAGGCTCACAGGCATCTAGACTGTGAGCTTTTTTTATGAGCATTAGCCTTCTTGCACATGCCTAACTTTTTAGAGAGTATCCAATTTTTGGGGGGTGACCCCCCACACCTCCAAGGTTGCACAATTCCTCAATTTTTATTTTTATGTACACCCTCATCCCCAGCTTCTCTCTCACCAAACCCTTGCGATCCCTTAGGTTATCGGGATCAGCCAAGTTCTGTATTTCTCCACCCCCTTATCCCTAATTCAGGTCACAGTTAAGATGATTTTCTAGTCCTGTAGAATAGTGAGCATATGCAGATCACTGAGCAAGACCGTCAGGAAATCCGCCAAGTCATCTCTCGCCAGATTGATGCAATGCAAAGAGGCGACTACATCACTGCCTTTGCCTGTGCCAGCCTATTTATCCAAGAAGAATTCCGTACTCCCCAAAAATTTATGGAAATGGTACAAACTGCCTATGCGCCAGTTTACAAGCACCGTTCCCTCCTGTTTGAAGACCTAGTAGAGTTGCAGGGCATTCCCACCCAACCCGCCCTCATCCTCACTGAATCAGGCAAACTCGTCAGAGCCTACTACCTGATGTACCGTCAAGCCGATGCCAACTGGAAGATCAATGGCTGTATCCTTGCCACGGTTACCGAAACTACACCCTAAAATTTTGCTAAACTGTAAACAAGTCTAAAGAATTTGTTAAGCCGTGTTAGTAGCCTATCCCAGTGAACAAACTAGAACCCCCCCCTCAGCCAGCAACTACATCTGGCAAGACTGTTTGACTATTTGGTGGGGGGACTGGCTAGATTTGCGGGTCAGAATCTATCAAGTATTGGCATCAGGGCTAGTGTCTCCCCTGATTTACATCATGGCATTTGGTTTTGGTCTAGGTACTGCCCTCAAAGATGCCCCTCAATTCGGCGGTAATTATCTGAGTTTTATTCTCCCCGGCATGGTTGCTCTCTCCTCGATGACCATTGGCTTTGGGGGCACAACTTTTTCTATCTGTGGCGATCGCCTCTACAGCAAAACCTTTGAAGAATTGTTAATGCTACCAGTCCATCCCCTCGCCCTCCATCTCGGCAAAATGTTAGCAGGGGTTACGAGGGGCTTGCTTACGGCATTTTCTATTATTGTTGTGGCCATTTTATTTACTCAAAACTGGCGATTTTTGCATCCAGAGTTTTGGCTACTAATTACACTTAACTGTATGGTTTTTTCTGGTTTGGGTGTTCTTGTAGGCTTGAGTGTCAAGTCCCTAGAGGCAGTAGGTTTATACAACAATTTCTTAATTGTGCCTATGTCCTTTTTAGGCGGCACATTTTTTGAGCCCAACTTATTACCCCAGCCACTCCAAACTATTGTCTATTTACTGCCCCTGACCCATGCCAGCGTTGGTTTAAGAGCTGTGGTCAATGGCAACCATGCCCCATGGTATAGCTGGATAATCTTAATAGGAATCGCCGTAATTCTTGCTGGTTTGGGCGGTTACCAATTCTCCCATCAGAAAGACTAACTGATAGTAAAACTTACTACTGCGCCAGTTGGGTTAAACAAAGTTCTGCCAATAAAAGCCTTTTTAGTTGGCAAGATAAAGATACTAACTAAAGGTCTGAAGGGTTTCCGATGGGGGTAGGTGGGGGGCAGTCTAAAAGCTCTGGGTAGGGGAAACATCTAGGAGCACAGATATTAACGGGTCATTTTTAGCTTCGGTTAAACGAACAGGTAGGGAAAGAGTAAAGGTTGAGCCTACGCCCAGTTCACTTTGGACGGAAATGCGTCCACCCATGATCTGGCACAATCGCTTGGTGATCGCTAAACCTAACCCTGTACCGCCATATTTGCGGGTGGTGGAGCTATCCCCTTGGGAAAAAATAGTAAATAGTTTGCCTAGTTGTTCCTCGGTCATGCCGATCCCCGTATCACTGACAATAAAGTCTAACCACGGTTCCCCCTGATGATTGACTGGTACGACTCTGAGGGTTACGATCCCGTCTTGGGTGAATTTGCAGGCATTGCCCAATAGATTCCACAGACACTGACGCAATCGCATCTGATCGGTGTACATTGTACCTATGGTGTCGGGACAATCTAGGAGTAAAGTATTATTATTCCGCTGTAGGAGGGGTTCGAGGGCATCGGTTACATCTCGGACTACCCGCCCCACTGCGAATTCCTCTGGATAGATTTCCATCTTTCCTGCTTCAATTTTGGAGAGATCGAGAATGTCGTTAATAATAGAGAGGAGATGTTTGCCAGAGGATTGAATTTTCTGTAAATCTTCTACAAATTGGGTCAGTCCCAGTTCTGTGGCATCTTCTATTAGCATTTGACTGTAGCCAAGGATGGCATTTAGGGGGGTGCGCAGTTCATGGCTCATATTTGCCACAAATGTACTCTTGGCGCGACTGGCTTCAAGTGCCGCATCTCTGGCTCTGGCGAGTTCTTCGTTCATGGTGCGGATCGCTTCTTCGTCCCTGCGCCGTTGCATCAATGTCCCCAGTTGGGTAGCGATCGCTGACACTAAGCCCAACAGCCGTCGGTCTTCTTCTTTGGGAGCGCGCATGAAGAAACACATGATGGCTACGATCTCCTCATCGGCAATGATGGGAATCGCCAGTTTAGCGCGCATCCCCAACTCCAGAGCCAGATCGCGCCGTGCCAGAATAAGAGTATTCTCTCGGGTGATGTCCCAAATCCATTCCGAGCGGCGGGACTGCCACACTGAACCCAGAAAACCACTGTCAAGGGGCAATTTGGCACAGAGGGTAACTTCCCGAAAACTCTCAATGCCTGCTAGTTCTGTGTAGTGAATCGTGGAACATTGCAACACCTGCCGCTCCACATTGGGCACCCATGCTTCTCCTAATTCCCACCCCGTAAAATCGCAGATTTTCTGGAGGGCAATTTGCAAGGCCGAGTGGAAGTCTTTTGCCATACTGATAGCAAAGGTGAGGTTTTGCAGGAGAGAGGACTCTTCCTCAGCACGCTTGCGGGCAGTGATGTCCTGAATCGTGCCCTCAAAGCCAATCAATTCCCCGCTCTCCGTACGGATGGCGCGCACATTTTCCGATATCCATATCTTGGTGCGATCGCAACGATAGACTTGGGATTCAAAGTTGGTAACTAGATCAGTGGTACGGAATAACTCCACAAACTGCTGATGGCGATTGGGATCGACATAGAAATCGGTCTTGCTGTAGTGGTCAATCAACTCGTCTACGGAATTGATGCCAAAAATTTCGGCGAGCATGGAGTTGGCGGTGTGGAAGCGACCCAGCACATCCGTCTGGAAAATGCCTTCCAAAGCAGTATCAAAGAGCCACTGATTGGTCTTGGTGTAAGTGGCAGCGGGCTGGGTGTTGGCACTGTACTGGCGCACAGCTTGCTCCACAATGTCCAACAGTTCTTCGCGACGGAAGGGCTTGGTGAGATATTTGAAGACTTTTGCGGAGTTGATCGCTTCTACCAGGTCCTGGACATCGGCATGGGCGGTGAGAATCACCCGTACCGTGCGGGGATGCTGGCGCGCTACTTGGTACAAAAAGTCTGTACCTGTCATCTGGGGCATCCGCTGGTCGGCGATCACCACGGCGATATTGGGCTCATTTTGCAGGATACGCAAGGCTTCTAGGGCACTGCTAGCTCGGAATACTTGGTATTCTTGGCGCAAGGTGCGCTCTAGTAGGTCAAGATTGTTGATCTCATCATCTACTACTAATACTTTGACCTTATTGGAGGGTGCGGTCGCCATTGTTCATCCTTCTGAGTTGAGCCTCCCTGTAGAGTCTAGTATTATACTTCCCTTTGTAGTTCTGGTTCATAGGGCATGGTAAAGTTGGAGGCATCGTAAATGAAGCGCAGGGCTTCTTCCTCCAAACGGTGAATTTTGTGTGCCTCTAGGAAATTGGTGGTGCGCAGAGCGGCAAGGTAGCCATCTAGGAATAGGCGCAGTTCGTCCACCGAACGATACCCTCGATCCCACAACTCTAGGAGTGAGTCAGTAAGTTTCTGATAACTGCGGATGGTCAGGGGGTCTTGTAACATAGTGCAATAATGTTAATGCAGGTATCTTTATAATTTTACTCTAAATCTGGGTCAGAATCCAGTCCACTGCGGATTTTAAGTCGGGAGCGACATAGGCAGGATCGGTAGGGTGCTGGTAAGTGCCTGCTATCACGGCAGCGCCATAGCCACTGGTGAGGAGAATGCCTTGACAACCTGCATTGTGGGCAAGATCAATATCGGTGGCTTTGTCACCGACCATAAAGCTATGTTTCAAGTCCAGGTCATACTGCCACGCTGCCGCTACTAACATGCCGGGGTTGGGTTTGCGCCAAGATGACCATGTGGCCAGGTCTGGGCGTTTGCCGCCTGCGGGGGGACTCAAGCGGGTGCAGTAGTAGATTGCATCTAGGTGAGCCTGTGCTGATGTCCACAATAATTTTTGTAGCTGTTCCGTTACCGCGGCAATGTGGTCTAGATCGTAGTAGCCCCTAGCCGCACCTGCTTGGTTGGAGACCAGACAGCAAAAAATGCCCGCTGTGTTCAGTTTTTTGACGGCTTCGGCAGAGGTGGGCATCAGCTCCAGGTCCCTCAGTTGGCTTAGGTAACCCCGTTCCCAGTTCAAAACACCGTCGCGATCGAGGAATACGGCTGGTCTGGGCATTGTTAGAAAATTTTACTTTTCTCATAGACAGACCCATCGGGTAGGGTCGCCCCTTCGAGGTCAGCTAGTTGGATATTGGCGGATTGGAGGTTAGCCATGCTGAGGTTAGCACCCGTGAGGTCAGCACGGCGCAGGTCAGCCCGACAGAAGTCAGCGCCGATCAGGTAAGTGTTGCTGAGGTTGGCACCGCGCAGGTCAGCCCCGACGAGGTCGCAGTTGCTGAGGTTAGCACCGTAGCAGTTAGCGCCGATCAGGTTAGCGCGGGCGAGGTTGGATTCACTGAGATCGCTACCTGCGAGGATAGCACTGATTAGGTCAGCCCCAGCGAGGCTAGCGGCGTTGAGGTCAGCACTGGAGAGATCGGCTTCGCTGAGATTGGCACGGTTGAGGTCAGAACCAGCTAGGTTTGCCCCTTTGAGAAAGGAGCGGCTCAGATTGGCACCGACTAGGACAGCTCCCACCAGGTTAGCCCCTGCCAGGTTCACTAGGGTCAGCCTTGCCATGCTCAAGTCCGCTTGGGCAAGGTTAATGCCTTCTAACTGTGCTCCCCGCAGATCAGCGCCTGTGAGGTCTATTTCGGTGTAGGGGTGTTGTTCATACCACTGATTCCAGACCACTGCACCCTTTTGAATCAACTCTAACTGTTCAGGGTTTGCCACTGCTTCATTTTTCCGCTCACTGTCGATAGCATACCACTGTGGATGGTCAGCGGAAATTGTTGGGATCGAGCCGGGGGGCAGTGTCACTGGGATCAAGAAAGGGTTCGAGGTAGAGGGAGTGGGGGTGAGCCTGTTACTCCCAACTAGAGTGTTTACGCCTGTGGTCTGTTGCTCGCTGTCGGCGGTGCTGAGGTTGGCAAAGTCCGATCGCGGGTGGCGGTGGGGGCACGGTGAAGTGGTTTTTTTTTCGGTGGTGACACAGACAATACAGACAATGTTGTAGCCATTCTCGGTACTGGTGCCCATCTCCAGCAGACCATCGGGGCGATAGGCTTCAAGGCGAGGGCTGACCACCCTCCGCCCATATTGCCGGGGATCGCCCACGGAAAACTTTTGCCGGGCTGACTCTTGGGGTGATACATGACTACATGCTGTCCATTCTGGACTTGGCAGGAAAAGCGGGGCGACTCTGGTGGGTTGGAGCTAGCACTGGCAGGCATAAACAACCCAAAGCCGTAACTGCCCCCAGGCGATCGGTCTGCATATTTCCCCCTTAGCTATTTTTTGCCTAGCAGGTTAGTTCCGCCTACATATCAATCTCCACATTGTCATCCACTAGTTCATCGTCATCCAAGAGCACGCTGGGGCGATCGGCAATATACTTTGGGGCGTTGTGGTCATCGATTACGGCATCATCGCTGGGTTCGGGGTCGTCACTGCTGTCATAGGCATTGAAGCCTGTGCCAGCGGGGATCAACCGCCCGATGATCACATTTTCTTTCAAGCCCCGCAACCAGTCCGATTTGCCCTCGATCGCCGCTTCGGTAAGTACCCTGGTGGTCTCTTGGAAGCTCGCCGCTGAGATAAAGCTATCGGTGTTCAGGCTGGCTTTGGTGATCCCCATTACAATTGGGGTGTATTCGGCGGGTTTGCCACCTGTGATCAACATGGCTTCGTTGATGTCCTCTACTTGGCGCAAATCCACAAATTCACCTGGTAAACGGGTAGTGTCGCCGCCTTCGTCAATGCGTACTTTGGAGGTCATCTGTTTGACCACAATTTCAATGTGCTTGTCGGCAATATCTACCCCTTGGGACTGATAGACGCGCTGGACTTCGTCCACTAAAAATTCCTGCACCCGCTGTAAACTCATGAGGGCGGCTTCTTTGAGGGTATGGGTCTGTTTGTAGGTGTGGAAGAAGATTTCGAGGATGTCATGGGGGTTGCGAGGGCCGTCGGTGATCGGCTCAGCGGGCTGTACCCGTTGTCCATCTGAGACCAGCAGGCTCTGACCGAGGGTGGGGGTATAGGTTTCAATGGTGCCGTCGTCGCCAATCAACTGCACCTGTACATTGTCATCCCGATCGTAGGCGATCCTGACCGTGCCTGCCATGCGGGCTAATACTGCCATTTCTTTAGGCTTGCGCGCTTCTAGAAGTTCTTCAATGCGGGGCAGACCTTGAATAATGTCTCTGGTTTTGGCGCGCTCAAATGCCAGTAGGGCTAAGTTATCCCCCTTTTGCACTAGATCGCCATCGGCTACTTGTAGAACTGTACCTTGGGACAGTAAATAGGGTCTGCCAATGCGCATCACTATCTGCCCGTCTTTGATCTCCACGATCTGCCCCGACTCGGGGGCGCGCACCCCGCCGAGGTCGGTATCTTTGGCAACTAGGTCCCCCACTTTCAGGGAGAGGGCAAGGGGATATTGGGCTGGATCCCCTTGAGGCAGGGGCACAGTCAGCATATCCTGGTCGGTAACTACCAGAATCCGCTGGATGCTCTCTAAGCCTTTGCGGATGCCCCGCACTTCCCCCCCATGGCGACAGAGAATTTCGGTGGTAGCCACGATCGCCCCTGAGGGAATGCGATCCCCCTCTTTGACTAGGAGGCGTTGGCGCACACTGCCAGCGGTGGCTTCATGTACCATATCCCTGCGCACCACCAGGGATTCCAAAACCACCAATTGCAAGCGCAAAGTATCGGGATCGTCGGGGTTAGGCACAAACTCAATGTCCGCACCCAATTGGGGGGTGTCTGTGTCCACTTCCAGCACTAATTGGGTCTTCAGTAATTCCACCCCATCCACGGAACGCACCCGCTCCCCGTCCCGATAAAGCAGCCGCTGTACTGCCCGCAGACCAATGGATCGCCCCTCTTGGTTGGCGGATTGCTGGCTGGGGACAGGAGGGGTATCAGGTACCGTAAACTCCCGCACTGGGCGCAGTAACAGGGCTGAACCTTGGGGTGTCTCCACAAATTCCACACACACATAACGGTCTGCCACTAAGCCCGGCACAATTTCCGTACCGGGGGTGGCGAACACCGGTTTTTTGTTGTTGGGATCGGGGGTGTATTTCTGGGCGGCGACTTCAGCGAGATTGGGGTCATCAATTAAATGCAACTCCCCTGGCTTGATGGTCAATTCCCGCAGAATGTCATTTTTCTGCTCAATTTCCACTACCCCAGCGGTCTGGGCAAAAATGTCTTTTACCACTTCCGTGCCTGCTTCCACATACTGCCTGTCTTCCACTAGCAGGAGGGAAATATCTTTATTGACTTCATGCACTTCTTCGGGGATCCACAGGAGGGTGCCGCCCTGTACCACTTCGTAGCCGTGACGCCCCTTGCCCCGCTTGGAAATTTCAATGCCTGCATAGTAGAGGGTGCCGCCGCTGGTGGTGTGGTAGGAGTCGTCGATTAGTTCTGCTACCACTTGCCCATTGGCTAATTTGGTGCCGGGCAGGGCTTTCAATAAAAACCGCTGCTTTGCTAGGGGTAAGCCTGCGGTGGAGGTGGGAATGGTCTCTAGAATGTACTGCTGGCGATTGTGGATGTTCTCACTGCGAATTTTGGCTTGATCGAGTACAACGGAGGCGGTGATAATTTCAATTTGCTGGTTGTGTCTGGCTTCTTCTTGGGAGATACGCACGATCCCGCCATGTTCGCTACACAAACGCATTTCAGCCATGACTGCTCCCGTTTCCACCCGATCCCCATTTTTGACGACGGGCTGTGCCCCGGGCGGCAGGTTATAGACTTCCCCAGAAAGCACCCAAATTCTGCCCCCCCGATCGCCCCGCACTAGGTAGCTGGTGTTGCCCTGTTTGTCCGTTACGGCTTCAGGGTTGATGTCTTGGAAGAGAATTTCCCCTGCCTTGTCGGTGCTGAGGAGTTTTTTTACTTTTTCGGTGGTTTTACGGGCACTGCGCCCTACTTCCGCTACTTCGGCAAGGAGTTGATTTTCCTTGACTGTCTGCCCATCGCTGACTAGCAGGGTCGAGCCTTGGGGGATGGCAAAGGTCTGCTGTCTGCCGTCGGGGGCGGTGAGGGTAAACTCACTGTTATTTTCTACATAGTAGGCATCGTCGCCGTGGCGGGTGCGCAGGGGGCGCAGGCGCAGTCCGGGGGCGGTGGCGATCGTGCCGGCAAAGGGAGCGCGCCGCTGTTCCGCTACTTCCCCCGTAAATACCCCGCCTGTGTGGAAGGTACGCATGGTCAGTTGGGTGCCCGGTTCGCCGATGGATTGGGCGGCAATGATGCCCACGGCTTCCCCAAGGTCGACCATGCGGGCATGGGCTAAGCTCCAGCCATAGCAGGTCTGGCAGACGGAGCTGGTGGATTCGCAGGTGAGGGCGGAACGCACCATCACTTTCTCGACGCCGGCTGTGATGATCTGTTTTGCCAGTTTGTCGGAAATGTCCTGATTGCGGGCTGCCAACACTTTGTACGCCAGAATTTTGCGATCGCCTTTTTGTACTAGCCGTGCCAGTGCCTGTTCCCGCTCTTTTTCCCGATCGCTTTGGCGGTGCAGATAGACGGTTTCTAGGGCGGGGCGCACTACTTCTTGGGTATCGGGGTCAATCACATCCTCAAGGGGGGCATACTCATTGCTGTGCAGGAGTTGGGAGAGTTGGATTTCCACGGGTTCAGCCTTGGGATCGATAATTGTGCGCGCTAACACCCGCCCCAACAGCCGGTCTTCTAGTTTGATCAGGGTGCGATCGCCGTCTTTCATGGCGGTCAGTTCAATGCCCCGGGTCGTGCCGCAGTCCGCTTCCCGCACGATCACATCTTGGGACACATCCACCAGACGGCGGGTGAGGTAGCCAGAGTCGGCGGTGCGCAGAGCCGTATCCACCAAGCCTTTGCGCGCTCCGTAGGAGGAGATAATGTATTCCGTTACAGTCAAGCCCTCACGGAAATTAGTGCGGATGGGCAGGTCAATGATTTCCCCTTGGGGGTCTGCCATCAAGCCCCGCATCCCCACCAGTTGGCGCACCTGGGACCAGTTGCCCCGTGCCCCAGAGTTAGCCATCATATATACCGAATTCAGGGGGGCATTCTTGCGGAAGTTTTCCATCATCTGCTCCCGCAGTTTTTCATTGGTGAAGTGCCAAGTGTCAATCACTTTCTGGAACCGTTCCACTTCGGTAATTTCGCCCCGTGCGTAGCGTTCTTCGGTGGATTCAATTTCCGCCTCGGCACTTTGGAGGAGTTTTTTCTTTTCCGCTGGCACTTGCAGGTCTTCAATGTTAATGGATACAGCGGCTTGGGTGGCAAAGCGAAAACCCATGGTCTTCAGTTCATCGGCAAGGACAGCGGTGCGGGAAGTGCCGTAGTTGATAAAAGCTCTGGCAATGAGTGCCTTGAGTTGCTTTTTATCAATGATGCGATTGAGGAATCGTTCTTGAGTCATAGTGGCTAGAGGGTAGAGGAAACTCAGTTGAATGTGGGATTGACGGCAGTGAGGGCGTTGATCACGGTCTGGTTGAACAACACCCGCCCAGGGGTAGTGTAGATGTACTGGGCAATTAGTTCACCCTCGGCAGTTTCGCGGCGGCGGCGCAGGGGCTGACCAGTTTTTTGATCCACATACCTGCGTTCCATCGAGCCATCGGGGTGGGTGATGGGGTCTTGGGGCAGTTCGGGGCGATCGGTTTCCACCTCCCCATCAAAGCGCACCCACACATAGGCGTGGAGATCCACTTCTTTTTGGTAGTACGCCATCAACACATCGTCAAAATCCAGAAAATACCTGCCCTCCCCTTTTTTGTTGGGGCGGGGATTGTCAGCGGTCAGGTAGTAACAGCCCAAAACCATGTCTTGGCTGGGAACGACGATCGGGTTGCCCGTGGCAGGGGAGAGGATATTATTGGAAGCCAACATCAGCATCCTTGCCTCTACTTGAGCTTCCATGGACAGGGGCACATGCACTGCCATTTGGTCGCCGTCAAAGTCAGCGTTAAAGGCGGGGCAGACCAAGGGATGCAATTGGATCGCCCGTCCATCTACAAGGATTGGCTCAAATGCCTGAATGCCCAGACGGTGCAGGGTGGGGGCACGGTTGAGCAGGACGGGGTGGTCTTTAATCACTTCTTGGAGGACATCCATCACCGCCGGATCGTTGCGCTGGATCGCTTTTTTGGCAGCTTTGATGTTGGTAACAATTTGTTTTTTGATCAACCGCTGGATGACAAAGGGCTGAAATAGCTCAATCGCCATCTCCTTGGGCAAACCGCACTGGTGAATTTTCAACTTGGGACCGACCACAATCACCGATCGCCCTGAATAATCCACCCGTTTACCCAGTAAGTTCTGGCGGAATCGCCCCTGTTTGCCCTCGATGATGTCAGACAGGGACTTGAGGGGGCGATTGTTTGCTCCCACTACGGTGCGCCCCCGCCTGCCATTGTCAATCAGGGCATCCACTGCTTCTTGGAGCATCCGTTTTTCATTGCGGATGATAATTTCAGGGGCGGCAATTTCCTGTAGTCGCGCTAGGCGATTGTTGCGGTTGATGACGCGCCGATACAGGTCATTTAAGTCACTGGTGGCAAACCTACCCCCATCCAACTGCACCATCGGGCGCAGGTCAGGCGGGATCACAGGCAGAATCTCCAGTACCATCCAGCGGGGATCAGCCCCCGTCGATACAAAATTGTCGATCACCCGTAGGCGTTTGATCAATTTTGCCCTTTTTTGTCCCTTGGCACTGTCGATCTCTTGGCGCAGTTTTTCCGCTTCCTTCTCTAGGTTGAGCTGTCCCAATAACCTTTGGATCGCCTCGGCACCGATCCCCACCTCGATCCCCTCAATGGGATATTCATCCGCATAAATCTGGTCATCAATAGCCAGCCATTCATCTTCGGTGAGTAATTTCTTCAGTTCCAAACCAAAAGCAGTGGCCAACACCTGCCCCTGTTCCACCAGATCGCCCGTCTTTACCTGCACTGTATGCTTGGGATGGAGACGATATACATCTTCCGTGCCATCGCCTTTGAGCACCACTATCTTTTCACTGGTTACTTGACTAACTTCCCCCAAATTGTCCGCCAGAATACCGGGATTAAGCACCACATAGGCATTGAAATAGACAATCTGCTCCACATCCCGCAGGGGCATATCCAGCAAAATCGACATATAGCTGGGAATCCCCTTCAGATACCACACATGGGTAACCGGAGCGGCTAGTTTGATGTAACCCATGCGATGGCGGCGCACCCGCGATTCCGTTACCTCTACCCCACACCGCTCACAGACGATCCCCCGATGGCGCACCCGTTTATACTTGCCACAGTGGCACTCCCAATCCTTCACCGGTCCAAAAATCCGCTCACAAAACAAACCATCCATCTCCGGCTTAAGGGTGCGGTAGTTGATCGTCTCTGGTTTGGTAACTTCCCCCACCACCACACCATTGGGCAGTTCCCGCTCGCCCCATTTGCGGATGCGCTCCGGTGAAGCCAGCCCAATTTTTACATAGTCAAACCGCTGCTCTTCTCTTGCCATAGTTCTCCCTGATAATAATAAAAACTATACCTGTCCTGCCCAGAGTTTAATCTTCGTCGTCATCAAAACTGGCAAAGCTCTCCCGATAGACCTGTTCATAGGTGGGACGGCTGGGAGTACGCTTGGTGCCCGCATCTGCCATCAAGTCCACCTCCGTATCTTCACTGCCATCACTGCTGAGCTTGTGCACTGATACATCCAAGCAGAGGGATTGCAGTTCCCGCACCAACACCTTGAACGATTCAGGGGTACCGGGGCGGGGAATCGGCTGACCCTTGACAATGGCATTGAGGGCCTCATTTCTACCCACCATATCATCGGATTTGACTGTGAGAATTTCCTGCAGAATATGGGCCGCGCCAAATGCTTCCAGTGCCCACACTTCCATTTCCCCAAAGCGCTGACCCCCCTGTTGTGCCTTGCCACCTAGGGGCTGTTGGGTTACTAGGGAGTAGGGCCCTGTGGAGCGGGCATGAATCTTGTCATCCACAAGGTGCACCAGTTTGAGCATGTAGGCTACACCTACGGTTACGGGCTGGTCAAAGGGTTCACCCGTGCGCCCATCATAGATGGTCAATTTGCCCGGTGTGGCGGGGCTGAAGATCCATTCTTTCCCTGGGAGTGCACTGGCTTTTTGTAGTTCTCCATGCACCGAGTGGCGGGACATTTCTTCCCCATACATCTCATCAAAGGGCACGATCTTGTAGCGTACATTGCGGTTGTAGCCCGCCCAGCCCAACAGACATTCATAGACCTGCCCTACATTCATGCGCGAGGGCACGCCCAGGGGATTTAAGACAATATCTACAGGTGTACCATCTGCTAGGAATGGCATGTCTTCTCTGGGCATTATCTTGGAGATAATGCCCTTGTTGCCATGTCTGCCTGCCATCTTGTCCCCCACTTGGATTTTGCGCTTCTGAGCCACGTAGACCCGCACCACCATGTTGGCACCGGGGGGCAGTTCATCCCCATTTTCCCTTGTAAAAATGCGCACATCTACCACTCGCCCTTTTTCGCCATTGGGCACTCTCAAGGAGTTATCCCGCACATCTCTGGCTTTTTCGCCAAAGATCGCCCGTAGGAGCTTCTCTTCGGGAGGTTGGTCTGATTCGCCTTTGGGGGTAACTTTGCCCACCAGAATATCCCCCGACTGCACCCATGCCCCGACGCGGATAATGCCGTTTTCATCCAATTGGCGCAGGGCATCTTCCCCGACATTGGGAATTTCTCTGGTGATTTCTTCGGGGCCTAGTTTGGTTTGTCGGGCTTCGATCTCAAATTTCTCGATGTGAATGGAAGTGTAAATGTCTTCCTGTACCAAGCGTTCGCTAATTAAGATGGCATCTTCGTAGTTGTAGCCTTCCCAAGGCATGTAAGCTACGATGATGTTCTGTCCTAGGGCAATTTCGCCCCCTTCGGTGGAAGAGCCATCCGCCAGTACCTGTCCCGCTACCACCTGATCGCCGACAAAGACGATCGGGCGTTGGTTGAGGCAAGTGTCTTGGTTGGAGCGTTGGTATTTTTGGAGATGATAGACACTTTCTTGTCCTTGCTCAGAGCGCACCCGAATTTCATCCGCCGAAACATAGGTAACTGTGCCACTGTGGTTGGCTAGGACTACCATGCCTGAGTCCCGGGCCACCTGCCCTTCCAAGCCCGTCCCCACCAAGGGGCGTTCGGGGCGCACCAGGGGCACTGCCTGTCTCTGCATGTTCGATCCCATCAGGGCGCGGTTGGCGTCATCATGCTCTAGAAAAGGGATCAGGGAAGTAGCCACCGAGATAATTTGCACAGGGGAGACCTGGACAAAATTCACTTCTTGGGGGGATACGGTTACAAATTCTTGGCGATAGCGCACCGCTACAAATTCACTGGTAATCTTGCCCGTCTCGTCGCTGGGCACATCCCCTGCCCCCACATAGTATTCATCCTCTTCCCCCGCCGTCATATACACTGGTGGCAAATCCCGCCTAATATAGCCGTTTTCCACCCGATAGTAGGGGGTTTCAATAAAGCCAAATTGGTTGATGCGGGCATGGGTCGCCAATGAGCCAATTAAGCCTGCGTTGGGGCCTTCAGGGGTTTCAATGGGACAGATGCGCCCATAGTGGGAAGGGTGAATATCCCGCACGGCAAAGCCTGCCCGCTCTCTGGTCAGCCCCCCTGGTCCGAGGGCACTGATGCGCCGTTTGTGGGTCAATTCGGCAAGGGGGTTGGTTTGATCCATGAACTGGGACAATTGGCTAGAGCCGAAAAATTCTTTGATCGCCGCCACTAAGGGTTTAGGATTGACCAGAGAAGTGGGGGTGAGGGAATCCACTTCCGCTACTGTCATTCTTTCGCGGATGATCCGCTCTAGGCGGTTCAAGCCGACCCGCACTTGGTTCTGTAATAGCTCACCCACCGATCGCACCCGTCGGTTACCGAGGTGGTCAATGTCATCCACTCTGCCCATCTCAAACTTGAGATTGATCAAGTAATTGATGACAGCAAGAATATCTTTTTCAGTTAAAACCCGGACGGTTTCAGGGATATTCAAGCCCAGTTTCTGGTTGAGCTTGTACCTGCCCACCTTCCCTAGGTCATACCGCTTGGGGTCAAAGAAACGGGACTTGATTAGCTCTCGCCCTCCTGCTTCAGTGGGCGGCTCCCCTGGTCTGAGTTTGCGGTATAACTCCTTGAGGGCTTCCTCTTCCTCAAACTGCCCTTCTTTTTCAATCGTCTTTAGATACACTTCCCTGTGGGTAAAGGCATCCAAAATTTCATTGTCCGTCAGCCCGATGGCCTTGAGCAGAATATGAGCCGAGAGCTTACGGGTCTTGTCAATGCGCACCCAGATCAGGTCATTTTTATCAGTTTCAAACTTCAGCCATGCTCCCCGGTTGGGGATTAGACTGGCATTATAGGTGCGCTTACCGTTCTTATCCACCTCCTCCTTGTAATAGACCCCCGGGCTACGCACAATCTGATTGACAATCACCCGCTCTGCCCCGTTAATAATAAAAGTACCGCGATCGGTCATCAGGGGCAGATCCCCCACAAATACCTCCATCTCCTTAATTTCGCCCGTCTCCTTGTTAATTAGACGGGTGGGCACGTACATCTGGACAGCATAGGTAGCATCGCGGCGTTTGGCTTCCTCCAAACTATAGCGAGGACCCTTGAGTTTGTAGTCCTTCGCTATAAAATGCAGTTCCATCTTGCCCGTGTAGTCCGTAACAGGGGAGAAGCTCTCAAACTCCTCAATTAAACCCTCTTCCAAAAACCACTTGAAACTTTCCCGCTGAATTTCCACAAGGTCTGGGAGACTAAAAGCGGGCTTGACCAAAACTGGCTTGTCCATGCAGAAGTAACTTGTCCTCGAGAACTTAAAAAGCAGGGGTATTAAATTGTACCTAGGTATTATAGTTGCGTCAATAGTTTTTGACAACTAATCGTGATGTTCTTCTTCGCCGTGCCCTTCCATCGCCTCGCCAATGTAGGAAGCCGCTAAGGTAGCGAAAATCAGGGCTTGGATCGCACTGGCAAATAGCCCGAGCATCATCACAGGCAGGGGTACCACCAGGGGCACCAACAGCACCATTACGCTCACCACCAGTTCATCCGCCAAAATGTTGCCAAATAGACGAAAACTTAGGGACAGGGGTCTGGTAAAGTCTTCAATCACCCACAGGGGCAATAACAGGGGCGATCCCTGCACATACCTGCTAAAGTACTCCAAACCCCGCTGTTTGATCCCTGCATAAAAGTAAGAGATAGACACCAGTAATGCGAGGGCAACCGTAGTATTGATGTCTGAGGTAGGGGCGGCAAGCTCCCCTTCAGGGAGTTTAATTAACTTCCACGGCACTAGGGCGCCTGACCAGTTACTCACAAAAATAAACAAGAACAAGCTACCGACAAAAGGCACCCATTCCCGATAGTGTTTGTCGCCGATCTGGTCTTTGGCGATCCCCTGAACAAATTCCAGGGCAAATTCCATCAAATTCTGAAAGCCCCCAGGGATGCGCTGCAGGTTGCGGGTAGCCAGAAGGGATGCCACCAGCAGAATGCCAATCACCACCCAACTGACAATCAGCACTTGCCCGTGAATTTCCAGATTGCCGATGTGCCAGTAGAAATGCTTACCAACCTCTAAAGATGCTAAAACCATCATTACTTGCCTTCCTTACGACTGTTTGCCCCCGTCAGGTCTCGGATTAGCCAGCCCAATACCGCCAACTTATAAGTCAAAAAACCCAAAAAAGTAGGGATAATTTCCAGGGTCTGCCAGCGGGTAGCTACCAGTATCACCCCAATAAAAATCCCCAAGCGGATGTTACTGAGGCGGTCTTGCCCAGTCCCTAGGCGATCGATACTGCGGGAGAGCAGGCGCAGGTACACCAGGCCCCCCAAGCCCCCCACCCAAAAACTCAAACCTGTATTCAGCCCATAGAGCCAAGTTACAGGCAGAGTAATCAGCAGTACCAGCCCTCCAGTCAGCAGTTGGAGTTGGTGCTTGATATGGTCATATTCATTTACCGCCCCTGGCATCCCCAGAGGTTTTGACTTAGGTTTTTTGGCAGGTAGGACAATCACAAAGACCACAGTGCGGGTAAAACTTATTTACAATTCAGCATATATCAGCATATCCGAATCTGGTCAGTGTTGATCCCAGCGGTGCAGAAGTTCTTGGGCAATCAGGGTAACAATGCTAATCAATGTCAATAAAGTGGCACAGGCAAAGGCTGAGATCGTCTGATATTCAGCATACATTCTTTCAATATGTAAGGTAAGGGTATTAGTTTCGCCGATAATTTTGCCAGATACCACAGACACCGCCCCGAATTCTCCTAAAGCCCTTGCCGTACAGAGAATCACCCCATATAGCAAACTCCAGCGGATATTGGGCAGGGTTACCCGCCAAAAAATCTGCCAGCCGTCTGCCCCTAAAGTCTTGGCTACCTCTTCTTCTTCTCTGCCGATCGCTTGCAGGGCGGGTGTAACCTCTTTGACTACAAAAGGGACGGTGACTAGGGTTGTGGTCAGCACGATCCCCGGGAGGGCAAAAATAATTTTCCAGTTCAGGCTATTGACTATATCTTTGAATAAGCCCACTGTAGGGCTGTAGAGCAAGACAATCATCAATCCCACAACGATGGGCGAGATCGCCAAGGGCAAATCCAACAGATTGACTAGCAACTGTTTACCCCAAAAATTCTGTCTTGCCAATACCCAGGCCATGATCAAACCAAATACTGTATTCAGGGGCACAGCGATCCCCACTGCCGTAAGGGTCAAGGTAATGGCGTGTAGCGCCTCTGGGGTAGTGATCCCCTGCCAATAAGCCTGCCAGCCTTCAGCAGTTGCCTGATAGAAAATGTTGATCAAGGGCACAACTACTAAAATGCCTAAGTAAGAGAGGGCAATAACAATGAGTGAGTACTTAATCAAAACTCTAGGGGTCATATCAGTATTAGGGTGCAATGCTACATAATATTAACGCCAGTCCGAGTTAGGCAAAGTTATAGAAGGCTGTGCCAAATTGTGCATGGGAGATACCAGCTAAAGCTCTAGAGTCTTATAACTTAACAGTTTCTCCTTGCTTTGACTAGACTAGCTCCTTGTCCCAAACTCAGGCTAGCATAAACCTTGTGGGACTGGTTGCTGTTGGGTAATACAGTGGAATGCGCCACCGCCTGAGAGAATATGACGGGCTGGCAAACCTATTACTTTTCTATTACTGAAACACTTGGCGATCGCCGCTACTGCTCGTTGATCATTGGCAGAGCCGTAGATAGGTACAATTACGCTGTCATTACTGATATAAAAATTCAAGTAGCTAGCAGGCAACAACTCCCCCTCAGAATTAACTACGGTGTGGGGGGAGGGAATAGGTATTACTTGTAAAGGCTGACCCAAGACATCCCTCAGTCCTTGTAACTGGGCATAGATGTCCCACAGGACACGGTAGTTGGGATCGCTAGGACCATCGGGGAGCATACACATTACTTGGTGCGGGCCAACAAAACGGGCAATTGTATCAATATGTCCGTCGGTGTGGTCGTTGCGCAGTCCTTCCTCTAGCCACAGGAGTTTGTCGATCCCCAAGGCCAACTGTAACAATCCTTCTATCTCTGTCTGAGTCAAATAGGGATTGCGATTGGGATTGAGCAGACATTGTTTGGTAGTCAAGCCCGTGCCCAAACCATCCACCTCGATCGCTCCCCCCTCCAACACTAAAGGAAAATGATGGGACGGTAGTCCTGCCAGTTCAGCTACCCGTCGGCTTACATCTCCATCCCCTGCTAATAAGTACTTGTGCCCCCAACCATTCCATGCAAAGGTCTGGGCTACCACTGTGCCCTTGGGGCGATCGTGCACAAAAATAGGCGCAATATCCCGCATCCAAATATCCCCGTAAGGACAAACTAATAGTTCTACCCCTGCAGGTAAGGATGCTTGCGCATACTGGTGTACCTCTGGATTAGGAACTAAAACTTTTACCTGCTCAGACTCGGCAATTGCCGTTACTAATGCCCGAAACTCCTGTTGGGCAGGCAATAACTGATCGAGCCATAAATCCTCAGCATAGGGAAAAGCCAACCAACAAGCCCTGTGCTCAGCCCATTCCGCTGGTTGCAAAAACTGACTCCTACTCATGTCTAGCCCAAGTAGTGGTGCATGTTATTGTAGGGCTTTTTACATAGGGCTACTTGTCTCTGAATCTATTCAGCGGGATATCTCATATCCTGCGCAAAGTGTAGTTCAGTTGGAGTGTTCTATCCTATTTTGTGTCACTGAATAGATAGACGATCGCCGCTTCCAGTTCAGAAGAGTAGTTGCGGGCAAAGCGCTCAAACCAAATGCCATCACTGGAGAGCCGATCTAATTTTTCTAACCATGCTTTGGCTTGCCGTTCCTGCCGTCGTAGTTCTCCGATCCGTTCTTGTTCCTTACGGGCTTTTAATTCTACTACCCGACTCCCTGATTGGAGTTCAGACCAGATATTCCCAGAAGGAGTTATTTTTACTTCACTGAATAGATTACTATCAACAGTTAGTTTACTACTCTTGATTTCTGCCAAGATGGCATGGAGAGGATCGGTTGATTTAGGCGGTGTAGGTGCCGATCCCAGTTCACTCAACAAACTGCTGTCAAGGGCGGATTCACCTGTTTTGAGTTCTCCTGAAATAGAGTCGAGAGGAAGATGTTGGGAGTTCTGTTCTGGTTGCAGAGATTGACTAGCAGATAGAAGTTCTCTATAAATTTCCGTAGTAGGAATAGCCTTCACTTCATGGGATAAACTAGCCTCAACGGAGTTATTTCCGCTTTTAACTTCTTCTAAAATTGCCTGCAAAGGGTCAGAAACGGGTTTAGATTTTTGAGAATTCCATAAATCCTCCCCTGAGGAACTGGAGGCAGATTTGGACTGAGCTAATTCCCCTAAAATTTGATCTATCTCTTGCTCCTCAGCCATAGTTTTCTAGTCAAAGATCGCACTCATTAACACTTCTTGTAAAGTCATGTTCTCCATGTCTTCTATGGTTACAGTGTCGACAATGTCAAATTTTGCGCCTACCTTTTCCAACTGTTCATCTAGGGCTTTGAGAAATTCAGTTGCTTCCCGATCGTTCCCAATCTGAATAAAAGAAATTCCCAGTTCTTCATTGGTTTGGATTCTCTGGGTCGCCTGAATGAGAGTTTGGAAAACAGATTTGCGATCGTCAGGTTCACCATCAGTAACAATGAGAATAGTTTCTGGCTGGGGGTCAGGCTGGCTGAAGTGACGGTTGATGGCATCTTGCAGGACAGCAGTTAGGTTCGTGCCCCCCATTGGTTCATGCTCTTGGAAAATCTGCTCAACTTTTTTCGCTGTTACATGATCGTAGCGTTTAAAGCGATTGGCGAAGGTATAGACAGTGATGCCATCAGGATCCAGTTCCTCACATTTGGCAGCCAACGCTAGGGTGGATTCCTTGACCGCTTGCCAGCGACTCTTGCCCCCTGGTTGGTCTTTGGTTGCCATACTGCCGCTTTTGTCGAGAATAATCGTATAATTGCGCCCTTCTAACATAAATTTTTCCCTACATTAGCAGTTCCAATCATAGCTGTTTTGTCTGCTACTAAATGAAAATATTTGTGAATTCTAGCCCATCCTACCAAACCTGAGGGCATAGACCTCAGCCTCTTTTTCGGTGATAATTTCCACATCGGATTTGGCATGGGCAATACACAGGAGAGCGTAGCCTTTAGAGCCTAGATCGTCTTCCATGCCCTGACTCTGGTCAATTTCCCCTGATACAATTTGCGCTGCGCAACTGGTACATACGCCTGCATAACAGGAACAGGGCAGGTCTAAGCCTTGGGCCTGTGCCGACTCTAAAATGGTGCGATCGGGATCAAGGGCGATCGTGTAGGTCTGTCCTTGGTGGTGAATGGTTGCCAGAAAGCCTTCAGCCATAGTAAACCCAGTAAAATAAAAGACTGCTCTCTATTGTAGTGCTGTTTATGCAAGCCCGCCGTGCCGCCCGTGAGTTGGCGTTGTTGAGTTTACCACAATTGCCCACTCAGCCCCAAAACCTAGACACTAAAACTTTTGATGACCTGCTGACGGCAGTGGTGCGCGCTCTGACCGAGGAGGCTAAAGATCACCTAGAGATGGCTAGGGCAGAGTTACAAAAGGCACAGCGAGAGAAAATCTATGAAGAGCAGTTGGAGTCTGTTTTACAGTATGTAGAACAGGCAATCAATCAAACCCACTGGGCGTTGGAGTTCCCTCTCTTGGTGCAATTGGTGAACCGCGAAGAAACTCGCAGTTATGCAATTGAACTGTTGAAAACAGTGCATGCTAACAAAGAAATGATCAACAAAGCGATCGCCACTGCTTTAGTAAAGTGGGAGTTACATCGCCTGCCTCAAATCGATCGAGATATTCTGCGTCTGGCAACTGCTGAGATGTTCTTTCTGGGCATTCCCAAGGAAGTAGCGATCAATGAAGCCGTAGAGTTGGCAAAACGCTACAGCACCGAAGATGGCTACCGCTTTATCAACGCTATTCTGCGCAAGGTTGCTCCTCCATACTGAACAATGATGGAACTTGGGCATGAATTTTATGCTTGAATGTCTTGTGTCAAATTCACCTGATGAATAGATGAAAACAGTTTGGGTATTTCCAGGCCAGGGATCGCAAAGTGTAGGGATGCATCTGCCCCTGCTGCCACTGGGAACAGAAAAGTTCCAATCGGCAAGGGAAATTTTAGGGTGGTCAGTGATTGATATTTGTGCTGGGGATGTGGCTACTTTGTCCCAGACACAATACACCCAGCCCTGTCTTTACACGATTTCGGCGATCTATGCGGATCAGTTGCGTCAGCAGGGGCAAACCCCCGACTTGGTGGCAGGGCACAGTCTGGGGGAATACTCGGCTCTCTATGCCAGTGGGGTCTGGGATTTTCGGACGGGACTGGAGTTGGTCAAACAGCGATCCCTCCTGATGTCCCAAGCCCAAGGGGGGAAGATGGTGGCTCTGATTGGGGTCGATCGTTCCCAATTGGGCACTGTAGTAGCCCAACAGCCTGAAGTGGTGATCGCTAATGATAACAGCCCCGAACAGGTGGTGATTTCAGGCACGATCGCTGGCGTGGATCAAGTCTTGACCCAAATTACAGCCAAGCGAGTGATCCCCCTGCCTGTGAGTGGGGCATTTCATTCGCCCTTGATGGCAGAAGCAGAACAGCAGTTGGCAGAGTTGATCGCAGGGGTAGAGTTTGCTGATCCCCAAGTGCCTGTGCTATTGAGTACCGATCCCCGCACGCCCATCACCGATGGGGCTACCCTGAAAACCCAGTTGCAAAAACAGATGACCAGCCCTGTGCGCTGGCGGGAGATCGTCCTTTATCTAGAAGAACAGGGCTTTACAGAGGCGATCGAGGTGGGGGCGGGCAAAGTCTTGACAGGCTTAATTAAACGCACTGCCCCCAGTATGCGATTGGTGAATCTAGCTTAACCTCAGTTCGGGAAACAAGTGCCAACCCAGCAGGTTAATCGGGGGGTGAGGGGGTAAGATAAGCAAGGCTTGTAAAACTTTTCTTAGCCCGCCTGTAGGGCAAAGGATTTTATGTCCTAAAGTCTTTGAGTACTACTATACTCTTGCCTACAGGTAAGATGCTGAGGGGGTGAGTCTTGGGACATATGCTGAGAGCGAAATTGTTGCTCAAAGGCAAAGCGGACGATCTGGGATCGATTCTCAAGGGTAAGCTTAGCCATGATACTGCTGAGGTGGGTCTGCACTGTACGGGGGCTAATTTGCAGTCTGCGCCCGATCTCTTTGTTGCTGTAGCCCTGCACTACCTGCCAAAATACTTTCTCTTCCGATGGAGTCAAAACAGGATGCAGGACCGGCACGGTTTCTTGTTCACGAGCGACCGATCGCCGACACTGGGGAATCACCAGTTCCATTTCTGTACTGCCTAAGCGCAGGTGATCGCCATTTTTCAAAACTGTAGGGCTGATGATGCGCCTGCCATTGACAAAGCTACCATTGCGACTATTTAAGTCAATCAGCAATAAGTCATTGCCCACCAATAAGATAACAGCATGATAACGGGACAGGTACACATCATGGATCGTGATCGTATTTTGTGCCGAGCGCCCGATTGTCCAGCAGTGGTTGAAGCTGTGGGACAAGGTATAAACCTGTCGCCCACTTTTACCATGCACAACGATCTGCCAAGCCTCAGTAATCATGGCGATATCCTAAAGCCTATCGGCAAAAATGGCACAGGGATTGGCAAAGTGCTGGCTTTTTCTGTTACTTTCTATACCTGTTGTTGATCCACTGGTTCTTGCTCTGTTACAGGCACTAGAGTTACATCCACGATCGCATCTTCGGGCTGAAGTTTTTGCAGTCTTACCCCCCTGGCGGCACGGGACTGGCAGGCGATCGCATTGACCGCCTGTCTGAGAACCATACCTTTGCTGGTGGCGATCATGATTTGGTCTTCGTGGCTGACTAGACGCAGAGCAGTCAATTGATCTGACTTCACCTTGAACTTAGTAACCCGTAGACCCTTGCCCGCCCGCTTTTGGATGCGAAACTCACTCACTGGTACGCGCTTGCCATAGCCTTCCCTTGTAACCACCAGTACCCATGCCCCCTGCTCCCCGTTCTCTAGGTTTAGTTCTTCCTCTTCCCCATTTTCTGAATTATTTTCTACTTCCTCTTCCGTATCCGATTCAATTTCTGCTAAACCCGCAGGCAGAATATCCATACTCACAATTTCATCCTCTGCCGCCAATTTCATGGCACGAACACCCCTGCTATTCCTGCCCATGGGGCGGAGTTGTTCATCATCAGTGCGAAAGCGAATCGACATCCCCAACTTAGAACCAACAATGAGAGTGTTTTCCACCCGTGCCAAACGCACCCACCGCAGTTGATCCCCCTCTTCTAAACCAATGGCAATCAACCCATTACTGCGGATATTGGCAAAGGCATTGAGGGCAGTTTTTTTCACAAACCCCTGGGCCGTCAGCATTACTAAATACTGGTCTGCAGTAAACTCACTCACTGCTAAAACTGAAGTAATTTTTTCATCTGGGGCGATCTGAATTACATTCACCAAAGCTGAACCCCTAGCATTGCGGCTACTTTCAGGAATCTCGTAGGCACGCACACTGTACACTTTCCCTCTATCACTGAAAAAGAGAATGTAATCATGACTGCGACAGGCAAGACAATGGACGATCGCATCGTCTTCTTTCATGTTGGCACCAATTTTGCCCCTAGTTGCCCGATTCTGCAGTTCAAAAGTATCGAGGGAAAGGCGTTTGATATAGCCCTGCTCTGTGAGTAATACGACCGTTTCTCTATTGGCGATCAAATCTTGGGTATTGATTTCTCCTTCATCAGGGATAATCTGGGTGCGGCGGGGCGTACTGAATTCAGCTTTGATGGCTAAGAGTTCCTGTTTCGTAATTTCCAGAATGCGCTGGCGATGGGTGAGAATATCCTGCAAATCCGCAATTTTCTGTAGGAGTTCCTGATGTTCCTGTTGAATTTTATCTGCCTCTAGGGCAGTCAAACGGCGCAGTTGCATCTGGAGAATGGCATCCGCTTGGGCTTCAGTGAGTTGAAAATTCTCTATCAACCCCCCTTTGGCAGTAACAGTATCTTCTGCCTGCCGAATCAGAGCAATTACGGCATCCAACTGCGCCAAAGCCACCAATAAACCCTCTAAAATGTGATTTTTTTCTTGGGCTTTTCTCAGTTCATACTGGGTGCGTCTAGTGATGACTTCATAGCGAAAATCCAGAAATTCGTGCAGAGCTTGTTTCAGAGTTAGGGTGCGGGGTTCACCATTCACCAATGCCACCATATTGCAACTGAAGTTGGCTTGCATGGCAGTATTCTTAAACAGATTGTTCAATACCACCTTGGGATAGGCATCTCGCTTCAATTCAATCACTACCCGCATCCCTTCCCGATCGCTCTCATCTCTGACATCGGCAATGCCTTCTATTTTCTTCTCATTCACTAATTCCGCAATTTTTTCAATCAGTGCCGCTTTGTTTGTCTGATAGGGCAGTTCCGTAATAATGATGGCTTCTTTTTCCCGATTGCCCGTAGTGATGGTCTCAAAATGGGTAACTGCCCGCATCACGATTGAGGCTCTCCCTGTGGTATAGGCTTCCCTGATAGCGGCTGTCCCTAGAATAGTTGCCCCTGTGGGAAAATCAGGACCCGGAATAAATGCCATCAACTCCACTTCACTCAAATCGGGCTGGTCAATCAGTGCCACTAAGCCATCCACCAGTTCCGCCAAGTTATGAGGGGGAATGTTCGTCGCCATGCCCACAGCGATCCCCGCACTGCCATTCAACAATAGTTGGGGGAAACGAGCAGGAAGTACCAATGGCTCTCTTTGGGAGCCATCATAGTTATCGCCGAAATCTACTGTTTCATATTCAATATCTTGCAAGAGTCCCACTTGGGCAAGGCGGGTCAGACGGCACTCAGTGTAGCGCATCGCCGCCGGGGGATCATCATCTACTGAGCCAAAATTCCCATGCCCATCCACTAGCCTCTCCCGCATGGAAAAATCCTGCGCCATGCGCACCAATGCCTCATATACAGAAGCATCCCCATGGGGGTGATATTTCCCAATCACATCCCCCACTACCCGGGCACACTTGCGAAAGGGACGATCGGGGGTCAGCCCCAATTCGTGCATGGCATAGAGAATTCTGCGGTGTACTGGTTTCAAGCCATCCCGCACATCCGGCAATGCCCGCCCCACAATCACACTCATCGCATATTCCAAATAGGAACGGGACATTTCCCCTCTTAGGTCAGTTGGAATGATGCGATCGGAAATAGAAGTAGAATCACTCATAGAACCAGAAAAATATAGCAATTATGGGCAGTTGCAGGCTGACCGCTCTTTTCCTATTATACTTCAATCAGTTTCCCACTTCCAGAGTAGGGGTGTGCGCCTGACCAATGCCAATAGACAACAACTTACGATCAAACAGAACCAGACCAAACCAATGCCCAGTAAGGGTTCTAGGTGGTTGGGGGTACTGACTACTATTAATCCACTCCCCAGGGCTAAACCCCATTCCCAACTGTGGAGTAGATATGTACGGGGGGAGGGTTCAGGGCGTAAATGGGCAGGGGCAACCATTAGTAAGATGGCTCTGGCGGTAGCTGGACTCATGGCGGCAATGGCAAGCAGTAACCACACCCCTAGCCAACTGGGCAGGGTAGGCAAGTCGGAGGGGAGTGCCCACCAGCAGACTAAACCCCATAGCCCCACTACTAAACCTGCCAAAATACTCGCCCCTTGGGGCAGTAAAATTCCCACTAAACCCAGCCCATCCCGATCGCTGTGGTGCTTGGCAAGATGTAGTTCGCGGCGCAGTTGCTCCTGCATTTCTGGGCTGAGTTCCAAACCCATAGGTAGAGTAATCTCTTGCCGATCCCCAGCGAGGGTGAGCCAGTTTAATTCCTGTACATCCTGCATCTGCACTGACTCGAGGCGACTGTAGGCATTGAGGGGGATGCGGTAGAGGCTATCCATGCCCCACCAGCCGTAGAACTGCAAAGACACATAGTGGGTCTGGGGGTCATGTTCCAACTGCCAACCTGCATAGCCCACCAACCCTGCCCCTGCCATCAGGGCTACCACCAGTAGAAACCATGAATCCAAGTCATTCAGGGGAGCATGGGACAGCATAAACCAGACTACTGCCCATGTCATACTACTGTTCAATTGACGGCGGGCTAGTGCTCTATGGCTAGTGCCCATTCCCTTAACCAAGGGAAACTTGCGTTGTGCCCATGCCCCTAACCATACCCCTGCCCACCCTAGCCAAAATAGGTTCACCCATACTAGGGCTTGCCATTTTTCCAGCCAGTAGAGCAGTAAACCCAACCCTGCCCATGCCCCAGCGATCGCCTGCCCCCTGGCACTCAAAGGTAAATATCTACCCAGCCACAGCCCCAACAAAAAAATTAGTCCCCACTCTGGCAGTCCTGCCTGTCCCATCTGCCACAGGCTAAAACTGGCGATCGCCACCCCTGCCATCAGGGCAAATAGCATGTTTAGTTAGTGGTTACTACTTCTGGACGAGCAAAGATCATCCTACCTGCCGAAGTTTGCAAGGCACTGGTAACCGTTACTGGTAACTGTTGCCCAATATAAATGCGCCCGTCTTCCACTACCACCATCGTGCCATCTTCGAGATAGCCCACCCCTTGAGAAGGCTCCTTACCTTCCTTGAGGACCTTCAGATTGATACTATCCCCTGGCAAGTAGTGGGGACGCACCGCTTGGGCAAGGTCATTGATATTGAGCACTTGCACCCGCTGGAAACTGGCTACCTTGTTGAGGTTGAAATCATTGGTAATCAGGGAACTGTTCAACTCCTGTGCCAACCGCACCAACTTGGCATCCACACTGCTGAGGTCTTCATAGTCCGCAGGGTGAATATTGATGCGATCGCCGAACTCTTTTTTGAGATTGTTGAGAATATCCAAACCGCGCCTGCCCCGCATTCTTTTTTGTTCATTAGCACTGTCAGCAATGGTCTGGAGTTCCTGCAACACGAAACAGGGAATCAAAATCTGCCCCTCTAGGAAACCCGTGTGCAGGATCCCCTGAATCCTGCCGTCAATGATAGAACTGGTATCCAAAATTTTTGTAGTTGCCGCCCGCATCATGCCTTCAGCCAGCAGACTACTTTCGACATTGTTGGGGTTGATCAACCGCAGAAGGGCACGCCCGTGGGTATCCGCCAAACTCATCCCCGAATAGGCAAAAATACTACTTACCAACAGTGCCGCCAAGGGCTTAATAAAACCAAAGTCTTCAGGAATGGGGATCAAAAACAGGGGGGACAGCATCAAGTTTGCCAACAACAGTCCCACCACCAAGCCCACCGATCGCCCCAGCAGGGTTTCCACTGGCATGGAGCGCACTTGGGCTTCCAGACGGCGATAGCCATTTTGTACCAACAGCCCCAGAATTAAACCTGCAAATGCGCCGAAACCCAACATTAACCAGCGCAAATCATGCAGGTTGACCTGCGCCAACCACGAGCTGGGCAGAAGGTCAGTACCGTGAAACCCAGTACCTGCTCCCCCCAGAATAAAAATCACAACAATAACCGCATCAATCATGACGCACTAAACCATGCTATCTCTGCATTCTTTAGTAAGATAGCATAAGTCCAAATTGAGCAGGTTCGGTCAATGGGCGGGTTTTCTTAACATTCTGCTGTTACCATGATAGACCCTCAATCCCCCCGCAAATATGATTTCCTCAAAGCTGAGGCACGATCGCCCTATCGGGGTTTGCGGCAGTTTTTTTATCTAGCCTTTGCCGGTTCAGGTGCGATCGGGGGTTTTATTGCAGGTTTGCGTCTCCTTGCCCACCGGGGCGAACCATTAACTAATTGGCAAAACCTTGCCCTGCAAGTGGGAGTAGTGATTTTATTTATGTGGCTCTGGACAAAAGACCGTCCCCGCAAAAATTGAAAATACGGTTTCCTGCCTTTATGCTAGCCCTGAGATTGCCCTCTTCCAAGATGATATTCTTAGGGGATCGTCCCTAACAGCATCGACCTCATTGGTACTTCTCCATCTTACAATGTTGATATTAAATACAATGCCCAGCGGGATGACTTATCTTACTTAAAGTATTTAGGATTTTAGTCGGTCATGGCTAGCTAGGCGTTGGCAATTTTTGAAGGATGACGGTAGATTCTGTTTGAATATTCCCCTCGATAAAAACAAAGTGGTCAACAAAGTGTAGGGGCAGACCTGACTGTGATCCCCAAAGAGGTTGGGTTTAAGTATCATGCTACGATCGTCTAGAATGAGAGCCATATTTCCCGGCGCACAGGATGGGGACCGTGGTTAAGTGCCAGGGCGACTTTTGTAATTGCCCCCGTAAAACTAATTGTAAACTGGCGTAAAAGCAGTGGGAGCGGCAAATCAGATATCACTAGAGAAGAATTTCTGAATTGGACAAATGGACTGTGGACATTTAGTGGCGAGAGCAAGAAGAAGATAGGGTATTCTGCTCCCTACTCCGCCGTTGCATCAAATTATTTAGTGGTGTAGGTAGCAGTATTAAACCGCATCAGCATAGGCATGGAAATCGATCCCCGGTACTGTGAGAATTCTTTCTACCCCAGAACTACTGCAAAAAAATCTCTTTTTGTGGAAAACCATGAATAGAAAGACTATTAGTCAGCTTGTTAAGGAGTACTTTCTTGTTCATCCCAACCAAGACCTTAGACATGGTGAAGTAGTAGATTGGGTAACTGCTGAGTGGCTAAAGAGATCCTTGGGGGGCTATTCGTAAATTACATCATAAAGGTTTTTTGATCAAAGTAAAAAAAGAGTTTATGGCTACGATCCAAATTCTTTGCAACACACAGAGCTAGAAGATTTTACGCCAGCACAAAAAGAAGAAATCTTCAAAAGAGATAACTATCGCCGTGTAATCTGTGGGCGAGGCAGACATGATGTTTATGAAATTCACGCTGATCATATCACATTCCTAAAAGGTTAGGGGGAAAAGCAGAAATTAGCAATGGTCAGACTCTATGCTCAATCCATAACTTTAGGAAAAAGAATCATCGCCAAACAAAAACTGGCAAAAATTATCCGTTTGTAAGTAGGAGAAACAGCAACACTGAAGTCCCAGAAATTTTTGCAAAACATCGGACAAAAGCTAACAAATTAGCCCTTACTGCATTTTCACTTGGGACTTGACCTTAGCGATCGCCTTAGTTCCGATCTCAGGGGGGATTCTAGTGTAAAAGAGAGTTTCGTTGATTTCCTGTCCCTTAGTGTGAATCCAGTCCGCCAATTTTTGCACTGCTTCCGCCTTGGCGGGTTCAGGATACTGCCCATAAAACAGGAGGTAGGTTACACCAATGATGGGATAGCCATCGCTGGGATCGGAAATGTCCGCACTCAAATCCTCATTGAACTTCACTTCCGCAAATGCCTTATTAGTGTCTGCTAGTTCGGGCAGAACATACTGGCCTGCCCTGTTCTCGATCGCCGCTGTGGGAATCTTATTTTGAATGGCATACACTGCCTCTACATAGCCAATAGCGTTGGGAGTTTGTAGTACCATTTGGGCGATTCCCGCATTTTCCCTTGCTGTCAAAAAGCCCTCCTTCCACCTAGGATTCAAACTCACTCCCACCGTCTCCTTGAAACTCTCACTGAGGGCAGCCAAATGATTGGTAAAAGTGTAGGTAGTACCACTGGCATCCGCCCGTACCACTGGCTTAATTTCTGCATCAGGCAGTTGTACATCAGGGTTATTCTCGGCAATGCGAGAATCATTCCAATTCTGAATCTCACCCATGAAAATATCTACTAAGTTTTGGCGAGAGAGTTTTAATTCCTTAACACCCTCTAGGTTGTAAATTACAGCGATCGCCCCCCCTGCCGTAGGGATTGCCACCATCCCCCGCTGTATCTGACTCGCCTGCTCAGGCTTCAACAACACGTCACTACCTGCAAAATCCACTGTGCCCCCCAAAAACTGGCGCAGACCTGCCCCACTGCCCACTCCTTCATAGTTAACAGTGATCCCCGTCTCCTGTTTGAATTCAGGGAAATAGCGGTCATAGAGAAACTTGGGGAAAGAAGCCCCTGCCCCGTTGAGGGATATGGCTAGTGGGGGATTGGGATTGTCCTTAACTTGAGCTTCTGGATCGGGCACAGCACAGGCAGTAACTAACAAAGCACACAGCCACAGCAGAAAACCACGGTGCAGAAGTCGTTGCCACATTAGCCAAACCTCCCTTGCACATACTCTTGGGTTTTGGGATTGTCAGGAGCATTGAAGATGATGGTAGTGGTGTTGAACTCAATCAACTCCCCTAAGTACATAAATGCCGTATAGTCTGCTACCCTAGTAGCCTGTTGCATGTTGTGGGTAACAATCGCGATCGTCACCCTTTCCTTGAGTTCTAAAATCAACTCCTCAATGCTCAGGGTAGCAATGGGGTCAAGGGCAGAAGTAGGTTCATCCAGCAGGAGAATTTCCGGCTCAGTCGCCAGTGCCCGGGCAATACATAACCTTTGCTGTTGCCCCCCCGACAAGTTAAACGCCAAGCTGTTTAGGCGGTCTTTCACTTCTTCCCACAGAGCCGCACCCCTGAGAGCTTTCTCTACCGCATCATCTAGGATACTCTTACGATTGACCCCCCTCACTCGCAGACCATAAGCTACATTCTCATAAATGCTTTTGGGGAAGGGGTTGGGCTTTTGGAACACCATGCCGATGCGCATGCGCACTTCCATCGGGTCTAGTTCAAGGATGTTCTGCCCATCCACCAAAATTTCACCCTCATATTTGTTACCCCCATAGAGGTCGTGCATGCGATTGAATGCCCTTAGCAAGGTAGACTTCCCGCAACCAGAAGGACCAATGAAAGCTGTTACTTGCTTCTCTGCGATCTGGAGATTGACATTTTTGATCGCCTTGAAGCCATTGCCATAATAGAAACTAAAATCCTTAACGATCGCTTTGGGTTTGGGCTTATTCTGCATAACACTTCCTCGCTACTAGAAACTAATCATAGATTACCACTTGATCCGTCGGCGTGAATAAGAGCGAATCCAAATCGCTGTGCCAGTGAGAATCAAAGTCAAGATCACCAGTACCACCCCTGCCGCCGCTGAGTTAGTCTGGAAACCTCTCTGCGGTCTCTGCACCCAGTCAAACATCAAGATCGGCAAAGCCGTAAATTGGGACAGCAACCAATTGAATGGTCCCAAGTCCACATTGGCTGGGAGCGGAGCTTCAAAGGGAGTAAACAGGATCAAACCTGCCGCCCCGATCGTGACTAAAGGTGCAGCCTCACCGATCGCCCGCGACACCGCCATAATCACCCCCGTAAGAATACCCCCCAGGGAGTAAGGAAGTAGATGGTCTTGCACCACCCGCCACTTGGTGGCACCCAAAGCAAACGCCCCCTCCCGAATCCCCACAGGGATCGCCCTGATCGCCTCACGGGTAGTTATGATAATCACAGGCAGAACCAAACACGCCAAGGTCAAACCACCCGTCAATATACTGGGACCAAAATACACCTTGAAAAAGCCCAAGGCCAAAATCCCATAAACGATCGCTGGCACACCCCCTAGGTTATTGATATTCAGTTCAATTAAGGTTGTGAAAAGATTCTTGGGGGCATACTCCTCCAAAAATACCCCCGCTGCAATCCCCAGCGGGATTGCAACCACTGCCATCACCATAATTACACACACACTACCAAAGATAGCTACCCTCACCCCTGCATATTCATGGGAAGCCGAAGAAGGCAGATTCAGAAATCGCCAAGTCAATTTGGGGGGCACTTCACACACCCACAAACCAAACACTTGATAGATTGCTCCTGTGCACAAATCCTTGGACAAATCAAAAATCTCCGCCATGGCTGGATTCTGACTCTCCAACTGTTCCTGTGCTTTCTGTCTTTCGCTTTCCTCCACATAGGGCAGGCGCGCCGCCTCCCGCCCATAGGGGTTCACCTTCTCATACAAGCGATTGAAAGCAGCCGTGAACTGTGCCTCCTCCTCTGGAGTAAACACTAGGTTGAATAACTTATCCTGCACACTCGGCAGAGTTTCCTGTGCCTGTTTGAGGGGCTGAACTACGCTGGCAGGCAATTCTTTTTCAACTCTGACCAACTCATTCACAGCCGTACTCAGGGTATTAAACTGCTCCATACTATTGGCTTTCTCACCCAAGCCCTGCTCCAGTTGTTGGAGAATAGTCCCCTTATCTTTGGGCACAGAACCATCGGCGATCGCCTTTTCTAAAGCAACCGCCAGCGGCCGCACCCCATCAACCAGTGGCAAGAGTCTTTGCTGCTTCGCCTCTTCAATCACCTTTTCCAGCTCTGCAATCTCATTTTTAGCCTTGGCATCTGGATTAGTGCCGATCGTAGCTACCATCTGCACTGTAGCCCGTTGGAGTTCATCCTCCTTCACCAACGAGAAGCCAATGGAAGTAACAAATAGTTGCAGTACTAAGGCAACCAGCACAAACAAACCTGCAAACAGGCAGAACAGAGAAACATACATAAATATCCTGTCCTGTAGTTTGCGCCGCTTGATGGACTGACGAATCTCCTGTAATGAAACCCTACTTGCCATTAGTACCTCTCCCTGTATTTGCTAATTAACCACATGCCAATCCCATTCAGTACCAGCGTCATAACTGCCAAGGTTAAACCTGCCGCAAATAGAGAATTAAACCGCACCCCCGGTTCCACCTCTCCTCTGGTTACCTCCACAATGAAAGCGGAAATCGTAGAAGCCTCCTCCAAGGGATTGATAGTAAAGTTCGCCTTGTTACCAGCTGCGATCGTTACAATCATCGTTTCCCCAACCGCTCTGGAAATCCCCAATATGTAAGCGGCAACTATCCCCGAAAATGCCGCTGGAATTACCACCTTGGTTGCCGTTTGTAAACGAGTAGCTCCCATCGCATAGGAGCCTTCCTTCATTTGGTTCGGCACTGAGCGCATCGCATCCTCACTCACTGAACTCACCAAAGGAATGATAGAAATCCCCAACACCAAACCAGCCCCCAACATATTTGACCCTGGCAACTCATAGTTGAAATAGTTCTTAGCAATCTCTTGCAAGGGCGGGTTCACCGCTAACAGGGCAAAATAACCAAATACCACTGACGGCACACCTGCGATCAACTCCAGAATCGGCTTCAAAACCTCCCTCAGCCCTTCATTGGCAAACTCACTCAGATAGAGAGATATGGCTGTACCCACTGGAATCGCCAAACACACCGCCACAAAAGAAGTTACCAAAGTACCAGAAACCAAAGGCAAAATGCCAAAGCGCGCCGTTTCAAACAGAGGTGTCCATTGAGTGCTAGTGATAAACTCCCAAATCGCCCCCGCCAGTCCGCCCCTTGCTAACTGTTCATACTCCTGTGCCCGTTGGGTATCCCCTGCCTTGGCAAACTCCTCAGCAATAGTACCGAACTTCTCAGGCATATCCCTGAAAAATTCCCAACTGTCCTTGATCAAAACAAACATGATCCCCACAGTGATTAACACCGATGATACCGTTGCAATCAGCATCACCATGAAAATTACCTGCTCGACAGTCCTTTGATTCCTGATCCTCTGCCTAATAACTAATGCTGAATCCATCACTGCACTCTATCTTCAGCTAAACAACCACAGACCGTTAACTTTCCACTGTTTCAATGGACTCCCCCTAGACAGGGAAAGTCCACTTAACTTTATCAAAGCAGATACAAAGGATTACAAAGAGGTGTCTCTGGTAAGCAACTCTTCAAGACTTACACCAATTTGTGCCTTACCACCAAAAGCTGTACCGAGCTTGCCAGCAGTAAACTTAGACAACACCCGCGCATAGATGGCATCAGGGAAGGATACATAGCCAGCCTTGCGGGCAAATTGACTACCTCTTCTCAGATAGAAGCTGACAAAGCGAGCTACTTCAGGTCTTTTGGCAGAGTCAGCATTCACATAGATGAACAGGGGACGAGCTAGAGGTTTGTAACGGCCTGACTTCACATTGGCAATGGTGGGTTCTACACCATTGATCGACACAGCACGCAGGCGGGCTTTATTTTCTTCGTAGTAAGCTAGACCAAAGTAACCCATCGCCCCCCGGTCTCTTACTACCCCTTGCACCAACACATTGTCGTCTTCAGAGGGGGTGTAGTCAGTTCGAGAAGCACGGGCACGACCGTTGATCGCTTCAGTGAAATATTCAAAAGTACCAGACTGGGCACCGGCACCGAACAGGCGTAGGGGCTGATTGGGGAAACCTTGACGCACTTGGTTCCAGTTGTTGATGCGGGAGTTGGGTTCCCAGATCGCTTTTAGTTCTTCAGTGGTCAAGTTGGTTGCCCAAGTGTTTTGGGGATTGACTACTACGGTCAGAGCGTCAAAAGCTACAGGTAGCTCAATGTAACGAATACCACGGGCACGGCAGGCAGCGATCTCTCTTTCACCGATTACCTTAGAAGAATTGACAATATCAATTTCCCCATTGCAGAATTTGCGGAAACCAGCAGTAGAACCGGAGAAAGCTACTGTTACGCGAATGCCGGGGTTTTCTTTTTGGAAGGCTTCAGCCGCGGCTTCAGTAATGGGGAACACAGTACTAGAACCATCTGCAGTAACTACTTGTTGAGCCTTAACAGCAGTAGCACTGGCCCCTGCGGACAATGCCACAGCGGCGGCAGTTAGAATAAACCTTTTTAGCAACATAGCACCTATCCTTGTAGTTAATAGACTGTAGTTGTCAGTACATCCTCATCCAATAGCATACTAGCCAATAAGCCCCCAGATGTTAAGAGGTTTGGGGTTAAGGTTTGGTTAAGGATAGGTAATTCTGCCCTGAAAACTAGACAGTTACTATGCTCCTTTTGCGTCTGCCCCCTGCGGGTGTGGTTTCTTCTCCAGATTTACCGTTGGTCTCCGGGATCGGTTGAGACACTGCTTGGCTGGGGATTTGGAGCAGAACCGTAATCAGAGGACGACTCTGCAGTTTATGGCGCAGTGCTTTCTCCAGATCGCCCTGTAGCTGCAACTTCAAGCCCTGTTCATCTATCTCTAGCCTGCCATTTTGATGTACATAATCCCCCCAGCGGTTGTCTAGGGTGCTACTGATGGTCTGTATAAACAGGTTTAGGAGTTCCTTGGTACTAAAGGGCAGAGCTACCCCATTTAGTTCCATTGCTGGCTCCGCAATTAGCTTGCCATTTGCCCCGAGAGATATGGCTACAGTAATAATGCCATCACTAGAAATCTGTTGGCGATCGCGCAGGATGTCGCCTTTGACGATCGTGCTGTGGGCAGAATCGACCAGTTCTACCCCTGCGGGCACTTTATCCACTACCTTGATGTGGTTTTGGCAGACTTCTACCACATCCCCATTGTTGGCAATGACGATATTTTCTTCAGGAATGCCCATTGCCTGGGCCATCTTAGCATGTTGCAGGAGCATCCGCAGTTCCCCGTGGGCAGGGAAGAAAAATTTAGGTTTAGTGAGGGCAAGCATCAATTTCTGGTCTTCTTGGGAGCCATGCCCTGAAACATGTAACCCTTTCTCCTTGCCGTAATAGACAGTGGCCCCCAGTGCCATGAGTTTATCAATGGTGCGCACTACAGGGATAGTGTTGCCAGGAATGGGTGAAGCTGAAAAAATCACCGTATCACCTGGTTTGATAGCTAGTTCTTTATAACTCTCATTTGCCATGCGGGTCAGGGCAGACATCGGCTCTCCTTGGGAACCCGTAGTCAGGATCAAAACCCGATCGTCCGGGTAACTGCGGGTATTGCGAATAGGTTGCAGAAGAGAGTCAGGGCACTTGATATAGCCAAGATTACGGGCGTGGGCGATCACATTCAACATGGAGCGACCCACCACACTCACGACCCTGCCGCACTTCTCGGCAATTTCCAGAACCATGGCAATTCTGGGAACAGAAGAAGCAAAGGTGGTCAGGATTACCCTCCCTTTGGCAGTCGAGATAATTCTCTCCAAGTTGGGATAGACCGTTCGTTCGGAAGGAGTGTGCCCCGGTACTTCCGCATTTGTGGAATCGCTGATCAAACAGAGCACTCCCTTTTCCCCATGTTCCGCTAGTCTGGCTAGATCAAAGTGCTCATTATCTACAGGGGTAAAATCCATCTTGAAGTCCCCTGAGTGAATCACTAACCCCGCAGGAGTATTGATCGCTACTGAGAAGCTATCAGAAATGGAATGAGTGTTGCGAATGAACTCCACAAAGAAACTATTGCCTACTCTTACCACATCCCTTGGCAGTACCCGCCGCAATTCCGTATTTCTGCCTACTCCTGCCTCCTGTAATTTATCTTCCAACAGAGCCATCGCCAAACGGGGACCATAAATCACTGGAATATCAAACTGCTTCAGATAAAAAGGAATCGCCCCAATGTGGTCTTCGTGCCCGTGGGTAACGATCATCCCCTTAATTTTGTGTTTGTTCTGCCGAATATAGGTAGTATCAGGCAGAATCACATTGATCCCAGGCATCACCCCTTCAGGGAAAGTGAGACCACCATCCAAAAGCATGATTTCATCGTTGATCTCAAAAACCCAAGTGTTTTTGCCAATCTCCTTCAAGCCCCCAAGGGGAATGATTTTCAGAGCAGGCACAGAATTAACCAATTGGACTTTAGGCATCAATTGACCTCCATTAAACTAAAATTAACAAAATAAACAAAACTCCACAAATACCCACAAAGGGTATACAGCTCTTTAGATCAGCAGGGTTTTACAAAGTTGAGCTGGACCAGTTCAAGTACTATTCATAGGCATATTCCTTCCATATTCTGCATATCTGATAACATAAAACTTCAATCGGGAGTCATGTGCAATTCATGTAACACCATGTGCAATCTGTTGATGACTTCAGGTGTTGCTTTAGTTAATGGGGGACGCACCACCCCACTGTCTAAACCTAGCATCTGGAGTGCTGTCTTCAAGGGAATGGGGTTAGTCATAGCAAACAGGGCCTTGAAGAGCGGAAATAGCTCTAGGTGGATTGCTCTAGCTTGGCTGATATTACCTGCACAAAAATTTTCCATCATTGCTTTGATTTTAGCACCAACCAGATGGGATGCAACACTAACTACCCCATATCCCCCCACAGACATAAGGGGCAAAGTTAAAGAATCGTCGCCAGAGTAAATGAGAAATTCGGGGGGGGTATGTAAACGAATTTGACTAGCTAAATCTAAATCCCCTGTGGCTTCTTTGATACCAACAATGTTGGGAATTTCTGCTAGCTTAACGATAGTTTCTAATTCCAATTTGCAGGCGGTGCGCCCTGGAATGTTGTACAACAACATAGGTAAATCCGGCGCAGATACAGCGATCGCCCGAAAGTGTTCATACAGACCAGCTTGGGGTGGTTTGTTGTAGTAGGGCGTAACCTGCAATGTTCCATCCAAACCCAGTTCTGCCGCTTTTTGCGTAGCTGTTATGGCTTCCCGGGTGGAGTTAGAACCTGTACCTGCGATAATTTTCACTCTGCCATTGACCGCCTTCTTCACTACCTGAAAGAGTTGATATTCTTCTGCCCATGTCAGAGTGGGGGATTCCCCGGTAGTACCGCAGAGGAGGATCGCATCTGTACCCGTGTGGATTAGGCATTCTGCCAGTCGCTCCGCCGCTCCATAGTCCACCTCGCCCTCATGGTCAAAGGGCGTGATCATTGCTGTAATCAATCTGCCAAAGGTCATAGTTTTCCGTTCTCAATCAATAATTCTGCGATTTGGATGGCATTTAGTGCCGCTCCCTTGCGAATTTGATCCCCGCATAACCACAATTCAAGAGCATTGGGGTGAGACAAGTCTTGGCGGATTCTGCCTACCAGTACTTCATCCCTACCAGTTGCCTCGATCGGCATTGGGAAATAGTTGCGGGTAAAATCTTCCACCACTTGCACCCCAGGAGCTTGAGTGAGGACTGATTTAGCTTTTGCTGCCGGGAATGGAGCTTGAAATTCAATGTTCACAGCTTCCGAATGGGCACGCAGAACAGGCACTCGGACACAGGTAGCAGTTAGGCGTAAATTCGGAATACCCATGATTTTGCGAGATTCTCGTACCATCTTCATCTCTTCTTCGCAGTAGCCCTCTTCACTCATCGGTGAGTTGTGCAGAAAAAGATTGAACCCCAATGGATAAGGCAAAACTTCAGCAGTAGGTTCCCTACCTTCCAGAATGGCTTTAGTTTGGGCTTGTAACTCCAACATTGCCCTTGCGCCCGCCCCGCTGGCTGATTGATAGGTCGCTACTACCACTCTCTCAATAGGAATGATTTTATGCAGAGGATAGAGTACCACACAGAGAAGAATGGTAGTACAGTTGGGATTGGCAATCAAACCCTGATGCTGAAAAGCGGATTCAGGATTGACTTCAGGCACAACTAGAGGTACATGGGGATCGAGTCTAAAGGCAGAAGAATTATCAATACAAACTGCTCCCGCCTGCATCGCTGTCGGTAGCCATTGTTTAGAAGTTTTACTGCCTGCCGAAGCCAGCACTATATCTATGCCCTTGAAGGATTCTGCCGTAACTGCTTCCACAGTGAGATGGTCCCCCTGAAATGGAATCTGTTTGCCTGCGGAGTTGGGAGAAGCTAAAAGTTTGAGGCGAGCGATCGGGAAATTCCTCTGTGCTAACAGAGCCAGAAACTCTGCTCCTACTGCACCCGTTGCCCCTAAAACAGCTAGGCTGTACCTACTCAAAGTAACCCTCTTTTAACAAGTTGTTCACAATATACACTATTTCCAGTCAAGTATAGTATCTGCAGGCACAAGCACTGACAAGATTTGTCTTTGTCTTTTGCCTACTAAAATCAACTACTGCAAAGCATAACTACCCCAGTGCTACGCAATACTATACCCCTCCTGCCTCTCATTTTTATTCAACAGGCTCAAGGTGTCGATAGGGGCTGCTCTCCCCCGATCGGGGAGGGTGAGTAGTAATGGGCAGTGAGGGACTCGAACCCCCGACAGCCTCGGTGTAAGCGAGGAACTCTACCAACTGAGTTAACTGCCCCCATAACAGCTTTAACTAGGCTAGCATAGCTTCTAGCCAGAAGACAAGGGGAAAGTTTGGCTGACAACCATGAATAATAGCACTGCACCTAGCAGAGCCAGACTGGGCAGAGAAATACTACTGATTCTTTCGGTAATATAGCCAACTTCAGCCGCAATTACTTCCGGAGTTTTGTAACGATCGCTCCAGAATAGATAACTCAAAGCAAAGGCAATCACCAACACTATTAACATCAAGCTCACAAATAAAACCATAGGTGCTAATTGCCAACTCACAAGCTATTACCTCCACGCCTACCCTATCTCTAATCTCTAATTTAAGCATAAGCGATTTTACCTATTCCCCCCCAGCCTGCAATCAAAATTTACAGCCATCCTCTAAAAACAAACTCAGCTTTTCCTGTCATAGTCAAACGGTTAGTAGTTTCCGACCAGTGAATGCGGAGTTTGCCACCCAGTAGTTCAACAACAGCACTGCGATCGCAGTAGTTATTCAAGACACCCGCCACCACAGAAGCACAAGCCCCTGTACCACAGGCAAGGGTAGCTCCTGCGCCCCGTTCCCACACACGCATTTTTAGGTACTGTCGGTCAATTACTTGGACAAACTCTGTATTGATTCTGGCAGGGAACACAGGATGATGCTCAAACTCCCTGCCAATCTGTGTGTAGGGAATTTGTGCCACCTCTTCCACAAAAACTACACAGTGCGGATTGCCCATACTCACTAGAGTTACCCGCCATTCCTGCCCTGCTACCGAAAGAGGTACATTGATCACGGGTTGATTGGGATCGCCTAGGGTAGTGGGAATTTGCCCCCCCGAGAGACGGGGTTCACCCATATCGACAGCAATTTCCCCACCAGGGCAGAATTCAGGGACAATCCAGCCCGCCCCTGTTTTAATCTGATAGCGATTATCTTGGGCAGGGATACCAATATCCTGCATGAACTTGGCCAAACAGCGAATACCGTTACCGCACATTTCTGGTTCAGTGCCATCGCTGTTAATAATGCGCATTTGGTAGTCGCCAGTGGGTGTCTTACACAAAAAAATCACGCCGTCTGCTCCCACCCCAAAATGGCGATCGCACCACTTCTGCACTGCTTCTGGTGTGAGTTTCAACTCAGTCTGATCACGGTTATCAATGAGCAGAAAATCATTGCCCAAACCCTGATATTTGCTAAATTCGATTGTCATAATCACCATATCTCAATAACTCATAGGTTAGCACCAAAAGTTGCGATCTCTAGCAATTATTGTTGCTGAACTTGCACATTTATGAGGTGTTCAAGAGAAAACTAGCTCTCAGTACAAGCAAAATGATTGCACTAAACCCTGAGAAATCCATTCAATCTCAGTTTCTTACTCTCAGTGCATCAGTTGGGAGCAGTTTCGCCACATTCAAACTGCATTTGAGGGCATCGCAGGTTTGGGCCTCACTTACTGCGAAGGAGTAATAGAGATCATGCCCCTTAGTAAGACCCATGAATTTATTTGCGCTATTCTTACAGCCTATTTACATATTTCTTTATCAGCAAACGGATTAAATTTTTTCCCAGCGGGGCATATACCCAGAAAGTAGAAGGGCAGACAGAGTTTCAAGCCGGCCTTTCCTATAGTTTTGAGATGGATAAAGATGTACCTGACCTATGATTGAAGTGGTACTCACCAGTGGTGCCATTGATAAATTACGCAAGTATCAACTGCGGGGCATACCTGAAGTGTGGTTGTGGCAGGATCAACAAATTGCAGTTTATTTACTTGAAGATGGCAATTATCAGTTGAGGGAGAAGAGCCGGTTATTTCCTGATTTAGATTTAACTTTTTTGTGTGAGTGTATATCTCAAAATGACCCCCTAGCTGCATCTCTGAAATTTCAAGCTAGGTATCAACTTTAGGTTAGCATATACTTATCTAGAGCTAGATAGTCAATCTCCAGTATGCTTACAGCTTATCCCAAAACTAAAAAGCTTGACCCAGAGGATGCGATCGTGCTTGGTGGCATATGTTGGGAGCGGTTTCAGAAAATTCAACATGCTTTTGATGGTATAGCGGGTCTGCGTCTTACCTACTGTGAAGGAATGCTACAGATTATGCCCATTAGTAAAACCCATGAATTTATTTGTTATCAGCTAGGATTGTTGTTGGGACTATTCTTTTTGTGGAAAAGAATTCAGTTTTTCCCCAGTGGGGCATATACCCAGAAAGTAGAAGGGCAGACAGAGTTTCAAGCCGATCTTTCCTATAGTTTTGAGATGGATAAAGATGTACCTGACCTATGTATTGAAGTGGTACTCACCAGTGGTGGCATTGATAAATTACGCAAGTATCAACTGCGAGGCATACCTGAAGTGTGGTTGTGGCAGGATCAACAAATTGCAGTTTATTTACTTGAAGATGGCAATTATCAGTTGAGGGAGAAGAGCCGGTTATTTCCTGATTTAGATTTAACTTTTTTGTGTGAGTGTATATCTCAAAATGACCCCCTAGCTGCATCTCTGAAATTTCAAGCTAGCCTAAATCTAATCAAAAATCTGTGCTAGGGGACAAGCAAAGTCTGGCAGTAAGGGGGAGGTAATTACATCCTCAGAATATAAGGTCATCGTTAGTTTCAGTACTCCATTTTCGCGGCGATACACTTCTATTGCTTGCTTCTGCCAATCCACAACCCAATACTCGAGCACTCCTCTAATGGAATAGAGTTTTAATTTTACTTGACGGTCTCTGCGTTCATTTTCTGCACCTGGGGACAATACTTCAATCACCAATTCGGGCGCACCCCGCAAATGTCCTGCTTCATCAATTAACATACCGTAGCGCTCTGTGCTCACCCACACCACATCGGGGATGACATCATCGCGATCGCCGAAGATTAGTCCTACTCCCATTGCCACATAACCTAATTTGGAGAATCTGCACCATGTGTTTAAGTGGTAGTGAAGATTACCGCAGGTAGATTGATGTTTCCAGTGGGGTGCTCTGGTCACAAACAGTTCTCCATCAATAATTTCATACTTATTGCCATTGTCGGGTAGTAACTCCAAATCGCTACTCGTCCAAGTCACTTTATTTTCAGAATTTTCAGAATTTTCAGAACTAGTTACACGAACTGATTGCATAATTTTTCTACTCAAAAATCTGGGCTAATGGACAACTAAAGTTGGGCAGTAACGGGGAGGTAATCACATCCTCAGAATATAAGGTCATCGTTAGTTTCAGTACTCCATTTTCGCGGCGATACACTTCTATTGCCTGCTTCTGCCAATCCACAACCCAATACTCGAGCACTCCTCTAATGGAATAGAGTTTTAATTTTACTTGACGGTCTCTGCGTTCATTTTCTGCACCTGGGGACAATACTTCAATCACCAATTCGGGCGCACCCCGCAAATGTCCTGCTTCATCAATTAACATACCGTAGCGCTCTGTGCTCACCCACACCACATCGGGGATGACATCATCATGTTCCCCGAAAATCACCCCTGCTCCTAAGCTAGCTTCTCCCATCCCAGTAGAGCGCGACCAAGTATCTAAAACCGCAAAGAACCTACCACAGGTTTTTTGATGCTGGTGATGAGGTGCTCTAGTCACAAACAGCTCTCCCTCAATAATTTCATACTTATTGCCATTGTCAGGGAGTAACTCTAGATCGTTACTTGTCCACAGGTATGTTTGAGATGGGATTACCATGACTATCTTGGGCAACTTGAAGCCAATTATACCTATTGCCAAAAGGTAGCTTGTGGGAATTTTATTGTTAAGGATTGCAAAGAAAAAGTAGAATAGTTAAGGAATTCTTTAGTTTGTGTGGTTATGCGGGTAGCGATCGCTGGCGGTGGTTTGGCAGGTTTAGCCTGTGGCAAGTATTTGGCGGATATGGGACATACCCCCATTGTCCTTGAGCGGGAAGAGGTGCTAGGGGGTTTGGTATCGGCATGGCAGGATCAGGATGGGGATTGGGTAGAGACTGGTCTGCATGCCTTTTTTGGGGCATACCCGAATATGTTGCAGTTGATGGGGGAGCTGGGCATTTTAGACCGCTTGCAGTGGAAGGAACACACTTTAATTTTCAATCAACCCGAAAAGCCGGGTACTCTTTCCCGTTTTGATGTGCCTGATATTCCTGCCCCCTTTAATGTGATCGCCGCCATCCTCAACAATAACGATATGCTCACTTGGGAGCAAAAAATCCGCTTTGCCATCGGGCTGTTGCCAGCGATCGTGCGCGGTCAGCAATATGTAGAAGATATGGATAAGTATAGTTTAGCGGAATGGTTGCGACGGCAGGGCATTGATGAGCGGGTAAACAGCGATATTTTTATTGCCGCTTCTAAGGCTTTGACTTTTATCGATCCCGACCAAGTGTCAGCTACGGTGATTCTGACGGCATTGAATAAGTTTTTGCAGGAGCGGTATGGCTCTAAAATTGCTTTTCTGGATGGGGCACCCCCTACCAGACTGTGCCAGCCGATCGCTGACTATATTACTAAGAAGGGTGGGGAAGTGCGCACCAGTGCAGGGATCAAAGAAATTCGCCTCAATCCTGATAGCACTGTGGGCAGTTTTGTAATCAGGGGCGGGGAGGAAATTAGAGCGGATTGCTTTGTCTCTGCCATGTCAGTGGATGCCCTGAAACTGTTGATCCCTGAACAGTGGCGGGGGATCACTTTCTTCCAAAAACTACAGGGTCTAGAGGGTGTGCCTGTGATCAATGTGCAAATCTGGTTCGATCGCAAAATTACAGATGTGGATCATCTCTTATTTTCCCGATCCCCCCTCTTAAGTGTTTATGCCGACATGAGCAATACCACCAAGGCATACGCAGATAAAGAGCGATCGATGTTGGAATTGGTACTTGCCCCAGCAGAACAGTGGATCGGCAGACCGGACAAGGAGATTATTGAAGCAACCCTTGCTGAGTTGAAAAAGCTCTTTCCAGAGCAGATGGAGCAGGCACAGGTACGCAAAGCCCATGTAGTCAAAACCCCCCGATCGGTCTATAAAGCTACTCCAGGTAGGCAAGCATACCGTCCCAGTCAGGAAACCCCCATTGCCAACTTTTTCCTAGCAGGCAGTTACACCATGCAACAATACTTAGGCAGTATGGAAGGGGCAGTACTTTCTGGTAAGCTGACAGCACAGGCTATTCATCGAACCAATCTAAACTTGTGTTTATCTACTCCGGCGATCGCTTAGGCATGAACACATTGGCTGAGGCTTACGAAGTCTGTAGGTGTATTACCGCCAAATACGCCAAAACCTTCTACTTAGGTACACTGCTGATGACCGAAGCCAAACGGAAAGCCATCTGGGCAATCTACGCATGGTGTCGGCGGACAGATGAGCTGGTAGATGGCATTCAGGCAGAAACTACTACCATAGAAACCCTAGACGCCTGGGAAAGACAGTTGGAAGAAATTTTCCAAGGAAAAGCCAAGAATGCCCCTGACTTTGCCCTTGCTGCAACCCTCAAGAGGTTCACCATCCCCATTCAACCTTTCAAGGATATGATTGCAGGGATGAAAATGGATTTACATTGCAACCGCTACCAAACCTTTGATGATCTACATCTCTATTGCTATCGGGTAGCAGGGACAGTAGGTTTGATGTCTGCTGCAGTGATGGGGTTTGAGACCAAAGACCCCGAAGTGATCAAAATGGCTACCTCAGCGGCGATCGCTCTGGGGATCGCGATGCAGATCACCAACATTCTGCGGGACATTGGCGAAGATGCTCAAAGAGGTAGAATTTATCTCCCCTTAGAAGACCTTGCTTACTTTGACTATACCGAAAAAGACCTAATGAACGGCATTATAGACGATCGTTGGATTAACTTAATGAAATTCCAAATTCAACGGGCGAGAGAATTCTATCGGATAGCAGAAAAAGGGGTAACAGCCCTGTGCAAAGATGCCCGCTTACCAGTGTGGACATCCCTCATGCTCTATCGCAATATCTTAAATGTCATAGAGAGAAATAACTACGAAGTCTTCCACAAACGGGCCTATGTGCCCACGCCTAAAAAACTCCTCACTCTGCCTTGGGCGTGGTTGAGAACCCAAATGTCCTGAACTATGCGACCCACCACAACTGCTAACATTTTCCCTGATCTGTATAGATTTGACCAAAATGTACAGACCCATTTATTTCGTCAAGTATGATGTATTAACCTAGGATTTTAGACATAGCAGTTGAAGCGAATGTTAGATGAGCAATACTGATGATCACATGATCACAAAACAAAATGGATCGCTGGGAGGTGTTTATCGGCAACTCTCCGACACAAGAAAATTGATGTTCCACTTCGAGAACTGCGCTCCTACTTGGTCAATCATCGTGATGATGAACAGGCATTCCCTACCCATATCGATTATCGATCGCATCTGGGAGTAGAAGGCACGATGGCTGATTGGGAAAGTCCCGAAGCTTTGAGAAATCCGGCAGAGCGGGCGAAACAAAACGACTGAGCATGGAGGTTGAATGAGCAACACTAACGCTAATTTTTAGAGAAATTTACAGAAATATAGCAATACTCAAGGACTTTAGGACATCAGAACTTTTGTATATTCCTATGCACCCTCACCTTAATTTACATTAAGGGAGAGGCGATCCTTTGAATTTCTGGGTAAATGTCAGTAACAGGATCAGGGGGTGGTCAACCCTTCAGCAATCTTGACAACTAAAAAGCCTTCTATACAGAGCAAGGCTTACAGAACTTTTAACCAGAACTGGGGTCATTATTCCGCACCCCTGGGATCCCAAAAATGTTTAGGGACAACTTAATCCAAACCTAGCTGGCGACGCGCTTCAAACAGGCCTAAAGCCACAGAAACAGATAAATTTAGACTCCGTACTTTGGGGTGGAGCATAGGAATATATACAGTGGGGTGTTTAGCCAGCAACTCAGAGGGCAACCCCTCGGTTTCACTGCCGAATAGTAGCCAGTCATCTGCTTCATAGGAAAACTCCCGAAAATGAATCTTCCCGTAGGCACTGAAACAGACCCAGCGCCCGATCGCTAATTTCTGGAATGCCTCTAGACTAGCATGAATATGCAAGTCCACATACTGCCAATAATCTAGACCTGCCCGCTTCAGGTAGCGATCGCTGATCTCAAAACCCAGCGGCTCAACTAAGTGCAGAGGGGTGTAAGTAGCGGCACAGGTACGGGCGATGTTCCCAGTATTGGGCGGAATCTGCGGAAAAATCAGGGCAACTTTCAACATTGTTATTGGGTTAGAGCAAGAGAGTTTGAGGACTACGCCCGATCATCGTAAGTCCTATAAGAGTAAAATTTAATCCAGCACAGTCTATTTTATTCATGTCGGCGATAGTTGTTTGGTTGCGTAATGATTTAAGAGTGCATGACCACGAACCTTTGTGGTTAGCCAGTCGATCGGGACAGCTAGTGATCCCCCTGTACTGCTTTGATCCCCGTCAGTTTGGTACTACTAGTTTTGGCTTCCCGAAAACAGGTACATGGCGCGCCAGATTCTTACTAGAATCCGTAAGTGATCTCAGGCAGAATTTGCAGAAATTGGGAAGTAGTCTAGTAGTAAGAACAGGCTTACCAGAATTAGTGATTCCTGAATTGATTGCCCAGTTAGGTAGTAAATCACCTGTAACTGCTGTTTATTTTCACAGGGAAGTAACTGCTGAAGAACTGCTAGTAGAAAAAAAGTTGCAGAAAAACTTACCCAATACGATTAAGTTATGCAAATTTGAGGGACATACCCTCTATCGTTTGACAGATTTACCATTCGCCATAGAACAAATCCCTGAACTATTTACTAACTTCCGCAAACAAGTAGAGCAACATAGTCAAGTTGGTCAAGTATGCCCTACCCCTGAACAGTTACCTCCCTTACCTAGTAGTTTAGATTGCGGGAAGATTCCTGACCTAAATGATTTAGGTGTAGAAAACAAGCAACCTGATCCCCGTGCCGTGATCACATTTCATGGGGGGGAAACTGCTGGTAAAGCAAGAGTTAAATACTACTTTTGGGAAAGCGATCGCCTGCGGACTTATAAAGAAACCCGTAATCAAATGTTAGGTGCAGATTATTCTTCTAAGTTTTCCCCTTGGCTAGCTCTGGGTTGTCTCAGTCCCCGTTACATTTATTATGAAGTGAAAAAGTATGAAACAGCAAGAGTAGCTAATGATTCTACCTATTGGTTAGTATTTGAGTTATTATGGCGGGATTATTTTCGCTTTATCTGCGCCAAACACGGACATAAGGTATTTCGTCCTAGTGGTTTGCAGGGGATCGATATACCTTGGCGACAAGATTGGGAATTGTTCGATCGCTGGCGGGAAGGTTTAACAGGATTTCCCTTAGTAGATGCCAATATGCGGGAATTAAAACTAACAGGTTTTATGTCTAACCGTGGCAGACAAAATGTAGCCAGTTTTTTAACTAAGAATCTAGGAATCGATTGGCGTATGGGCGCAGAATGGTTTGAGTCTTTACTAATTGATTATGATGTATGCAGTAACTATGGCAACTGGAATTATACCGCTGGGGTAGGTAATGATGGGCGGGGGTTTCGCTGGTTTAATATCTATAAACAAGCTCAAGACTACGATCCCAAGGGCGAATATGTCAAGTATTGGCTACCTGAATTACAGTTAGTTTCCAGTAATAAAGTACATCAGCCCAGCCAACTATTGCCTGTAGAATTAACTAGAGCTAACTTGCGTTTAGGTGTAGATTATCCTTATCCGATCGTTGATCTCTTTGCCTCTGCTAAGAAAAAAGAAAATATCTATAAGAGTCTCAAATGAGAAATGATTTTTAGAAAGGATAAAGGTTTGGTCAAAAAAGGAGGGAAATCTCTAGCTAGTAAATCCCATGAGTTTACTGGTTCTTTGGTTACAATATGCCCATTGTCATCACTACTTGCCTACAGAATTTTGCTTAAACCGAACTAGCGTTAGTTAAGAGCGCGGCGGGCAATGTTGGCAATTGTACTATCGTTAGCTTTAGGTAAGTGATAATAAGTGCCCCCAGCGGCGGCGGCTAATTCTTTGCCAAAACCAGTGGAAACAAATTTGTTTTCGGTATCAATCACTAGGAAAGAGAAATTCAATGCACCGATCTTCTGAGCAATTTCTTTCAATTCAGTTTTGAGGTCAGGTTTTTGGTCAGAAGGGATACTTTCCCCAAGGGAACGGGCTAAAGGAACATTCCCTCTGCCATCGGTAATAGCGACGATCATCACCTGTCCCACATCCCCTGATTTTTGAGCATTGAGGGCAACCCTAACTGCCTGTGTAAGAGCGTGGGCAAGGGGAGAACCCCCCCCACAGGGAAGAGTTTCTAATCTTCTTTTGGCGGCTTCAATGGAACGGGTAGGGGGTAATAGAATCTCTGCCTGCTCTCCCCGAAAAGGAATCAGAGCAATACGATCGCGATTTTGGTATGCCTCTGTGAGAAGTCGCAAAACCGCCCCCTTGGTGGCTTGCATTCTATTTAGAGCCATTGAACCTGAAGCATCCACCACAAAGATAATCAATGCTCCTGCTTTCCTGACTAAATATTTGGCTCTCAAGTCAGAAGTTTCCACAATCACTTTGCGATGGGGATGTCTCTGGCGACGGGATTTTTGGAAGGGGGCGGCGACCCTTAGGGTGGCATCCACTGCTAATCTATCTCCTGGTTTCCGGAGTAATACTGGCTTGACATACCTGCCTCTGGTCTGAGAATTAGTAAGCCCTCTTGCACCCGAACGCCCCTTCTTCTGCAAGGATTTGGCAAATTCCATAATTTCTGGATCCAGAATCACTCCTTCTGGGTCAAAGATAAATTCTTCAGGAATGGCATTGTCCTGTTCTTCCTGTTGTTCAGATTCTGCTTCCGGTTCATTCTCCGCTTGGGATTCAGGAGTAGGGGGTTGTTGGGGTGGGGGGGGCGGGGGTGGTTCTGCAGATGCAGAGAAGATAGAACGGGGTACTATCACTAATTCCACCGCTAGACGCAAATCATCCGCGTTTACAGCATTTCTGCCCTCCAGAGCCGCACTGGCGATCGCTGTTTTCACCGCAAAGATTTCGCCCCTGTGTCCTTGCACTCCCCCTCTCAAACATTCCCTCACCAGGTATTCCATTTGTTTAGAGCTAATTTGCACTTCCTTCAGCCATTCTCTCCCTAGCAGAATCTGTGTGCGCAGTTCTTCTAATTCTTGCTCATATGCTTTAACAAATTCTTCTGGGTTATCTCCATAGGCGATCGCTCTCCCAATGGCTTCTATCCTTTCTGAGAGTTCCCAATCCTGATCTGCAGATACAGTGATTGCAATACGGTCTAGAAGCATCGGGCTTAAATCGCTGTCTTCAGGGTTGTAAGTTATAACTAATAGAGGCTTACAGGGATGTTGAATACTAATTCCCTCCCTCTCAATTTGATTGAAGCCACTGGCAACCACATTCAATAACAGACCAGCAATCTGCGGTTCTAGTAAATGGAAGTCATCCACATAGAGAATGCCCCGATGGGCCTGTGCCAAAAGCCCCGCCTGAAATACAGTAGTTCCTGTCTGGACTGATTTGGCAACATCAATTGAGCCTAGTAATCTATCTTCCGTAATTCCCAATGGCACTTGTACAAAAGGAGTAGGGATAATTTTTGTCATTACAGTCTCAGGAAAATCAGCAGGATCGGCATTGTAAAAGGAATTCTCTACTACTGCGATCGGTGGAAATAAATCCCGTATTCCCCTAGCTAGCACTGATTTAGCTGTACCTCTTTTACCGGCAATGGCAATTCCCCCAATTGTCGGATCAACTGCCATCAGTAAAAGAGCCGTTTTGATATGCTCTAAACCAACAACTGCTGTAATTGGAAACTGGAAAGACATTCAATAACTCTGGCGCCACAGGTCACTCTTCATTTTAACACAGGATATACTACTGTTACTTCTGTTTGACTACGACTAGAGTAATGTCATCAAAAATAGTTTGCTTATCAATAAAATTGTATATATCTGTGGTTATATTCCAATGATATCTGCTGAACACAGAGGCCAACTATCTTTTAGAATTTTACACAATCTTTCTAAGCCATATTGTACTTTTGGGGATTTTCAGCTTCGGTAATGCCATCAGTATAGAGAACAATACCATCACCGCTATTCAGCGGTAATTAATCATCTACTTCTAAATCCAAGCCGATCGGGGGAAACCTAGTTCTGCGGTATAAGCATTCTAATTCACCGTTGGCAGGCGTTAAGCTTAAAGATTCATGCCCGCTTACTACCAATCTGCCTGCCATATAATTGACAATGGCCATTGTCCAGTTCTTATCAGAGTTCATGCGAGTTACATTCTTGAAGATGGTGCGATTAACTGTACTGAGAATGGTTTGGGGATCAATATTCTGGTTTTCTCTCAAGGTGCGCACTGCTGTATGAGTCATCAGCATTAAAATACCGCTTTCTAGACCATGTCCTGTAACATCGCCAATGGCAATAGTAACTATGCCATCCGTATTCAAAACATCATAATAATCTCCCCCTACTTCTGTGGCAGGTTGCATAAAACCCTCAATATCTAACTCGGGAATCTCTGTTAGTTCATTTCTCTTAGGTAAAATCATCTGTTGAATTTTGCAGGTGATTTCTAATCCAGTGCTCAGACGCAAATTCTCTACTTGCAATTTTTCAGTCAATAACTTTATTTCTCGGTTAGCTGCTTCTAAAGCACGGGTGCGCTCCCTTACCCTTTCTTCTAGAAGCTCAAATAATTCTTTCAATTGATGCGCCATGCTATTAAATGTAGACCTGAATTGAGTGTGTGGGGAATTTCCGTGTAATTATTTAACTTTTCTTCAATTCTGGAGCTAGTTTCTTGCCTGAGTTGCGCAATTACTGCCCGTACTGATTCCTGTGCACTCTCCCAAGATCGATAGGCAACCATGGCCACTGTAACTAAGAGTTGGACCGCAAAATGTTAAGGAGAGATTGATTAGATATTAAACTACACAGACCCATATCTTAAGTGCTGTTTGTTACATAATCTGCAACTGACTTTAACATGATACTGTCTTATACAACTTACTATTTTACCTTTTCTTAATTAAATCTTTTGTATTTGAATATTCCAGTTTATCTGAAATTAGCAACTAAGTCTTAAGCATTATTATGAAACCGTAAATCTCTTACATAACATTTGTTTTACTCTTGGGATCGCAGTGCTCTAATTAGTTCCATAGCTACTTCAGGGCGAGTGAATTCAGGGGGTGGCATTTCCCCACGGCGTAGCATTTCTCGGACTTTGGTGCCAGAAAGATGAATTCTCTCTTCGGGTAGGCTGGGGCTGGTTTTACTGGTTGCCATGCTCTGGGTACGAGTACAGTAGAAAGCATGTTCAAACATCAAAGGTGTGATTCCTAATTCTTCTTTAGTGAATTCTCTGAAGATATGTTGAGCGTCATAAGTGCCATAGTAATTGCCTACACCAGCGTGATCCCGACCCACAATGAAATGGGTACAGCCATAATTCTTTCTCACAATGGCATGGAAGATCGCTTCTCTTGGACCTGCATAGCGCATGGCGGAGGGATTGATTGCAAGAATTACTCTATCTGGGGGAAAATATTTCTCTAGCATGATTTCATAACAGCGCATGCGTACATCGGCAGGAATATCATCTTCTTTGGTTGCTCCCACTAAGGGATGGAGAAATAGGCCATCCACAATCTCTAGGGCACACTTCTGGATGTATTCATGGGCGCGATGGATCGGATTTCTGGTCTGAAACCCAACGATTGTCTGCCATCCTTTTTGCTGGAAGAGTGCTCTAGATTCAGCAGGATCGATTTGATATTTGGGGAATTGAGGATGAGGTGCTCTTCTCAGTAACCAAATGTCTCCCCCTAGATAAATCTCTCCCTGTCCATAGAGGACTTTTACGCCAGGGTGTTGAATATCAGTGGTACGGTAAACTTGCTCTGCTTCTAATACTTTATCGTAGGGATATTTCTCAGTGAGTTCCAAAATACCGATGAACTCTCCCCGTTGATTATCCAAACGAATCCTCCCACCAATGGGCAGAGTTGCTGCTATCTCCCTTGAGACAGGCAAAGTGATTGGAATTGTCCATGCAGTACCCGTAACCATATGCATTTCTTTTATTACTGATAGGTAATCTGCCTGTTTCATAAAACCTGTCAGGGGACTAAACCCCCCGATCGCTATCAGTTCTAAGTCAGAAATATTCCGTTCGGACAGAGTCAGGCGGGGCAGGTGTTCTGCTTGGGCAAGGAACTCCTCTGTCTGGGCAGGGGTTGCAATGCGGTTGATTAACTGACCACCGTGGGCAGGTAGTAGGGACATGGGCAATACTGTTATTTACAATTTTTTAATAGTCTGTGAATGATTTAGCACAAATTGGGATCTAAGTAAAGTTAATGCCATAATTTAATTTTATGGCAGAAAAATTTTTTCCCCAGATTAAGGGTTATCGGGTCTTGGGTACAGTGGGGCGAGGTCAGTTTGGGCGCGTCCTGTGTGCTTACCAACAGGACACGGGCAGGTTAGTGGCACTCAAAGAACTGGATAAATATCGTTTCCCTACTAATAAATTGCTGCGGGAGTTGCGGTTCATGATAGATTCCCAACATCCCAATATCATCAAGTGTGAAACGATCCTGTTTGCAGAGGGCTATCGCTATCTGGTGATGGAATACTGTGAGGCTGGCACCCTAAGGGATTTGATGCTCCAAACCGATCAATTGACAGTTAATCAGCGATTGAGTTTGATCATTGATATTTTGCAGGGATTGGCACATGCTCACCGTTTGGGGATTGTCCACTGCGACATCAAACCAGAAAACATTCTCTTACAGTTGTCGGCGCAAGGGTGGATTGTCAAGGTTTCTGATTTTGGCATTGCCCATCTAGAGGAAGAATTACAACAGAACTTGAGCAATCGCACGGGATCGCCTGCATACATGGCTCCTGAACGATTTTATGGACAATTTTCCCCTAGTTCAGATTTATATGCGGTGGGGATTATTCTCTATGAGTTGTTCATGCAGGAGCGACCATTTCACGGCACAGTGGATGAGTTGATGACTGCTCATTTGAATCATCGTCCTTCTTTGGGGCAGTTACCCTTGCCTTTGCAAGAAGTGCTCAGTAAGGCTCTCGCTAAACTGCCAGCCCAACGCTTTGGGTCTGCGGAGGAAATGGCAGAGGTGCTCGATCGCTTGCGGCACAAAAATGCTATTAGTTTTCCTGTATCTGTACCACAGATTCAGTTAGTAACAGTGCCACCTGTGCGGATTGAGGCCCAAATTACTGATGCCGTAATTTGGGAGGGGGAATTGCTGGTGGCAGTGGATCGGCAACTGCTAGCCTTAGATGGGCAGACGGGGGATCGCCAGGTAATTAGGGAACTGCCTGCTCCGATCCGGAGTTTACAGGTACATGGGGCATGGGTGTATGCTCAGACTACTGAGGCGCTCTACCGCTTCTGTGCCGATAGTCCTGTGCAGTTGTTGTGCCAATCAGCCCCTCTGCATTTTGCTGTAAGTGCCAATTGGTTGGTAGTTGGAAGTGGTGGACAATTGACTGTTCATTGTTTAATTTCTGGTAAGGTGCGACCGTACCAGTTCAGTAACCATCAAATTTTGGATGTGCAAGTTATTGATAGTGGTCATTTGGTTGCCCTGACTCAAAAACAAACTACTGATCAACATCGTTTGGTGGTCTTGAATCGGCGTGGGCAACTTTTGGGGAAATTATCCCTACCTGGCCCTGTAAAAAAAATGTATCCTACTCCGACTCCTTATCGTTTTTTAGTGTTGGAAGCTGGTCCAATTCCTAGTTTATTGTTGATGGATTTGTATCCCTACCGCTTAAATCGCACTATTTTATCTCTAACGCCCCATTTGGCTGTGGCTACGCCTTGGGGTCATGCGATCGCTTCTACTACTGTGTTAATGTTAGTTGATTTGACAGGGCAAAGTCTGGCTAATCTCCAGTTGCCTGAGCCTATTATTAAAATTTTATCTCTCGGTCAATGTCAGTTATTGGTAATTACTCAAGCTGAGCAACTTAGTTACTGCTACCGTCTTGATCTGGCAAAGCTGGGTATTGATTTAATCTGTTAAAATCTCTGTTCTAAGCCTAAGGAGGTGGCAGATGGGATCGTTCAAACCGATGTGGTTACTGGTGGGGTTAGCGGCGGTGGCAGTAGGGGCGGCAGTAGGGATACTTTTCAGCAATCCCGCTCCTCAGCCAGTAGAGGTTCCTACCCCACCAGTTGAATCTAGGGAAATCAATGTTACTCTCTACTGGCTCAATAGTCAGGGGGATCGCCTAGTAGCCGTGCCCAAGGTGGTCAAAGAGAAAAGTATTGCCCAAGCTCTCAAACTTGCCTTGCAGAGCCTGATTAAAGAACCGCCCAGCGACGGTAAATCTACGAGTGCGATCCCAAGGGACACAGAAATTCTCGATCTGCAAATTAACGGCAAAGAAATTCGGGTGAATCTCTCCCAAGCCTTTCAGCAAGGGGGAGGCACAGCTTCTATTCGCGGACGAATCTTGCAATTGCTCTACACCCTCACTAGTTTGGAGCCAGATGCTCAAGTCTATCTGGCGATCGAGGGAAAACCAGTGGAATATTTGGGGGGTGAGGGACTAGAAGTTAGACAACCCATGACTCGCAAGGATTACCCCGATGCACTTTAGGAGGCATTAAAAAATTATTAGGTGTTTCCAACAAGTCGGAGACATTAGGCCTCCTATTTAAACCCCAAAGTTTTAATTGGGCAAGGCTTTCTAAGTTGGGGGTCGCAGGAGCGACCGCCCCCACTAGAGGGGTGGGTACAAAAATTGAGGAATTGTGCACCCATTAACCACACTGCAGTGGCGACTATGTTCGATTAGTAAACAATGGTCTCAATGAACTACGGGCAGATGCCAGTTTCCCTCTTGGGAATGTTGTTAGTGAATGGTAATACCTACAGGCAATTGGCTAGTCAATTGGCAACATCTGCAACATCTCGATCAGCCTACTGTGTTGCGGTCGGTGTAGTAGCTAATGTTTTGTCCTATGTACTTCTTAAGTATCGTAATTATCTACAAAGTTACTGATACTTTGGCACAAACTCAAAACAGAGCAGTAACAGCAGAAAATTAGTCTGCCTATAGTTATTGAATTGATAGTAAACTATGTGTGACCACCTTTGCGGCACAAAAATCAGCTTATCAGGAACTAAGGTCTGTTTACACTAGGCGCAAATATCCACATAGCCCAGAATGAGATTGCAAAAATTTGTGCAGGAAACAATCAATCTGCACTATGTAAGACAAATAACCATCTCTTTTGACCCCTGCTATTTTTTCTGGTCAGCAATTATTAAGAAAGTATCAAATAAGTAATAATTTTGCGAGGTGGTTTGGGGGTGAAACAGTGGGGGCACTGCCCCACCCTCCTAACATTACTAATTTGAAACTCTGGATTATTAAAGGGTCTCATTTGAAGATGCAAAGACTATAAAATTAAGTGTTCTTATTGTGTGAAACTTGGTGTTATCAGCGATCGCCATTGGCAGTAATTTAGGGAACTCCTTAGCCATTGCCTGCCAAGCAGTGGAAATACTACAGAGCACAGAGGGGATCAAGGTTTTACAGGTATCCCACTGGTATCGCACCAAAGCGGTAATTTTACCTAACAGCCCTCCCCAACCGGACTACATCAACGGTTGTGCCATCCTAGAAACAGTACTTAGCCCCTTACAGTTGTTAGACATTTTGTTAAGCATAGAACAGAAATGCGGCAGAGAACGCAGATATAAATGGAGTGCCCGCACCCTCGACCTCGACTTACTTCTATGTGACCAGTTGGTGATTCACAGCGATCGCCTAATTGTGCCCCACCCCCGCATGACAGAGCGATCGTTTGTATTGTTGCCGCTGGTGGAGATTGCCCCCCACTGGCAACATCCCCTGATCCAGAAAACCATCAAGGAACTAGCCCAGTCCCCCCCAGACCTAGACTACTGCCAGCCACAAATTATCTGGAACTGATGCCCGCAGGGTGTACATTTACTGGTAGGCTAAGAAACTAGCTTTATTTGATCTGGGAGTTAGGTTCGGCATGAAAGTGTTAGTGATTGGTGGCGATGGCTACTGTGGTTGGGCAACTGCTTTGTACCTATCTAATCGGGGCTATGAAGTGGGGATTGTAGATAGCCTGATCAGAAGGCACTGGGACAACCAACTGGGCGTAGAAACCCTCACCCCGATCGCTCCTATAAACAAACGCCTTGACAAGTGGTACAGCCTCACGGGCAAAAAAATTGACTTTTTCATGGGAGATATTACTGACTACACTTTTCTTTCCCAAGTTTTTCATAAATTTGAGCCAGAATCAGTAGTGCACTTTGGCGAACAGCGGTCTGCCCCCTTCTCCATGATTGACAGGGAACACGCAGTTTTAACCCAAGTGAACAATGTGGTGGGCACCCTCAACCTGCTCTATGCCATCAAAGAATTTAATCCCGATTGCCATCTGGTGAAACTGGGCACCATGGGAGAATATGGCACACCCAACATTGATATTGAAGAAGGTTACATCACCATTGAGCACAACGGCAGAAAAGATACCTTGCCCTATCCTAAACAGCCCGGTAGTTTTTACCATGTCAGCAAGTGTCAAGATACTCTCAACATTCACTTTGCCTGTCGCATTTGGGGCCTGCGGGCAACTGACCTGAATCAGGGGGTAGTCTATGGGGTACTCACCGATGAAACGGGCATGGATGAAATGCTAATCAACCGTTTGGACTATGACGGCATTTTTGGCACAGCCTTGAATCGCTTCTGTATCCAAGCGGCGATCGGGCATCCTTTGACAGTCTATGGCAAAGGCGGACAGACCAGAGGTTTTCTAGACATTCGGGACACGGTGCGCTGTATGGAAATTGCCGTTGCCAACCCTGCCGCACCAGGGCATATGCGAGTATTTAATCAATTCACGGAACAGTTTTCTGTTAAAGACTTAGCCCTGAAAGTGCAAGAAGCAGGCAAACACTTAGGTTTGAAAGTGGAGGTGAAAAACTTTGACAATCCCCGGGTGGAAAAAGAAGAGCATTACTACAATGCCAAAAATACTAGTCTTTTAAGTTTGGGTTTACAGCCCCACTATTTATCCGATGCTCTGCTAGACTCATTATTAAACTTTGCCCTCAAGTATCGCGATCGCGTCTCGGCAAAAGACATCTTGCCCAAAGTTACCTGGCGATGAAACCCCGCCCCCACCCTGCACACTTCAAAGTTGGCGTTGACAATGTCATTTTCTCTGTAGATTTACAGCTACATCGGCTGTTAGTACTTTTGGTGCGGCGGGACAGCGATCCCTATCGGGATTACTGGTGCTTACCTGGCACCTTAGTCAGGCAGATGGAAACCCTAGAAGCCGCCGCCTATCGCATTCTTGCGGAAAAAATCAAAGTCAAAAATCTCTATCTGGAGCAGCTATATACCTTCAGCGAGCCAGCTGAACCAGAAAGATATTTATCAGTGAGTTATTTTGCCCTAGTGCGCTTTGCCGAAGCGGAATTGATTGCCGATGGGGTATCTGGGATCGCATGGTATCCCCTCTCCCAAGTGCCTGAGTTAGCCTTTAATCAAAATCCTATTCTCCAGTATGGACATCGTCGCCTCTGTAATAAACTAGAATACAGCCCGATCGCTTTTGAGGTACTGCCCGAAGTATTTACGCTGGGAGAACTGTATCAGCTATATGTCACCGTTCTAGGGGAAAATTTTTCCGATTATTCTAATTTTCGCACTAAATTATTGAAACTAGGCTTCCTCTGCGATACAGGCGAAAAAGTTTGCCGGGGTGCAGGCAGGCCTGCTAGTTTATATCGATTCGATCCCCAAGCCTTTGCCCCCTTCAAGGACAAACCTTTAGTTTTTGTGTAATTTTACTAGACCCGCCTAAGAAGTTATAGCACTATATCCAGCGGTTCTCTAGCAAAAATGTTGAAGCATTCCAGAGAAACCAAGATTTTAGTTCTGGCACTTCTAACTACCTTAGCTATGGCCAGTGTGGATGTTCCTTACCTTCTGCACATGTTTACAGAGCGATCGCTACCGTTTGCTACTCTTGAATATCCACAAACCTTGGCTGCGGTAAGAAATGTACCACAAAAGGTTCACTGTTTAGGCACCAATTTGCCCCCATTGTTTCAGGCAATTCAGAGTGTTTATTATGAGTTGATCCCCCAACGAAGCACCTAGCACAACTAATGGGATCAAGATGTTAATAGAAAAGGAAATTGCCTTTGCCCTAGCCTTCTGACCATTTACAGAAAAAGAGTATGAATAGGCATAAAAATTAGGGTTTAGACTCAAAACAGTACCTGTAGGTGTTGATGCTATTGGTGTGATTGTACACCCTAGTTTACAGATTCGTGGTTTAACTGTGCAGCAATTTCAAGATATTTACGCAAAATTACTAACTGGAAACAAGTAGTTGAAAATTCAGCCCTATGGCAAAACCGGTAGAGACGGTCCTAAGCATGCAATTTTAGCAGGTACTACTACTACTACTGAGTTAATTAGGATGGTAGCTAAAGACCCCAAGGGTATTACTACTGGTAGCATTGTAGTACCTTAATGTACAGTGAAAACTATTCCCACTGGCAAGAGTCCAAAAGAGTTGATCGCTCCCTATGAAGAACCTTGGATTCCTTTATCAGAGTGCCCACAGCGCAGGAGAGGAATGGCACTTATCCCCTCAGTCGCCAACTATTTGTGATTATCTGAGAAGATGAAAAGTAGGGGAAGCCTTCGCAACTAACCAAGAGCAAATTTAATCAAAATAACAGGATTTGTAACCCTGAGATAGATTATCCTAGTAGCAAGAAGTCTTAGTACTGGAAATAAGAAATGGACAAAAGGTTTAGAGAGACCAAAATTTTAATTGCAACGTTACTGGTCAGCCTGACTTTGGTAGTAGTAGGCACTGTTTGGTTTTGGCAAACCCTGACCTCACAATCACCCACAGAAGTAGCTTCTGGCTATGCCAAAACTTTTGCGGAAGTAAAAGATGTGCCCAAAGGTTTATTTAATTATGGCGGTAGTACGATTTGGGCACCATCCGCCCCCTGAACCCCCTGGTACAACCGTTGGCATTGCCATGCTATTGAATAAAAAGCTATCTTTTTTTTAGCGTCGCGCGCCATTTCTGAAGAAGAACAAGAAACAGCCCAGAAAAGAGGTTTCAAAATTAAAGATATTCCCGCGGGGATCGATGCCATAGCGGTGGCAGTACATCCCAGCTTAAAAATTCAAGGTTTAACTATTAAACAGGTTGATGATAATTACTAACTGGAAACAAGTAGGCGGGCCTGACCTGAAAATTCAGCCCTATGGCAAACTAGATCGCGGGGGCGATCCTAGATTTGGGATTTTAGCAGAAACTACTACAGAACTGATAAAGATGGTGTCAGAAGACCCTAGGGGTATTTATGGCAGTTCAGCGAGTTTGCTAGTGCCTCAATGTGGTATTAAAAGGGATGAAAGATTTTGTGCCGCCCTATGAAGAACTTTTTGTATCTCTTGCTGAATGCCCGCAGAAGCCAAATAAGGCAAATACAACAGCATTTAGGAATGGATTGTCAGAGAAGATGGGCAACTGGATCAGAAAGCAGGTGAAGCTTACGCCAATCTACTATTAACTGATCAGGGTCAAGAAATTATCAGAAAGGTTGGGTTTGTGAGTTTAAGATAAACTATGCAATACAAAAGATTCGGCAAAACGGAAATGTACCTCTCAGTGTTTTCGTTGGGGGGTATGCGTTTTTTACAGTCGGAAGAAAATGCAATTAAAACTATTTTCAAGGCGATCGATCTGGGGATCAACCACATAGAAACTGCGAAAGGCTATGGCAAGAGCGAAGATTTTATCGGCTCAGCGATGCAAAAAGGACTAAAAAAGTATCGGGACAAAATTTATATTACTACTAAAATTCCCCCTACCTCCGATGCCAAAACTATGGCTAATTTAATTCGGCAATCACTGCAGAGGTTGAAAATTGATTACCTAGACAACTTTGATATTCACGGGATCAATACTTGGGAACATTACCAAATGGTTACTAAACCTGATGGCTGTATGCAAGCGGTAAGAGAAGCAGTAACAGCGGGTTTAATTCGTCATGTGGGTTTTTCTACCCATGCCCCCTTAGATATATTACTAGCAACTATTAAAACTAATCTATTCAGTTCAGTAAATCTGCACTACTATTATTTCAATCAGAGAAACGCCCCTGCGGTTCAACTTGCCTCTGAAAAAGATATGGGGGTTTTTATTATTTCCCCTACAGATAAGGGAGGGATGCTCTACAGTCCTTCTGATAAGTTAAAGGAACTGTGCCAGCCCTTTACCCCAATTTATATTAACGATCGCTTTCTTTTATCCGATCCCCGTATCCATACTTTAAGTTTAGGTGCAAGTCATCCCCATGAATTTCAAGAACACAGTCTAACTTGGGACAATATCCAGCCTTTGCGCACAGATGAACAGGCAGTAATTGAGAGATTGAATCAGCAATTTTGGACATTGGGGAGCGATCGCTGTGCTCAATGTTTTCAATGTTTACCTTGCCCCCAAGGAATTAATATCCCTGAAGTTTTGCGTTTGCGAAATTTAGCTGTAGCTTTTGAGATGGTGGAATTTGGCAAGTATCGCTACAAAATGTTTGAGAATGCGGGGCATTGGTTTCCAGGAACAAAAGCTAATAAATGTAATGACTGTGGCGATTGTTTGCCCCGTTGTCCTGAGAAATTGGATATTCCTAAGTTATTGAGAGATACCCACGATCGCCTCTATACCCATGAAGGCAGAAGGTTATGGGAGTAAATTTGTACTGCTGGCAACTCCAGCATTTTTTACCTTTGCCAGTCCCCTATAGTATCGCTGATGATGCAATGCCAGATCGTAATAGTTTTGAGCGTGAGTAATCAATTTGGTTTGTTCAGCTGGAGTTAATTCCCGCACGAGCTTAGCAGGCACACCTGCCACTACTACCCCACTGGGCACATCTTTGGTTACCACTGCTCCTGCCCCTACAATGCTTCCCGCCCCGATCTGTACCCCCTCCAAGAGAATTGCCCCCATGCCAATCAGACTGCCCCGCCCGATCGCCCTGTTGTGCAGTACTGCCCGATGTCCCACTGTTACATAGTCCGCGATCGCCAAAGGTTGATCGGGATCCCCATGAATAATTGCCCCATCTTGAATATTGGTGAACTCTCCGATCGTAATTTCATTCAAATCAGCACGGATCACTACTCCATACCAAATGCTCGTCCCCTCAGCCAACCTGACCGCCCCTAAAATAACCGCATTCGGCGCAACAAAAGCAGTCTTACTCAGATCGGGTACGGTTAAATCAAACATATAACAGCCAATCTATTGTGTTACTAATTCTTAACAGTGGGGTCAGTGCATTCCCAAAAGTAAACCTTAAAATTTTAAGGGATGCCCCTGTGAAGGAAAGTTAAATTTTTATGGATCATCGTGCCCCCCATCTGCGTGCCAAAGGCTTAAAACCTCACCAAATACGCCCTGCCAAGGAATTGTGTAGTGAGTGTGGTTTGTGCGACACCCACTATATTCACTATGTCAAACAAGCCTGTGCCTTCATTGCTCCTGACATTCAGGGTTTAGAGGCAAAGACCCACGGCAGACAGCGGGACTTGGACAATGACAATGAACTCTACTTTGGCGTGCATCAACAGATGTGGTCAGCGCGCAAACAACAGCCCATTGCAGGCGCCCAGTGGACAGGGATTGTCTCCGCAATTGCTATGAAAATGCTCACCACAGGGACAGTAGAAGGGGTAGTGTGTGTACAAAATCAGCCCCAGGATCGCTTTGCCCCCAAGGTAGTGGTAGCCCGTACGCCAGAGGCAGTTTTAGCCGCTAGAGTGAATAAACCTACTCTCTCACCTAATCTCTCGGTTTTAGAGGAAGTGGAAAGTAGTGGTTTGAGAAAATTATTAGTGATTGGGGTAGGTTGTCAAATTCAAGCATTGCGGGCAGTACAGGACAAGCTAAACCTAGAAGCGTTGTATGTTTTAGGCACTCCCTGCGTGGACAATGTCAGTCGGGCAGGGTTACAAAAATTCTTAGAAACAACCAGCCGTTCCCCCCAAACAGTGGTGCATTACGAATTCATGCAGGATTTTAATGTCCATTTCAAGCACAAGGACGGCAGTGTAGAGATCGTGCCCTTTTTTGGCTTGAACACCAAAGTCCTGAAGGATGTTTTTGCTCCCTCCTGCATGACCTGCTTTGACTACACCAATGCCCTCGCCGATTTGGTAGTGGGTTACATGGGTGCCCCCTTTGGCTGGCAGTGGTTAGTAGTGCGCAACCATAAAGGTCAGCAAATGCTCGATCTAGTCAAAGAAGAATTGACCCTACAACCTGTTACCAGCAGTGGCGACAGGCGTAGCGCAGTGCAACAGGGGATTACTGCTTACGATCGAGCCGTTACCCTGCCTCTGTGGTTAAGTTGGCTGATTGGCTTTGTGGTGAATCGCATCGGCCCTAAAGGGTTGGAGTATGGCAGGTTTTCCATTGATTCCCACTTTGCCCGCAATTACCTCTACATCAAACGCCACTATCCCCACAAAATGCACCTAGTCCCTGAATTTGCCCGTAAAATTCTCAGTCCCTATCGCCTGCCTGCCGATTAGATAAGTAACTTTTATAGTGGAGACGGCTAGACAAAATCACTGGTATAGCTTAGGATAATACCTGTGTGAGGAGCGAACCAGAAGAAGAGTCTAGGCGAAACAGGGAAAGAACTAGACTCTTTTTCTGTTTTTTACTTTCTGCGCCCCGTGCCTAAATTTTGTCAGGAATTGCCTTTCCCAGTCTTCCCTGGGTGGGTATCCAAGCCAAGGTGTGGTAGATTGTTTACATAGCATTCAGGCAATAGAAGTAAAGGAACAGTTATGGAAGTCAATTTGTTTGGTTTGTTGGCAACGGCACTGGCATTGCTTGTCCCTACAGTGTTTCTGTTGGTTCTGTACTTGCAGACTGCTAGCCGTGAAGCCGCTGGCAAAAAATAACTAGGGCAGGCTAATCAGCAACCCCTCTAGGTGCTCCACTGTGCCCGTAACTTGTAGCCGCTGGTTGGCTGAGAGGTGGCGCACGATCTTGTAAACAGTCTCGATCGCTTCTGTTTGTCCCATGATGCGCACCAGTTCGGCAAGAGTGATGGGGTTGTTTTGTTTACTGAGGGTCTCTAGGACTTGGTTTTGTAGTTTTAAGACCACGGCGGCGGCTTTTTTGCCTGCTTCCACCCCTGGCTGATGATAGGCGTTGATGTTCACTAGAGAAGCATAGAAGCTCACCGCTCTTTCATAGAGGGCAATCAATGCACCTACAGCAGGCGGTGAAACTTCAGGGATAGTGATAGTGATCGATTCCCGCCCATTTTCGTAGAGTGCCTGCCGCGTACCCTGTAGAAATCCTGATAGATAATCGCCACTGGTGATCCCCGCCTCCACCTCGGGATGGGGACGATCGCTGTCCTTGAGCACCTCGATAAAAGTAGCAAAGAAGTTGGGAATGCCCTCCCTGAGTTGTTGTACATAGGCGTGTTGATCAGTAGAACCCTTGTTGCCATAGACAGCAATGCCCTGATGCACAATCTGCCCATTTAGGTCCCGCTCTTTGCCCAAGGACTCCATTACCAATTGTTGCAGGTAGCGGCTGAATAACAACAGGCGATCTTTGTAAGGCAGAATTACCATATCTTTCTTGCCCTTGCCTTCCCCCGCCCAATACCAACTCATGGCCAACAGTGCCGCTGGGTTATTCTTCACAGCAGGGACGCGCGTGGCTTCATCCATGATTTTGGCGCCGTTGAGCAGACCCCGAATGTCGATCCCCTGTAATGCAGCTGGCAGTAAACCTACCGCCGACATCAGGGAAGTGCGCCCACCGATCCAGTCTTGCATGGGAAATGTAGCGATCCACCCCTGACGGTGGGCATACTGTTCTAGCTGGCTGTTTTTGCCTGTGATCGCTACCGCCTGCTTGCTGAAATCCAAGCCCCGCTGTTGAAACACATATTCCAATTCCTTCATGCCGTTGGCAGTCTCAGGTGTGCCCCCCGACTTGGAAGTAATAATTACTAAGGTGCTGGCGAGATTTTCCCCCAACTGGTCTAGGACTAAATCCATGCCATCGGGATCGGTATTATCAATAAATAAAATCTCCAAAGGGGCAGAGACCCTCGCAAAACACTGGGCAATAAACTGGGGACCCAAAGCTGAACCGCCAATGCCTACGGATAGAACATGGGTAAATTTTGGGCGGGTGGGTGGGTGAATTGTGCCGATCTTGACATAGTGGGCAAAAGTTTCCACCCGATCGCAGGTGTAGGTAATCTCATGTTGAATGTCGGCATTGGGAGCTAACTCAGGGGCACGCAACCAGTAGTGTCCCACCATGCGCTGTTCATCTGGATTAGCAATTGCCCCCGCCTCCAGTAAGCGCATATCGGCAAAGGCACGGGTAAACTGCTGGCTCATATTTTGCACAAATTCTTCATCAAAGCCCATGCGGCTCACATCCACATAAATACCCAGTTCAGGCTGGTAGTAGAGCCATTCTTGATACCTCTGCCACAGAGCGATCGCATTTGCCATAACCACCTCCCAAGATGCACTATGACAAGATTAAAACAATAACAGAGCATTAACATTAAACCTACATTAAGAAGTTTGGCAGGTAGCCACAGAGACTGGGAGTTGGTGTTAATGTATTACCAGATACATCTATCTGTGAGTGGCTACCCCAAAATCTAATCACCACAGTATAGATCATGTATCAAAGCCTGCGCTTCACTGGCAAAAGTAAAGGAAGTGAGAAGTTCTCACGGGTTTTGGCATTGCTAAATTAAGAGTGAGCGCAGTTCCCCATTTTATGAACACAGCGAGGATAACTATGGAACTGGTCATTCACGGTAAAAACATTGAAATTACCGACGGTATTCGGGGCTATGTCCAGCAAAAGCTAGCCAAAGCGATCGCCCATTTTCAGTCTTTGATTGGTGGGGTGGATGTGCATTTATCCGTAGCCAAAAACCCCCGCATCAGTGCCGCCCAAGCCGCTGAGGTTACGATCCATGCCAACGGCACGGTGATTCGGGTTGAGGAAAAGAGCGAGAACCTCTATGCCAGCATTGACCTCGTTGCCGACAAAATTGCCCGCAAATTGCGCAAATTCAAGGAGCGCAAGCAAAAGCATCATGCTGTCAAGACCAGCATTGCCGTAGTTGAGCAACCCCCTCAGCCCTTGCCCACCCAAACCAAGGCTGAGCCAGCCCTGCCCCTACAAGTAGTGCGCCACAAGTACTTTGCCATGCCTCCCATGACTGTCCAAGAGGCACTGGAACAGTTAGAATTGATAGGGCATGATTTCTATGTGTTTCGCAATGCCGAGACCGGGGAAATCAATGTAGTCTATGAGCGCAATCACGGCGGCTACGGACTAATCCAACCTCACGATGTCAGTACCAATGGACACAAGAGCAGTAGAAAATCGCAGGAGCATTCCTGAAGACCAGCAAACTCGCTACGGGGAAGTAGCGATCGCTCAAGCAGAGTTGATCACCTTCCCCAATCCCCGCCTTGGTAGAGAATACGAAATAGATATTACTTTGCCTGAATTTACCTGTAAATGTCCATTTTCAGGTTATCCCGATTTTGCCACTATTTATATCAGTTATGTACCTAATGAAAAAGTAGTGGAACTAAAAGCCCTGAAGTTGTATATCAACAGTTACCGCGATCGTTACATTTCCCATGAAGCCTCAGTAAATCAAATACTAGATGATTTTGTTGCTGCCTGCGATCCCCTGCGCATCACCGTTAAAGGCGACTTTGCTCCTAGGGGCAATGTGCATACAGTGATCACAGTTAAACATGAGAGAAACAAGTTATAACTCCATTTAATGATGAATAATTAGTCCTGAAGAATATCTAACTCAAGAGATTAACTTCAGAACTACGCCATGAGTATCGGTGGGGAGAGGTTAATGAGATGCATCTGCAGGTCTTTATAACTGACCAAAGGTTACGGATACAGTAATAGGACCAGTTCTGAGTGCAGAAGTGTTATCTAAAACTACGAGAATATCGAGATATAGCTGAGAAATTTGCAGATTATTGACCAAGATCGAGTCTACGTGAATATTATTGCAAACAGAGCAGTAATAAATGGCTATTGACGGCATAGCAGAATTTACAAGACACTGCTCAACTATCTCTTGCAGTGAACTTGAGTTGCAGGCTCCCTCAGGCTGGGCACGACAATAAAACCTGTGTCTGCATCTCCCAAAACTAAGTTACGGGCTGTGCCCCAGTACCACCAATAGGCACAGGTGTAGGCGCAGATCAGGCTATCTAACTGGTCTTCCATCACTTTGAGTTGTTTGCCTGTGATCCCTTGCCAAGTCATCTCCTCTAGCCACTGGTGGCGACTATGCAGACTCGGTTCTAGCTGGGGCAGAACCGTGCAAATGAGGCGGTGTAACTGCTGGATAGCATGAATTCTTGACTCTATTTTACCTTTTTTGTACTTAATAATCTTGGGCAGTTGGAAGAGGTGGATGATCGCTGTGTGGGGGAACACTTCTATTTGCCATCTGCCTGTACGGCGGGGGGGCATGGTGGGAGCAAAGCTAAATCCAAATTTTTGCAGACTCTCCCCAAAACTGACGGTGCGCTGGGCAAAGGGTCGGCTTAAGTTGGCGGGATAGCAACCTGCGTCATATTTGCCGAAATACTTGTGGGTGAGGCGATCGCAGGGGCGCATGCCTGTAGGGTTGGTGATAATGGTAGGGGCATCGACGGCGATCCCTGTATTGGCTTCTGCCCACTGCTCTACCCACCCCAAAATTTCAGGTACACTCTCCAAACGACAGAGGTCGAGAATTACTAACTGCCCCTCTGCCCACTCCAAACAACACAGCCCGCTGGGTTGCGATCGCCAACCAAAATCGATCCCCAAAAATCTCACTGGCTCACCTGCAGGCAATAGACTTCCTGCACTTTTATAGCACTAAAATCAGGGAGGTACACCCCGCTGGAATTTTCTTCTAGGAGAGAGGGTTTTGAGCTGGGAGTTATTCATGGCGGATAATCTGAGAGCCTTGGCTAGTTTTAGTAACCTCAAGAACAGTGCTAAATGCCTCTTTGAGATGGGGCATGTGGGTGACCACTAGGATACAGCCAAATTCATGGGCGATGGCATTAAGGGCACTGAGAAGACGATCGCACCCAGCGCGGTCTTGACTGCCGAAGCTTTCATCCACAATTAGGGTTTGCAGGGTGCAACCTTTGCGCTGTGCCAAAATGCGGGCAAGGGCTAAACGAATGGCAAAATTGATGCGAAAGGCTTCCCCCCCTGAGTAGGTTTCATAAGGGCGCGTCCCTCTTAAATCTGATACTTCTATATCTAAAGTATCAATAGTTTTATCTTGTTTTTTAGTGGCTTTTTGGGTGATGAATCGCAGGGTAAGTTGGCGATCGCTCAGTTGTGCCAGAATGTGGTTAGCTTCCGCTTCAATTTGGGGCAGAATGTACTCAATAGTGAGGGCTTGAATACCATTTTTACCGTAGGCAATCTGCAATTTTTCGGCTAACTGTTGGCGGTATTGTAGTTGTTTTAGTTGTGTTTTTAACTGTTGTAATTGGGTTTGATATTGTGCCTGTTGTTTTTGTAATTGTTGTAGGCTACCAATCTGTGCCAAAAGTTGCTCCAGTTGCTGTCTGTTTTGGTGGATTTGCTGTTCTAAGGTATGAAGGGTAGGTAGTTGCGACAGTTGGGATCGCTCCTTTTGGAGATGTTGTTCAAGTAGGGTGATTTGTTTTTGCAGATGCTCAGCGTGGCTCTGCCAATTTTGTAGTTGTTTTTGTAGTAGGGGTTGTTGGGTTTGGGCATGGCGCAAATCTTGATAGCGGAGCAGGGCAGGGGTAAGTTGTTGTAGTTGGGTTTGCAGTTGCTGGTGCAGGTGGGGATCGTAGCCTAATTTTTGGATTGCCTTATAAATTTGTTGTAATTCCTGCTGTTGGGGAGGAGCAATATAATCGTGATTGAGGCGATCGGTAATCTGCTGGATAGAACTTTCTAGTTCTTGCATTTTCTGTTGCATTTTTTGCAACTGTTGCTGGGCATTTTTCAATTCTGCCTGTTTGATTTCTGCCCACCGCCAGCGATCGCACTCCCCTCTAGCAAGGGCTAAATCTTTTTCATCATAGTTAATTTGGCTCAGACTTTGTTCTAGTAAACTTAGTTCCTGCTGGATGTCAAGTGCAAACTGGTTAGTGGCTAATTGTCGTTGTAAAATTTGTAACTGATCTGCGAATTCCTGCTGTTGATTGCGGTTAGTTTGGTAATTAGCTAGTTCAGCAGTAATTGCTCCACTCTGTTCTAAAAACTTAGGTAACTGCTGTAACTCTGCCTGCAATTGCCGGTACTCAGAGCGCAGTACTTCAATTTCGCATTCTGTAACTGCTTTCTGCTCCTTTAATACCCAAATCTCCGCTTGCAATTCTCTGTAGGCTATTTCTGCCTGTGCATGTAAATTCTCTAGATGATGTTGATCCAAAGGACGCTTACACACAGGGCACACAGAAATTTCCCCCGCCTGCAATGCTTGGGTTTGTAGGTCTAATTCCTGTTGTCGTTTTTGGCATTCTTCCAATTTCGCTTTAATCCTTTCTAAGTAGTCCCTCCGTTCTAAACCCTTCTCATAAACCCTTTTTTGATACACTTCCTTTTTGCGTAAGATATTTATTTGTTCGGCGATCGCCTGACTTTGGTGTTGTAAAGACTGTATCTTCTGAGCTTGATTTTGATAACTCTGTTGTTGTTTGCTCAGGGCTTCAATTTGAGAACTGAGTTTTGTCTTTGCCGTTTCTAGTTCTAATAATAAAACTTGCTTGCGCTGCAATAAAGGACTAGCTTGACTGTGGAGTTGCTCTAGTTTTTGGAGATGGGATCGCGCCCTTTGTAGTTTTTCCAAACCCGCCTGAATATCATCTGCTTTACTTAAAATTGGTTGTAAATCCTGTTGTTGTTTTTGGAACTGTTCTAATTGGGCTTGATACTGGCGTAAATACATCTGCAACTCCTGCTTTTGTTTGTCAACAAAATTAACTAGATACTGGTATCTTTCCTGTAGTTGCTGATACCTAGGCAGTTTCTCCCGCAATTGTTGTTCCTGCTGGCTAATTTGTTGATAATGCTCATAGGCACGGGTAATGTTTTTTTCTTCACTCAAAATAGCTTGTAAGTTAGCCAATTGTTGCTGAATTTGACTGATATTTTGTTGTAGTTGCTCTAGATCAGCGGTTAATTTCTGATACTGTTGCTGTCGCCATTGATGTTCATGTTGTAATTTCTGTACAGTTTGATAGAGGGTGCGATCCCTATTTTCTGCCTGCAGTAGTTCCTGTTTTTGTTGTTCTAGTTTAGGCAGTTCAGGTAACAGTTGCTCTAGGTCAGTGCATTGTTTTTCTAACTGCTGAATCTGTTGTTGTAAAATCAGGGCTGACCCCTTACAAGTTTTTGCTAGTTCCTTTGCACGCTCTGCCAGTATTTCATAACTGGATAAATTTAAGATTTCCGCTAATACTTGTTTCCTTTCTGGCGGCTTTTTCAACATAAACTCATCTGCTTTTCCCTGCCTTAAGTAAGCGGAATTTACAAAAGTTTCATAGTCCATTTTTAGGGTATCAATAATTAACTGTTGCGTTTGTTTGACTGTTTTTGCCGTCAAAGATCGCCAGCGATCGCCAGTGTAAATTTGCCACTCCAAGTTAGGACTGCCCCCCTTAGTGCGACTGCGCAGTACCCGAAAGCGATCCTCCCCAAAACTAAAAACAAAATCTACTTTGACTTCATTAGCACCGAAATAAATTAAATGGTCTTCATTGCTCACCCGACTATAGCCCCACAATGCCCACGCCATTGACTCCAACAACGCCGATTTACCTGCACCATTCGTCCCCCAAATGCCTGCAATATGTAACCCCGTAAAATCCAAAAATAATTCTTGATAGCTGAGAAAATTTTTGAGGCGCAATTGATGTGGCAACATAGCATTCTGGCAAGAGTCATGATACTAATAGAATATACAGATAGGATTCCGCTTATGGAAGTACAAAAATTAATTAGCCAACGCCGGGTTTACCACATCATTGATAGCTATCAATTGTTGGGCAATAACCCCGATCCCCAAATCAAAAAAGAACTAGACGCTCTCATTGATATTTATCCCCATGCCTACTTAGAAATTGCCCTTGTGGAATGTTTGGTGCGGTCATGGTCAATTGTCCCGCTCCCCAGAGGTAAAGAGTTTATAGGAATGGTGCGCCAATATCTTGTGGAAGCAAAACCCATTTCTATTACTTCTGCCCAATTCCGTCAGATTACTGGTTTAGAACCACTCCCCATCACTAGTTTAGTGGCGAATTTCCATGCTGATGTCCAGCCATGAAGCACGGGTAATGGTGGCACTGGTGGAAATGTAATCCACATCTAAACTAGCCACTTCACTGATATTTTCCAAGGTGATGCCCCCTGACACTTCTATTTTGGTGTGCGGACTACCTTGGCGAATCATAGGAATTGCCTCTTTCAACTCAGAAATAGACATATTATCTAGAAGAATCGCCTGCACCCCCAAAGGAATTACCTCTTGTAACTGCTCTATGGTATCCACTTCCACTTCAATCGGTGTCAGAAAAGGTAAATTCTGCCGCAGACGCTCTACCGCAGGTGCGATCCCCCCACAGGCAACAATGTGATTATCCTTAACCATCGCCCAATCATCCAACCCCAACCGATGGTTCACTGCTCCCCCAATATAAGTAGCATATTTTTCTAACAAACGTAAACAGGGAGTGAGTTTGCGGGTATCTAACAACTGCACGCGCCCACTGACTGCTCTTATTTTTTGTACATATTGACGGGTGAGGGTACTAATACCCGATAACTTCATAACTAGATTCAGAGCCACTCGTTCCCCAATCAAAAGGGAAGCCAAATCGCTCTCTATTTGTAAAATTTCTTGCCCTTTGCTTACTGCCGTTCCCTCTGCCACTAGTGGTGTAAATTGCACTTGAGGATCGAGGCTGGCAAACACCAACTCAGCGATCGGTAAACCACAAATCACGCCCATAGCTTTAGCAAGCCAAACCGCTTGACCACGGGGGGCACCCGCAGGAAACAAACCCATAGTAGTGCGATCGCCCCTGCCGAGGTCTTCCTTGAGCCAGTCTTTAACTAAATCTTGTAACAATAGGGGATGGGGTAACATAATTTCTGTCTGTGCCTGTCATCCTAATCATGCCCAAAAGTTATGAACTTATACTTAATTAATGGCAAATTTTAAAGTTTTACCGCAGAAAAACATATATCATAGTCACTATGACTACCATCAGACCCGCACCCATCTCTGAACTGGGCAAACTACGCCACGATCTCTATAACCTACTGGAAAGCATGGCTGATCATCCCCAAGGTGAACTGATTGCTAGGGCTTTGCGTATACTAGTACAAGTTAGTCAGCAAGAAACAGAACGCCTCGATTGGAAATTGATTGCAGGTGCACTCCACGATATGCAAAAGGCAATCAAGGTATTTCATCCTTACCGCCATATTCGCAAAGTAACAATTTTTGGTTCTGCCCGTTCTGCACCCGGGGATCCAGAGTATGAACAAGCCGTGCAATTTGCCCGCTGTATTACAGAACTGGGGTTTATGGTTTTGACGGGGGCAGGGGGTGGGATCATGGCAGCAGGCAATGAGGGGGCAGGAGCTGACCGTTCCTTCGGGTTAAACATTGACTTACCCTTTGAACAGACTGCTAATGAGTTCATTAGGGATAGTGAAAGATTAGTGAATTTTCGCTACTTTTTTACCAGAAAATTATTTTTCTTGAGAGAAGCAGATGCGATCGCTCTATTTCCGGGGGGTTTTGGCACGCAGGATGAATGTTTTGAGTGTTTGACTTTGTGTCAGACGGGCAGAGCTACCCCCCGCCCCTTAGTCCTGATTGACAAACCCGATGGGGACTACTGGGTCAAGTGGGATGAATACATGCAAAGGTACTTGGAAGAGAGGGGTTTTATCAGTGCGGGCGATCGCAGGCTTTATACCATCACCAACGATATCCCTACCGCTTGCCAAGTCATCAGCAAGTTTTACAGTATTTACCACTCCAGTAGATGGGTGGATAAAACCTTTGTGATCCGCTTGAACTGCGAGATTAGTGATGCTCACCTTACCCGCTTGAATGCAGAATTTGCCGACATCCTCACCGATGGCGAAATCACCAGAAGTCCTGCTCTCCCCAAAGAGTTCAAAGATATAGAAATTCTCCACCTGCCCCGCCTAGTGATGAACTTCAATCAAGTGAGCTACAGCAGGTTAAATGATCTAATTTGGGCGATCAACTCTGTAGCGGAAGAACCAGAACTGAGTCATCTGACCCCTGAACGGAAATGATAGACTCCCCTAAATATAAAGGGTCTGAGGTTTTCCCCCACACCTCAAGCTCCATTTCCCTGTAGTTTTCTCTAAAAATCAGCGTAAGTACTACACTTTATGACATTAGAAATCTTGCATAATCAACCTCCCCCAGGGCCTCTCCTAGAAAAACCCAACGGGGGCTGAAGCCCCTGTAACTCCTTAAGCTAATAAGCTCTTCTAATCAGAAGTTTGGGTTAGGTTACTGACATTTACGCAGGAGGCTTAAGGGAACAAGCCTGTCTCAAACAGCATGGCATCACTCAGTCTGCTACTAGAAAGGCAGTCTAGGGATGCTAGGTACAGCAGGAACAGGGAACTGCACGCCCGGGAATAATCCCTCAAATACTTGGCGAATTTGATTAATACTAGGCAGTTGTTCAGAAAAACCTTGAAATAGAGTACCTGAGAGGAGGCTCTCAAATTCCGCTTGCGTCAGTTTCCGAATCGCACTGAATACTCCTTGGGCATCTATGTCTAGTTTATCCCCACCCTTGAGAATGACTTCATTAGCTTGATTTGTCTGCGTGAGTACTGGTTGGCTAGGAGCGGCGGGACTAGCTTCCAAGGGAGTCAGAGGTCTGATTTCAGTAGTTGGCGAGTCAATTCTAATAGGTGTTACGGGTTGGGTATCAGTCGGGATGTTGGGTGTGTCAATTCTAATAGGTGTTACGGGCTGGGTATCAGTCGGGATGTTGGGTGT
>JBKBMU010000007.1:144580-168897 GCA_046295715.1 Pseudanabaenaceae cyanobacterium
GCTGGGTATCAGTCGGGATGTTGGGTGTGTCAATTCTAATAGGTGTTACGGGCTGGGTATCAGTCGGGATGTTGGGTCTGACTTCACTAGAGGGTAGATTGGTAGGACTATTGAGTTGATTTTTCAATTTTCTGGTTCTAGGTGTATCTTCCGCAAAATCAGGGACAGCCTCGCGGCGCACTGTTACTTCGCCTTCTAGAACTTTGATCTCCTGTTTGCCGGTTTCATCTACTTCTAGAACATAAGTCGTCCCTCGCACTGCCGCTACAATCGAGGATGTACAGCCATTGATTGAGCCATTGACAAGCATTACGCCCAGCTGTAGGCGTGCACATTGCCCTACGGTGAGCACAGAATGCCTGCCTAGGCGGGCAATTACGCCTGTATTGAAGTTGAGTTCGGCTCTGGCTTCCCCTGTGCGTACTCGTTGGCGTAGCTTAGCTACATCATTCACTTTAGCTCGTTGGTTCTGGATGAATACTTCTGTGCCGTCAATTATTTCTTTGATTTTGGCTTCACTCAAAGCTGGAGTTTGGGCAGGTAAACCCTGCGCGATGGCTAAGGATAAACACCAGCCAACAAGTACACCGATCAAAAGTTTTGTTATGCGTTGCGCTGAGTAGAACATAGGGTTTTCCTAGCTGTAGTTGTAATTCTATTGTGCAGGAAAAGACGCTCAATAGCTACCCCTGTTGCTCTAATAAATGTTCATATAAATTACTGATAACCTGATCGGAAAAGAGCCAGCCTCTAGGAATAGTTAAAGATAAATTATCGCCTTGCCATTGTAGCCAACCCTCTGCTTGGTAAGGCAGTAATAGTTTTCTTAAATCAGCGATTACTGCTTGACCATAGGGAGCGAGGTTAACCCCTTCAGCTAAACGCAAACCCTGCATTAAAGTATCAAACAATTCTTCCCGATCGCTCAAAATAGGGGCAGTAGGCAGGATATTATTTGCTTGCCACGCTTCTACCATTTGTAGATAGGCGCGGAACTTACGGGGACGATCGATTCTCTGTCTATTTAAGTAGCTGGTTGCCCCCATCCCCACACCATAAAAGGTTTTATTTAACCAGTAGTTGCGATTGTGTTTACAGGGATAGTTAGGTTGAGCATAGTTAGAAATTTCGTAGTGTACATAGCCTGCCGATAGCAGTTTCTCATGGGTCAATAAGTACATGGCTACGGTCGATTCTTCAGATGGTAGTAAAAATTTATTTTGATTGTATTGTTTGTAGAAGGCAGTATTTTCTTCAAGGATTAGATCATAAATTGATAAATGGGTGGGTTGTAATTCAATAGCTTGGTCTAAATTAAATTCCCAATCTTTTAGGGTTTGGCTGGGCAAACCTGAAATTAAATCTAAGCTGAAATTACTAAAGCCCGCAGTTTTGATAGCAGTCACTGCTTCGTATATTTGCTCTACGGTGTGATCCCGACCGCAAATTTTTAATAACTCAGACTGAAAAGTCTGTACACCCAAACTAATGCGGTTTATGCCTAGCTCTTTATAAATATATAGTTGTTCTAATTCTAGGCTATCGGGGTTGGCTTCCAAGGAAATTTCCACATGGGGAGCAGTGCTAAATTCTTCGTGAATTGTCTGGAAAATTTTTGCTAATAAATCCACTGGTAATAGAGAAGGTGTCCCACCCCCAAAAAAGATAGTCTGCAAGGGGCGGGTGGGTGGGAAGTGCTTGGCTGTCAGGTGAATTTCTGTGCATAAGGTATCTACATATTGTTTTTGTAAATCACCACCCACAGTAGCGATCGCAAAATCACAGTAGAAACACCTACGCTTACAAAAAGGAATATGAATATAGAGACTCTCTGCCACTACTTATTGGCTGGATTATTACGGGATGGTTCGGGTTGGCTGGTTTCACTGAGGGACAAGCGATAATTAACAGTTTCCCCATTCACTGAGTGAACCCAAATTTGATATTTACCCTCGGACCATGCGCCCATGATCTCTGGGTTAATGCCCGATTTGCAAGTGATGCCTTCCCTGCCTTTGACAGTTAAAATCAGAGGATTGGGAGCAAACACCCGCAGACTCAGGACGGACATTGGTTTCTCAATAGTCAGAATATGATTAGGGGTAACATTGCTAGGCAGGGGGCAAGTTACCGCCCGTCCTGATGTAGGTACTACTGGGGCTAATTCCGAGGCGGCACTCATGCCCACTGCTCTGCCTGTATAGATTTGGGGATCAGGAGCAAACTTTGGGGCGACCGGCTTGAGGGTGGGTTGAGCCAATGCCCCTACACCGATCCCCCAACCCAGCAGACCCAACACTAGACCTAGCTTCATATCTACTTTTGCCGAATCTCACTCACAGATAAAGTAAAGTCAATAGGGCGATTGGCTTCCCGTGAGCCAACCCAGATGCGGTAAGTGCCTTGGGGCAGACGCATGGCAATTTGGGGATTGCGCCCTGCGTGCTCATTGTCAGCACAGACTACTATGCCATTTTCCCCCATCAATAACATGGTGGGATCGGCATTGACATCCTTGGCAAACGCCAGAATATCCAGTAGGGGAAAATTTGCCCCCAAAGTCAAAGTAAAATTGGGCTGGCGATCGGCAAAACCGCGACAACCCCTGCCCGCACCCCCTAACTCCTCTAGGCTGACTGTGGCAGTGGTAGTGCCTTCAACCCGCAGGGGATCGGGGCGAAACTGGCGATTTAGGGCGATCGGCTGGGCAAATACAGCCGCCGGGAAAGCCACGCTCAGCAAAAATATGCCAACCTTACGCATCTTTAATGCCATCTCCCTAACTCTCTACACAGGAGACGCCAATAACTAGCCCTTAGTTCCATGCTCCGTTTCCAGAGGCGATACTCAGAAATTTTAGGATATTTACTCTCTCCCAGAAAACCCAAACGAGGGCTGAGGCCCCTAGAACCATTCACTAAGAAGCTTTTCTGGTCAGGAGTTTGGGTTGGGTTGAGGTTTACTGTCTCAACATTTTTATGTATTTCTATACTAAACAGCAGTGACCTCCTCCTTCCCTAACCTTAGTTGGCGCACTCTTGTGATAGGCCCTTCGGGTCTACCTTTACAATCCAGTTGCCGCATTTGACTGCCACTGCTTCCAGAATAGTTAAGAATTGACCCCATGCCGCATCCAAGATTGACTTGGCTAAATTACTCCTAGCCAGCCCTCGGATGTTCAGGTCTTTCACCCCTATCCAGTCGTACTTTCCGCATAGTTTGTGTGTTGCGGAGTCTTTGATGGAAGTCTGCTTCATCTGCTAGTAACTCCTAGACCAGTTAGAGAAGCATCGGGCAACCGATGGAACTTATAGTTGTTTGGAAAACCAGAAGGGAGGGTAGGGGAACGCAGGTGGTTTGCCTTTCCTTGGAGATGAGCATGAGTATAGGTTTAAGCAAGGGTTGGCATCTCTTTTGGGACTATGCGGGTCAGTACTTCCTGATTGCCAGAGAGTTGGCGTTGAGTATTGCATCAAGTTCTCCAAGTTGGCGGCACGGGTCGTAAGTTTATCTGGGCTCTGGGGATTCATGATACTTCACTTTTAATAGTTTCTCCAATAAAATTCTTGAATGGAATGCTTGTATGACTTCTGCAGTTTTTTACACACTCTCACCCCTCACCCCTTTCCTATCAAGGGCGAGGGAGAAAACCCAAACGGAGGTTTTGAATCAAGAGTTTATTGGGCTTATTAGCTGTGGTTTTCTGGTGTCAAGTTAGATCAATTTCTATTGCACTCAGGTCTTTACTTGGCTTGAATACTTGCAATTCTTTCTAAATCCCGCTTTGCCTCAAAACATAATTCCCTGTTTTTGGGATCGGTTTCTAGTACTTTTTTGAGATAAATCTCGGCTTCGCGGAGTTTGCCTTGGAGTAGGAGTTCACTGCCCCAGCGGTAGTAGGCGATCGCCTGCCAATGGATCACTTCAGGGGCGTTGGGGAATCTGTCGCGCAGACCTTCTACAATGGGAATGGTCGCCACGATCCGCTTTTGCCTGATTAGTTCCTGTACTCGTTTGATCATATCTTGGCGCAGTTTTTTCTCCTGATCAGGAGTTACAGGCGGTGTAGTTACTTTGACTTTGGGTGGGGGCGGTTCTGGTGGGCGGGGGGGCTGGACATTAACTTTGACTTGGACTTGGGGGGCTTGGACCTTGTGGCGTGGATTATCCCCCACTGTTTTCAGAATTCGATAGGCTTCTTGCACTTCCCGAAATTTATCTGCTGCTTGGGGATCGTTCTGGTTCATGTCGGGGTGGTACTTGCGGGCAAGGCGACGATAGGCTACCTTAATATCCTCGCCACTAGCGTTGCGGGGCAGACCCAAAACACGATAACAGTCGTAGATGTGCATAGGGCTAGACAGCAGGTTTTTTGCGAATAGTGTACTTACCTTTGGGTGTTAGGGGTGAACCCTTATTCATGGAGACAATTTCCATGTACTTATCTAGGGCGGCTTCCTTAGTGGGGAATTCCGCAATCACATGGACTCTATGGGGCGATAGTTCCAAAACTACTTGATACATGGGTAGTATTATACCTGAGTGGAAGACGCCAAGTTGTATTAAAATAGACCCACTGCAAACTAGAACGATCGATGGGGTTATGACTGCCTTGCTCAGCCGTAGTCAGGTATTTATTGTTGTGGCAGGAACGGCTTTATTGCTGATGGGTATTGGCACAGGCTGGAGCTATGGTTTTAATAGCGATGTTTTGCCCTGTTTTTGGCAGACGCACCATGTCCTGCTGGGGATCGCTCTGGGGTTGGTGATTGCGGGGATTAGTCGTTGGTTTTATGCCTGCTGGTCAGCCTATCGGCAGGCGGCGGATGAGTATTTGCGCCTAGTTTTGACACCGCTACAGCCTATCGATCTCATTTGGCTGGGCGTGTTACCTGGGGTCAGTGAAGAGTTTTTGTTTCGGGGGGTAATTTTGCCCAGTGTGGGGATGAATGTGCTGGGGCTGGTGATTACTAGTCTGGTTTTTGGTGCCCTACATATGTCCAATTGGAAACATTTTCCCTACACAATTTGGGCGACGATCGTGGGGCTGTTGTTTGGCAGTTTAACTCTGTTTACCCACAATCTCCTGCCTGTGATTATTGCCCATGCCCTCACTAATTCTCTGTCGGGTTGGTTCTGGCAAAAAGCCCAAACAGAATAAAAACTCACCAAGGTTGGTGAGCAGTTGTTCGGGAGAATGGAGTTCAGGGGATTAGAGGATGCCCCAGAAGTGGAGTACCCCTTGACCGCTGATCAGCTCTACTACGATCGCCGCTACGAAACCAATCATAGCCAAACGACCGTTCCAGTTTTCGGCACCAGCGTTGAAACCCCAAGTCCAAGCATTGCGATTTTCGTTTTCCATGTGTTTACCCTCTTTACAGTTAGTTAAGTTTGATGAATTTGTGTAACTATTGAAGCCACTTAAAATTTAACAGAAACTTTAAGATTCTGCAACATTTCTTTACTTTTTCTGTCTCTGGGGGGATTAGGCTCTTTGTTTGGTAACTCTAGTGATAGAGATAATATCTGCGATGCGTTTGATCTGTTGGCACACTCGCTCAAATTGATCTCGGTCTTGGATGTCAATGCTTAGGAAAATCATGGCAGATGACCCTGCCCGGGTTTTGACATGGGCTTGACGCACATTGATTTTGCTGTCTGCCAATTTAGTGAGAATATCTTTGAACACGCCGACCCGGTCGATCGCTTCCACTTTGATATCTACGGTGTGGGGAATGGGGCGATCGTCTTCGGAACTGGTGTTCCAACGCACGGGTAAGAAGCGTCCCCCAGGAATTTGGGTGAGGTTGGGACAATCTTGGCGATGGATGGAAATGCCCCTATTACTGCCGAGGGTAACCACCCCGACGATCGGTTCACCGGGTAAGGGTTTGCAACAACCTGCGATTGTGTAGAGCATACCTTCTACGCCGATAATTGGCGATTTAGAGGGTTTGGGGCGGTGGGCTGATTCTTTGATTTCGGTGATTTCAGGTTTGATTTCTCTGAGGGCGGGCACATTCTCCCGCAGACGGTGGACTACTGTGTTGAGGGACATCTCACCGTAGCCGATCGCCGCCAGCAAATCTTCCACAGAGTGGTAATTACACTTCTCGGCTACTTTTTCCATCGCTGAGGATTTGAGCAGATTCTCTAGACCATTCCTACCGAATTCCTTTTCTAATAGATTTCTGCCGAGGGCGATATTTTCTTCACGGCGAGCTTTTTTATACCACTGGCGAATGCGATTGCGAGCAGTATTGGTGGCAACAAAGTTAATCCAATCCAAGCTGGGGTGAGCATTGTTCTGGTTGATAATTTGGATAATATCGCCATTCTTCAGTTTTTTGGAGAGGGGCACCATCACACCGTTCACCAATGCGCCAGTGCAGTGATTGCCTACTTCTGTATGTACCCGATAGGCGAAATCTACAGGGGTTGCCCCCTGTGGTAAACAATAGACATCTCCTTTGGGGCTGAACACATAGACTTCTTGGTCAAATAAATCCTCTTTGACACTGTCTAGGTATTCTTGAGGGTCTTTGAGTTCTCTTTGCCATTCCACTAACTGGCGCAACCAAGTGAATTTCTCGTCGGCAGTGGTGAGGGGAACGCTTTGGGAGTTGGCTTCCTTGTACTTCCAATGGGCGGCGATCCCATATTCGGCGATGCGGTGCATTTCCCAAGTGCGAATCTGAATCTCCACAGGCTGACCATTGGGGCCAATTACCGCTGTGTGTAGGGATTGGTAGCGGTTGGGCTTGGGCAAACCTATATAATCTTTGAATCTGCCCGGGATCGGACGAAAACTGTCATGGGCGATCGCAAGGACACGGTAGCATTCCTCATTGGTATTGACGATCACCCGCACTGCCAGCACATCATAGATTTCGCTGTATTCTTTCTCTTGGCGGGTCATTTTATTGTAAATACCGTAGAGGTGTTTTGGTCTGCCTTTGATCTCATAATTCTGAAAACCCAAATTCTCTAGGCGAGTGCTGAGAATCCGAATCACTTCTTGAATTTGTCCTTCACGATTGGCGCGGGTATCTGCCACCAACGCCTGCATTTGCCTGTATGCTGTAGGATCAAGATACTTGAAAGCTAAATCTTCCAATTCCCATTTCACCTGACCAATCCCCAATCTATTGGCCAGAGGGGCAAAAATTTCCATCGTCTCCCGCGCGATCGCCTGTTGCTTGTGGGGGGGCAGGTGTTCCAAAGTGCGCATATTGTGGAGACGATCGGCGAGTTTGACAATAATCACACGAATATCCTGCGCCATCGCCAAAAACATCCGCCGAAAATTCTCTGCCTGCCGTTCGGTTTTGCTCTCAAAATTGAACTTGGATAGTTTAGTAACTCCTTCCACTAGATTGCGCACTTCTTTGCCAAACTTGGCTTCTAGTTCTTCTGCAGTAACTTCCGTATCTTCAATTACATCGTGCAAGAAGCCAGCGGCGATCACTGCTTGGTCTGCACCTAAATCCCTGAGAATGGTTGCCACCTGAATTGGATGCAAAATGTATGGCTCACCTGAAGCCCGCAGCTGCCCGCTGTGGAGTTGGTAGGCAAAGGCAAAAGCTTGTTGAATAAGGGGATTAGTGTTTTCTTTGAGCCACTGGGGAACAATTATCCCTGAGGTTTCGGGAGCGGGGGCTTTATTTACCAGTTGATCGGGGGCAAGGTCTGTGGGGACGGTAGTCATAGCTGAGGTCTCACCTTTTTCTAATCCTACCTTAAATTAGCCTTAACAACATGGCTTTTTTGCCCGCCCTATGGGAAGATTGTCTTTTCAACAGAGCGATCGCACTAGCTCTAGTAGTTGGTCAGAACCAATGTCCTTGTTACAAAAACCATCAATGACCCCATCGGCTAACAGTTGGGCAACCTGTCCGCAGTCCATAGAAGAATAGGCAATAATTTTGGTCTTGGGACAGAGGCGGCGCAGCTCGCGGGCGGCTGTCCAGCCATCTACTATAGGCATCTGTAAATCCAATAAAACCAGATCAGGGGCATACTTCTGCACCTGGGCGATCGCTTGCCTGCCATTGCTGGCTTCAGTTACCATGCCAATAAAAGGCTGATGCATCAGCAGTAACTTGAGCGTGCATCGGGTCAATTCATGATCATCGACAATCAATACCCCTAGGGTAAGAGTTGGTTTGAGATTCACTGTCGCAAATGCAATTCCATAAATTAAGTTTGTGTACTAGAATACACCGTCATTTGTGCCTGTCCTTCTGTCAGAGGTTATATCTGCGCCTCTGTAAATCGGTTATCCCTGAGTAGATTAGTTAAAATTAGTATAAATCATGTATCATTTTTTATGAAATTAAATAGGCCGTCAAGAGTAGCTGGGTGAGCCATTAAAATTCTGAGCAATATAAGCAGAAGTCTGATACATTTTATATTGTAGGTAGGGGATACTGAGGCAATGCCTATGTTCACTGCTACTTAACTCTTTGCCAAACACTTAAGCAATTATAGGAGTAGTAACGGCGGGAGCTATTACTTTATTCTAGTTTAGCTCTGGCACAGTCTAATAATGGCAGGGATCGGCGGGTGGTGTTGACAACGCCTCTTCTGTGAGTATCTGTCAGTTTTATGCTTCTAATATCTCCCGTAGAACTTGGGAAGAAAACATTTTGGCGGGCACAATAGTCAGACCAGGGCAGAGAATTCCCATCAACCTTGATGACGGTACAGGCAGGTGTCTGTTTGATTTTCGGACAGCTATGGGTGAGGGTACGGAATTGGTCAGGGGCATAGAGACCTACACCATAACAGATTAAGTGACATCTCTCTTCGCTAACCTTGCGCTATAATAGTAAAGGTTTCCAGTATCGTTACTAGCAATTCCTGCCTCTGGGTAACCCCTAAGCCTCCACAGACAGACAGGTATGTCCAATCCCCTAGAAATGACTACTGCGCATTACCGCAACTGTGTATATCTCCCGTCCATTTTTTATTGTAACAATTGTAACATAGGTTAACCGCAATTCCCCGTACCCTAAGCTAGGCTATAGTGGCAGTGCCCTTGTGGAATCTTTGATGGATCGCGGTTTCCTCTTGACAGAACAAGCCAATCCCCGCAGTGCCCATCTGGATTGTCTGTCCCCGTTGGCAATGGTGGAGCTATTTCACCAAGAAGACCTGAAGGCGGTGCAGGCGGTTGCAGAGCAGAAGGCGCAAATTGCTCAGGCTATTGTCATGGTCAGTTCAGCCTTGGGAGCGGGGGGGAGGCTATTTTATGTAGGAGCGGGGACAAGCGGCAGGTTGGGGGTACTGGACGCAGCGGAATGTCCCCCTACTTTTTGCACTGAGCCTGAGTTGGTGCAGGCAATCATAGCGGGCGGGATCGATGCGCTGGTACGCAGTGCCGAGTCAGCCGAGGATAGTTTCACTGCTGGGGCGCAGGTAATTCGGGCAAGGGGAGTTACGGCAAAAGATGTGGTGCTGGGGATCACGGCGGGGGGAACTACTCCTTTTGTGCATGGGGCATTACAGACTGCCCAACAACTTGGTGCGAAAACGATTTTCTTGGCCTGTGTGCCTGCTGTCCAAGTGCCCACTGCCTATGATTTGGAAATTCGTCCGCTGGTAGGGGCTGAGGTATTGACGGGATCGACTCGCCTCAAGGCGGGCACAGCCACTAAGCTAGTTTTGAATATGATCTCCACTGGGGCAATGGTGCAGTTGGGTAAAGTCTATGGCAATCGCATGGTGGATGTTGCCATAACTAACCAAAAACTCTACGATCGCGCCCTGCGGATTCTCACTGACCTGACGGGGTGCGATCGGGCTACTGCAGAACAGGTATTGGCCCAGGCAGGCAAGAAGACTAAAGTAGCCCTCCTGATGTTAAAAATGGGGTGCAATCCCCAGCGGGCAGAAAATTTATTACAACAGAATCAAGGAAATTTACGCCGAGCTTTGGGAGAGCCATGCCCACCGTCCTCGCCATAGAAACCAGTTGTGATGAAACGGCGGTTGCTATTGTCTGCGATCGCCAGATTATTAAAACTCTAGTCTCTTCTCAAATTGCGGCACACGCTGAGTTTGGGGGGGTAGTGCCTGAAATTGCCGCCCGTCAGCATTTAGAATTGCTCACGCCTGCGATTGTTGAGGTGATGCAGGGTGTCAGTTGGTCAGATATTGATGGCATTGCGGTTACCAGTGCCCCTGGGTTGATTGGGGCGTTATTCATAGGAGTAATGTCGGCAAAAACCCTTGCTCTGATGCACCGCAAACCCCTAGTGGGAATTCACCATCTGGAAGGGCACATTTACTCCGCATTTTTGGCTGAACCTGACCTAGAACCGCCTTTTCTGTGTTTGCTGGTTTCAGGGGGACACACCAGCCTGATCGCTGTGCGCACCCATGGTCAATACCAAATTCTGGGTCAGACCCGTGATGATGCGGCGGGGGAAGCCTTTGATAAAGTGGCCAGATTGCTGGGTTTAGGTTATCCTGGCGGGCCAGCGATCGATCGCACCGCCCAAGGGGGCACAGCCCGTTTTGTTCTGCCAGAGGGCAAAATTGCCGATGCACCCTTTGACTTTAGTTTTAGCGGCTTGAAAACAGCTGTTCTGCGCTTAGTAACCAAACTCCAATCTACAGGTGAACTGCCTGTGCCTGACCTAGCCGCCAGTTTTCAGCAGGTGGTCAGCCAAGCTCTCTGCCAACGCACGATCAAATGTGCCTTGCAGTTTGGTTTCCAGACGATCGTAGCAGTGGGTGGCGTAGCCGCCAATTCCCAACTGCGCCGTGGGCTGGTAACTTCTGCCCAAGCCCATGGTCTAAAAATTGTCTTCCCGCCCCTGTCCCTCTGTACTGATAATGCGGCGATGATCGGCTGTGCAGGCGCAAACCACTTGGCTAGGGGCGAAGTTTCTTCTTTAATGCTCAGTCCCCTTGCCCGCCTCAGCTTAGAGGCACACCATGCCCTTTATAGCATTACCCAATAGTATAAGAACCTTCTCGCCTTGTCCTTAATGAGATAGGGTCGGCAAGAGTTTAAGAAAAGAAGGGTTGCTCCCTTGCTTGACCACCCCCCCTATCCCCAATTCAGGTTATTCTAGAGAAAAAATCATTTCAGGCCCTCAAAAGCAGTAAATTGCTCCGCAATATGTGTACACCCCCAATTCCCAAGAGCTACCAGTCAGCTAAATTAGCTAGCAGGGGAACTGAGCAAGAGGACACCATTGGGGGAGGATATATGTTCCAGAGCTTCAGGATGATCGCCAATCTGATGAAATTCGGTTTCCCCCAAAATGGCGGTCTCTAGACTGTAGTGCTTGAACTCTAGGATATTTTGGGAAGGGTCAATCAAAAAGAAGGTGCGATGCTCTAAAGGGGTATCAGGGAAGCGCACCCGTGGTTTTTGATAGAATTTCAGCCGTTTCTCCTGTACTCGTTCCAGTAGTGCCATCCAACTGGATTGCTCAGTAAAGACAATGCCAAAGTGGCGGGGATAGATGCCTTTGGGGGCAGTAATCTCATCAACCACATGGGCGACGATCTGATGCCCGTAAAATCCGAGGATCAGGGACTTGGCATTTTCCCGCCCCGCTAGACAACCCAAGCCATCGACATAGAAGGCTTTGGTGCTGGGAATGTCCTTCACCGGGAAGGCTAGATGAAAAATGATCTTAGTCATAGGGCAGTGGCTTCTAGGAGGAACTTGGAGCGTTTGAGTTGATTGGGAACGGGAATGGGATAGTTGCCATCAAAACAGGCAGTGCAGAAGAGATCGGGCTGAGTAGCAGTTGCCTGCAACATCCCCTGATGGCTAAGGTAAGCTAGACTATCTACTTCCAGTAAAGAGGCGATCGTCCCCACCTCATGGCGGGCAGCGATCAGTTGATCCTGTGAATCGGTATCTATTCCATAAAAGCATGGATGGGTAACAGGTGGCGAAGAAATTCGCATATGTACCTCTGTTGCCCCCGCTTCCCGCAGGGCACGCACAATTTTACGACTGGTAGTGCCGCGCACGATCGAGTCATCAATGACTACAATTCTTTTGCCAGCCAACACATCCTTGAGGGGATTTAATTTCATGCGAATTCCTGACTCGCGCATAGCTTGGGTAGGCTGAATAAAAGTGCGCCCCACATAGCGATTTTTAATTAACCCTTCCCCATAGGGAATCCCAGAAGCTTGGGAATAGCCGATCGCCGCAGGAATGCCCGAATCGGGCACACCCAAGACCAAATCTGCCTTGGCTGGGGCTTCCTGCGCCAGTAATTCCCCCAACCGTTTGCGATAGCTGTACAAGCTTTCCCCTTGCATCACACTGTCAGGGCGGGCAAAATAAATCATCTCAAAAATGCACAACTTGGGCAGGGGTTCTTTGAGCCAGCGGTGGGCAGTGATATTGCTCCCATCCAAACATACTAACTCCCCAGGGGCTACTTCTTGGACAAATTCCGCCCCAATAATATCCAAACCACAGGTTTCCGATGCCAACACCTGTGTCCCATCTGCCATCTGCCCCACTACTAAAGGACGCACCCCATACCCATCCCTCGCTCCCCAAATACCCACAGGCGTGGCGATCGCCAGACTAAAGGCCCCCTGACACCGCAGTAGTGCCCTGCTGATCCCTGTCTGCCAATCATAGCCTTGATTGATTTCATGGGCGATCGCCCAGGCAATTCCTTCCGAGTCGCCAGTGGATGCCAATTCATAGCCTTGCCCCAGCAATTCCTGCCTCAGTGCCAAGGAATTGACTAAATTGCCATTATGGGCCAGGGCTAAATCCCCTAGTCTAGTGGGGACGACGATCGGTTGGGCATTACAGACCTTGCTACTGCCAGTGGTAGAGTAGCGGTTGTGCCCTACTGCGATTCCCCCTTGTAGTCTTGCCAAAATTGGTTCATCAAAAACTTGGGACACCAGACCCATTGCCTTGTGGGTATGGCTTTTGCCATCGGGGGTAAAGGTGGTGATCCCCGCCGACTCCTGCCCGCGGTGCTGCAGGGCGTACAAGCCAAAATAAACTAGCTTGGCAGTTTCAGTCTGGGCTGGGTTATTAGTACATACAGCAAATACACCACAGGCTTCCTGCGGGTGGTCATCTAACATAGTCTGAGGCTGACACAGAGTTTTTTTCTATACTAGCATCTGTACCTTAAACCTTTCTTAATCTGGGGGCATATCTTCCCACTTAGACAGGGGATCATCTATAGTGCAAATGTAGATGACAGTAATCTAAAAGATGGTCAAAAAATGGTGGGTACTGGTTTGCTTGCTAATTGCTCTGTGGGGCTGGAGTCTGCCTGTGTCAGCTAATCCAATTCAGACTGACTTGGCACAGGTGTCTTTGATTAGTGAAGTGGACTCCATTAAACCAGGGGCAAGTTTTTGGGTGGCACTGCGCTGGCAAATGCGCCCCAAGTGGCACATCTACTGGCAAAACCCGGGGGATTCGGGAGTTAGGCCCACCCTCAGATGGCAACTACCAGAGGGCTGGACAGCCAGTGATATTTTCTTTCCCACGCCCCAACGTTTTATCATTCCCCCTCTGCCCCTTGCCAATTTTGGCTATGAAAATGATATCTATCTCCCTGTGGAAATTCAGCCCGCACCCAAGGCTGAGGGTACAGTTACCTTGAAGGTGCGCGCCGATTGGTTAATTTGTGGGCAGGAGTGTATTCCTGAATCGGGGGAGTTGTCCCTAGTGCTGCCTATAGGCGATGGCAAGGTCAGTCCTGCTAGACAGAGATTGTTTCAACAGATTCGCCAAACCCTGCCCCAACCTGTTAGTAAACCCATAGGCTTGGAGGTGAACGATCGCGAACTCCTGCTGGATTTAGGGGCAGTGCCCGAACTAGAAGTGAGACCGAACAGCCAAGTTATTTTTTTTCCCTTCCAAGATGGGGTAATTGTGAATTCAGCGGAACAAAAATTAGAGTTTATCAATAATAGACCGATTTTGCGCCTGCAACGGGGCTACCGGACTGAGGTAGAGGATGTGGCTGGTGTAATTGCCATGGGGGCAGGCAGGAGTTGGCGGGTGCAAGCCAGTCCTCTGCCAGTTGTCGGCCGTGAGCCTAATCCGCCTAGGGAGACTACTGGTTTTGGTGAAGCGATCGGGCTGGCACTCCTAGGGGGTCTGGTGTTGAACCTGATGCCCTGTGTGCTACCGATTCTGTCTTTGCGGGCATTGGCGATTACAGCTCTATCTCAACACAGCCCCCGCAGGGCAAGGCTCAGCGGCTTAGCATTTACCAGTGGGGTGCTAGTGTGTTTTGGCGGGCTTGGGTTAGCTCTAATACTGTTGCGATCCCTAGGGCAGAGCATTGGTTGGGGGTTTCAACTGCAGTCGCCAGTGGTGGTACTGACCTTGGCATATCTGCTGTTTGCGGTGGGGCTGAACCTGTCTGGGGTGTTTGTGGTGGGGGGTGGGCTGACGGGCATTGGGCAGAATCTAGCCAGTAGCCCAGGGTTAGCAGGGGAATTTTTTACAGGGGTGTTGGCGGTGTTGATGTCCACCCCCTGCACTGCTCCTTTCATGGCAACAGCGGTGGGGGCGGCCTTGGTACTACCTGAACTCCAATCCCTGTTGATTTTATTGGCACTGGGACTGGGTTTTGCCTGTCCCTACTTGTTCCTATGTCTGGTGCCGCGCCTACACCGTCTTCTGCCTAAGGCGGGGACATGGCTGGAAATCCTGCCCCAAGTGCTGGCATTTCCCATCTATGGTACGGCAGGCTGGTTGCTCTGGGTTTTTACTAAACAGACAGGCACAGAGGGACTGGGGATCGCCTTGGTTGGTTTTGTGCTGATTGGCTTTGCTGGCTGGCTCTACGGCAAAACCCAAATGGCTCGATCCTGCTGGCGCAGAGTGGGGCTGATTGGTACAGGCATAGCCATAGCCCTCTGTTTGGGGCTATTGCCGGTGGTGAACGCTCCTAGTGTCCCTGTGGTCTGGCAGACCTATTCCCCAGCCAAACTGGCTGACCTGAGAGCCCAAGGCCGACCTGTATTTGTGAGTTTTACGGCGGCGTGGTGTGTGAGTTGCCTTATCAACGAACGCACTACCCTGTCCCAACCAGAAGTATTGGCGGAATTTCAGCGACGGGGGGTAATTCTCCTCAAAGCCGACTGGACTAATCAAGACCCCATCATTGCCGAACAATTGCAACAATTTGGCAGTAGTGGTGTGCCCCTCTACCTCCTCTATGGGTCTAAGATGAAAGAGGGAAAACCACTGGTTTTGCCCAAAAACCTGACACCGCAAATAGTGCAGTCAGCCCTGGAACAGGTTGTACCTCTATTCTAAGGAGTAACTTATGCAGAAAATTCTCAAGACTGGACTAGTTTCTACTGCTTTGGTTGCAGCTTCGGTAGGGGCGCTGGTTGGTTTTAATCACTGGCTTAAGAGCGATCAGACCTCTGCTTCCCCCACCTTGCAAGTAGGTGCACCTGCGCCTAACTTTACGGTAGTAGACAGCAATGGCAAACGGCACAGCCTCACTGATTTCAAAGGGAAAACGGTGGTTTTAGAGTGGACTAACCATGATTGTCCCTTTGTGAAGAAACACTACGAAACTGACAATATGCAGAAGCTCCAGCGATCGGCGACCAGCCAAGGTGTAGTGTGGCTGTCTGTGATTTCTTCGGCACCGGGTCAGCAGGGTTTTGTCAATGGCGCCAAAGCAAATGAACTAACCAAGTCCCGCAATGCTAGCCCGACGGCAGTGATCCTTGATCCCGAAGGCACTCTAGGCAGACTCTACGGGGCAAGAACCACCCCCCATATGTTCATCATTGCCCCCAACGGCACCTTAGCGTATATGGGGGCGATCGATGACCGTCCCAGTGCCAACAAAGATGATGTAGTAGGGGCAAGAAACTATGTAGCCGAGGCGTTAAATGCTATTAGAGCTGGTCAGCCCGTACCGGTGGCTACCACCCAACCCTATGGTTGCAGTGTCAAATACGCCAGATAAGTAAACTTAACAGTCAGGGGGAGCCCTTGTTCTCCCCCAAAGCAAAAGCCCATAGTTCCTTTCCTGATCCTGATCATAAGTTGAAGATTAGGGGCAGATCGCCAAAACTTATGTAGGCTAGACTTTAGATGAGTGAGGACACACTATGGGCGTCACTAATGAACAAGAACTCAATGAGCTGATTGCTAAAGTTAAAATTGCCCAAGAAGAATTTGCTAGTTTTTCCCAAGCACAAGTCGATCGCATTTTTCAGCAAGCCGCCATTGCCGCCAATGAGGCGCGCATCCCCCTAGCCAAAATGGCGGTAGCAGAAACGGGTATGGGCATTGTTGAGGACAAGGTGATCAAAAATCACTTTGCCGCCGAGATGGTCTATAACAAGTACAAACATGAAAAGACCTGCGGGGTAATCGAGGAAGACCCCCATTTTGGCATTAAGCGAGTGGCTGAACCAGTGGGGATCATCGCTGGCATTGTGCCTACCACCAACCCCACTTCTACGGCAATTTTCAAGGCATTGTTGGCAATCAAGACTCGCAATGCCATTATTTTCTCGCCCCATCCCAAAGCCAAAAAGTGCACGATCGAGGCGGCAAGGATTATCAGGCAAGCCGCCATTGCCGCGGGTGCACCCGATCCAATCATTGGCTGGATCGATGAACCCACTGTGCCCCTTTCTCAGGTATTGATGCAACACCCTGACATTAAGTTAATTCTGGCAACGGGTGGCCCAGCCATGGTCAAAGCCGCCTACTCCTCAGGGCATCCTTCCTTGGGGGTAGGTGCAGGAAATACTCCTGCCTTGATCGATGTGAGTGCGGATATTCCCATGGCAGTGAGCTCGATTCTGCTCAGCAAAACCTTTGACAATGGCATGATCTGTGCTTCTGAACAGTCAGTGATCGTGGTAGAGCCAATCTATGAGCAGGTGAAACAGGAATTTCGCCATCGGGGGGCATATATCCTCAACCCCGAGGAAACGGAACTGGTACGGCGGATTATTCTCCAAGATGGGCGCTTGAATCCTGGGATTGTGGGGCAGTCAGTGGAAAAGATTGCAGCCATGGCTGGTTTTACAGTACCTGGGGGGATGCGCCTGATGATTGGGGAAGTCAGTGAGGTAGGGGTGCAGGAACCCTTCTCCTATGAAAAACTGGCGCCGATTCTGGCGATGTACTGTGTGCCCAACTTCCACGCTGGGGTGGAAATAGCGGCGCAGGTGGTAAATTTCGGCGGCAAAGGACATACGGCGGTGCTCTACACCGATCCTGCCAACCGAGATGACTTGGCTTATTTTGAGCACCATGTAACCGCCAGTAGGGTGCTGTTGAATACCCCTTCTTCTCAAGGGGCGATCGGGGATTTGTATAACTTCAAGCTCGATCCATCCCTGACCTTGGGCTGTGGCACTTGGGGCGGGAACTCCATTTCCGAAAATGTTGCCCCCCATCACCTGTTGAATATCAAAACCATCACTGAAAGAAGAGAAAATATGCTCTGGTTCCGTGTGCCCCCCAAAATCTACTTCAAATTTGGCTGTTTACCAGTAGCCATGAAGGAATTGCAGGGCAAACAGCGGGCATTTATAGTTACGGATAAACCCCTCTTTGAGATGGGAATGCTCAAGGAAGTGGAAGAAATTTTGGAAGAATTAGGCATTGAATTTCAGGTGTTCTATGAAGTGGAGCCTGATCCCAATCTGAGTACGGTGCAAAAAGGGGTCGATCGCTGTCGTACTTTCAATCCCGATGTGATCATTGCCTTTGGCGGTGGTTCACCGATGGATGCGGCAAAGGTGATCTGGCTGATGTATGAACATCCTGAAGTGGAATTTGCAGGGGTCGCCATGCGCTTTATGGACATTCGCAAGCGGGTCTATGCCCTGCCCACTTTGGGACAGAAGGCGATCCTAGTGGCAATTCCCACTACTTCGGGCACAGGCTCAGAAGTAACCCCCTTTGCTGTAGTTACCGATGACAAAACCGGGATCAAATATCCCCTGGCAGACTATGCCCTCACCCCCAACATGGCGATCATCGATCCAGAACTGGTGATGCACATGCCCAAAAAGCTGACCGCCTACGGTGGGATCGATGCCCTCACCCATGCGCTGGAAGCCTATGTGTCCATTTTGGCAACGGAATTCACTGAAGGCTTAGCTAAAGAAGCAATTCAATTGCTATTCACCTATCTGCCCCGCGCCTACAAATATGGTGCGAAAGACCCGATCGCCCGGGAAAAAGTCCACTATGCCGCCACGATCGCAGGGATGGCATTTGCCAATGCCTTTTTGGGTATTTGCCATTCCTTGGCGCACAAATTGGGTTCTACTTTCCATGTGCCCCATGGGCTAGCCAATGCCCTGATGATCTCCCATGTGATCCGCTACAATGCCACCGATGCCCCCTTCAAACAAGCCATCTTCCCCCAATACACCCATCCCCATGCCAAACAGCGCTATGCGGAGATTGCCGACTTCCTCGGTTTAGGGGGTAGAACCGAAGATGAGAAGGTGGAGCGGTTGATTGATGCAGTGGACAACCTGAAACGGGAGTTGGATATTCCCATGTCCATCAAGGAGGCACTCCCCGACAAAGAGCGGGAATTTTATGAGCAGGTGGAACAGATGGCAGAGCAAGCCTTTGATGACCAGTGCACAGGGGCTAATCCCCGCTATCCCCTAATCCGCGACCTGAAGGAACTCTATATCCTCTCCTTCCAAGGTTGTCGCCTCGACAGCGCCCTCTACCATCGTCCTGACACCCTATCTTTGACCACTGTGAGCTAGAGACAAACCCATGCAAGCTACCCTCGCGCCTACCCAAGAGGCTGTGTATGATGTTTGGCGTGCCCGGACACGCTATCCCCTTGATGCCATTTTTCACCCCCAGACTGTAGCCGTGATCGGCGCCACCGAACGATTGGGCAGTGTGGGCAGAACCCTATTGTGGAACTTGATTAGCACCCCCTTTGGCGGCACGGTGTTTCCCATCAACCCCAAACGACCCAGTGTGCTGGGGATCAAAGCCTATCCCAGTATCCAAGCTGTGCCCGATCGGGTGGATTTAGCCGTAATCGCTACCCCTGCGCCCACTGTGCCAGGGGTGATTGCCGAATGTGCCCAAGCAGGGGTGAAAGGGGCAGTGATCATCTCCGCAGGTTTTCGGGAGATCGGCGCAGAGGGGGTGGCTTTAGAACAGCAAATTCTGGCTAATGCGGGACAGATGCGGATCATCGGCCCCAACTGTCTGGGGGTGATGAACCCGATCGTGGGCCTGAATGCCACCTTTGCCAGCACGATCGCCCGTCCGGGGTCGGTGGGATTTATTTCCCAGAGTGGGGCGTTGTGTACTTCCATTCTCGATCTCAGTTTTCAGGAGAACATTGGCTTCAGTGCCTTTATTTCCATTGGGGCAATGCTGGATGTAAGTTGGGGGGATTTGATTTACTACCTCGGGGATGATCCCCACACCAAAAGCATTGTGATCTACATGGAATCGATTGGGAATGCCCGGGCATTTCTATCGGCGGCGCGGGAAGTGGCTCTGACTAAACCAATCATAGTCCTCAAAGCGGGGCGCACTGAAATTGCCGCCCAGGCGGCTACTTCCCACACGGGGGCGCTGGCAGGCAGCGATGAGGTTTTGAGTGCCGCCTTTCGCCGCTGTGGGGTCTTGCGGGTGGAGAATATCTCTGACCTATTTGATATGGCAGAAGTCCTTTCCAAACAGCCCAAACTGCCCCAAGGCAATCGCCTGACCATTGTTACCAATGCGGGCGGACCTGGGGTGATCGCCACCGATGCCTTTATTCAGGCGGGGGGCAAATTGGCAGAACTAGCCCCAGAAACCAAACAGAAGTTAGATCAGATTCTGCCTGCCCACTGGAGCCATGGCAACCCTGTGGACATTTTGGGGGATGCGGATGCGGATCGCTACGCCAAAACCCTAGAAATCACTGCCAGCGATCCCAACAGCGATGCCATCCTAGTCATTCTCACCCCCCAAGCTATGTCCCAGCCCATGGAAACCGCTAGCCAGTTAATCCAGTGCGCCCACAACTGCCACAAACCGATCCTTGCCAGTTGGATGGGGGGGGAAGGGGTAGCCTCTGCTATGCAAGCCCTCAATGAAGCAGGTATTCCCACCTTCAACTATCCCGATACTGCCGCCCACATCTTCTATTACATGTGTCGGTACAGTAATAACCTCAGGGCTTTATATGAAACCCCCCAACTGCCCCCCGACTCCGATGAATTCACCCCCGATCGCCCCCTAGTTGCCCAGATATTCCAGCAGGCGCAACAGACAGGCAGACACCTACTGACAGAATATGAGGCCAAACAGGTACTCTCTGCCTATGGCATTCCCACCGTACCTACAGAAGTTGCCTACACCAGTGAAGAAGCTGTTGCCATCGCCGATCGCATGGGCTATCCCGTCGTCTTGAAATTGCTCTCTGAAGTGATCACCCACAAAAGCGATGTAGGGGGCGTACAGTTAAACCTTGCCAATGCCGAAGCGGTGCGCACCGCCTTTCAACTCATCCGCGCCAATGTGCAACAATATCCCGGTGCCTTTTTGGGGGTAACGGTCCAGCCCATGTTCCGCAAGCAGGGCTATGAGCTAATTTTAGGCAGTAGTGTGGATGTGCAATTTGGCCCTGTGATTCTGTTTGGCACAGGGGGGCAATTGGTAGAAGTGTGGCAAGACCGTTCTCTGGCCCTGCCACCCCTGAATAGTACCCTAGCCAAGCGGATGATGGAGCGCACCAAGATTTACCATGCGCTACAGGGGGTGCGGGGCAATCGCCCTGTAGATATGGATACACTGGCGCAACTACTAGTGCGGTTCAGTCAATTGGTGGCAGAACAGCCCCAAATTCAGGAAATTGACATCAATCCCCTCCTTGCGTCTGCGGAGTATCTCATTGCCTTGGATGCGCGGATCGTACTCCATCAGGGCACACCCCCCCGCCTAGCGATCCGTCCCTATCCCCACCAGTACATGAGTTGTTTCACCCTCAAAAATGACCTCCATGTTACCATTCGCCCCATCCGCCCTGAAGATGAACCCCTCCTAGTGGAATTCCATAAACTGCTTTCGGCGGAAAGCGTCTATATGCGCTATGCCCACATGGTCAATCTCCAGTACCGCATCTCCCACGATCGCCTCACCCGTATTTGCTTTATTGACTACGATCGCGAGATGGTACTGGTGGCAGACCACAAAGACCCTATTACTGGCAAACACCAACTATTGGGGGTCGGCAGGCTCACCCGCTTCCACAACTCTGATAATGCCGAATTTGCCATGATTATTGCCGATCGCTACCAAAAGCAGGGCTTAGGCACAGAACTACTCCGGCGGTTAGTAACGATCGCTCATCTAGAGCAGATCAAGCAAATAGAAGCCTATATGCTCCCCAGCAATACTGCCATGCGCAAAATCTGCGAACGGTTGGGCTTCCACTTCACCCCCAATCCCGACAATGAGATGCTCAAAGCAGTGCTGACTACAGGCTAATCTGCATGAGTCTAGGCGACCTCCCTACTCTGGGAAATAAGTTGACGGTGAGTAGTTTCAGCGTCAACTTAGCATCTAAGTGCTGAGCTTTTAGCAAAATGCCCTCTTTACCTATAGCTTCTGGTATGATTAGATAATCCACACTAACCCCTTGGAGTTTATGAAAATTGCCCGCAATATCACCGAGTTAATCGGTCGCACGCCCCTAGTCGAGTTACAGCGCATTCCCAAGGCAGAAGGTTGTGTGGCAAGGATCGTGGTCAAACTGGAGAGTATGAACCCCTCTGCTTCAGTTAAGGATCGCATTGGTATCAATATGGTGGCAAGTGCCGAGGCACAGGGACTAATCACCCCAGGCAAAACCATTCTAGTAGAGCCAACTTCAGGGAATACAGGGATCGCGCTGGCAATGGTATCAGCCGCCAAGGGTTATAAGTTAATTCTAACCATGCCTGAGACCATGAGCTTAGAGCGGCGGGCAATGCTGAGGGCATATGGGGCGATCTTGGAACTCACACCTGGCATAGAAGGTATGGCAGGGGCGATCCGCAAGGCGCAGGAGATCGCCAGCACCATGCCAAATGCCTATCTCTTGCAACAGTTTCGCAACCCTGCCAACCCCGAAATCCATCGCCAGACCACCGCTGAGGAAATTTGGGCGGATACAGATGGACAGGTGGATATTGTGGTGTCTGGTGTGGGCACAGGCGGCACAATTACAGGGGTGGGTGAAGTACTCAAACAGCGCAAACCCAGTATCAAAATGGTGGCAATCGAGCCGCTCAACAGTGCTGTGTTGTCAGGGGGCAAACCGGGGGCGCACAAAATTCAGGGCATCGGTGCAGGGTTTATTCCTGAAGTATTGAATAGGTCGGTTATAGATGAAGTGATCCCCGTCAGTGATGAACAGGCGATCGTGTACGGGCGCAAGCTGGCGCGGGATGAAGGTTTACTCTCAGGCATTTCCAGCGGGGCGGCACTATATGGCGCAGTAACCGTCGGCAAACGCCCCGAAAATGCAGGCAAAATGATCGTCATGATTCAGCCCAGTTTCGGCGAACGATACCTGAGCACCCCCCTATTTCAAGAATTAGAATTGATGACCCTCATATCCTGAGTTCCCGTTAAGCCAAGTTCTGTAAGGTTTGCTCTGTATAGTCTTAGAGCGTAGCGGAAATTTAGATGTAGGTGCCCCAAAAGACAGGGTAATCTACCTGAACCACAGCTGAGTACTGGCAGATGGGGATGGCGAGACTCGAACTCGCACGGAGTCGCCCCCAACGGATTTTAAGTCCGTAGCGTCTACCATTCCGCCACATCCCCATTTGACAGGTCTTGTATTATACAACTAAGTGCTTCTAAGTGCTTCAGACTTAGAGGATTGCCCATAGTATAGTCAGTAAACTAACCCCAAGAAAAGCTGGCAGGGGCTTTTCAGTTCCCCTAAGTTATCTGGATGTTTTTTAGCAATCAAAGTCGAGTCCTGTTGCAGAAAAGATCAGTAGGTAAAAATCAATTCTTAAAATAGAACCTCGGTAATATAAATATGTTAAGAATTTTGACAAATTTTCTGGGCTAGTGAGGGGTTAAACTGGCTAAAAATAGCACTAGCTTGGCTTTGGCGGTGGTTGAGTATATAATTTGGAAAATTCTACTTTTTGTAATATGGAGACCATAGAGTTTGTCATTCACCCCGACGGTCGGGTTGAGGAGAAGGTGATGGGGATCGCTGGTTCTGCCTGTGAGGTGGTAACGCAAGCGATCGAGGCAAAACTAGGCAAGGTGGTAGCCCGCACCATGACCAGTGAAGCTCTACAGACCCAAACCAACTCTGATCGCCAATCGATCGTTGCCTACAGTGAGTGGTAAAACCATAAACCCAATGCAGACAAGGAAGTTGTGCTATGTCCCACTTTAGCCAGATTAAAACCCAAATCAAAGATTTAGTTTCTTTACAATCTGCCCTTAGGGATCTCGGTGTATCTTGGCAAGCAGGTGCTCACCTCAGGGGTTATGAAGGTAACACTGTGCCTGCCGAGGTGGTGATCCCCCAAACCAATGGCTACGACATCGGTTTTCGCTGGAATGGCTCTACTTATGAGCTAGTTGCCGATATGCAGTACTGGCAAATGCCTTGGTCTGTGGAAAGTTTCTTGCAAAAAGTTACCCAGCGGTATGCGATCAATGCAGTACTCAGTGCTTCCCAAGCTGAGGGGTTTGCTGTAGCTGAACAAACCCAACAGGCAGACGGCTCAGTCAAACTCGTTTTGCAAAGATGGCATGGCTGAAGAGCGATCGGGCTGGGAGCCTGAACTAGGTGGCAATTTACGGCAAGATGCAGTCTACGTAGATGAAACCATCTGCATTGGCTGTGGTCACTGTGCCTATGTAGCCCGTAATACTTTTTTTCTGGAGCCTGACTACGGCAGGGCAAGGGTGATCGCTCAGGACGGGGATGACCTAGCAACCATCCAAGAGGCGATCGATACTTGTCCTGTCAATTGTATCGCTTGGGTAACTTTCTCTGAACTAGCTAAGCTGGAAGCCCTGCGTGCCCAACAAAAGATCACCCCGATCGGCATTGTGGGCGATCGCAAGTTCCATTCCCCCCCGCGACAGATTTAAGGTTTTGTTCATAAATTTTGATTGACAATTCGTAACAATTCGTTATACATTTCAGAGTGCGTGATAACAAGCGCACTTTTTTACTTATTTACTTAAGTTTTACTATTTTTGAGGTAAACGAAACCATGACAATTGCAATTGAGCGTCGTAGAGACAGTCTGTGGGAGCGTTTTTGCCAGTGGATCACCTCCACCGAGAACCG
>JBKBMU010000008.1:0-85946 GCA_046295715.1 Pseudanabaenaceae cyanobacterium
TAATAGTAGCCTGATCTGCTGTCTTTTATGAACTTGTAGATTATTGCTATCTCTCCCCCACTGGCAAGACTGGGTATTACTATAGGGGTAGTTACTTTCATTTACATTTCGACAAGGAAGCAAATATATGTTTTTCCTAGACTTGATAGACTATTTGCGGTTGGTGCATCCCGCTTTTACGGTGGCGATCGTGTTTCCTTTGCTTGGGATCGTGGTGAGTTTAGCATGGCAGACGCGTCAGCGCAGGTTAGGAGTGGATAAAGAAGATAAAAGTAGGATTCCTGCGGTTGTGGGTTTAGACCATGTAAAGTATGGTAAGTGGTTAGCGGGAACGGTAGTATTTACTTCCTTGATGGGGTTGTTACATCCTACGGCGAAATACATTATTAGAAACAATTTATGGAATGATAAACAATTGGAAGTGATAATTACGATCGCCTTCTTTGTAGTAACTGCTTTATCTTTGGGTTTTCTGTATGTGGCGCGCCAGCGGGTCTGGTCGATCGTTTTTGGTATTCTCACTGGGTTAGGTATTCTGTTGATTGGCTTTCAGGATAAGATTTTCCGTCCTGAGGTAGCTTTTGGGGCGATTTTCCGCAGAGATGATGCTTGGTATCTATCTCACTTCTATTTGGGCATAACGGCGGCAGTGCTCATGGTCACTTCTCTGGTAATGATTCCCTACATCTACAGCGATCGCTCCCAGAAAATGCGCATCGCTCATATAATACTCAACTCCTTTGCTCTGTTGTTATTCATCGGACAGGGCTTCACAGGTGCAAGAGATTTATTGGAAATTCCTTTGAGTTGGCAAGAGCCATTTATTTACCGCTGTGATTTTCCCAACAAAACCTGTGATAATTTAATTCAGAAACAATCGGCTACTATCTATCCCAGTGATGTAGAACGGGCAGTGCGGCGATCCCACTTGATCGGCAAAACTGGTAAGCCAACTGTTCCTGTTGTAATGGGGGAAACTATTGAGCCTAGTATTTATCAACTAGAAAGTGCACAAAAGGTAGTCTTAGCATTGGATGATCAGGTAAGTTTTTGGCGGGAAGCCTTGTAGAACATGGTGGCATTGTACTCGCAGTTGAGGTGTAAATATGCTATTTCTCAGGTCTAATAGGGGGGAATTCTTAACCCAAAAATTGTGGATTCGTCCTCCGCTGGCTACACTGGTGCTATTCACTATTATTCTTGTGAGTGCTTTATTTGTCTGGGGCTGGTTTGCCCAGGTGGGAGTAATTAAAGAAATTATTTGGCAGTTGCAAACCTTACAAAAATATCCGCCTGCATGGTTGCGTGTGCCAATGGTAACAGGGGAATTTCTCCTATTTCCCACGATCGCTCTGTCTCTGATTGCTCTAGCTATTACGTATATTTCACCACAGCCGCAAAGATGGTCGCGGTTTGTCATAGTAGCTATCCTGTTAATTTTAACTCTGCGCTATATTATCTGGCGATCCCTGACTACCTTAAATTTAGTTGATCCCCTGCAGGGTTCAATCAGTATTAGCTTGTTTGTGCTGGAACTGTTTGTGTTAGTGCATGGCAGTTTACAGCTATTACTACTAGTGCAGGCGCGCGATCGCTCTGGGGAAGCAGATGCTAAAGCTGAAGCTGTAATCAAGGGTGAATTTTGTCCGAGTGTAGATGTGTTGATCCCTACTTACAATGAGCCAGAATTTATTCTCAAACGCACAGTAATTGCCTGTCAAGCAATGGATTATCCTAATAAAAAAATTTATCTACTGGATGATACAAGAAGACCTCATATTAAAGCCTTAGCTGAGGAGTTGGGTTGTGAATATATGACTCGCCCTGACAATAGGCATGCTAAAGCAGGTAATCTGAACCATGGGATCGCTAGAACCAAAGGAGAGTTAATAGTTTGTTTTGATGCGGATTTTGTACCGACTAAAAATTTTTTAATCAGAACAGTGGTTTTTTTTCAGGATGAGCAGGTAGCTTTAGTGCAGACCCCCCAGAGTTATTACAATCCTGACCCGATCGCGCGCAATTTAGGTCTGGAGAATATCATTGTGCCTGAGCAAGAAGTTTTTTATCGGCAGATCCAACCCGTAAGAGATGGTACAGAGAGTGTAGTATGTGCGGGGACCTCCTTTGTGGTGCGGCGCAGTGCCCTAGAAGCAATAGGCGGCGGCTTTGTTACTAGTTCATTGAGTGAGGATTATTTTACAGCGGTGCGACTCTCCCACAAGGGCTACAAACTCATCTACCTAGATGAGAAATTGAGTGCTGGTTCAGCCCCTGATGATATGGGTGCGCACGCTACTCAGCGATTCCGTTGGGCACAGGGGACGCTCCAAGCCTTCTTTATTGAAGAGAATCCTCTCACAATTAGAGGTTTGAAGCCGATTCAGCGATTGGCACACCTAACAGGGATTATGCACTGGTTCACTTGTATTCCTAGGGTAGGTTTTCTCTTAGTGCCCTTGGCATATTCTTTCTTGGACGTGATTCCTGTGCAGGCTACCATAGAAGAGGTGATTTTCTATTTTCTACCGTTCTATGTGGTTAATCTCTTGGTGTTCTCATGGTTGAGTAATCATACCCGCTCTGTGATTATTTCTGATATTTATGATGTGGTTCTCTGTATTCCTCTCTCTTTGACAGTTCTGCGGACGCTAGTTAACCCGTTTGGGCGAGGATTTAAGGTTACACCGAAGGGTACACAGAGCGATCGTCTCCATTTCAATTGGCAGTTGGCTCTACCGCTGATGATTCTCTTTGTACTCACTGCTGTGAGTTTATGGCTGAATTTGGGCAAGTGTGTGATGCAGATGGATAGCTACCGTACAGGGGTAGAAGCCACTAGGGGCTTGGCTTTGGGCTGGTGGTGGAGTGCCTACAATCTACTTCTATTGGGGACAGGAATTCTCGTGATGTTGGATGCACCTAAACCTGATGCCTATGAGTGGTTCTATCTCAGGCGGGTGGCTAGGTTGCAGGTGGGAGAGCAGACCTTCTGGGGGATTACTTCTGTGATTTCAGAGATCGGGGCAGGTATTCTGCTCACTCAATCTGGTATGCCATCAGTAGAGCAGGAAAATTTTTTGCCTGTAGAAGTAGAACTGATGGAAGAGCAAATAAAACTCTCGGCGGTGATTACCAAAACTGACTTAGAACAGGAGTTTCCCTATGTGCGCGTGAGTTTTACTGACCTCAGCTTGAACCAACAGCGGCAGTTGGTTGAGCTATTATTCTGTCGCCCTGGGCAGTGGAAACGCCAAAACACGCCAAATGAATTGATGTCATTGCTTATTCTATTCAAACATCTGTTGGTCCCTCAAGCCCTCCTTGGCTGGCGCAAGCCAGAGCCTAGAGCGATCGCGATCGGTCAGTGAGCAATTCTTCAATCTTTTTCACGAGATTTTTGAGGCTACAGGGCTTAGTGATATAGTAGTCCGCACCTGCGGATTTACAACGCTCTTCATCCCCAGTCATGGACATTGCTGTCAGCATAATCACGGGCAGATGAGCATACTCAGGGCGGGCACGCAAACGGCGGGTAGTTTCCAAACCATCCAGTTCAGGCATTTGCACATCCATCAATACCAAGTTGGGTTGAATTTGGTCAATTCTTGCTAAGGCTTCTGTGCCACTGCGCACCACCACTACTTGATAGTTCATGGACTCTAAATAATCCTTCACCGTCTCGATGTTATCCTCATTATCTTCCACTAGGAGAATAGTAGCTCCATGGATTGCGGTTATGGGCTGGTTATCTTTTTCCCCAGATGCAGAGGGAAGTGGTAGCCCAGAAGTTGTTCTGCAGGGAATGCTCACAGTAAAACTACTCCCTGCCCCAAACTCACTCTCCACTGAAACAGTACCTCCATGCAATTCAGTAATCTGTTTCACTAGGCACAAGCCCAGACCTGTACCCGCATAGCGGCGATTGAGATTGCTGTCGACCTGCACAAAGGGTTTGAATAATTTCTTGAGATCTTCTGTACGGATACCGATGCCAGTATCCCTCACAGTGAAAGCTATATGTTGCTGTTGGTGTACCCATGTTTCCTTGACAATCAGTTCTACGCGACCGCCTTCATTGGTGAATTTGATCGCATTGTCCAGGAGATTGATTAACACCTGCCGCCAGCGCAACTCATCCACCACGATAGTACTCACATCCTGACTAATGTCTAATCTAAGCTGGATATTTTTCTTTAGGGCTTGCTGGCGCACCATTACCAAACTCCCTTCACATATCGCCCTCACGGATACAGGAGCCAAATTCAATTCCATTGATCCCGCCTCGATCTTCGACAGATCCAGAATATCGTTAATTAATGCCAAAAGGTGTTTCCCACTGCGCTCGATCGTCTGGATAGAACGAGTGATGCGATCGTTCAACTGACCATATACACCATGCAATAATCCTTCAGACAGACCCAAAATCGAATTGAGGGGAGTGCGCAGTTCATGGCTCATATTGGCGAGGAATTCATCTTTAGCTTTGTTTGCATAGAGTAGTTCAGAATTCATCATTTGTAGTTTCTTTTCAGTGGCCCTGCGGATTTCTAATTCACTAGATAACTGTTGATAGAGGGCAGACTGAGTCAATCCCACTGACAGAGGGGCTAACAACTGTTCCACTAGCTCTATTTGCCATGCTTCCCATTGGCGGGGAGTCTGGGAGTGAATAATCAATGCTCCCCATAGATAAGCACTATTATAGTCGCTCTGGACGATCCCCAGAGTAATGGAAGAAGCAACATTCAGACTCCTCATAAATTCTTTCAGACAGGGGGAGGTGGTGGGACTATTATCCCTGTCATAAATAACTGATACTTTCCCACGCAGGAATCGATGATGACAATCTATGGGAAAAACTTCCGCTGGATATTCCTGATAAATTAAACGCTGTACATTTTGCTCTTCATTCACTGCTTCAGCGAGAATTATCCCCCCTTGCTCCAACTCTAGGAAGTTATAAATCAAAACTCGATCGGCATTGAGTACCTGTCTGAGTTCATCTACAGTGGCTTGTAAAATTTCACCAAGGCGTACAGAACTGCGAATCTTGGCAGTGATATTTAATAGAGTTTCATTTTTCTCTAGCTGTTGCATCAGCAGGAGTTGGGAGTTCTCCAATGCCCTAGTACGCTCTTGGACTATGGCTTCCAGTTCTGCTTTAGAACCTTCTATTAAAGCTTGTGCCTCACGGAAAGTAGTAATATCTTGTAAAATGCCATCGCAGACAATAGTGCCATCACTGGATGTATGCTGATAGCCTTGGGCTGAAAGCCAGCGAGTTCCTTGATCATTCAAGACCCTAAACTCCTTGTTGTATTCACCTGCACTCTGAGTAGAAGTATCTATGCCTAAGTAGTATTCTAAGTCTTCAGGATGAACTTGAGTAAGAGTCTGTCTGACATCTATGGGAATTTCTAAAGATGCTAAGCCCAACAATTCTCTAAAATTAGCACTTGCATAAACTAGGTAAGGAATATCATTGGGACGCTGTTCAATGCGATAGATCGCTACAGGGACATTGCTAAGGATTTGTTTAAGTCGGTTCTCACTTTCTTGTAAAGAAAATTCTAGCAGTTTAGTAGCAGTAATATCTATATGTACACCATACCATATAGGCGGTTCACCTGCTTGTTCAATATATTGAGATTCACATCTAATCCACTTGCGATTGCCACTCGGCAGGGTAACAGGAAATTCTACTGTCCAATCATGACGATTAGTCAGAGCTATATTTACGCAATCTTTCACTTTAACTAGATAAGCAGGATCAATGAGAGAGTAAAATCGCTCAATATTAGTTAAGAGTTCTTCAGCCGTGTAACCATAAAGTTGTTCACAATTGGGGCTGATGTAAACATACTTAACACCTTCTGGACTAAGTGCCAATTTATAGCAGACTACTGGCAGATGATGTAACAGATTAATTAAAACCGATTCTTTTTCGTGGAGTTGTTTTTCAGTAAGTTTATGGTCAGTAATATCGGTAGCAAAGCTACCAATAGCATAAAAGTTACCTGCATCGTCATACACAGGAAACCTAGTACAGAGGAAAGTGCGATCGCTCCCATGCAAGTTGATGGTTTCTTCTATGGTGATGGGAGTTTGATAATAAATGATGTATTGGTTATTAGTAGCAAATAAATCTGCTATTTCTCTAGGTAAAAAGTCATAGTGAATTTTGCCAAGTACCTGTTGAGGTTGCAGATCAAACAATTGGTAGAAAATTTCATTTGCAAATAAATATCGCCCTTGGAGATCGGCCAACCAAATTATACTAGGACTATTGTTCAGAAAAGTAGAAAATTGTCGAGTAGCTCTACGCAGAGCCTCCTCGGTTTCTTTCTGTGCCGTAATATCCATACTCAGACCTAAAACCTGGGTTGGTGTGCCATTCTGATCTCTGCGGAAGATGCAATCGCGTGTCAATATCCAGCGATATGTACCGTCTTTATGCCTTAATCTGCTAGTAAACTCTATATGTTGATCATCACTTAATTGATGAATTTCCTGTATTATTTTATTCATACAATATTGGTAATCGTCAGGATGCATGATTTCTGCAAATAAACGATCGCCCATTGCCTGGACTTCTTCAGGGGTATAGCCCAACAGCTCGTAAAACTCAGGATTAACAAACACATTCCGATTTTCTACCAAGTCATAGATGTAAATAGTCGCCTTGGCTTCTCTGCTAATTGCACTCAGGAATTGTGCCTGGTTTTTCAATGGTGTAATATCCAAAAATACCCCCACCCAGATAACTTCTCCATTAGGCTGGATGTCAGGACGAGAATTACTCTGAAGCCACTTAATCTGTCCCGATGGCGTAATGATGCGGAACTGTTGATAAAAGGGAGTGAGATTGCGGATAGAATCTGCCACTGTGCTTTGCAGTAGCACCAAGTCCTCTGGATGAACCATTTGCCAAATAATATAACCATCCTCTAATTGATTGCCTACTTCTATCTCAAATAGTTTCTGCACATTATCGCTCAAATAGGGAAAACTAGAACTACCATCGGGTCTCTGGAGATAGTGATAAATTACAGCAGGCACATTCGCCAACAATTCTTGATAGTTTTTTAATGTTTCTTTCAGAGAATTCTCTATGAGACACTTCTCTGTTATATCTACCTTTACACCACTCCACATTACATCCCCATTAGATAATCTCTCTGGATGAGCCACCAAGTGAACCCATTTAGTTTTGCCTGATGGTGTGTGTATGCGGTATTGACTAGATATATCCACTAGATGTTGTTCTGAATAACGCAACTGCTCCAATAGTCTGGGAATGTCTTCTGGGTCAATAATCTCCCACAATCTGCTCAGATCGCTGGGATGTTCTTTCAAGGGAATTTCATAGAGTTGATTAACATTATCACTGAGATAGATGAAAGCTTCAGTACCATCACTACCTCGCACATATTGATAGACAACAGCAGGCACATTATTTAATAGTTCTTGATAAGCCCGAATCGTTTGCTGTAGTTCTACTTCTATGCATTTGCGATCGCTGTTGTCAAACATCACTAAATCCCAAGTGATCGTGCCATCAGAATTCTGTACAGGAGTAGCAAAACCTTCTATCCACTTGCGATCGCCTGTGGGAGTAATAATTTCCCATTCTTCATGCCAGAGGGTGAGTGCTTCTGCTGAAGCCACTAAAGACAATTTCAGTGGAACACGATATTCAGGCACAATGGAACCCCATAAGACTTGGATATTAGCGATCGCAGATTCAGCCTCAATGCCTAAAATATCTCTACAGCCAGAACTTATGTATTCTAGCTTTTCTGTGCCATCAGGATTAAGTTTGTAGCGGGCAATAATGATGGGCAAATTATCTGTAATACTCTGCAATTGTCGTTCACGATCCCTCAGTTCTTCCTCCATCAGAACGCGATAGGTTACATCTCGGGCATTCACCACAATTCCCTGCACATATTCATCAGTCAATAGATTAGTAGTAGTAGATTCTAACCAGAGCCATTCACCTTTTTTATCTTGCACTAGATAGCACACAGGTGGAATCGTAACCGCAGGATTCTGAATTGATAACTGAATTGTATCTAAAATCAATTGATGATAATCTGGATGCACAAATTCTAGGCACAGTTTTCCTTCTACTTCACTGGGTAAATAACCTAAAGTATGATAACTAGAGGGACTAATATATTGAATAATACCTGTTGGGCTAACAATTAACATAATGTCATTAGAATTATCAATCAAGGAACGGAAACGATGGTTAATCCGCTGGATTTCCTGTTCAGTTTGATAGAGTTTGGTAATATCTCGCCCGATCGATTGAATTTGGATTAGATTGCCCAGTTCATCAAATACTCCCCAATTCTTCCATTCTGTTATCCCCAATTGATTACCAGCAAAATGAATAGTATTGACATTCTCAAAGGTGGGCTGGTCTGTACTCAAATTATTTAGTTTATTATAGAAAACCTCTAGGTCTTCAGGTGGTACAAACTCCTGCCATTTCTTGCCTACTATCTCTTCACTGCTGTAGCCCAAAATCCGACAGAAGGAATTATTAGCAAATACAATAGTGGTATCAGGTAGAGAACATAACACAAATTCTTCTTGGGACTGAATCACTTGATAGCAATAGTCTTGGCTGAGGTTGAGTTTCTGTTTGCATTCTACTGAACTGGTAATATCTGTGAAACAACAGACTACTTCCCTTAATTCACCATTGCGATCAAACTGGGGATCGGCATTCACTAAAATCCAAACCAATCTATTATCAGAGTGATATACACCCATTGTAACGCCACGTACTGATTTCTGGGTAGCAATCGCTTGCACTACAGGATGTTCATTGGGTGGAAACAGTGAACCATCTTCTTTAATTACCCGCCAAATGGGATCGTAAGAAGTTTTACCAAGAGCTTCATCTTCACTCAAACCCAGTAATTCTAAAGCTCTCTTATTGATTAACAGAATTTTGGCATGGGTATCTTGTACCAATACCCCCACGTTGAGGTTATTAACTAGATTACGGAAGCGATTTTCACTGGCTTGTAGGTTCAGTTCTGTTAGTTTTCTGTGGGTGATGTCAGCAAAAGTGCCGCTAATTTTTACTAATTCTTGCCCTGTATCATCAAAAATTGGATGGGCTGATAAATGCACCCATTTCTGTCGATCGCCAATGGTTGTAATTAGCAATTCCAGATCAATGGGAATACCCTTTCTAGTTAGCCTGAGATAACTACGCAAAATAGTATATCTGTCCTCTGGTCGGCAGAAGTCTAAGTAAAAGTCTGGATTTTTGAGAGGGTCAAATTTAAGTAAATCAACGGGTACACCAAGAATTTTTTTGACCTCATCGGTGCAGGCACATCGTCCTGTTTTTAATTCAATAAACCAGCCCCCCACATGACTAATAGCTTCTGTTTCTTTGAGGAGCATTTCGCTGTCTCTGAGTTGTTGTTCAGCCTTTTTGCGATCGGAAATCTCAATACTAGTGGCAATAATTCTATAGGGCCGATCTTGGTCATCAAACAAGGGAGTGAGAGTAGTTACCCACCACCTCCCACCTCTTTGCAGGGGGGCATAGACCTCATAGGTAACAATCTGGGCTGAAGCTACAGACCGCCGACAATTACTCACTAGACAACTAGCAATGTAAGGGGGCAATACTTCTGCAGGTAATTTATGCTGGAGAGCCTTGCTACTGATACCTGTTAATTGCTCAAAAGTGGGATTAGCTTCTTTGATGACGAATTCTTGATCAGGAGTAATATCTATCACTAAAATCGCCTGTCCTGAACCTGTATAGATACTCTCTAAGAATTCTTTTTGTTCTTGCAATGCCTGCTCTGCCCTCTTGCGATCGCTAATGTCACTTACCCGTGCGAGGTAGTATTTCTGGTCATTGATGTAAATTTTGCGCAGACTGAGTTCACCCCAAAATAGATTCCCTTTTAGGGTTAGATACTCAAATTCACGCCGCAGAGAAACCCCTGTATCTAACTGGGCAAAGGTTCTACAAAATTCATCATCGGCAATGGGATCGGAATTGAGGGATCTGCCGTAGATGCCGATCAACTGCTGTTGATGGTCAGCCTCAAACATCACTACTGCCCGCTGATTGCAGTCAATAATCCGATGGGTTACTCCATCTACCAGAAAGAGGGCATCACTGCTGTTGTTGAAGAGATTTTCATAAAAGATTTCCGCTGTTTGGCGAGCGATGGTGCTGGCAAGTGTGCCTGCGGCAGTCTGGAGATAATCGATTTCCCAATCTTGCCACTGCCGTTCATATCTACACTCATCAAAGCCCAGAAATCCCCACAGTTTTCCATTCACCGTAATGGGCACAGCTAACAAAGAGAGAATCTTTTGGGCAATGAGAATATCGACACCTGCATCTTGATAGTCTAATACCAATGTATGAAAGGGTAATCCCTGCAAGTGTTTTGCTACCACCTGTGGGAATAGCTGAGTCATGGCTACTCCCTGCAAATCAGGGTTATCAATCTGGGGTTCAACTTCACTGTTGCACCACTCCACTATTTGGTCGGCGAAAAATTGACCTGTAGAGTCAGTGTGATATTGAAAAATATAGGCACGACTGGCAATATAGGTTTGGCCAAGAATGTTCACCATGTCCTGCAAATGGGAGCGATAATTCTTGGAGTGCAATAACAAAGATTGAATCTGCTGGAGCGAACTGAGATATTTCTCCCTGCCCCGATCGCTCAATTGCTGTAACACATCCTGTGCCGTTACCATGCCTACGATTGTCAGGTCATCCCGTAGGAGTGGCAGTAATTTCAAGTCCCTCTTCAGCATGAATTCTCCACAGGCACGGGGATCAATGGGAGTATGATTTTTAATCGCCTGCAGTTCTGGGTCTTGGTTGAGCAGAATCGCCCCCCTGTCCATCACTTCCCCAATGGGAGTTGTGCTGCTCTGACCTCCCAAAACTGCCCGTGCGAGCTGGTAACTGGTAACTAGCCCCTGATAGATTCCTCCTACAGCTATGATCGCCCACTCCTGTCGATCGCTGAGTCCTTGGATAACTTCACTCAGAGGCGTTGTCGGTGAAAAAACAGGATAGTTCTGGGTGAACCAAGTCATCGTCAGTGCCGAAAGGTACTTACTAGTATAGGATAAATTCTGCACTGTTCTTATAATTTTTTAGCGTTGGGGTGGGGTGGGTGGGGCATCGGTGCGGGGGAAACGGGTGTCCACAAACCCCAGCTCGAATAACTGCTGATAGGCGAGTTGTCCCAGTTCACGGGTGGGGGCTTGACTGCGGATCAACTGGACTAGAAGGGGGACTGCCAATTCAGGCTGATTTTTGGCGCGATAGACTAGGGCGAGTTGATAGGTGGCGCGATCGCGCATGTTAGCAGTCTCTAGGGCTTTTTGGCGGTTGGCTTCGGCAATGGGATTGTCGATCCCAGCAAAACTGGCAGTCAGGTCTTGATAGAAGTTAGACAATTGATTGAAGACTTGGCGAGCATCTTGGAATTTACTGATAGCTAGGTCGTATTGTTGCTGACTTGCCGCTGTCATGCCCTCCTGCATCAAGCGTTCGCCGCCGCTAATACTGAGGACACTATTTACCAAGGCACCTGTGGGGGCAGAACCATCAGTAGTACCGGGGCGGACGACCCGCCCTTGAGCATAGAGGGGTACTGCCAAACACAGCAGGATCAAGGTAGCCACTACAATTCCTGAGATGGGCTTAGACATATTTTTGCGCAAACGATACATATATTTCTATTTCCTAGCTAGAGATAGACAAAGGTACGGCTGAGTTCCCCTGTAATCATAGAACACCTTGGCTACAATGGCGAGGACAGGATTTGAACCTGTGACCTTCGGGTTATGAGCCCGACGAGCTACCAGACTGCTCTACCCCGCGTCAGGAATTTTTATTATAGCTGATCGTACACTAGATTGGCAATGCTGTTCTGGTCTAGGTGGTTAATAAATTCAGTGGGGGGCAGGGGCTGTCCAAATAGATAGCCCTGCATGAGATGACAGTTGATCGTGCGCAAGAATTTCAATTGTTTGACTGTTTCTACACCTTCCGCCACTACTTGCAATTTGAGATTTTTCGCCAAAGTGATGATGGAAATGACGATCGCCTGATCGCTGGGGCTTTGGGTAATGTCCATAATAAAGGAGCGGTCTATCTTGAGATTGTCCAAAGGCAGAGATTTCAGATAACTAAGAGAAGAATAACCAGTGCCAAAATCATCGAGGGAGAGATGAATGCCTAAATCGCGCAATTTTTTCAATTTAGTGATACTCTCTTGCACATTGTCCATCATAATACTCTCTGTCAGTTCTAAGTCCAGTTGCGTAGGGTCAAAATTGATCTCCTGCAAAATACCTACTAACTGTTCCACAAAGTCTGCCTGCTGAAATTGACGCAGAGATAGATTGACGCCCAAACGCAGAGGCGGATACCCTAACTTCTGCCACTCGAGACTTTGTAAACAAGCCTGACGCAGTAACCAGTAGCCGATCGGTACAATCAAACCAGTCTCTTCAGCTAGGGGAATGAACTGCCCGGGGGGAAGCATGCCGAAAGTGGGATGTTGCCAGCGCAGGAGTGCCTCTGCCCCGATGATTTTACTAAGATTGGTGTTCACTACAGGTTGATAGTACAGACATAATTCTTCATGCTCGATGGCTTTGCGCAGTCTATTTTCTAGAGCTAATTTCTGAAAAGTATTTTCATGCATTTTCGGCTTGTATAACTGACAGTTACTGCCGCCCCGTTCTTTAGCGCGATACATGGCAGTATCTGCATTTTTAATCAGAGTATCAATATCTGTGCCATCTATAGGAAAAATACTAATGCCAATACTCACGCTCACATGTAATTCATGTCCCTCAAAATCAAAGGGCGGTTCTAAAATCTGAATCACGCGCTGAGCCACTTTTACAGCTTGTTCGGGAGACTTCAACTGTCGCAGTACCATCACAAATTCATCCCCACCCCAACGGGCTAATAAATCTCCTTGGCGCAGTTTCATCTTGAGTCGTTGGCAGGTTTCTCTGAGGAGTTGATCCCCTGTGGAATGTCCTAGAGAATCATTGATTAGTTTGAAGCGATCCAGATCAAAAAAGAGGATGGCGATCATTTCCTCACAGCGTTTGGCTTGGGAGAATGCCATAGATAAATAATCATTCAAATAGGTGCGATTGGGTAGTCCTGTGAGGGCATCATGGGCGGCTTGATATTGAATAATCTGCTGGGCGCGCTTCCGCTCAGTAATATCGGCAATATAACACCGCACCAAATCACTGCTGGGAATATAATGCACACATTCTTCTAAGACCAAGTTTTGCCATTCTACTTCCCGCACAAAAAAATCTCGCTTTTCTAGCTTAGTATTTTCACTGCTCTGAATCAAACCTTCTAGGATTGGATGTTTTGCTCCTACTTTGCAGATGTCTGGAAATAACTGCAAAGCCGCAGGGTTGAGGTAGGTAATTACGCCGTAGGAATTGACTTCAATGATGGGATTGGGATTCAATTCAGGAATGGAAGCCAAACGGGAGAGAATTTCTTCATTGTAGCTAGCTATGTCCCGATCGGGTACTACTAGCAGTGTTTCTTGTCCTGTGGCAGTTTGGTTTTTCGGCTGATTGGGGATGGTGCTCGGTGCCGAATCTAGCTCGCTGACCATTTGATACACCGCTCTGGTGTCCCGACTAAAGATAATTTCATCGTTGTGGCTGAGAATATGGGAGAATTTGCGCTTGCCGTTGATTAAAATGCCGTTGGTACTGCGTTTGCCCTGTAAATTGCCGTCAATTATTCTAAATAAATGTTGTGTTAATTGGGGCATGGGCACTCGCAGGAGAATAGCGTGTTGGCGCGATACCATTTGCGATCGCAGGACAATGTTGTTATTGGGATTCCGCCCAATAGAATAAGTAGTGGCACTGAGTTGAATAGTGCGGATGCCCTTGGGGTCTTCCACAATCAGACAGTGCAGGATGGGAGTTGCTTCTGACTGGTCTGACACAGTTGCTCCTTGTTCAATTCAACAACCGCATAACTGGTGATACTCCTCTGTGATAAGTAGAGAATTGGTTGTTCTCTAGTAGAACCATAAGGCAGTAGCAAGATGAGTTAAATGATTCTTAATTTATGGATGAGGATAACAAATCACAGCTATAACTGTAGCTTAAGATTGTCTAGCCTATAGACTCTCTAGACTATAATAAGCGGAATAGACAAGGTTAGGGCACAGGTGGTAATGAATCTAGAGTATTGTTACAGATTGCTAGGATTAACACCGGGAGCATCCATGGAGGAGGTAAACCAAGCCTATCGAGATTTGGCTTTTGTGTGGCATCCCGATCGCCTGCCCAAGGATAACCCGCGCTTGATCGCCAAGGCACATCACATGCTCAAAGAGATTAACTATGCCCGTGAGCAGTTGCGCAACCAGCCTGTGCGTGAAGAGGTGCACCGTAAGTCCCGTAGCCGCAGTAGCAACTATTACCATGCTCAGGCCCAGTCCCGACCGCCACGCACTGATTTAAGTGGCAGGGATTTTAGTGGGGCGGATTTGCGGGAGAAGGATTTTGAGGGGCGGAATCTGAGCAATTGCAATCTCAGCCACGCCAATCTGACTGATGCGTTCATGCACCGTGTAATTTTGCAGGGGGCAAACCTGTATCGTGCCAACCTGTTTCGTGCCAATCTGTTGGGGGCAAATTTACAGGGGGCGGATTTGCGGGAGGCAAATTTAATCGGTGCAGATTTCAGTGGGGCTAATTTGACGGGTGCAAACCTCAAGGGGGCAAGGGTCGGTTATGGCGATCGGATCATGGTTAAATTTACGGGGGCCATACTACATGGGGCGATCCTGCCTGATGGTTCAGTGCATCGTTGAGCTATAATCAACTACTTGGCGGGATGTAGCGCAGCTTGGTAGCGCGGCGCGTTCGGGACGCGTAGGTCGTAGGTTCAAATCCTATCATCCCGATAAATCTTGCTGTAGTCCAACTGCTGAGTAGGTTCTATAGCTAACCCTCTAATGTTTGCCTTTCCAAAGGCATATTCACGATTCTGCCACAGAGGTAAATAGGGAATATCTTTTGCCAAAATAGTTTGGATTTGCTGTAGGATTTGCAATCTTGTTTGGGGATCGGTGGTGGTGCGTTGGGCAGTTGTCAATTGATTAATGTCAGGATTGTAGTAAAAAGAACCCCAGTAAGCAGTATTTCCCGCTGTACAAATGTTTTGAGCATTAGCCCGATCGCAGGTAACTAATGGTTCAATAAAGTTATCGGCATCGAGATAGTCAGGCACCCAATCCCGCAGAAAGATCGGGTAGGTGTAAGTGCCTTTATCTAATAGAGAATCTGCGATGGTGGTATCAATTCTTTCAGTTTTGACTTGAATAATTCTGCGACTATTTTTCTCAATAATCGCTTTGAGGTAACTTGCTACGAGATCGCCATTACCTGCATATCTAGGTGAATACCAAATACTAACTTGGACAGGATTTTGCTGACTGTAACCCGCTTGCTTTAAGTAAGTAATAGTTTGATCAGGTTCGTATTGCTGAAAAGTGGGTTTATAGCTAGTAAAAGTGCTGGGGATCAAGCTATAAACCGGACTGCGTTGGTGCTGAAATACTCTTTCAGCTAATAATTCACGATCGATAGCACTGGCGATCGCTTTGCGCACTAAGGGGTTATCTGTAGGGGGTTGTTGTAAATTCATAACCATGAATAACATGGTATTACCTTTATTACTAGCAATTTGCCATTGTTGTTTATCAGCAGTACGGACTAGATTTTGTACTTGGGCAGGACTAAGGGTCTGAAATGCCACATCCACTTGACCTATCTTGAAAGCATTGAATAAATTTGCCGAACTAGAAAAAATTTGCAAATCAATCCCTCTATTTTGGGCTGGTTCACCCCAATAGTCTGGAAATTTGTCTAACTTGAGGGCGGTCCCTTCTTGATAGCTGACTAGTTTATATTTACCCGTGCCAATTATGCGATTAGGTAGCGGTTTATCCCCGTAACTTTTGGGAGAAATGGCACTAGCTCCAGTAAATGCTAATAAACGAGTCAAAAAACTAACAGGCTGTTTCAGTTCAATCACTAAAGTATCAGGTCGGGGTGCAGAAATAGATTTGATTACATTTAATCTTTGGGCGGGTGCACCATTTATTTTTAGCACTCTTTGTAGAGCAAATGCCATGGCTTCCGCATCAAAATCACTGCCATCATGAAATTTGATCCCAGTACGGACAGGGATTGTATAAGTTAAACCATCGCTACTGACTCGGGGAAAATCTTGCGCTAAAACTGGCACTAATTCTGTTGTACCTGTGCGGTAGTCATATAACCTTTCTGTAGTATTAAATAGGATGTTACTACTAATAAAATTGTCAGCCTCGGCGGGATCGAGGGTTCTTATTTTTGCGGTTATGCCAATGGTGATGCGATCGCTATTTCTATCAGCAACATCAGTAACAGGGGTACAGGCACTTACTAAAAATAGAGTAGCTACCGCCACCCCTAAAAACCACGCAAACAGTCTCATCATTTGTGCTGAGGCAAGAAAACCAGTTAGTAACTAAGTTTATCAGCAATAAACCCAGATGGGAGAAACATCAACCAAGGGCTATAAACATGAGTTAATGTCTATAGTGTCCAACCCCCAGTAACTAGCAACAATACTAGTGATAATAAAGCATCACTGACATAGATTGACACTCCTAGCTATATTGATAGTTGGCAACTACTCTCTGAATAATATCACCATTATGACTGCGACTATCCCTAAAGTATAAATCTTCAAGGGTTTGAAAATAATTACTTTAGTTTCATGACTTTTCTAGGTTTTCTTAAAATAAAACTTCTGCCTCACAGCTCTGATCAGGTAGAAATTTCTTAGTTTGGGATTGCGGTTTTGTCTCATCTACCCCGATAGGAAAGGAACTGGGAATAGGAGCACATATAGAAATTGTAGGGGTTGTCTATTGAACTAAGTTTAGAATTGCCGCGATCATACCCTCTAGGGTAGAGACTGTCCCAGTGGCATCAACTCTGCCTAAGAGCGTTTGACAGGTATCAGCAGTCTGCGCCCCGATCGCTATGAATTTGCTATACCTAAGCCATTTTTGCCATGTAGATTGATGGGTAACTTGGGAGAGTAGGTAACAGAAATTCTGTACGGTTTTAGAGCTAGCAAAAGTAATAAAATCCACTGTACCTGTTTGCAAATGGCTCAGGGCAAGGGGATCGATCCTTTCGGGACAGCGGGATTCATAGGCTGGGACAGCAGTAACCACTGCCCCCAGTTTAGTTAATTCAGAGATCAAAATATCCCGCCCCCCTGACTGTACCCGTGGAAATAATATCTGTTGGTGATGCCAGTCAGTAATTTGGTGTTGGAGTGCCTCAATTAAACTATCGGCAATAAAATTAGCAGGTATTATATTAGGCTTAACTCCATATGCCATCAGTAAATCAGCAGTTTTTGCACCGACAACTGCAATTTGTAAATGGGCTAGATCGTCTTTAGTTTTGTAGGCGTGGGTCAATCGTTCAAAAAAGTAATGTACGCCATTAGCTGAAGTTAAAATCAACCAATGAAACTGCCCTAAATTCGCGATCGCTCCATCTAGTGCTTGCCAACTGTCAGGGGGAGTAATTACTAGAGTCGGCATCTCAATCACTGTTGCCCCTAGGGCAGTTAATTTCTCACTAAAACTAGGGGACTGTTGCCAGGATCGCGTAACTACGATTTTTTTTTCAGCCAGTGGTAACTCAGTCATAGCTATAACACTTTTTCTAAAGCACTGCGATTAGTTTGCCATATCAACCGCCCCAAACCAATTACTAATAAGGCACAGCCAATTACTACTAGTTGAAAACCTAATTGTTCACCTAACAGGGCAGTAACTGCCTCTGTAATAATGGTAACAATAATGAGGGGCACATTGACAGCGATATTCTGACCATTATTTAATAAACCAAATACTTTACCACGCATATTGTCATCAGTATAGTGATGGATTACAGTCTGCATGGGAATTAAAATTAAAGCAGTATGTAAGCCTAATAAAACAGCAATCACAATCCCTGTAGATACTGTCGGCGCAAAGGCAAATAAAAATAAGCTAAAACCAATACCAATGTAACCAATCCAAGGTAGAGGACGATGGGCAAAATAATTGCTAAACTGACCAAGTAACAAGGCACTGATGGTTACACCCACACCTGTACCTGAGACGAAAAAGCCAAAATCCCCCTGATTTCCAATCAGTAATTTACTGAGATTCATAGACAATTTTAATAACACTCCCAGCACACCATATAGTAGCATTAACTGGACGATCGCCCCCCATACTGGGGGATTGTGTTTAATATAAACTAGGGATTCTTTGAGATCCCTGAGCATATGATTATCCCGCACCTCGGGATCAATTTCTTCCCGCACTGGGATCAACCATAACATCAACGAAGACAGTAAGTAACAGCCCCCAACAAATAGTTCTCTAATAAATCTTGACCAATCAGGAAATAAATCAGTTAAACTGTTTAACAGGGGTGAACCAATACCAAAACCAATAATTAAAGATGCCATGATAGAGGAAGCAATTAGGGAATTTGCCGCCATCAAATTGGGTTTATCTACTACTAAGGGAATAGCTGACTGTTCGGCGGGTGCAAAGAACTGGGTAAAAATCTGTTCAGCAAAAGTGATGAATAATAAATAAAAGAAAGAATTGGGAAAAATCGGGAGTAGAAAGACAAAAGTTGCCCGCACAATGTTGGTGTAGATCATCACCCTAAACTTGTCATGGCGATCGACATAAATTCCTGCCAATGTACCAAACAAAATCGCTGGTAAAGTAGAAGCGATCATCACTAGGGATTCATAACTAAACTGAGGCTGGGGATAGTCAGTAAATTGACGACTGGTAGCAATCAAAATCTGCAAAACAAATAGGATTTTATCTGCTAGTTGCGTAATTAACTGTGATACCCACAACACCATAAAATTGCGGTTGCGGAGCAGAGGCAGAATGCCAGTAGAAGGGAACTCCATACTATTTTTTAGTAGGGAAACGAAGCGGGATCACCTGCGCCGTTGCAGTTTCCCTTGCCGATCGCACCAAAAAACCCGCTGTCATAAAACTCGCCAGCATAGAGCTACCCCCATAGCTAAAAAAGGGAAACGGTAAACCAGTCGTCGGCAATACCCCCACTGCCACACCAATATTCAGGAAGGCTTGCCCCACCAGCATTATTGTGCCACCGATCGCTACTAATCTGACCACTAGGTTCTCACTGCGCCAACCCACCCAAAACCCTACCCCCGCAAACACCAACAACATCAGAACTAACAAACAACAGCCCACCAAGCCAAACTCTTCAGCAAATATAGCCATAATAAAATCAGTGTATTGGACGGGGAGAAAGAGTTTTTGTTGGGACAGCCCGAAACCTGTACCCCAGACCTGCCCCGAGCCGATCGCCATCAGGCTTTGGGTCAATTGATAGCCATCCCCCGCCTGATCCGCCCAAGGGTTGATAAAGGAGAGCACCCTGCGCCTTTGATATTCCCGCACTGACAGGCTCAACAAACCAGCACCACAGCCCACTACGGCACTGCCCAGCATTTGCCACAGAGGTACACCCCCCACCCACGCCATCAGCCACAGAGTGATGCCACACTGGGCCGTTACACTCAAACTGGGTTGCAGGAGAATCCCCAGCAGACAGACCAGAAAAATGCCCAGCCAAATCCAGCGCGTCCGCCAACTCAACTCATACCACCGCCCGAACAACTGCGCCGCTCGCAGTAACAAAAAGGGTTTCAACAATTCCGAAGGCTGGACTAAAAATGACCCCACCCCTAGCCAACGGGTCGCTTCATTGCGGGTTTCCCCCACAAAATAAGTAGCTAGCAATAGACACAAGGTTACAATTAGTAAACCTGCACTGAATTTGATAGACAACCGTAGGGGGATCACCGCCGCCACCTGAAAACACACCAGCCCAATCCCTGACCACAGCAGTTGTTGTTTGAAGTAGTGCAAGCCATCCCCTCGCTCCAGCAGTGCCACAGGATAGGAAGCCGAAAACAATACCGCCAGACCCACAAACAGCCACAAAAAAATCAGCCAGCGCAATACCCGCGCCTCGATTGCCCACCGCTGGACTGACTGATCCAAAAAGGGAAGCAACTGCATTGATCCAACTCCAGCCTAGGCAGAAAAGTAATGCTTACCCATACCTAAAAACATCAGCCCTTGGCGCAAGGGTAGCACATTGTGCAATAAATGTAAACCTGTCCGTCGCACCCCCTGCCACAGCCACACCTGATTAGAGAAGAGAAGATTAGTGGCATCCGTAGTGGAGATAGTAGCCAGATTGTCCCAATATCTTTGGCGTTGGTAGCGTTTAAGTACTCTAAGATTGCCAATATCTTCTCCTTGGGCGATCGCCTGCTTGAGCACCTGCGCCAGGGTGTAGGCATCCCTGATTCCCAAATTAAACCCCTGTCCCGCCACAGGCGAAGTGGTATGGGCAGCATCCCCCACCAGTACTAGGCGTTCTTTACAGTATTGGTAGCTGTACTGCCATTGGGGTTGATAGTGCCATAGCCGTTGGCAAGCCAGACTGATCCTGCCAAACTGAGCCAGCAATTCTCCCCCCAACTTCTGCTCCAGCCTCCCTAAAAATTCCCCAAGCGGCAGAGCCAAAAACTCCCGTGCCTGCCCCAGAGGCACTGTCCACACTACCCCCATGCGCTCCCCCGTCAAAGGCAGGAGCGCAAACGGCCCCGACGGCTGAAACCACTCATAGGCAACCTGCCGATGGGAATTTCCCAGCTTAATTTTCAACACCAGACAAACTTGGTCATAAAACTTCTGCCGACTGGGCAACTCTGCCAATTGCCGCACCAGAGACTTTGCCCCATCCGCCCCCACCAACAGTTTAGTAGGAATTTTGTATGTTTCATTGCGATCGGGGACTTTGATCTCGGCGGTGAGGTGGTCTGGGAGAGTTTCTACCCCGACTAACTGTCCCCAAATGGGCTTGATATTGGGGCTATGGTTAATTTTTGCCCAGATCGCGGGCTGGCTAACTGTATTCTCAACAACATAGCCCAGAGCTTCCGTTTGCATCTCCCTACTGTCTAAGCAGACTGCCAAGGGATAATCCCCATCCGTTACCCGAATTTGGCGGATAGGGGACACTCCCCGCTGTACCATGCCCGCCCACACGCCCAGCCTTTGCCACAACTGCACCGAACACCATGAAATCGAGCTCGATCGTCCATCATTGCCGAACTCCCCCCCCAAAATCTGGGCATTGCCCTCCACAATTGCCACTTGCAGGTTACTATCAGCTAAGGCACAGGCAAGGGTAGCTCCCACCATCCCCCCGCCCACAATCACTAGATCAAACATCCGAACCGCCCAACCCCTGTTTTATGTCTGTAAAGCACTTAAACAATTACTTAATTAAATTTTACTAAAATTCCCTGTTTGCCTTGGCTAGTCAGCGTATATACTCTAGTCTCCTAGACTCAGCCTAGCTCAACTGCTTAAATTTGCTTAAAACTTATAACCTACAGTAAAACTAGAGAGTGTGCAATAGGCAGAGTGGCAAACATTTGTAAAGAAAAATTGAAAAAATGCTACCTCTGTAGATATAATACTTGAGGTTTGTAACCCAAACTACAAAAATCCCACACACAAGTTAGGTTTTGAGTTTAGGAGGTAGTAACTTGGCAAGAAGACGCAAGCGCAGAAGTCGCCGCCGTCTGGAAGGGCGCAAGATTCTGGAACACATTCCTCAGTTCAGCATTGACAGTGGCGACGAGAAACCTGTAACGGCGGCGCGGAAGTTCATCCATGCCGCTGGGATTGTGCCTCCCGCCCTAGTCTTAGTTCGCCGCAACGAGCACACTACCGATCGCTACTTCTGGGCAGAGAAAGGTTTATTTGGTGCTCAATATGTGGAAGAGAACCACTTCTTATTCCCTAGCCTCCGACCTCCCTCAGAGAAAATAGAAGCGGTTAATCGCTAAGCATAACTTTAGAGTAGCTTCTGCATGGAGTGGGACATCAGTCTTGCTCCCTTTTTATTTCTCTTGTCTATTTCAGGTAAGTTTACGATTCCGGTATTAATTTACCAGCAGACTCCTACCGTCGCAGGGTTTGGGTGGAGACCCCCTTTAATTTTGCCGCTTGAGAGATGGATAGTTTGCCCATAACAATTATTATACACCATAAAAGTATAAGTATGTATAATTTTAGATAGTTTATAGATTACTGCTGCAAACCCCAAATTCCCTTGGCATATATCAGAACTCTTGTATAATTGGTCCTTTTCCGGAAAAACCCAACGGGCTGAAGCCCCTGCGACCCCGTGGGAGTTTGGGTTAAGTTGAAGTCTAGTTTTTTCTAAAAAAGCCTAGTTCGCTCCCGAGATTATTACCTTAAAACTCTGAATTAAAAATGTCGCCAGGAGAAAAATATGTTATAAACTTCAGTTGGCAGCAATTAAGGATAAATTTGGATTTCCTAACTAGAAAGAACTGTGAGTATCTATGCAGAAATTGGGACTAGATCGCTGGGCGATCGTAATTTTGGGTTGGGGTTTTTTATTCCGTTTAGTATGTGCCTATGTGATGACCCCAGGCTTTGATGAGGCATACTATACTCTTTACAGTCGTCATCTCGATTGGAGCTATTTTGACCATCCACCCCTAGTTGCCTACACTACAGGTATAGGAATATGGCTAACAGGTATTACTAATCAATTTACAATCCGTTTAGGCACAGTAATTCTCTATTCATTTACCTTGATATTCTTCTATTTAACCAGCAACAAGTTATTTGGCTTAAACACAGCTAGAATCACTTTGGCAATGGTTACTACGATTCCCATTTTTCAAATTATCTTTGGTATTTTTACTCTGCCTGATGTGCCATTGATGTTTTTTTGGACATTAACTTTGTGGTTGTGTGCTCAAGAATTTTTTGCAGATGAACCAGTAGAAAAGTATCAGCCCACACATAAAATTATGTGGATTGGTTTAACTGTAGGTTTAGCGACATTAGGGAAATACCATGGCTTTTTGTTGGGGGCTTGTTTAGTCTTATTTGTACTGTTTACGCCCAAGTATTGGCGGTTGTGGCGGTCTCCCTACTTATTAGGTGCATGGTTATTTTTTCTGTTAGCTATCTCACCAATTTTAATTTGGAATTATCAGCATGACTGGGTATCACTGCGGTTTCAGGGCAATCGGGCGATCCCCCAGAATGGCTATAATCTACTGGAACTGTTAGGGGTATTTCTAGTTAGTTGTGCCTATTTGTTTCCTACTTTGGGATTTCCCCTGTGGTGGATAAGCCTGCGATCGCTCTATCGTGAAATGGTCAACCCCCCCAATTACAAGTATAGATTTATACTTTGGACATCTGTGCCGATCTTCTTAGGTTTTACTTTGATGGGTGGCTACCGTCAAGTATTGCCTAGCTGGCATATGCCTGGCTTTTTTACAGCGGTTTTAATTATGGGCAATCAAATAGCGATCGCTCAATCTAAACGACCGCAATTTATTAGAAATTGGCTGTGGGGATCAGGCGTGATGATTATATTACTAATTACAATTGCCCTAGCTCATATTAACTTAGGCATTGCCCAGAAAGGCAGTCAATATGCTATTCTAGGTGGCTTTTTAGAAGTTAAAGATGATCCCTCTACCCAGATATTTGATCTGCAACAAGTTACTAATGCTTTTGTTAGCGACCCTGAATTGAAGGCTGAATTGGCAGAGGCAGATTTTGTTTTTGCTAATAACTTTTTTGTAGCAGGACAATTGGGCATGGCGATCGAGCCATTAGGGAAACCTGTGGCTTGTTTTGATGGGGATATGCGCGGTTTTGCCTATTGGTCTAGACCCGAGCAGTTCCTAGGTAAAAATGCTTTGTATATCACTACTGCTCAATTTGATTTAGCGGATTTAGACGATCCCAACAGTGGCATTTCAGTGCTGAGATATGGTGATTATTTCCAAAGCCTAACGAAGATTAAAGATATTTTAATCTATCGGGGCGGACAAGTGATTAACACCTTGCCCGTGTACCGTGCGGTTACATTGCGCCAACCCTACCCATTCCCCTACTAAGCTTAACATTTTATTTGTAATTCTGAGGATCAAATCCAGCCAATGATCCTATTAAAATAGACTTCTGTGGTTTAAGAGTAGACCATGCCGAGTTGGTGGGATCATTTGGAATGTGGCGTATTTCTGGTGTCAGTTACATCTGCATCTGCAGGATACACATGGCAACTGCAAGAGTTTAACCAAAAATTGGCAGAAATTACACAAATTGATGCCATTTCCCTAGACAACTTAAATCAGGCTTGGCATAATCAGTTATTCACTAAATTACAGGCTTGTTGGCAGGGGCAACACAGTATTTCGTTTCTGCTAGAGCGTGAAAATCTCTGTATCAAACTAGCTCCAGATTTGCAGAATAATTTAATAGTTGGTTCCTGTTATCTCCTGAACTTTTGTAAGCGGCTCAATCGTCCCCCGCTGGCAATCAGACAGAATTTTAATGAAGTTATGAATGATTTTTCCGATGCCATTGTGGTAGTAGATAAAGACGGTTATGTAGTTTATGTCAATCGTGCCGCTGAAGTTTTGTTCAATCGCAGTGCAGAGGAATTACAAGGTGAATTATTTGGCATGCCTATAGTAGCAGGGGAAAAAACCGATGTAGATATTATTCGCAAAGGTGGGCAAACCGCCTCGGCTGAATTACGGATTAAAGAGACGGTAGGAACAGATCAAATGGTATATGTAATTGCTTCTTTGCACGATATTACTGAGCGCAAAAGAGTTGAACAGTCTCTGCGATTGCAAGAACGGGCCATCGCTTCTAGTGCCAATGGTATTGTGATTACTGATGCTTTGCAAAAAGATAATCCAATTATCTATGTCAATCCTGCCTTTGAGAGGATTACAGGTTATTCAGCACAGGAAGTTATCGGTAAGAATTGCCGTTTCCTACAAAGAAATGACAACCAACAGCCAGGGTTAGAAATTCTGCGCCAAGCGATTAAAGAGGGTAGAGAATGTCATGTTACCCTATCTAACTACCGCAAAGATGGCACTCAGTTTTGGAATAGATTATATATTGCTCCTGTATTTAATGAACAGGGAGAAATTACTAATTTTGTAGGTGTACAAACTGATATTACAGCCGAAATAGAGAGGGAAAGACAGCTACAACAGAGTGAAGAAAGACTGCGGATTGTATTGATGAGTATGCGCCAAGGCGTTACCTTTAGCGATCGCTTTGGGCGGTTTTCTATTTTCAATCCTGAGATGGAACGATTGACAGGTTATACTATGGCAGAAGCCAATGCCAGCAGTGATTTTATGCGTCTAATTTATCCCGATCCTGCTGATTATGATCAAGCGATGCAAAGACTACAGCAACTAGAACATAAGAAGATGATTACTTGTGAAACCAAAATTCGCAGTCGGGACGGGGAATATCATTTTGTAGATGTATCTAGTCTCATGCTGGAATATGATGGACAGCCGATGTACTTGAGTGTATATCATGATATTACTGAAAGAAAACGTACTGAAAATCAATTGCGTAGGCAAAATGAACTAGAAAGATTATTGAGCAGTATTACTCTGCGTATTCAGAAAGAACTAGATATTGATCAAATCCTAGCAGTTACCGTTGAAGAAACTCGAAAACTATTGGATACCGATCGGGTAGGTATTTATCAGTTTGATCCTGATTGGAATGGTGCATTTGTTGTCGAGTCTGCCCGCGCTCCTGAATTATCAATGCTTCATCGCACAGTTTATGATAGTTGTTTTCGGGATCACTATCTAAACAGGTATTTAGCAGGACATATTAGCTATATCAATGATGTAGAAAATAGTCCAGTAATAGCTGACTGCTATAAAAAACTACTGGCAGAATTTAATGTAAAAGCTAATATAGTTGCCCCTATTATTTTTAGTGATAAGTTGTGGGGTTTATTGATTGCTCATCATTGTCAATCCCCCCGCAATTGGGAAGCTTTTGAGATCGAGTTGTTCCAGCAAATTACTAATCATGTAGCGATCGCTCTCCAACAAGCTGAGTTAAATAAAAACCTAGAAAATCAAGTAGCAGAACGCACTCGCCAATTAGAAGCCAGTTTAGCAGAATTAGAAAAAGCTCTAGCACGAGAAAAAGAATTGGGGGAATTGAAATCTCGCTTTATTTCTATGACTTCCCATGAATTTCGCACCCCCTTAGCTACAATTCAAGCCGCTAGTGATTTATTGAAAAACTATGGGGATAAAATGCCTAAAGAAAAACGGCTCGATCGACTCAATAAAATCCAAAGGGAAGTGCGGAAAATGACAGGACTACTAGAAGAAGTATTAACCATGGGTAAAGCAGGTGCAGGCAAATTGGTAGTCCGTCCCCAACCGTTAGATATTGCCCATTTTGCCAGAGAATGTTTGGATCAAGCTGAGTTAGTAGCTACCCCTGAACATCACCTAATTTTACAAAATCACTGCGATCCCAATTGGATATTTTATGCTGATCCCCAACTGCTAGCACAGGCAGTAACTAATTTACTCATTAACGCAATTAAGTATTCACCTAAAGGTGGGGATATTACTCTGTATCTAAGTAGTAACCACGACCAATTAACTATTAAAATTAGCGATCATGGTATAGGTATTCCTGCTCAAGAATTACCCCATATTTTTGAGTCATTCTATCGCGCCAAAAATGTTGGCAATATCTCTGGTACTGGCTTAGGTTTAGCGATCGCCCATACAGTAGTTGATCTCCATCATGGCAAAATAGAAGTAGAGAGTACCGAGGGGAGCGGTACGACATTTACTGTTTACATACCCAACCAAAGGTGATCCCATGACCAAGGTATTAGTGATTGAAGACATGGACGAACTGCGCGAAGAAGTTATGGAACTGCTTAGTTATGAAGGGTTTGAGGTCATCGGTGTGTCCAACGGCAAAGAAGGGGTAGAGGTGGCGAAAACGGAATTACCAGATGTAATCCTGTGTGATATTGCCATGCCTGAACTGGATGGCTACCAGACTTTAGCAATTTTGCGGGAATATCCGCCCACTGCCACGATCCCTTTTATTTTTGTAACAGCCAAAGTAAGCAGAGCGGATGTGCGTCAGGGGATGGATTTGGGAGCAGATGACTATCTCACTAAGCCCTTTACAGCTCAGGAATTAATTAATGCTGTTACTGCCCGCCTAAAAAAAAACAACAGCCTGATCAAATATCTGCATCAAGAGGATCAATTGACCCATCTACCTAGTGCCCTCGCATTTCACGATCAGTTACAAGCGGCTATCAATAAGTATCGAGAATTAACTCTCCTATTTCTAGATATTGACCATTTCAATTTGATTAATAATACCCTAGGCTATGAAGTTGGCGATCTACTATTTCAGGCAGTAGCAGAGCGATTACAACAGTCACCTAACTACACTGTATCTCGTTTAAGAGGTGATGAATTTGCAGTGATCCTGCCTGACATTGGTACAGTAGAAGAGGCACATCAAAAAGGACAAGAATTACTGCACCGCTTGCGTGAGCCATTTAGTCTCTACGGTCAAGATATATTTCTCACTGCTAGTATTGGCATTGCTTTATATCCCAAACATGGCGCATCGGTGGAGAATTTGATTAAATCTGCTGACTTAGCTATGTACTCTGCCAAGCAAAAAGGTGGCAATCGCCATTCCATTTTTAGTCCAGATTTATCTGTCCGTTCTAGTGAGTACATGGCATTGGCAAATAATTTACTGCGTGCCATTGAAAAGCAGGAATTTTGTGTTTATTACCAGCCCATGTATGATGCCCGTTCCCTACAAATAGTCGCTGTTGAAGCTCTAGTCCGCTGGCAACATCCCAAGTTAGGTTTAGTGCCCCCCATGAAATTTATCACTATAGCAGAAGAGTTGGGGATCATCAAAGACTTAGGAGAAACAGTCTTAAAACAAGCGTTACAGGATTTAGCTCCATTGCAGTATCGCGTGGCAGTAAATGTGTCAGCCCGCCAATTAGAACACACGATCGGGCTAGTGGAATTTTTACGCAATCTCCTGAGAGAATTGGATGCTAAACCAGAAAACCTAGAGTTAGAAATTACCGAAAGCACTTTTATTAACCAGCAAGATCAAGTAATAGAAGTTTTAACTAGACTGCGGGATATGGGCATTAAAATAGCGATTGATGATTTTGGTACTGGTTATTCTTCTCTGCACTATTTGCAAAATCTACCTGTGGACTCTCTGAAAATTGATCGCTGTTTTATCTCTAACTTGGAACATAGCCAGCACAGCCAAGTGATTGTGGAAACTATTCTCAAGTTAGCCCGTTCTTTCAACTTATGTGTAACGGCTGAAGGTGTAGAAACTAAGGCGCAGCTAGAATTCTTACAAAAACAGGGGTGCGATCGGATTCAAGGTTATTTATTTACTCCACCATTAGGCTTACAACAATTCTATGAATTTTGCCGTACTCAATCTACCTAATTGGGTGAGTTTATCCCGTTTAGTAGCTGTACCCGTAATTTGGGTAGGGATCGATCATAATTATCCTGAATTAGCCACTGTAGTATTTTTAATTGCTTGCGCTACTGATTGGTTAGATGGCTACCTTGCCCGCAAATTAGATATGGTTACTGAACTAGGTAAAGTACTCGATCCCTTGATTGATAAACTATTAGTATTAGCTCCTCTATTAGCACTCATTGAACTAAATATAATTCCTGCATGGGGAGTTTATTTAATCATGGCTAGAGAATTAGTGGTAACTGCATGGCGGGGCAATTCCCAAACAGGTGCAAACTTTTGGGGCAAAGCTAAAACTGTAATCCAGATGATTACTATCGTGGCTTTATTATTGAACTGGCAGTATGCTGTCTATCTATTTTGGGTTACAGTTGTGATTACAATTTGGTCAGGCATAACTTACTTTCTACCTGCATAATTTTCTCTTAGTTACTGCTAAGACTTACGATCCCCCCAACAGAAAATTTTTGATCCCCAGTGGGTACTGGGCTTTGAGGGCGTGTATTCAGCTATAAAATAAAATGATAGTTGATTAGTTTTCCCGCTATATCTTTACCATGGGTCACCCATCACTGAAGCGATCGCCGAGAAGCGGGTTAGTCCGCATGGTTTGACATGGCTCCATTCTCTGCCTGAGACTCGCTTGCCCATCTGATTTACGATCGCGGCGTTACCATGACAAATCAGCCTGTTTATCCCTGTGCTAGCAGGGGAAATGGGGTTGAAACTCAAATCTCTGGGCTCCACCAGGATCAATCGCCAAGCTTTACAAAGAGGAGTAGAACCAGGTAATGCCTACTACATTCAGAATCAGCCGCAGGTAGCAGGTGACCCATCACCTGATTTGGTAGTAGAAGTAGATATCACTACAGTGATATTGATAAAAATCAGTTCTATGACACTTTGGGAGTGCCAGAGTTGTGGAGGTTCAATGGTCAAGAATGGCGTATTTCCATTTGGTGAATAGTGAATATGCGGAGTGCGATGGCTCTCTTATTTTTACTTGGATGAAAAAAATATGTATATATAGTCAGTTCGCTAGACTTACATAGTTCCTGCGGTCTTGTATTTGCCCGCTCCCAGAAAACCCCAGGGGAGGGGTTTCTGTAGTGCTTGAGCATCTTCAGCCTCAACAATTTTCTGCTGCCGCTTCTTCTTGGGTGTTGAGGAGAGTTTGTATTTGGTGCATCACTGCTCTGATCGCTTTGGCGGAGGCGGATTCAGGCTGACTCAGGACAATGGGCACACCCCGATCGCCGCCTTCTCTGAGACTGATTTCTAAGGGGATACAGCCCAACAGGGGCACACCCAATTCCTGAGCTGTTTTCTGCCCACCGCCTGAGCCGAAAATATCGTAGGCGCGATCGGGCAGGTCAGGTGGAATAAAATAACTCATATTCTCTACAATGCCTAGCACCCTGATCCCCAGATTTTGGAACATCTTCAAGCCTTTGCGGCTGTCTAGGAGAGCGACAGTCTGAGGTGTAGTAACAATGATCACTCCTGCCAAGGGAGCAGCTTGCACTAGGGTAATTTGGGCATCACCTGTACCAGGGGGTAAATCCACAATCAAATAATCCAATTCCCCCCAATTCACTTGCTGGAAAAATTGGGTGATTACGCCGTTCAGCATGGGGCCGCGCCAAATCACAGGTTGGTCTTTTTCAATCAAAAATGCCATGGACACCATCTTCACGCCGTAGTTGAAGACAGGCTCGATCACATCTCTGCCCTGCTCATCCCTGAAGACTTGCAGTTTAGCGGCAGACATGCCTAACATCTGGGGTACATTGGGCCCATAGATATCTGCATCTAATAAGCCTACCTGCGCCCCTGTGTCCGCCAGAGCGACCGCTAAATTGACGGCTACACTGGTTTTGCCTACGCCTCCCTTGCCACTGGATACTGCCACAATGTGCTTGATCAGCTGACTGGGCGGGGGTTCGGGTAATTCACCAATTTTTACCCAAGCATCCTTCACGCCTGCTAGATTCTTAACGGCTGATTTGCAACGGTTAATCAGTTCATCCCGTCGTGGATTTTTCACCCCATCCACTAATAAGAGGGTGAAACTGACAATTCCATTGTCTTTGACTACTATGTTTTCAATCTGGGAGCGATCGCAGACTTGAGCGAGCACTGCCGTAACTTCTTCAATGGTAGGCATAGATTTCTACTGGGGGATAATTCCATCCTAGCCTAGTATAGAATAATTACCAAGTCCCTGAGGAAGAACCTCCATGATCTCGGTCTTGATAACTACTGTCAAGATTGGCGTTCTTTTTCTCTTCTGGCATCCTCTAGGGCACGGCGGGCATCTGCGGCAAGCCTCTGCAGATTGTAATACAAATCAGAGGCCCGCTGAGCTGAAGATTCAAATTCTTTGTGGTCAAACATCTGCTTGATCTCCCCTAGTTCTCTTCTTTCACTGTCTAAGTCGGAACGATAAAAGTTCACAGTGGCATAACGGAAGGATTGACGGCGCAGGTGATCGATCGCCTGTTCAGTCTGGTAAAATTGGCTCTCCACTTGGCTGATCTCACCGCGGGCGCGCGTAGGTGTGCTCATCATTGTCTAATTCCCGTTCGGCTTCAGTCTGGGCTTGTGCCAAACGGTAGGGATGTTTGGGGGTGGAGTTGGTGAGTTGATTCATCTCCCGCAGTTGTTGTTCCAGTTGCAAACACAGGCGGCGGGCACGATCGCGCACATAGTATTGATGCTGACGATTGAGTAGATAGCGCAATCATCTTGGAGTCTGGAGAGGGCACTCCTTGCCTGTTGTTCTTTGCGCTCTAGGGCCTGTTGGGTTTGCACTGGCAGTTCTAATATTTCTCACTGGCTTGGAGTCTGGTGGTAACTTCTTGGAAAGAGCCAATCGCGCTGATATTCCTGATCGGCTTGGATAAGGCTCTGGGCAACAGTGTGCAGTTGATTCTCAACCCGCTCTAGGATGTTGGGGGGAGTTCAATTCGTTGGCGACGCGCACTAGGGCTTCGGGATGATAATCCCTTTGTAGTTGCTGGGCGATCGGGCGATAGTTGAGGTCAATTTTATCGGTGATTGATGACTTTATTCACTTCACTGGTGTAATTGTTCAGGACAGTCAAACTGTCGGCACAGAGTTGACGACTGGATTCTTAAGAGATTCTGCAGCTGTTGAAGCTGTTGATCAGCTTGGACAGTGTCCCCTTCATCGAGGCTGACTTTGAGGTCTTGCGGGAGTTTTTGGCTGCTGCCACTAGGGCACTGGCATCGGGATCGATTGCCCTTAAGGCGGCATCACTGCTGAGAGCAATGCCCTGCCGTTGATAGATACGGGCGATCGTGGCTATGGTATCACTGATTTGAGTGGGGAGAGTGATGCGCCGTTGTTCGTCCTGTTGGCGAGTAGTTCTCAGCTGCTGTTGGAATTTGCCTATGTCTTGTTTGCAGGCATCTACTGCCCCACTGACCGCTGTGTTGATAGCTTGTACTGTCAATTGGTCTAACTGGTCAGAGAGTTTTTTTTCTGGTCTGAAGAATCCAATCAGTTTTCAAGCCGTGGGCTGAGAGCAGGGAGCAGGCTTCTTCGGTCTGGGGGATGAGTTCGCGCTGCGCCTGCTCGCAGATTGCAATTATTGCTTGAGCTTCCTTGACGATCCGTTCCCCTGCTTTGCCGTAGTTGTTCCATGGGCCGACGGGGTCTTTCTGCATAATCCCTTGGGCTTGGTCGATCAAGACCCCTGTACCAACAATATGGGGACTAAACTCCTAGCTGAGGCGGCTACCCGTTGCAGAAAGTTGGCAACTTCGGCATCTGTATCTGCTGGGCGGTCTTTTGCTTCCGTTCCAATTCGTTGAGTAAGTCGGGTAGAGAAATAGTAATCTGGGAGGGGGGCGATCGCTGGCGCCCACTAGGGCTTGCGCCTGTTCAGCGGGGGTGAAAGTATAGGTGGTTTTGCGGTCAGTGAGTAGTTTGTGGGCACGATTCACCCCGAAGGGATAGAGAATACTGCCTAAACTCCCATCCTCTAACAGGCGTTTGCTTCATTGACAATCTTTTTGCCCCTGGCGGCATGCCCTGTTTCCCCTGTGTAGTTGGCGATAATACTAAAAAAGTCAGCGGTCTGCAATAAACCTAGAGCTGCGGCGGTCTTGCTTTGCAATTGCCGTTCTAGATCGGGGATGAGTGTTGCTGTTTGGTGTGCCAGATTAGAAAGACTTGGGCCCCCCTAGCCCAATGCCAATCCAGAGGGTGTTGTTTTGCTGGGGGTGGGCTGGGTGGCTGGCTAATGCTGATACCTAAAGACAGGGCAAGGGCAAGGAGCGGGTGTGGCGATACAACATAGTTTTTACCTATGCAGGTAGTGCTTTAAGCATACCATCACTAAAATTCCCCTGGGTCATGGGTCAGGGATTCGGCGATTTGGTCAATGGAAGAGTGATACCACTCTGCTAGGTTGGTCAGTTCGGTGGCTAGGGATTGGGTGGCGGAATAACTGGCACATTCATAACCCAACTCCCGCAGAGCCGCAATAATCACCGCTGGGGAGACCCACCACTGTTGGCCAATTTCCAATAAGTTTAAGACTGTTTTGCCAAACAACTCATGGACGCGATCGAGCAGGTGGCTGGGGGTGGGTAGGGGGGGGACAGCTTTGCCAATCAGTACCAGTTGGGGTTTGGCGAGGGCAATCAACCACTGCAAATGGATCGGTGAGGGGGGCAATGTCCACAGGACTAGGGTGTGATACTGGTGTTTGGGGCGATCGTAGTCCACATCCCCTTGAAATTTATCTTTGGGGGCATTGTAGCCATACAAGAGGAGTGGACGGGTCAAGGGGCGGGGCACTTCGTACAGCCCTGCAAATCGGGGTAATGCTGTGATTCTGGGCGGCAATGGACATTCCAGCACGGGATGCCATGTGGGATAACGGATGCCGACTAATTCCAATTCAATGGTAGTATTCCCCTGCCATTCATTTGCTCTTAGGTGATAGGCAATGTCCACATAGTTGGGCACGGGACAATACTCCCCCCACTTCCATGCGATCGCTTTAATGCGCTCCTGCTCATTGATGACCAATTCCAAGGCCAGATATTGTTTCTCTTTGCCCTTCTGCATTTGACTATAGACAGGCACATTTTCGCTGTAGAAGACGGGCACAGGATTGCCTATGCCACAGGGTTGCAGTTTTTCTACCTGTTTCCACAGGGACAGATTGATGTCATGCAAATCCAATTTGGCATCTACTTCAATAAATGGCTGGATCTGATCGGGGGTAATCCCCTGTTGTTCGGCAAACTGTTGTAGCCGCCTGCGCAGTTCGGGCAGATGACGGCAGGGCATGGTAAACCCACCTGCGGCTTTGTGTCCACCGCCAGCTGTCCGCAAATCACGGATGTATTCTAGGGATTGGAAGACATGAAATTCAGGAATCCCCCGCACGGAAAAGCGCACTAGGGGATCGGCACTGGCTGGGTCTTCCACACTGCCGATAAATACGGGCGCACCATACCGCTCCACTAGACGGGAGGCGACGATGCCTATCACCCCATGATGCCAGCCCGTCGGTGCTTCTATGCCCAGAAAAGCCTGCACTTCCCCATCTACTAGCACTAGGACGCGATCGCGCCCCAGTTGTAATTTGCCCTCGGCACTCATAGCCTCAATGTATTGGATCGCTTCCCGCTCAATTTGATTGCAGAGTTCTTGGCGGCGGATATTGGTCTGGTGGCAAATCTCAGCACAGCGCTGGGCGATGGCAGGGTCATCGGTGGTCAATAGTTCAATCACCACTCGGGGATCGCCAATTCTACCAATGGCATTGATGCGGGGCCCCAATTGGAAACCGATCGTATCTGGCACAATCTCCACGGGTGGGTCTGTTCCCCCTTGCTTTTGGGTGGTGGCAATCAGGGCGCGCACCCCCACTAACTGAGAGTTGGCTAAACACTTTAAGCCCCGTTTCACCAGGTGGCGGTTGATTCCCGTTAGAGGCGCAAGGTCAGCGATCGTGCCTAGGGTGAATAACTCCAATAAAACTTCTTCTAGTGCCTGCCGTTGTTGAAACCGATCGCTCAGGGTCAGGGCCAGTACATATGCCATCCCTACCCCTGCAATAGAACTATAATGCGACTGGGGATCGAGTTTGTATTTGGGGTTGAGGATACCATGGGCGGGGGGGAGGTCCGCTGGGTCTTCAGGTAGTTCGTGGTGATCCGTAACAATTACTGCCATGCCCAAGGACCGTGCCAAGGCGATCGGCTCTTTGGCCATGATGCCGTTATCTACGGTGATAATTAGGGCTGTGCCCTGTTGGTGCAGTTCTCTGACAATGCGCTGATTGATGCCGTAACCCTCGGTCATGCGACTGGGGATCGCATAGTTCACCCTACCCCCCACTGCCCTGATGGTGCGGATCAATACAGCCGTACTAGTCATCCCGTCCACATCATAGTCGCCACAGATCGAGATCTGCTGGTGCTGACGGATCGCCTTCTCTAATAAATCTACACAGCTCCCTAGGTCAGGAAATTCCGTAAGCGGGTCGGGGAGCACAGGCGGATCGATCTCAAAAAACTGGCGCGCCGACTCATTAGTATAAATCTGGCGGTTTATCAGCACCTGGGCGATCGCAGGCGGATAAGCCGAAGTAGTGGTCAATTCAAGGACCCGATCGGGCTGAGGCGGGGCAATACACCAGCGTTGGCGGGGTAAACGGGGCATACTCTCGCAGAGCTAACTAGCAGAATATCATAACCCTAAATTAGGTGGAAACTTAAAGCCTGTTTCGCTTTATTCCTCTCCCAGAAAAACCCAAGCGGGGGCTGAAGCCCCTAGAACCCCAGATTATTTCGTTTTTATCTGACAGGACTTACGCCAATTGCAGAAAAAACTATGTGGAAAGGGAATTAGAAGGCTAGCCCCTCAAGCAAACCCCTAGACCAGCTACAGATCAAAACTTTCCCATTTAGAACATCCCCCAAGCCCCATCAAGTGCCGATCGTCCAAGAGTTGGTGTATTCGATCTGCTCAGGAGTAGGCGTATCAATGCTAATCCCCATCGCTTGCAGTTTTAGGCGGGCAATTTCTTGGTCAATTTCAGGGGGTAGAGTCAAAACTTGATGGGGGAGTTGGCCCCGATTTTTCACCAGATATTCGCTGGCAAGGGCTTGGTTGGCAAAACTCATGTCCATCACACTGGCGGGGTGTCCCTCAGCGGCGGCAAGGTTTACTAGGCGTCCTTCCCCGATCACCACGATCCCCTTGCCTGAGTGGAGTTGGTATTCCTCGACAAAAGGACGCAGGTTGGTAACAGTATGGCTCTGGGCTTTGAGGCTGACCAAATCAATCTCAATATCAAAGTGCCCTGAATTACAGATGATCGCCCCATCTTTCATCAAGGGAAAATGTTCACCCCGAATAATATGCTTATTCCCTGTAACTGTAATAAAAATATCCCCTTCCTTCACTGCTTCTGCCATTGGCATCACCCGAAAGCCATCCATGACTGCTTCGAGGGCAGAGACGGGGTTAATTTCCGTAACAATCACATTGGCGCCCATGCCCCGTGCCCGTTGGGCTACTCCTTTGCCGCACCAGCCGTAGCCTGCCACTACGATCCGTTTGCCAGCGAGGAGAATGTTGGTGGCGCGCACAATGCCATCGAGGGTGGATTGCCCCGTCCCGTAGCGATTGTCAAAGAAATGTTTGGTCTGGGCATCATTGACTGCGATCGCTGGGAAAGCCAGTTTGCCCTCTTTTTGCATGGCTTTGAGGCGCACCAGCCCTGTGGTGGTTTCTTCAGTAGTGCCAATAATTTCGCTGATTTGGTGGGGGCGGTGCAAAACTAAAGTAGAAGTTACATCCCCCCCATCGTCAATGATGATCTGGGGATGGTGATCGAGGGCAGTTTCCACATGGCGGTGATAGGTAGCATTGTCTTCCCCTTTGATCGCAAACACAGGAATGCCATAATCTACGACCAAACAGGCGGCGACATCGTCTTGGGTGGAGAGGGGATTACTGGCAATCAAAACCGCATCTGCCCCCCCTGCTTTGAGGGCAATGGCAAGGTTGGCGGTCTCAGTAGTTACATGGCAACAGGCAGAAATCCTGATCCCTGCTAGGGGCTGGGTTTGGGCAAAGCGATCGCTAATTTGTTTGAGGACAGGCATTTCCCGCGCCGCCCACTTAATCCTCTGCCTACCGAGGGGCGCAAGGCTTAAATCTTTGACTTCATGTTTTACTAGATTTTCCTTAGCAATAGGAGCGGTCATAAACCCAACCTGAAACTTCCCTGCTATTTTAACGCCGTTGGGTGCGCAAAAACTGATCGATCCCTCTAGCGATCCCCTGTGCCAGTCGTTCTTGGTAGGCGGGATCGTTCAAATTGGCGGCTTCTTGGGGATTAGTAACAAAGCCTGTCTCGATCAGGATCGAGGGCATGGTGGTACGGCGGATGACATAAAATCGGGCTGATCTGACACCCCGGTCCCTCGCGCCCGTAGCGGCCAGGACTTGGGCGTGCACCAGACTGGCTAGGCTGAAACCTGCACTGGAGCCGGGAGCATGATAGGTCTCTAACCCGCTGATGGCAGGATTGAGAGAAGCCAAGGAATTGGCATGGACACTGATAAACACATCCCCGCGCAGGCGCTCGGCAAACTGGACCCTAGGTTCGAGGTCAATTTCCACATCAGTTGTGCGGGTATATTGCACGGCGTAGCCCATCCCTTGCAAAATTCTACCCAGCCGCAGACTGATCGCTAAAACCACATCCTTTTCGCGGATACCGTTGGCTACGGCGCCGGGGTCTCTGCCCCCATGCCCGGGGTCAATGATAATTAACCCTCTACCCCGATCGGCAACTATGGGCATATCCCCTGCCCGACTCAGTTCCAGATTGACCTGATGGGGTTGTCTAGCGCCTTCCCGTGCCAGCCAACCGCTGTCTAACTCTACGGTGATGCGGACTGTATCGCCAATTTCATCGAGACGAATGCGCTGGATCGGGTTATCGGCGGGCAATCTGGGGCGCAGAAAATTATCGCTGATCCCCGCCCCCCCAATATCTACAATGTAAGTACTGCCCTGTTGGTAGAGCCGATAATTGATCGGGCGATCGCTCTGGATCACCATCCCCCCACTGGATAAAGCGATCCCCTGCACCTGCGCCTTATCTGCAGCGATGGTAGTCTCCATCGGGCGCAGTAACACCGTACCTGCCCCCGCACTAAAAGCCTGCCACTCATTATTAAAGAGGGGATCGCTAGGATTTAAGTCCAAAACTACCCTGCCCACGGTGGGGGCATTCTGACCAATGCGAATCTGGGTAACCCCCAGCCGATGGAAGGGGATCGCTGTATTTCTGATTTCGGGTGTAACTTCCAGCTCTTCAAGGTCAATGACAATCCTCTCAGGGGGTTCAGTCCTAGTGATACTGATGCGGGGATTGCCTACCACCTGCAGTATGATCCCATCTGCTTGGGGCGAGACCCGCAATAGTCTGGCATTGGTCGGTGCCTGTGCCCAACTTGGCTGTCCATGATGTAGGGCGATCGCCAATATGATCACCCCCGGCCAGCGCCAATCAAATTTACGCAAACCAATTGTCCCCTAGCGCAACGGCAAATTCAGGACAGCAATTTTACAGTAGAGAAGGAAACTTTGCCCACTCGATATTCTGTCCCTAACCAACGGCGTGAGACTTGGGCAAATTGGCGGGGGTTCCCACTCACCCAAAACTCAAGGCGGGGTTGCTGCCCAGAGTTATTTTTCAAGCCCATCAAATCCAATTCCTGCGCCGCCGCCCGCACTAGGTATTCTGCAGGATCGATGTATTGCACATAGGGGGGCAAAATTTGCTGGAAAATGTGCTGTAGATGGGGATAGTGGGTACAACCCAGGACTAGAGTATCAATATCCGCCCTGACTAAGGGTTCTAGGTAGGCCTCTGCTGTCTTGAAGGTGTAGGGATCGTCAATCCTACCCGCCTCAATCAAGGGCACAAACTCAGGACATGCCACTTGCCATACCTGCACATGGGGATCGATCTCCGCCATAGCTTTTACATAGGTTTCACTGTGGACAGTGGCAGTGGTGGCAATCACCCCGACTTTTTTACCTTTGCGTACCGCCGCCCTTGCCCCTGGCAGAATGATCCCCAAGATGGGGAAGTTAAATTCTTCCCTGAGTAGATCGATCGCCAGTGCTGAGCTAGTATTACAGGCGGCGATTGCCATTTTGATGGATTTAGTTTCCAGCCATTGCAAAATCTGACGCACAAAGCCCCTAATTTCAGAGGGACTGCGATCGCCGTAGGGGACCCGTGCCGTGTCGCCGAAGTAAACTATGGATTCTTGGGGAAGCTGGTGTCTGAGTTCTTGCCATACTGTTAAACCGCCTACACCACTATCAAATACACCGATCGGGCACTGAGACTGCATCTATGTCCTCACACGACAGAAGAATAATTAGGGGTAAAGTAAACCACATTGCCAACCAAAGATAAAGTTGGTTCCCCCTCAACATATTGCCCTAAAAAGTCAGCCCTGCCAATAGGGATTAAGCAAAAATGCGGAATTAACCCCTATAGGCTATCCTAGAGGTAATTTTTTGGTAAATTTAATAGGATGCGTCTGCTCACCGCCCAAGAGATGCTAGACATCGACCGCCGCGCCATTACAGGTGTAGGCATACCGTCCCTGGTGCTAATGGAAAGGGCAGGGTTGCAGGTTACGGCGGTGATCAGAAGGGAATTTCCTGACTTAGGTCGGGTTTTGGTAGTGGCAGGCAAGGGCAGTAATGGGGGGGATGGGCTGGTTGTGGTCAGGCATCTGCACCTGTTGGGCTATGGGGTAGATTACTGCTTGGCGATGGGAGCAGACCTCAAAGGCGATGCCCAAGTGCAACTGCAAATTCTCCAGAATCTGGGGCTAGAGCCTGTAGCTAGCATTGAGAGCGATCCCTATACCCTCATAGTAGATGCTTTGCTGGGCACGGGGTTTAGCCCACCAGTCAGGGGCACTGCCCTAGATGCGATCGCCCAGATCAATGGCTCTGGTCTGCCAGTGGTAGCAGTGGATATACCTTCAGGGTTATCTGCTGATAGTGGTAAAGAACTGATACCTGCAGTGCAGGCTAAAGTTACCGTAACTTTTCAATTTCCTAAACTCTGTCATCTCCTCTATCCCGCCAGTAAAACCTGCGGCAAATTATATGTGGCCAATATCGGCATTCCCCCCAGCCTAGCTGCAGAAATTAACCGCACCGTATTACTGGATGTGAATTTGCCCCCCAGACCCCCCGATGCCCACAAGGGCATGATGGGGCATATTTTGTTAGTAGGGGGGAGCATTGGCAAAACAGGGGCGGTGATCTTGGCAGGGAAAGCGGGGACTAGAGCGGGGGCAGGGTTAGTGAGTGTGGCTGTACCTGCAGGTTTACAGCCAGCTCTAGAAACAGCCCTCTGGGAAGAAATGACTATACCGTTGGCGGGTAGCGACAGACTTGCTAAGGAGAGTGTAGCGGAAATTCTGGCTCTGCAGGCTAAATTCACCGCAGTGGGCGTGGGCATGGGAATGGATCGCTATCGCGGGGGGCAGGAGCTAATCAAGGAGCTAGTGACCAGCCTAGAGCAACCCTTGCTTTTGGATGCAGATGCTCTGAACAATTTGGCTGACGTGGGAGTGGCGATCCTCAAGGCACGGCAGGGGATTACGGTACTCACTCCCCATGTGGGGGAATTCCAAAGATTGAGTGGTTTGCCCAAAGAACAGATTATTGAGCAATTGACCGAGGTAGCCCAGGAATTTGCCCAGCGGTGGGGGTGTTATCTGGTCTTGAAGTCAGCACGCACTGCGATCGCTACCCCAGCGGGCAAGGTCTATCTATCGGTGCGGGGGGGGGCAGGGATGGCAAAGGGGGGCATGGGAGATGTGTTAGCAGGCATACTCACGGCTTTGCTGGGAAGGGGTTTAGCCCCAGAGTCCGCTTTATTGTTGGGGGTATTTACCCATGGTTTAGCGGGTGAGATTGCCCAAGCGGAGAAACATCTTGAGAGTTTACGGGCAATCGACCTAGTGGAGGCCTTACCCAAGGCTTGGCAAGCCATTGAGCAGAAAAACTACCCTCAGCCATTTGTCTATCTTACCTAGGGGAACTTCCTCTGCTAAGATGAGTCCCTGCTTGGTGAACCTACGAAAAAACTATGCGTACTGTCATGTTTTGGTCAGCGATCGTTACCATTGGGGTGAGTTGGAGTTCTCTGACTGCTCTCTATCTCTTCCAAAATCAAGCCGTACCTACAGCGGAACGCACCAGTGATTTACTGCCCTTTGCTCAGAGAATTAGTCATCATGGCGAACTCTTATTAGCAGATTTACAACTGCAACAGGGGAATTTCCCCCAAGCACTGGCTACGCTCTCTGGTTTAGAAAAGAAATACCCCGCTTTAGCAGATTATGTGCTGTTGAAGCGGGCACAAGTGCTGACTAGACAGGGCGATCCCGCCTCTGCTCATCAAGTCTGGCAGAGAATGCTAAAGGAACATCCAGACCGACCTGCTGCTGCCCACGCCCTCAGGGCTATGGGTAGGGACATGGAATTGATTGGCAAATTCCCCAGTCATCCCCTCACTAGAGAGGTCTTACTGAATTTGATTGACCGCAATCCCAACCGCTGGGAATGGATTGCCCACTTAGCCTTCTATTTCCCCGATACACCCAATATCGTGCCTCTCCTCAATCGTCTCACCAGCAGTAAATATGCCCTCAATCCTGACCAGTGGTGGGCGATCGCTGATGCCTACTACGATAATTTTGAGTTCACCAGAGCTGCCAGAGCCTACAGCAGAGCCACTGCCAATAGTTTCACAGCCTACAGGCTCGGGCGCAGTTGGCATCGCGCTAGACAGTTGCCCTTGGCTGTAGCCGCCTACGAAACTGTAGTTAGGGATTATCCCCACAGCCCCGAAGCTCCCAGAGCTTTACTGCGAATTATGCAGATCGGCAACCGTCAGCAAATGCTCTCAGCCAGTAATAGAATTCTCCAAAATTATCCCCAGACTGCTCCTGAAGCTCTATTACTGAGAATAGAATTGAGTGATGAAACGGGCGATCGTGCCACTGCCGCCCAATCCCGCCAACTATTGTTGGAGAACTATGGCAGTTCCCATCAGGCAGGGATGTTGAGATGGCAGATCGCTCAGGATCAAGCCCGCAGGGGTGATCTCAGGGGTGCGATCAACACGGTAAACACCATTGTGCAACAGCACCCCCAGAGTCCTATACTTGCCGAAGCCTGTTTCTGGGCGGGGAGATGGGCATTGCGTAGCCATGATAGAACTACAGCCACCAGATTTTTCCAAACGGCGTTGAAATTCCAGCCCGATTCTTATTTTGCGTGGCGAGCGGCGGTCATGTTGGGTTGGCAGGAAGTGGGGGATTTTACTACTCTCAGACATGTGAATCTTGTCTTACAACCCCCCAGAGTGCGCTACAACCTGCCTGTACCTGCTCCTACTCTCAATCAACTCTACCTAGCAGGCTTAGATCGAGAAGCATGGGAGCACTGGCGCACTGAACTCAGAGGCAAACGGCAACTCACTCCTAGGGAAATTTTTACCGATGGAGTATTGCGCATAGGAATAAATGATAACTTACATGGAATTCGCCAACTAGAGAGCCTAACTTGGATAGATGTAACTCCTGCCCAACAACAAGAAATTCAAGAACTTCTTAAGCTACCACACTTCCAACATAATCTCTATCCATTCCCCTACTTCTCTCAAATTAGCAAATGGGCCAATGAATTCTCTTTGCCCCCTGCCCTCGTGATTGCCCTAATACGCCAAGAATCTCGGTTTGAGCCAGCTATTCGCTCTCGCTCAGGGGCGATCGGGTTGATGCAGGTGATGCCTGACACGGGAAAGTGGATTGCCGACAAGCGCAGTATCCGCCGCTATTCACTCACTGACCCTGAAGATAACATCAATTTTGGCACTTGGTATTTGGATTACACCCACCGCACTTTCAATAATAATTCCCTCCTTGCCGTTGCCAGTTACAACGCAGGACCGGGGGCGATCGGGCGGTGGGTGAACCAACATGGCTTCAGGGATCCCGATGAATTCATCCAGAAGATTCCCTATCCTGAAACCAGAGACTATGTGCCCAAGGTATTTGGCAATTATTGGAACTATCTCCGCCTCTATTCGCCAGTCATTCAACAAAGATTAAAATCCCTGCCCTAGCAGTTCATCTAGTGTATAATTCCTCTTCACCATTAGGAACAGAAACCATGATTAGAGTTGCGGTTTTGGGCTTCGGTGGCTTAGGACAAGCCGCCAGTAAGCTTTTGACCTTTAAGCAGGAATTGCAGTTGGTGGCACTGGCTGACCACAAGGGCTATGCCTATGCACCCCAAGGCATTGACCCCCACACAGCGATCGCTGTCTATCAGGAGCACCACTCCGTGGGGGCACTCCCTACAGGTACACTCACTGCCGAGAGTATTAAAAATCTGATTCTGGCCCATGGGAGCGAAATTGATGGGTGCTTTTTGGCCCTGCCCAATCTGCCCAATACTTTCATGGCAGAAACCGCTCAATTATTTATCAATTTGGGCTGGCGGGGCGTGCTGATTGATGCCATCAAACGCACCAGTGCAGTAGAACAATTGATTACTCTCCATGACCAGTTCAGAACAGCGGGGATCACTTATATTACGGGCTGTGGGGCTACCCCCGGCTTACTCACTGCCGCCGCCGCCCTTGCCGCCCAGAGTTTCGTAGCAGTGGAGCGAGTAGAAATCACTTTTGGAGTGGGGATCGCCAACTGGCAAGCCTATCGCGCCACCATCAGAGAAGATATTGCCCATCTCCCCGGTTATTCCGTCGAGCAAGCGAGAGCCATGACTGATGAGGAAGTGGAAGCATTACTGGATCGCACCAATGGCATCCTCACCTTGGAGAATATGGAACACGCCGATGATATTCTCCTCGAGCGCTTGGGCATCTGCGATCGGGCCTGCGTTACAGTGGGGGGCGTAGTGGACACCCGTCATGCCCAGAAACCCCTCAGTACCAATATGAAACTGACAGGGCGCACCTTTGAGGGCAAAATTGCCACTCACACCTTCATTTTGGGGGATGAAACCAGCATGGCGGCGAATGTGTGCGGCCCTGCCTTTGGTTATCTCAAAGCAGGTTATCAACTCCATCAACGGGGAATCTATGGCTTACTCACCAGTGCGGAAGTAATGCCCCTCTTTCCCCGCTAGGAAACGCCCCGCAGGGTGCGCAGAGCCTCTTGGGTGCGATTGATCCACTCTATATCTTTGCTCAATTGATAGAGGCGTAAGGCTTCTTCATAGGCGCGCACCGCTTCCCTCCTTTTGCCTTGGCGGGCGTAGATTGTACCCAAACTAAAATGGGCTCGGGCATGGCTGGGACTGAGTTTGATCGCCTCTTGCAGAGCCGACACCGCCAAATCAGTCTTGCCCTGTTCCCAGTAGGCGATCCCCAGACTGGTGTAGTTCCCTGCCAATTCATCAGGGGATTTAGAGGCAGGCAGAGCGATCGCCTTCAACAGAATTTCAATCGCACCTGTGGTCTCCTTCGTAGAGAGCAGGAGATTCCCCAGATTGCTATAGGCGATGTAATTGTTGGGATCGACTCTGATGGCTTGGCGAAACGCATCGATCGCTTGGGGGAATTGATTTTGGTCAGCGAGGGCACGTCCCAGATTGTTGTACGCCGCCGCATAGTTGGGATCAAGGGCAATAGCCTGCCGATAGGCATTCACTGCCTCAGACAGATTGCCCAACCTGCGCAGAGCCAGACCCAAACCATTGAAAGCAGTAGGGGACTTGGGATCAAGACTGACACTGCGTTGGAAGGCCGTTACTGCCTCGCTGACATTTTGTTTACGCAGGAACGCAGTGCCCAAATCCGCATAGATGACCGCATTATTCGGGTCTTGCTCGATCGCCCGCCTATAGGCAACGATCGCCTGATCATAGTCGCCCAATTCCGCATGGGTCAGAGCCAACTTGTAGTGAGCATTAGGATAGCGGTCATTGAGGGCCAACACCTGCTGTAGGGGGGGGATCGCCTGAGCAAACTGTTTCTGGTCAAAGTAAATAGAAGCCAATAGAAATAGGGCATTGACATTCTGGGGTTGCAGTTGCAGGCCTGTGTTCAAGGCATTGATTGCCCCCTGCCAATCCTTCTGCTGACTGAGAATACTAGCAATGCCAGTGTAGGCGGGAGCATACTGGGAATCGACCTGCACGGACTGTTGAAACGCACTCAGAGCGGCGGCACTATCCCCTTTCAACTGTTCTGCCAAACCCAAATTGAAATAGGTAGGGGCTAAATTGGTGCGATCCCCCTTAGCATTGCTCAAACGGATCGCTTCCCGAAACGCTGACACCGCACCTGCTCCATCCCCCTTAGCATAGAGAGCTACCCCCAAACCGTAATGGGCAGGAATATATTCCCTATCCAAACTCAAAGCCTGGCGATGGGACGCGATCGCCCCGTCCAGATCGCCCTGTTGGCGGAGAGCCACCCCCAAGCCATAGTGGGCAGAAACCAAGTTAGGGTTATCTTTGATTGCTTGACGATAGAGACGAATCGCTTCTGCTAACTGATTTTGTGCCCGTAACTTATTGGCTTGTTCCACCAAGCTAGGGGAACTAGTTGGGTTATTGGGAGCGATTTGAGCCACTAGGGGCACATTGTAGCCAACCACCCCCAACAACGGTGTGAGGTAAAGAGACTTCATATAATTTGCTGGTGCACAACAGGTTTATAGGGTAAGCAGAAATGCTTAACAAATCAACCCCAACCAAGTCCTAACTTTTGGTTCTAAGAGCCAATATGTAAACACTCAGGAATTACGCAAGAGTTTTATTTAGGGGGATTCAAGGCTATACCCCTCCTCCCCTCTTCCTGGAAAAAATAGGGGCTGGAGGCGAGGGTGATTGTGCAAGAGTTCTATTGTCCTAAAGCCTTTGGGTATTGTGAGTGAGATACCATTCATAACCTAAAAAACTTAACAGAGCCAAGTGTAAATTTGGGCAGTATTCTAAACTAGCGATTAACAAAGAGGCTGAGAGTCATTTTATCTAAGAATGAGACACATTGTGAGGAAAGGTCAGTCGGGAGTAGGCTCTGATCTCAAACTGGTTGGAAAGAACTATTAAGTTTTTGTTTTAATGGAAAAGCGTACAGTAACATAAGAATAAATTTTAGGCATAGAATTATGCTTAAGGAAATTTTTAGGCGCAAGCTCACAGCTGAATTGGATCAGTGGCTACATGAAGGGCTGATTTCTGCGGCACAGCGGCAAGAACTACTCCATCGCTATCAAGAGCCCCTCACTCAAGAATTTATCAAAGAACTACAAAAAGAAGCAGGTAAGTGGCTAAAAGAAGGATTGATTTCTGAGGAACTGTGGCAAAATTTAGCCGATCGCTACCAATTTGACACCTCTAATCAACGCCAAAAACATAGTGTGCTCTCTGATAGTCCTGATAGGAGTTCTATCACTGTGCTATACACTCTGGGTGCGATCCTAATCGGTTTTGCTGTCATTATTTTTGTATCTGCGGGGTGGCAACTGCTAAATGACTATGCCAAATTAGGCATACTAATTTTGTGGGTAATTGGGAGTAATGTATTAGGCTTTTACTTGTGGCAAAGAACAGAAAAATATCGGGGCTTAGGGCAAGGGCTATTATTAGTGAGTGGGATCAGCTATGGGGGGGTACTATTGGTGACTGCTCAAACTTTTGATATCACAGGTCAGCCCTATAGTTTATTTTTTGCGTGGGCGATCGGGGTATTAACTATGGGCGGTAGTTTGCGGTTACTCTCCCTCAGTATCATGGGGCTAGTACTTTTGATTTTTAGTTGCCTTACCTACTTGTTGGTGCGTGATGGCAATTTGATTGGTGTGCTCATGCCATATATTGCTCTTGCCTTGTTTCCATTTGCCTACTGGTTAAATAATCCAGCAATCTTTATTTGTACTATGCTGTTGTGGTTTTTTAGTCATGCAGGTACGGTCAGTATTATTAACTCCCAATTGGTTTGGCTCTTGCCTGTAATTGTCTTTTGGGGATGTGAAGATAGTCTCCTATTGAACCGCCTGGGTACATACTTAGCGGCCCAAAGGTTTCAACCGATCGCTAGGAGAGTTAGTGTAGCATTATTATCTCTCTGTTTGTATATCTATTCCTTTAGTGGAGCTTGGCACACCTCTATTGGGGGAAATATTACCTTAAGCGATCAAATCTACTTTGGTGTAATCTGCGGCATCTCTGCTTATATTGTGATGCATCAGTTGTGGCACAGTCAACTTTTAGTCAAAGGAATGTTTGGCATAGTTAGTATTTTTGGTGTAATTAGCCTAGTTGAGATTGATACTACTATGAGAGTAGTAATTGCTAATCTTTTGCTAGCTCTATTTGGGGGAGGGTTGATTCGTTATGGCTTTGAACAGACTAATAGATATACTTTCTGGTTTGGTCTGATTTTGCTGGGTTTACAGGCACTCAGTAAGACTTTTGAATATGATCTCAATGCAGTTTCCCGCTCTCTGAGCTTAGCGGTATCTGGTAGCTTACTGTTAGGTTTAGGGCTATGGTTTGAACGCTACTTAGAAAAAAAGGCAAAAAGGGAAGATGCATGAACAAACTATCCTATTGGCGTATGTTAGTGCCGCTAATTATACAAGTGGCGATCGTGGCAATGATGGTGTCTCTGCGGTAATTAGCTTGCAAACTGGTAGTTAGAGTTTTGTTTTTGGTCAAGAATTTCCGTGTTTCTACCTCAGTGCTAAAATTTTAATTTAGAAATGATTTGCATAACTTGAAACTCTCTCTTTGAGAACTGAAACAGCAAAATGTACCACCTCGATCGCTTCTTAGAAGCTCAGGCAGATACCTATGATCAGGCTATAGCTGAGCTACAGCCGGGCAAAAAGGAGGGCCATTGGATGTGGTGGCGGGGGCAGAGTAAGATGTCAAAGTGCTATCGGCAAGACGGCATACATGTGCTGAAACACTCCTGCAGGTCAAAGGTAGATCGGCATTCCAAATTTTTGGTGAAATTGATACCATGAAACTCAAATCTTGTATGACTCTGTTTGCCCTCGTAGTGGGAGAGAATTCAATTTTTACAGAGGTGTTAGACAAGTATTTTGGGGGCACAAGGGATGCTCTCACGCTGGAACTGTTGGGATATGACTACAGTGGCGATCGTAGATGGTAATCCCAATTTGGCTTCCCTGCTGGGCTGGCATTTGCGGCAAGTTGGTTACTATATTTGCTTGGCTGGTAGCCTAGAGCAGGCGCGCTATGTGTACGATCGCTATCAACCGCAGGTAATTGTTTTGAGTACGGAATTCGGGCAGGGGTATTTGCAGTTTTGTCGGGCAGTGTTTCAAGAGCGGCGATCTTTCATTTTATTGACAGGCACGCGCCCCCATGAGCTGGAGATTGTGGCGGGTTTGCAGGCGGGGGCAGATGATTTTCTCACTAAACCTTTTGGCATTCAGGAGTTTTTGGCAAGGGTGGAAGCTCTCACCAGAAGATTGAGAATTCAACCCAGGCCGCCCTCACTCTTAACTATTGGTTGTTTGCAGTTGGATATTCTGCATCGGCAGGCGAAATTACGAGGACACACTTTGGATTTGAGTCCGCAGGAGTTTAGTTTGCTCTATGCGCTAGCGCAGGCACATGGTCAGCCCTGTAGTCGTCAAGAATTGCTCAAAAGCGCATGGGCAGAACATATTGACAATCACCGCACTGTGGATTCCCACATTCAGTCCCTGCGTAAGAAAATGGAACATGACCCCCATCACCCAGACTATATTTTGACGGTACGGAAGGTGGGCTATCGTCTGCACACGGAGTTACTGCAACGGGGAAGCTACTATGCCCGCTGAGTCTCTATTTTTGGCACATATCCAAGACCTGAGCGATCGGGCTCTGAAAACATGGGAAGTCTGTTACACCCAATTTTTAGCCCCACCTGAGCTGGTGCAAGCGGTACAGTTGCTTGAACGATTGACCGAAATCCATTGTTTGGGATGGGGGGGATATGCCCAAGCGGAACGGCAAATTTTGGCAATCGCGCGCCCTGAACTGGAGATTACCCCCTCCCAGTTCCCGATCCTGCCCCTGCAGATTATGGGTAATTTTCTATTCGATCCTGCTCATCATCGGGACTTTTTGGGCGCAATTCTCAGTACGGGGATTGAGCGGGATCAGGTGGGGGATATTATCGTGCTGGGGGAAAGAGGGGCGCAGGTGATTGTAGCTAGTCATCTGGCAGATTATTTAACCACCCAACTGACCCAAGTGCGGACTGTACCTGTTACTACCCAGCCGATCCCTTGGTCAGATTTATCGATCCGCCTGCCCCAACAAAAAGAGGTCATTACCACTGAAGCTTCTCTGCGACTGGATGCGGTAGCTTCGGCGGGGTTTGGTATCTCCCGCAGTAAGATGGTGGAGTTGATTATGGGGGATGAAGTACGGGTAAACTGGCAAAGTGTTACTAGCCCTAGCTATCAGTTGAAAAGTGGCGATCTAGTGAGTTTGCGGGGTAAAGGCAGACTGACGATCGGTGACATCACCATCACTAAAAAACAACGATATAGAATTCAGATGTTGCGATCGACCTAGGGCGCTAGATTTCTGAATTGGCGATCCCACAAGGTAGAGAGGCTGGAGGTGAGGAATCGGGGCTTAGTTAATTTTGTCCTGCCATAACTGCTAGGCTATAAATTAGGTTAAAAATAATTACAGATCATGTCCCCCCCCTATGCAATGTATCATCAATCGCCGTGCCGAGTTTTCCGCTAGTCATCGCTACTGGTTGCCTGAACTCAGTGAAGCCGAAAATCGCGCCAAATTTGGTATCAACGCCAATCCCATGGGGCATGGACACAATTATACATTGTTCGTATCTATGATAGGAGAGATTGGTGCTAATGGCATGGTGCTCAATCTCTCAGAAGTAAAGCGTGTGATCGCCCGTGAAGTGATCTCCCAATTGAACTTTACTTTTTTAAATCATTCTTGGGAAGAATTTGCTCAGACCCTGCCGACCACGGAAAATATAGCTAGGGTGATCTGGCACAGGCTGTCTCCCTATTTACCGTTAGTGAACATTCGTTTATTTGAACATCCCAAACTCTGGGCAGATTACAAAGGCAAAGGTATGGAGGCATTTCTCACGGTGAGTAATCACTTTGCGGCGGCGCACCGTCTGGCAATGCCGCACCTCTCCCAAGCGGAAAATACTGCCATTTATGGCAAATGTGCCCGTCCCAATGGACATGGACATAACTATCTGGTGGATATAACTGTGTGTGGGGAGATCGATCCCCGTACAGGCATGATTGTCGATCTTGAGGCCCTACAGGAGATGATTGATCGCCTCATCCTTGAGCCTTTGGATCATAGTTTTCTCAATTATGATATTCCCTACTTTAAGGATGTGGTACCCACTGCCGAAAATATCGCCGCCTACATCTTGCAAGTATTAGCTCCTGCAGTTGCCCAGTTGGGAGTAACTGTCTACTCGGTGAAATTGACTGAAAGTCCCAATAACTCCTGCGAAGTATTTAATTCACCACAAGCACCAGGTGTGCATAAGAGTTAGAACCTTTATTTAGGAACTCAACCCTGAACTTTGATCAGATAAGAGTTTCTGAATTTGGGGTCCCAGGGGCGACAGGTTTCTGTGAGGGTAAAGAGAAGTTTTAGCAATCGTGGGAGAGGTGAGTAATAATTTTGGCAGGAAGTTTCAAAGTGGGGGCACCCCCAAAATTATTACCTTGAAAATAGGACTTACGCTGCTCCCCCTCAAACTCCCTTTCTATAGTAGTTTGCTCTAATAGCCACAACTAGATCGCTCTAGAGACAGACTGTTTGAGGGCGATTTTTTGTTAAAATGCCTCATTAGCAAAATATACTGACCCCAAAAAATTGTGTTCAAGGCTCTAGCTCAGGCTCTCAGTTACCTGGTTGAAGACTTTCGGATCATCTTCGATCGCGATCCTGCCGCCTGCAATTGGCTGGAAGTTTTACTCTGCTACCCCGGTTTGCATGCGATCGTCATGTATAGGGTTGCCCACTGGCTTCACAGCCTGAAAGTGCCCTTTATCCCAAGGTTTATCTCCCATCTGGCGCGCTGGCTGACAGGCATTGAGATTCACCCCGGGGCAAAGATTGGCAGGAGAGTCTTTATCGATCACGGTATGGGGGTTGTGATTGGGGAAACTACAATCATTGGCAATGATGTTTTGATTTATCAGGGTGTAACCTTGGGTGGCACTGGCAAGGAGACAGGGAAGCGACACCCCACCCTTGGGGACAATGTGATCGTTGGCGCAGGGGCGAAAATTCTTGGCAATATTGAAACATCGGCAGTAATGTGCGCATTGGGGCAGGCTCAGTGGTGCTGAAAAATGTGCCCCCCGATTGCACTGTAGTAGGTATCCCCGGCAGGATCGTGCATCGACAGGGCGCACCCACACCCCCCTTGGAACACAATCGCGTTCCCGATCCTGAAGGTGAATTGCTAAAAGCACTGCTGCACAGAGTAGAACAGCTAGAACTGCAACTCCAACAGCGGGCTACCATCCCCACCCGCTACATTATCCCGTCCCGTTTCTTGGATTTAGTCCGTCCTAAACAATTCAACTATCAAATTTCGGAAGGGATTACCCCCTGCCAACAAGAACTCTTGGATATGCTGAGTATAGAGGCAGAATCGGGTCATTGTGATGAATTTACGGAAGGGGCGGGCATTTAAGAAAAGTTCATCAACTACCTGAAATAACTCTCTGGTTTTTATTGCTTTGTTGCAATCTGCGGCCCTGACCCCTAAATAGTGCTAGATTCAGGAAGAAGTGAATCGTGATCAAGCTATGACTGCTACTCTTACCCGCCCTGTGCTCAGTGAATACCGTGCGGGCTTTCCCAATATCTGTGGTTGGGAATCTGAAATTCAAGCCGTAACCAGCCGCCCAGACCCAGTATTTTTACCCCGCACTGATTTGCGCCTAGAGAATTTGCGGGCAGGCTTTGCCAATGGGCTCCATATGCACCAACCCACGATCCCCGCTGGCAAAAACGGGGAGTTGATTTCCAACCTGCAATACATGTTAGAGCAGGGCAGCGATGAGGACCGCTACAATGCGGGCATTTTTGCCTGGTGCTATAGTCGCATGGGTGAGTTTATCCCAGACCTAGTGGCACAGGGCTGTAGTCCTAGAATCATGTTGGATTATTCAGGTAATCTGCTCTGGGGCATCTGCCAAATGGGCAGAACCGATATTCTGGAGAAGCTGAAAAAAATTACCTGCGATCGCCAGTATCAGCCCTATGTAGAATGGCTAGGGACAATGTGGAGTCATGCGGTAGTACCCTCGACACCGATCCCTGACATTAAATTGCACATTCAGGCATGGCAACACCACTTTGCGGCGATATTTGGCTTGGATGCGCTGGCACGGGTGAAGGGTTTTTCCCCACCAGAGATGCACCTGCCCAACCACCCCGACACCCTCTACGAATATGTGAAAGCCCTCAAAGACTGTGGTTATCGCTGGCTGATGGTGCAGGAACATTCCGTAGAAAACTTGGATGGGTCAGGACTGCACCACGACCAGAAGTATATCCCCAATCGCCTTGTGGCGCGCAATTCCCGTGGTGAAGAAGTGGCGATCGTTGCCCTGATCAAAACCCAAGGCTCAGACACCAAACTGGTCGCCCAGATGCAACCCTATTATGAAGCCAAAGGCAAAAATCCCCAGACGATCGCAGGCATTACTATTCCCTCTCTAGTTACCCAAATTGCCGACGGGGAGAATGGCGGCGTGATGATGAATGAATTTCCACCCAACTATCTATCCGCATGGCAAGATATCAAACACAACCCTGAGGTAGCGGGGATCAACGGTACAGAGTATTTAGAGCTATTGGCAGATGCAGGGATCAAAGAAACAGATTTTCCGGCCATTCAGGCTCTCCATCAACACAAAATCTGGCAAAAGGTCGGGGATCAGCCCACTCCAGACAAAGTGCAGTCCGCTATTGCGGAACTGAAACAAAGCGATCACCGCTTCCATGTAGAGGGGGCATCATGGACGAATAACATTAGCTGGGTCAGGGGTTACGAAAATGTGCTTGAGCCAATGCAGAAACTCAGTGCCGCCTTTCATGCCAAATACGATCCCCTAGTCGCCAGTAACCCAGATACGAAAAAACAGGATGACTATCTGCAAGCCCTAGTCTATAACCTCTTGGTGCAAACCAGTTGCTTCCGCTACTGGGGACAGGGCAGATGGACAGACTACGCCCGCACCCTCTACGATCGGGGCATGGCTTTAATTTAGTCTGACTCGCAGAGGCAATACAACCCAAGGAAAGGGCTTTGTCTCTGCGGTTTGAGGTCTCATACACAAAAACTCTATAGACTTAATACAATTTGGTTAGGTTGTTATTTGACTGCTAACATGCCTGCTGGGATTGAGGTATTTTATCCATGTGAGGATGACCAACCCTTGACAGAGGTGCAGGCACAGGCCCTTGCCATATCAGGTCTATTTGGGCGATTGGGCTGTATTTTCCCTGACCAGTTTTTCTACACAGTGGCAGGCAATCCCAATATCCGTTTTGCCCCTGATGTGATGGTGGTATTTGATATTCCTAAAAAGCTATACGACAGTTATAAGTTATGGGAGACAAAACCAGTCCAGGAGTGATTTTTGAGGTTACTTCAGGGAGTACAAGGGTAGTGGATTTGACGCAGAAGAAGGATTTGTATGAGGGAGTATTGGTTGTTTGACCCGTTTGGGGAGTGGGTAGAGGGGCAGTTGTTGGGTTATGAATTGAGTGAGAGAGGTAAATATGCTTGGGGGTGGGCTTAGTGCCTGAAGACTGTTATTATTGACCATAGCAGAAGAGGGACAGAATGCTTTAGCTGAAAAACAAAGAGCCGATCGCTCGGCAGACAGACTCAGACAATTGGGTGTTGATCCAGATGCAACTTAAGTAACCTGACCCGAGTTCGGGATAGGGAGACTGCAAACCTTTAACTGGTATCTCGCTACTCAGCGCAAGCCCTATTTACTATAACTTCAGGCACTTCTATTCCATAGCATCTCAACTACTCATCTTCATATTCCACATCAATTACTGGTGTGTCCTCAGCCACTCGACGCATACGGATCGATCGCCCTACTAATTCTACTCTTTGTAAAATACTGTTGAGTAGGATAGCTACGATCGCTCCCACCCCCAGAGCCAATAACATTGCCAAGCCCAGTGGTAAGGGAAAGGAGCGCAATCCTAAAAATCGGACTGACACAGATAGGGATAGGTTTTGGAGGAAGACTATGACCGTACTAATCCCAATAATCATCAGTAACAAATGGCCCCAAAACTGATTCATGCTACTACCACCCGAATTGTGCCATCAGCTAAAGTTTCTGTAGATTGTAGTTGGAGTCCCTGTTGTTGGAGGAGTTGTTGTAGTTTGTAGTAGCTATATTTTTGCAATAATTTACCTAACCATGCCTGATTATATTGGGTGCGATCGTAGTCAGAAATAATGGCAGTATAAGTACCATCAGCTTGCAACTGAAAACCTAGATCATTGCTGAACTCACTAATATATTGACGACGGATAATTATTTCGGCTGTTTCAGGGCGTTGTTCCCCTTCATAGCCATAAAGTGGTTGTGGTGTCTCATGTACTTCTATGGTTGAAAAGCCCAATTCTTGTAATACCTGAATTAGAATTGCTCGATCTCTAATTTGAGTTCTAATCGTAGTAAAGTGAGACATAGTTATTCTATAACGATATTGCCACCTGTAGTCAAAATTACCAAGACTACAGTTAAACTACTCCCTAAAACTTGTATTTGTGGAATAAAGCTATTCATTATTTGCCTAATTGAGAACTCACTAACGGCTTCTGCGCTCGCCTCTGGGCAGTCGGCGCAGAGGGCGTTCGGGATTCCAAATACCCAACTCCAACAAGCGGGCGCGGGACTGGGCATTGTTTAGTAATTCTTTGTACTGGACATTGGGGGGCGTAACATTTGCCAGCGTGTAACCTTCCGCAATTAACACTTGATTGACCATTTGTTCCCCACTCCAAACATAAGCAAGCAGTTGATCGTCATCACTGCGCTGTTGTAAATCAGTCTGCACCAGTGCAGTGGCACCCTTAGGCAATAGCTGTTCCAGCCTAGCGCGGGCTTCTCCCCCAAAAGGGGCTTGATCGGGGCTGGGTGCTCTCACGCCAATTAGACGGACAGTTTCAGTGCGGTTGCCTTGGTTCATTTTGACTAGCTCACCTGAGATAACTTCTACCACTTGCCAAGGTTCACCTTGGGGCTGAAGACGGGTAAACCAGATCAAAGCTAAATTGGCAATTATCAATAAAATTAGTGCTACGCCAAATTTTAGGGCTGGGTCCAGCTCAGATACACGCATGGGAGTTTCTCCAAACTCTGCATTAAAATATAACGCTACTGGTACAAAATTGTCATAATTGATCTTAAGTTTTCCCCTACAAACCTATGTACTCCAACGATTATGATGCTCTCCAGAGATTGTTCAGTGATTTGAATTATCAACAGGCGGAACAGACCCTCAAGGCGATTGCTGACAAATTGGATTTATCCCCAAGGGAAAAACAGGGGTTAGAGGCGGAACTGAATGAATTGGAACAGATATTGGCCAAGATGGCGGATCAGGTGGTGCAAATTGCAGTCTTTGGGATGGTGGGCAGGGGCAAGTCTTCGTTGCTCAACGCCTTGGTGGGTGAGCCAGTGTTTGTTACGGGGCCTGTGCATGGGGTAACTAGGGAGAGAGCCTCAGTGCGCTGGGAAATTAGAACAGAAGAATTGGCAGTGAGTCGGGTGAGTCTGCCCAGTGGGAGTAGGGCAAGGGTGGAATTGATTGATACCCCGGGGATTGATGAAATCAACGGTGAGGAGAGGGCACAGTTGGCGAGAACTATTGCCAGACAGGCAGATTTGATTCTATTTGTGGTGGCGGGGGATATGACCAGAGTAGAATATCAGGCTCTCTCGGAACTGCGGGAAGCCAGCAAGCCAATCATTCTTGTATTCAATAAAATTGACCAGTATCCCCCCCAAGATCGAGAGACTATTTATGCCAAAATTCGGGATGAGAGGGTGAAGGAGTTACTGTCTCCCAATGAAATTGTGATGGCGGCGGCGGCTCCTCTATCAGCGCGGGCAGTGAGATTGCCCGACGGTTCAATCCAAGCGGAGTTAATTCCCAGTCCCCCCCAAGTGGAAGAGTTGAAATTGAAAATTTTGGAAGTGCTAGAGAGGGAAGGTAAGGATTTGATTGCCCTCAATAGTATGCTTTTTGCTTCTCATCTCCAAGAGCGAATTATCCAGCGCAAATTGAGAGCTAGGGAAGGGAAAGCGAACCAGTTGATTTGGAAGGCGGTAATTACTCAGGGGATCGCTGTGGCTGTGAGTCCTGCTACCGTGATTGATGTGGTCAGTGCTTCTATTATTGATGTGGCAATGATTGTGGGCTTATCTCGCCTCTACGGTTTGGACATGGATAATGCCAGTGCCTTCGGGCTACTGCAAAAAATTGCGATCGCCATGGGGGGATTGAGTGTGAGTGAGTTATTAACCCATTTGGGTTTGAGTTCCTTGAAGACCCTGTTAGGAGTGGCGGTGCCAGTTACAGGGGGGGCAAGTCTGGGGGGCTATGCGGCGGTGGCTCTCACCCAAGCTACGATCGCTGGTTTATCTACCTATGCCATCGCCCAGATTACAAAGGAATATCTGGCGAATGGGGCATCTTGGGGTGGACAAACCCCAAAATCAGTGGTGCAGCGCATTCTCAGGACTTTGGATGAAACTTCCATCATGCACCGAATTCGCCAAGAACTTCAATTGAAATTGAAATTACAGTGAAGCCTATGGTCAATGTGCCCTATCGTCCTAATGTAGCAGTAGTGGTCTTCAATGCTCAAGGGGAAGTTCTCCAAGGGGAGAGAATAGACATTCCCAATGCGTGGCAGTTTCCTCAAGGTGGTATTGATGAGAATGAATCTCCTTTAACAGCGGCTAAAAGAGAGCTCTATGAGGAAGTGGGCATCCAAGATGCCATCTTGGTTTATGAATATCCCGATTGGCTCACCTATGACTATCCACCAGAAATACAAGCGAAGTTTCAGCAGGCAGGTAAACAGTATAATCAGGGGCAGACCCAAAAATGGTTTCTCTTCTATTGGGATGGCGATATTCAAACTTGTAATTTGGAACGGGATCGTGAGTTTAGGGCTGTAAAGTTTGTGCCCATCAGAGACAGCTTGCAAGGAGTGGCGGAGTTCAAACGGCAAGTCTATGAAACGGTACTTCCTGTCCTGGAAGCCAAAATTAGAGAGTATCTGCGGGCAGAAAATCCCGCTCTCTAGTTTTGGGAAGGGCATAGATGAGGGCATCCAACACCCTATTGACAGGGATAATTTCCAGACCATAGTTGTGGGCGATCCCCATCTCAGGGACGATCGCCCGCTTGAACCCCAGTTTAGAAGCCTCTTTGAGTCTAGTTTCCAATTGGGAGACGGGGCGTACTTGTCCGCCTAAACCCACTTCACCAATAATCACTGTCTGGGGATGCACTACCCGGTCCCGAAAACTAGCGGCAATGGCAATGGCTACCCCCAAATCCGCCGCCGGTTCAGAGACGGTCAAGCCCCCCACCGAAGCAATATAGGCATCCAATTTAGATAAAGGAATGCCAATCCTTTTCTCCAAAACAGCAAGAATCTGCAAGAAGCGATTAGTCTCGATGCCTGTAGTGGTTCTTCTAGGAGAACTGTAGCTGGTGGGACTGACCAAAGCCTGCAACTCCACCACTAAAGGGCGCGTCCCTTCACAGGCAACGATCATAGCTGTCCCTGGCATCGGTTGTTCACGATTCCCCAAAAATAATGCCGACGGATTATTGACTTCAATCAAGCCTTGATCCGCCATGCAGAATACTCCAATTTCTTGGGTAGCCCCGAACCGATTTTTGACCGCCCGCAAGAGACGATGGCTGGCAAACCGATCCCCCTCAAAATAGAGCACTGTATCCACCAAATGTTCTAAAACTTTCGGACCGGCGATCGTCCCCTCTTTGGTTACATGACCAACAATAAAGAGAGCGATATTTTCTCTTTTGGCAATCTGCATCAGAGCCGTAGTACATTCCCTGACTTGGGAAACTGAACCCGGAGCGGCATTGAGATGACTATAGTAGAGTGCCTGAATGCTGTCTATCACTGCCACTTGAGGGCGCAGGGCATACAACTCCCGCATAATCACTTCCAAATCGATCTCTGGCAAAAGATAGAGTTTACTTGCCTCAATGGGAATACCCAAACGGAGCGATCGCATCTTGAGCTGCTGGGCTGATTCTTCCGCACAGACATAAAGAGTGGGGTAGCGGGCCTGCAAAGCCTGCGCCATGCCCAAAAGTAAGGTACTTTTGCCGATCCCAGGTTCACCGCCAATCAAAACCAGCGATCCCGCCACAATCCCCCCGCCGAGGACCCGATCCAACTCCCCATAACCCGAAGGCAAACGGGCATCGTCGCGATCGGGAATATCTCTCAACAGTAGAGCCTGTGACTGGTTTTTCCCAGCCTGTTTTTGAGCAGTAACCCGCAATGGAGTAGTTTCTGGAACTACCACTTCCTGAATTGTGTTCCATGCACCGCACTCGCGACACCTGCCATATTCCTGAGCATATTCCGCACCGCAGGCACTACACACAAACTTGGATTTAGACTTCGCCATCAAATACTGCTTGGAGCACTACTGCCAATCCTAACCTGATTTTGTAAGCTTTGCTCGGTATAGGCTCCAGAAGGCTTTTTAGTCAGCAAAATTATTGATGGGAGACTGAAGAGCCTCCCTTGTCTGACCACCCCCTACCAAACTTTAGATTATTTCATTGTTTCTAAGTCACGGGTTGCTGTAAATTTGGCTCTACCTTCAGAGGTAGCCAGATCGGGTCTGCCTGCTTTGATTAGGGCTGTGTCTCTGATACGGCAGGCATCGCACAGACCACAGGGAGTGTCTCCGCCCATGTAGCATGACCAAGTGAGTTCAATTGGTACGCCTAGTTGGAGCGCTTTTTGGACAATCTCTACTTTGGTGTCGTGGATGAGGGGGGCAAAGAGTTGGGGTACTTTCCCTTCTAGGGCGGCTTTGGAAGAGAGACGGGCAAGCTGTTGATAGGCTGACAGATATTCAGGGCGACAATCGGGATAGCCTGAATAGTCGACAGCATTGATGCCTAGGTAGATCGCTTCGGCTTGCTTGGCTTCGGCTAGGGACAGGGCGATCGCAATAAATACTGTATTTCTGCCTGGGACATAGGTAGGCGGGATCACATTGGGTTGAATACCTGTGGTGGGGACAGGGATGTGCTGGTCAGTGAGGGCAGATCCTCCCCATGCGGATAGCCCTACCTCCACAATATAGTGTTCTGTCATCCCAAGTACAGGAGCGAGTTGTTGGGCAGAGGTTAGTTCCCGACTGTGCCGTTGTCCATAACGAAAAGACAGAGCATAAACTCGATCGTGGGCCTGTTTGGCGATCGCCGCTGTAACTGCGGAATCTAAGCCGCCTGAGAGCAAAACTACTGCGCTCATTTACTTAATTGAGTTCTTTTTTCATCTGCTCCAGGGCTTGGCGCATCTGTTGAAACATTTGGTCGGGGGTAATGCCAAACCCGCCCAGATAGGTCTGTAACTGTTTGATATTCATTTTCGCCATGAAGTCGTCCGAAAGTTCCATCCGCTTCATGAACACTGCATAGCGATCGAGGAGATTTTCCATCTGTTCAATAAATAACCGCTTGCCCTCCCGATCAAATTTGCCGTAGTTGCTACCCAGTTGGATTAACTGCTGGTAGTCAGCAAACAGACTACGGGCTTCATTCTGGACGATCTCCGATTCAAAAAATGCCATCTTCCTAACTACAACTCTACCTGTACCTGTTGATTGTAGTATCAAGTCTAAGGGGTAGGGGGGTGGGGATTTCCGCCATCTATGCCATCTATATGTTCGGCATCAATATCTAGGGGGGGGACAGTGATCTCTACCTGTTCTTCTTGTTTCACGGCTTTGATGGGTAAGTTGGCTACTAGGGCAGTAAGGCGATGATCTGACTCTAGGCGGATGTCCAGGTTGTCTTGGTCAATTTCCAGATATTTGGAGACCACTGCCATGATCTCTTGGCGCATTGCTTCAAATAATTGGGGGGGCAGGGCGGCGCGATCGTGGGCGAGGATAAATTTCAATCTTTGTTTGACTTTACTGCCACTGGCTTGGTTGGGCTTCCCTGCAAAGAATCGTTCAATAAACTCAGAGATAGATAATAACATAGTCTTGCTCCTAGGATTTTTTGCCTGTGAGCCAGCGTTGCAGACGGGCAAATACTGAACCTGTGTGTGCTTCTAGGTCGAGGAAGGGCACTTCCTGTCCTTCTAGGCGTTTGGCGGTATTTTCATAGGCAAGCCCTGCAAGGGGTAGTTTTTCAGCAAGGACTAGGGGTTCGCCCTTGTTGGTGGAAATAATCACTTGCTCATCTTCGGGAATTACTCCCAATAATTTAACTGAGAGAATTTCTAGAATGTCATCCACGCTCATCATGTCATTGCTGCGCACCATCGCTGGGCGCAGGCGATTGACAATCAATTTTATGTCTTTGATGCGATTGGCTTCTAATAAACCAATCACTCGATCGGCATCTCGCACGGCGGCAATTTCGGGGGTGGTTACAATGATGGCTTCTTTTGCCCCTGCGATCGCATTCTGGAAACCACTTTCAATGCCTGCAGGGGAGTCCACCAACACATAGTCAAAATAGCGGGAGAGGACTTCCACTAGGGCTTTCATGTGGGCGGCGGTGATCGCAGTTTTGTTGCGGGTTTGGGGAGCGGCAAGCAGGGATAGGTTGGGCTGGCGTTTGTCCTTGACTAGGGCTTGATCCAGCTTACATTCCCGTGCGATCACTTCCAGTGCAGTATAAACTACCCGATTTTCCAGACCCAAGAGCAAATCTAGGTTTCTCAAGCCAAAGTCTGCATCCACTAAGACCACCTTGCGGTTGAGTTTGGCGAGTGCCATGCCCAAGTTGGCGGTGGTAGTGGTTTTCCCTACTCCACCCTTGCCAGAGGTAACGACGATCGAGCGACTCATGGGATCAAGTGTCATTTTTTTGGCTATAGTCTACTCTAGTTCTGGCGAGAAATGACTACTCAAGTTTGGGAAAATAATTGACTCCAGTCAATTTATGACATTCACTAACTACCGATCGTGCGGGGTCGCCAGCGATTGACAGCTGCTTCGCCAATCTCAACTAGGGCGCGCTGTTCCCTCACTTGGTTGGTAAGTCGGTTGTTGTCATACTCTAACTGGGCGATCCTGCCTTTGAGTGTCTGAATTGCCTGCTCTAGAAGGGAAATTTTGCCTCTCAGTTGTGTGCCCATTTGGTGCAGGGAGTGATTTTCTTGTTGCAACTGCTGATAGTTCTGGGCTAGGTCGGCAAAGCGGGCGGTGAGGCTCTGATACTGAGCTTCTATCTCTTGCAGGGCTTGATTTTCCCCAGTGAGACGGTGAATGATTTCGTTTTGGGTGTGAATGACAGTTTTCAGGGTGGCTTCCGATCGCAGGAGTTCTCGATACTGGCTGGAGATATGTTCTAGAGAGGTCTGGAGCATTTGCCGATCGGCAGTGAGGGCTTCTTTCTCCCCTGCTAGGGTTCTAATCAGTTGTTCCCTATGGTTGAGTTCGGTTTGGAGTTGGGCGATCCTGTCTGTCTGTTCTTGATGCTGTGCCATCAAGGTTGCGATCTCTGTACTTTGGCTTTGTTGCTCCTGTTGCAGAACTGCTAGCTCCAGCTCCAGTTGCTCAATAGTGCGGTGTTGATGTTCATTTTCACTAGTCAGAGTAGCCAATCTCTCTTGTAAATCTCGCCGCTGGTCATGGAGAACAGCAATTTCACTAGTCAAAAACTGCACCCGCTCTTGATAATCATGGAGTTCCCTGTGCAGATGGGCGATCGTGTGCTGTTGTTCTTCAGTGCGGTAGCGCACGCCCTCTAGTTCCTGTTCTAGATGGGTGATATATTCTTGTTGCGCTTGATTGCGCCCCTGTAGAGAAGTCTGCTCAGCTCTCAAGTCCTCTAGTTGGTGTTGGTAGCTCTGCAGTTCTGCATTGAGATCAGCAATCTGAGTGGTCAAAATCACTAACTGGTCCTGTTGGGCTTCACCCTCACTAGTCAATCTCTGCACCTGTGCTTGATAGCTAGCGATCGCATCTTGTTGTTCACGATTTTGGCTCGTGAGCAGTTCTAGTTCATTCTGCAATTGAACTATAGATTGCTCTTTTGCTTCCTTCTCAGCGGTCAGCAAATTCACTAGCTCTTGATATTCAGTCAGTTCAGTTTGCAAATGAGCGATCGCATTTTGATATTCTGCAGTCAAGGTATTGATGCCCTCTTGAGCTTGGTCTATTTCCCCTTGCAGATTAGAAATGACCTGTTGTTGCTGGGTTACTTGAGATTGTAATGCCTGATTTTCTGCCGTAAGCTTGTTTAGCTCTGCTTGTGCTTGGGCAATGCTCGCCTCTAAATTCTGCTTTACAGCAGTGATTTCTTCCATCTGACTAGAACGGCTGGCTAACTCTGCTCTGAGTTCATTGATGATATGCTGTTGTCTTGCCTGCTCCGCCCTGAGGTTGGCATTCTCTGCTTGTAGAGAACTAATCCCATTCAGTTGGGTTTCCTGTAATGCCTGATGCTCAGCCGTGAGGGTAGCCATTTGGTACTGGACACTGGCTAACTCCTCTCTCAATGCACTAATCAAACGCTCTTGCTGTGCCTTCTCTTCAGTTAGATAGCTGAGCCTTTCCTGTTCCAATTGCAAACTCTGATTTTCCTGAGTGAGAATGTCAATTTGTTGCTGGGCGATCGCTAGTTCTGTCTGCAATTGAGTAACCAGACTCTCCTGCTGGTTCTTTGCTGCCATCAGGGTAGATTGCTCCTGCTGGAGTTGAGCCAGACTTGCCTTTTCTGCGGTCAGATGCTCAACTTGTTGCTGTAGAGCAGCGAGTTTAGCTCTTAATTCTGCCTGCTCTGAAGATTGAGCCAACTTTGCCTTTTGCAGTTCTGACTCCAATTGTGCCTTCTCACGGGCAGATGTTTCCACTTGAGTTTTCAACAGAGCAATTTCTTGTTCTAATTGGTACAAGTGTGCCTGATCGACTGAGGGGGCAACCTTCACACCGTTGCCATTGTTAGCTTTGTGATGTGGAGAGGGCTTTGCTCCTGTTTTGCGTGCCATAGCAGTTTCTCCCAGATTTTGGCACTCAGTATAATACTATTTTGGGCTCAGCTTAATAATAATTATTGTTGCATTTCTACGACCGTAACGGGAATGCTACTTGCTTCGATTACCGCTTGGGAAATAGAGGCAACCGTTAGGTTAGGGTGCCGTCTTTTGCCCATGACGATCATGTTTACTTGGTATTCCTCCGCTAGGCTCACAATTGCTTCCGCAGGTACACCCGTAGGCGTTAAAAATTGATAGCGAATGTCGGCTAGAACTTGCTTAATTGTCCCCGCCAACCATGCCACGCCTGTAGGGTCATCCGCCTGTAACACATACACCACAATCACTTCCGCATCAGTGCGTCGCGCAATGTCCGCCGCTTTCCGCAAAACATCTGTGGCTAAATCTGAAGTATCAACGGCAGTGAGTAATCGCAGTTGCCCTGTTACCCCTACTTTGGTGGGATCGACTTCCCCTTTGGCCAAAAGCAGAGGGGCAGTGGTAGGAATTAACCATGCTCCCAAAGGGGCAGTTACAAGAATGGACAAACCTGCGATCGCTAGGATTTCTTCACCACCCCCAATCCCTTGGGCTAGAGGAATCGCCCCCATCGCCGCCTGCACGGTTGCTTTAGCCGAATTGGCAGGCAGGAGAAATAATTTTTCTCTGAGATTCCAGTTACTGCCTAGAGTGGAGAGATACCAGCCCAGCATCCGCCCGATCAGGGTTCCCATAACAATAATTAATAAACCCAGTCCCCAGCCTTTCCCCAATACTTCTATGGGTAAACTTGCCCCCAGCAAGACAAACAGGAAAATTTCCGCCACCCCCCACAAACTGTCAAATCCTGTACGCAGTAACCTCGCCAGGGGTTGGTCTAGGACTAACAGAAAAAAGCCCAGTGCCATTACTGCTAAATAACCTGAGTAGTAAGGAAAAAACTTCTCCCCTACAATTAAACCTAGACAAGCTGAGGTAGTGATCACCATGTCTTGGGTTAAATTTTGCGTAAAGTTAGCAACCGTGAGTAACCATACTAAAATTTTAGCCACTACAAAACCGATCCCTATGCCCAAGCCAATTTGTAAAATCACCTGCACAGGTAGCCACCAGACATTTGCTGAGTCCCTCTGTCCCAGCCAGCCCAACAGCAAATTAAAGCCCGCCAACAGCAATACATCCGATACTGCACTCCCCGCTAGGATGGCATCGGGAATGCCCTTGTCCACCCCCCAGCCCAGACTCTTCAGGCGCAACATCCCAGGTACAATCACCGCTGGCGATTCCGCTCCCAGAATACACCCCAGCAATAGCCCCCTTGGCAAATCAAAGCCCAACAGAAACATAGAGACAACTGCCACCACGATTGCTTCACAACTGGCAGGCAAAAAACCCAACCGCAAAGCCACCGTCCCCTGTGATTTCAGCTTTGTGTAGTCCAGCCCCAGTCCTGCCTTGATCAAAATTGCCACCACTGCGATCGTGCGCAAGCCGCCTGCTAGGGGCATCACTTCCCGCAACTGTTCAGATAGGGCGATCCCCACCAGAATCATCCCCACCAACGCAGGCAGACCCAATCGCCGTGCTAACTGGCCTGCACCATACCCCACCAATAAGGTCAAGATTATAGCAATCATACGGGAAGTGCTTTACAAACTATACAGCGGGACTTAGCCTATATTTTAGGTAATTTTCACAAAGATTATGCTCAGAAAATCGCCAAGCAAGGCTGGTAAAGACTCTAAAATTAGGTCCTTAGAGGCAGAAATTGCCAAACTGCGCCGTCAGGTAGCCGAGCTACAGGCGCAAAAGGAGGACTTGGAAATTGCGCTCCAGACCACGACTGAACACGGCGACATCATTGAAGCGGAACTAGAGCGTGCTAATCGCCGTCTCCAGCGGGAAATTTCCCATCGGGAAGTTGCTCAGATGACTCTCCAATCCATGCTGGAAATTCTCACCCGCGATAAAGCGGATTTAGAATCCATTTTGGAAGCAGTTACCCAGCATGGGGACACGGTGGAATTTGAACTCTATACCCGTGCCGCTGAATCCACACGCCGCAATGAGGAGCAGTTTCGGATGATTGCAGAAGCCACTCCGATCGCCATGATTCTCACCAATGCCACCAACAGAATTACCTATGCCAACCCTACCACTGGCGCCATGTTGCGTACTGATGCCCGTCTGCTGGTAGATAGCAACTTGGACAATTTTTATGTAGATCGGCGCGAACTGGAGAAAATCACCCAATTACTGATCAGTCAGGGGCAAGTACAGGATTGTGAAGTCCATCTCAAGAGCTGTGATGGGGAGACCTTTTGGGCAAATGCTTCCATTCACCCTCTAGTCTTGCAGGGAGAAGCGGTATTTCTGCACACCTTCTATGACATCAATCCGCTCAAAGAATCTCAAGCCCAACTGCAGGCGCAAGCCGAACTCTTAGAACTCAAAGTCCAGGAACGCACCCGAGAACTCCAGCAGGCAAAAGAAGCCGCTGAATTAGCCAGTCGGAGTAGAGGGGAATTCCTCGCCAGTATGGGACATGAGATTCGCACTCCCCTCAACGCGATCATGGGCTTTGCCCAAATTATGAGCCTAGATGATACACTCCCCGATGAGTACAAAGATTATTTGCAGATGATCTATGACAGTGGTGAACATTTAATTACCCTCATCAATGACATTTTAGAAATGTCCAAGATTGAAGCAGGCCAAATGCTCCTAAAACTGAATCATTTCCATCTCCAAGAATTTTTGCATGTGGTCAAAGAATTGGTAATTCTGCGGGCAGTGGATAAGGGTTTGGTACTGGTAATAGAACTTGCCGATGGTTTACCTGAAACCATCTGTACTGATGAAGGCAAATTGCGACAAACTCTTCTGAATTTGCTCAGCAATGCCATCAAATTCACCCAACAAGGACAAATTACGGTTAGAGTAGAACCCTTCCCCCCTGAATATTTGCGCTTTCAGGTGAGCGATACAGGCGTAGGCATTGCCCCTGAAGAACTGGATCAACTGTTTATTCCCTTTGTGCAGACGGAAGCAGGGCGTGCTTCAAGTGAAGGCACAGGCTTGGGTTTGACCATCAGCCGCAAATATATTGAACTGCTAGGTGGAGATGTTACAGTGTACAGTGTCAAAGGCGTAGGCACTACCTTTACCTTCACGATCAAAATCCATACCTAGAGAGTCTTCCACTCCACTGCCCCAGTATAATTTTTATGCACCTCCAGCCCCTCTTCCTAACATAAGTCAGGGCTTTCCTACCTAAGAGCTGGGAGTCCCCATTCCCTAAACTTTGAGAAATGCTTAATCCATTTTTATTTCTTCGCCTAGGCAACTAAAATGAAGCATGTATCACTGCAGGCAATCATGTATAATCCTACAGAAATTCTAATTGCTCACTTTGTGGAACAACTGAAAGATGGCTATCGGCGCACTTACGGCAGATGGCAAAGTGAATATGAAGAAATCATCGGTTGGGCAGGCAGTATGGCAATGGAAAATATCGCCAATAGTGATGCCCTCTACCACAATGTAGAACACAGTATTTTCGTGTCTTTAGTAGGACAAGAGATTCTGAGGGGTCGCCATATCAAAGAGGGAGGAGTGATGCCCTATGATTGGTTACATTTTATTATTTCCTTGGTGTGCCATGACATTGGCTATGTGAAGGGAGTATGCAGGGGCGATCGCCATGGCAAATATGCCACAGGCAGAGGCACTTATGTAGAACTGCCCGTAGGGGCATCGGACGCTAGTTTGACTCCCTATCATGTGGATCGGGCTAAACTCTTTGTGCAGGAGCGGTTTGCTGGGAACAATATCATCAATGCCGATATTATTTGCGCCAATATTGAACTCACCCGTTTTCCAGTCCCCAAAACTGAAGACCATCAAGATACCACCGGCTTCCCCGGGCTACTGCGCGCCGCCGACCTGATCGGACAATTGAGCGATCCCCGCTATCTGCAAAAAATCAGTGCTCTGTTCTACGAATTTGAGGAAACTGGTGTCAATAAACTCCTGAATTACAAAACCCCCGGCGACCTGCGCCGCAACTATCCTAAGTTTTACTGGGTGAATGTCTATCCCTACATCAAAGATGCCATCAACTATCTTTCTCTCACCCAGCAGGGCAAAGAAATTATTGCTTACCTCTATGCTAATGTCTTTATGATGGAACATGAAAGTTTGGAGGGCGCGATCGCTGATCAATTCTGGCAGGTGAGTAACTAGTATGAAGAAGTATGTGATGTGGGGCAGTTATTGTAAAGATGTGGTGGAACGGCGCGCCCCTTACCGCCAAGCCCATTTGGATTACCTACAGCAACTGCGAGAGTCAGGACAACTATTAACTATCGGTCCCACCCAAGACCTCAAAAAAGTATTTGCAGTCTATACTGCAGTAGGGGAAACCGATGCCCGCCAATTGGTAGAGAGTGATCCCTACTGGCAGAATGGCATCTGGACAGAATATGAAATCTATGAATGGCATCAGGTCTTTTAGATTTCACCCTCATCCCCAGCCCTTCGTCACATTAAGGGAGAGGGGAAAACCCCTGAAATTGTCTCAACAGTTGAAACTTGCGCCCATATGGATTGACTGAAAGGGAATATCTGACTGCTGGTTGTTTAGAAGTATGGCTGGTTTATCAGGAGCAATGCCCGATCAGGGTCGCCTCTCTTAAATTTTAATCTGAGTTCGGGATAAGAAGTTAGGCAAAAAGCTTATGCTGGCTAGTGCAAACACAGCGGGTCGCAGGGGCGCAAGCTACTCCCCTCTCCCATGGAGAGAGGGGTTGGGGGCGTTAGACAGAACTGGCGTTAATTTTAGAGTTAATCTGATGGATATTTTGGTATGATGACTCTCATTGAGAGTAATAAATTATTTGATGAAGTCTAGCGATGCCACCTAGGTTATCCCGCCCCCCCAGCCCTGAGGATCCCCAATATCAGAGTTTAGAGAGGCGGATCAATTTTGCTCTGCACATTGCGATCTATGCCACTATAATTTCGGGTTTATGGTTCTGGCATTTATTAACCATGAGGGATTATCAGTGGCTAGTTTGGTTATCGGTGTGGTGGGCATTATTTATTCTTGGTCAAGGTATTTGGGTAGTAACTAAGGAGAAACAAAAACAATTATGATCACTTCGGAACAGGTAGAACAATTGGCAGGGGCGATCGCTGAAGAAATATATATTGATGTCGCTAAGTGGCATTTATATCTGGGGGATGCTAAACTAGCTGTACCTATTGCCGAAAAACTGGCAGTGCAGTCCCAGAAATTAACAATGGCGCAGTTAAAAGAATTATTAGCCGAATTCAGGGTAGGGATCGGGGGTGGCAAGAGCAGTTTGCCTTTAATAGATTTTATTCCTGAAGGGGGATTGCAAAAATTATTGGAAATTAGCCACCAGTTTTTGAGGGATGATTAGAAAATTTTTTAGCTTGTTAGTAGCTATTTTAGCTATTAGTTTAGCGGGGTGTGGTAATTCAGACCAGCGGGTACATATTACTTTTTGGCAAGGAGTGAATCCGCCTGCCAATCGGGAAGTGTTGAATCGCCTGATAGACAAATTTAATCAAAGTCAAAATGAAGTCTTTGTAGAATCAATTTATGCAGGACAGCCCGATCAACAGATTCCGAAAATTCTGGCTGCTGTGGTAGGGAATGCTGCCCCTGACTTACTTTGGTTCAATCCTACCCTCACGGGGCGGTTAGTGGAACTAGGAGCAATTCGGGCTTTGGATGATTTGATCGAGAATTCTCCGATTCTCGCAGAACTGGATCCTGCGCTCCTGCCGACCATGCAGTATGCAGGCAAATACTGGTCAGTGCCTTTGGGAGTAAATAATATCGCTCTCTATTATCGTCCGAGTTTATTGGAGCAAGCGGGAATCAAAAAACTACCTGAGACATGGGCAGACTTACAAGCTACAGCCCAGAAACTGTCCCAAAATGGTAACTATGGGCTATTGCTGCCATTTGGGAAGGGAGAATTTACCGTGTTTATGTGGACTCCCTTCTTATGGAGTGCTGGCGGGGAATTACTCAAGGGGGATCGCCCTCAACTCCAGACTCCTGAAGCAGTCCATGCCCTCTCTTTCTGGCAGGAATTGGTCAAATCTGGGAGTGCGCTTCTGTCGCAACCTGAGCGGGGTTATGAAGAGGACAATTTTTTCTCTGGTAAGGTGGCGATGCAGTTGAGTGGCTCATGGGCATTGAATTTCATTAGCAGTAGAACTAAAGATTTTGGGGTGATGCCACTGCCGCGCGATCGCACTCCTGCTACAGGTATTGGGGGTGAGAATGTATTTCTATTCAAGAGCAATCCCAATAGGGAGAAGGCGGCATGGAAGTTTATGGAATATATTGCGAGTGCAGAGTTTCAGACAGAGTGGGCGATCCAGACTGGCTATTTGCCCACTAACATTCGCTCTCAGCAGAGTGATGTCTATCGCCAATATATGGAACAGCGACCAGAAATTAGAGTATTTCTACATCAGATGACAGCAGGGCGCACTCGTCCCCTGATTCCTGAATATCCCAGATTATCCAATAGTCTGGGTAGAGCCATTGAAGCTGTGCTGGCATTGAGAAGTACCCCTGAACAAGCCCTCGCCCAAGCCCAAGCTAGTTTGGATTACTAGGGCGTATAGCCCGGAATTTTACTCTCATCCACAGTATCAATCTGTTCAGGATCGAGATAGCGATGGGCATATTCTAAATAAACTTTCTCCCTTACAAACAGGTCAAATAAATCAGGATCGATGTGTTGGTCTAGCTTCATCTTACCTAAAAGATGTAAGCACTCAGAGAGAGTTTTACCTTTTTTGTAGGGTCGGTCTTTGGCACTTAATGCCTCAAAAATATCAGCGATCGCCATCATGCGGGCAGGTAGAGACATTTGTTCTCTGGTTAAACCTTTAGGATAGCCTTTGCCGTCCACTCGTTCATGGTGTCCCCCTGCGTATTCGGGGACACGGCGGAGATTTTTAGGATAGGGTAGAGCTTCCAACATTTCAATAGTTACCACAATGTGGTGATTGATGATAGCTCTTTCTTCAGGGGTGAGTGTGCCCTTGGGAATGCAGAGATTATACACTTCATTTTCACTTAAAAAATTAGCAGGCTGACCATTAGTATTGATCCATTTATACTGGGCAATTTGTTTAACTCGTTCTTGTGACTCAGGGTCCATGTATTCATTGCCAATGTTGCAGTGGCGCAAAAATTCGCGATCCCGATCTAGCTGTTCTATCCGTTGTTTGAATTCCTGTTCTAATTGGGGAATTTTATCTAGCTTCCCAGTTTCCAAACAGTGGATTTTATCTTTAAGGAAAGCAATTTCAGCATCTCTTTTCAATACTTCAAAGCGGGTATCCACTAGATGAATCCTATCAAAAATAGTCTCTAACTTAGTGGCTTTGTCAATCACATGCACAGGTGTAGTTACCTTGCCGCAGTCATGGAGCAGTCCTGCAATCTTCAATTCATAGAGTTCCTCTTCTGTCATGTTGAAATCTCGGAAAATGCCATAATTAGCCCGACAAGCAGCACGGGCAATCATCAAGGTTAAATCGGGGACACGCCGACAGTGACCGCCAGTGTAGGGAGATTTTTCGTCGATCGCTTTCGCAATCAACCCGATAAATGACTCAAATAACTCCCTAAATTCTGCCACTAGGCGATGATTAGTCAGAGCGATCGCCGCTTGAGAAGCCAGAGATTCAGCCAGCCGCTGGGCTTTAGCACTGAAAGGAATGATATTCCCTTCATTATCCTTGGCATTGATTAACTGGAGAATCCCGATCAACTCTCCTTCATGATTGAGCATAGGTACAGTGAGAAAAGAACGGGAAGTGTAGCCAGTCCGTTCATCAAAGGCGCGCGTACCCGCAAAGTCAAAGCCATCTGCATGGTAGGCATCAGGGATATTGATAGTGGTACAGTGGAGCGCACAGTAGGCGGCGACCATGTGGGTATTGGGCGTGCCGTCCTGCCGATAGAGGGGCACTGGTGGAAAGGTCATCGGCACGGAAGAGGTCCCGCCAATGTGAATCCCTAGGGTATCATTGAGGATGATTTTGAAGTTGAGAAAATTGCCGTCATCTGCTGTGAGATAGATCGTGCCGGCATCGGCGTTGAGCATAGTTTTAGCACTGCGGAGAATCGATTCCAAGAGTTTATTGGTATCTTTTTGGGTGGAGAGAGAGATACCAATTTCGTTGAGATGATCTAGATGTTTGATAATTGTGTCTTCCATTCTCATATCCGTCTGCCTTGCCAGCCACCTAGGCTATTAGTACTGCCATAAAATTCTTTACAACTCTCACCAAATAGAATTATGCCTCTGCCTTGTTCTTGTTTTTGCTGGTAAGTCTCACGCCAATTGAACTCGAGGGCTTGATTATTTAACTTGCCGCTGAGTTCACCTTTGACCTGTCCGCGATCGATGTGCTGATACTCAAATTTGCCTTTTACGCCTCCTTGTCCGTCTTCTGTGAGAGTAACAAGCCCCCAGCGCGTCTGCCATTTACCCGCGATTCTGCCCTGACAACTACTGCTGAAACTCAATTCAGGTGTAATCAAATTCAGAATCCCGATGCCGATTGCTAGGAGTAAACCCCCGATTTCCAAGCCCAATAACAGGGAAGGCAGAGCATAGCGGATAGTGTGCCAAAACTGGACATTTTTTCGTGGAGTGGGGCGACGCAAGCTAGGCTCTACCAGTTCCGCTAACCTGCGCCGTAATTGCAGAGTCGAGACTTGAATCTTTTTCTGATCTGAGTTAGGGTAAAGCATTTTTAGGTAGGCTCGATCGCTGTGGTCAAGGGCGCAACCGCTAGTAATTTTAGCTCAGGATGATCCGATTGTACCTGATCCAGATTCCAAGTATTTTTGAACAGCAGGACGGGGCGATCCCAGCGGTCTTTGACGACCATTACATTGAACAGTCTGCCCACTGCCGCCAGAGCCTGCCAGCCGTCAGCTGCCCAGCGAGCCACTGTGTAGGGCAGAAAGTCTAGCATGGTTTCTACGCCGTATTCTTGCAATAAACGGAACTGTACCACCTCAAACTGCAATTGTCCCACTGCCGCTAGGATCGGTTCTCGTTTGCTGTCATCGGTGGAATACATAATCTGAATCGCTCCTTCTTCTTCCAATTCACTCACGCCTTTACGGAATTGCTTGAACTTGGAAGGATTGGGATTGCGCAAATAGGCGAATAATTCAGGTGAGAAGGAAGGAATCCCCTGATACTGTAGTTTCCTCCCTGTACAAATGGTATCGCCGATGGCAAATGTCCCCGGATTATTCAAGCCAATTACATCCCCGGCGTAGGCAGTATCGATCGCTTCCCGATCCTGTCCAAATAGCTTCTGGGCATGGGATAGACGGATTGTTTTCCCTGTGCGCATATGGGTTACGGTCATGTCTTTCTCAAATTTGCCTGAACACACCCGCACAAAGGCAATGCGATCCCGATGCTTCGGGTCCATATTTGCCTGCAATTTGAACACAAACCCTGAAAATTCCGGATCGACAGGTTCTATTTTTCCGATCGTACTCTCTTTTGCTCCCGGCGGACGGGCATGTTCCAAAAAAGACTTCAAGAACAATTCCACCCCAAAATTGGTCATCGCACTGCCAAAAAATACAGGTGTGAGCCTGCCCGTATACAGTAACTCCTGATTCCACTCTGCCCCTATTTCTGCGATCAATTCCCATTCCTCTTGGAACTGCCTGTAGAGATTCTCATCAACCAACGCCAAAACCTTCGGATCGTCTGCACTCAAAACCTCTACCGCTGCTTCTTTGCTCCCCCTGCCTCTGCGCTCAAATAAATGAATCGTATGACTATGGCGGTCATATACCCCCCGAAACTGATCCCCCGTGCCAATGGGATAATTCATGGGATACGGTATAATCCCTAACTCTTGCTCAATTTCATCCAAAAGTTCTAGGGGTGGGCGGGTGGGGCGGTCTAATTTATTCACAAAAGTAAACACAGGTAAATAGTCCCCCTTCCCCGTCTGGGGCTGATTGCGCAACTTACATACCTCGTATAGTTTACGAGTCTGGGTTTCCAAGCCTTTTGCCCCATCGATGAGCATCACGGCATTGTCCACCGCCACTAGGGTACGGTAGGTATCTTCACTAAAATCTTTATGCCCCGGTGTATCCAGCAGGTTGATCCAGTAACCATTATAATTAAATTGTAAAACTGTTGAAGTGATCGAGATACCCCGTTGTTTTTCTAGTTCCATCCAATCTGAGGTGGCGTGTCTCTGGGCGGCGCGGGACTTGACTGCCCCGGCAAGGTGAATAGCGCCCCCGTACAGCAATAGCTTTTCCGTGAGGGTAGTTTTCCCAGCGTCGGGGTGGGAAATGATGGCAAAGGTACGGCGTTTGGCGATCGCTGCGGCTAATTCCTGTTCTAGCGACACTGCTTGTCTTCCCCAAGTAACAATACAAAAATACCCAGTATAGAAAGCTACCACTGTTATTTTATACGCAATTATCAAGGCTAGCAGAGCTAAGACCCAACTGGAGGGGCAGGTGTGCCATGGATTTCCCGGTGGTGGCCGATGAGGGTGAAATTGGAGAACTGCTGTGTAAGGTTTCTACCCTATAGCGCTGTACTGGCAAGCCACTGTAACGGGGTGGGGCATTTTCCGCCAAAAAACTATCAGTATCCCCCGGCTGTAGGGCAGTTTCTAGGTTCTGTACATAGGCGGCGGCACGCTCAGCAGGACTGGTTAAAAAATGAAACATGGCGCGATCGTGCCAGAGGGGGTAGTGGTTAAAGGCAGGGTTACTTTTGTGATGTCTGCCACCAGCCATGGGACCCCTAGGCGTTTTGGGGAAATAGCAGCAGCACTATCCAAGACAGTGATGTTTTGGTAACCCTCTGCCAGCAAGCAGTCTACTAACTCAGAAGCACCAGAATTATTGGGGCAGTAGGGGCAAGTGGCAATTGGCGGATCAGGGGCAAAGTAAAATTATTCCTACCCTAATACCAACTTAGGGAGTGGACGGGTTTGGTACTAAACACATTTTCCCAGTGGGCTGCTCTAGTTTCCATAAAAGGGCATAGCTAGTATTTTTTAATTTGGTATTGGCGGTAATCATCACCTGTGGTTATCTATAGTAGCAGAGGAGTCAGACCTATAATTGCTGTAGAACCTTTGTACAGAAGGAATAGCAATCATGGCTGTTAAAAACGAAGACCCTAGCAGAAATCGTGCCCGCTTGATCGGTAACATCTTATTGTTAGTGGGGGCGGGCTTACTGATTATTAACTTGTTTTTCCCCAATCTCTTTGCCCCACCCATCCCGCGGGTTCCTTACAGTTTCTTTGTCAATCAAGTAGAGGCGGGGAAAGTAGCGAGAGTATATATTGGGCAAGATCAAATTACTTACCAACTGAAACCAGCTACCCCTGATCAACCGGCAGAAGTACTAGCAACCACACCAATTTTTGATTTGAGTTTGCCCCAAAGGCTCGAACAAAATCATGTGGAATTTGCCGCCGCACCCGTACAGCGCAATAATTGGTTTGGCACTCTGGTCAGTTGGGTACTACCACCCCTTATTTTCGTGGGCATTTTGCAGTTGTTTGCCCGCAATGCTGGGGGCGCAACTGGTTTACAAATTGGCAAGAGTAAAGCCAAAGTCTATGTGGAAGGTTCTGCGCCGAAAGTGTTATTTGCCGATGTGGCAGGGGTAGATGAAGCCAAACAGGAACTACAAGAAATTGTGGACTTCCTGAAAAACCCTGAGAAATACACTAAACTGGGGGCGAAAATCCCCAAAGGGGTACTGTTGGTAGGCCCTCCCGGTACAGGGAAAACCCTTCTCGCTAAAGCTGTGGCAGGGGAAGCAGGGGTGCCCTTCTTTAGCATCTCCGGCAGTGAATTTATTGAACTGTTCGTGGGTGTGGGTTCTGCCCGAGTGCGCGATCTGTTTGAACAAGCCAAAAAACAAGCCCCCTGTATTATTTTCATAGATGAGCTGGATGCTATTGGCAAATCCCGTACCTCAGGTGGTTTTTATGGGGGCAATGATGAGCGGGAGCAGACTCTTAATCAGTTATTGACTGAGATGGATGGTTTTAGTGCCGATGGCACCACCGTAATTGTGTTAGCGGCAACCAACCGCCCAGAAATCCTTGACCCTGCGCTGTTGCGTCCGGGTCGTTTTGACCGCCAAGTGTTAGTGGATCGCCCGGACAAAGTCGGTAGGGAAGCGATCTTAAAAATCCATGCCCGCAAAGTGGTACTCGATCCCAGTGTGGATCTGAAAGTTTTGGCGGCACGTACCTCTGGCTTTGCTGGGGCAGATTTAGCCAATCTGGTCAATGAAGCTGCCCTCCTTGCTGCCCGTGCCGGCAGAGACAGTGTCACCATGGCGGATTTCAGTGAAGCCATTGAGCGGGTGGTGGCTGGTTTGGAGAAAAAGAGTCGTGTCCTCAGTGACAAGGAGAAGAAAATTGTTGCCTACCATGAAGTGGGGCATGCGATCGTTGGTTCATTGATGCCGGGTACGAGCAAAGTGGAAAAAATTTCCATTGTGCCTAGGGGGATGGCGGCATTGGGCTACACCTTACAGCTGCCCACCGAAGACAAATTCCTCTCCAGCAAAGAGGAACTAGAAGCCCAGATTGCTACGCTGTTGGGGGGGCGCTCGGCGGAAGAGATTGTCTTTGGCAGTATCACCACCGGCGCAACCAACGATCTCCAGCGGGCCACTGAACTGGCGGAGCAAATGGTAACCACTTACGGTATGAGCGAAACCCTAGGGCCCCTCGCTTATCAACAACGGCGCAATGACTTCCTAGGCAATGGTATGGGCATGGGCAGAAATGTCAGCCAGACCACTGCTGAACTGATTGACAAAGAAATCAAAGAGATCGTGGAAAGAGCCCATCAGCAAGCGCTGCGGATTCTGGAAGCTAATCGGGAGCTACTAGAAACCATGGCTACGCGTCTTTTGGAAGATGAAGTCCTAGAAGGTGAAGCCCTAGAGCAATTCCTATCTCAAGTAAAGCAGTCCGATTGTACACCAGTTGCCGTCTAATTTCTCTGCTGTTGCCCTGTTGATTCTTAAAAATTGGCAGGGCTTTGCGTGGGGAGCTAAACAATGGGAACCCTATACCTGCGGATATGCTAGTCACAGACCTTGTGGTGAGGGGATGCAGTATTTTCAGGTGGGCTTTGCTAGAAGTGCAGGAAACAGGGTTGTGGTTGGCCCACTCCAACCCCCCCCCTGGCAAGCCCCATCGGCGCGGTTGATGCGTTCAGAAGAAGTCATTACAGAAGTTGCCAATTACCATCCCCACAAAAAGGGTGATTTCAGTGAATATCATGATACCCGTCCCAAAACTATTTTGTACCCTCTGATTGCTAACCAAGTGGAATTTCTACCCCTGAACTCTCAAGATGGAGAATACTGGTTACTCAATCTATTGGCGATCGCTCATTTTGATAGTGAGCGTTCTGTTCTTGGCTATAGAGAAGATGGCTCAATAAGAGGAGGGAAACATTTTGTATTTGCGCAGCAGGAGCTGTTAGGGAAACATATCTTTCGTATTCCCGGATTTATGCTTCTCAAGAGTTTCGAGAACTAGGGGAAACTCATCAATTGACAGGCTTAGCATGGGAAGTAGTAGAGTGGGAGATTGTGCCGTGATGCTATATATTTTTATCAGTGGACGGTGGGCGGAATATTTACGGATAGGTAAGGGGGAGTGCCTGGACTGGCAGAATTTGCCAGAGGAAATGCGGATTTGGGCAGGCAGACAAAACAAGAATTGGAGAATCGCTTAGGAGTTTTGCTGGCTCACTTAACTAAAGTGGCAATTACAGCCAGATTTATGCTCTAAGAGTTGGCGAGCCACTATCAAAGAACAGAGAAGAGCAATCAATCCCCTCATAACTGAGAACCCTAGCCTCAAATCCTAGCTGCAAGAAGCCCATAAAGAAGGGTTTGCCCTTCCTTTGGATATCCTAGTTAGAGAATGGGGATTTGCCTGTAGAATGTCCCTTATCTATTGCGGAAATTCTCAATGATGACTATCTCCTCTAACCCTAAACCACTCCTACTACTTGTGGATGGTTATTCTTTGGCATTTCGCTCTTACTATGCCTTTGCCCACAGGAGTGAGGGGGGACTGCGCACTTCTACAGGTGTGCCTACCAGTGTCTGCTATGGCTTCTTGAAATCTCTTTTGGAAATTCTTGAGAAAGAACAACCCCAAGACCTGGCGATCGCCTTTGATGATAAAAGTATGCCTACCTTTCGCCATGCCGCAGATGCAAATTACAAGGCAAATCGGGGAGAGACTCCACAAGATTTCATTCCTGATGCTCTGAATTTACAGCGCTTGCTCACAGCCATGGCATTACCGATACTCATACAGCCAGGCTATGAAGCGGATGATATCATTGGTACGCTGGCGGTACAAGCGAGTGGGCAGGGCTATCAAGTAAAGATTCTCAGCGGCGATCGCGATCTTTTCCAATTGATTGATGATGAGCAGAGCATCTCAGTTCTGCTTTTGGGACAGAAAGATAAGGTTGTTGAGTATAGGAGTGCAGATGTCTTCAATCGCCTGGGGATTTTCCCCAGGCAGGTGGTGGACTACAAAGCCCTCTGTGGGGATGCTTCCGATAATATCCCAGGGGTGAGGGGAATTGGGGAAAAGTCGGCAGTGAAGTTGTTACAGGAGTATGGCAGTTTAGAGAGAATTCTCAGCGCCATTCCAGAAATGAAGGGAAGTCTAAGGAAGAAGCTGGCAGAAGGAATCGAAGCCGCTAAACATTCCCAATTTATGGCAAGAATTGCCCTAGATGTGCCTATTAGCTTTGATCCCGAACGGTTTCGCTTAAAAGGTTTCTCCAGAGAGGCAATCATTCCCTTACTCCAAGAGTTGGAACTGAAATCTTTTATTAAGCAGATTGATGAGATACATCAAAAATTGAGTGGTCATTTTGGCAATGGGGAAGGAGAGGTAGATGATGCCCTCTGGTTTGATTTTGCCAGCACAACAACTCCGACCACACCCAGTTTGCCTGTTCCTTCCCCTCAACTCTTAGTACAAATAATTGATACACCAGAGAAGTTACAAGGTTTGGTAGAAATACTCAAAAATTGCACGGAAATTGTAGCTTGGGATACTGAGACTACTTCTTTGCAGCCCCACGATCGCCCTGTAATTGGTATAGGCTGTTGTTGGGGTGATGGGCTTGATCAGGTTGTTTATATTCCCCTCACACATTTGGACAAAGAATTAGTGGTGGCACAGCTCAAGCCCATTTTAGAAGATAGTAAATATGCCAAAGTGTGCCAAAATGCCAAGTTCGATCGCTTGATGTTGCGTTCCTTGGGAATTGAGTTACAGGGGGTAGTTTTTGACACTATGCTAGCAAGTTATGTCCTTGATCCTGAAGCCAGCCATAATTTAGAAAATTTAGCCCTTACTCGTCTAAATTTAGTTATTCCCACCTACAAAGAACTGTTAGGCAAAGCAAAAAGTTTGATGGAAGTACCCGTAGATCAATTAGCCAACTATTGTGGCACTGATGTATTTGTAACTCGCAAGTTGCAGCCAGTTTTACAACAGGAACTAGCGCAATATCCGCAACTGCTTTCTCTGTTTCAAAATCTAGAAATACCCCTAGAACCTGTGCTGGCAGATATGGAATGGGTAGGGGTCAGTATAGATAGAAATTATCTGCAGGAATTTGCCAAAGAATTAGAACAAGACCTAGGGGCGATCGCCCAAAAGGCTCAAGAGATAGTGGGCAAAAAATTTAACTTAAATTCCCCAAAACAACTCAGTGAAATTCTGGTGGAATTACTAGGGGAAAAGTTTACCCAAAAGTCCCGCAAAAGTAGTCTAGGCTATGCCACTGATGTAAAAGTTTTAGAAAAAATTGTGGATGCTCATCCCTTGATTCCTGTAATCCTAGAGCACCGTACTTTAGCAAAATTAAAATCTACTTATGTGGATGCTCTACCCGGGTTAATTCATCCAGCTACAGGGAGAATACATACTGATTTTAATCAAGCAGTTACTGCCACTGGTCGCTTGAGTAGTTCTAACCCTAACTTACAAAATATACCCATTAGAACTGCTTTTAGTCGGCGCATTCGCCAGGCATTTGTGCCACAGCCGGCTTGGCTATTACTGGCAGCGGATTACTCCCAAATTGAGTTGAGAATTCTGGCGCACCTCAGCGGCGAACCCGAACTAATTAGAGCTTACAATGAAAACTTGGATGTGCACACTTTAACCGCCCAAATTTTGCTAGAAAAAGAGGAAGTCACCAGTGAAGAAAGAAGATTGGCAAAGGTAATTAACTATGGCGTAATCTATGGCATGGGAGCACAAAAATTTAGTCGCGAAACGGGTATACCTGTTGCACAGGCTAAGGAATTTATCGCAGCATTTAATAAGCGCTATAGTAGAGTATTTGCTTATTTGCGATCGCTAGAAGAGATGGCAGAACAGCAGGGGTATGTGACGACAATTTTAGGGCGCAGACGGTACTTTCGGGAAATGAAATCAGCTACAGGCTTACAGAAAGCCAATTACCAAAGGGCGGCGATCAATGCCCCGATTCAGGGCACCAGTGCCGATATTATCAAATTGGCAATGGTAAAGCTACATCAACTGCTAAAGAATTATCAGTCCCGCCTAATTTTGCAAGTGCATGATGAGCTAGTATTTGAAGTGTTGCCCAGTGAATTGGAAGAGTTGCAACCACAAATTAAACACATCATGGAAACTGTAGTTACTTTATCTGTACCCTTAGTTGTAGATATACATGTGGGTCAGAATTGGATGGAGGCCAAATGATATTTTGGGTAAGTTTGGGTGGGGTGCTGATGGGTTTGTGCCCTGATCCTTTTCGCCAGTGGTGGTGGGCATGGCTAGGTTTAATACCCCTTTGGTTTTATACACAAAAGGTAAAAGCATCTACTGCTTTTGGTTTAGGTTTGTTGTGGGGGATTGCTTATCATGGTATGGCTTTGTGGTGGATTACGGGTGTTCATCCTATGGATTGGCTGGGGATTAGCTGGTGGCATAGTATTGCCATTGCTGGATTAGTATGGCTAATTATTACTTTATTTGGGGCTTTGCTATCTGCTCTCTGGTCAGGGGGGATGGCGCTCATTACGCCACAACTTAGTACAGGGCAGAAAATTATTATTGGCTGTGCCTTGTTTAGTGGTTTAGAGGTAATTTGGAGTTGGACACCTTTGTATTGGACAGCATTAGGCTATACCCAAAGTCCCGATAACTTATGGTTTCTGCAAATTAGTAAAATTTCAGGGCAGCAGACAGTTACTAGTGCGATCGTTGTCATAAATGCTCTGTTGGCAGAGGGGTTATTGGCTAATAATTTTCGTAAATATCTTAATTATTTTTACTATGCTTTGTTGTTAGGCTTGCTAATTTTTGCTTATGGGTGGTGGGAATTATCTCAGAATTTGCAATTAACTAACAGTGAACCACTACAAGTGGGTATCATCCAAGGCAATATTCCTAACCCCATTAAAGTTACACCTGAAGGTATTAAAATTGCTGTAAAAAATTACACAAAGGGCTACATAGAACTGGCGCGATCGGGTGTAGAGATGGTTGTGACTCCTGAAGGAGCAATCCCACTTTTTTATCCAGACAAATATCCTGTTAAGGAGCAGTTAGATCAGGCAATTTATCAATACGGCGTGCCCATTTGGCTAGGGGCATTTGGTAGGGATGAAGGGGGCAATTATACTAATAGCTTATTTTTTATTACAGAGGCTCAGGGTGGACTTCACGTTTCTGCCCGCTATAACAAGGTGCGCTTGGTGCCAGTGGGGGAGTACATTCCCTTGCGGGAAGTATTAGGAGGAATCATTAGAAGATTATCGCCTTTGCAAGGAGAAGTAATAGCAGGTAGACGGGATCAACTGGTGGATTCCCCTTGGGGGCGCATGATCGTCGGTATTTGCTATGAATCTGCCTATCCTGAGCATTTTCGTTATCAGGCAAAAGCTGGCGGGCGTTTAATTCTTACTGCTTCTAATAACGCCCACTATGCCGCAGCCATGCCAGCGCAACACCATGCCCAAGATGTTGCCAGAGCCATTGAGACCGATCGCTGGGCGGTGCGGGCAACCAACACGGGCTACTCAGGAATTGTTGATCCGAAAGGGCGCACTATTTGGCAGTCGGGAATCAATACCTATGAAGTTCATGCAGGTGTTGTATATTTAAGAGATACAACAACTCTCTATGTATGGCTGGGGGATTGGCTTACCCCTTTACTGTGTTTTCTCAGTTCGGGTATTTGTGCTCAAATGTTTATCCAAAATTTTATGCAAAATAGAGAAAATCGATTAACATCAAGATAGAAAAACTTTTAATATCAGTGTTGGTCAATGTTTACAGAAGAGAAAAATTTAAGTACTAATTTACAGCCTACTTTTGATAGCGATCGCCCTGATCCTCAGTTAATTTCTGCTTGTGTGCATTGTGGTTTTTGTTTAGCTACTTGCCCTAGTTATCGAGTGATTAACAAAGAAACTGATTCGCCGCGCGGCAGAATTTATCTAATGGATAAAGTTAATAAGGGAGAAATCCCTCTATCACCTGCAGTGGTGGAACATTTTGACTCTTGCTTGGGTTGTTTAGCCTGTGTTACTACTTGTCCATCAGGTGTGCAGTATGACAAGTTAATTTCTAATACTAGGATTCAAGTAGAAAGACATCATCAGCGATCGTTATTAGACAATTTATTTCGTGGTTTACTATTTGGAATTCTGCCCTATCCTAATCGGTTAAGATTGGGTTTACTACCATTATTTTTGTATCAAAAATTAGGCTTACAAAGATGGGCGCGATCGCTCAATCTATGGGTGCAACTTTTGCCTAAATCTTTGTCAGCGATGGAGTCAATTTTACCTGAATTGAAAATTGCTAGTTTTTATGATGATTATCCAGAAGTGATCCCCGCTGTAAGTGAAAAAAGATACCGTGTTGGTTTGATTGCGGGTTGTGTCCAGCGAGTATTTTTACCAAATATCAATCAGGCAACAATTAGAGTATTAACTGCTAATGGTTGTGAAGTAGTAATCCCCCCTAATCAAGCCTGTTGTGCCGCTATTACTCATCACCAAGGGCAAGAAGAACAAACTAAAGTATTAGCTAGACAAGTAATTGACCAATTTAGTAAATATGATCTAGACTATGTAATTATCAATGCTTCTGGTTGCGGGCACACTCTTAAAGAATACGCGCATATTTTACGGGGCGATCGCAACTATCAAGAAAGGGCCGAACAGTTCAGCAAAAAAGTGAAAGATGTACAAGAGTTTTTGGACATGGTAGGTATGACATCTCCTCTACATCCCATTAGCAAATCTACCCTAAAAATTGCCTATCAAGATGCTTGCCATATGTTACATGGACAAAAAATTAGTCTGCAACCCCGCCGTTTACTGAGACAGATTCCCAATGTTGAATTAAGAGAACCAATCGATGCGGCTTTGTGTTGTGGCAGTGCAGGAATTTACAACATTATTCAGTCAGAAACTGCTGATGAATTGGGAGCAATGAAGGTAGAAAATCTCATAGCTACTGGGGCAGATATAATTGCTTCTGCCAATGTGGGCTGTACTTTACAGATGCAGAAACACTTAAGGCTAAAAAATAAATCAATTCCCATTTTTCATCCTGTAGAATTGTTAGACTACTCAATTTGCAAACAAGAACTACCGATATGAAACAAGTGGAAATTTACACTGATGGAGCTTGTTTAGGAAACCCGGGGCCGGGGGGCTATGGCGCAATTTTAATTTGCGGGGATCGCCGTAAAGAACTGTCAGGCGGCTTCCGTTTAACTACTAACAACCGTATGGAACTAATGGGGGCGATCGCTGGTTTACAAGCTCTAAATTATCCTTGTCAAGTAAATCTGTATTCTGATTCTAAGTATCTAGTAGATGCTATCAATTTGGGTTGGCTGAAACAATGGCAAGCCAAGGGAAAATTACACAAAAGGCCAAACCATGATCTATGGTTGAAGTTGTTAGAGTTGTGCGATCGGCATCAAGTGAATTTCATTTGGATTAAAGGTCATGGGGGACATCCTGAGAATGAAAGGTGTGATTTTTTAGCGGTACAGGCATATCAACAACCCAATCTATCTATCGATCTCGGCTATGAAAATCAGGATTGACTCACCAGGAAAAGCTCCTGCTTAGCTCTAGTCAAGGCAACATATTTCAGGTTCATTTCTTGTTTCAATTCCCATTGTTTCTGACCTGCTCTGACTAATGGACATCTTTCTGGATAGAGGAAAAATACGCGATCTGCCTCTAATCCTTTAGCTTTATGGATTGTGCACAATTCCACTGTATCTTTCTTTTCGCTACCTTGTTCCAATAATGCGCCTATTTCTGTAGATAATTCTTCTATTGAAGCAACTTCACCAATCAATTGATAGGCACTGCGAATCGCATCCACTTTGTCCTCAAAGGCTTCTATTTGCTGTTGTTCACTGCCGATTTGGCGTAGGTACTGCTTCTGTTTCTGTTCATATTTCCCTAGAAAGTGGCTGAACTGTTTGATGTCAAATTGAGGTAGTTGGCTGGTCTCGTTGATAATCTCCAACAGGCTTGCACCCAAGTCTTCTCCTTTAACCTGAGCCTTGATGCCCTGTGCCAACAAGCGCAAACACATCTCCAAGAGGGGAGCAGTGGTGCGACTAATAATCAAGTCCCCCGGTTCAACGAAATTGGCTACTTCCCGCACGGTGATTTCATAGATATTGCCTTCTGGGGCGGCAGGGCGTGCCTCAATGTGGGGAACTATTTCTTGGGCTTTGCGGATGTGACTGGCTGGACAGCGATAACAAATCGATAGAGGCAGGGCAGTGGGTTGGGTGCGGGCTTTGATTTTCTCAATGCTGTCCGTGTCTGCGCCCGCAAAACCGTAGATCGCTTGATAGGGATCGCCCACAAACACAATCCGCCCTGTTTGACTGCGAATTCTCAAAATTAATTCCAATTGACAGGGACTGAAGTCTTGACATTCATCCGCAAATATCCACTCATAGCGCTTTGGGGGAGTGAGGTCAAGGGCGGTGGGTAGCCATATCTGATCGGTGAAGTCAATGACTTTCTGTTGTTGTGCCTGCTGTTTGCCTAATTCTAAGACTTCTGGCAGTTTGGGAAACAGCGGCTTGCTGGCAGATAGAGCAATGCCATAGTGTTCGCACATGCCCACTACGGCGGCTATGTCAGTGGGATCAATCAGGGTAAAACGGGCAAGGGCGGCTAGTCTAGTTAAATTTTTGGTGGCGATCGCAAGGGTGGGGGGCGGCACTGGCTCTTCGCCCTGTTTGCTTGCTTTGTGCCAAGCCGCTGACTGCTCTTGGTATTCTTTTTCTAACTGAGCGATGAGGGGTTTGACCACCTCTCTAGCAATTTTTTCATATTTGTATTGGTCAAGTTGGCAACGCCCCAAGTTGGCATCTACGATACTTTTGCCGATGGAATTGATGCTGCGGGCGGGCATTCTATTGCCCAGTTTGGCTTGGAGTTCGGTGGCAACAGACTTGTTGAAGGCGAGAAAGATGCCGTCTAGGTTGGGGATGAGTTTGGATAATTCCAAGAGGGTGCGACTTTTGCCTGAGCCTGCCACCGCTTCCACCAAAATATCCCCTGTGCCGTTGAGGGCAAAGTCAAAGATCGCCTGTTGGTAGGGAGAGGGCACAAAGGGGGCAGAGGATGGACTTGGCTGAGCTTCTTGGACTCTGGCTCGCTTGGGATGGCTGGGCAGAAGGTCTAAATAGGTGTTGCGATAGCCTTTCAGGGCCATGTCTCTGGCTTGGGCTAGTGTCCACATAGGATATGGTTCAAGGTCGGGATGGGCTTGCAAGCTGGGGGGAATCTCTGTTTGGGTAATCTCGGCGATGACTTTGGCGATCGTTTTACAGCAAGCTTCTGGGTAGCGGACAATCTGCTCTTCCGCAAAACGAATGATCACCCACTTCCGCTCTAGGATAGTCTGGTTGCGCTGATCATCTTTGCCAATGTAGTGTACGGGCTGTTGATGACTCAGGGAGTAGGGTTCATCAATTTCAATATCTATATGAAGATTATATTCAGTATCAATATAGATCAGGTCAGGACTGTAGTGTTGGTCAGTGTTGGGGATGCTGATTTTGCGATCAATATAAATTTTGTCAGGGAAGTATTGTTCAAGGATGCTCAGGAAGTAGTTTTCCGTTCTACCGATGTTGGGGTTGGGGGCGATGCCGTCAGTTTTGACGGTGGCTAGGGCTTTTTTCAGGCGCAGTTGGCGGACTTGGCGGATGCCATCAGGTGTGCGAAACAGGGCTTGCTCTTCGGCGTAGGCTTGCTTGGCGCGATCGTAGCTCTCTAGCTGTTGTTGGTAGCGTTGCAGTTGGCGTTCATACTCCCGCAGACGCAGGGGATAGGTTTTGCGACTGTACTGGATGGTATAGCCGACAGCAATGACAGTGAGAATTAGGACTATTACTAAGAAAGGAAAAGTGTTTTCCAGTTTCCCAGAGATTAGAAAAATAATAGAACTGGCTATACCTAGGCTGAGAATTGCTATTACCCAGCTAAGTTGGATGGGCTGGGGCTGGGTGAGGGAGGGTTTAGGGGGCGGGGCAAGGCGGAAGGGAGTAGGGGTGGGCTGGGTGGTAACAATATCTTTAATTTCTTTGGGCAGGAGAATGAGCGGGTAGTGCATACTGTTGATCCTTGTCAGTAATACCTGAGTTTGATGAACTAAATAGAGAGACTACAAGTAGGCAGAAGGTTTCTGTGGTTGATAGCTGTAGGCAAGATTCACTATAAAGT
>JBKBMU010000008.1:85956-167910 GCA_046295715.1 Pseudanabaenaceae cyanobacterium
ATGAACTAAATAGAGAGACTACAAGTAGGCAGAAGGTTTCTGTGGTTGATAGCTGTAGGCAAGATTCACTATAAAGTTAGCTACCGTCCGATGCAACTATGCTCGATCACATACTCTTTAGTTGGTCATAAACGCCGTTTCTTTAACTATAATTTATCTTCCATGGTCATATTCATCTGCACATCTTTATCCCAAAGTTGCTTAAATCAACCACACGAATTCTTGCCCGTAAATACTTCATTCCTCTTTGCACCCCCTTGGCGACACACTCTAATCGGAGTGGAGTCTATGTATTTGTGCCAAGACAACAAAAATGAAAGTAGCAACATAAGGCAACTAATGCTGATGACATTAGCTCCACAAACCTGTTATAGCTAACTAGGTTTGGCATCCCTTTATGCCAATATCTCTGGACATATTGTTATTCTACTTTTTGGTATTGCTTGTCCACTCACTTCTGGTAAGGGTAACTCAAATACTTGGCAAGAGTGATCTATGGCAAGAATCTGGGTTATATCTTGTTGGTGTGCAAAGGCTGTCATGGGTTATTGTCAAACCTAGTCTAGCTCTTATTCCTAACTCTGTCTAACTCAGTTCTTTCAGCATACAAAAGCAGTAAGTTAGTGTGCCAATTACTTTTTTCTCATTGTTGTTACTGTATTTGGGGATGGTAAAGGAGATTACAATTGAGCAAAGGTTTTGATGCCTGCGGTGTAGGTGGGCAGTGATTCTAAAAAGCCAGTGTTATGATCGCCTATAATTTCTAGGAATTGCTTAGGTTCATTGGCTCTGTGGAAGTTTCTCTGCCCGTGGTGGAAGGGAATGATTTCATCTTGAGGACTGTGAATAACTAATACGGGTGCAGTAATTTTTGGTAAACGATCGTAGGTGGGATAACGGTATCTGACTAATAAATCCACTGGTAAAAATGGAAATAGCTCACGGGCGCGATCGGGAATAGAAGTAAAGCTAGAGCCAAGAATCAAGCCACCAATGTTAATGTTGGCTTGATTCAATTTTTCAGCAAGATAGGAAGCTACACCGCCCCCCAAGGATTCACCATAGATCAAGATATTTTCAGGTGGAATGTTCTGGATTGTAGTTAAGTATGCCCACGCTGCTTCACTATCTAAATATGTGCCCTGTTCATGAGGCGTACCTTCACTTTCACCATAGCCGCGATAGTCAAAGAAGAGTAAATTAAAGCCCAGTTGATGTAGTACAGCAATATAACTCTGCCGATAGCTGATATTGCCACCATTGCCATGACAAAATAGAATTGTTTTGCGATCTTTACTATCGGTGTCGTAGGGAATATACCATGCTTTAATTTTAATGTGATCGCTAGTAGTAAGGGTAAGTGGCTCATATTTCAAGCCAATTTGATCGGGGGTAAAGATAATTTCCCTAGCAGGTATATACACCATACGAGATTGGGTAACATACACTAACAATAGAACGCTCAGATAGGCGATCGCTAGGATTTGGAGAATGCCTAAACTGCGTTGCAGAACATCCATAGTAGTTAGTAGTTAGTAGTTATTAGTTATTCTATTTCCCGCAAAGGAGGTAGTTCTATTGCTGTTTGTCTGCGGATTTGCGTTCGCTCTTGAGTGGATTGACGAATGCGGGCGCGCACTTCTTCTAAACGGGTTTGATAATGCTGTTCATAGATGAAGTTGGCTTGATTCTGCTCGCGCCAGAAGGATTGAGTCCTTTGGTAGGAGGGGGGGTAGGGGGTGGCGGTGCTTCAGGGGCGATCGTGGGCAGTTTAACGCTGGGTGGCGATGGTTTTACGCCTCTGAGGGCTTCCCGCCCAAATTCATAACCCACAATGCCTGCAGCTGTCCCTAAGCCAATCATCAGAATCAATAGGACAAAGCTGTAACTAAGGTGAATGCGCCAGCGTTTTTCTCGGCGTCTTGCTTTGAGGGCTTCTAGGGCTTGGTCTTCATTGGCGGTCATGGTGCATTTGCTGTACAGAAGGTTTCCAGAACAATGCAGTTTGTCCCTACGGTGTTGCAGGCATTGATCGCATTGCTTTCAGCGATGTCGGGGCTACTGCCTGAACCTGCGCCTGCACCGCCATTCTCGGCTTCGGCAATACTGCCGCAGGCGTTGGCAAACCATACCATCACTTCACAGTCCACTGCTCCTGTCTGACTGGCGCAATTGCGCAGGGCTTCCTGCTGTGCCTGCTCAGCGGTGGGCAGATTGGCGGCATAGCCTTTGTCCCCTGTTTTGGGAGAACGGGCGATCGCACCGTAGAAGGCGGGTAGAGTTGGAGTAGGGCTTGCTAAATTGGGAACTTTTACCTCAGGCACTTCTACATCGGGGACTTTTACCTCAGGCACGTTCACACTGGGGGATTCTGGGGTGGGGCTAGTAACAATAGGTGTGGAGGGGACTGTTTCCACAACAGGGGTACTGGGTGCTGGGGTGCGCTGATTGCTTTGCATCAACCACCAGACTACACTACCTGCTAGGGCGGCAATCCCCACTAGGACACTCAAAAAAATGACAGGGTTAGTTGGTTGGCTGGTGGTGGTGGAATTGCTCAGGTGTACTGTTTGAGGAACGGGCTGATATGCCGTAGCTGGTACAGGCTGAGGGCGTGGGGGAGGATTGAAGATGGTCGGCTCAGGGCTATTAAACAGTTGGGTGGGTTGATTATCAGTTTCGGCGACTAGGGCACGCAGAGCCGCTAATGCCTCGATCGCTGAGGGGTAGCGTTGCCCAAAGTGGTAGTGGGTCATTTTTTTGAGAATTTCTGCCAATTTCGGTGACACTGACACTAGGTTTTGCCAGAGCAGCTCCCCTGTGTTGGGGTCTTCGGGCAGGCTGGCGGGGGGAATGCCCGTGAGGGCCTGAATGCCGATCATCCCCACTGCATAGACATCACTGCTGAGCTTGGGCTTTCCCTGTGCCTGTTCACTGGGCATATAACCGGGTGAGCCGATACCCACAGTCATATTTGTTAAACCTTGGGGGGTACTGTGGATGCCACTCACATCCTTGACCGCCCCAAAGTCGATCAAGACAATTTTGCCGTTGCTTTTGCGCCGAATTAAATTGGAGAGTTTGATGTCGCGGTGAATAACATTCTGCTGATGTACGAAGGACAATACTTCTAAAATGTCCAGCAACAGACGGATAGTTTCCCCTTCGGTGAGGGTTTTGCCAGGGGGGAGTTCATTGGCAAGGTTTTCTCCTTCTATGTATTCCTGCACTAGATAGAATTCCCCCCCTTCCGTGAAGTGGGCGTATAGGTCTGGGATGTCGGGATGGAGGTTGCCGATTTTGTACAGGTATTCTGCTTCCCGTTCAAACAGAGCTTTAGCCACCCGAAAAACTTCTGGGTCATCGTCCTTGGGGCGCAGTTGCTTAACCACGCACTTGGGATGCCCGGGTAAGTCCGTGTCTTCGGCTAAGTAAGTATCGCCAAAACCGCCACTGCCCAAAACTCTAAGGATGCGGTAGCGCCTGCGTAAGACAGTGCCTACGGTCAGCATTCATCCCAGTACAGATAACTACCCGCCTACTATATCAGGAAACCCACTTCTGGGCAACCACTTCGGCGAGATCGACCACCCGTTGGCTGTAGCCCCACTCGTTGTCGTACCATGCCACTACCTTGACCATGTTCCCCCCTAATACCATTGTTAGGGAAGCATCCACGATCGAGGAAACATCCGTGCCCCTATAGTCAATGGAGACTAGGGGTAATTCACTGTAGTCGAGAATACCTTTGAGAGGACCTTCGGCGGCGGCTCTGAGGGCTTCGTTTACCTCTTGGGCGATGGTAGGCTTTTCGGTCTCTACCACAAAGTCTACTACCGATACATTGGGGGTGGGCACTCTAAAAGCAATCCCGTTCAGTTTGCCTGCCAACTCTGGTAATACCAAGGCTACAGCTTTTGCCGCCCCTGTAGAGGTGGGGACAATACTGAGGGCAGCGGCGCGGGCACGGCGTAGGTCTCTATGGCTGGCATCTAGTAATCTTTGGTCGCCCGTGTAGCTGTGGGTGGTGGTCATCACACCCTTGACGATCCCAAAGGTTTCATGCAAAACCTTGGCAACAGGTGCAAGGCAGTTGGTGGTGCAACTGGCATTACTAATAATGTGGTGTTTATCGTGTTCGTATTTATCGTGATTGACACCCATGACAAAAGTGCCATCCTCGTTTTTGGCAGGCGCGGTGATCAGCACTTTTTTTGCCCCTGCCGTTAGGTGTTTGCTGGCACCTGCTTTGTCGGTGAATACCCCTGTGGCCTCAATCACAAGGTCAATACCCCAGTCTGCCCACGGCAGGTTTTCGGGGTTGCGATCGGATACGGTTTTGATTTTGTGCCCATTGACGATGATGGCATCTTCTTCGGCATGTACCTCACCTGTAAATTTGCCGAGCATGGAGTCGTATTTGAACAGGTGGGCATTAGTTACTGGATCAGAGGTGTCATTGATGGCGGCTACTTCGAAGTTAGTGTGTTGGCGACCTACCCAGCAACGCAGGAAGTTACGCCCGATCCGCCCAAAACCATTGATTGCTACCCGAATAGTCACGGTACTACCCTTTCTTGAAATTTTCTAAACTAGGTGTTGATGCTTATCATACAAAAAAGTAGCCCCTCTGGTTTATTTTTAGTTAATTATTTCTTTACCTCTAGGGGAGTTTAAGCGAGGTTACTGGGGCACCGCCGTCTTCTTTGTCAGCATTTTGATAAAAGGGACTGACGGCTGTGAGTATGATCTGGGCGATCGTGCGGTAGGCTTGGGCTTTGTTCAGGTTCTGGACAAAGTTGTCGAGGGAGACCTCTAAATGCCGCTGAGTGCTAAATTTTTGCAGGGTGCGCTTGAGCAGGTAGGCAATGCTGAGGCTGTCGAGGTCATGTTGCACATCGGGCCAAGTGCCACTGCACGCCGCAAACATGAGTTTTTTAATTCTTAGCACCGTCTGGGCACTGTGGGCTTGCAGTTCAAACAGAGCTTCATTGAAGAGTTCATCTCTGTTGAACTCTTTTTGGGGGGTGGGAAGGGGGGACAAAATTTGGGTGGCACTTTCAGGAGTAGGGGCGGGTGGGGATTTAGGAAGCTCTGGCTCTACCATAAGCACTTCCTGCAATTGGTTGGGTAATGGGCTGGCAACTTCTTCTGGGACTACTGTGGCAGGGAGGGAGTCAGTCCCTTGGACAAGATCAAAATCCAATTCAGGGGGGATCGCTACCCCAGTCTCAACATTGCCAACCGCAATCGGGGCAGTTGCTTCTTGATCGCATATTGCTGACAGGTCTTTATTTACTTGGGTCAAAAATTCACTATCATCTGCACCATCCAAGTTAGTGACATCAGTGGGTAACTGGGCTGGACTGTTGAAGCCAGGGGGTGCATGATTGACTACTGTGGGCTGACTATCCCCAAGAGTGCTCGGAATTTGCACAGTAGACAATAACCCTAAGTTCACTTCTGAAAGGGGCGCATTGGTTTCTTCCGTGTACTCATCCCCAAAGGCAAAATCTCCGCCTGTGGGTTCTAATTCCCAACTCACTTTGCAGATGGGGCTGTGCACTTCTGTTGGGTAGTCTACTTCAGGGAGCAGGCTAGTCTTCTCACCAGTCGATCCTAGTTCCAACGGGTCAGCAGATTGCAGCAGTACACCCGCTAGAGGGTCATTATCTTCATCTTCCCTAAGGGGAGTAGCTATGGTATCTGGGAGGTCAAAGTTAGTATTGTCCTCTGTTGAGGCTAGATCAACACCTAGATCGGCGTGGACGAGGTCGGCTGCCTGCTCTGCTGATAGAAAAATTTCTTCTTCTGCTGGATGAGAAGCTGTTCTAACAGTGGTTATTGCTAACTCTACTTCAGAGAGAGGTGCATTCGTTTCTTCTCCATAACTGGCTAGTTCTAAATCGGAATTAACTTCGGGCAGGGGATTATCCATATCGCTAACGATCGCCTTCTCCCCAGTGCTAGCTAGCTCTAGGCTGGGTTCTAGTTCAATGGGTTCATGATCAATATCCCCTTCAGAAATGACAGCCGTACTGATATTTTCTGCAGATTCCTTTGCCTGCATACCCACAAAATCAGCGGCAATATTCAGGCTCTGGAGGGCGGGCGGGGGTGCCCCTACACCCTCTACTTCTGCTGAAATCACCTCATCATATAGCTTAGGCAGTTGCTGAGGTAAGTCGTGCTTCAATTGCAGGGCATCATCGGGCAGGACACGCATCACTTCTTCTAGAGTAGTTACCCCGTTGATGATTTTGCCGATCACTGATTCACGGAAGGAATAGGTATTGAACCGATTCAGATACACCCGCAGGCGATCGAGTTCACTGCGATAGACTGCCATTTTTACAGTGTCATTGGCATCCACTAGCTCAAATACTCCCTCTCTGCCCAGATAGCCCGATTGGAAGCACTTGGCACAGCCCTGACCCTTGCGCCATTTGTGTTTGTGGCGTTCTCTGGGGTCTAAACCGAGAATTTCCATCTCCTCTACTGAAGGCAAGTATTCTACCGCACAGTAGGGACAGACTTTGCGCACCAAGCGCTGACAGGCAATACCCACTAGGGCTTCACTACACAGAGCCGTATCCATCCCCAAGGCCTTGAGACGGGGAAGTGCCCCTAGGGCATCGTTGGTGTGTAGGGTAGTCAAAACTAGGTGTCCTGTCAATGCCGCCCGCAGAGCCGTCTCTGCCGTTTCACTGTCCCGAATCTCCCCTACCATCACAACATCAGGGTCTTGGCGCAGGAGCGATCGCAGTCCCTCGGCAAATGTCAAACCTGCGGCTTTGTTCACCTGGGATTGCACCACATTGGGGATATAACACTCGACGGGGTCTTCAATGGTGGCGATATTTTTATCACCTTTGGCCAGGGTCAGCAAACAGGTGTAGAGGGTACTGGTTTTACCTGAACCCGTCGGCCCAGTGATAATGATTAGTCCTTGGGGTTGGCGAATCCACCGTTTGAATACTTTGGACAAAGTAGTCGAGAGTCCCAAATCTTCCAATTTCTGGAAGGAATTATTCAATGGCAGTAACCGCATCACCACCTTTTCCGAAAATTCTGCCGAACCCACCACCATCGTGGGCATGGTGCTGACCCGAATCGCCGCCAGCTCCTTATCAAAGGTCAGATAACGCTCAGCAACCCTGCCATCTTGGGGCTTGCGGCTTTCGGCAATGTTCATATCGCACATGACCTTGATCGCCATGACCACCTTACGCCCGATTTCCACAGGCAGAACAGTAACTTGTCGCAGAATCCCGTCAATCCGATAGCGCACCGCTAAGCCGTCCCGTGTCGGCTCAAGGTGAATATCACTAGCCCGCAGAGCCAATGCCTCAGATACCAGTCGTGAAATCCGCTCCTGTTGGGTACTGGCAAAGAGCATCCGATTTTCCACCGCCTCGGCAATTTCATCATGGCTATCTACCCCCAACACAAGGCTTTGTTCCAGCGTATCCATGACTTGGAAGCCATGGGGCAAGTTGTGCCACCGAAACCAGTTGCGATAACTGCGCTCAGAAATCGGCAGGACTTCAATGCGAGCAATCCGCAGGAGGTTTCGCAGGGTATTGATTTCTTCAGGGGAGGGGGTAACGGGACTGCCTAAGTAGTAGCAACCGCTCCACAGCAACAGGGGCACAACGGGGGGGAGGTGTTTATCTCTAGGTAGCTTGCGAATACTTTCGTGAAATAAGTCGGCAATTTTGCGATCGAGGACATGGGGGTTAATTTCTTGGTCTCCGCCCACAATGATACTTAGAGCTGTGGCTACATCGATCTCCTTGCGCTTGAGACGGTCTAGGACTGAGGCAGTGCTCATGGGTAGCTATCTTAGTAACTGAGGCAGTAAATTTAATAGTACCCTAACCTAGGCATGGTAGCTAGATTAAATTACTAATTTCGGGGATATTCTTGCTTTGCGCCATTGATCTGCCTAAGATGGTTAAACATAAAATTGGGTATAGTTTTATGGTGTGGCAAACTGGTCAGAGTCTCTATGGCGGTCGCTACAGAGTGGCTCGGTTGCTGGGACAGGGAGGCTTTGGCATTGCTTATCTTGCCCACGATCAGAAGGGGAAGCCCGTGGTCATCAAAACTCTCAAAGATGATGTCCTCCTAGATAAAAAAAATAGCTATTTTTGCGATCGCTTCAAGGATGAAGCCCTAAAGTTAGCGGTCTGTCGTCATCCCCACATTGTTGCCGTGCAAAATGTATTCACCGAACCCTACACTGTGCAGGTCAAGGGCAGACCGACTCAGGTTGAGGCATTCTGTTTGGTGATGGAGTTCATTGATGGAGAGAATTTGGCGGAGATGGTCAAACGACGGGGAGCACTACCAGAACTGGAAGCAGTCACCTACATTCGTCAGATCGGGGAAGCATTGGCTTTTGTGCATGAGCTGGGGTTACTCCATCGTGATATCAAACCCAGCAATATTCTAATTCGGCGCGATCGTCCCGAAGCGGTTTTGATTGATTTTGGGTTAGCACGCAGTTTTCTCCCTGACACTGAGTTGGATTTTACGGTCGCTCTGACCCACGGCTATGCACCGCCCGAACAGTATTCTCGCAGGGTGGCGGCAACGGTGGCAGTGGATATTTATGCCCTCGCAGGTACACTCTACTACCTCCTCACTAAACAGATTCCTGCACCTGCCATGGATAGAATGATGTCTATGCCCCTGTTGCCCGTGCAGAAGTTCAACCCCCAAGTGAGTGAGGTAGTGAGTCAAGCGATCTACAAGGGGATGGAACTCAAACCTGAACAGCGTCCTGCCACTATGTTGGCATGGCTGGCACTCCTGCCCCCAGTCAATCCTGACCAAGTCCCACTACCACCTCCCCCCCCGCCCACAGCTAATTTTGCCCCACCTAGCCCAGTTAGGCACAGTGTTGCTCAACCAGTATCGATCAAGAAAACCAAAATGGTGGCTTTGACCAGTAATCTCCAAACACCTGTGCAGGAGCGGCTGCCCCGTTTGGAGCATTTTTTAACTTATCAGAAGTGGAAAGAAGCTGATTTAGAAACCGCTTTGATTATTCACACCCTAGCAAAGCGCCGAGAAGAAGGCTGGCTGAGTGTGGATTCCATCCGCTCTATTCCTAGCAGTGCCCTGATGGCTATCGATCGCCTCTGGCACAAGTACAGCATGGGACGCTTTGGCTTTCGTCTGCAAAAACGCATCTGGGAAAGTGTGGGGGGGAGTGTGGGCACTTCCGATTATGAGGTAGCCAAACGATTCGGCTTACAGGTGGGCTGGGTACAGCAAGAGCAGTGGCTGGAATACGATCAGCTATCTTTTGCAATTTCTGCACCTGTTGCCCATTTGCCTTCTTGGCGGTGTGGTGGACAAAAGGCAGCATCTTGGGTGGCGGGGCGGATGGGGTTTCTGTTGGCAAGGTGGCGGTAACCTAAACGATAGATAAATTTTTGTAAGCTCTTGTTTACAATGAGAGCACAGGGTTTTCTGGGGCAGGATGGAACTGATCGATACCCATGTGCATATCAATTTCCCCGACTACAGTGCTGACCTAGAGCAGGTGCGGGATCGCTGGCGGGCGGCGGGCGTTACCCGTCTTGTCCATGCCTGTGTTAATCCTGCCGATTTTCCGCAGATGCAGAAGTTGGCAGATACCATACCTGAACTCGGTCTGGCAGTTGGTTTGCATCCTTTGAGTGCTGGCGAGGTTTGGCATCCAGATTTGGGCACGCAAATTCGGGAGTTGGCTCAGTCTGAGCCTAGGGTAGTAGCGATCGGCGAGACAGGTTTAGATTTTTACAAAGCTGAGAATGAAAAAGCACAAACAGAGGCTTTTTGCGCTCAACTACAGATTGCTCAAGATTTGGGTTTACCGGTAATTATTCACTGTCGGGATGCTGCTGAAGCTACTTACCAAGTTTTACAGGATTTTCCTAAGGTACAGGGTGTAATGCACTGCTGGGCAGGCACTCCCCAAGAAACAGAATGGTTTCTCAGTTTAGGGATGTATATCAGTTTCAGTGGGATCGTAACCTTCAAAAATGCCAAGCAGATTCAAGCCTCTAGTCAAATTGTGCCTAGCGATCGCTTGCTGATTGAAACTGATTGTCCATTTCTAGCACCAACTCCCCAGCGCGGCAAACGCAATGAACCAGCTCTTGTGAAATATGTAGCCGAAAAATTGGCCAGTTTACGCCATATCCCCACAGCAGAACTAGCCCGCCAAACCACCGCCAATGCCAAAGCACTGTTTAGACTGTAGTGATAGTCATTTCAGATAAACACCAGACCATATCAAATTGGTATTTGGGGCAAAGCCCCCGCTGGGGTTTTCTCCCCTCTCCCTTCATGGGAGAGTTCTAATCCCTTAAAGTTATAGAACAGCAAAATTTTGATAGAAGGTATGGGTCTTTCCTAAAATTCAATACCTAGACTTTACTACTCTCCTGCTTAACTGGCTGTGAAAAAGAATACAGTTTATGCCCAATAAAACTGAGTAAGGCTACACAGGCAGCACTAAAAACTCTGGCACTGACAGGCGGCCACTCAAACTCATTGATTAATAGTTGCATGATTCCTAAATTAGCAAACAAACTGTTCAATGCAACACTGGCAAAAACCAAATACTGTAATAAACTATTCCCCCAATACACCCCAAAAACATACTTCCTCGACAGCAAAAAGTTAGTAGTTATACCACAGAAATAGCTAATACCCAGTGCTATTGTTGAACTTAAGTTCTGTTGTAGAAGCAAAAAAAATACTAGCACATCAACTACCGTAGCTATACCACCAGTCAAGAGATAACCAGCAAACTGTCTGGCTAACACACTGATTTCTGTGCTAAAACGACCAGAACCAGTGGTATTCTTTTGGACAATTTCTTCACCATATTCTTGATCGGAATTTACTGACCATAGGTCATGCTTAGCCGAATAAATAACATTTTCGCTGGCTAAGATACCCATTAACAGGCTGTGATCCTGATTATTGTATTTGAATGCCCCATATCTACCGATCAGTTGTAGATTACTAAATTGTGCTAAGTAGTCTCTAATAGTAGCGATCGCTTCTTTGTAGTTGCCCGTATAAACAGGATAAGTACGGGGTAGCTTTACGACTGTACCTGCCACTACTTGATAGTTTTTAATGAGCCTAATTTGCCGCAATTCTCGTTCTGCTAAAGCAATCAATTCGCCACTGTCTGCCTGCCACAAAGGATCGTCAAAATTCGCCCAGTACTCACAACAGAGAGGTGTTTGGTAATCATTACCCAACATATCAGGCGACCAGTTGGCAAAGTTAGTTACTCTACCTACCTTGACATTAGGATCGTTGATATATAACCAATTGTCTGGAAATAAATTAGTCCCTTCTAGAAGTAAATAAACTAAGATTGTATTTCGAAACTTGAGCGATCGCGCCGCTGACAATACTTCTTCAGGAGGGGAAGGCGACATTTGCTCTAATAAAAGATTGATAGGGATAGAAGAAATAGCGTGACTACAAGGGGAAGTAATCTCTTCACCTGTCAAGCGATTGAGGTAAGTAATGTGAGTAACCTGTTTACCATCATGATGAATAGTCTTTACTTCACAATTAGTCAGCACCTGTTGGTTAGACTCCTGTAAGGAGAGGGCAATTTTCTCATAAAGTTGTCCCGAACCTAAGCGCGGGAATTGAAAAGCATCAACTAGAGATTTAACCTTACCTTTGTTGCCAAACACTGCACTGCGAATTGCTTTCCAAAGGGACAGACCCTTGATGCGTTGTGCCGCCCACTCCGCACTAATTTCGGTACAGGGAATCCCCCATAGTTTCTCTGTGTAACCTTCAAAAAAGATGGCAAATAGACGATCCCCAAACTGACTCCTCACCCACTCACTAAAGTTTTTGGGATTGCGAATAGGAAATAACTGTGCTTTTAGATAAGAAAAGAATATGAGAATACTGGGAATAATACCTATAGTGAGAAGTACCTGTCCAATTTTGATAGGATAGGAGAAATACTTATTGTTGTAGTAGATTCTTGTTAATCGTTTTACGGTTACTTGGTCAGCCTCTAATACTTCATGCCATAGTTGCAGAACTTTGGGAATTTTGGTAAAGAAGCGGTGCGGCCCAAAATCCACAATAAATTCATGCCACCTGAAGGATTTAGCTAGTCCACCCACGATCGCATCTCGTTCTATAACCTTAACTGGGTAGCCTGCCTTGCTGAGTTGATAAGCCGCAGATAGCCCCGCAGGGCCTGCCCCCAAAATGTGAATGTCTGATGTTAAGTTGGTCACGATTGTAAGTACTAGGCAGTTTACTTAGACCTATGTTACCCACAAATCAACAGATAGATCTCATGCATTAGCATTATGAATGCTAGTCATTCTAAGTAGAACTGAGATACTAGCTGGTGTAATACAGGAATTTGCAGAGCAATTTACTGCTTTTGAGAACCTCCCTTACTGTTGTAGGCTGAAATGATTTTTCTCTTAGGTTTTCATCAGGTTTTCAAACTTTAGGTTATTTCCTCTCAGCTCTATCACATCAAATCATGAGTTGTTGTAGCTTGCAACTCTTATATTTGCAACTAGTAAATAACGGTCTCAATAATTGCTGGTTTTCAGCTTAACAATTATCCTTATCAATTGCTTGCTTTGCCTGTTCTGGAGCTACTGCCAACAAAGCGCACAGGATGAAGTTGTGACCTGGTACCCACCTATATATACCTATACTATTATATAAGGAATCTGACCATTTCACCACACCACTGCTATTCACACAAATCTAACAAATGCTCCCTGAGGGCTGTTTTGAGGTCATGTGTAGTTTGCAGGAGGCTGCCTTGTTCATTTGTTTACGGTTGAACCTGTCCTGCCCTTGACAGGTGAGCTTTTAATCAAGTAACCGCAACGGTGCTGACCATCTACTAACCAGTGGGTGCGCTCCACAGGTACATCAAAAATGGCACTAAACATCTCCAGTTCATGGCTACACACCGCTGGAAAAGACTCTGCCACAGTAGCGATCGCACAGTTATATTCCGTATATAAAAGATCACCCGTTTCTGGCACAATCGACCAGTCGGTGATATAACCTTCGGCTTGGCGCAATTCTGCTAACTTTTGGATTTTTTCCGCCAGTGTACCTGTGCCAATTTGCGCCCGATATGCCTCCGCTTTTTTCTGCCACTGTTTGGCTAGAACCTGCTGTACCTGTTCTTTACCTAAAGATTCAGTCAAAGTGTCCAAGAAACTCACCGTAAACTGGTCATAGCCCGCAGGAAAACGATCGCGCCCCTGTTTGGTCAAGTGGTACAAATGCTGGGGCCTGCCCATACCCACCACCACAGGCGTATAACTGACTAAACCTTCATTCTCTAATTCCTGCAAGTGCCGCCGAGTGGCTTGGGGACTAATTTGCAAAGCCTCCGCAAGGCCTTGGGCACTCATCTGTCCCTGCTTTAGCAGTAAGTGTAAAATTTCCTGCTTAGTATCAAGAGGAGCTTTGGCGCTATACATAAAAATTTTTCCTGCCACTTTGACAAATTCTTGGTTGTTAATGTACACTAAAACCAGATAAACAACAAGCTAGTTGTTTTACTCTCTCACTGTTTCTCATCTATTTCTAGCATAGGATAGCGTTGATACTTATGACAGCCGTTTTGCCTGCGATCACCAACCAAGAGTACAAGTATGGGTTTGTTACGCCCATTGAGGTGGATACTATTCCCAAAGGTTTGAATGAGGATATTATTCGTCTGATTTCCGCCAAGAAGAATGAGCCAGAGTTCATGTTGGAGTTTAGATTGCGGGCCTATCGGCAGTGGCTGAAAATGTCTGTACCTACATGGGCAGAGGTACACTATCCTCCCATTGATTATCAGGATATAATTTACTACTCTGCGCCCAAACAAAAGAGTAAGAAGCAGAGCCTAGATGAAGTTGATCCGGAACTATTGGCAACTTTTGAGAAGTTGGGTATCCCCCTTACGGAGCAGAAGCGGCTGGCGAATGTAGCGGTGGATGCCATTTTTGACAGTGTGTCCATTGCTACTACCTTCAAGAAGGATTTGGCGAAAGTAGGAGTGGTTTTCTGTTCCATTTCTGAAGCACTCCATGAGTATCCTGAGTTAGTGAAGAAATATCTAGGGAGTGTCGTTCCGATCGCTGATAATTACTATGCGGCACTGAATTCTGCGGTTTTCAGTGATGGTTCATTTGTGTACATTCCCAAGGGTGTAAAATGCCCGATGGAATTATCTACCTATTTCCGTATCAACAATGGTGAATCGGGACAGTTTGAACGCACCCTGATTATTGCTGAAGAAGGTAGCTATGTCAGTTATTTAGAAGGGTGCACCGCCCCTATGTATGATAACAATCAACTCCATGCAGCAGTGGTGGAATTAGTTGCTCTAGCCGATGCAGAGATTAAATACTCTACGGTACAGAACTGGTATGCAGGTGATAAGAATGGTAAGGGTGGCATCTACAACTTTGTCACCAAGCGCGGTCTCTGTGCAGGGAAAAACTCTAAAATTTCATGGACACAAGTGGAAACAGGTTCAGCGATCACCTGGAAGTATCCCAGTTGCATTCTCTTAGGGGATAACTCAGTGGGAGAATTCTATTCTGTTGCCCTCACCAATAATTATCAACAGGCGGATACGGGGACAAAGATGGTGCACATCGGTAAGAATACCCGGAGTAAGATTGTCTCTAAGGGGATTTCGGCGGGACATTCCTCTAATAGCTATCGCGGGCAAGTAAAAATTCTGCCCAAAGCGGCGGGAGCAAGGAACTATTCCCAATGTGATTCCATGCTGATTGGTGATAATTCCCGTGCCAATACTTTCCCCTACATTCAAGTGCAGAACCCAACTGCTGTAGTGGAACATGAAGCTTCTACTTCTAAAATTGGCGAGGAGCAGTTATTCTACTTCCAACAGCGGGGGATTGACCCAGAAAAAGCGATCGCTATGATGATCAGTGGTTTCTGCAAGGAAGTGTTTAATGCTCTCCCGATGGAATTTGCAGTGGAAGCCGATAAACTCTTGGCACTGAAGCTAGAAAATAGTGTAGGCTAGAACGGTAGGTAGCCGTTGGAGAGGTTGTCGGGTGCAAGAGTTACTCTATCTGGAAGTGCCAACCCCAGATACCGCAAGGGTGAGGGAGTGGTTACGGGATGCCTATGTTTCCCAACCTGCCCAGCCCAAGCGGGGTACCGCCAATGGTTGCCTGCTCACAGATAAGCTATCTATCTTTGCATGGTCGCTCCAGCGTACTACTTATGTGAAGGCTTTTTGGTGGAGTGATGCCCCTGTACCCCAGTGGGTTGGTCTGGTATTGCAGGACTTGACTGCACAACTACGATCGCTCTTTCCTTTGATTTATCCTCAACCCCCAGTTCTCCCAGCAGAAACATCTATTTTCACTGGTCTGGCAGAACAGTATCCCCTCACTGTAAAGTACTTCCAAAAATTTCCCCAAGGAGAGTATGATTTACAGCGAGTGTATTGGTGGGAACAGCGCTGGCGACAGAGTGTGTGTAATCCCACTGCGCCTGTGACAGTAATCTTCCAGCACGATCGTCCCTATAGTGATGCTCCGATTCCCTTTGATTTAATCTACCTAGGTGGTGCGTTGGGGGCAATTCACTCAGCGATGATGGCAAAATTAGGTTATCGGGTCTGCCTCGTAGAGCGCTTAGGCTTTGGCAGAATGAATCGTGAATGGAATATTTCCAGAAGTGAGCTAGAAACCCTGGTAAACTTTGGACTGTTCACATGGGATGAATTGAACTCTATCATCACGGCAGAATACATAGACGGATTTAATAAATTCTTTGATGGCAACAATCCCCCTCACCTAAAAGCCCAAATTCTCCATACTCCCACTGTTCTCAATGTTGCCATTGATACTAGTAAACTCCTCTCTTTGTGTGAGCAGAAACTAAGAAGTTACGGTGCAGAGATTTTTGATTTTCATGAATTCCAAGAACTACATATCTATCCCGATCGCGCCCTAGTCCATGCCAAATCCCTCAAAGAGGGTACTATGAAGTATCTCTCAGGCAGGATAGCGATCGATGCCATGGGTTCAGCTTCCCTCATTTCCCAACAACTGAATGGCGGCAAAGCCTTCAATAGTGTTTGTCCCACTGTAGGAGCGGTAGTAGAAGGTTTTCCCGAAGGGGTATGGGATAGTCGCTATGGGGATGTCCTGTTCAGTCATGGGGACATTTCCAGGGGCCGGCAGTTGATTTGGGAGTTATTTCCGGGGGAAGGTAAGGAACTGACCATTTATCTCTTCCATTATCACGAAATCCATCCCCAGAATCCTGGCTCACTTTTAGAAATGTATGAGGATTTCTTTACCATCTTGCCAGAATATCGCTACTGCGAAATGGATAAACTAACTTGGAAAAAACCCACTTTCGGTTATATTCCAGCATTTTTTGCCTTGAGGGGCAATTCGCGCCAAGTAGCCAGCGATCGCCTCTTGGCAATCGGGGATGCAGGGGCACTGCAATCCCCCCTAGTATTTACAGGCTTCGGTTCGCTGGTGCGCAACCTGCCCCGTTTGACTACTCTGTTGGACTTTGCCCTCAAACATGATTTACTCACCCAAGAGGACTTGAACTTAATCAATGCCTATCAGAGCAACATCGCCGTAACTTGGCTTTTTTCTAAAGGCATGATGGTGCCTACAGGCAAGGATTTACCACCAGCTAGAATCAATTCCATTCTCAATACATTCTTTGGCATTCTTGCTGAACAACCCCCTGAAGTTAGCGATCGCTTCATCAAAGATCGAATCGACTGGTTAATGTTCAACAAACTCGCCCTCATCGCCGCTGTGAAAAATCCCCGTCTAGTGCAATGGATATGGTCAATGGCAGGGGCAGGGGACATGGGCAAATGGCTCTATAGTTACGGCAGTTTTTCATGGCAGAGCTTACAAAAATACCTCCTGCAACCTTTCCTACCCAAACTTGTCGAGCAGGCTCAAGGATGGCTAGCCCAACGCAATCCCCGCCTATATTTGCGCCTACTGAGCTATCAATACAGCCTCCAACTTCTATAAACTGCTTCTAAAAGCTTGTTACTGTACCACAAAGTACAATTCTTCTCAAGTAAAACTCAGCAGTGTCAAGTTTCCCCCACTTCTAGGTATGCTGGAGGCGAAAGCCCCGAAGGCTTCCCCACCAGTTCACCCCCAAATAACAGCTGGGTCCCCATCCACTTAAGATCCTTGTATCTCTGGCAACAAATGTCACAGGTATGAGTAATGATGAGACAGGAGAAAGTTATCGTCGGCGCTGGGAGATACAGATCAACAGGAATTGAAATTGGATAAGTTAATTACGAAGAGTGTGAATGGGGTTACAAGGCAAATATATGTTGTTTTAACAGTTTATTTGCTGTTGCAGTGTCTGTAAGGAGATAGTAAATGGGGTGATAAACTTTGTTAGGGTAGGGATAAGCAAGTTTTGCACTTTTGCTGGTTGGGCTATGGCAATGTAAAGTTTTATGTTGATATTCAACACTATTGCTAAAGAATATGTATGTGATTGAGCATAGTCGTCATCGCAAGGTGGCTAACTTTGTGGTCAATCACAGAAACCCTCTGCCTGTATTATTAGCCTCTCTATTTAGTTCATTTTAGTTCATTTTAGTTCATTTTAGTTCATTGAACTCAGATAGTTAAGAACACAGCAGTATATAACCTAGATTCCAAAATGCGATCGCTCCCCTCGTCCCCAGTCCTAATTGACCACTGCTTTTTCGCGACCACCTGTCCCCAACAAAAACAAGATCGCCATCCTGATCGCTATGCCATTAGTAACCTGTTGATCGATCACGCTGTATTTGGGGTCATCCATCAACTCCGAACTGATTTCTACACCGCGATTGACAGGACCAGGGTGGAGAATTTTGACTCTGGGGGCACAGGCAGACAGGCGATCGTGGTTCATGCCATACAGTTGATGATATTCCCGCAGACTCGGCAGGAGAAATGCTCCCATCCGTTCTGCCTGCAAACGGAGTAGCATGACAAAATCGGCATTTTTGAGGGCATTCTTATCTAAAGTGTAATGCACCTGCACCTTGGGGAATATCTGCACTAATTCAGGGGGCAGGAGAGTAAGAGGCGCCACTAGATGTACTTCTGCGCCGCAAGTAGTCAAGCTATAGAGATTGGAGCGTGCCACCCGTGAATGCAAAATATCCCCCACAATTACAACCTTGCGGTTTTTGAGAGCAGTGGGGCTTGGCTGTTCTGGATGAAACTGACTGCACATGGTGAACAAATCCAAAAGAGCCTGGGAAGGATGTTCATGCTTGCCATCCCCAGCATTCAAGACTGCTACTTGCCCGCTTAGCTGATCCATATCGGCGGCGATCGTCTGGGGTACTCCCGCCATCTGATGGCGAATTACCATAATATCTGCGCCCATCGCCAAAAAAGTACGAGCAGTATCTAAGATTGTTTCTCCCTTAGTCAAAGAAGAGGTGCTGGGACTGAAATTCAAGGTATCGGCGGACAAGCGTTTTGCCGCCAACTCAAAGCTGTTGCGGGTACGGGTAGAAGGCTCAAAAAAGAGATTAGCTACTACCTTACCTTGGAGAGTGGGCACTTTTTTGGTACGGCGGGATAGCACTTCCCTGAAGCTGGTGGCAGTCTGGAGCACTAATTCATAATCACTAATTTGCCACTCGGCCAAGGAGAGCAGATGTCGCCATTTGTGGGGATCGCTCATATAGGTCAGTCAATGGGGGCGGGGGTGAGTAGATCCGCAGGCAGAAAGGATCGGGCACTCACTATAACCAAAGTCAAAAAGAAAATGGCCACAATGATCAAGGGCGCAATGTACTGACGAAAAAAAGCCATAGGCATACCTGCTATCTGGGACAGCATTTTATACTAGGATAGTTTGACATGGATAGTATAGAACTGCTACAACGCTACAAGGCGGGCGATCGGGATTTCAGTGGCGCAGACCTACAGGGGCTTAAACTCAATGGTGCCGCCCTCGATCAGGCAGACTTTCTCAATGTTAATCTCAGCCATGCCTACTTAAATAATAGCTCCCTTGTATTCAGTTGTTTTACCCGCGCCAACCTACGTTATTCTAGCCTTGTCGATAGCCGTCTGTGGGGCGCAAACTTCAATCAAGCCAACCTCAACTATGCCAACCTGCGCAACGCCGATCTACACGGGGCAACCTTGCAGGAAGCTAGTTTTTTCAATGCTAATCTCAGTTGGGCGATCCTAATTGATGCCAACCTGTTAGGGGCAGACCTGCGGGGTGTAGAGCTGATGAGTGCTAATTTGACAGGAGCTTGTCTGAAGGGGGCTAATCTGCGTCGGGAGCGGAATGTGCTCGAACATGTGCCCCAAACCAAAGCACATCCCGCCAATTTGACTAATGCGATCTTATGCAAGGCTGACCTACGGGGTGCCAATTTTACAGGTGCCAGCTTATATCGAGCAGACTTGCGCTGGGCAAACTTAAGCGGAGCAACCTTTACAGGCGTGGACTTGCGGGAAGCCAAGTTTGAGTATGCCAATCTCGACGGTGCATTTTTCACCGAAGCCAATCTCAGCTATGGGGTGTTCACAGGGGCGGTGATGACCAATACTAAATGTGAACGCACGATCCTTGTGGATGCCGATTTGCAGGGGGTGGACTTGTCTAACTCTGTGATGACCGATCTCAAAGCCAGTCGCAGTAATTTTGCCAAAGCCAATTTAACTAAGGTCAAACTCACCAGAGCCGATCTCAGCCGTGCCAACCTCTCAGGTGCAATTTTAGTGGAAACCAATCTAGTGGAGTCATATCTGGCGCGCACCAATCTCAGCGGTGCAAATCTCACTCATGCCTTGCTCAATCGCGCTGAATTAAGCAGTGCCAACCTCACCGATGTCATTCTCAAGGGGACGGTGATGCCTGATGGCAAGATTTACAGCTAAGGGCATGGATTAAATTAACAATTTGTTGGTCTGCAGATTGTGCTCCATTTTGTCCTGCTACTGCCAATAAATTTTGGCGCATTTGGGCTAATTCTTCTGGATGGTCTAAGTAATAATGCACCTTTGCTGTTAAAAGTTCTGGGCTAATTTCCCCCAACAGTTCAGGCACAATTTCTCGACCTGCCCAGATATTGGGCCATGCTAATTTTTGTTTTTTTTGGCGAATTTGGTACACCATCAGTTTGTTAATCCAGCGAGAAATCATCGGGTTAGCATTGAATATCCCTAGTAAACCATCCCAACCGACCCGCACATCAATATAATCCCAATTAGTAGGTAAAATCACCAGCATTGGCACACCTAAACTAGCTAGTTCTGCTGTATTTGCTCCGACTGTAGTTAGACAGATGGTAGTTTTAGTTAATAAATTTTGGGCTGGAAATTTGCTGTAAATATGTACAAACTGACCTGTAGGCAGAAGAATGCGATCGCCTTCTAGGACAAAATTGGCAGGCGCATAACTCATCAATTTAGCAGTGGTTACTGTGGGAGCAAGTGGAATCACAAACTGTAAATTTCTGCCAGTACGAGCTAACCGCGCCGCTGTGTTTAATAATAGGGGCACACCCACCCGCAGTTTATGCCCCTTGGAGCCAGGTAGTAAACCAATTAAAGGTTGATCTGGAATATAGTTAGGAAAAGGTTGGTCGGCTGATCTTACGGACGATCGACACAGCATTAGATCACCCACAATCTTCAATTTATGCTGATATTTTGCAGGTACTTTGACAGTAGGATTACGGGCAAGAATATAATCCACAAACTGCACCCATCTGGCAGTCCATTCTGCATAGATTAAGATTGGATATTGCAATCGCTTGCCGATGATGACTGCATATAATTGATCCCCACCCAAAAATAACACTGCCCCTTGTTTATACCAATCCCAATTAGGCGTTTTTCCCCATAACAAAAATTGCCAAAAATGTTGAGGGTAAAGAGTGCGATCGATTCCCCAACTGCGCAATAATTCAGCTTCATTGCCGCTGGCATTGACGCAAGGACTAAGAATTACTGATACTCTGATCGGCAATTCTTGTCTTTTTAATTCTTGCCAGACGGGATAAACCCAAGTAGCAAGCTCCCCTGGTGCATTGCTTAGAATTACAAGGTCAAATGTTTTCATGCAACTCTTTAACTAAACCAGCCCTCTGCAAAATCTCTGGAATCAAATGCTCTGCTTTGATTGCCATGATATGCACACCATCGCAAATTTGTTGCGCAATTTTTATTTGTGCAGCGGCAATGTTAATGCCTTCTGCTAATGGTTGTTCCGCTTGGGCAAGGCGATCGATAATCTGTTGCGGAATGTTTACCCCTGGAACATATTTATTGATAAATTGTGCATTTTTAGCTGATTTTAATAAAAAAATGCCTGCTAAAACCTTCACCCCCAAGGGTCGCGCCACCTGTGCCATAAATTTGTCCAGCTTGTCAAAGTCAGTGATCATCTGACTCTGCAAAAACTTTGCTCCCGCCAATACTTTCTTTTCTGTGCGACTGACCAACCCCGACCAACTAGATGACTGGGGATCGACCGCCGCCCCTGCACAAAAACTAGTCCCCCCCTGCGGTAGCGGTTTGTCATTGGCATCTAAACCTTGATTGAGTTTGGCAATCAACTGCAATAACCGCACTGCCTCATAGTCAAATACTGCCTTAGCTGTGGGCTGATCCCCTGCCTTCACAGGATCGCCCGTCAATGCCAAGATATTGCGAATCCCCAGAGCATATGCCCCCAGTAAATCCCCCTGTAAAGCAATGCGGTTGCGATCGCGACAGGCAAGCTGACAAATAGCCTCGATCCCCGTGTGTTGTTGTACCAAATAGGCGGACACCACCGGGCTCATCCCCAAAATTGCCCGACTAGAATCGGTCAGGTTAATGGCATGTACCCACCCCTGCAATGCCCTGGCATGGTCAAGCATCAAACTGGGATCGCTACCTTTGGGGGGGGAGACCTCAGCCGTAATCAGGAACTCACCCCCTGCGATCGCCCTAGCAAAATTGGACATAGGCTAAGCAGACAAAAATTTTTCTGATCTTAGCCCAGAGTTCAGCCCCAAAAAACATCAGACCGCCGACGGGGCTTTGCCTAACTCTTTGGGTTGGGCTTCATCCTTGAGAGGAGTTCTGCGCATTGACCAGAGCAAAGCCACGGCAAAACAAGCCGTACTGATCCCCGCACAGGTGGCGATCATGATCGGCAGGTTGGGGTCAAGAGCTAATTCCTGCATAGAGTTTTGGAGTAGTTCTAAATAGTTTTCCATAGGTGTAACCTGAGAGCTTACTTGCAACCTAACATGGGATCATTGACTAGAGTCTAGATTCTTACAAAACTTTGTTAATACCTGCAAAAAGCTAAATAACTAGCGATCCCCATGAGTAAATACTTGAGAGTCAGCAAACAATTGCAACTGGCAGAGCCTGCCCCAAGTACCGCTAAATTTTTTGAGAGTACCATCCCCAAATTGTTTCCAATCGATCGAGACCCCCAGCGAGTGGGGGTCAATAAAACAGTTTCCAAGCGTTAAGGGTAGCCGTGCGGGAGACAATCGAGATACGAGATACGAAACTCTCCCCCAATGGGAGAGAGTTAAGTGATTTCCAGAAGCAGCCTAGAAGAGGAGGTAAAAGTTTTATTCTTCTTTGCGCCAGTTTTCCAGCCAACGCCGCAGTTCTTCAGCGGCTACCTCCCTGCCACCCAAACCAAATGCCAGAGCGATCGCTACAGCTACACCCCCTGCAATCAGACCAATGACCAAATCAACAATATTGCCAGCAATTCCCAACTGCTGTAGCGCCATAGCACCAACCAAACTCACCACAGCAATGCGAGCGGCATTCCCAAGAATACGCATCTGCCTGCCTCCACCTCCAGCAATCAAATTGTGGGAAAGATTGCCCAAAAACAACCCCCCCCCCAGAATGATCACCGCTACCAACACTCTGCCTGCAATTTCCATCAAACCCAACAAAATTCTGGTCAGTGCCGCAATCTGCATGATATCCGTAGCTGTAACTGTTGCCACTAGCATAATTGCCACCAACACGATCGTGCCTACCATTTGGGAAGGAGAGATGATCACCTTACTATCATCAGAAGCAGGGGCAAAACCTAACCATTGCCACAAATTATCAAACCCAAAACTAGCCAATAAATTGCTCAATAACTGCCGCACAAACTGTCCAACTACATAAGCGATCGTTAGTACTAACCCCCCCGCAAACAACAAGGGAATGAAGCGCAAGACTTGATCTAACATCTGGGTAGCAGGGCGAGCCAAAGCATCAATTTCCAGTGCCTCCAGGGTAGCGATCACAGATGGGATCAAAATCAACACAAACACCGTCATCCCCCCCGCTTGTGCCAAGGAAACAGGCTGGGGCATTTGGGATAGTAGCCTGTCTGCTCCTGCATTCGTCAACAGATTAGTAACCAAGCGCCGCACGAACAGCGCAATCAGGAACCCAGCCCCACCAATAATCACCGCCTTGATGATTTTAGGGATCGCCAGCAGGAACTGATTTACCAAATTTTGCAGAGGTTGTAATGCCTGCTGTAGTTCCAAGGCATCCAGAATCAGCGGTAGAAATAGCAGCAGTACAAACCAGTACAGTGCCTCTGCCACAGTATTACTGATAGGTAGCTGTGGTTGTTCTTGGTTATCTGCAGTAGCAAGTTGGTTACTCACCTGGCGATCAAGCCCAGTAGTCTGTAATGTAGCCTTTGCCACCACTCTGGCAACAGTTGCCAATAGCCACCCTAAAAAAGCCAAAAACGCCGCCCCTATGAGTTTAGGAATAAAGCTAGTTAATTGCTTAAGAAAATCATTAATTGGTGCAGCCGCATCACTCAACTGCAGATAGTTAAACAATACTCCCAAGGCAAAGAGAAAAATGATCCAAAATACCAGCGTCCCAATCCACTTTTCTATGGGCAATTTAGTCCCATCCCTGGGAGCGATCATTCCTGCTAGCTTATTATCAATGTCTGTACGATTGAGTAGGTTGGTAGTCAAACTACTGAGAACTACTGCCACTACCCAGCCTATAAGAATTATCCCCACCGACAGCATGGTTTTCAGAACAGGATTATTTGGGTTGGAGAAGTCAAAAATTTGAGTGGTGTCTAGCTGTGCAATTACCATAAGTGTACTCGTTATGCTACGCCTACAATGATAGACAAATTTGGATGTTTTGCGCTAGCTTAGTTTTAACCTGAGTTTGGCAAAAGTTTAAGTTTAAGTTATCTAAGTCTAACTGCATATTAGACTTCCTTTCTATTAAGTCATAGAAATATCATCCCTTAATTCTTTCTCTTTGTTTCCAATCGATCGTGGTGAAGTCCAATAAGGCTTCTCCTAGTTCTTCCAACCGATCGATCGGGAGGGCGCTAATTTGGGCAGACCGATCGGGGGTGAGGGCACCAAACTTGCGGTAGCAGTAACTTTATTTCCCCTTCCTGGCGACCTTGTTGTAACCCTTGCTGCAGTCCTTTTTGCAAACTCTCCTGTTGTATCTCTTGAAATACTCTCGTCTGCCTCAAATCGTCTAGCGTAAACATCGCTTCTATCTCCTCCCTGCTCATCTTTGGAAATTTGTATACCAATATGGTCTCGATAAACTCTAGTACAACCTCTGCCATCGTCCCCGATCGAATCTGATTAACTACTTCTACCGCCTCGGATGGTGGACAGGTGATTAGCTTCAGCATCCCAAACTCAACGGACGATCGATCCTTAAACTCATTCAGATAAATCCGCACAATACGACCAGAGTTGATCAACTCTTGCTGAAATGCAGATGGCTTAACAACATCTGTCTGCCGATCGGGGAAAATCGCTACTGCTAGCCAATCTTGGGACGGTTTCTGTTGATTGAGGTATAGAAATATCTCCCCCAGAAACTGCCAGTAAAAGTCAGGCTTGGGCTGGAACTGTACCTCGATAAAGTAGATTGGCTCGTTCACAGCATCGATCGGGGGCATGAAGATGCCGTCAAAGCGAAAACCCTTTTCTTTTACTTCTACAGAAGTGAAAGCATAGCCAGGCACCACATCCCGATTAAGAAGTTGAAAGACCAAATGAGGGAATGTCTGAAAGATTTTGTAAAAGAGGGTATCAGTTTTCAAGGTGAAATAGCTACATCATTACTGAAATGTTACCACTCAACTAAGTTTTGTCAGCCCGATCGAGCCAGACATAGAGGTCATCGATCGTGGTGAAGTCCAGTAGGGCTTCTCCTAGTTCTTCCAACCGATCGATCGGGAGGGCGCTAATTTGGGCAGACCGATCGGGGGTGAGGGCACCAAACTTGCGGGATATCTGCCGTAGTAATAACCTTATTTCCCCTTTTTGTAAACTTTCCTGCTGTATTTCTTGAAATACTCTCGTCTGCCTCAAGTCATCTAGCGTAAACATCGCTTCTATCTCCTCCCTGCTCATCTTTGGAAATTTGTATACCAATATGGTCTCGACAAACTCTAGTATAACCTCTACTGTTGTCCCCGATCGAATCTGATTAACTACTTCGATCGCGTCGGATGGTGGACAGGTGATTAACTTCAACATCCCAAACTCTGCTGACGATCGATCCTTAAACTCATCCAGATAAACCCGCACAATGCGACCAGAGTTGATCAACTCTTGCTGAAATGCAGATGGCTTAGCAACATCTGTCTGCCGATCGGGGAAAATCGCTACTGCTAGCCAATCTTGGGACGGTTTCTGTTGATTGAGGTATAGAAATATCTCCCCCAGAAACTGCCAGTAAAAGTCAGGCTTGGGCTGGAACTGTACCTCGATAAAGTAGATTGGCTCGTTCACAGCATCGATCGGGGGCATGAAGATGCCGTCAAAGCGAAAACCCTTTTCTTTTACTTCTACAGAAGTGAAAGCATAGCCAGGCACCACATCCCGATTAAGAAGTTGAAAGACCAAATGAGGGAATGTCTGAAAGATTTTGTAAAAGAGGGTATCAGTTTTCAAGGTGAAATAGCTACATCATTACTGAAATGTTACCACTCAACTAAGTTTTGTCAGCCCGATCGAGCCAGACATAGAGGTCATCGATCGTAGTGAAGTCCAGTAGGGCTTCTCCTAGTTCTTCCAACCGATCGATCGGGAGGGCGCTAATTTGGGCAGACCGATCGGGGGTGAGGGCACCAAACTTGCGGGATATTTGCCGTAGTAATAACCTTATTTCTGCTTTTATCCCTAAAGTAACGATCGGTCGAAACTATTCGACCTTCATCTTACATTTTACAGGAGACTCTAGTCACCGGTATACACAACTTCCGTTGCCTTTAAGCCTGTAGCATTTTCCAGGAAATCAGCTACTTTCCTTTGCTTCTCCGGAGTTTCAAACTGCATTTCATAATCCCTATTCCTATTCTTGGTTAAATCTTTCACTGTAATTATGACAGGGTTGTTACTATATTTGAGCTTAATTACAATCTTCTGTATCAAATTCAAGGAGAAGTTATGTTCCGATCGACCTAAAACAGAAATTGCTCGATGGTAAACCTGCCTCGATCGGGTGTCGAAGTTCCAGAATTCCTCTTTACTTTCTAAAATAACAGCAATAGCAAGAATGAAAACAGGACCAAAGAAACAATCCCCCAAAGTTCTTCATCTTTATCTTTAGTCAAACTTTCCACTCTTTTATCTATCTGCCAAGATAGAGGTTTATTACTATCCCCTAAAATTATTGGTTGATTTGATTGACTACCGCTTTGGCTCGAGGACATTCCCTAGAACTCTCTTTATTTGTAAAAAGCTCAAGGTTATTGATTCGACCACCGTCTCTTTTCACTAAAGAAACACTGCAAGTGTAACCATCATCAGTAGTTAAGACTGAATAGGTCGCACTTTTAATTGGTGTAGAAAAAACAGTTGCTTTTTTCCCTTCTATGTCTGTTTTCTCTAGCTTGCAGTTAACAAAGTTCTTTTTTAGTCTTTCACAGGTCATCTCATACAAATAAGTTGGTTTAGATTCCTCTTGAGGATACTTTGATGATAAAAAATGTATGAAAGACAACAACAAGACGAAACCAGGTACAATCAGCTGCCTAAAAGTACCTTCTATGATCAACTTCTTCAATCTGGGGGTAAACATAATAAGTTCATACTTAGAAGATTGCTCGATCGTTAGATTTGCCATACTTACTACCTACAAATAAGTTAGACTGCTACCTTCACCATAGCAGAGATACTCATTTTCTACTATGTAGCGTTTCTCAGGCGTTTCCAATCGCTAGGCGTAGCTGTGCCGGAGGCAATCTGGGAGGGCGGTAGACCGATCGTGGCTCCTATTTTGCAAGAATTGATCTTGCCCCAAGCGCCTCACTAGGTCAGAACTTGCCTCGATCGGGTCTGTCAGTGGGACTTTCCAGGATTTATGCCAAGCATTTGACCACAGAGATTACCCCCCGCAACACCAAGTTTGCTAAAGAACTAGAGGCACTTTTAGTAGAACGAGGTATTGCTAAACCTAGACCCCCAGTAGCAGAAAATGTCAAATTCTTTGATGAATTAAATTAAGCTCTACAATTAGAACTTGCTCCTGTATTAGAAGACTTTTTTAAAAACCCAGACAAAACTTCTTTAGTCTCTGTGCCTGCGCAATTGAGGAGTTGGTTTGAAGACTTAAAGAAACTGAAAGACATTGAATTCAAATCCCAAGCGGTTTGGTTGAGTCGATACTGCTACGATCGGGAAAAAACGATGACCGAAGTCAATGCTCTACTAGAGAGTTTAGCAGAGATAAAACAAGCCAAGCAAAAACAGTTTGAACCTACGCCTGCTCCGGTCAAAGCTCGATCGCAACAACGATCGGTTACTTCTTCTTCCAGTCGTGCAGTTAGTGACAAACCGAGAGGTTCTCAAAAGTTTACCCCTGATGAACTGGTATTTATGATTGGCGGCGGTCTGTTAATTGGGGCGATCGGTTGGTTTCTGTGGGGTACAGCAGCAGCTTTGAGTGTATTTGGCTGGGTAGCAGCGATCGCCAGTATTGTTTCTGGAGTAGGAACGGTTTTAGGGAATCAAGGAATTAAAACCGTGGCAGGAATTATTCTGCTAATTATCTACATAATTTTTCGGGGAGTGGGTTTGATTATTTTGTGGATTGAATTTTTAGGTTGGTTAACAGGTTTAATTCTTGGCGGTGCAGTTAGTGTGATCGCTCAAAGTAGTGGGGCTGAAAGTATGACTGTGCCTAAGCCTTTCCGCTTGTTAGTGGTGTTAACGATCGTGATTTTGATCGGTATGGGCTATGCCATGACAACATCTTCCTCTAGGCAGGTAGCAGAAACGATCGCTCCTGGTACTACCGGCACTCCCCTAGAAACTGTGGAAGTGGTAATTACCGATCAACAAATTACCATGTCAAATCCAGCCTTAAAGACCTCTTTTGCCATGAAAGTAGAAAATAAATCAAGTAAAACCTGTGAACTAGAGTTTGACCTGGTCTCTGACGGGGGCTATAGGGTCACCTACGACCAAAGTCCAGAAGTCGAAAAAGGAGAAACTAAAACTATTAACTTCAACTTTTCTAACGGAGGGATTTTCCAGCTTAACTGTGAACCAGACTCATTTAACCCAAATTATTTAGACTTACAAGGACCGAGATTTACTATAAGAGACAAATAAAAACCCTAAGCAATAATTAACTGACAACCAATTAGCTAAGATAAGATATTTCTTGACCGATGATCTCAGTTCATGGTTTGTGGGCTGATCTCAGCCAAGATATTAAGAAGTTTATCTCCCGATCGGTAGTAAATCTCTAGAGTGTAGGGTGTGTGACTAAATGACTGTCTAATTGAACATCTTGAGATTAGGACGACTTGATGATGACGATGTAAGTGGTTTCTTCAAGGCGATATTTTCCGTCAGATTCCTTTTCAAGGAAATCAAGCCCTTTATCGAAAAGGATTCGATAAGTCGAATTGTTTTGCAATTCTATGGTTAGCTCTCGTGGATGGGGGAAGTGGGGTTGATTACGTTTGGGGTAAGGTCTCATTTGTTAACGTCAGTTCGGGTTAAGCAAAGTTCTGTAAGGCTTGCTCTCTATGCAAGAAAGGCTTTTTAGCCTGGTAACAATGTGCAATTAGTCCTGAGATGATATTGACCATAGCATTGACCACACTACAGTGACGACTATGTTCGATTTGAGAAATATTTTTCAATTGGTCAATAATTGTCTCGATGTTGTCTCGATGTGTTATTGTGATGTTGCGTATTTCCCCTCGGTCATTAAAACCAAAGAACCAATTGACAGAAGTCTTTCCCCTAGGTGCCATACCATCAAAAACCTTATGTTGATTGATACGTCGATTATGACAAACATGAAAACATGTAGAGTAAAAATGCAATACCTGTACACTTTCCAAAACAGTGCTTTAAGTAAACACACATAGGAACAATGACAGAAGAAATAAGCTCTACAAAGCGAGAATAACTTGGTAATGTTGGGAACTCTTTAGACAAATACTGACAAACAAAATCCAGATAAAAGTGCTTCAAATTACGATATTGATATTGATGGATATTGATGAAAAATGATTAGAATTGTCTTAATTTCACTAAGAGATAAGGAACAGCTTCTTTATCTTTGCTTTACTCCACTGCCGAGCAGAAGAGAACAAGTAAACTATTGGTAATATTATTCATGGGAGATACCAGCTAAAGGTTAGAAGTCTTATAGCTGAACGGTTTCTCCCTTTTTTAGCCAAATTCCTTATCCCGAACTCAGTTAGAGTATGAGTGGAGATAGGATAGCACCACACATTATCTTCATCTAAGTTAAAGCGTTTCTTGAGGCGGGCGAGAAGTTCATCAAACTTTTTAGCTTCCAAGACACACTCAAACACGCTATATTACCCCCTTACTTCCTAGACCTCTAGCAAATCTGCCACCTTTTTACAGCGTTTATTGCAGGGAATATCATAGGCAACCAAATTCAGATATGTTTGATAAACATTCACAGGCTGATAGATAAACCGCACTAACCGCTGACAATTGATCATCTGTTGATCATCCTGTGTATCTTTAGCTTTCTTCGCTGTAGCCTCTGTATACATCAAAACTGCCCTTTGAATTTTATACCCTTCAGAACTCAAATAATGCAACAAAGTCACCATCAATTCCTCTTCCTTTGTTTTCTCTGAATAAGGGTCTTGTTCACTCACAAAGATAAAACAATACTAACCATCTTCCTAAACTCCTATTAAATAACAACTATGCGATCGTTCTCACCCGCTTCTGTAACTCCCGCAGGGCTCCCAACTCATCCTCCCGCGCTGCCACCAAAAACTCATACAGCCACAACTTCGGCACCTTAGGAAAGGTTGGACTATTTTCTAATTCTCTATAAGTTCCCTTTTCCAGAGCATAAATGCGCCAGACTTGACCATCATACCGCCAAAATTCAGGCACACCCAACGCTGCATATAATTCCAACTTCTGAATATCTGTATGGGTAATATCTATTTCTACTACCAAATCAGGAGGCGGGTCTTTACTCAAATCCACATCCCGCCCTTTTACCAAAGGTTGATTCTGAATATAGTAGGCGTTATCAGGTTCAGCCCCTCTTTGCAAATCTGGACGGCTCAATGTAGTTGATCCCATGGTTTTTATATTCAATCCCAATTCCATCGCCAAGATGTGCACAAATTGCTCAAACATCGCCCTAGTAAATTCATGTAACTCCAAAGGCATGACAATCTCCAAACGACTTCCATCAAAACTGATCCGCACAGGGCGATCGCTCAAGGCTGCGATAATCTGCTGATATTTATCCCAACTATCACAACTCAAAGTTATCCGCTTTTCCCCGATCGGTTTCTGAATTGGCTCTTTAATTAGTGCAGTCATTGTAGTAATTTTGTATTCCTCTAAATTGCTCCTCGATCGTTAGAATAATTAAGCAATCTGCTCCATAAACCATGCCCCCACTTGAGAATTATCCGTTTCTGTACTGCGCCGTAGGGCTTCTTCCAAAAGACCAAACCCCAAACCAGGTAAAACTACAGACTCTCTAATCCGTTCGCTACCTGCACTATGCAAAATCCGAAAAGCTGTAATCTGCATATTCTGCACATCAATCACCCAATATTCTTTCGCAAGTAATTCTTCATACAACATCCGCTTTGCTCCCAAGTCATAGCCCAAAGAACTATCAGCAATCTCAATCACTAAATCAGGCGGCAAACTCTGATCTAAATCTACGATCGCGCTACTCTGGGGTGCATTTTGGGTGCGATCGCCTACATAATAAGAAATATCGGGCTGACATTCCCTAATCCCCACCTTGCGATAACTACAATTGGTGTAGCCCTTAGTCAAAATATTCTTTTTCATACAATAAAGTGCAATCAGAATGATTACCAATGTATTTACAAAAGCATGATCCGCACCCACACCCATCTCTTTGTAATAACTCCCTAGAAAGTAATAAAATTTTGCCTTGCTATTTTCCTGTGCTTGCGATATTTCTAAAAATTTTTCCCAGGTTACTGGTATCCAAGCATTAGAAACAACGCTCTGCTCTTCGTTTTTTTCTTGTGCAACTATGGCAGTCATGACTACTTACCTACTAGAAATAAAATCCTAATTAATACTTCATTATATCTAAACATTCCCTCAAAAAATGTTCCCGTACTTCAGATGCCTGCTTTCATAAAAACTTGTTTCGCAGTTACGCTTAAACCTGAAAATAACTCATCCTCAATTAAACGATCGTCGTGATAGGTTTCAGGCGGGCGATCGGCAAAAAATACGGTAATACTGCCCACACCCGATCGACACCTGCACTCAAATAATCGATCGCCTTAGCAGCAAGCTGGTTAAATCTCTGTTCAGGGAACAAAATCTCAATCACCAATTCAGGAGCCACAGGACAAGGGGCATCCTCACACCAATCTCTAGCTAATCGATCGTAAGACACATACAACAAATCAGGTACAGGTACCCAATCCCGTTCATTCCGTTTCAATATCACAGACCACTCGATCGCCACTTGTCCATGCCCAGCAGCCCAACCCGAAAGCTCAGACCACAAAGCACCTGTCAACCGAGAATGAAAGAATTTAGGAGACATTTTGGGTACTACCTCTCCATTTCTGGTAAATTCAAAACTGCTCCAATATCAGTTTTGGCTTCTCATTTACCACCTCTAGGGCATCTTCTTTTTCTTTAACCACAGTAAAGGTCATAACTTCCTCTCCTCATAAAATTTATAGCTTGAATCAATCGATCGGGAAAATCTGAATCGCTCCTGCTCTTTTTAAACCCTTGGCGCGGTTCCTGGGTTGCCCCAAACACCGTGACAACTTGATAGTTTTCATGGTTGGCAATCCAGATGGGGGAAGGTGTTGCTTTGCGTTCTTGCCCTTGTTGCCCCCAAGGTCTATCGGTATCAGTATGCCCGCACAAGTTCTTTGCTTGAGTTAGTGCTTGATATGCCTCCATTTTTTCTCTTCTTATTACTATTCTTTTGAGATTGATAGGTATTTAATAATGGATGCATTAGACCATGTAAAATCTCAAGTGACCTTGGTTTTTCCCCACTCACTGATGGAGGAGATGTTTGAGATTTAATCTTACTAGGACGGGCAAGAGGATTGGGTTTAGTATTTTGAGCAGAAGAGCTAGATAGAACAAAAATCTGACAATTTTCATCTAATGCTTCAGCCCAAACACTATCAGATGCTTGAAGAACTGAATGAGACCTCACAGGATTCATAGAAAGCGCATTATAAAAACCCTTTAAATTCTCCTTAAAACTTCTGATAAACTCATCACAACTAATAGAAGTATTCAGAGAAGAACTATAGATGGATGAACCGCGCCAGGGCATACTGACGATTTCGGCGCGAATAACAAGGTCTTCTTGCGCCCTGGCCAACTCCTCCCAGCGTAAACATCAACCAGGTGAGCATTTTGATTAGAGTCTCCAGATGAGTTTTTTGGTCTTCTGGACATTCCGATGAGAAATAAAAACATAGATTTCCAGTTTGAGAACCAGCATCTTTATTTTTATCACTAGAAACATCCTTTACGGTTTTACCATTTTTCACTCTGACTGTCAGCCAACCTCGGGGTTGTGGATCGATCGCTCCAAATATCTTGGCTTCCCAAGTTCTGGCATCTTTAGCGGGCATCATCCCCCCTCCCCACCTACCAGCATTCCTGATTGCCGCCCTGATTTCCACCCTGGTTATTACCAGATGCTGAAATTACTTTCTTTTGCGATTTCGCAGGCTGTTTTGCCTGTGGTTTTCTCTGTTTTTGGGGTGGGTTTGGTCTAGTGCATGCCATGGCTAGATGCTCCTAAAAACTAAAATTCACTCTCTACAAAACATATCCCTAAGAGTTTGGCGGAACTCTCTCAACATCGCACTGGCACCGATCGCCATTCCTTTCTCACAAGCTGAGAAATCAACTCTTTAATCGCTAAATCAGGAAACAACAAACCCTGTTCCGACTCAACATAATGTCCTTATAATGTCCTTCTTGCCACCAAAAAATCTTCAAGCCATCATCATAAATCCAAAGCTCCGGCACACCGATCGCTTCATAAGCAGAGAGAAATGTTTTAGAAGTGATATCAGACTCGATCGCTAAATCAGGCGGCGGATAAATATCCACATAATTCTGTCCTGATAATCCCGCACCAAAGCCGCATTATTTACATAAAAACAAGTGTCAGGCTCAACCCCAGCCTTGCCTCTACGATAGAAAAAAGTAGTAGAGCCAAAATCTTCCCAATCCCTGTCTGTCACCATATACCCAATGATGCGGTGGGGACGTTCGTGTCTAGATAAAGGTGACTCTCTGCTATCTTTGAGAATCGTTTCTTCTGCCTGCAGCCGCATTAAGCACCAAGTAGAAAGATAGGTATAAATCTCTTGAGCCATACTCTTCTGCTTTTTCAGTTTATCACTATCAGTTGTGCTGGTTTTCAATGCTTGCAGCTTCTCATATACAGGTTTACCGATAGAGCGGGGATCAAATGACTTAGATTCACTATTCAAATCAGTTTGGGAAACTACCCTTTCAGATGACACATTTCCTGAAGAAGGGTTCTGGGGTTGATCTTGAGGGTTGGGGATTCGGTTTTGGTTTATTAGTCATTTAGATTCCTCCGAATATAGGGATAATTGAGTATTAAACCACGATACTACTAAGATGTTTGAGCCAGCTTGCATCTGTTCTATCGCTTGAGATAGCTGAGATTGTTCAAATCTAACATATTGCTCACCTTGCAAAACGAAAATAAATACCTGTGCAGATTTAGCATCAACTACCCAATATTCTGGAATACCCAAGTCAGCATAGAGGTGCTTCTTTTGATCCAAATCGGAATCTAGAGTAGTATCAGCAACTTCTATCACTATTTTTGGTGCTTGATCTCGATCAAGATTAATTTTCCTGGAATCACCTTCTTGATATTTAGGTAAATTTTCATCTAAAAACACAGCAATATCAGGAGCGGCAGCTTTCGTGCCTGTTTTTTCCATTAAGCAACTACCTAAAATTTTAGACTTGATCTCTGGATGTCTCATTAAATCACCAAAATTGCTGACAAAAGTTCTCGAACTTTAGAATGCAATAGACTTTCCCAGCCCATATTTTCTACCAAGATTTGATTATTAAAGAAAAAACAACTGTACTCGCCCAACACTAGCATCATGTTCTAAACTATTTTTTAGCTTTTCATAATCCTCCCAAGTTGCTGATTGCCAGTGTGAGTGAATTGTTTTTAGTGTATCTAGAGTTATCATCCTTAAAACCCCTCCTGTTTCAGTTGTTGTAAAAACTTGGCGGCAGCTTCTACATTGGAAATAGATAAGTTTTCTAGAGTTTGATTGAGCAACTCTATTTTAAGCCCTGATAGCAGCTGAGCAGATGCCACCTCTACATATACCCCAATTTCTGAGAGGTGAAATGCAAAAACTCGTTAGGACATCAAGAGGAGTTAATTTATACCAGTAATAATTGATTAGCCATAAATATTTTTCAGGGTCATATTTAAGTGAAGGAAAGCAAGGGGAGCAAAAGTAATCTGAGGGGTATCGATCACAGTCTGTTTCAAGTAATTTTTATTTTGTGGTTGGCGATAAATTTCTAGCGTGCCCCTTTCTAAGTTGGCGATCCAGTATTCAGGGATTTGATTTTCAGCATAGAGAGTGAGTTTAGTAGTTCTATCGTATTTTAAGCTAATATCTGCTACTTCAATAATTAGTAATATACTTACCTGCATAAAAATCTTCTCTAGGTCTAAGAATAACAATATCTGGCTCTGGCTCAGAATAATCAGGAATACGGAATGAGTTTTGAATACTGACAATTCCTTGTTCTCCAATATGTATTACTAAAAATTTAGTAAGTCGATTGATAACAACGGCATGTTTTAGTCCTATTGGTGCCATAAGTACAATTTCTCCATTGATTAGCTCGACTCTAGTTTCAGGATGGAAAATGCCAACTTTGCCATTAGTTGATACTGTTCAGCAGTGAATTTATAGGTCATTAGTTCCATAACTCCTCCTAATTATTGATTTTGATATTTCGTTTTCTCAACATAAAGGCGGCTAGTTTAAGCCAGTTTTGTACTTCTTGATCTCTTTCTTTTTGCTTGGTAGTTATCCATAGTTCTTGTAGAAAAGTGGTTAGATTTTCCTGAAAAGTATCTTTATTATTTTCTATTAGTTTTTCGCGGCGATCGCAAAAGGCAGTACACCAAGCTGGGATAGCTTCATAACTTGGTACAGGGTGCTGATCCCAAAAAGTGGCGGCTTGCTCAAATAGGGCAGGTTCAAGATTAGGAATTTTTGTGATGAGCGATCGCCATGTATTGAATGTATTAAATTTTGCGGTGGCTTTGAGGGTGTTGCCATTACCAAAAATTACGCGCACTTGCACCGCATCTTTTTGACTATGAATATCTTGTATTTGAGTTTTAAGACTACAGCCACTTAGATATTCATGTTCTTTTGCTTCTTCTTCAGCTTGCCACATATTTTCTAGAGCAATAGCGAGTGGTACAGAGTGATGGGCAATGATTAGACCCAAACTAATTGTCGCGGTACTTCCCATCGTGAAGAGGAGACGCTTAGCAAGGTTTTGCGGTGTTTGATTTTCATTCCTCCACTGCCAATAGTCTCCTTCATTGTCGAATTCACCAGAGGGATCATTATCTGCTCTGAAACACTGCGGAATATCCCATTCCCATAAACTTAGTGTAGGCAAGGACATCATCACCGCCACCATAAATCGATCTTCCTGCATATCTTTGTGCAGTGAGATAGGGTACTAATTGATTAGAGAAATCTAACAAAGGGCGGGATAGAGAGGCATGGGTAGAAGCTACCATTCTTTTCTTTTGAGTAAGGAAATCTTCAAAACATTTTTGTACTTCTCTTTCTAATTCTGCCAAATCACCAGTTGCTCTCTCTGCTTCCTCTCCCACTTTCTTACGAAGTTTTTGAGGGACATAGTCTGCGATTACATACCAATAGGCAGGATTATTGGCGGGATAGAAGCGACTGATACACTGACCAATTTCATTCTGGGCTCTATCATATTCCTGATCATCTATTTCTAAGTCTTCTAATAGCCAACCAGAATTGAGTAGTCGTGGATGATACCTGGATAATCTTTTATCTTTATCAGTGCAGGGAATTCCCCATTTACCGCGCATTTGTTGGGTTACTTCTTCGGTATCAGCATATTTGTTCAATTATTCAGTAAGTGATTACAACATCTCACATAGTGATCTCTGATTTTTTGATCTCCAGTTTTTAGGTAGCCTGCTGTGCCTGAGGTGAGGTCAGGATAAGCACTATTAATCCTACTCTGATCTGCTGATAAAGAATGTTCAAATAACTGAGATAGAATTTTGTGTAATCCCCTCTTAGTTACTTCGGAAGCGTTGAGCATTTCTTTGCCATCAAATAATCCTACTTTGATTTTCCAATAATCTTTGATACTTTGTTCTTTACTCTTTTGGTCAGGATGGAGGGCGGAACCAAGTCCTGAAATAGTGGAACGGACACCATGAGCGGTAGGTAACTGCCAATCGCGGGCAGAGGTTGTATGGCACTCCACCATGAGCCAACATTCATCTTGAAGGCAGGTTTTCTCCATTTTTGCTCTCTGAGGATGGCGGCTTGTGTGCGGAATTTTTCTTCTTCACTAGCAAATAGTTTGGCATTATGGAATTTATTTTGTGCCTCAAGCCATGTGTTATCTTTGCTTCTAAGGAAAAAAGTGCATTTGCGGGCATTTTGCTTGAGGCTCGCAAGTAGATATGCAGTTGCTCAAACCGTACATGAGCACAGACTACAAAAAGCAGGCGATTTTTGTAGGCGGTAGTACCAAAAAGCAACCTGTTCTGTAGATAAGAGCAATTGCTCCGATACTATCCTTTTTCTTAGCTGGCTTGGCAAAAGATTTAGTAGCTCACTACAGTACAGACAAAGTTACATAGAGCCTACACCCTGCACTGCTGTGGTTGGTGTTGCCTAGATTGATAAAGTGAGTTTGCAGGCAATTCAGTTAAGGCTATGCAGCCAGTATTTACCTTACCCCAACCTCTACAAAAGGGGGATCGGGTGGCGGTGATTGCCCCCAGTGGTTGTGTCTATGATGATCGCTGGCGAGAAGGGTTAGCCATCTGGCAGGAGCGGTATGAGTTGGTGGTCCCTACGCCTGTGGCAGAAAATTGGGGCTATTTGGCAGGGACCGATGAGTTTAGATGTAGCCAGTTTATCCAAGCATGGAACGATCCCAGCATCAAGGGGATCGTCTGTGTGCGGGGGGGCTATGGCTGTACTCGCCTACTGGAAAAACTGGATTGGCAAAAACTACAACCTGCTCCCAAGTGGTTGATCGGTTTTTCCGATGTTACAGCTCTGTTGTGGGCAGTTGCTGAGCATTTTCAGACAATTACTTTACACGCCCCTGTATTGAGCACGATCGCTGATGAGCCTGAGTGGTCAGTTGCCCATTTGTTTAACTTACTAGAGCAACCAGATTATCAATGGGCATTGGCGGGGCAAGGGTGGGGCGGGATCGCTCAAGGAAAACTTTGGGCTGGCAATTTAACAGTTGCAACTAGCCTGATCGGCACGCCCTTTTTGCCCGACATGGGGGGAAGTATTCTTGCTTTTGAGGATATTTATGAGACTCCCTATCGTCTGGATCGGCTCTTGACCCAGTGGCGGTTGAGTGGAATTTTGGCTCAAGTGGCGGGGATCGCCCTAGGCAGATTCAGTGAAACCACAACAGCTTTGCCTACCCTCACAGTTGAAGCAATGTTAGAAGACCGCTTGGGGGACTTGGGGATTCCTATTGTCAGCGGTCTCAATTTTGGACATCAAGGAGCTAATCCTGCCCTGCCGTTGGGTCAGATTGTAACCCTAGACGGGGATCGGGGTTATCTCTATTCTTCGTCCTCTTCCAAATTGGAAGAGCTGGGATTAGGTTCACTCACCCTCGGCGTAGTGCCTCTAGGCTGATCTGCTACCACATCGGCTTCTTCCCTTCTATTCCTCTTTCTGCGGTTGCTACGGCGGGTGCGTTTTGGGCCTTTGCGGGTAGACGCCTGCAACTCATCACAACTGCGAGGGGCGCGCTCTGTTGCCTTTTCATTCGGGCCTAGAGTGGAATTGGCAAAGAGCCGTTCAAACTCCCGCTCGTAGTGGGCGGCAACGGTAGGATGATCAATGACCATCAGGGTTTCATCATTGGTGTAGTTAGCATTCATTGACCAGTTGTGCGATCCCATCACTACCCTGCGCTTGTCCACCAAACCAAACTTGTGGTGGAGCATATCCCCCCGAATCGTGTTGTGTACCCCCACTGTAGTAATCGGATTTCCCCAAGGTCTTTGATTACCGTAGCGACAATCTTGGGTGGAGAGTAGTCCCCACATATCTAAGGTGGTGGCATATTCCCGATAGGCAAAACCCCGCTCCACTAAGGCCCTAATCTTTACACCTTTATTATGTTTTTCTTCTAGCATATTGCCGATATACGGTTCAGCAAATACAAACAATGCCATATCTACAGAACTATTGGCAGTGTTGAGGGTACGGCTGATTAAGCCATTGCTGGTAACTTCATAATCAGTTTTACGGGGATCGGGGGAAAATTTGACCGTAACTTTGGCATCCCCTACTTGGAAATCTTTAGGCGGGCGATGGGGTTTTTTCGTACCAAATAAACTATCAGTTTGTCCACCTGGTCCATCCCCCCACATGAGGTTAAATTCTTCTGTGAAATACTGGGCAATGGCCCGGTCTTTGACCACCACAAAATTGTTAGCATTGCCCACAGTCTCTGGTCTGCCAGCATCCCCGTGCATATCACTCATGGTGTAATTAGCAGAACCGTGTAACACCATTTCCCCATCTATAATTGTAAATTTATGGTGCATCAAACCACTGCCCTTGGAGCCATCTGCCGTATCGTCAATATAGGGCAAGCGGGCATCTTTGATCATCACGATCGTGTCTCTTTCTAATGCCTCTTCACGGGAAATTTTGCCATCTTTATTGAGGTCAGCAAAAGCTAAGAAATCCTCATATTTGTGCTTTTCCCGCTCATTGAATTTGGCAATTTCCGCAGGTGTAAACTCACTGTAGCCTTTGTTGTAGGTATTTTCAATGATCAGGCGCACCTTCACCCCCTGTCTGTGCTTCTCGATCATGGCTTTGGCGATATTGGGCAAGCGGAATTCCTGCACCGCTACATCTACCGATCGTTTTGCGCCCTTGATCGCATCCACAATAATCTGCTCAAAGTTATCCCCGTAGCGTTTGATATTGCGGTAGGGATCAGCATAGACGCTGGCTTCGCTCTGGTTCATATACACTTGGATTTGGGGATGCTGGGGCAGAGCCGGCTTGAGGTTGAAGGTTGCTTCGCCCCGATTGCCGCTCGGTGCAGGGACCCGATCGGGCGGCTTGAGAAAGAAATAGTAACCTGCGATCGCCAAGGCAAAGCCCACTACTACCAGCAGGGCGTAGATCAGACGGCGACGCAGACGGGGATCAACAAACATGGCACTAACTGGAGAGACACTAGCCAATGATTAGCACAGCTAGTTTAAGATTTAGTTATGGTCAAGTAGATACTATCCTTGCGATCCAGACTAGATCAGGTTTTGACGGAAGTTAAAGTTTTTTTAAGGGCGGAGGCAGTCTCCATTATTCGCCAAGACCTGTGAATACTGCCAATCCCAAAAGAAAATGCTATATTTAAAGACGGTCTTTTTTGGAATCGGTCATGGCAAAAAACAAAGGTGTCAGGCTCATTGTCACCCTAGAGTGTACAGAGTGCCGTACCAACATAAATAAGCGCGCCCCTGGGGTCTCCCGCTATACCACTACCAAGAACCGTCGCAACACTACGGGACGGCTAGAACTATCTAAATACTGTCGCTACTGCAACAAACACACTATCCATAAGGAGATCAAATAAAAATATGACATTCCTAAAAAAAAGATTATCTCCCCTCCATCCCAGTGCTCCCATTGACTACAAAGATGTGGATTTATTGAGAAAGTACATTACTGAGCGGGGCAAAATTCTCCCCCGTCGCATCACGGGTTTAACGGCTAAACAGCAACGGAAATTGGCAACCGCGATCAAGCAGGCACGGATTTTGGCGCTTTTGCCATTTATCAACAAAGAGGGCTAAGCCCTATGGAACGGCGGGAACTGACAGGGGAGTTCAGTATCTGCCCAGTCCTGAATGGCATGTGGCAGGTATCGGGAGCGCACGGCAGGATTGATCCCCAAAAAGCGCTCTCAGCTATGTTCCGCTATGTGGATGCAGGCTTAGTAACATGGGATTTGGCTGACCACTATGGCCCAGCGGAAGATTTAATTGGCGAGTTCCGCAGCCAATGGCAAAAGCAGCGACCTGAGCAACCGATCCCCATCCAAGCCTTGACCAAGTGGGTGCCCCGCCCTATGCCCATGACCAAACAGATGGTCAGCAGTAACATTCAGATTTCCCTACAGCGGATGGGGGTGGAGTGCCTAGATGTCCTGCAATTCCATTGGTGGGATTATTCCGTCCCCGCTTATATGGATGCCCTCAAATACATGGTGGAATTACAGACGGAAGGCAAAATTAAATACCTCGCTCTCACTAATTTTGATACGGAACACTTGGGAATTATCCTAGATGGGGGGATTCCCATTATTTCCAATCAGGTGCAATTCTCAGTAATCGATCGCCGTCCCGAAGTCTCTATGATTCCTTTTTGTAGGGAAAAGGATGTCAAGATTCTCGCCTATGGTACCCTTTGTGGGGGCTTATTATCAGAGAAGTATTTAGGTAAACCAGCGCCAAGGGGCAGTTTAGATACAGCTTCCCTACGCAAATATAAAAATATGATTGATGTATGGGGCGGTTGGGCACTGTTTCAAGACCTATTAACTCTCTTGAAAAGAATTGCTGACAAACATTCCGCCCAGAGGGGGATACAATTTGCCATTCCCCATGTGGCGGCTCGCTATATTCTCGATAAACCACAGGTAGCAGGGGTAATTATCGGGGTGCGCTTGAGTATTTCTGAGCACATAGAAGATAATCTCAAGATTTTTGCTCTACAGTTAGACGACCAAGACCATCAAGCAATAGATAGCTTTCAGGAGCGTGCTCGCAACCTTTATCAAGTGATTGGGGATTGTGGGGATGAGTATCGCCGTTAATCTTCCAAGGTGTAGCCCAGTTCACTGAGTTGAAAACGGGAAGAACGCCATTTGGGTTCTACTTTCACAAATAGTCCTAAATAGACTTTGCCTGTAATCAACTTCTGGATTTGTTCCCTCGCTAGTGTGCCAATTTGCTTGAGCATAGAGCCATTTTTGCCAATGAGAATTCCTTTTTGGGACATTCTCTCTACGCAGATACAGGCATAGACTTTAGTAATATCTGGTTCTTCTATGACTCGTTCAATAATTACTGCGACAGAATGGGGCACCTCTTCCCTAGTTAGGTGCAATATTTGTTCCCTAATTAGCTCTGCCATGATAAATCTTTCGGGTTGATCCGTAACCAAATCGGGGGGATAGTATTGAGGGCCGCAAGGTAGTTTTTCTACAATTTTAGTAGGCAGTGCCATTAAACCTGCACCTGTAATTGCTGAAAAACAGAGAGTTTCCCAATTATATTGCTGGCTAAATTCCTGATAGGAAACTATACCATCCTGCCCCAGATCAATCTTGTTAATTCCTACTATTACTGGCTGTTTGGATTTAATTAACAGTTCAGCAATGAACTGATCCCCCTTGCCAAGGTCTACACTGCCATCCACTAACCACAATACTAAATCCACTGATTTAATGGCACTGACCGCATTTTTCACTAGTACTTCTCCTAGTAAGTGGTGTGGTTTGTGAATTCCTGGTGTGTCCACAAAAATAATCTGGGCATGGGGTAATGTCAGAATTCCTTTCAATCTGTTTCTGGTAGTTTGAGCAACAGGGGAAGTGATCGCAATTTTCTGTCCAATTAAGGAATTCATTAAGGTTGATTTGCCCACATTGGGACGACCTACGATCGCTACAAAGCCAGACTTATGTTCAGTCATTGCCTGATTGCCCCTATAATCATGGTAACTTTACCCAAAAATTTAACTCATGTCTCGCTTCTTAGGCTTTGGTCTAACTTCTCTACTGGCGGCGATCGCTGGCTTAGGGGGTGCTGTCAATTTTCCATTTCTGCGGGCATGGGAATTACAACTCCATTCTACCTTTTTTGCCATCAGGGGTGCAGTCAAACCACCAACCGAAATTGTAATTCTAGCCATTGATGATACTTCCCTCAAACAGGGAGAGTTCTACGATCCTGTCAAAAGACCGTATTTAGAGCCATTGCGTTCTATTCCATGGCAGAGGGTAGTCTATGCCCAAGTGATTGAGAAACTCCTACAATCGGGTGCGAAAGTGGTGGCAGTGGATGTGTTGTTCACTACACCCAGTGCCTATGGGATCAAGGACGACCAAGCATTACAGGTAGTCCTCACCAAATACAAAGAACGGGTAGTCCTAGCCGCTAATTTGGGCACTGCCGCCAGTGCGGAAGCAGATATCGCCCAATTGGAAAGCCCTGGGGATGTATTTGATGTGCATCCCCATACCCCTGCCTATGTGAATTTCTGGCCCGATGTGGATGGAACGGTGCGATCGCTCCCACCCAAGTTGCCAGCGGAATTACCGCCGCTTCTCTCTTTTGCTGAGGCTACCCTCAAGGCGGGGCAGGTGTCCTATGCTCAACCACAGGGGGAGTATATCTATTTCTTGGGGGAAGGGAATACTTGGTTGAACTATCAGCAACAGATTCCTTTCTATTATGTGATTGAACCTACCAACTGGGAAAATGCTCTACAACAGGGCAAATTCTTTGAGAATAAGATTGTGCTCATTGGGGCTACTGCTCCCTCGCAACAGGATATTCAACCTTCGGCGGTGGGAAGAATGCCAGGGGTGGAAATCCATGCCAATGCGATCGCTACTTTGATGCAGAATTTGAGTATTCGGGAAGGCATCAAAGCTAATGGGTGGCGCGGGCTATTCATTTTTGCAGTAGTGGTGATCGCTGGTAGCCTGCTCACCCTGATCCGCCGTCCCCTCTGGCAGTTGGGAGCAACTCTATTGGGGGTGACCCTGTGGGGTGTGATTGCCTATTTCCTCTTCATCTTTGCCCAAGTAGCCATACCCACATTTTTACCAATAGTGGGCATTGCAAGTGTAGGGATTACTCTGTTGGCGGTGGGAGCAATTATTACCCAATTGGAAAAATTGGCATTCCAGAGAACTTTAGAACGATATGTAGCTCTCCCGATCGCACAACAGATTCTCAAACAACCTGAAGATTATCAAGCAATGATGACAGGTAGAACCATCAAAGCGGCGGTCTTGTTCTCGGATATTCGGGGTTTTACCACCATCTCTAGCTATCTGCCCCCCCAAGCATTGGTTACTCAATTGAATGAGTATTTGGGGAAAATGGTAGATGTGATTTTGGCAGAGAATGGCACGATCGATAAATTCATTGGCGATGCGATCATGGCAGAATTTGGTTCGCCCATCTCTCAGGGAGCGAAAACCGATGCCCTCAATGCCATTCGTGCCGCTCTAGGGATGAGGACTGCACTCATAGAACTGAGAAGGAAATGGGAAGCCGAGGACAAAATTCCTTTTGTGAATGGGATCGGCATCAACTACGGTGAATTTACAGTGGGGAATATCGGTTCACCCCGCCGCTTGGAATATGCAGTGATCGGCGATACAGTGAATGTAGCGAGCCGAGTAGAAGGAATCACTAAAGATTTGGGCACGGATATTGTGATTACCCATGCTCTGTATGAATTAATCAAAGAAGAAATAGAAGTGATTGACTATGGGGAAAGAGAACTCAAAGGTAGAGTAGACACAGTCCATCTCTACGGTGTGGTTGGGTGGAAAGGAGAAGCACCAACTCTCTACCAGGCGGTGCAGAAAGCCCTCAAGGAACAGCCCCAATACTTAGCCAAATTGAAGGCTAGGGCAGAGGATAGCCCCCAAATGCCATGATGCCATCAAACCAGTGGGGGCGCATCAATACCACCGTATCGATTACATGGATAATGCCATTATCCGCCTCTATATCTGCCATCACAACCGTAGCATTATTCACCTCAAACACATCATCGGTAGCTTTGATGTACAGTTGAGAACCTTCCAAAGAAGTGAGGCGGGTAGTGTGCCGTAAGTCCTCTTTCTTGTACCTCCCAGCTACCACATGGTAAGTGAGAATTCTTGCCAGTTGAGGGATATTCTGTACTAGGGTCGTGATCGTGCCTGCGGGCAGTTTGGCAAAGGCACTATCCAAGGGCGCAAATACTGTAAACGGACCTGGACTTGCCAATGCACCCACTAAATCCGCCGCCTTCACTGCTGTTACTAGGGTCTGGAAGTTCTCATTCCCCACCGCAATTTCCACAATGTTCGCCATAAATTACTCCTAACGATAGTCTTGGGATTGAATCATCCGTAGGCGCGCCGCTTCATGCATGCCATACTCCCGTCTACAGAAGCGATTCAACTGCCCTTCAAAATAAGCACGATTCATGCGCAGATGTTCAGGGTTGGGGTCATCCAAGGGATAGAGAAATGCCTCTCTCCCTGCTTGAATCACCGCTGAAGTTACACAGTACATGGAACGCTGGAAGCTGATTGCCAACTGAATTAGCATATCATCTTCACCACGGCAGTGCTTCTTGTAGTATTCCACCAGATATTGGGGCAGGAAGTGATACATATCTTGATGGAGCAAAGTCGGGGGAATGCCCGCTGAAGCTACAGGGAACTTATCGGCATAGAGAACCCCATAGTGGAAGTCATTTTGATCGGTGGGAACTTGATTAGCTTGGGCATTGTAGGACTTGGTACCCCTAAACGGTGAGGTGCGATAGAACACCGCTTCCACATAGGGGAATGCGGCCTCATAAAGCCATGTGAACCCTTTGGATTTGGGCACTAAATCATACCATTCCCCTCTGATACGCACCCGATGATAGATGGGACGACCGGCGATCGCAAAGATGCCATTGATCAGAAAATTCATCGCTTCAGGCACGCTGGTCATCTTCCCTTCATCGTATAACTCACTCATTTCTAGGAAAACGGGGCACATAATCTCCCAGAACAGCCCCAGCACTGAGTACATGGTTGCCTGACGACACTGCTCATAAAACATATCTGGGAAGAGTTTGTACAGAGCTAGCATCAGGGGATTGTATTGGAAATATGCCTTAATCGCCCGATCGCAGTTCTGTTTATACTCATCAGAATCCATGTAAGGCTCCAACAGCCCGCCCATATTCCTGTGCCATAGCATTACCCGCATACACTCTTCCGCAAATTCCATATTGATGCGATCGTGCCAGAGGTGATGGAACAGCTTGGGTAGTTTTTGGCCCAGTTCCCCCTTTTCTATGAACTCCAATAATTCTTGGTGGGCAGTGGCATAACCCCGCCAAATGCGCAGGTCAGCATTATCTCCTGCATAGTGGTTTTCCAATTCCAAGTATTCTTTAGGAATAAAATACTTGAAGGCAGGGAGGGGATGGAGAAACACCTGTTCAGCAATGTAGAGCAAATCCCGCCAATAGAAATCCATCGGAATCGCATAGGCTTTGTAGAGACCGATAATCTGCATCAAATTTTCAGGAGTATCGGGCAACATTGCCCCCCCTGCCTCTAGGCGATGGATCACCTCAGCAAACTCATGCTTGGAGGGTGGTAGGACTGTTTTCCGTTCCAAAGTTGCGGTCATAGACTTACTCCTTCAATTGCATAGAAACAACGGTATTAGCAGGATAGCTACTGTAGGCGGTAGCTGTACTTTCACTCCACTTCACCAAGTAGCTGGGTTGAATCCCCAACCACAACACCAAAGCCATCAAGACTAGGGAAGGAATCTTCTCCAAGCCCGTAACCTTTCCATAGTAAGCAGTGTAATTGTCTAACCTGCCAAAGCAAGTTCTATTCAAGAGAATCACAAAATAGACCGCCGTGAGACCTGTACCCACGATCGCCATGAGGGTTGGCACTGGGAAGCGATTGAAACTGCCTTGGAAAATGAGAAATTCTGCCACAAAGCCCATCATACCTGGGATACCAGCACTCGCCATCCCCCCTAAAATCAATAGGGCACTGGTAGTCGGCAGACCCCGCAGGGGATTCATCAAGCCATTCAAAACATCAATTTCTCTTGTACCTACTTTCGCTTCCACAATCCCCACCAGATAGAACAGAAGAGCAAGAATGATACCATGGCTGACCATCTGGGAAACTGCCCCCACCAAGCTCAGAGAAGTGTCGGCAGCGATCGCCAAGAGAATATAACTCATGTGCCCGATGGAACTGTAGGCGACCATTCTTTTGATATCTTTTTGAGCGATCGCAGTGATCGCTCCGTAGAGAATACCAATGCCGCCCCAGAGGGCAAATAGGGGGGACAGATTTTCCCATGCTTCAGGAAAAAGAGGCATACAAAAACGCAGTAGCCCATAAGCTCCCAACTTTGCCAGCAGACCACCCAGAAACATCGCCGTAGAAGTAGAAGATTCCACATAGGTATCGGGTAGCCAACTGTGGAAAGGGACTAGAGGGGTTTTGATGCCAAAGCCCGCCAACAGAATCAACAACAGAATACTCTGCACTTGAATCGGCAAATCTATCTCTTTAAGAGCCTGATAGTCAAAATTGGGCATCCCTTCCCCTGCCCACCAGCCCAAGGAAAGAAATCCCACCAAGATCAGAATTCCTGAAACAGCAGTGAAAATCAAAAACTTAGTGGCCGCATATTCCTTCTTTTTACTGCCCCAAATCGCAATCAACAGATAGGCAGGGATCAACTCCAACTCATAGAAAAGGGTAAAGAGTAGGACGTTAGTGGCACTCAATGCCCCTGTTAAACCTGCATTGGCTAGCAATAGCAAAGCAAAGAACAAATTGGCGCAGTTACTGTTAGCATCATAGGCAAAAACAATTAGCCAACAGATCAGCATATTTAAGCCTATGAGGGGCAGGGAAATACCATCTACCCCCACACTGTAGTCCAAGCCAATTACACTCACCCATGTATATTTTTCAGAAAACTGAAACACACTGCTGGCTAAACTAAACTGTCGCGCCATAAACAGAGTTAAAAATACAGCTATACCCAGCCCTGCTAAAGCAAATTTTTTCGCAGTTTTCCCATCACTAGCTACTAGGACTAAGCCAGAAGTAACTAAAGGAATAGCAATCAATAAACTTAACATTTTCCCTCCCTATCTCAGTAGTAAAAACAGCACCACTACCCCAGCAACTAAGGTGAGGACATATGCCTGCAGTTGACCAAAAGTAGTGTATTTCAGGCTTTCGCCACTGAGAATGGTAGCCAAGCCAAATAAATTACTCGCCCCATCCACAATGTAGCGATCGCACCAGTCAGCAATACGGGAAAAAATATCCACCAGACCGACTACAGTTGCCCTATATAACTTAGGTGTATAAAAGTCGTAGGCAAAGAAATTTTGCAGTTCCAGAGAGGGTAACTTGATAGGCTTGGGTATGACTTCATTTCCATAGAGATAGTAGGCTAAACCTGCTCCCAATAAACTAGAAACTGTAACCGCAATCCCACTGTGTTGCACAAACACTGACCAGTCATCGATTAATTGCCATTGTGCCAACATCTGCGGTACATGCAGAGTAACACCCGCACCAATAGTCATGGGCATCACTATCAACCACAGGGGTTCAGGCGATCTCTCTGTCATCTGTTTGGGCTTACCTAAAAAGATCAACCCGAATAATCTGATCAAACTAAAGGCGGTCAGAGCATTGACGATCAAAATCAAAAACGCCAACCCCCGCTGTTCATACCATAATTCACTCACTAACTTTTGGAATACCCAGCTTGTACCCAAGGGCGGTAAACCAACCATTCCCCAAGCACCCACCAGAAAAGACAGAGCGGTGATGGGACGGCGAGAGAACAATCCCCCCAACAGAGTTACATCTTGGGTGATGCAATTCACAATCACAGCACCCACACTCATCACCAATACCGCCTGCCCCATGCCGTGGGTGAGGATCAACATCAAGGCTTCAGGCACATGCCCTGTCCCTACTGCAATAAACACCAGCCCCATGTAGGCACTCACTGAATAGGAAAGCACTCTTTTGATGTCTATCTGGGCGATCGCAATTAGAGTGGCCCCCAGTGCCGTTGCTGCCCCAATGGCAATGGTTACCGCCTGGACCACAGGAGACATAGAAAATATAGGTTGGAGTTTGATCAACACCCATGCACCTGTTGCCACCACCACTGAATTGCGCAGGATCGTCGCAGGGATCGGGCCTTCCATCGCTTCATCTAGCCAGAGGTGCAAAGGGAACTGGGCACACTTGCCCATCGGACCTGCCAACAACCCCAGCCCCACCAAAGTAATCACCGTGGGATCCACCTCTGCCGTGGCCGCCCAGCCTGCCAGTTGGTCAAAATCCCATGTGCCAGCCAAGGGCAGAATTGCCACCACGCCCATTAACAGGAACAAATCCCCTACCCGCTTGGTTAGGAAAGCATCCCTTGCCCCCGTAACCACCAAAGGCTGGTTGTACCAAACCCCAATCAGTAGATAAGTGCCAAGGGTGAGGATTTCCAGAATCACATAGGCAAAAAACAGTGAGTCCGAGAAAGCTAAAGCACACATCCCCGACTCAAAAAATGCCAGCATGGCATAGAAGCGCGCCCAGCCCCAGTCCATCTCCATGTAGCCCACCGCAAAGACCTGAGCCAGTAGATTCAGCCCTGTAATCAGAACCGTGATCCCCACCGTCAGAGCTGACACCTCGATCACAATGGGAAAAGTTAAACCCGCCACATGGAACCACTCCCACTCTAGGTGTAGAGTTGTACCATCCCACAGACTAGGCAAAACTAAGCAACCATGTAAGAAACTAATAAATGTCATCAAGATATTCACATAACCCGCAGGACGGGGTCCTGTGCGCCTAGTTACCGAGGGCGCCCAAATCAGAGATAGAATCGCCCCCACTAGGGAATACAACGGAATCAACCAGATACCAGCTAACAGAGATTGGCCAAGGGCTTGTAACATGAATTTCAATCTATACTTACTTATCCATGAATAGATTTAACTCTATTAGCTGTGTCATGGCAATAGGTCAAGGTACTCAACCTCAATACTTTTTTAAGAATTGGGAGTTAAGTTTTACTTATGGTTGCGGGGCAGGGGTTAAAAACTGGTGTAGGGATGTTGGTGGATTTGCAGAGTAGAAGTAGATTCTTGGATCACCATACCTCTGGGAGTAATAACCACATTGGGGGTTTGAATCACTGCACCACTGGGAGCAACGATCACACTGTTAGGGGGCGCAACAATGATTCTGGAGGTGTAGGGGCAACGCACCCCCACAGGAGCTACAGGCACTGGATAGGAATGAAACCTAGGAACTACCGGTATAGTGGGGCTATGGTAGTGGTGAGGAAAAGCAGGTACAGTAGGTCTATGGTAATAGGGGGGGAAGGATGGTGTACCCAATTGGACGCTAAAACCGCTACCTTGGATACGTACAAAACCAGCTTGAACAGCAGAGGGGAGCAAGAAACTGGTAGATACAGTCAGCAGGGAGGAAGCAATTAACTTAAGCATAGTAGTCATTTAGCGCGTCTGCCTTCAGCTTAGCATTAATATCAGAAATGGATTTGCGATAACACCAAACCCTTAATCAAACAGAACTTAAATATAATAATATAATATACACAGATAGGAAAAGACAGTGGACATAAATACATAAATAAATCTAGCTCTGGTATTGCTGACTGGTATCAATACCTGCTGACCAGTGAAATAAATTTCACTATTACTAACCTAATAGTAATCCAATAGTGCTACGCAAAAATGTTAAGATGGCTGTTAAAAGTAGCATCTACATATTTTCTCACTATGTCAAACTCCTTTGCACTTTGCCCCATCAATCAGACAAATATGCCGCTAAATACAGATTTCCCAATCTGTTGTTTTTCCTTCCCACCTTGTGAAAACTAGCATTAACGCCAGTTCTGTCTAAGCAAAATTCTGGAATTTGAGTTCTACGAGCAAGTGAGGCTCTCTAGACTAATGAGAATAGGCATATTGTGACCAAAGAACCAGTAAATTCATGGGATTTACTAGCTAAAGTCCCAAGATTTAGAGCGTAACATTTCTCCCCTTTTGGATAATTCTCTCGGTTATAACATCCTGCTTCATTCATATAAAAAGTACTCTATCCTACTATATTATCTCTAGTTTCTCTAAAAATTTTGCTCTTTCCTCTTCATTTCTTTCTTGATAGCTGTAAGTTTTTTTCGGGTAATTCCTAACTTGCAGCAAGCATAACTAACATTTTGCTGAGTCAGATTATCTCCCCACAACTCTGCTATTTGTTTCTGAGTTTTATCATTATTCTCTCTAACAAATTCCTTGAACTTTTCTTAATCCACAATTTTTCTGGGTCTTCCAAGTTTAGTAGTAATTGCCTGAAAATCTCCTGGGTCTTGTTCTCTCTTTAACCATAAGTCATAGCATTCGGCACATATGAAGCTTTTTCTCTAATCATTTTTACGGCTTCAATTGCTTTTTTGTGAAGGTCCTAATCGTAAGGTGCTGGCATATGTGTCACTTTCTTGCGGCTTCGCCTATGGTAGCATGTGTCCTAATGTTAATGCGTAGTGTTCTACTTGGGAGTAGTGTAGAGAACCATTGAATTGATATTTCTTTTGAGAAACCTACGCTTGATTTTTATCCAGTAATCCCAGGGGAGAATTTCAGATCGCACCAGATGGCAATTCGGTAACGATCGCCCAAGGAGAAGCGATTGCCATTTTAGCTCTAGAACTCGCCCGCCCACCCCTAGATTTTTTGCCCCGTTTTAGCAGTGTGTTAAGTTTTGCGCCCAGTGGCAAGAAGGTAGCGACAGTAGCTTTCAATAAGGATTTCACCCGCTCTCTGTATCTGGTGACGAAGGAATTACTGCGGTTACAGGGATCGTTCCTGAGTGCCCAGTTTGACTCCCAAGAACAACAACTCTATTGTCTGTTTACAAACTGGATGCAAACAGCAGTGAATACAGAGAAGAACCGCGCCTTGCGGTCATCGCCTTGCCACCAAAATGATGCGATCGCACATCGCGATCAATGCATTTGCATCAGTTGAAGTATATAGTGGCAATTTTTTTGGCTATCTGAGCATCAGTACTTTTTCTCCCCTGAGATAACTGGGAGGGTCTTGAGCATATTCTAGGCAAAAATTTGCTTGCCATTGCGTTAAGTATTTTCCTCAATGGTTACTACTTGACTATCATGATTTAAGCTGACAGTTGAAGTCATAGGGAACATGAATATCTTCAGAATTAGAATTGAAATAAAATAGGGAATCCACCCTAAAATAACCATTAAACTAACTGTAATGAGGAACAGGGGTTACTCATAACTTTGAGGCACTAGGATGAATAAACAAAAAGTGTAAAACCCACAGTAGTCGCTAAGATAATTGGTGCTTTTTCATAGTTATGTTGCAATATTACTTCATTGTTATTAGTGGCTACAAATGTGTTGATTTTAGGAGAATAGTGCTGATTTAACAAACTGATTTGCTGTAAGCAGAGGGACAGCCAGTCATGTGGCGTAGGGTTTTGCGCAATTATCTGCATCCAAAATTCCATTGGCAATAGTAGTGATTTAATGCACAGGGTAGGTAAAGAGGTAAACTATATGTCCATACAGATAAAACTTCTCTATATGCTTCATTTGTCTTGTGGGTAAATAATTTGATATTAAGTAATATCTCTTTACATTTATCTCCTTATGCTAGTTGGTAGCGAATTAGGGGGACAGTGGCAAACCTGTGATTCCTGAAATTCCTAAAAACGCTAAAATACCTAGTGCATGTTTATTAAACAAGTTAGTAGTTGCCAAGATAATAATGCAAGAAATACAAGCCCCCAAAATACCACTATCCCTTGCAGACCGATCGCCTGGATTGTATTGTAACGGTATTTTTTCCAACTTCATGAATGACTTTGACTGCCATGGTTGGACTAGGCGGAGGGGAATGGACTTATACAAATTTTACCGGTGCGGGGTTTTAAGGCAAGCTCCACTGTAGGGAAAAGCCCACTCTACTGTCCGATTGCAGGGGCGATCGCCGCCATTCAATGGTACTGCCCAACCAAAAGTGTCTGCCTAGGGCATAGCTGGCTGTCAGTGCTGTTACGCTCAGTTCTTGGTCTGTGCCGAGGTTAGTAAAACTATGGCTAATTCTAAGATCAGAGCTGCGGGGGGACAAAGCCAACACCGCCTGCAAACCCACCTCTAAACCTGCTAGACTGCGCCCCTCTGCAGTATTTACCTGCCTATAGCCCACCTGGGGCGCTACATTCCAATACGATCCCAAGGGCAAAAGATAATATCTGGCTTTTATATCCCAACTAGCTTCCGGTGTAGGCAAAAGGGTCTGATAACTACCACTGATAGTCAAGGGCGATCGTCCCAAGAAAATATCTTCCGCACCTATGTCCAACCCCAAACGGTTATCTCTAGAGATAAAACCCAGCCTAAATTTGGTACTAAAACTGGGATAGTTATAAATATCTTCTAAGAGGTCGGGGGGATTATTTAACCACCTCTGCAGGACAGAACTGCCCTCAATTACTCTCGGATCGATATCTATAGGAGTAGCCCCGAGGGGATTCTGCCCCACACACCACACCCCAGCTATTAAGCCCACACCCTGTAATCTTTTCATTAGCCATAGCCAGTCTTGACCCCGTTAGTGTAGCACCACCTATCTCCTAGTACAACAAGAAAAATCTAAAAATACCTGCCAGAACAGGGATCGCACAACAGGTAAGCAACTGCCCACCGAAAACAGCAACACTGTACTGTTGGATTAGGTTAACTATGCCATCAAAATCAGGAAACCAGCGCAGGATCAGCCAACTGATCCCCACGAAATGGATCATGACTAAACCTGCCACACAGCTAAACAGGAGATTTTCTAGAGTCCTGTCTCTGGCGAATGCCAAGTGTCCACAAACTGCCCCCCCCACCGCAAACCCCAACAGATAACCAAAAGCGGGCGATCCCAGATAGCCCCAACCCCCCCCCTGATAGAACACATTTAGCCCTAACAGCCCCAGCAAAATATAGCCCCCTTGGGAGAGCACCGCCGCCCACTTCCCTCCCACACAGCCGATGAATAGCACTGCTCCCACCTGCCAAGTAGTGGGTAGAGGCTGCAGAGCAAAGTCATGCCAACTAGTGGGTATCAGCAAAGCGGTCTGCCAAAAGGTGGCAATTACCGTCAGGATCAACCCCGACACCGCCCACAAAACTTGTAAACTCCAACTCACGCGCCCCCAAAGACTTCCACATTCTCAAACCAACACACAGGCGAAGCATGACCCACCCTGATTGCCTGATTCGGTTCTCCCTTACCACAGAAAGGGGAACCAAAACTGCCCACCGTTGCCTCATTCCCCACCGCCTTCAGACTGCGCCAAAAAGGGAGCGTCATCCCCCGATAATTGGGATTCCTCACGGTCTTAGTGAGTTTACCATTTTCAATCAACTTACCGTACTCACAACCAAATTGGAACTTATTTCTATAGTCATCAATTGACCAAGAGCGATTGGCTTCCATATACACTCCATATTCGATCTGGCTAATAATTTCTGACCAACTAGATACGCCTGCTTCCAAATTGATATTCGCCATTCTGTCAATGGGGGGACGATTCCAAGAGCAGGCTCTAGCATTGGCTGTCCCAGGGATCCCGCTCCTTGCTTGACTTTCTATACTGCCTAACCCCCGCAAAAGCACCCCTTCTTTTATCAAATAAACCTTCTCTGCCTTTACCCCCAAATCGTCATAGGCATAACTAGCAAACTGCCCCCAGCGATCGGGATCGAAAGTAACATTCAATAGGGGGGAGCCATAGACTAGATGACCAAAATCACTCAATTTTACAAAACTCCCCCCTGCATAGTTCCGTTCATCCCCCAGAATTCGATCCAATTCTAAAGGATGTCCAATGCTCTCATGAATCTGCAATAACATCTGATCGGGAGCCAAAACCAAATTGGTAGTAGTGTTGGGGCATTCCTCAGCCGTCAATAATTCCACCGCCTGTTCCCCAATCATTCTCACTCTTTGGAGTAGGTTGGGCAGGTCTTGGATGACAATTTCCCCTTGATAACAACAAGCTAACTGACCATGATCGCCCCGCCTCTGCACCAGCGTACCATCCTGCGCCGTGGCACTATAATCCGTAGCAACAAAATGGAAGTGTTGATAAATATCTGTCCCTGTGCTACTGACCAGATGGGATTTAGTTTCAGTAATAGAAGCATAGGCACTGGTCTGAACAATCTGTCCTGAGACCTTTAAGGCTTGACATACCTGCTGAAGAATTTCATGCAACTCGCCGAGGGAATAGGTTTTTTGGGGCGTAGGTGAATGATAACTCCCTTTTGCCACAGGGCGATGCTCTACCGAGAAAGGAAAGATACTCCACCGACAAGCCACCAGAGCTAATTTATAAGCCTGTTCCGCCGACCGCTGTAAACCCTCCAATGATAAATCAGTGGTGCTGGCATAGGCAAATTGACCATTCACTAGCACTTCCACCATCGCCCCATGACTGATTCTTTTGCCGCTGGACTGGGGCTGACCATCCCGCACATAGCAGACGGTCTGGGTTTCTTCTACTTCTCTAATACCTACCCATTCGGCAGATACCTGTAAATTATTCAATAGTTTGGCCAGATGTTCAATCATAGTTTTGCCTTATATCATCTATACCCATTTTAACTGACCAGCAGAGGGAAACCCATACTCTCCCGTTGTTCCAGATAGGTCTTAGCCACCAGCCTTGCCATATTTCTGATTCTGCCAATATACCTAGTTCGTTCAGTTACGGCGATCACGCCCCTAGCATCCAGCAAATTGAAGGTGTGGGAGCACTTGAGCACATAGTCAAAGGCAGGCAACACTAGTTCTTTCTCGATCAAGCGACTTGCTTCCTGTTCATACTGGAGAAAAAGAGAGAACAATAATTCTGCATCTAAACCTTTCTTGCCAAAATTGTAATAGCTATGTTCCACTTCCCCCTGGTGATGCACTTGCCCGTAAGTGATCCCCTGTCGCCACTCAATATCAAATACAGAGTTCACGCCCTGCAAATACATGGTCAACCGTTCTAATCCATAAGTGATTTCAGCGGATACAGGGCGACAGTCCAGGCCCCCTACCTGCTGAAAATAGGTGAATTGGGTTACTTCCATGCCATCTAGCCACACTTCCCAACCCACTCCCCACGCTCCCAAAGTAGGAGATTCCCAGTCGTCTTCCACAAAGCGAATATCATGGTCGGCGGGATCGATACCCAGCATTTTCAGGCTATCTAGGTACTGATCCAGCACATCATCAGGAGATGGTTTCAACAGCACTTGGAATTGATAATAGTGTTGCAGTCGGTTGGGATTTTCCCCAAATCGTCCATCCGTAGGACGACGACAAGGCTCTACATATGCCACATTCCACGGCTCGGGACCCAATGCCCGCAAAAAGGTATGGGGACTCATAGTGCCCGCCCCCTTCTCAATATCATAGGGTTGCATGATCAGGCAGCCCCGATCGCTCCAGTATTGTTGTAAAGCCAAAATCACCGACTGAAAATTCACTATTCGTCCTCGTCTGTGAACCCAAAATCTTCCGCAGTTGCGGAAATCTCGATCTCTTCTACCGCTTCGCTGAACTCCTCATATTCTGACTCATCCACAGCGGGCTGTCCACCTCTGCCTTCAATGATCGCATCTGCTAGTTTACTGAGAATTAGCTTCACAGAACGGATCGCATCATCATTAGCAGGGATGGGAATGTCCACCGTATCGGGATCGCAGTTGGTATCCAGCAAACCGACAATGGGAATGTGCAATTTTTGGCACTCCTGCACTGCATTATATTCCCGTTTTTGATCCACAAGGATGGCAATGTCGGGGGGACGACGCATCATTTTGATCCCACCTAGGTATTTTTGCAGTTTTTCCATCTCCTTGCGCAGTTTGGCGGCTTCCTTTTTGGGCAGGCGATCGAGGGAACCATTTTCATGGCGGCGTTCGAGGTCCTTGAGCCGTTCAATGCGGGACTTGATCGTAACCCAGTTGGTGAGCATCCCCCCCAGCCAGCGTTGGTTTACATAGTAGCTTTGACAGCGGAGAGCTTCTTGGGCAATGATCCCCGCCACCTGCCGTTTCGTGCCGATGAACAACACCTTTTTTCCCTGTTCAGAAGATTTGCGCAGGTACTCATAGGCTTCTTCAATATACTGAGCAGTTTGCACCAGATCGATAATGTGTACGCCATTGCGCTCAGTAAAAATAAAGGGTTCCATCTTGGGATTCCAGCGGCGGGTCTGGTGCCCAAAATGCACCCCTGCCTCTAGCAATTGCGCTAAAGATACTACGGGCATAGTTTTCTCCTTCGTTCGGGTTTAGCCTGACACTTGGATCGGTTCTAGGTAGTCCCCAGAACACCCGAAGCCCCAAGTGGGTGAATTGATTAAAATCAGTCTTTCTAGTTTAACTTAAAAGTCCCTGCCTTTAGTAACTCTCTTGCACAAATTTTAGGGCACCCCATCGGGCTGTTGCCGACCCCTTCGAGTGCATCGGAAAAATTGATTACAGAACTACCACAAAGCCCCCTCCAATGGCTGGTTATGTTGTATAAATTTTTTTATAGGGATCGCTTTCGATCGCCCCAGACCCCAGCGCCCCATCACAGAACAATTGGGCTAACTGCAACTCTGGCGCTGGCAACATAAGGAAAAATTGAGCGGCTTACAAATAATCAACTTGATCTAGGACTACCAAAAAGTCCCCTCCAATGATGTGTTATCGATTATTGCTTTGAAGAACAGCATTATTTAACAGAGTCATAGCCTCTCTAAGCCTCTCTAACAATTTGAATATCCACTGCTACACCCTCTATTACGCTTTTCTTAGATTCTAGTGCATAAATTTGCACTCCCAGATTTATTGTTTTACTATACGAGTACTGAATGATCAGTACTAGAGGTATCACAACACCTGCAATAATAAAGTACAAACCCATTTCCTCTAAACAGACCAAACACAACAGAACTTACAAATAAAAAACCAGCCGCTATTAATAGTTCTATTGTTTTTTATAGCCACCGACCATGCCAGTTACCTGATTTAGGGAAATAGTTATTGAAATCTCCCCAAACAAGCTTAACTGTTTATATTCTATTCTATCTCTGTTACACCTTAAGGATGTTGTAAGGAAGGCAATAAATCCACTGTTTCTTCCCACTATATAAATAATATTATAGTAGATTTATTTATCTCAAATTTTTTGATCCCCCCTCTGTGGGGATCGGGATTGCCTACGGCACGGCTAAAATCAAATTATTATTGGAAACAAGACCTGCCCAATACCAGTTCCTGTATTTACGGTTAATCCAGAAATGACGAGGTTGGCGCAACGGGTCAGGGAAGCACTCCAAAGAAAAAGACCTTCCCAGGGGCAGAACCGCCGAAAAATTAGACCTCCTGCGTAAATGTCAGTAACCAACTCCTGATTAGAAAAGCTGTTTACCTAATGGACATAACACTCAGCATTTGCGTGTAGGGCTTTAATTATAACTGCACACTGAACAGGAAGTTGAGGCGATCTTTAACCCAGTTGAGAACTGCTAATTCGGATTTGTCGGCTTCCGATTCACTCAATAGTCCCATACTAATTAACATCTTTTTCCGTTCAGCGAGTTTGAGAGCAATCTGTTCCCCCAGATTTTTGTGTTCTGCTAGTAGTTTCTGAAGTTGGCGGCGATTGATCTCAAATAAAATGGAATTAGTGAGGGTACGGACGGTGGCAGTGCGGGGTACTCCCATCAGTACAGCAATCTCTCCGAAAAAGTCCCCACTATTCAATACGGCTAATCGTTTGCCTGTCCGTTCAGAAAAGATTTCCACTGAGCCTTCTAAAATTAAATAGAAACACTCACTGGGTTCACCTTCCCTGACAATGATTTCATCTGCTGAATACTCATTGCGATCGCCACTGGCGATCACGGCAAGTAATTCACTCTCAGAGCAATTCTCAAAATAATCTGTACGGCGTAGGAGTTCAGTCAGACTGTAGTTGTAGTAGAGGGGTGTATCACAGGGAGCGGGACTGGCTGTAGAGGTTGGCTGAGGTGTATTGGTGGGGAAATCTTGCCAGTTGCGAATCCACAGATCGCGCTGAGGATAAGGGACAGTGATCCCCCGCAGTTTGAATTCATAGGCAATGCGAAAATTGATGGCACTGCGAATTACTTCATTATCATCGGGGTCATCGATCCACACCAATACTTCAAATTGCAGTCCATTCTCTCCAAAACTCACAAACCAGACTTCAGGGGGCGGGTCATGCAAGACCTTGGGCACAGCCCGCGCCGCCATCACTAGGGCTTCGCCCACTCTTTGTAAATCACTATTGTAGGCAACAGTTACAGGAATATGAATACGACAGGTTGTGCCCCCATAGCTCCAATTGATGGTGTCATTGTCCATAAACTTCTGGTTGGGAACAATCACAAACACATCATCTTCAGTACGGACAATCGTGGAGCGGATAGTAATCTTCTCGATTGTTCCTTTCAATGTTCCCAACTCAATATAATCGCCGACCTTGATCGTTTGTTCAAAGAGCAGAATCAAACCGCTGAAGAAATTACTCGCTAGATTCTGCAAACCCAAGCCTATACCGATCCCCAGCACCCCCGCCACCACAGTCAGGGAACTAAGATTGATCCCCGCTCCTTGGAGCACAATAATTACTCCCAGAATGATACTAATATATTGAATGGAAACAGCAATTACTTCCTGTACGCCCCGATTCAATCTGGATAGGATGGTACGTCGGGATAACTCACTCAGAGCGATCGCACCTGCAATCACCCCCATAATCAGGACAATAATTGTACAGATGGTGGCAAGAGAAAAATTTTTGCCCTCAATGGTGAACAGTGGTGAATTGAATATCTGCACTAGTTGTGCAATCAAGTGACTCATAAACTCAAGTCTTCAGGGCTGGTTGGAGCAACTGACGGATATACTGTATATCAATATCCCATTCCTCAGTTTCTGCCAAACTCAGTACACCCAGACTAATGAGGGTATCCTGCCGATCTAGAATAGTGCGGGCAATCCGTTCCGCTACTTCTGGATGTGCCGCCAAAATCGCTTTCAGGTATTCCCGATGAATAACAAAAAACTTACTATCTTCTATGGTGCGACAGGTGGCAACCCGCGGTGAACCAGTGAACAGAGCGATCTCACCAAAAAAATCCCCTGGGTAGAGGATAGAAATATGCTTCTTCTTTTTCAGGGAAATTACTTCCACTTTACCAGCTAGCACCACATAGAAGGAATTGGCAGTATCCCCCTCCCGACACACATACTGGAACTGAGGCACCAGCTGGGGATAGCCCTGCCGTACCAAAAATAATAAATCTTTTTCTGGTAAACTCTCAAAATAGGGAATTTTGGCAAGGGTTGCCATAAGTTCAACCTTGGTGCGAGTGAGTGGTGGTAGTTGATCCATAGGCGCAAAAACCTTGACTAGACCCTTAGTATAACTGACTGGAGCAAAACTTGAGCTACGATCTAGTTACATTACAACTATGCCCGTATTAGTCTCTGGCATTGGGATGATTAATGGTCTGGGCACAAATACCGAGACCATTTGGCAGAATTTGCTCCAACTAAAGTCAGCGTTGATACCTACTACAAACGGTGTAATTGCCCCGATTCATCTTCCTACTGCTCGCGATCAATATCGAGTAGAACAACTGCTCCAAATTGCAGTCATGGAAGCAGTTAGTTCAGCTAAGCTTACTTTACCTTTACCTGATTGTGCGGTAGTTATTGGCTCTAGTCGTGGTTATCAGCGGGAGTGGGAATTACTGTTTCAACAGCAAATTAGTTTAGAATCATATCCCTATCTATTATCTGCAAATTTGTCCCGTTGTGTCTGTCAGTGGTTGGGCAGTAAAAATTATGCTGAAACTATCTCGATTGCCTGTGCTTCGGGGAATTGGGCGATCGCAATCGGTTATGAACTAATTAGATCGCAACAGGCAGAATTAGTGTTAGTCGGGGCAGTAGATACGGCAATTACACCTTTGACGATCGCAGGTTTTCGACAGTTAGGTGTGTTCGCTAAAGAGGGTGTTTATCCCTTTAGTAAAGAACGGCAAGGTCTAGGACTAGGAGAAGGGGCAGGGGTGCTGATCTTAGAAAGTTTAGAGCATTTTCACCAGCGCAATGGCAGGACTTGTTATGGGCAAATTTTAGGCGCAAGTATGAGCAATGATGCCTGTCATATTACGGCTAGCGATCCCCAATTACAAGCAGTTAAATGGGCGATCGCCCAGTGTTTAGCTATAGCTAAATTGAGCTATATGGACATTCAATATATCAGTGCCCATGGTACAGCTACAGTTAAAAATGACCAGATAGAGGCGGCAATTATTGAACAATTATTTCCTCACCAGCCCTTGGTCAGCAGTAATAAGGGAGCGATCGGGCATTGTTTGGGGGCAAGTGGGATCATGGGGGGGATTTTTTGTCTGTTAGCCATGCGGGATCAAATTTTACCCCCTTGTACAGGTGTAAATAGCCCTGCTTTCCCTCTGAATTTGGTCAGAGAACCGATTGCCTATCCCCTCACCCTTGCCCTCAATTTCAGTTTTGGCTTCGGCGGACAAAATACGATCGTTGCCATCGGACATAAACAGTTACAATGAGAAGAGTTTCGGCAAGGGGTTGCACTGAAACTCTAAACCTGAGCAAGTCTGATTAGAGGAGCGATTATGTTGCGCGTAATTTTGATTCGGCATGGGGAAAGTACTTTCAATGTGGCTCAGCGAGTGCAGGGGCGCGGTGCAACTACTAATGAATCTGTCCTCACCGATTTGGGCAAACAACAGGCAGAACTCACAGGTAAGGCTCTAGCTAGTCTGCACTTCACAGGAGCATTGGTCAGCCCCCTCGAGCGGGCGCAACAGACGGCAAGAGCGATCCTCTCCCACCAAACACATCCACCCGCTCTACAGATTAACTCCAACTTATTGGAAATAGATTTGCGATCGTGGGAAGGGAAAACCTTCAGTGACATCAAAGCTACTTATCCAGAACAATACGAGCACTGGCACCATTCTCCCTATCAGTTGTGTATTGATGGTTTCTATCCTGTACGGGAACTCTTCCAGCAGGCAGAGCAGTTCTGGCGGGAATTTCATAGCCAATATGTGGATGGCACCATTCTAATTACTGCCCACAGTGGGATCAATCGGGCGTTGATCTGTACAGCCCTTGGCATAGACTTACATCACTATCATCATCTCAAACAATCTAACTGTGGTATCAATGTCCTCAATTATCGGGGGAGTAGTTGGCAATTGGAATCTATGAATATCACTAGCCATCTTGGTTCAGGACTGCCAAGTCTCAAAGACCAGCACCAAGGTTTCAGAATTCTCCTAGTTAGACATGGTGAAACAGAATGGAATCGCCAGAAGCGATTTCAAGGACAGATGGATATTCCTCTCAATGAGACAGGTAAGCAACAGGCAGAGAAAACAGGACAATTTCTGCAACAAACCAAGATTGACTTGGCTTGGAGCAGTCCCTTGAGTCGTGCTAAAACTACCGCTGAGATTATTCTCACTCACCATCTCCAAGCTGAACTCCATTGTCTAGATGAATTCCGTGAGATTAAACATGGTCTGTGGGAAGGCAAACTGGAAAGGGAAGTACAGGCAGACTATGCCCAAGCACTCGCTGACTGGCAGACTCGCCCTGAAACGGTGCAGATGCCCGCAGGCGAAAATTTGCCAGAGGTGTGGGAGCGCGCCCAAGCTGGCTGGAAAAAAGTGCTACAGCAGACGCCTACGGGCAAAGTAGCCCTTGTGTCTGCCCATGACGCTATCAACAAAGCGATCTTGTGTAACTTGTTTGGGTTAAGCCCTGCTTACTTTTGGGTATTCAAACAGGGGAACGGCGGGGTTACGGTGATTGACTATCCCCAAGGCAGTACGGGATCCCCTTACCTGCAAGCCTTGAATATCACTTCCCACCTATCAGGCTCAGTCCTGGATGTAACCGCTGCTGGCGCCCTCTAGATTTTGGGCTTTGGCGGACGGGGGCGCAACTGCGGAGGGGGCGGATTGGCTACACCTGCACTGTTGTTGTGCTTAAATTGAGGTTTAGAGGGCTTTTTCGGTTTGGGAGCAGGCTTGCGTGTGAATTTCTTGATCGGAGCGATCGCCTGTCCGTCTGTGATCACCAATTTTGTGCCCTTGCGGTGGACATTGATGTCCCAAAACTGACCAACCGCCGATTTAGGGAGTAGCCCCCACAAATGGAGCTTGAAGCGGATGTAGGGACGCTTCTTGCTCTTGGGTTTGGGCTGATCGGAGGTTGGTGCTGTTTTTTGCTCAGACTTCACAGGCGTTAAACGGCGAATTTTCACAGTTACTAGCCCATTGCCTTCGGCAACTTTGATCACTTCCCCCCGCACTGAAAAGTAGCCATCGGGAATGCCAGGATCGCTTGGCTGATCAGGTTTGCCAAGGGCTTGGGGCGCCCATACCCCCGCAATCTGCACAAATAGCTGCTGTTCACCTGCTTTCTCTTGAGTGCGGGGATACACCACCCACAGGTGGGATTGGCTCATATCAAGGCGTTTTTTCACAATCGAGATCAACTTGCCCAACACATAGGCCTCAATAGTTGTGCCATCCTCAGCCAGCAACTGCCCACGGGCGATCCTCTCAGGGCTGGGCACATAGCGCCCCTTAATCAGCCCGATCGCTCGATATTGCAGGGGTTCAGTGGGGGGTGAGATCGGCTTGTCCCCAGGCTCTAGCGGCGGCTCGGTTTTAACTGCAGGCGGGGGAGCTACCCGCACAATGTCTAGGCGTGGCTTTTCAGGACGAATCGGCTTCTTGGGGGTGGTCATAGGCGACCTGATAAAGTAGTGGTAAAATTTAAATATATCAAACTTTACAGGCTAATACTTCAGCGATCCAGCCCCCACTTTAACTATATGAAAGTTATACAATTGTTTGTAGCAGTGAGTACCAGTGTGGTGGTGGGAGTTTCAAGCTGGTGGTGGTTCAATCAACCGCAGGCAGGTTTTTTTGCCGAATATCTGGAGAAACCACAACAAACCCTATCCCAAATTGAGGAGGAGTTGGCGCGTCAATTACTCCAACGCATCACTGCCTGCACCCAAAGGAAAGTCAGGGAGTTGGCACAGCAGGGTTCAGCCCTAGACTTAGAAAAACTTGAAGCCGCTTCCATCATCTGTTTCATGGAAGTAATGGTACTCACTCCCGATAGGCAGGTGGCAGGCAATACTGAAGTGCGGCTGACTCGCCTGTTAAACCTGTTGGGGGTAACTGTGCCCCAACCCATCGCCTCAGGACAAGCGGACATTCCCTTAGGCAAGGTAAAAGAAGCAGAGATATTTACCTTACCTGTGCAGATTCAGGGCAAATCTAAAACCTTTTTGTTGGATACAGGGGCATCTGCTTCGGTGATCGATGAAAAAATCGCTGCAGGCTTAGGGCTGAAAGGGATACCCATTCCCAGTCAACTGTTGAGCTATTCAGTGGTGGGCGACAACTGCGATCGGGTGCGTGCCACCATAGTGCCTCTCCCTACTCTGCAAGTCGGTACGGCTACAGTCAGCGGGCTATCGGGGCTGACAATCAATGGCGTCCCCACAGGATCGGCGGGCGTGTTGGGTTTAGATTTTTTGAGCAATTACACTGTCTATCTCCAACCCCAGCGATCGCAACTGCGTCTATTGCCCCGCACAGCTCCACCCAATGACCCGAACCTGTTACCCCTGATCGGCAGAATGGGGGTAATGGTAGCACCGACCCAAGTGCACAATCGTCCGCCTGAATTATTTTTATTAGATACAGGCGCAGATGTGATGGTAATTGGCGAAAGTTTTGCCCAAACTCTAGGCATAGATTTCCGCACTGCCCCTGAAATTGAGGTCAAAGGTTTTTGTGGCATAGAAAAAGCCAGAAAAGTTAAACTGTCTAGTGTCCAAGTGGGCACCTACCAACTCACTAACCTAGATGCGGTTGTGATCAGAGGTGAAATTCTCCAAGTCCTTGGCGTAAAAGGTATTATCGGGCAGAACTATCTCAATCGCTTTGAACAAGTCTGGTACTTCGGCGATCGCAATGCCCTCGGCTATCCCACCACAGGTCATCTCTCCCTGACACCGATTCTTCCTGTTCCCCTGTCTACCCCGTAACAACGAGCATGGAGGGATTCGAACCCCCGACCGTCAGAACCGGAATCTGAAGCTCTATCCAGCTGAGCTACATGCCCTTAGGTGTGCAAAGTATATTATATTTCGGAAAGCAGGGAACAGGCAAGCTAATATCCCTAAAGTTAAGTAAGATTAAGCCCTGCTGATTGGTACTCTAGTCAATGTTATCTTAACTGATGATAACAATACCGCTAAAAACTGTCTTGGGAGAAACCGCATGTCAGAAGAGCAACAAGTAACACAAGAGTCTAGCCAAAGCCCTAGTCGTCCCTCTGGAAAGACCCCCATCTGGGGGGGGAGCACCGGTGGTCTACTATCCTCTGCCTATACTGAAGAAAAGTATCTCATCACTTGGACTAGCCCCAAAGAACAGGTGTTTGAAATGCCCACAGGGGGAGCGGCGATCATGCACGAAGGGGAAAATATGCTCTATTTTGCTAAGAAAGAGCAAGCCCTCGCTCTTGGTCGCCAGTTACGGGGCTTCAAAATCAATAATTACAAAATCTGGCGGGAGTTCCCCAATGGGGATCAGGTGTATCTGCACCCTGCTGATGGGGTGTTCCCTGAAAAGGTGAATAAGGGACGGGTAGCCGTTAATTCTGTGCCCCGCAGTATCGGCAAGAATCCTAGTCCGGGGCAACTCCGTTTCACTGGTAAACAGCCCTACGATCCCTAGTTGATCCCGAAAAAATTTTGACCTTCCTTAGCGCCCCTCCTAAGGAGGGTTAACTTATTTGTGATAGCTTAGTGTTGTTGGCAATAGGGGCTTTGCGTGCTAGAGCGATTGGGCGAGCTGTACTTGCCGTTTATTGGCTGGACCTTGGTGGGGCTGTTACTCCTGCGCAAATTACCCACCAATTTCCCGAAGGTTCTGGCACAGGGCTTGTATTGGGTGGGTGTGCCCCTGCAAGTATTGGCTTTTACCCTGCGGGCGGATTTCACAGGGCTATTGGGCTGGGTGCCCATAATTGTAACTCTGTCTCTGGTGGTGGCATGGCTGGTCAGTTGGTCATTACTGCGCTGGCTACCCCCTGAACAACATGGTACTTTTTTATTAGCTTCTACGATCGGCAATACTGGTTTTGTGGGTTTGGCGATCACTCCCTATCTACTTGAGGAAAAATATCTGGCATGGGTGGTAATTTACAGCCTTGTCCACAATGTGGTCGGCAGTTATGGGCTGGGGGTAGCGATCGCTAGTTATTATGGCAGTAAGAACAAAGTAAAAAATTTAGGGGAGCATTTGAAGGCGATTTTGTTGACCCCTGCCATTTGGGCGTTTGGGGTGGGATGGGTGTGGAAAGCCAGCCATTGGAATATGACAGGGCAGATGGACGTTGAGTTTTTAGCTGATCTAGTGCCGCCGATCGCGCTGGTGTTGGTGGGCATTCGCTTACAGCTAAAAGATACAGAGAATATCCGCACGAGTTTATTGGCAAGTGTTTCAGCGGCGGTGATAAAGGTTGTGGCTTTGCCGGCAGTGGTGGGGATGGCACTGCATTTTTCGGGGCTACCCAAGGATGCGGTCCTAGGGATGGTACTCCAAGCAGGGATGCCTACGGCGGTAGCGGGGGTAATTTTAGCTGAAACCTATGGAGTGACTGGCTCTCAAGTGGTTGCCCTTGCGATCGCTTTTAGTAGCATAGGGGTATTGTTTACAATTCCCTTATGGTTGTGGCTATTCGGTTAAGGTCTTGGCTAATTGGGGGGCTGGTCTTGGCAGTGGTTGCCTGTGCTCAGCCTGCTGTACTGGATAAAGTACCGGTATTTTTATTTCTGCAAGTCTCACCGGATCGCCAGAGTTTAGAAGCGATCGTCCCCAGTAGTCTGTGGCAGTATGCAGGGGGGATAGAGGGCTTACAACAGCAGTTGCCACCAACAGGGTGGTCTCTGTTACAATTCGGCAAGCTTTTGGCGGTCGTACAAACTCAAGAACAGCGCATTTCCGAAAATTTTGGCGGGATCGCCGTGTTCAAGCTAGCACAACCCCTGAGTGACGATCGCATTTTGGCACAGCAAGGGATTATCCTTGTACCTAGTGGGCAGGCTAACCCCCTACCTGCCTCTCTGCCTTCTTTTCAATATAACTGTCCTAGTCAAGTTCAGGCAGTGGTTCTCAGCCAAGGTAAAGCGGTGTTTAAGAATTTAGGAGTGCAGGCAGAACGGCTGGGCATTGCTTCCCTTGTGTGTGTGGATATAGACGGGGATCAAGTGCCAGAGATAGTTACAGGACTGCGCCTCGACAATCCTTTGCGTCCCCTTGCCACTGACCCGCAGGGCTGGCAAAACTTTCTCGCCCTACCGCCTGCCCAACGCCAAGAATACAGCGTCCTCTTATTACTGCGCAAAACTGGCGATCGTTGGACTAGCGAACCCCTGATCACCCATCAGCGCACCCTTTCTTACTTTAATGACAGTATTAGCAGTTATGTCTTGGCTAATGCCCATGACCTCACTGGCGATCGCCGCTTGGAACTAGTAGTACAGGAAATCGGTCTGACCACCATGGGCCTGTGGGTGCTGACTCCTAACCCCGATTTGACTACCGCCACTACTACCCCTTGGCTGGATTATTATCTCAGGGAGCGCTCCCTCAACATTCAAGAATAACAAGACTGTTCTCAAAGTTTCCTGTCTTGGAGATTGTAAGCCCTAGAATAGGTTAAATTAAATTGGAGATACAGAGGTGAAATTATGCGCCGTTCCCTGACTGTATTGCTGGGGGTCATCACTAGTGGTGTGGTAGCCGTTACCCCCCACTATGGCCAGCCTGCCAACACAGCCATTACCATTCGTTCGGATGTGCAAGAAGCCAATGCCAGAACAGGGGTAATTACGGCACGGGGCAATGTCCGCATTGATTACCCTGCCCGCCAATTGGTGGGTACAGCCGCCCAAGCCCAATATTTTACCGATGAGCAAAAAATTGTCCTCTCTGGCAATGTTGTGGTAACCGAACGGGGCGTAAACACGATCCGTGCGGAAACTATTACCTACCTTGTGAATGAGGGACAGTTTGTGGCTCTGCCACCAACCAACCAGCAGGTAGAGTCGGTCTATATCCTGCCCGATCGGGGTATTGCTGCAGCACCTGCCACCACTGCTACCCCCATAGAGCAAATCAAACCCCCCTTTAAAAGCCCTGTAGCCCCCCCCCATGAGCTTGAGTCGGCTCGATCAGCAGAGTGAATTGGTTTTGGAGTCAATCAGTAAAAACTATGGGCGTAGGCAAATAGTTAGCGGTGTCAGTCTGCACATTTGGCAGGGAGAAGTAGTCGGGCTATTGGGCCCAAACGGTGCAGGCAAAACCACTACTTTTTATATCGCTACAGGTTTGATCCAACCTGACAGTGGCAGGGTGTGGCTGAATCACCAGGACATCACCTATCGCCCCATTCATCAGCGTGCCCGCATGGGGATTACCTATTTAGCCCAAGAACCCACCATTTTTCGCTATCTCAGCGTGCGCGACAATCTGCGTCTAGTCATGGAACAGACCTCCGTACCCCCACGGGAAATCCCCAAAAGAATCAACACCCTACTAGCCGATTTTCACCTCGAACAGGTAGCCAACAGTATTGGCGCAGTCCTGTCAGGGGGGGAACGCCGCCGCGCTGAAATTGCCCGTGCTCTGGCGGTGGGAGTGGACGGCCCCAAATTCCTCTTGCTGGATGAACCCTTTGCCGGCATTGACCCGATCGCCGTGGGTGAGATTCAAGAAATTATCAAAGGTCTGCGCCAGCGGGGCATTGGTGTCTTGATCACTGACCACAATGTGCGGGAAACCCTCGCCATTATCGATCGCGCTTACATTTTGCACAATGGTGAAATCCTGGCCGCAGGCACTGGCAAAGAATTAGCAGTAAACCCTGAGGTACGGCGTTACTACTTGGGGGAAAGTTTTCGGATTTATTAAATTATTTCATTTACTTCTTGGCCAGGGTTGGCATTTCTGCAGGTACGATCAATTCCTCTGCATTTTGGTCGCCAATTTCCAATCGCTCCGCAGGTAGCCAGTGGATTAGGGGTAGGGGCAAGAGGCTAGACAGATTGGTAATGGTTACCAACAACCACAGATTGGTAAAGTCCGTTTCCGTTACCCCTAAGATGTAGGTTAGGCCTGCACCTAATTGATAAGAAATGAGGGAAGAAACATTGATCGCTGACATCAGTAATGCAAACAAAGTAGCCTCAATCCCGTGGGGACACAAACGCGCCGCCAACACTAAGACAGGCATAAAAGCAATCCGCCCAGCAATCGTCATAATCAAACTATCCCCCAAACTAAACCAGCGATCGCTGATCCCCAAGGGGCGATTCCAATGGTTCACCAAAATCAAGCTGGTCAGACCGAGGAGAGTGGCAATAACGGTTGTCCACCAGAAAATTTTGCGCAAAGGAATGTGTTTCAAGTAAGTTTGGAATAGCCACACCCCCAACAGGCCAGCAATACTAGTAGCTAAACGCACTGTCCCCAAAAATTCAGGTGTAAAGCCCAACTCATTGGTGGTGAAATAGAAAAACGCTGAATCCGCCGAGGGGGTAGCCTGCCATAAAAAAATAAAAGCCACAGGCAATAAAATCTTGCGATCGCTTACTGCTTGCTTAATCTGGAGCAAATTTTCCTTGAATGAGTCCGCCAGACTGTGTCCCTGCTGGACAGGACTGTCTTTGATCGCCAAAGATGCCATCGCCACCAACAAAGGGAGAAACCCTGTAATCAGAAATACCCCCCTTGCCCCCAACTGCGCCAACAGATAACCACTCAACCACGAAGAAGCAATCGCCCCGATTGACACCCATGCCCAACCAAAGGACTGTAGAGAACCCGCATCCCCGTCCCCCTCATGTCTGGCTTTTTGGACTACTAAAGCGTCAATGATCGCATCGGCACAAGCGATCCCCAACGACCCAGTAGCGATCGCCACCACTGCCCAAGTAGCACTGTGTACCCACCATGCCATGCTCCACCATGCCATTACCCCCAGCAGACTAGACAGCAGTAGGTAAGGGCGGCGCCGATAGCCCCACAGGGGCACACCATCAGAAATCAGCCCATACAGGGGTTTAATTGTCCAAGGGATCATGGCAATACCCACCAAAGACGCTGTTTCCGCAGGGCTGAGGTGCAGATCATCCTTCAGGAAAAAGCTCACCGCCAACTGGGATAGTCCCAGTGCCCCCTGCACAAAATAGATCAGGGCAATGGCTACCAGTTCAAAGTCAATCAGTCTTAGGCGTTGCGACCAAGTAGTAGGAATGAGCATAACAGGGTTAGTAACATCTATCCTAAGCACTAAACCATAAACTCTAGGGAATTGTCTCTATCTGGAGGATTGCAATTTCTTTACTTGCTCTTAACCTAATATCTACAGCAGGCTACTACAATAAACAGCAGACTGTCAAACTAGCCAACCATGACCGAAGGTATCATTCCAGTTCGCAAAGACCACTCCCCCCTCAACCGCATCTTTGAGGACTTTATCATTTATCCTTTACTGGCACTCCTAGCAGCGATCCCCCTGTTTATTACTATTCTCCTATTTGGCATTTTTATCTACGAATCTTTTCTATTTTTTGAGAATATTACGGCAGTTGAAATAGAACCATTTGATGGCAGGACATTTGGTAACAGTCAGGGACTTTGGGCAGGGATTGTTAAAGCCTTCACAGATACTGAGTGGACAGTAGCCCAGGTTGATAAACCGGGAGAACCTGGCTTTGCCGCGGGGTTAATTGTGCTGTTGGTTTCTACTTTGACAGTGAGTGGCATTGCGATTGGGGTGGCGATCCCTTTAGGGATTTTGTCATCGATTTATCTAGCTGAATATGCCCCCCCTTGGTTGCGCACGATCCTCAAACCTGCCCTTGAGTCCCTATCTGGTATTCCCACAGTGATTCTAGGTTACTTTGGTCTATTCACCGTTACACCCCTATTACAGAAGATTTTGCCAGAAATTGCTACCCAAAATGGACTAGCGGCGGGGTTAGTGCTGGGGTTGTTTTTGATCCCCACGGTTTCTTCCCTGGCTGAAGAATCCCTGCGAGCGGTGCCTGAGGAACTGCGCCAGAGTAGCTATGCTCTTGGTTTGAACAAGGTGGAGATGATCTTGAGGGTGATTTTACCAGCAGCATTTCCGGGGATTGCGGCGGCCAGTGCGCTGGCAGTGTCAAGGGCCTTTGGGGAAACCATGATCCCGGATCTAGCTGGTGGCAGGGGGGGGACCCGTCTAGCCTTCGATCCATTAAATGCCACAACCACCATGACTTCTTTTATTGTTACTGCCCCTGAAGGGGACATTGACCCTGGCTCCTTTCGGCGGAGTGCGGCATTTATGGTAGGCATGCTTCTATTTTTAATGACCCTGGCCCTAAATACTGTCGGTAATTGGCTGATTCGGCGCAATCAGGGGTGGCTGAGTTCGGCCCTGGTGGCTAAGGCAGATGTGATTGCTACCAAAGCCAAGGCCTCAGAGGAACAGTTGGCACAAATTCATCACCAGCCTGCATTAGCAACGCATAAATATAGATTTCAAGAAAATTATTCTAACCGCAGACTATTGGATTGTCTGTTTCATGGCTTGACTTTACTGGCAACCTTAGTAGGAAGCGTTTTTGTATTTGTGATTTTTTACCAGAACCTAACCAATGGTTGGGAGTCATTGAATTGGGGATTTCTGACCAGAACTACCAATGCCCAGACGTCTCGACCTGAGGAAGTGGGTATTTTGGTTTCGTTGGTTTGCTCTCTGATTATTACTAGTCTGACGGCAGTGATTGTCATTCCTTTGGGGATAGGGGCGGGGATTTTCCTAGAGGAGTACTTGGCTGATAATTGGTGGCGCAGAGTAATTGATGTGCAGTTGGCGAATTTGGCAGCGGTGCCTACTATCATCTATGGTTTGCTGGGATTTGGTTTGTTTGTGCGTTTGCAGCAGATTATTCTGCAAGATAATAAAGTGGGCAAAAATATCCTGTCGGCTGTCCTGACCCTTGTATTAATTGTTTTGCCATTGCAGTTAATTGCTACGCGCACTGCCCTGAAAAATGTGCCCAATAGCCTGCGCTATGCTGGCTATGCTACAGGTATGAGCCGTTGGCAGGTGATTTGGCATGTGGTGCTGCCTGCGTCTTTGCCTATGATCGCCTCTGGTTCTATGTTGGCAATCGCCACGGCGATCGCAGAAACAGCGGCGTTGATTGCGGTGGGTGCAGCGGCGTTTGTGCCCATGCCTGAAGGGTTAGATAGTTCATTTATCACCCTCCCTCTACAAATTTATTTCTGGAATACGGCTGGGGAGAATTTCCAACCCCTCAATTCTGCCGCTATTATTGTGTTGGTTGCTATCCTGTTAGTTATCAACCTAGTAGCGGTGCTGTTAAGAAACTTGTTCAATCGCAAATTGAGGTAGAAAGTATGTTGAGCAATGAGTCGGTGGCTCTACAGCTGCGCAATGTATCTGTGTACTACGGTAAGCAGTTGGCTATCCACGATGTCTCCATGGACATCTACAAAAATATGGTAACGGCTTTTATCGGGCCTTCGGGTTGTGGCAAAAGTACCCTGATTAGGTGCTTTAATCGCATGAATGACCTAATTGAAGGTGTAAGAATAGAGGGGGAGATTTTATTGCATGGGGAAGATATCTACAACCTCAATCCGATCGAGTTGCGGCGGAGAGTGGGGATGGTATTTCAACGGCCCAATCCATTTCCCAAGTCAATTTATGAAAATATTGCGCTGGGTTTGCGCATCAATGGTTTTAGGGGTAGTCGCTTAGATATGGATGAAGTGGTGAAAACTTCCCTGGAACAGGTGGGGCTGTGGGATGAGGTGAAAAATCGCCTACGGGACAATGCCCTGAATCTATCTGGGGGTCAGCAACAAAGATTGTGTATTGCGCGGGTGGTGGCACTCCAACCTGAAATTATGGTGATGGATGAGCCATGTTCTTCCCTTGACCCAATTTCCAGTCTGCTGATTGATGAACTACTGGTGGAGTTGAAAAAGCGATACGCGGTGGTAATCATTACCCACAATTTGCAACAAGCAGCCCGGGTAGCGGATCGGGTGGCATTTATTGCGGTGGAGCAGGATGAGAAGGGTCGCTACGGCAAACTGCGGGAGTATGCGCCTGTAACTCATATCTTTATTAGCCCTGATGATGAACTCACCCAAAACTATGTCAATACCCGTATAGGTTGATCCCCTTTCTGCTAACTTAATAGGAATTTGTTGGGGATCACGGCAGGATGTCAAGTGCATATGTATTAGGTCTGGGCAAGTCGGGGACAGCCGCTCTTAGGTTATTATCAGCTCAAGGCTATCACGTGCAGGGTTTTGATAGCAATGATAATGAGTCTCTCAAAGTCAAACAGCTTGACCTGCAAACCAGAGGGATTCCTGTATATCTAGGCAGATTCCCTGACTTTGGGGCTGAGCCTCTACCTGAATTGATAGTGGTTAGCCCAGGGATCAACTGGTATCACCCTACCCTAGAGCAAGCCCGATCGCTGGGGATCAGGGTAATTGGGGAGGTGGAGTTGGGCTGGCAATATCTGCAACATCTGCCTTGGGTGGGCATCACGGGCACTAATGGCAAATCTACAACTACGGCTCTAATTGCCCAAATTTGGCAGAGTGCAGGTATCAGGACAATCGCCTGTGGGAATATTGGTGTGCCTATTTGTGAAGTAGCCTTAAATTTACAGAACCTAGAGTGGGTAATCGCTGAATTGAGCAGTTATCAAATCGAGGCTTCCCCCAGCGTTAGCCCCGAAATAGGTATTTGGACAACTTTTACCCCTGACCACCTCGACCGGCACGGCACACTAGAAAACTACAGTCGCATCAAGGGCAGTTTACTGAAAAACTCTAAATATGCCATTCTCAATGGGGATGATGCCTATTTAGAGAGTGTGCGTCACCATTGGCAAGGTGGCATTTATACCAGTGTTAAATCCCAAATTAGGGATGGTTGGGTGTGGTACAGGGGTGAACAGATCTTACCAGTTTCCTGTTTTCAGCTATTAGGAGAACATAACTTACAGAATTTACTCATGGCTGTAACAGCGGCAAAATTAGCAGGAATTAGGAATGGGGCTATTGAGGCAGGGGCTAGACAATTTAAGGGTATGCCTCACCGTTTGGAGATAGTGCATCGCTATCAAAATCTGCGCTTTATCAATGACAGTAAAGCTACTAATTATGATGCGGGTGTAGTAGCTCTAAGATCGGTTAATGCACCGAGCATTTTAATTGCGGGTGGACAGGCAAAAGAGGGCGATCCCCAAGTGTGGCTGGAGTTAATTAAACAAAAAGTTAGTCATGTTTTGTTGATTGGTAGTGCCAGTAAATTATTTGCAAACCTTTTGGCAGGGGTTGGTTTTACTAATTATGAAATTACCCAGACTTTAGAAAGAGCGATCCCAAGGGCGGTAGTCCTGGGCCAGGCAATCAATGCTCAGGTAGATGTTTTGCTGTCCCCAGCTTGTGCTAGTTTTGATCAGTTTGCTAACTTTGAGGAACGGGGCGATCGTTTCCGCAGTTTATGCCAGCAGTACCAAGAATAAGAGTGATCAAAACAGCTGTAGATACTACTAGCTATGAACTAGCTTGTCAGAAGATCTGTGCGTGGTTAAACGGGGAGCAACCCAGATATGTAATTGCCGCCAATGTGCATGTGGTGATGACAGGATATTTTGATCCCCACTATCAAGAAATTCTCGATCGCGCCAATTTAGTAACTCCCGATGGCATGCCCTTGGTGCTAGCCATGAAACTATTGGGTAATCCCGAACAAACCAGAGTAGCGGGTGTAGATTTAATGTGGTATTGGTGTAAAAATTTCCCCCAGATACCTATTTTTTTGTATGGCACAGATAGCCTAACTTTGGAAAAATTGAGCAATAACTTAACTAAAAATTTTCCTGAGTTAATTATCGCTGGGAGTTATGCGCCCCCTCTATGGCGTAGGGAAATGGAGCCTACATATCCCCACATGCAGGATGACTTGGCTCTGATTAAAAATTCTGGGGCAAGGGTCATATTTGTGGCGTTGGGTTGCCCTAAACAGGAATTGTGGATGGCGCAGGCAGTCCAAGTAGCAGATTTCCCCGTGGTCTTTTTAGGAGTAGGAGCGGCATTTCCTATTCATGCAGGAATAGTCAAGCGTGCCCCCCGCTGGATGCAATCCCTGGCTCTGGAGTGGCTGTATCGCCTCTGCCAAGAACCACATCGCCTCTGGCCCAGATACCTGTTACTTAATCCCCTGTTTGTCGTCTTACTCTGTAGCCAAGTTCTACAATGGTACTGCAACAAAATTTACAAATTGTTTTGCCATGGCAGTTAGTATAAAGTTATGAAGCCAAATTTAACTGAACGAGAACAAAAAATTCTCTGGGCAACGGTAGAACGATACATTGCTACCGCTGAACCTGTTGGCTCTAAAACTTTGTTACAAGAATATAATTTTGATATTTCTAGTGCCACCATTCGCAGTGTCCTCAATGCCCTCGATCGCTGGGGCTTACTGTACCAGCCCCATACTTCCGCAGGGCGTGTCCCTTCTGATTCAGGCTATCGGGTCTATGTGGATGATTTACTGCCTGCACCCAGCTATGAACTGAAGCAAGAGGCACAGCAAGCTGTGAGTGCTATCAAGCCCGATCGTTTTGTTAGCCTAGAAAACATTCTCAAGGGAGTAGCTCAGATTCTGGCTTCTCTGAGCGGTTGTATGGCTCTGGTTACTGCCCCTAATACCCAACTCATGCGCATTCGCTATCTGCAACTAGTGCCCATTGATCAACAAAAGTTAATGTTGATTGCCCTGAGTGATTCCTATCATACTGCCAGTGCGATCGTAGATTTGCCGCCCACAGTAGATCAAGAACTGTTAGACACGGAGCTAGAAATTCTACACAACTTCCTGAATACTCACTTACAAGGCAAAAAATGGTCAGAGTTAGGGTCTAGTTTGCAGTGGTCAGAGCTAGACCAACAGTTTCAGATCTATACTGAACTACTCACCGATTCTCTGAAAAAACTAATGACATCCCAGAATCTCAGGGGGCAGATTTTTATCAGTGGGTTATCTGAGTTATTGCGCCAGCCTGAGTTTAATCAGTCCCAACAGGTACAGGGGATAGTCTATTTGTTAGAAAGTGAACAAACCTATTTGTTACCTGTTTTAGAAATAAGTGCAACTCAACAGGTAACAGTCAAAATCGGCAGTGAAATTGGGATCGCTCCCTTGCAAAATTGTGCTTTAGTTTGGAGTAACTACTTTTGCGATCGTGAACCAGTGGGCAGTGTGGGTGTCCTTAGCGCAACCCGCATGAACTACCAAAAAGCGATCGTCTGTGTCGGTGTAGTAGCCGATCATCTCAGCACCCTTGTATCCCACTGGTAGCCTAAATCCCCACTAGCTTGCTACTCAACTCCCAGAGGCGGGTAGAGAGTTGGTCATCCGAAGCCTGCTCTGATAATTCCTGTATAAAAGCAGGTCTGCCCTCTTTTTGGCGATTACCCCAACTCCAGTGCACTCCAGATTTATTGAACTCGGGATCAGCCACCACTTGGGCAACCCGCTCTCCTGCCAACTCTTGAGAGACATAGCCGCCTGTGATATTTTTCTGAAACCAAGGGAACAGCCGCTGAAACCAAGGATAACTGTAACGAAATAGGGGAGTGTCCGCTACACAACCGGGATATAAGGAACTGAACACGATCCCAGTGGCATCATGGAAGCGTTTGTGCAATTCTCTTACTGTAATCATATTACACAATTTACTGTCTTTGTAGGCTTTACCGCCACTAAATTTTTTGCCATTGATCATGGAGACTGGCTCTTTGAAGCCTGCTTCTAGTCCTTCCAAGTTACCCAGATCGGCAGGGGGGGGGAAGGGAATTTTGCCGCCCAGTTCTTTGCGGTTAGCGGTTACTGTACCGAGAATTACTAACCGTTTGGGATCGGAATGTTTCAGGTCATCCAGTAATAAATTGCACAGCAAAAAGTGCCCCAAATGATTAGTCGCTACAGTCAATTCATAACCTTCAGGACTGCGCAGGGGAGATTTCAAGAGAGGCATATAGATTGCGGCATTGCATACCAAGGCATTGAGGCGGCGATCGGGATAAGTCTGATGCAATTGATCCACAAATTGGCGCACACTCTGCAATGAACCCAAATCAATATGGGCGATCCCATAGTTTTCAGGGGGAATATTGAGGCTCTCAGCGGCGGCTTTTGCTTTCTCCAGATTGCGGCACGCCATGATTACAAACCAGCCCCTTTTTGCTAAAGCATTGGTGGCGTGCAGACCCACACCAGATGAAGCACCTGTAATAATGGCTCGTGGTTTTTCCGACATAACTTTTATTTTTCCTGCTTATTAACTATCTATTAACTTACCCCACTGCTCACTCCTTATTTATAAAGAAATTTATCAGAGAGTTGCGAATAAGTAATGATTTGGAGAGGGTGGAGTATCTAAGTTGGGAGCAAAAAGGGGAGGGGAGCACCCTAAAGTGGGGCGGATTTGGGCAGATCGCACACAGTGCTGTAAATCTTGCGGTCAAAGACATCCAAAATTTCTAGGGTATCGGGGGGGCGTTCCCTGCCAAAGCTAGAATTAGAGACTACTTCGCCATTGATGTCGTAGCGGATAATTTCATAGATGCGCACACTGCCGATCGTGCAGTCAATACTCATAGCAGTATCGAGGGAATAGACCCGTTGGCTAGTGGGACGGGGCAGGACAGCATAAACCCAAAATAAGACAAAGGGGCGACGGCGGACGATCGTGCGGGGATCAATATAAACCCTGATGCCTCTAGCTTCGCCCATAAATAGCATCTGGCGGCTTACGGTGCGGGCAAAGCTGGGGGTAGCACTGCAAAGGGCGATCGCTAGCGTACCTAGCAGGTGAGTCGCAAGCTGTTTCATAGGGGTTTACATAGTGGCAAAGAACCAGACCAGAACTATCAGCATAATCCCACAGGTGGCTATGGTTGCCCAGATAAAATACCTCTCCTTTGCTTCATAGAACTGATTAGGTAACATACTGGCTACTACGATCAGGGAAACCAGCCCCAGAATCAAATAAAAGGCAGTGCGACTCATAGCTGGTTTATGCTTTTATTTACTGTAGATTGTAGCAGAAGACACAACATTCTTAACAGGATTTATGCTGGCAGAGAGGAGCTTGCGGTCTGGGCAGGCCACCTGTGGCTCAGGGCTTTCCCATCACTCCAAGAGGGTGCACAGAAATTTTAGCAATCACGCAAGAGGGAAATGCTGTCAGCTAGTTATCCCCTAAAATTTAAGAGAAAATAATAAATCCAGCAGTGTGAGGTGCAGCTCCCGACCTGTTCAATCTCAAGTTAAGCTATGTATCTGCGGTTTCGCTGGCAAAACCTGACCACTGGGGCGATGGAGACGATGGCGTTGTCCCCCCGATCGCCATTGGCAAGACGCAGTAGGCTTTGCCCGCTGGCATGGAGAGGCTAGTTCTGTGTCCTGTTACCATGGGCCTGTATTGTCCTGGATGACAATCGCTTGCTGATTCGGGATCAAAGCAGTACAATGGGGTGCTGGTGGGGGTGCGGGTGCAGGAGACGGAACTGAGTATGGGGACTCGATCCAGATCGGGCGCTATGAACTGTGGTTAAGTTTTCAGTTGCCAGAGGTGATCCCCACCAATCTGGCAACCATCACCAAAGCCCAAGACCAATTAACTCTGTCTTGGGAAGACCCCACTACCAAACAACTCTACCAGCAGGTGTGCCGTTTACCAGTGGCGATCGGCAGAGAAGTTGCCCGTATGCCTGCATAGGCTACCCATATTGTCTTGTCTCTAGTGTGCAGGTGTCCGGTTTTCATGCCCTGATTACCAAAGAGGCAGGCAAAATTATTCTCACTGACCAGAACAGTAAGTTGGGCTGTTTGGTCAATGGTGAGCGCGTTCAGCGGGCAGTGCTCAAAACCTGTGATGTGGAGCGGGTAGTGGGGGCAGTAACGGCTCTGAATGCAGTGCCTGCTACGGCGGTGGTTGCCCCTAGCCCTACTATTGTGGTTCAGGCGCAGGCAGAGACAGAAGCACCCAGCCCCGCCCAGGGTGAGCCAGATTTTCCGCCGTTGTGTTTTCGGTTCAAGACCTGTATGCTACCCGTCTGCCTATCATTGAGGCTACCTACGGGGCGATCGGGGCGGGGTTAGGCAGTTATCTGCGGATTGCGGGCGTGCCTGCTCAAGAGATTGTGGCCTCGGGCTGGAAGATAAGCCCTATACCCCCTATCAACGACTGTGTGAAAATTCACAGATTCCACCCCATGAGCGACTGCGCTCCAATTTTGATTCTTGTCCCGATAATATCTGGGGCTATCCCGGCTATGGGTGGCGCGAGGCATGGCGGGGTTTGGGCACGGGAATATCCGTCAAGCTCTGTACCACCTCTGGCAAGTGTTTGCAGAGCCAGCCCTAGCGGAGACCTATGCCCCCAAGGCAGGCAATGTCTTTGCTGCCATCGATCCCGAAGCCCGACGCATTGGTTGGCAGTCCATGTACCACTACGGCAGGGTGCACCCTATCCGCAAAACCCATGACGGCTGGATCAGATCACCTTTGGCGAAGTCAAACAGGTAGAACCCCTCGCCGACAACCAAACGCGCACGATCATCCAAGGCAATACCTTAGGGGAAACCACCCAACTGGCCGCCCATTTTATTAATTTTATTATCGATGCCACAGGATTGGATGCCAAAATTATGACCAACCCCTCTTTGCCGACCTAGTGGAAATGTACCAACCTGCCGCTCAATTTTCTGGGCAGACTGACCGTCAGCAACGATTTTGCCGTAGTAGACATGGAGGCAGGATGTACGCCCCAGGGGCGGCTACCTTGGGCGGGCCCCATGCGGTAGTAGATAGCCTGCACCGCCAGTCCGCCTCCCACATTCACAACATCAATGGCTGGCGATCGTTCCGCCAGTGGTGCAAGTGGGTAGCCAACAGCCCGCCCTAGAGATGGGGACGGCTCATTTTTGCCAAGTCTAGTATTTCTGCCAACTTTGCTTCACTCATCAAGCCTTTCTCTAAGACAATCTGGCGCAGAGTCTTGCCAGTGGCAAGGGATTCTTTGGCAATTTCAGCACATTGGGCATAACCCAAATAAGGATTTAATACGGTTACTAGGGAGAGGCTGCTCTCGGCATAGTGGCGACAGCGTGCCTCATTGGCAGTGATCCCCTTGATACACCGTTGGGAGAGGGTATAGAGAGCATTGCCCAAAATCTCAATGGAGTGAATCAAATTGTAGGCGATCAAAGGCATCATCACATTCAACTCCAACTGCCCCGCCTGCGCCGCCAACACGATCGCCGTATCATAACCGATCACCTGAAAACAGACCATATTAGTCATTTCCGCAATCACTGGGTTGTATTTCCCCGGCATAATCGACGACCCCGGCTGCACAGGCGGCAAATTGATTTCTTTCAGCCCCGTATTGGGACCCGAGTCCAGCAAGCGCAGATCACTAGCGATCTTACTCACATCCTGTGCTAAATTCCGCAGTGCCCCAGATACCTGCACAAATACGCCCATACTCTGCATCGCTGACATCAAATTCAGAGCAGGCTGTAACTCAAACCCAGTCAATTCGCTCAATTTTTGCGCTACCCGCTCTGCATATTCAGGGTGAGTATTCAAACCTGTCCCCGCCGCACTGCCCCCCAACCCCAAGTATTTCAATTCCTCCGCACTGCGGAGCAATCTTTGATAATGTTCAGTGATAATTTGGGCATAAGCCTGAAAAGTATCCCCCAAACGCACAGGCACAGCATCCTGTAGGTGGGTGCGCCCAGATTTGACAATCTCCTCAAACTCGATCGCCTTCAGGCGCAACTGCTCACTCAAATCCCCTAGAGCAGGGAACAACACCCCATCCAAACTGAGTAACGCCCCAATGCGAATAGCAGTGGGAATCACATCATTAGTAGATTGTCCATAGTTTACATGGTCATTGGGATGGACAAGGTGGTAACTGCCCTTCAGTTCCCCCATGATCTCTAGGGCGCGGTTGGCAATTACCTCATTGAGGTTCATATGGTGGGAAGTACCCGCCCCTGCTTGGTAAATATCTACAACAAACTGATCCCGCAATTTCCCATCCAAAATATCATCACAGGCACTAGCGATCGCCATCGATACATCCACAGGGATACAGCCCAATTCCCCATTTACGAGGGCAGTAGCCTTTTTCACCAACACCCCTGCAGTAACATAACTATCCAAGGGACGGATGCCACTGATCTGAAAATTAGCGATCGCCCGCACCGTTTGGATACCGTAATAATTGCAGTCGGGAATTTGCATGGTGCCCATAGCATCTTGTTCAGTACGATAGCGATCGTCGGTCATACAGAATATTGAGGGTTATTGCGGAACTGGTCAAGATTGATAGTTTTTGCCCACGCCAGTAACTCTGCCTGATCAACCCCAGCGAGATTGATCTGCCCTTTTAATAGTAAAGCCAAATAATCACTTTGTTTGCGCAAAACTAGAGTTGCCATATCTGAACCCTGCATGATCGCATATTGGAAATGTTCCAGAGCCAGGGAGGCACTGAACAGGGAGCGCAGTCCGATCACCTGGAACACAGGTTGCATCCAACTGATGCCCAGATTGCTCTCTACCGCAATAAAATACTCCTTCGGCAGACCACTCAGGTCAAAGGTCGCCACCCCAATTAAACACTCATTAAAATTAACCATTGCCACCCCTCAATTTTACCTCACTGCTGCTGGTGAGCAATAGACGCAATTTGAGATTGATTAAACTCAACTCTGCTAAGCCAATATCTATTTCTCCGTCTAGAACAATCCCTGTAGAGATTAGACGGTCTAGTAATTCTAAAACAGAAGCCTGA
>JBKBMU010000009.1:0-143298 GCA_046295715.1 Pseudanabaenaceae cyanobacterium
TATGGCAAGAATCTGGGTTATATCTTGTTGGTGTGCAAAGGCTGTCATGGGTTATCGTCAAACCTAGTCTAGCTCTTATTCCTAACTCTGTCTAACTCAGGTATTTCTAGAAGTTTAACAATAATTCCTAATAAACCTAGACAGAGCAGACCCATCGCCCCCGCCAGCGGATTCCCATCAATACCCGTTACCCAAGCAGACACGGTACCCGTAGGGGTCAGCCAGCCGGTGGTATTGACTACGTAGTAGCCCCACACCAGCCCCCAGTGGATACCAATAGGCATACTCAACCTATTGCCGTAGCCCCAGCGACCCCACACCAAAACCAGCCCCAACAGCACCAGCCCAGGGAACTGCACCCATGTCCGCAAAATTACCTCTAAAGGTTTGAGGAAATGCAACAACGCAAAAATTAAACTGCTTGCCCACAGAGCCACCCTGCGCCCATGGGGCAGTAACTCTTGGAGTAGCCAGCCCCTAAATAACAGTTCTTCTGCTAGGCTCACCCCCAGCCCCACCATCAACCCCTCTGGGATCGCCCGCCACCATACTACGGTTCTTACTGCCAGCCAGCCCCAGCCCACCATCCCCCCCATCAACCCTGCAAAACAGACCAGTGCCACTAGCAAGCCTAAGCATAGTTCCAGCCCACTCCGCCCCGACCAACTGAGACCATATTCTCGGTAGGGTTGGCTGTAACCCATCTGCCTGCCCCACCAGCCAATCAAACCCACAAACAAAACATAAAGAAAAATTACCAAACCTATCCCTGCCCGTTCATACCAAATCAAATACACAGGCAGGGCGATCGGCAACCACAGAGAGAGCAAAATCAAGAAAAATAGGGGAATTCTGACCCAACTGGGTTGTTTGGGGAGATCACTCAGGTTCAATGGTACTGGTCAGCCCCTTACTACACAAGCCTTCAGCATAGAACTCGGCGTGTTCCTTGACACAGGTAGTTACCAATGCCACCCCGTTATTATGCGCCTCTAGCATAATTTCCACCGCTTGGGGTTGGGTCAGCACATTCACCACTTCCAATAGGCACTGCACCACATACTCCATCGTGTTGTAATCGTCGTTGTGCAGGAGTACCCTGTAACGGGGGGCAAGTTTGGCCGAAGTTGAGGGGCGTTCTATAGTTTGTGTGGACATAGGCTAGATCACTCCCTTAGCTAACTTGATAATTTTAATTTTATTAAAAATTTGGCGAATGGATACTACCAATTGCATTTTCTGATTATTTATACTTAAGTGCCGCGCTTTAAGTGTAAACCACTAACTTTAGGACTTTGGGCCAAAATATCCACAATTTACCTATTTCAGACTTATACTGATGTACTCTCATTCCCTGCCCCAAGTTGGGTCTGTCCCTTCTCTCGTTTTTACCTGAGACGACAGAACTTTTCATAGCCCCTATTCCAGAAAACCCTAAGATCCCGTCCCTAAAGAACTGTTCTAGTCAGGAGTTTGGTTTAAGGAGGGTCTCAAAGCCTACTCCCAATTCCCTTTTCCGGAAAATGCCTTTCATTTTTAAGGGATCCCACAGTTGCCGCAGCTACTGATTAGATACAGCCAATAGACTCTGCAAAGCCTCCTCCACCTGCGCTCCCTTGTTTGCGCCTACAACATTGAGCCGCACCTGCCCTTGGCGATCGACTACCACCGTCTGGGGCACCAAACCCTTGAAGTATTGAGCTTCTTCAACTTCAGGCGAGAGACTGTCAGCATTGATCGGAATAATGCTCAACTGGGGCGTATATCGGGCTTGCCAGCGGTTTAGGTTGATCGCAAATTTTTTGCAGTCCCTACTGTCATCCACATAAAACACTAGCACAGCAGGTTTGCCCAACTGTAACGATTGCTTGAGATTGAGCTTGGGAGGCACTAGGGAGCCATTCCCTGCATATAAGACAAAAATATTACCTTCATAATAGTCATCCTCAATGCCTGCCCATGCCCAATGGGGACTGAACCAGCAGTACAGAAGCAAACAAATTACCGCCAACCAATAACCTATTTTTTTAGCACTCATGGAAACCATGGGCACGAATCAGGTCAAAGAATTCTTTTTTCATGTGGGGATCGGTGCGGAATGCGCCGCGCACAATGGAATTCACCATCTTAGTTTCGGGTTCTTTCACCCCGCGCCAACTCATACACATATGCTGAGCCTTAATCACGATCGCCAAACCCTTCGGCTTGATCAATCTTTCAATAATATCCGCTACCATCACCGCCGCTTCCTCTTGGATATGGGGACGGCTCATCACCCAGTCAATGATGCGATTGAACTTAGAGATACCAATCACCCGATCGCTAGGGAGAATGCCCACCCACGCATGGCCGACAATCGGCACAAAGTGATGGGAACAGGCGGAACGAATCGTAATCGGTCCTAGGGTGTAGATTTCATCCAATTCTTTAGCATTAGGGAAATCCGTGATTTTGGGCATGGGATGATACCTGCCCTTGAACACTTCATCTACATACATCTTGGCGACACGATGGGCAGTTTCACGAGTGTTGTGGTCATTGTCTGTGTCAATAATCATGGAATCAAACAGACTCTTCAACTTCTGTTCTATTTCCTGCTTCAATTCTTCCCGCTCACTATCGCTTATAAATTCGGCAATCGAGTCATTAGCGAAGTAGGGATGACCCGCTTTTTCCAACCGCTCACGGATCACCTGGGAAATTGGTTTTCTGGGCTTGCCGTTACGGCTATGTTCCAAATCTTTATCAAAATTAAATTGATTAGGCGCAGGTAGGCTAATGGTCATGGTTTTACAGTAGGTTTTTATCCGGTCTGGAAACTAAGAGCCATTAGAACCACTCTAGAGTTATCATTAGATGAAAACAATGGTTGCCCCTGACTCTTAATTTCCCTCACACATTCTACTACGTTAACTAACTTACATTATTGCGGGATCGTCAAAATACCCTCTAGGGTATAGGTATAAATGCCAGCCCTGGCTTGTCCTCAGCCAGTTATAATCAGTTACAGTCTTTCACTTCTAGCCACACAACCTATGGTCATCACCAGCGATCGCACCCTTGCGGACAAGATAGAACAAATTAGAAAAGATTTTCCAATATTACATCAAGAAGTTCACGGCAAACCATTGATCTATTTTGATAATGCCGCCAGTTCCCAGAAGCCTCTGCAGGTGATTCAGGCATGGGGGAACTACTACACCCATGACCATGCCAATGTGCATCGGGGGGCCCATACTCTCAGTGCCAGAGCCACTACTGCCTATGAGGCGGCGCGGGAGAAGGTAGCACAGTTTGTCAAGGCGCGATCGCCCCAAGAGATTGTATTTACGCGCAATGCCAGCGAAGCCCTGAACCTAGTTGCCTACAGTTGGGGGCTGAGCCATCTGGGGCAGGGGGATGAAATTTTGTTGTCAATTATGGAACACCACAGCAACCTAGTGCCTTGGCAAATCATTAGTCAAAAAACGGGCGCAGTGTTGCGGTATGTGCCCCCTACGGCTGATGGCAGGCTGGATATGCAGAAATTCCGCGAACTGTTGAACTCTAATACCAAATTAGTATCTTTAGTACATATTTCTAATACTTTAGGTTGTGTCAACCCTGTGCAGGAGATCGCCGCCTTGGCTCATCGGCTGGGGGCACTGGTGGTAATCGATGCCTGTCAGAGTGTGCCCCACTTACCGATCGATGTGCAGGAACTGGATTGCGATTGGTTGGTGGCTTCAGGGCATAAGATGTGTGGGCCGACAGGGATTGGGTTTCTCTATGGTAAGCGGGAGTTATTAGAAGCCATGCCGCCCTTTTTGGGGGGTGGGGAAATGATCGGTGAGGTGTGGTTAGATCATTTCACCTGTGCGGAACTGCCCTACAAATTTGAGGCAGGCACCCCTGCGATCGGGGAAGCGATTGCCTTGGGGGCGGCGGTGGATTATCTCCAGAGTTTAGGCATGGAAGCAATTCACAGATACGAACAGGAACTCACGGCTTATCTGTTGGAGAGGATGCTTACGATTCCTGAGGTGCAGATTTTAGGGCCTGTACCCGATCGGGCGGCGCTGGTAGCTTTCAGTATCCGAGGTGGGCAAATTCATGCCAACGATATTGCCGAAATGTTGGATCAAGCAGGGATAGCGGTGAGGTCAGGGCATCATTGCACCCAACCATTACATCGCTATTTTGGTTTGAGTGGCACAGCAAGGGCTAGTTTATATTTCTACAATACAAAACAAGAAATAGATGAATTTATTACCGAACTGCAGGAAGCGATCGCGTTTTTAAGTAAATTTGTGTAGGTTAAACCATGCTATTACTATCATTAAATTTAGAAAACTTCCGCCAACATCGTCAAACTGAATTAGTGTTTCCTAAAGGTTTGGTTGGCATTTTAGGCGCAAATGGTACTGGTAAAAGTACCATCTTAGAAGCGATCGCATGGGCAATTTATGGCAATCAAAGTAAGATCGTAAGGGGGGGTTCAAAAACCATAATCTGGCAGTTAGCCGAGCCAAGTGCCTCAGCGGTAGCCGAATTAGAATTTGCATTTGGTGGAGATACTTATACCATCAAAAGGGGACAGAGTGCCAGCAAAAGTACAGCAGAATTCCGCAAAGGAAATAGGGTAATTGCCAATTCCGTGAAAGCTGTAGAGGAGAAAGTGCGGGAACTATTGAAAATGTCCCACCAAGAATTTTTCAATAGTTATTTTACGGGACAAAAAGACTTGCAATTTTTAGGGACAATCAGTGAAGGCAGAGACCGAGAAAATTTTATTAGCAAGATGTTAGGCTATGAAGCAGTTAGACTGGCACAGGGCGATCCCAACACCAAAGATACTATTAGGTACGATCGCAAACTTTTAGAACAGGAACAGAGCCGAATTAAGGGGGCGATTGAACAGATTGACCCAGAACTAGTTAATCAGCAACTGCGGGTAGTGAAGCAACATTTAATTATCAATCAGCAGGAGCAAAACCAAGTGACTGAGCAAATTACTAGCAAGTATCAGGAATTAACTACCACTCAACAGGAATTACAGTTATTAGAAATCAAGCAGAAAGAATATCAGCGGTTAAGCACTGAAATTGCGATCCAGAAAACTAATTATCAGCAAGCAGTACAGAGAATTGCTAATCTAGCCACTGAAGTTAATAATCTGGAACAACAAGTAAACCTCTACGAACAATTAAAATTAGAAACTGCCAACTTAGATGATTTGCGCCAGCAAGCTGAGCAACTGCGCCAAGCCGAGTTAGTAATGCAGGAAAAACAAAGACTTCAACAAAAATTAACTAACTTGCACCAAGAAATAAACCAATTGACAGAGAGGATCGCTAATCTGGCATTACAGTTGCAAATTTTACCAGAAGTTCAGGCTAGTTTGACTAGCCAAGCCGCTGAGCTAGCCCAGTTAGAAACTAAACAACAAGAACTACAACAAATCTGGCAAACTGCCAAACTAACATGTGAAACTCACATCAAAACCCATCAATCCAACTATCAAAAAATTAAGCAACAAATGGACACGATCGCCACCGCGGGCAAGGAGGGCAATTGTCCTACTTGCGATCGCCCCTTGCATGAGGAATTTGAGCTAGTGATGGCAAAATTTACCCAGAATTTGCAACAGGAAAGCTCCATGTTGGACACTCTCCAGCAAGAATTAGTATCTCTGAGCAATCCACCCAGAGAATTGACTGAAGTACAACAGCGACTACCTAATTTGAAAAATAATATCAAGCGCTTGGCAGAACAAGAAAAGCAGTTAGCGATCCAGCAAAACGAACATCTTTATTTACAACAACAATTACGAACCAAACAGAGTGAAGCGGACGATCTTGCTACCCAACTAGCCAGTTTTAGTTATGAATACGATCGTAACCTACACCAGCAGATTAAGCAACAAATTGCCAACTTGCAACCCAAATATGAGCAGTGCTTGCGCTTGTCCAACACTCCAGAGTTACTTTTACAAAAAAGGCAACAGTTAGCCGACTTGCGAATGCAATTATCAGACCTAGAGCAAACTATTAGTAACCTAGAAACTAGCCAGCAGGGATTAAATTTTCAAGAAACGATCTATCAGCAAACTAGGCAAGCAGTAGATAATTTAAATCAGGCTCTTAACCAATTACACTTGCAACAACAAAACCTAATTCATCAACAACAAACCCTGACACGGGATCAACAAAGTTATGAGTTACAGTTACAACAATATCAACAGAAACAAACAGAATTGGCAAAAATTCAGTATCAGTACAATTTACTTAATACCCTCGACAAAAGTTTTACCGATTTACAAAAATACCTCAATCAACAGATTCGTCCCCAACTTGCTGAACTCGCTAGTAGTTTTCTGAATGAACTCACGGATGGCAGATATACTGGTTTGGAACTGGATGAGAATTACAGTATTCAAGTGATCGAGAATGGGGATCGCAAATCAGTGATTTCAGGGGGTGAGGAAGATATTGTCAATCTCTGTCTGCGCCTTGCCATTTCAGAAATGATTGCCACCAGTAGAGGTCATGAATTCTCCTTGTTGATTCTGGATGAAGTATTCGGTTCACTGGATGACCAGCGCCGTGCCAATGTGATGCAGTTATTGAACCGCCTTAACGATCGCTTTGAACAGGTTCTAGTCATCAGTCATGTGGGCATGATTAAAGACACTCTGAACTACACTATCACGCTGGAATACGACCCCCAACAGCAGTGTACTCGCATCAAATCTACTGATGATAATCTTGGAGAGCTTTGACCTCTAAGGAGCCTGTTTGCAGAGAATGAATGGCGGCGATCGCGGCTCTTGCCCCCGCCAAGGTAGTAATCACAGGAATTTTATAGGCGAGGGCAGTCCTGCGAATCAACTTCCCATCAGTTTTTGCATCCTCACCACTAGGAGAATTCACTACTAATTGAATTTGTCTATTCTTCATCACATCCACAATGTTCGGTCTGCCCTCATACACTTTGAGCACCAGAGAACACTCAATGCCACTGCGACGGAGAATTTTGTAAGTGCCTTCCGTAGCAATGATCTTGAAGCCCAGCTCAGTAAATCCTTCCGCTACAGGTGTTACCCCTACCTTGTCCCGATCGTTCACAGAGATAAATACCGTACCAGAGAGAGGTAACTGTGTACCTGCCGCTAACTGCGCCTTGGCAAAGGCTTTGCCAAATTCCCAATCAATGCCCATCACCTCACCTGTAGAGCGCATTTCTGGACCGAGGATAATGTCTGTACCCGCAAACTTGGCGAAGGGCAGTACTGCTTCCTTGACAGCAATGTGCTTAGTCATTACTTCTTGGGTAAACTGCAATTCAGTGAGAGAAGTACCCGTCATGATTTTAGAAGCATAATTCACGAGAGGAATCCCGATCGCTTTGGAGACATAGGGCACAGTCCGTGAGGCACGGGGATTGGCTTCTAAGATATATACCTGATCCTTCTGAACGGCATACTGCACATTCATCAAACCTATCACTCCCAACTTCTTCCCTAGGTCGATCGTCCATTTTCTAATTGTATTCAGGATTTCATCAGAGAGAGAAAAAGTAGGAATCACACAAGCAGAATCGCCAGAGTGAATCCCTGCTTCCTCAATATGCTCCATAATCCCTCCGATCGTTACATTGCCCGCCTGATCAGCGATCGCATCCACATCTACTTCAATCGCTCCCTCTAGGAATTTATCAATGAGTACAGGATGTTCAGGTTCAATCAAAACTGCCTTCTGCATATAGTCCTTCAATTCCTGATCGGAATAGACAATTTCCATGCCCCGCCCGCCCAACACATAACTGGGACGCACTACCACAGGATAGCCGATCGCCTGTGCAATAGTGAGAGCTTCTTCATAGGTGCGCGCTGTGCCATTGCGGGGCTGTTGAATGCCCAATTCTTGGCAGATTTGCTCAAATTTGCCCCGATCTTCCGCGATATCAATCGCCGTCGGTGAAGTCCCCCAAATCTGCGTAGGTAGATGCTCCCGCTCCAGATACTCTTGCAGAGGCACAGATAACTTCAAGGGCGTTTGCCCACCAAATTGAATGATAATTCCCTCTGGTTGCTCCGCTTCAATGATATTCAATACATCTTCCTTAGTGAGTGGCTCAAAATAGAGGCGATCGCTGGTATCATAATCCGTAGAAACAGTTTCAGGATTGGAATTGACCATAATTGTTTCATAGCCCAAGCTACTGAGGGCAAAGCTAGCATGACAACAGCAGTAATCAAATTCAATCCCCTGTCCGATGCGATTGGGTCCCCCCCCCAAAATCATCACTTTCGGTCTAGCCGTAGGCTGGATTTCATTCTCTTCTTCATAAGTGGAATAGTAGTAGGGAGTATATGCCTCAAATTCCGCCGCACATGTATCTACCGTCTTATAGACAGGCACTACGCCCAGAGCTTTACGATAGTTCCGCACGATATCTTCCTTAGAGCCTGTGAGATAGGCGATCTGGTAATCACTGAAGCCCATGCGCTTGATTTCTCTCATTTCTGCGCCACTGATAGACCTCAAATCCCTGCCCTTCAGAGCTAGTTCCATATCCACTATTTCTCTCATTTTCTGTAAAAACCAAGGATCAATCTTAGAGAGTTCATACACTGCCTGGATAGATAATCCCGACAGGAACGCATGGCGAATACTGAAGATGCGGTCTGGATTGGGAGTACGCAGGGAGTACTTAATTTGTTCCAAACTAGGGAGAGTTTCCTCTCGATCTGCTCCGAAGCCAAATCGCTTGATTTCCAGTGAGCGCAAAGCCTTCTGAAATGACTCTTGAAAAGTCCGCCCGATCGCCATCGCCTCACCCACTGACTTCATTTGGGTAGTGAGGATTGGCTCTGCCCCCGGAAACTTCTCAAAAGCAAAGCGAGGAACCTTCGTAACCACATAATCAATAGTTGGCTCAAAGCTAGCAGGCGTTTTCTTGGTAATATCATTGGGAATTTCATCAAGGGTATAACCTACTGCCAACTTTGCTGCAAATTTGGCGATCGGAAACCCTGTAGCCTTGGAAGCCAGGGCAGAACTGCGGGAGACCCTAGGATTCATTTCAATTACGATCACCTCTCCATTCTCTGGATTCACCGCAAATTGAATATTAGAACCACCTGTTTCCACTCCAATTTCACGGATGATTCGGATTGAGTAGTCTCGCAATCGCTGATATTCTTTATCTGTCAAAGTTTGGGCAGGGGCAACCGTAATGGAATCCCCTGTATGCACACCCATCGGGTCAATGTTCTCGATACTGCAAATAATTACCACATTATCCGCCAAATCCCGCATCACTTCCAATTCAAATTCTTTCCAACCAATGAGTGATTTTTCAATGAGAATTTGACTGACAGGACTAGCTTCCAAACCGCTATTGGCAATACTCTCAAATTCCTCTTGGTTGTAGGCGATCCCGCCACCTGTTCCCCCTAGGGTAAAGGCAGGACGAATAATCAAGGGATAAGTGCCGATCTGTTCAGCGATTATTCTCGCCTCCTGCATATTTGTAGCTAGCCCGGAAGGACAGACCTTCAAACCAATTTTTTCCATTGCCTCTTTGAAGAGTTTTCGATCTTCAGCTTTTTTGATGGCTGAGAGTTTTGCCCCAATCAATTCCACATTAAATTTATCCAGCACACCCATTTCTGCCAGTGCCACCGCCGTATTCAATGCCGTTTGTCCGCCCATAGTTGGGAGCAGAGCACAGGGTCGTTCTTTCTCAATAATCTGGGCTACTATCTCAGGTGTGATTGGTTCAATGTAAGTGCGGTGTGCCATCGCTGGATCAGTCATAATCGTGGCGGGATTGGAATTCACCAATACCACTTCATAACCCTCTGCCTTTAAGACTTTGCAGGCTTGTGTCCCTGAATAGTCAAACTCACAAGCTTGACCAATTACGATCGGTCCTGCCCCGATCAAGAGAATTTTTTTAAGATCATTACGGCGCGGCATAGGCACTCAATATCTTAGGCTGGAGCAAAATCAGTATAGAACAGGTTGGTTCAGGAATTGCTAAGCTAGATACAGTACAGAAATTACTGACTCAAGGTTCTAAAGATCCCCTAAATATGCAAGCTTTGATCTATGGGGGGTGCAGAGTAATACTGGCAAAATGAGGGAAATAATATATCTATCACCTTACATGGCGCGATACAATGAGGCCGTTTTACTTGGCATTTCTCTTCTGCTGACGGCGGCGGCTCTGGGGGTTTTCCGCATTCTTTGTTACCACTACAGAATTTGAGATTTTCCAGTTAATGGGGTGCGGGGGTAGTACCTCTTCCCTCTAATTGTCAAGACAAAAATGAGGGATTATTGACTATTTGAGCAAAATATTATTGCGGGATCATCAGTTGTATCTACCTAGAGCAAGTCTTACAGAACTTTGTTTGGCCCGAACTAGTCTTGATAAAAGGTACTCTTGGGGTGAGCCTAAAAATTCTGAAATTGGGGTCCCAGTTATTCTAACCTGAGTTTGGGATGAGAAGTTAGGCCAAAAACTTGCTGGGTTCCCACTCCCCTCTGAGAGTTGGGGGTGAGGGTGGCTTGCAAAACTTTTCTTAGCTGGAACTAGGGTTATTCTAGGACAGCTATGGTAAGATGCAGTTCTACGCCTGAAGAGATTGCCTATGCAAGACAAGTTAATGCTCATGATCCCCGGGCCTACCCCTGTACCTGAAGGAGTGTTACTAGCACTGGCAAAAGCGCCGATCGGGCATCGCAGTAAGGAATTTAGCCAGATCATGGCCGATGTAACTGCCCATCTCAAGTGGCTCCACCAGACTGAACATGATGTGTTGATTCTCACTGCCAGCGGCACGGGGGCAATGGAAGCAGGCATTATCAATTTTTTGAGTAGGGGCGATCGGGTCTTGGTAGGGGAAAATGGCAAGTTTGGCCAAAGATGGGGCGAGGTCTGTGATGCCTATGGCTTGGCAACGGAAAGAATCAAAGCCGAATGGGGCAAACCCCTCGATCCTGAAGCCTTTCGGGAAAAATTAGAGGCAGATACGGACAAACAAATCAAGGCTGTAATCATCACCCACAGCGAGACTTCTACAGGTGTAGTCAATGATTTGGAAACTATTAACAAGTATGTAAAGGCCCATGGACAGGCTCTGATCATTGTGGATGCGGTTACTAGTATCGGGGCAATGAATGTGCCAGTAGATGCTTGGGCATTGGATGTGGTGGCATCGGGATCCCAAAAGGGCTATATGATCCCCCCCGGACTAGGATTTGTGGCAGTGGGCCCGAGGGCATGGGAATTTTATAAGACTGCCAATCTACCCCGCTATTACCTAGATTTAGGCAAAGCCCGCAAGGATGCGGCTAAAAATACTACCCCCTTCACTACTTCTGTAAATATGGTAGTTGCCCTGCAAACCGCCCTGCACATGCTCAAGGCAGAGGGTTTAGACCATATCTTTGCCCGCCATGCCCGCCATAGACAGATGGTCAGGAGTGGGATCAAAGCCATCGGTTTGCCCTTGTTTACTGAGGATCACTGTGCCAGTGCCTCAATTACCTCTATCTTGCCACCCCCTAATCTGCAAGCTGACCAAATTCGCAGTCATATGCAAAAACACTTCCAGATTTCCCTAGCAGGCGGTCAGGATCACCTAGCTAATAAAATTTTCCGCATCGGGCACCTAGGCTTTGTGAGCGATCGGGATATCCTGACGGTGATCGGTGCCTTAGAAGCTACTCTTTACCAACTGGGCTATCAGGAATTTAAATACGGTGCAGGGGTAGCTGCTGCTATGCAACATTTACAATAAGTTAAGAGTAGTTTAATCTCAGGCTATGTTACTCAAGTCCACCACCAGACACATCCAAATCTATGCCGCTGTGGTAGAAGAGGATGAACTCATCGAGAGTGAGGACACCCTTACTCTCGATATCGATCCCGACAATGAGTTCAACTGGACCGAAGGCAGTATTAAAAAGGTACAGGAAAAATTTATGGCTCTTGTAGAGAGCTACAAGGGAGCTGACCTGACTGAGTACAATTTGCGCCGCATCGGTTCAGATTTAGAACATTTTGTGCGTTCTCTGCTCCAACAGGGGGAAATTACCTACAATCTCAACCACCGTGTGCAAAACTACAGTATGGGCTTGCCCCGTGTCATTGACCAACCCGCAGTGCAGGAGTCCTAAAAAATATGTCTGATACCCCGGAAACCCCCGTCAAAGCTCCCAAGGCAAAACAGGCTACCGTTGAGGATTTGCCGTTGGTGGAGTTTATCCCCAACCACTATTTGCCCGCTCTGCGTAATGCCTTGGAAAAGAAGGGCGTTACTGACCTGAACCTAAGTTTTAGCGATCGCAAAGTTGAGGGCAAATGGGCAGAAGGGCAAAGGTCCTTTGCGGTCTACTTTTCCAAGGACAACATCCACGCCCTCAAAGGGTTTAGTTGTGCTAGCTTTGGCAGACAGCCCAGTATCATTGAACCCTTTTTAGTAGATGAGCGCAAAGCCACCCTCGATCTGCTAGTGTTTGGGGTAGTACAGCGACTCAATGCCCAGAAGTGGCTACAGCCCAACTAGGTTCTGACGGCCTTGAACATGCCAAAGCGGCATAGCCCGCTACCAAAGGCGATGCGCATGAGGACAAAGGTGGGGATTTCCCTAGCGGATTTGATGAAACCCACGATCCCGTAGCGGAGCCAGCCCCAAGGTCTGACTGCCCCTACCCAAATGGAGTGTAGCCAAGCGGGTAGGGTCTCCCTTGTCCAGTCGGCGGTAATTACTTTAGCAGTTAAACCTGTTTTTTCCAGTAACTCCGCAAACTCCTCAATGCTGGCAAAGGCGGGGTGGGACCATTGGTCGAGTAATTGGCGCATGACTGCTTTCTCCCACCAGTTGAGGGGACAGGTGCGATCGTCCCGTTGATTCCAATCGGCAACTACCAAAATCCCCCCGGGTTTGAGCACTCTGAGCAGTTCCTTGGCAAACCTAGCCTTATCAGGGATGTGGGGGCCTGCCTCAATGCACCAGACGGCATCAAAGGTGCCATCGGGAAAGGATAAACTCATTGCATCATCCAATTGAAACCGAGCCGTTACCTCAGGTGGTGTTAATTCCTGCGCCCTCTTCACCTGTTGGGGGCTGATAGTGATCCCTGTAACCTCAAACCCATAATCTTTGGCTAAAATCCGACTACTGCCGCCAATACCACAGCCCACATCCAAAACCTTTGCCCCCTTGGGGAGCTGGTCTAGCCCCCCCCATTTCACCATCTCATGGACAAAATCAATCTTGGCTTGGATAAATTCCTTGGCACGGGGGGGATTGCCATAGTGCCCCAAATGGATATGCTCCCCCCAGTAATACTCCAAAATCCCATCCCGTGTCCATTGGTCATAGGATTTGGCTACAGTCTCCCCTGACTCATACTTGCGGGCTGATACTAAATACAAAGTTACTAACCCGGCGATCGCCAAAGACATGCCACCTAAACCAACCAACCAACCATCAAAAATATCATCAGCCATAAATGCCTAACTTTAGGAAACTTTACATAAATCTATGATAGTCTTTTGCGGAACTTTTGGGCGATACTCAAGAGTCTGTAAACCAGAGTTGTTTTTATGGATGTAGGCAGAGAATGCATAGACCTATTTTTAGTCTACTAGGAATGACCACTCTAGTTTTGTGGAGTTTACCCACTGCTCTGTATGGGTGGACGGAAGCCGATAAGAGCAGTATGAGCAGTTCCTGTATTGACAGTGCCATGAGGACTGGGTGGATCAGCCGTTCTCAAGCCCAAAACTATTGTAGTTGTCTAACTGAAGCTACAGTGAGAAGATACTCTGCTAGGGAAGCCGCATCTAATCCCAGCAAAGTAATTAGTGAACTCCAACAGACGGGGGTAATTGGTAGTTGTCGGCGGCAAGCAGGCATCAGAGGGGGATGGACAACTGCTTCCCGCAATGTTATGCGCAATTCTTGCATTGACACTGCCTTGAAAAGTCCCGGTATTTCCCGTCGTCAAGCTGAGTCCTACTGTGGCTGTATTACAGAGTTTGCTACCAGACGCTACACCCCTGAACAAGTGGACGCCAATCCTGAGGGCGTCATCTTAGAGCTAAATCGCAGTGGCGCGATCGCTACCTGTCGCCGTCGGGCTGGGCTGTGATATGGGCAGTAGGAATATCAATGTCGTACTAGCGGGTTACTTGGCAGGATCGCAGGATTATGAAGGGATTGTAGAGCTATTGCGGAAACAAGGGTTATCTGCCTACACTGTGCCCTTGCGGTGGTGGGAGTGGTTGCCCACAGTGGGGGGCAGGTCGATCGCCCCGATTCTCAATCGACTCCATTACACAATTCAATCTTTACAGAGAGAATTTCCCCATCAGAAGTTCAATATCATTGCCCATTCGGCTGGAGGCTGGTTGGCGCGCATTTATTTGGGGGATGTGCCCTACTACAATCAAGTTTGGAAGGGGAGAGAAGTAGTAGAACAGATAGTCTGTTTGGGTACTCCCCACACCAGTTTAGAGCCTTGGACAAAAAAGAACCTAGACTTTGTGAATCAGAACTATCCGGGGGCATTTTATCCTGAAGTGAATTATGTGTGTGTTGCTGGGAAGTCAGTGTTTGGGGAGAGAAACTGGCAAAACTGGATCGCCTACAACAGCTACAAACTCACCTGTGGGGAAGGGCATACTTGGGGCGATGGCATTACCCCCGTGGTCTCTGCCCATTTGCAAGGTGCTCAGAATCTAACCCTAGAAGGAGTTAATCACTCCCCTAGGGCAGGGTTGTGGTATGGCTCACCTGGGATTGTGGCGGAATGGAGTAATTTTTTATTGTGATGAAAATTCCCTTCCTACTTTTTGCCAGTCAATTTTTGCCATGCAGTTTTGAGGGCATTTTCCATGCGCTGGGCAGTTCTGCTGATACTGCGCTGTAGGACTGACCACTGCTCTTGCAGGAAGTTAGCTGCTTCATCCAAAAGATTGGCATCATGACTGGCAGAGAGTTCATCCCGCACTTGACGGATTTTTACTTTCACTACTTCAGGGCTGTCTTGGGGGGATACTAACGACTTCAACTGATCGACCATCCGTTTGACTAGCTGTTGCACTTGCTGGGATTTTTCACTCAAAAAGCCCGCTAATCCCTCTTGTTCAGATTTCATTCTTTTGGGGGAGTCATCTTTAATGATTACGGCTTCCACATCGATTGCTTCTATGTCCTCAGGAAAAATGACGGCTGTACCCCCGAATGGCTCTGCAATTGATCCCCCTAAGACATAGGCAAGGATTTCCCCCGTTTCCCAATCAAAGAGAAAATCTTCAATCCAACCCACAGGATCGCCACTGGCACTGAGGCGCACCAGTCGCCGATAGAGGGGGAAAATCCTCAATTCTGGTTGCATGAGCAGGTGGGAGTAAGTCAGGAGAGCATCCGGGCCAACCATGGCAATTTGTTCTATAGGGGTATAGCCCTCACGACAGGAGAAGTAGGCTACCCTGCCTTGCTGGTCGATCCACACTTCCTGCACTGTGCCGAAGCGAGTAGCGGTACTGCCATCCAGGGACATCAAACCTATCATCTGACTACGACGCACTACGCTCACCATAGATTCGCTCCTTTGGCAAAGTGTAAGTTATACTCCAATCTAACTATAGCTTAAATCGTACCTGCGGCTATGGCGGTAGCCGTACCTGAATCTGGAAACTTCCTCGATTATCATAGAAGCTATCTGTGCAAATTTAGGAGGAGCTATGCCCGTTCCCGTGGAACAACTGATTACACCTGAGATTTTCAAGCCTGCGCGCTACTTAGGGAATGAGTTCGGTGCCGTTCACAAACCTTGGGAGCATGGGATCGTGCGCTGGGTGTTAAGCTATCCTGAATTGTATGAGGTGGGGGCTTCCAATCTTGGGCATATCATTCTCTACAGTATTCTGAATGCCCAACAGGGTCAGTTGTGCGATCGCACCTACCTGCCGGGGGCAGACCTAGCCCAGAAATTGCGCGCCACCCACACGCCTCTATTTGCGGTGGAATCCAAACGGGCATTGCGGGAGTTTGATATTATGGGTTTGAGTTTGAGCTATGAACTAGGGGCAACCAATATCCTAGAGATGCTGGACTTGGCTCAGATTCCCCTCACATGGCAGGAGAGAAATCATCTCAGTTTAGAGGAATGCCCACTCATTTTTGCAGGCGGACAAACTGCCACTTCTAACCCTGAACCCTATGCTGACTTCATGGATTTCTTTGTGTTGGGGGATGGGGAAGATGTCCTGCCAGAAATAGGCGCAGTGTTGATCGCTGGTAAATTAGGGAAAAAATCCAGAGCAGAACTTCTATTTGACCTCGCCCAGGTGCGGGGAGTCTATGTACCGCAGTTCTATACAATGGGCCCTGATGGTTCAGTGGTGCCTAACCGAGCAGGAGTACCCCAAAGAATCCTCAGAAGGGTGGCTACACCCCGCCCTGAGTACAGTATCGGCCTAGTACCCCTAGTCCAAACTGTCCACGATCGCTTGACCATTGAAATCAGAAGAGGATGTACTAGAGGTTGTCGCTTCTGCCAACCGGGGATGCTTACCCGCCCCGCTAGGGATGTGGCGCCCCAAGCTGTGATTGAGACCGTGGCCAGAGCGATCAGGGAAACGGGCTACAATGAATTCTCTTTGTTATCTCTCTCCTGTTCTGATTACCTATCTCTGCCAGCGGTAGGCATTGAAATCAAAAATCGCCTTGCTAATGAGAATGTAACCATTTCTCTACCTAGTCAGCGGGTGGATAGATTTGATGACAATATTGCCAATGTCCTACAGGGAGAAGGCAGACAGCAGGGTTTGACTTTTGCCCCTGAAGCAGGTACCCAAAGATTGCGGGATGTCATTAACAAAGATTTGACCGATGCGGAACTGCTAAAGGGCATCAAAACTGCCTATGAACGTGGTTGGGACAAGGTCAAGCTCTATTTTATGATTGGTCTGCCCACGGAAACGGATGAAGATGTTTTAGGCATTCCCAGAACTATCAGATGGCTACAAAAGGAGTGTCATGCCAAGGGCAGGAAGCGATTAGCAGTGAATGTTACCATCTCCAATTTCACACCTAAACCCCATACTCCCTTCCAATGGCACACTGTCTCCACTGAGGAATTTCTCCATAAACAGGCTCTCCTCAAAGAGGAATTCCGTACCATGAGGGATGTGAAGGTGAATTATACCGATGTGAGAATTTCAGCGATGGAAGATTTTCTGGGTAGGGGCGATCGTCGCTTGGGCAAGGTGATCCGCCGTGCTTGGGAGTTGGGGGCAGGGATGGATTCATGGTTTGAGAGTTGCGAAAAAGCCTTCCAAGCCTGGACACAGGCGATTCAGGAAGCGGGCTTGAGTTGGGCTTTACCCAAACCAGCTATGGATCAACCCCTGCCTTGGGATCATATTGATACGGGCATTAGCAAGCAATGGCTGGTCAAGGACTGGTACAAAGCATTACAAAATGAAGTAGAACCCGATTGTTCTTTCCACAAATGCTATGCCTGCGGGGTATGCGGTCCCCAGTTTGGGCACAATGTGGTAATTGAGCCGCCGCCAATTCCTGTCTATAATCCCCAGAAAACCCAAAAACAGAGAGTACAGCGGCTACGGGTACGCTTTGGCAAACTGGGTACGATGGCACTCATTTCCCATCTGGATTTGATGCGTCTATTTGAGCGAGCTCTCAGAAGAGCAGGCCTGCCCATCGCCTACAGTGAAGGCTTTCATCCGCTCCCTAAAATTGCGATCGCCAAAGCCTTGCCCCTAGGGCACACCAGCACAGGTGAGATCGCTGACTTTGAACTCACAGAAGTAGTTGACCCCCAAGCATTCATTGACAGTCTGCAGTTGCAGCTGGGGGAAGAGATTCCCCTCTACTCAGCGGTGAATATACCTATGTCTGCACCGGCGGCGGAAATGTCCGTTACCTCCGCAATTTATGAACTCAATCTGACCACCCCTGAAGTAATTACTAGAGAGCAAATAACACAAGGGATTCAAGCCATTCTCCAAGTTGCTGATATTCCCTACAACCAAATAACTAAGTCAGGGAAGGAACAGGTAGTGAATCTGCGCCAGCGCTTGACTCATCTAGAATTGATAGAATACCGAGAGCATGACTTCCAAGTTACCTATACGGGTAGCTTCACTCCCAATTCAATGCTCAAACCTGAACAGGTGGTATGGATGTTAGAGGAATTCCTCAAAGTACCTCTGCACCTAGGGAAAGTGCATCGCCAGCAATTACTGTGCACGGACGATCCCTGATTTGCACTTGGGGATGAGGGACTATACTTGCCGCAAACGGGTGGAAGAAATTAGGATGCTAACACATCTACTGAGAGAAAGAGTGCTATGACCCCACAACTAAAACGAGAATTGGGACTCCTAGGAGCAGTGCTGATGGGCTTGGGAGCGATCGTAGGGACGGGTGTATTTGTCAGTATTGGTACATCAGCGGAAATGGCAGGGGCAGGGGTAATTCTGGCCATCATTTTGGCGGGGGGAGTGGCGATGTGCAATGGGTTTAACTCAGCACAGTTGGCGGCTAGTCATCCCGTGAGCGGGGGCACTTATGAGTATGGTTACAAGTATCTGAACAGTTGGTGGGGGTTTACGGCAGGGTGGCTGTTTTTGCTGGCTAAGTCGGCTTCGGCGGCAACGGCGGCACTGGGGTTTGCAGGTTACCTCGCGGCAATGACAGGCATTGATCCCTTCTGGTGCGTGCCGATCGCTGTGGGGGTAGTTCTGTTGTTTACCATTTTGGCAAGTCTGGGGATCACCCGCTCCAACTGGGCCAATACCGCAATTGTGTTGGTAACTATGGGGACACTGCTGTTTTTCGTGGTCGGGGGTACACCCCTGTTGATGGAGGGCAGGTTATTCAATGCCAGTTGGGGCAGTATCGGGCAGGTGTTGCAGGCGGTGGCGTTGATGTTCGTGGCATATACAGGCTACGGGCGCATCGCTACCATGGGCGAAGAAGTGGCCGATCCCCACCGCAATATCCCTAGGGCAATGACTATTACTTTATTTGTATCAATGGCAATCTATGTCCTAGTGGGGGTGGTGGGGGTGGCGGGGGGCATCAAGGGAGAGTCTGCACCGTTGGTGGGAGTAGGGCAACAGTATGCTCTGCCGTTCAGTGGGGAGATTTTGACCATCGGCGCAAGTACGGCAATGTTGGGGGTATTGCTCAATTTGATTTTGGGGTTATCAAGGGTATTGCTGGCGATGGCCAGAAGAGGGGATATGCCAACTATGCTGGCTCAGATCACGAAATGGGGCAGTCCTGTGCCTGCGGTGGCGACAGTAGGGCTGGTGATTGGCTTGCTGGCTCTGTGGGAAAATGTGAAAACTACATGGTCATTTAGTGCCTTTACCGTATTAATGTACTACGGGATCACGAATCTCTGTGCCTTGCGTTTACCTGCCCAGGATCGCCTCTATCCCAGTTGGCTAGCGTGGGTGGGTTTATGTGCCTGTGGCTTTTTGGCTTTTTGGGTGGATTGGCAGGTATGGCTGGGAGGCTTAGGAATGATTGCCTTGGGCTTGGTATGGCATCTTACTGCCAAGCATATAATGAACTCAGTTGGTTGAGACAGCTATATGACAAGATGACCATTGAGGAATTCCTCCAGTTTGATGATGGCACAGGGTATCTCTACGAGTCTGTATGCTGGATTCCCTACAATCGCCTCTATACCAAAGTGGAAATTGCCGTTGTCAGTCAAATGGGGGGTGCGTGTCCCTAATTTAGTGGTCTTTTCTGCAGAGTTGCTGACAGCAATGCAGGGTGCGAGTAGGTCCCTAGTTACACTGGAGGTTGTAGAAATAGTTAGCCTCAATCAGGAGAAAAGAGATTATCGCTGGAAACGCTCTGAATATGCGGCTAAGATGGATTCCTGAGTATTGGATTGGGATCCTCACAATCCTAGAATGGATCGAGGGTATGTATGAAGAGCGAGTATTTACAGGTGAGGCCCGATTGGTTTCCCCCCACCTAGCAGTTGGTGCAACTGCCTAGTATGATCATGAGGCATTATGGAAGTTCAGCAAGCTATGTGGGCAACGGTGCATGTCCCTCTGGGGAGCGATCGCAGTTATGAAATTGTCATCGGGCAGAATTGTCTGCCAAGTCTGGGGCAAAAATTGCGGGATTTGGGCTTAGGTAAAACTAGCGATCGCATTTTGTTAGTAACTAATCCTGTACTGCGTAAACACTATGGGGATCAATTAATACAAGGATTAGAGGCAACTGGCTGGCAGGTGGCAACAGTAGTTTTACCAGCGGGGGAAAGATACAAAAATATCAATTCTTTACAGAAGATTTATGACCATGCCTTGGCACACAAACTGGAACGGAAATCCCTGATGATTGCCTTGGGTGGGGGTGTGATTGGGGACATTACGGGGTTTGCAGCGGCGACTTGGTTGCGGGGCATAGATTTTGTGCAAGTGCCTACTACCCTGCTGGCGATGGTGGATGCGGCGATCGGGGGCAAAACGGGGATCAACCACCCCCAGGGCAAGAATCTGATTGGTGCATTTCATCAGCCCCGCCTAGTCTGGATCGATGCCGCTGTCCTGAAAACCTTACCCCCTAGAGAATGGCGGGCGGGCATGGCAGAAGTAATTAAGTATGGGGTGATTTGGGATGGTCAACTCTTCCAATTGCTGACCACGGCTCCCCACTTGGCTAGTTATCACCGTTGTAAACCTGAACTCCTCAGGGAAATTCTCTATCGCTGTGCTACCGCAAAAGCGGAAATTGTTACCAAGGATGAAAAAGAGGCGGGTTTACGGGCGATTCTCAACTATGGACACACGATCGGGCATGCCATTGAAGCCGTAACTAACTATCAACTATTCAATCACGGTGAAGCTGTAGCCTTGGGCATGACTGCTGTAGGTGCGATCGCCGCACAATTAAAGTGGTGGACAACTACCGAATATCAGCAACAGCAAGCTCTGCTCCAAAAAGCCCACCTGCCCACACATCTGCCACCCCATTTGCATATAGAAGCGATCATGGCCGCTACCAGTGGTGATAAAAAAGTCGCAGGGGGCAAAGTGAAATATATTTTGCCCAAAGGGATCGGCACAGTGGCGATCACTGATCAAGTGCCCCCTACCCTAGTCCAGCAAGTTTTGCAAATGCTCCAACAGCCTGAGCCAATCTGAAAAAACTGGTTTTGACCTAGCCCCTTGTCCCGATAGAATTTGTGTCTTTGGGATCAGTCTCTAGCTCGCCCAAACTTTTTTCCACCAGACAGCGGACTAAGATTGCCGTGAGGTTGTCATGTCCATTTACCTCATTGCCCAATGCCAAGACATCTTCCACCGCCTGCTGTAAATCATAGGCAGGGGATAACAACCTCAGCAGGTGGGTTTTCCAGTAATTTTCTATCACCCCGTTATCACTCAAGCCATCAGAACACAACAAAAATAAACTGTCCCGATCCAGTTGTAATATCTGTAGTCCAGGCTCTACACGGCTTTGATCGTTCGGGCCGATCGCTTGGGTGAGTTGGTGCGCATCAGGTCTTGACCATGCTAGTTCTGGGGCGATCCCCTGATCGATCAAGCGATTGCCCACCTCGTGATCCCTGGTCAATAGTTCACAGGTTGGTTTAGGCTCTTGGATAACGCGATAAATCCGACTGTCCCCCACATGGGCAATCATCACCGTAGTATTGTGCAGAGCCATTAGCACTAGAGTTGTGCCCATGCGCCCATAGTCTTGGCTGGCATTTTTTTCATTGCGCCAATAGATCGTCTGATTCACCTGATGAATAATCTGGATGAGTTCATCGGCAGTGGGTAAATTCTCTGTCCAAAAATTGTGAAACCGCTCGGCAATGCCCTCGATCGCCATGGCACTGGCAATCTCCCCGCCCGCGTGCCCGCCCATGCCATCACAGACCACAAACAAGCCCCGATCGGTGCGATCGATAGGAAACCGTTTAGCTTGCACCCCACTGCTTTGCACACACACATAGAAATCATCTTCATTTTGTTGTCGCAGTCTGCCCACATCCGTTGCCGCTGCCCAGTCCACCCGCACCAGCCGATACGGGCTACTAGGGCTACCTGTAGTCGGCTCTGTGACCAGAGTTGGCTCCGGGTCGGAGACCGTAGTGTCCGTACTAAAAAAATCAGAATTAGGTGGGGTGTCCTCAGAGCTAATTGGCACGAGTTGCGCTCCACAATTGTTGGCAGAAACAGCCACAAGCAGGGCAGGTAACCATGACTAGGTAGGCTGGATTTGACTCAGCACTAATTTAGTTGCTTCTAGTGTAGCCTGAATTTCTGCCTCACCGTGCGCCAAAGAAGTAAAACCTGCCTCAAATTGGGACGGTGCTAGATATACCCCCTGCTCCAACATCCCCCGATGGAACTTGGCAAACTTAGCCAGATCGCAGGTCTTAGCGTCCTCATAGCTATTTACAGGCACATCCGTAAAGAACAGACTAAACATCGCCCCAATTTGGTTACCTACCGCCTTATGTCCCAACTCTTGGGCAATTTTCAGCATCCCCTCTGCCAACTCTTGGGTGATGCGATCGAGGTATTCATAAGTACCGGGCCGCTTGAGAATTTCCAAAGTTTTAATGCCAGCCACCATCGCCAGCGGATTGCCAGACAGTGTTCCAGCCTGATACATACTCCCCGCAGGGGCCACCATAGACATAATCTCCTTTCTGCCCCCATAGGCCCCCACTGGCAAACCACCGCCAATAATTTTACCGAGGCAAGTCAAATCCGGGGTAATGCCAAATCGCTCCTGTGCCCCCCCATAAGCCAGACGGAAACCCGTCATCACTTCATCAAACACCAACAGTGCTCCATTTTCTCGACACAACTGTTGTATTCCCTCTAGGAAACCGGGCTTAGGGATAATACACCCTGCATTCCCCACCACTGGCTCTAAAATCACCCCCGCAATCTGGTTGGGATGCTCAGCAAATAGCTGTTTGACCGCCTCCAGGTCATTGTAGGGTGCAGTCAGGGTATTTGCCGTCACCGCCTTGGGCACACCAGGGGAATCAGGCAAACCTAGGGTAGCCACCCCCGATCCCGCCTGCACTAGGAACATATCCCCATGCCCGTGGTAGCATCCCGAAAACTTAATTACCTTCTCCCTGCCCGTAAATGCCCGCATCAGGCGCAATACAGACATGCAAGCCTCAGTGCCCGAATTGACAAACCGCACCATCTCAATGCTGGGCACCGCCTCAATCACCATCTCCGCCAAGATATTCTCCTGCACCGACGGTGCACCAAAACTGGTGCCCTTGTAGGCAGTAGCAACGATCGCCTCAATCACCTCAGGATGAGCATGACCAACTATGGCTGGTCCCCAAGTGCAGATATAGTCAATATATTTATTCCCATCCACATCATAGAGGTATGCCCCCTTAGCCGAGTCGATGACCACAGGTTCACCCCCCACCGACTTGAAAGCTCTGACTGGAGAACTCACACCCCCCGGCATCAGTTTTTTTGCTTGGGCAAATAACTGCTGGGACTTAGTAGTAACTAGCGGCATAGTAAGACTTTTCGCAAATCACAGACAGAGCCTACATTGTAACATCAAGTCCCTCACTTATTGTTGTTATTCTTCATCTTCATCTAAATCCTTGGGACATCCATCAAGCAAAACTAAAGTGCCAACAGTATATCTCGATCGAATACAACGCAAGCTACCTGGGTTTCCCCTCAGGAAAAATCTAATATCACGACGGTCCTGGTCAGTAGTAAAGCCATTTTTATCAAAAGTAAAGCCATTTTTATCAAAAGTTACTCGGCGAGTAGTTGGGGTACAATCAGAGAGAGTAGCAAAAGTACTTTTATCCATATCAAACTGCAACGGGAAGTCATCAGTCCCTAGGTTTCGCCAGACTAGTCCACTGCAGTTGTAGGTACTCAGATCGACACTAGAATTGATCGGAAAAGGAACACTATACTGGGCAAAGCCATTGGAAGTGGGGAAATTACGGAATGCGACAAAGTAGGGCGTTTTTTCCTTTCTCGCTCTACTCTTAGTCTGATTGAGTACATTGAACAGCTCGGATGTAGCTTCCCGCATGCGTTGATTATTCAGAAAACCAATAAACCCAGGGGCAGCTATCCCGGCCAGAATACCAGCTATAGCAATCATCACTAATAGCTCAATCAAAGTAAAACCGAAACCCTTATATTTCCGTCTCCTTCTAAACATTGATCTACTCCTCCAAATTAAACAGACCCCTACCTAACACTCTTATATCGCTCAACACTTGGTCATTGAGACCGCCCCTAGCACCTCCTTGTAAATACCGCGAGTACGCCGCCCCTCGCATCCATACTCTAGCTACAGTCTGGTTGGGATTGCCATAGTTTGCTACACAAGCAAAGAAACTAGTCATCGCATAAACGTTGTCCCCCCCACCCATATTACTGAAGTAAGTGGGCGTCCTTTCCGCAAATATAATTTGGGTATCTGTACCTGCACCCGGCACCCCTACACCTCGATCTGGGTTATCACAATCCCGACTGTATGGGTTCTCAGGAGTAGGGGGAGGATCGTTCACAGATGCCCTAGTAGTTCTAGGGCGTTCAGGAGAGGGCGCTACAGGAATCAATCTCAGTCTATTGTTCTCATTCAAATCCCTGTAGGGGGTGTCATCTAAGTGATCGATTAACACTTTAATGGGATTGCGTTTCAAGTCGTATTCCTTACTCGGAGACTTTTGCCAGCGGCTCATCTTTTGGGCTACTGTGCCAGTTCCCGTCAAGGAGAACAATTTAAAGCCAGGGCTAGGAGGAACTTCATATAGTACTCCGTCAACCTTTGATTCCTGTTTGTTCCCATCTACACACCAGTTTGGTTCATCGCACTTAATCCCATCCATAATTTCCCACCTGCCCAATCTAGCGCCATCCGACCAATTAGGATTTTTATCTTTCATGAGGTAGTAAACTACTAGGGAATAAAGGTATCGAGACTGCCCAAAACACTGGGGTACAGTCCGATTCACAACATTTGTAGTGGGAGTAGGCTTGCCTCTGCCCAGACACCGCACCTCTATCTTTCGAGGAGTTTCCTCAGAATGCCCCATAAGGGGTAGCGTATCAGTGGGAGCAAAGGCTTTCCTCTTCCAAAAAACTAGAATCGGCCGTTTATCGTTGTTCCTTTCTTGGGCAGGGGAAGAAACAGGAGGGCGCGTATTTACATCCCCATAGGGGATTTGATCCCCAATACCCGATTCTCCTGTGTCCGAGTGGGGTAATTCTAGTGCCCGTCCACCATAAATAAACACTGCTTCTTGCAAGTCTGCCGCAATATAGTTGAGAGCGGCAGTAATCTCTTCTTGGGTCTGTACAATAGCTTCCTGCTTGCGGTCTTCTTGCAGCATGCTAGTAGTGAAACTAAAGATAACGGCTATGAGAATAGTGGCTGATACCATAGCTACTAGTAACTCAACTAGGGTATAGCCCCCTATCCTGTAGCGTCTGAGCCTGTTTAACTGTCCACCTCTACCTTTGATCATGACCTTATGTCCCCCCCCTACCTAACTATATCTGCACGCATCACTACCATCGGGCAGTTGATCGGTGCTCCCAGTCCACTGCCAGAGCATTCATTGTCAGACCTCAGCAGGCCCATACTAGCCCCCGTCAGAGTGCTACCGCCAGTGAAGGCATTAGCCCGATAAACTCTGACTCCCACTTCCACCCCCCTAGCCACATTGGGGTTCACCATCGGCTGAAGCACAAAATCCTCAGGGTCATCGGTACTAAAGCCATCGTTATTGCCATCCAAGAGTACACCAGGAATCTTCACCAAGTCTGTGGTTGGGATACCACCGTTTCCGGGTGGTAACACACAGTCAAAGCTGTAGGCTATACCTCCTGACGGACAGACTTCAGAGTTGGGGACAACTATCTGGGTATAACCCTGAAGCACTTGTATTTCAGCGGGGCGAGCGGCTATCCATTCTAAGTAGCCACGAGCAAATTGGGTGGCTCGATCGATCCTTCTAGCCTGAACCCGAATCACAGTAGCCAACAACAGTATTGGCAGTACTGAGCTGACCAAGGTCCCCACCACCAAGGTGGCTACTATGGTTTCGATTAGGGTGAGTCCTTTACTCTTACCCTTGGTGAGCAATTTGAGCAGATGTTGGTGCTGGTGCATAGGATGTGCTTCCCCCTTTGTGTATTAGCTTACCGCATTTTTAAGGTTCATAGGTCAGGATGTGGTTAGGACGGTACCGTTCGAAGTCATTGACTGCTGTTCTGGAGTTGAGGCAATCCGCTTCATTGAGATCAGCTAAACCATACAGTGCCCGTACTGTATAGCTTCTGGGATTAGTACCAGTGCGATTAGTACCAGTAGGATCAGCCGGCTGCGCTGAACACAACAGTGCCCGCACCCATGGATCAGATTTTTCCATTTCCCTGAAGAAGTCATTAAAGGTAGGCAACTCTCTAGAGAATCTTTCCGCAAAGCGGTCAGGGGTTTGTGTGAGTAAGCCCACATCAAAACCCCATTGCCGTATTGGGGGATGATAAAAGGGCAGGGCTTGGCTGGTGAGAGAGTTATACGCAATCCCAAACTTGGGATCGCCGCTGTCATAGACTCTGAGCTTATCCTTAGTTTTTATGTCGCTAGTCACTCTGGGGTTACGGAAGATAGTATCTATATTGCTGGAGTAGTCCAATTCAGCCAGAGACAAATCAGAGTAAGGGAAAGTGGCAGAGAATGGGGCAGTAGCATAGCTACTCCTTGTACTTTGGATGAAGCCACCCAAACTCTTCTCTACTACTCCTGCCCAGTTTTCCATAAAGCGCACAAAGTTTTGCAGACCACCACCCGACTCTGCTGTCATGTCATTGATCAAGTTAGGTACCTCAAGATAAGAGCGGGAAGGAGAGTTACCAGCCACAAAGTACACATTGATTTCTGACTCAACTGCTCTTTGTGTCCATTGACCATTCTTACCAGTATTTAAGCTAGGATTGCCATTGATCGCATCCCCATCGAACCTGTTTTGGAATCTAATTTGGGTATCATTAAGGGTTGTATTAAGGCTGCCTGTGTAGGTGGGAACATGGAACTGGTTCACAGGCACCACCATCGGCTCATCCACACTGGTCATCGCTACTACCATTGCTTGGTTGCTGACGCCGATCGCTCCACCTATACCCTGACCTCGAGGTACTGCTCTAAAACCAAGAAATCTAGTGCTTCGGAGAGAGACATCCTCGCCAATGTTCAGGGTACTAGTGTCAGTGGGACTACCTGTACCACTTGCGGGCATTCTACCAATAAAGTTCCCCACTAAAATGCTGGGTATGGGATCGTAACTGGGTGTGTCTGGTAAATCTGGTACAGAGGTTATAGTTAGGGCACTATCAGGTGCATTAGGTATATTGGGAGTTACCCTATTAATAATCCAGAAGACATTGTTGGGATCAACTCCCTCCAAACGCATGCGCAAGCCTTTGAGCTCCAAGTCTTCATTGGGGTCACTTTGCAAGATAAATACTGGACTAGGTGCAGACTCATTGGGATTAGCCCTGAGAGTAAGAGTTCCTGTCAAGACCCGCTTAGTGGTGCCATCCACTGCAGGGCAAGGCACAGGCGAATCTCCTGGTGAATCACCCGCAAAAATACTACACAGCTTTACTACATGAACGCGGTTATCACTATAAGTATTGCGCGCCTCCAAGATTACATTGAAGCCTTCCCGGTCTGGGCTGTTCTTAATCTGTTTGGGAATCGAAGGCAATTGACCCTGGAGTTGATCCAAAATAGTTTCTCCAGATTTAGTATCAATGATCTTGGGATGTAGCCCCACAAAGTCGGTCTGGGCAGGATCAAGAAGTGCCAGCTTATTATAGAAATCCCTGATCACAGTGCGTACAGGCTGAGGACAAGAAGTACCATCGGAATTGCCCCAGTCAGGTGGGTTGTAACCAGTGATGTCCCTCCTGAAGCTTCCGCCATAAAATGCCTGAATCGACTGATACTTGCGCGAAGAACCTACTGCACCGCAAACTGCGTAGCCAGAAGCGGGGTTTCTGTTGCCTGAGCCATCTGCTTGGTTAGGATACAACGGGTTGCGGGGTGCATTTAGTTGCGCAAGATTAGAAGGAATAGCATTATCAGGTACTAGATCGGGATTCCAAGGATTATCTAGCGTGCATTCAGCATCCACTTGCCCATTTTCGATATTGATACATACAGTTTCAGGCAGAACTAGCCGTCGCTGGTGAGGATTAGCGGTGGTAGTACCACCAATCTGGGGATAGCTATGGTTATACAGAAAGAACCCGCGATCCCATTGATTCCAGCCAAACTCGGCGTCATTGCTCTGACCCATCCAGGCCCAGCGGCTGGTACTTCTATACCACAGACCTCTGGGACTGAAGTTAGGAGGATTCCACATCATGCCCGGAAGCATAGGAATCTCCCCACCTTTGCTAGTAGAAGGTGCTGTGGCTGAGGGCGGTGGAATCAGTTGCCCTTCACCAAACAGAGAACGACCTTCGTTGAAGCTAGGTGGTCTGTCGGTAATACAGGAATTGAGGAATGGCTTGAATCGTGAACCATCTGGATTGTTTGGATCGGCAGGATTATCGCCAAAATCTTTTCTGTTGCGCAAAATTGGGTTGGTACTAACCTCAGCATTGCCATAGCGGTAGTACTTACCATTGGGGTAGAAGGACAGGATGCCTTCGGTAGGTATGGTGTCTGGACCAAAGCAACGGGGATAGCTGTTGGCATTCTCTGTGAAGGGATAGGCCGCCGCCACTTCTGGCACCTGGGTCAAAAGCGCACCCATTGGTAAATTGCTACCATTCTGAGCAATCACTGGCTGATTGAGAGTGCTCCCGCCACCACCTCTGGATGTAGGTGTAGGTGTAGGCGTAGGTGTACGTGTAGGTGTAGGCGTAGGTGTACGTGTAGGTGTAGGCGTAGGTGTACGTGTAGGTGTAGGCGTAGGTGTACGTGTAGGCGTAGATGTACGTGTAGGTGTAGGCGTAGGCACAGGGAAACCACCCCCAGGTCCCCCAGGTGCTCCCGGTCCACCGGCGCCCGGATTACCTGCTGTACCCCACTCTAGGTAACCGCAAGGCGTGCCATCCGCGGTGCGAAACTCAAGCCGCACATAAAAACCGCCAAAAATCCGATTAGTTGGGCCATCAAAACGGGCTAGCCACTTCTGATCAGTATTAGCATTAACCGTGAAAGTTTTAGTGCTCTCCACTGTGCCCACCGTGTAGTTGTAGGGTAAGGTAGGAGCAGTAGGTATAGGGAGTTTGGCATAACCGCCTCTGCCTTGGAGTTCAGTGAAACTATCCCGTACTGTGCCAATAGGAGAAAGGAACTCCTGTACATGACGAATGGTGTTGGTTACTGGTACTGCACCATTAGGATCATTGCCTGTACCACCATTTAGCAATGGATACCACTGGAAAACTGCTCTAGTAACTGTAATGCTCTGAGTGGTGTTATTTCTAAAATCAACCGTGACATCTGTATTTGACCTAGTAATGTTTTTCGTACGTTCTAAAGCTGGTCTCTCATTAGAAAGAGCAGGAGCGTCATCTGTAATTACCGAATCAGGCAGTTCTACCACTCGGTCGCTGTTTGGGCACTTGAATTTACCACTGATGGGGGTTTCCTCAATGATATTACCTACCCTAGACTCGTGACCTTGGAACACCGCAAGACTCTGACTGGTGTTAACACTACCAAGAGCAGCATCCACAAAAAATCTTTCATTGCCTTCATAGGCACTGTCTCTAACCACTAGTACATAGAAGTTCTTGTACTGAGCATTGTCGTCCGGACCCCAGGTGACCATTTGCCAGCCACCCCGCTCATGGCTGTTTACCGGAGCACTAAAGTTCCAATTGGGACTATAACCAGGAATGTCAGAAGGAGGCAAAGGAGTACCATTTTCTGCATAGAGGACAGGCAGGAAGTCAGCACAAGTGTTGGGTACTGTTTGGGTGGGATTATCAGCGGGCTGAACACTGCGGGGGTCTTTGCCAGTGGAGTTGGTCTCGTTGTATTGAGCATACTGCCAGCATTTCTTGCCAGAGGCGATAGGAGTAGTGTTGTTATTGGCAAGACGGGCATCACCTGCTTGGGGACTGTTACGATCAGGATTATTGTTAAAAGCTGCCGTGCTAATGTTCATGTCCGCAGGCATGGCTGTCTGTCGCTCATCTGATGGTATAGCTGATGTTGATGTGTAGTCCGCAGGTCGATCAGGACGCACACGCACAGCGATCTTGATGGTTGAGCCAGGGCGGCGCGCTGTACCATTCTCTAATTTCAGCCTGAACACGTACTTGCGATAGACATATCTATTTTGGGTATCATTGCCGCGGCATTGATTACCGGGTGTGCCTGAATAAGCAAAGTAGTTAGTACTGGACCAACCACCACAGATATTGCTGTCGCTTGGTAGAGGGAGGTTACCTCCAGGGCCGAGAATGGTCGGGACAGGACGCTCTACCGGCCCACCGGCAGGCAAGTCAATGGGTACTGGGTTCAAAATACCTTCATCTGGAGCTGGTTGATTCCGGCGCCGCCCCTCTTTTAGATCCGTTCTTTGGCCATCTGCTACAAAACTATCAGCCTTTTCAGACGTACCGAATAGTCTAATCGTCGGGACAGCAGGCGGCGGACAGGGTACATCTCCATAGGAATTTCTTCTGGAGATGTTAAAAGGTGCTCCCACGTTACCAAACAAGATTTGCGGATAAGTGAAAGCATTAGTTGCATTACCTGCGTTGGGATTCCCCATATTGCCAGTATTAATATCTTTATAATCATTTGGATTGTTAACTGCAAATACACCAATGGGCATGGGCATCACTCCTTCACCATACTGACCATTGGGGCAAGCCCCTGCCATTACCAGAGCATAGTTGCCATCACCGTAAATGTCGTTATAGCGCAGGAAAGCAAGGCGACGGGCATAGCGGCTATCTTGAGGATGAATGTAACGGGGTCTTTTACGCTGTTCATTTGGCGTGCCACTGTAGGTGGTGCTGTCAGGTAGGGAGGTAGTGCCTGCCCCATCTTTGACCCAGTCCGCAAAGGTACATTCAGAGACGGGGAGCTTACGGCAGATTTCCATACTGTATTCCATGGCATCTAGCCGTCTCTGAACTGGGGTTACGCCGTTGGCGTTGTAGCTATTGCGATTGCCCTGAGGGAAAAAATTAGAATTACTGCCACTGCCCCCATCAGAGTTGAAAGCAGTCAACCAGTTGGCACTGGTCACAAAATTGTTGTTAAAGAAGCCCAAGTGGCGACGCTGGGTGACATAGAGACTGTCTTTTTGTTTTTCACTTGGGGCATTATCAGCCCTTTGCCAGTCCACACTGGTGCTGGTATCAGCATTGTTCCGCAGATCATAGTCTCCGTCATTGCGATAGCCATCCCTAAAGTCAGCTGACTGAATAGTAACAGCATCAGCTATGACTGTAGCCGGTCGCCATGTGTCTCCTACAGAACATTTGCCACTAAAGCTACCGGGTCGGCAGGCAAAGTTTTCGTTGCGATCGGAACGAGTGTAAAAGTTACTCCAGTCGGAAAGCAGGCGAGTTTTGAACTCTTCTTGGGTGTGGACATTGAAGCCAGATTTATCATCTACCTTTTGACCCTTGATATAAACAGGTAAATTGGATACTAGGATCAAGCCCTTTTCCCCCCTGGTAGCCGGAGTGTAGTTGGGTTGACTAGTACCCGTACCACGCCATAGATAATAACCATTGATTAAGCGAATGGCACTGGGACGACGGCTGGGATCGAGGATAAAGTCAGTGGTACTGAGGGTAGCGCGCTCGCTCCGGTCAGTTGTACCATCAGGAAGCAACTGCTCTGGAGTCTTATCGCTGAGGTCAGGGAGAGCATCTTCACGGCTGGCATAGACAATGCCACTGTAAGGTAGCAGATACTCCGTATCTACCCCTAGCTTGTCATCTTTTGTATTGTTACGAGGGCCTCTCACTTCAGACCTGCGCATCTTCTCAATGTCTATATCAGTTACTCTGATTTCCAGAGGTTCGCGCTGTTCTATCTCTAGGTCGTAGATGTCGGCACGATTTTCAAAGACAACATTCTGCAATTTGGTTGCAAAGTCAGGGCGATAAAGCTTTTCATCGCGGGTGAGGGATTTAACTTCTCTGCCATCCAGAAAGGCAGCTTCCTTGAAAGTGCCGTGGGGGATTTGGGCACCATTGACTTCACCTGTAGCTGGTTGCAGAGCATTTTGGTTTTGCATAATCTGCAGAGCACAGAGGTTGGCATCAATGGTGGATTGTTCAGCAATAGTGAGGTTGGCTTTCGCAAAGTCTTTCCCTGGGGATTGAATGACTTTGATCAGGGCGTTCCGTAGGGGTTCATTGACCCAGCGACCATTGGGATAGATGAGGTTGGCTTGGTAGGCAAGGCGATCGACTAAAGAGATGCTGGCATCGGCTGGATTGGCAGCACCTGAGTCATAGCCAGTGATCTTATAGGCGTTGGGGCCAGTGGTGCTATAAGCTAGACTACCTACGCTGCCAAGAGTACGGGCGATCACTTTGGGGATGTAAACAATACCATTATTGGAGCGTCCCCAGGCTGCACTTTCCCAAGGTAAACCACTACGGTTGCGGGCAGTGGAGATTAAGCGGTTGTCTGCAGAAGGAGCTTGGAAGGGGTTTTCTAGGATAGAGAAGGAGGGGTCATAGTAACTACTGACACAGGCGACAGGGTCTTGGTAGTCCCCACGTACACGGGGATCAGGACTAAAGGCATCATACTTGTAGTGATAAATAGCACTGGCACGCATTTGCAAGTCGCCTTTGCGATTAGCTTCAGCCCTTCTCTGGGCTCTTTCAGTTGGATTGTTTCCAATCCTGATTATTCCTGTCTTGCCATCGATCGGGTAGTACCCAGCATCAGCCCCCGTAATTGTGCCGTCGCACTTGCTAGCTGGGTTACAGACACTGGCAAAATTCTTACTATCTAACCAGACTACAGGAGCAGTCATGGGCATAGAGTCGGGCCAGACTACAAAGTCCGTGAACTGATCCTCTGCATGGGGTGTGGCAGGATCATCTGTAATTACCCCCCTATATCTAGGTAAGAAAGTACCAGGGGCATCTTCAGTGGTAACAGTGGGGTTATTTTGCCTTGTGAAAATACCTGCATTGGTTACTACCCGCACACCCCCAACCCTAGGGTTCACTGCTGGAGCGTATATATCTGAATTGCTGTCGGGCAAGTTGACTGCAGTCACCGATGAAGGCAGAGGATCAGGCAGGGCAGGGTCTAGGGCGGCAGAAATTTCCCAGAACCCTCCTCGCTTGGATTCACCCAGTGTGGCTAGGGTGTCGGCTTGGGTGTACCGATAGCGAGCAGTGACACTGGGTTGATCCCACTTTACAGTGTCATCTATAGTAATCTGGGAACGGTTGTCTTCATTGATTGAGCTTCTGTTGGCAAAAAATAGCTGACTACCTTTGCGCTTCAACCAACGGGCAGGCAGGTTATTACCAACTAGAACGCGATCGCCCACTAGCTGTTCTTTGACTACTTTTTGCTCACTTGGCTCCGTAGCAGGGGGAGACAATCTGCCATCGTTAATATTAAGAGTAAGAGATCTGTTGGGGTCAGGGGGCTGTAATAGACCTTTACCATCCCAGTTGGCAGTATAGGTGTCTTTGTCTTGGGTAGCTGTTGGATTGTTGTCATAGGGAATCATCCACTCTACCGGGGGGATGAATTCACGGCTACCATCTATATCCACAGGGACAATAATAGGGTCAGGATCAGTGGATGGAGTTGTGCCAAAGGGTACTTCTTTGTAGGGAACTTTGCGAACGCGTTCGCGGAAGTATATCTCAAAGGCACGACGCGCAGCTTTCCTAAATTCAGCGTTGGTGGATAAACCTTCATCGTTGATATAGTTGGCGATCGCCTTTTTTACAGATTTGGGGTAAGAATTAGTAATGTTGTCCTCTTTATATTTTTGCCCATATCCCGGAAATGTTACACTGACCCCATCGGGGTTAACGGCATTTACTAACAAATTGATGCGGCGATTGTATTCAGCTTCATTACTAGCCACATCCTTACCAAAATCATTCTTTATTGATTCGACCAATGGTTCATCTTCATAAACCTCGCTGTTGGGGCGCAATAAGTCCACTGTGGCCGGTTGGAGCCCATCGTCACTGGTGAGAGCATCACCCTTGACGACATTACCAGCAACTAAAATCTTAGAGTATTCTTCTTTGTTGTAGTAGCAGGAGGATGTAGAACTGACTCGGAAAAATTTGATGGGGTTACTAGCATCCCGTGCCCCTACCATCAGGTTAGCAGAAGTATAAATTTTGCCATTGATACGAAAAGTAGCAGGCCGAGCCAGTTCTAAGTCATTCTCAAACCAAACGGCGGTGGTGTTGAAGGGGATGCGCTCTCTATCCTGTTGTAGTTCTACTGCGCTAAAGGAAACCCGAGCATTCGGGAAGAATTCGTAGTTGCTGGGGTTAGCGGCTCTCTGACCGGCAGGAGAGGCAGGATCGCCTGCAGGTTTGGCTACTGCCAAAATGCTAGAGAGACTATCCCCTGGATTTTGAGGACGAATGGGAACAGTGGTGGCATAGACAAAGAAGGCTTTTTTCAGTTTGTCCCCTTGATCTGCCCAACCTTCGGTAGTTGCTACATTAGCTGATGCACCTACGCAACCTTCTTGGAGCTGACCTTCGTCCATGGGTAGGGCTCTGGCTTCCAAAATGGATGTGGGTCTAGTGGCAGACTGGGTTTCGGGACGGGTGCGGAAGACTATAGAGTATAAGCCAAAGGAGTCAAATTTACCGTTACCATCAGTGTCGATAGGGAATTTCCATGCACTGGAGATAAATTCTTGATCGCTAAAGTCACCAGTTACTTTAACTACTTTGTCGTTGTTGAAGTCGTCGGTAATTTGCAGGCGGATTTCATCAGGGTAGGTGTATTTTTCAGAAGCGAGCACCTCGTTAAAAACTTGGTTACTGGGGGTGGTGCGAGGCAGGCTATCATCAGTAAATAGGGCAGCAAGTTTGGCACGGGCGCGATCTACTATGGGGGCATTTACTGCCCTGAAGGTTTGTTCTACACGAGCGTTAGCAGCAGTTTGGGCGCGCTCAGAGGAACGGGAAACGATCGTTACCACCAACAGCGTAGTTAGTACCGAGACCATTGCCACGGTGGGGAGTACGAAACCAGCTTGCCTGCGGCGGCGACTGCTAGCTGATTGCAGGTCACGCACAAGGCGGCGACTGATGCGAAAAGGACTGCCGATCTTGATCAGCCATTTGCGAATGCGGGCAATCAGGTTGCCAAAAAACTTCAGTAGGTTGGTACGATCACTCTTCGCCATATGTTTCCCTAACAACTAAATAACCTGCTCGGCAGAAATTTTACCCAAACCCTACCCAAAATTAACAACTACAGAGAATTTTTTAGACTCTAATTCTTCAGCCCTTCATCCACAGAGAGGCTTTAGAGAGGCTTTTAGGTGGCGTTAGTCCTGCTGGTGTAGCGCAGGGCTTCCAGCAAGGCTTTGGCTTTGTTGAGGGTTTCTTGATACTCGTTGGCAGGCAGGGAATCGGCGACAATCCCTGCGCCAGCTTGGACGCTGACCTCCTCTCCCCTTACGATCATGGTGCGGATCGTGATAGCTGTGTGCAATTGACCAGAAAAGTCATAGTAGCCATAGCACCCTGAGTAGGCACTGCGGCGATCCTTTTCGAGTTCGTAAATAATTTCCATGGCTCTAATTTTGGGTGCCCCTGAGACTGTGCCTGCGGGGAAACAGGCTTGTAATAAGTCCCAAGCATCGCAGTTGGGGGCTAGCTCACCGCGCACATTGCTGACAATGTGCATGACATGGGAGTACTTTTCAATGGTCATCAGTTCATCGACTTGGACTGTCCCTGCCCGACAGACTCTACCTAGGTCGTTTCTGCCTAAGTCTACTAACATGATATGCTCGGCAATTTCTTTGGGATCGTTGAGTAATTCTTGGGCAAGGGCTTGGTCTTGGTCTGGGGTAGCTCCTCGGGGGCGGGTGCCTGCGATCGGGCGGACGGTGGCTTGGAGTTTGCCTGCTTGCCACTCGGCTTTGACCATCACTTCTGGACTAGAGCCGATCATCTGCCAATTGTGAAAGTGTAAATATGCCATGTAGGGTGAGGGGTTAATCACTCGCAAAGACCGATATAGCTGGAAGGGATCGCCCCGAAATGGACTAGTCAATCGTTGGGAGAGTACTACCTGAAAAATGTCCCCTGCCCAAATGTACTCTTTGGCTTTGGCTACGGCTGACTGGAATTGGGCAGGGGTTTGGTTGCTGTGGTAGGGGGTGGGTGGGTGGGCTTGCCAAGGAAATACGCGGTTAGCTTGAGCTAGGGGTTGCTGGAATTGGTGGATGAGACGGGCGAGGCGGCTACTGGCAGATTCGTAGGCAGAACGGGGATCGCTGTTGCTCACATCGGCATAGACGATGGCCCAGATGGTGCGTTTAATCTGGTCAAAGACCAGTAAACTGTCCACCTGCATCCACAGTCCATCAGGCAGGTCATCAGGTCTGCAGGGAAAGACGGGCACCCTGGGCTCGATCCACTGGATCAGTTCATAGCCCCAAAAACCAACTAAGCCCGCTAGACTAGGGGGGAGTTCAGGTAAAGTTACGGGTTTAATGCCACTGAGGCAATGTTTAAGAATGGTGAAGGGATTGCCTTGGTGCTGGATTACTCTTCCATCCCGAAAGGTTTGGGTGGTGATCCCGCCCCTTGCCTCTAGCCACCAGAGGGGATCGCACCCGACTAGGCTATATCTGCCGAGTTTTTCGCCCCCCTCTACGGATTCCAACAAAAAGCTGTAGGCTTGTCCCCGCCCTACCCGTTCCCAAGCGGACACTGGGGTATCCATATCGGCTACTAACTGCTGATAGAGAGGGATAAAATTGCCCTTGGCAGTCAGAGCCACAAACTCTGCATAGCTGGGGCCCACTGTCATCAAAAACTCCCGCGCACTGCTTCCATAAACCGTTGTACCCGCAGGGGATCGATGGGGTGCTGTATCTGACCATGTTTTTTGAGGGAACTGGCGACAATAACCCCATCGGCGTAGGTCAGGAGTTGGGCGACATTTTCGGCAGTAGCCCCCGATCCCACCCATAGGGGCGTATCCGATTGATGACAGGCAATAGCAGCAGTTTTGAGTTCATTGAGACTGGGTTCTTCCCCCGTGACACTGCCAGAAATAATCACCCCATCTGCCAAACTGCGCTCGATTGTATCCTGCACCAGATGGGCTAGATTAGTTCCTGCGATCCCTCCTAGGGGCTGGGAGTGTTTGACTAGGACATCGGCAAAAATTTGCACCTCTGAGCCAAGTTCGCGCCGATACCTAAGCAGTTCGTAGGCAATGCCCTCGATCACCCCCTGGTCCGTAACCATGCCCCCTGCCAGCACATTCACCCGAATAAATTGTGCCCCTGTGCAACTGGCGATCGCCATAGCACTCTTGCCGTCATTGCGCAGGACATTTACACCGATCGGGATGTCCACTAACTGTTTGATCCGCTGGACAGCCAAAGTCATAGCACTGACTACCGCCGGATCCACCTGACCTTTACAGAAGGGGGCATCAAAAAAATTTTCCACTAGAATGCCGTCCACCCCACCTGAAGCAAGGGCAGTGGCTTCCTGTTCGGCGCGCTCTAAGACGGCTTGTAAACTGTTGCGCCACCTAGGGGAAGTGGGCAGGGATTGTAAATGAATTACCCCGATTACGGGTTTGGGGCTCTCAAATAAGGCTCGGGCTGGCACTGCTAAACACCATCACTGGTACTATTTTGACACTCAAGGGGACGATCGCTCACCAGCTCCACTCCCGATCTTCCCGATCACTGCGGTCGGGTTTAGAGCGCAACTCACGGGAGCTAGGATCGCGCCCGTAGGCAATCAAGAGGGGGAAGCGCAAAAAGTCCACGGCAATCTGCTCTTCATAGTCATCAATAATCACCAAGGGAAGGAGTCCCTCTTTGACTAGGCGATCGCCCTTAACAATCAGGGGCTCAGGGTCTTCAAATAAAACTACCCCCTTGTCAGGGCCAAAATGTTCGCGGTTCAAGCCTAGGCAGTCCTGAAAGCCGCGCCGCCACTCCCCCAACCGTTCTGGGGAAGTAGCCAAAACCAACACCCGCAGTCGTTCCCCATAGACTGCCCGCAGGATCGAGACAATGGCAGAAGCCACCAAGATATTTTGTAGGCGCGTGCCCATACTGCGCAGGCTACCCCGCCCCGCCTGATTGAAAAACCAATTGGCGACCCGTTCCGAGTGGGTCAATTCAAAAGTACGGCGCAATTTCCACGGGGGGGCATAGTAGTCGGGCAGGGTGCGATACCGTTCCAGTAACTGTTCGATTTTTTCCTGGAATTCCCCAAAGGTCTGGGCAGACAAGTCGGGCGGTTTGACAGTGGTTTCCGTGGGCCCAGTGGGGGGTAGCTCTGTTTTGGGGGCAGTAGGCAGGAGATGCAGTTGGGTTTCTGCCGCCGTTACCATATCTTGAAGAGTGCCCAGCAAGTATTCCTTAAAACCCTGTACCCGTACCGCCACCTCTTGGGAAATCCCGGCATAGGTGGTGCGCATCTCCTGTTCGAGACGTTCTTTTTTGCGCTCCAGCAGTGCCACCTCTGCCTCTAGGTCTTGCTTGCGCTGTTCTAGGTACTTGGTGCTTTCCTTGATAAATTTTTCTAGAGCTAAACCCAAATCCGCCGTTTGCCTAGCGATCAAGGCTTGTTTGCGCTCCTCTAGTGCCGCAATTTCCTGCGCCAACTGCTCTTTATACGCTTCTAGGGACTGTTCCTCTGCCATTGCCACCCCCGATCCTGCTCTTCAATGATACAAAAATTTGCCCAGACTTTGCGCAAACGATCCCTTTTCAGTTACTATAGAAATCCTGCCTTAGGTAAACTAAGAAATATAACCAACCTTAAAAGGAGTACAGACAGCAACGCTAATATGCCCAATCGTAAGAAAAAACCAAACAATGTCGGGTTCACCCATGAAGACTTTGCCGCTCTCCTAGACAAGTACGACTATCATTTTAATCCCGGCGACATTGTGCCTGGTACAGTCTTCAGTATTGAGCCAAAGGGAGCACTGATTGACATAGGAGCGAAGACTGCCGCCTTTATCCCCATTCAGGAGATGTCCATCAATCGGGTGGAGCAACCTGAAGAGGTATTGAAAAACAATGAAACCCGTGAGTTTTTTATTCTCAGTGAGGAAAACGAAGAAGGGCAACTGACCCTCTCGATCCGTCGGATTGAGTATATGCGGGCATGGGAACGGGTGCGCCAACTGCAACAGGAAGATGCCACTGTGCGCGCCAAAATTTTTGCCACCAATCGGGGCGGTGCGCTGGTGCGGATCGAGGGTCTGCGGGGTTTTATTCCCGGCTCCCACATCAGCACCCGCAAAACTAAGGAAGACTTGTTGGAAGAAGAACTGCCTCTGAAATTCCTAGAGGTGGATGAAGAAAGGAATCGCCTAGTGTTGAGCCATCGCCGTGCCTTGGTGGAGCGGAAGATGAACAAGTTGGAAGTGGGCGAAGTGGTAACGGGTGTGGTCAGAGGCATCAAACCCTATGGGGCATTCATTGACATTGGTGGGGTGAGCGGTCTTCTGCACATTTCCGAGATTTCCCATGAACACATTGAAACCCCCAGCAGTGTGTTTAATGTCAATGATGAACTGAAGGTGATGATCATTGACCTCGATGCGGAGCGGGGGCGCATTTCCCTGTCCACTAAGCAACTAGAGGCTGAACCGGGCGATATGTTGCGCGATCCCCAGAAGGTGTACGCAGGTGCGGAAGAAATTGCCGCTAAGTACCGCGAACAGATGAAAAACTCTGCCGCTAATCTAGTGGTGCCCGTAGCCGAAGAAGCCCCCGAAGCTGTGGCATAGGGCATCCACTGCCATAGCTGTGTAGAGTAGAGCTAGGTATAGCACTGAGTATTTGAATAGGGTCCGGGCATAGGCGCGATCGCCCTGAAGCTGGTATAAGCGATAGGCTTTGAGAATAAACCACAAGCCCAGACCAAGGGCTGATAGTCCATACAGCCAGCCCATGATCCCCAAGGGATATACTAAACTCAGGGTTATGGGTACTAAGAAAATAGTATAAATCACAATTTGCCCAGCGGTTGCCTGGTCCCCCTTGACTACGGGGAGCATGGGTACGCCTACCTTGGCATATTCTTCGCGGATCATCAGTGCCAATGCCCAGAAGTGGGGCGGCGTCCAAAAAAAGACAATACCAAACAAGACCCATGCCCCCCAACTTAGATCGCCCGTAACCGCTGACCAGCCCACCAAGGGGGGGATCGCCCCTGCCGCCCCGCCAATTACAATATTTTGGGTACTAGATCGCTTCAACCACAGGGTGTAAACCCCTACATAGACAGCGATCCCCGCCATTGCCAACCCCGCTGACAACAGGTTGCTAGTGCCGGCAATCAAAATAAAACTCGCCAGCCCAAGACAAATGGCAAAAATCAGGGCATGGCGGGGCTGTACCCGCCCTGAAGGGATCGGTCGCCACTGGGTACGCGCCATCAGGCGATCAATATCTTGGTCATATAGACAATTGATGGTATTAGCTGAGCCTGCCGCCAGTGCCCCACCCGTCAAAGTAGCCACTGCCAATAGGGGATCGACCTGTCCCTGCCCAGCCAGCCACATTGCCCCTGCCGTAGTAATCAGCAGTAATACAATGATTTTGGGCTTAGTCAGTTGCACATAGCTCTGGATCACCGCGCCCCAGTGTTTAGGGGCATTTGACAACATCACCATCTGGCATATCTCCAACAATTAGGGTGTGGTGGGCTGGCGGGCAGAGAGAATGGTAAACACAACTAAACTCCCCAGCAGTAATGCCCCGATCGCCTGGTGCATCACCGTCAGAAGCGGCAGGGACAACTGTAGTCTATAGGTGGTGTAGCCCACCCACAATTGCAGTAGCCACAGGGTCAAAATGATATAAGTAAGCTTGCGCCATTTCCCCCAACCTGCGATCGCTGTAGCCATGACCCCCACCGATGCAGGGATGATCCCCCACAGGTGATTGGCGATTACAGCGCAGAGTGTCTGACTGTCCAGACATTGATGCAGTGCCCACTGGGAAGCCACCAGCCCCCCCAACAAACTTTGACCATAAACCAACAGAACAGCCACCACCCCGATCGCCACTCGCCATGTATAACCATAGCGGGGCTGGGGATCAAGTAAAATCAGGGCAAACCCTAATACATAGCTAAAAAATAGTAAACCAGTACCCAAATGAGCAGTTACAATTTCAAACTTCAAGAATTCCGTAACCGTCAGCCCTCCCAGGATCCCTTGGGCTAACACTAAAACCACTGCCCCCACACCTGCCCAAGCTAACCTGCGCTGCCACCATGCCCAGCCAGCTAAACATATAGTGTATAGACCAACCAAGCTAGCAACCACCCGATGGAACCACTCTAAAAATACTTGTAAATCCATCTGTGCCGTAGGAATTACTGACCCAAAACAGAGAGGCCAATCAGGACAAGCCAAGCCTGCATCCATCACCCTAGTAGCACTGCCCAGAGCCATCAACAGCCAAGTGATCCCTGCCAACCCGAGCCAGCCATAGCCCATTGCCCTAGGGCTTAATACCCACTTTCCCTTGCTCCCAATCTGCATCATCCTAGCTTGAATTTGTTAACAGAAACTGGCATTTTCTGAATATTCACTCACTAAATACTAAGACCTTATAACAAAATTGCTGGCAAATTTAATACTTTCTTTGCGTTTAGGGGGAAAGGATTGGATTTTGGTTTAACTTTCCTTGAAAAACTTAGTCTGATGTAATCATCTAATTTCTTAATTATTTATTAATCTTCTCACAAATGGCGATGTATTCTCGCCATCAGGATTATTGGCGATGACGGGGATCGCTATCTGGTTAATGATCCCCGTTGATTGGCTCTATAATATCTCTGTCTTGACATATCAAACAAAGTATTAACTGCAGTCAGTGATACCAAACTGATACTAGACATTTTTTAATAAAAAGCCACGCTTGTTTACTTGGGATTAATACTATGCAACGACCACCAGCCAATTTTTTTGATGACACCCTGCACCTAGTCAGATGCCCCAATTGTGGCTCGATCGCTGAGCGCACCATCTCTGAGCAGAAGTTGGTCAAGACCGAATGTCATACTTGCGACTATCTGCTCATTCTTTGTAAAGTTACAGGCAGAGTGGTGGAGTCCTATGCCCCCGGGATTAGGTTACACCAGCCGCATCGCCACTATGTTACGCCTGAATCGGGCTTTGAATACTGGCGAGAAGCAGCCCTAAACAGGCTAAAATAGGGTATTGCACCTACTTACCCTAGCTATGAAGCTGAACCGCATTGGTCATGTAGCCATCTGTGTCCAAGATATTCCCCAAGCTGTAGCTTTTTATCAGAACTTGGGGATGGAACTGGTTTGGCAAGACAGCGATTGGGCTTACCTCAAAGCAGGGCGGGATGGTTTAGCTCTACTCAGCCCCAGTTATCAAAAAGCCACTGCTCATTTTGGCTTTGTGTTTGCCGATCGCCAAGCCATAGTTGAGCATCATGAGCGTCTGCAAGCCCAAGGGATCAAAGTAGGCCCGATCCATGACCACCGGGACGGTACGGCTTCTTTCTATAGCCAAGACCCCGACGGCAACCTGTTTGAGTTTTTATACGAGCCTGATTGTGAGCAATCCCCGTCCGATTAACAAAGTTTTGATCGCCAATCGGGGAGAAATTGCCCTGCGCATCATCCGCAGTTGTCAAGAACTGGGACTGCCCACGGTTGCAGTTTATTCCAAGATCGATCGCAATTCTTTACATGTAGGCTTAGCTGACGAAGCGGTGTGTATCGGCGATGCCCCTAGTAGCAAGAGTTATCTAAATATTCCCAACATTATTTCAGCGGCACTGACCCACAATGCCAATGCCATTCATCCCGGCTATGGTTTTTTAGCCGAAAATGCGCGGTTTGCGGAAATTTGTGCCGATCACAACTTGATTTTTATTGGGCCGCCCCCCAGTGCGATTCAGGCGATGGGGGACAAAGCCACTGCCAAAAAAACTATGCAAAAGGCAGGTGTACCCACGATCCCCGGCAGTGAGGGTTTAATTGAGTCGGTGGAGCATGCCCTCGCAGTAGCCAACAAAATTGGCTATCCCGTGATGATCAAAGCCACGGCTGGGGGGGGTGGGCGGGGCATGCGCCTAGTCCATAATCCTGAAGATTTGCCGCGCCTACTCAAAGCCGCCCAAGGGGAAGCGGAGGCTGCCTTTGGCAATGGGGGTGTGTATATTGAAAAAGCACTAGAAGAACCGCGCCACATTGAAATCCAGGTACTAGCGGACAGTTATGGGAATGTGGTACATCTGGGGGAACGGGATTGTTCTGTCCAAAGGCGACATCAAAAACTCCTAGAGGAAGCCCCCAGTCCTGCCGTGAATGCTCGCCTGCGGTTGCAGATGGGCAGTGCCGCCGTCAAAGCCGCCAAGGCTATCAACTATGTGGGAGTGGGCACAGTGGAATTTCTCTTGGATAAATACGGCAAGTTTTACTTTATGGAAATGAACACCCGCATTCAGGTGGAACACCCTGTTACCGAAATGATCACAGGCATTGATCTAGTAGCAGAACAACTGCGGGTGGCAATGGGGGAAAAACTGCGTTTTAGCCAGAATGACATTACTTTGACAGGGCATGCCATTGAATGTCGCATCAACGCTGAAGACCCCGATCGCGACTTTCGTCCCCAGCCCGGGCGCATCAGTGGCTATTTACCCCCCGGTGGTTTTGGGGTAAGGATGGATTCCCATGTCTATACCGACTATGAAATCCCGCCCCACTACGACTCCTTGATTGGCAAATTGATTGTGTGGGGGAGCGATCGCCCCTCAGCCATTGCCAGAATGAAGCGCGCCTTAAGGGAATGTGCGATCACAGGTGTACCCACTACCATCCCCTTCCATCAGCGCATTTTAGAAGATGAAGACTTTTTAGCAGGCAGGGTCTATACCAATTTTGTACCCCAATTTCTGGAGCGCTGGCAAGCCAAGCAGAAAGCAAACCACACTTAATATTCCTGCAGAAAATTCTGCAATTCTATCAGTGAATCAGCATTAAAACTACCCTTTTAGGTGGCCGTCCCTTTTTACCAAGCAGAATCACCAAGTCCTTGATGTCTTTTTAGGTATTCATCTGGGTCTTGGGCATACTCAATGTGCTCATTTCACATCGCTCCCAAAGATATTTATATTTAGAGGTGGCGGTACCAGGTCATGAATTTTTCTTCTAAAAGAAGCAGCCGACTGCCTCTATAAACTGAATCTTGTGGTGCAATGGGGAAGCAATTGCGACATCAAAAAGAGTATACATTACCTTATAACAAGAAAGATTGCTACTAAAACAAAGATAAAACCAAATGGTAAAACCAAAATGACAGTGGAAAGATCAGTGATAACAAGACGGAAAATAGAATATAACAAAGCAACACCAATAACAGTTGATATACTTCCCCAGAATATTTCTGAATCGAATGGGAAAAAGTAGTCTATATCTAGAAGATTACGATAGAAAGTAACACCATTTTCTCTTTGCAGAATGGTGATTTTTTGCCGGTGATAAAGTTCAATCTACTGATAACTGGCAGGGAGGAGAGTGAAGCTGCTGCTGATTCGGCATCGGACTTTTCTGTTGTCTCTATACGAAGACTAAAATTGTCCTCCTTTTGTTAATCAACAGGCATATCTGACGGGTTGTTTACCAAGACTTTGTTAAAAACTGCTTCTAGACTGTATGGAGAGTCAGTAACTGGTAATTTGTAGATTGTTGCTCCACCCTGTTCAAAATGCAAACTATAACTATGGTTTCCTCCCGATCCGCAAGAGTATACTTTGACCCGCAGAGAATTACCTGTGGGGTAGGCTAACAACTTTTTGGAAGGAAACAAATGCAGATTACCAACTTGCCAATAGGTCTGTATGATAACTGATAATTGCCCGTGTAATTGCCCGTGATCGGCTACAAAATTTGGGGAGAGAGATAAGACCCTACCACTAAAACTAGGATATCAAATATGACCAAAACTAGTACTGGTACTAGAAGCGAGAACGGTAGCAGCATCAATAGGAATAAAAAATGCTATGACACTCACTTCAGTATCCCATATAGACTCCCTAGGGTGGACTTCTACGCGATCGTCCCCAATGCTCTTGTAGCCAGCCATACATTTGTGGTAAGAAATCCTTGAAGATATTATATGACCATTTCGGTTCAGTTTTCACCCCAAGCCTCTCCGAGCAAGATCGAGTGAAGGCAACCTGATGAATTTCCTCCCGAAGAAGGGTTTAGGGTTAGGTTACCAAACCTGCAATAGAATCTTAGCAGGCTGTGTTATCCATGCAACAAACATATTCTCTTGCTTGAAACTTATAGCAGGCTTGTTGTTTTTTCCTCGATCTCCCCTCTCAAACTGTCTTAAATGTCCTAATGTGTGTAATATTACACTTGCAGAATTGCCAATGGATACAACCACTGTGCTAGGCATCTCCATCCACCTCAGCGACGACTATCTAGCCTGCTTACAACAGCGGATCGCAGAGGGGCAAGGCACACAAGTAGTCACCCTCAATGCCGAAATGGTCATGCAAGCACGGAAAAATCCTCATCTAGCTCAAGCGATCGCCCAAGCAGAATGTGTTGTCCCCGATGGGGCAGGTGTAGTCCTCCACCTCAAGCTACATGGCTACAAAATAAAACGCCAGCCCGGGATCGAGCTGGCTGAAGAACTGATTAAGTGGGCAGAACCAGCGCAAAAATCAGTATTCTTAATTGGTGGCAAACAGGGCATAGCCCACACCGTCGCCCAAAAGTGGCACAGCCAACACCCTCGCCTTAAAATTTTGGGTGCACACCACGGCTATTTTTTGAGCGATCCCCACCTCCACGCCCAAATTACCGAACAACTGCAACAACTCCAGCCCCACATTATCTTGGTAGGCCTGGGCGTACCCCGCCAAGAACTGTGGATCAGCGCCCATCGTCACCTCTGTCCCCACTCCCTGTGGATGGGCGTAGGTGGGAGTTTTGATGTGTGGTCTGGACAAAAACAGCGCGCCCCCAAACTATTAAGAAACCTTAACTTAGAATGGCTTTATCGCCTCTATCAAGAGCCATGGCGGTGGCGGAGAATGCTAGCCTTACCCCATTTTGCCCTACTCACCCTACTTGACCTCCTCACCCCAGAAAAAAACAGAAAAAATTATTTTGCCAAGGATGATCGCCTTCCCGATCCACAAGGGTAATTTAATGCTGTACAGGCATACAGCCAAAAACAGTTCACCTTATCCAAACACGGGAGACGAACATGAAAGCCGAATTCAGAACCAAACTGCTCCAGCACCTGCTGAGCAAAAAAGACTCCGAGAAGGGCTTCACCCTGATCGAGTTGCTCGTTGTGATCATCATCATTGGTATCCTCGCTGCCATTGCTCTGCCCAACTTTCTCAACCAAGTGAACAAAGCCAGAGAAACCGAAGGTAAAAATGTTACTAACGGTATCGTCAAAGCCCACCTGGCTTATTTCACTAACAAGGGCTTCTTCACTACTAACCGCGACCAACTTGAAGTAGAAGGCGGTAAGCTACCTCTGAACACTAGTAATAATACTGAGTTTTATACATTTAACTACACCAGCACTGTGAGTAATGGTGCCACTGGTACCGCAACTACTACCTATGCAGTTGTTGGTGGTACCCCCAGACAAAACAACCTCAGAACCTTTGCTGGAGTAGCACATCGTACCTACAACAGTGCTCAGTTTACTAACAAAGATGGTGTTACCTATACCAAGGGTGAAGCCAATGGTCTAGGTTTGGTATGCCAATCTCTTGATTCTGCCGTTGTAACTGTTGACACTGGTGCATTTGAGACTGCTGGCACTGTAGCATGGCGTTGCAAGAATGACAAGTTTGAAGGTATTCAATAGACCGGATTTTCGTATCTTAATTTTCCAGTGGTGTGTGTAAAATCACACCACTTTTTGTATGATTTTTCATATGCTTTTGCCCTAAAAAAACAGAGGTTTCTTGCCATGTCAATCAACACTGAAACTGTTATAAAAAATGCTAGTTTGAGCTATCAAGAAGGTAAATACTCACAAGCAATTCTGCTTTATGAAGCCGCTTTATCAATTACATCTGTTTTGAGTAGATCACAATACTGGGAGTTAGGACTTTGTTATCTAATGAGTGGTAACCAACAAAAAGCATTCAGTACTTGGGAAATTCCTTTTCTAGAAGCACCACTATACGAAGCTGAGTCCTTAACCAAGGAACTAGTTGATTTTCTTGATGAGGTTGCCGATCAATTTTATAACAACTCTCAGTATGAACCTGCTCTAAAAATTAGAGAGACCATCCAAGAAATTGTCGCTGATATTCACCTTAACCTTGTCAAAACAGATATTCTCAGGCTTGCCCTTCATAAAGGGACGAGCAAAGAAATTATTCTCAGTACTATTGACTTGATTGATCGGAAACAAAATCTCAATGCAATAGATACCCAAATCATCAATGATCTAATTATTAAAGCGCTACACTGTCCTAGCAAGTTCAGTCTTGGTTTGGTTTATCAGCTTTGTAATACTTATTCCAATTACTTACAATTTGCTCTTGATAATATACCCCAAGCAATAAGTCAATTTCCTTGTAATCCTGACGCTGTTAAGTTGCTGGTAGATCTAGGTAACAGTCTTAGCCCTAATGCAATGCGCTTTGATTTGTTGCTAATTAGCACTATGTTTTCCGCTAAAAGATATCAAGATGGATTGCAACTTGCTTACGCTTGCTATGAGCGAGCTAAACAAAAAGAACTAACATATCAATCTTTAGTATTAGAGGTTTTAGTGTATGGCGCTATCTTTGCTTGTCGCCCTTGGCAAGAGATAGAAGCTCTATATCAAGCTAATAATGCTTGCTGGGAAAATTTGATCAAGAGTTATGATGTAACTTTTACTAATCAATTTGTAACAATTCAGATGGTGACTGCTTGTTTTCATAACCCCTACTTTGCTGATAATCCCAAGTCACACTACTCATTGCGATTAGCAGTACATCAAGCCGCATATAGGGAAATATCTAAACTTTACCCAGATGCTATTGTCTCTTTTCGCAAGAGACTAGCCCTGAGAAATAAACATTATGACCCTAATCTACCAGTTAGACTCGGTTTTGTTTGTAGGTACCTGTGTTCACATGCTGTCGGTTATCTAGCAAGATGGCTGGTGCAATATCTAGATCGTAGTAAATTTCAACTTTACGCCTATATGGGTGGCGATCCCGATAAGATTGAGGGGGATCCTTTACGTTCTTGGTATATATCTCAGTTTGATAAAGCTTACGATAAGGATTTTGAGACTCCAGAAAAAATGGCACAAGCTATAATCGACGATGGTATAGATATTCTTCTCGATCTAGATAGTATCACTACCCCCTATATTGGTTGTGTATCTGCTCTTAAGCCAGCGCCTGTGATTGCTACATGGCTGGGCTGGGATGCAGGTGCTTTCGATAATATTGACTATTTCATCGCTGATCCCTATGTATTGCCAGAGTCTGCTGAAAGTTTGTATGTAGAAAAAATTTGGCGACTACCGCATACTTTTATTGCGGTGGATGGTTTTGAGGTGGATCCACCTACTGTCGATCGACCTTCTTTAGGAATTCCCGATGATGCCATAGTTTACTACACAGCTCAATCGCCAGCAAAGAGACATCCCCAAATAACTCGTTTGCAAATGGAAGTTTTACGGAGAGTACCTAATAGTTACCTATTGATTAAGAGTCAGGGGGCTGATCAAGAAGGATTAAAAAGATTATTACAGTCTTATGCTGTAGAGGCAGAAATTCCTGTGGAGCGTCTGAAATTTTTAGCGCCTAGTCTTACTCCTGAAAAACATCGGGGGAATTTTCTGATTGCGGATATTATTCTTGATACATATCCTTACAGTGGTGCTAGTCACACCATAGAAGCATTATGGCTGGGCATCCCTGTAGTAACCAGAGTTGGTGAGCAATTTTCTGCGAGAAATAGCTACAGTATGTTAGTGAATGCAGGTGTTACAGAGGGAATTGCATGGACAGATGAAGAATATATTGACTGGGCTGTGAGATTAGGAACAGATCAAAATTTGCGACAACAGGTAGTCTGGAAGTTGTTACAAGGCAAGCATTCTGCCCCTTTGTGGAACTCTAAAGCTTTTACTAAAGAAATGGAGAAAGCTTTTTATGAGATGCGAGAAAGATATTTACAATCCAGTACCTACTCTGACATCCATATCGATCCTGAAATTGATCGAGAAGTTTGGACTGCAGAAGCAAAGGTACTGTTTGATAGAGGATTATATTATGCCCGAAAGGATAATCTCAGCAAGGCTATTGTTTATTGGCAAAAGGCTGTGGAATGGTATCCTGAGTATATTGATGCTTTATATAACTTGGGCACAGCTTATCACAAGTTGCGTCGTTATCAGGAAGCAGTTAGTTACTTTGAAAAAATCATTAGTATTGATCCTAAGCATATTAGTGCTCTTTATAATCTTGGGTTAACTTTAGTGGAACAAAGCCGGTTTGAAGTAGCTATCAATGTATATAAGCAGGTCTTAAGTATTGATCCCAATGATACAGATACCTACATTGGTCTAGGTTTTGCTTATTTTATGATGCAAGAATGGGAAGAAGCAGAAAATGCGTATAAGCGAGTCCTAGATATCAATCCCAAATCGACATCCGCCTTAGTTGGCCTAGGGGCAACTTTAATTAGAAAGGAGCAAATACAAGAAGCTGTAAGCTATTTAGAACAGGCTATTGCTATAGATGCTAATGATGCCCATGCCTATGGTTGTCTGGGCTTAGCCTTCACCATTGATCAACAGTTAGATGAGGCAGTTGCTTGTTATCGCCGTGCCATTGAACTATTGCCTAAGGATAGTGATGCTTACTGGGATCTCAATACCTACATTGCCTCAAATACTTCTCATCCCTTGTCTAGTAATTTCGCTTTTCAGCGCTATTTGGGAGAGCAGTGTTTTCTGAACTGTCAGCAAACTGATTATCTCAGATCAAGGATTCTGTATATAGACAACTATAATCATTCTGGCGTTATGGATTTAGCAATTGATAAGTTTAAAGAAGTAGAAGCATATATTGAGGAATACCAAGAAAATCTGTCCTTCAAAGACCTGCAAGCTCTATACAGTACTTTTCTTTTCCATTTATTCGGTCTTAGAGATGATCTAGCAGGTAATCTGGGGTTGGCTAAGTTGATTGGTCATGGTTATCGTAAAAATGTAATTAGAGTGCCTGCGATCGATCGTTGTGTTGTACATACTCCATCGGGGGAAAAGCTAAGACTTGGCATTTTATCTCCCCACTTCAACCGTCACCCCGTCGCTTTTTGTAGCTTGGATATTGTAAAAGAACTGTCTCAGCTCACTCCCCATATCTACCTCTACAGTGCTAGTGATGTGAAGCGCGATGCACTTACTGCTAAATTTGAGGAGATAGTAGCTGACTATTCTTGGCGCAATATGGATCAAACTAATGAATATGTGCCAAGAATTTATAAACAAGAGATGATTGAAAAAATAGCTAACAAGATTTTGGCGGATAAAATTGATGTACTCATTGACTTAGACTCTATTACTACACCCCTTAATACCCACATTCTTTGTCGTCGTCCTGCACCTGTGTGCCTATCATGGCTGGGCTTTGATGCACCATTTGTGTGTGCTGAAAATTATTTCTTGGGGGATTATTATACTCACCCTGAAGGGGTGGATCAGTACTATGTAGAGAGAATTATTCGCTTACCTAACTCCCATGTTGCCATTGCTGGCTTTGAACTAGCTCCCATAGATCGAGTGGAAAAAAGAAGAGAATTAGCTATTGAGCCAGATCAAGTTGCCTATTTATATGCCGCTCCGGGTAGAAAATTTAATCGGGCAACCGCTAAGGCTAGTGTAGAAATTCTCAAAAGAGTTCCTAATGCTATTCTATTCCACAAAGGAAAAGGAGATCAGCAGCTTATCATGGGCATTTACCATGAAGAGTGCGAATTACAGGGTGTAGATCAACAAAGAGTGAGATACTTACCTCCTTTTAAGACTGAAGAAGAACATCGAGGGATGTATAAAGTATTTGATGTATTTTTAGATGCCTATCCCTACAATGGAGGTACGCACAATATAGAAGCTTTGTGGTCTAATCTTCCAGTTGTGACCCACACTGGACAGCAATCTTTTGCAAGGATGGGCTATAGCTTTATCAAGTCAGCAGGTGTGGATACAGGTATTGGCTTCTCTTGGGAGGAATATATTGAATGGGGAGTGAAGTATGGTATAGATACCAACTTACGCCTATCTGTACAGGAAAAATTGCAAAGGGGTAAAGACCCAGCTAATTTAGCTCCCCTCTGGAATCCTAAGCAACTAGCTGAGAATATGTACCAGATTTTTCAGCAGTTATTGGCTACTCTCTAGTAATTGCTTACCTCGATCGCTCAGATAGTTAGTAATATTGTTAATCACTGGCAAAGAATTTAGGTGCTCTTTCCCTACACCGAAATATAATCCTTCTAGCAGAATATCAGCAAAGTTGTATTCAGAGTTACTGCCAGCGTTGATAGTCAGATATTCCAGTATTTCACAGGCATAATCAGGAAAATCTAGGACATCAGCAATGCAGGCTAGTTTGAATAAATAGGCTGGTGTTTTGAACTGCTCATTACCTGTAGTATCTAATAAATCCCTAAAGTAGAAAGCATCCCCGAAAATGAGTTGTCCGTTGTGTACTTTTCCTCGGATAGGAGCCGTATGCCTTAAACAGTAAGCACATCCCAGATCAAAAAAAGTAAATCCTTGTTTTCTCAAAAAAATATCTACATCGCTGAAGAGGGGTTGTTTTTTATACAGAGGCGCAAATTCTACTTCTACTTGAATTGCTAGTACTCCTCTGTCAAGCATTCTTGTTCCACCTTGTAAAACTTCTAGATCAGCTCCTTGTACATCGATTTGGAGGAAATCAATCTGTTCTATCCCTTCTTGTGCACAAAAGTCATCTAAAGTAGTAGTATCAATTATAAAGCTAAAATCTAAATTACTTAATTCTGGTAGATGCTGAAAATGGGCGAGGAATGGTTCATTCGGTTCATATAGTGAACTACACATAGGATGCTTGGTAACATAAAGAGTGCGTTCTTCATTTGCCTTGCCTAAAGCTATTGGGATATGTACTTCTCGCCAATTAACCTGTCTAGTAGCTATGTCAGCATTAGCTGCTTCACAAGCATCTGCATCTGCATCAAAACCATAAATGGTCAAATTAGGAGCGAAAACTGACCAAGCTTGACTACCATAATCATCCCCTGCCGATAGTTTCCTAGAGCCGACATTACAGATAGTCATTGACAGATTGTCCAACTTCCCTTGCCGCTTAAGGATCGGTAAAAATAAAACCATGACCGTATTGTTGTAATAATGGCGCTGCAGTATCTATTTTACATATTATCAGTTTCTGATCGAAAAAATCTCCACCCAGTCCATACATCTTCACTCGCCACACACGCTCCCTGACAGGTACATTGCGATCGCATATCCCTGCGGCAATTCTTCTTGCTGGCTTAACACCTTTTCTGTCAATGTAATAGTATTCCACTTCCTTCTGATCCAATTTCAGCAAATGCACATAGTGGTAAAACCTGGCAATAGAGTACACGCGTCGGCCACTATACCATAACGGGTGTGGTGGGAAATAATTGATTGGCAAAGTCAAAGAAAAAGGTACCTGTTTGTAACCTACTTCTTCCTTTACTATTTTGCCAAGAGACTCCGCAAAAGTAGTTGATATATAGTATTGAGTATAATCTATTATTTTTTTGGGAGCAGTAAATATTCCAAAAAATAATAGAGATACTATGAGTGCATAGAGAAAGTAATACTTATATTTTTGCCTAAGATCAATCAGTAAAGCCATAGTAGGTATGATCGTGAAAACAAAGACGAAAAACGGCGATAGTTTTAGAAATGAGAAATTATGGGTATATGTATGGTGTCCCAAAAGCAAGTTGTGAAGTAAAGGCACCAAGAATCCTAAATCAAAACTAATCCGTAGTACCGCCTTTGATTCAATATCAAAATTACCACTGGACTTAGCGAGGCGAAGCACAGAAATGTAGACAACTAAAATTAGGACTACAAAAAGCACCCAACCAGAAGTTGGTACATATTCATTCAAATAACTAGCCAAAACCTCCCAGAAACCATTGATTTGACTGAAGGTGTGATCACTCATGTTATTTGTAAATAGTCTGTGCAGTGCTCTCTGCAAGAGTTGAAATACCCCGTTCTTAAAGTAAACTAACTGAGAACAGTATATCAAAATAGCCAAAGCCCACCCTCTCAGAATTGGTGAAGATGCTGACAGCCTTTGTTTGAAGTTTAAACTACTGTTTTCATAGAAATAAATCAGTAAAAGAAATAGTAGAAAAGTCCAACTATACCAATCGTAACCAGTAGATATAAATGCTAGTAGGAATAGTAATAATCTTTGTCTAGTATTTGCTTCATGTAGCTTATATCTAAGCTTCAACGCAATCAGAAAAATAGAATATACGGGTAAGAGTACAGCTTGGTCTACAAAATATATATTCTGTGTAAAATACAGCACTGCAGGGGTTAGTAGCCAAACTACAATACCAATTAGAGAAGCAGCCTCTGATATTTGGAATGACTGTTTCTGACCATCACTACTATATAACTTGATATGTGAAAGTATGAATTGTGTCAATTCCTTATAAATTAGAAACAAAATAAGGCTGAGCAGTAGACGATTGAATATCAAAGAATATATTTGGAGATTGGCAATAGAAACATCTAAGTTGAATAACTTGAAAACTGCATATGGTATGTCTAACCCTAGGCTAGGGTAAGCAGTGTACAGCCCATCATCCCTAGTTAAATTAGTAATATCAAAATCTTGCCATTCATAAGTTTTGCTGTTGAGTATAGACACTCCCATGAGTTTCCAGAAACCCCATTGCTCGAAAGCTCGCATACTAATCAAAGTATGGTAACTTAGCCATTCGTGTAGAGTATCACTCCTTAACTGACCAAATATAGGACTAGAAGCATATATGCTAGCTAGCCATGCTAAAGGAATCACCAACAAAGATAAGTATCTAGTCATATATTTTATTTATATATCCGAGACATGGATTTTATAGTCATTCTAGTTAAAAGAATACACTCAAAAAACTGCAATTTGGGGTCGGGGGTGAGGGTTATGCAAGAAGTTTAATGTCTCAATCTAAGGCGAATTGACCATAATTGCTACCAAGTAGACTATTTTAACCATGCAGGATGAGAAAAAATTGCCAGCAGGGTTTTGTTGCCTCTGATTTGGTTGGAGAGGGGCAAATGTCCTTTGGGAGCGTCGATCGTCCAGATAAATTCTGTGGGATAGCGCAGGAAGGTGCCGTTTTTTTTCCAGCCAATAATTTGCCAAAATTTTTCCCAGTTTTTGCCGGTGCTTAGCCAGATTTTGCGCTGGATAGAATAGCCAAATTTGCCATCTGAGTATTTTTGCCAGAGGTTGTCGATGGTCAGCAGGGCTTCAGGGGGGATTTGCTGGACTTCGGTAAAGTAGAGCCAGCCCCTTAGGCTGGCAGGGGTAGGGAGGGCGGTGCCTGCTGCTTCGCACATTTTGAGGGAAGAGAGGCGATCGGCGGCGAGGAAATCCTGCTGGGAGAGGAGTTTTTCTAGCTCTTGGTAGTCAAACATTGGCGCGCTACTGCAAAGACCTGTTGGCTCTGCCGATCCCCCACAAACCGCCAGTGCCAAGGTTCATAGGCAATCCCTTGGATGTTGCCACGGGGAAAAGATAGCTCAAAACCGTAGTTGATGGCATTTTGTCTTAGCCACGCAAAGGCACGGGTGCGCTCGAAGGACTCCCGCAATTCAGTGCTGGGATCGTCGGCATCACCAATATCAATAGCATAGCCTGTATGGTGCTCACTAAAACCGGGGGGGGCGCTCACGAGGGAACGCTGGGCAAGGGTCTGTCCCCGCTGGGCGGCAATTTCGTAGAAGAGATAGTTCTGGGTAGCAATGTCCCTGAAGCCGGAGATGTCATACAGCCTCACCCCTGCTTGGCGGGCGGCATCGCCCATCTCCCGAAATTTGTCAGCGGCGGTATTGCGTAGTTGCTCCTGGCCTACGGACACTAATTCACGGTGCGGGGCTTCAGCGTAGGGGAGATGCCCAAAACAGGCATTGTAGCGGTCGAGCTTTTTGGGGGGTTGTTCAGCGCATCTAGTTACGGGTGCGGGTGGGTTTTGGCATATATCTTTGTCTTGGCGATCGCCAGCAGGTGGGTTAGTGGGGCTGGCTTGGCTGACAGAAAACTCAAACTCGAAAAATTCTGGGGGTGGGGTGTCTGAAGCGGGTGGAGTAGGCAAGGTAGAGGTTACGGCGGGGCTGGGGCTATACCACAGTTGATAGGCAAGCAGGGGAATCGGTAAGACTAACATTAGGAGTAATAGGTACACCCACAAGGAAGTGCGGTGCGATCGCCGACGGTGGTTTCTTCTGGGCATAGTTTATCGGGTTACGGCTAGCCAGAGAGTAGTATAGCGCACGATTATTTAATCGAGACAGAATGGTTCGGTGCGATTGCAGGCAACCCAACCCTCAATGGGTGAGTTAATTTTAATCCAACCCTTAACGGCTTGGGTCATGACAATCCTTGTACCATTTTCCAACTGCCCCACTACGGGAAACTCTTTGCCTGCCCCTGTGCGCACATTCAGGGGAGCTTCCAGATCGGCTACGATCCGCACAGAGATATCGGGGTTGTCTGTGCGTAGTTTGCGGCGGCGTTGGAAGGCTCTGATGAATTCTACATTTTGCCGTTCTAGGGGATCGAGTAGATTGGCGGGAAATTCCTGTGGTTCAAAGCGGGGCTGATAATACTGCTGTAGGGCTTTGCGTCCATATTTGGCGAAAACTGTATTGACGATCAGGTTTAGTTCCAGATCGCTTTTGCCTTTGAGGTCTTCAGCGGTCAGAGTGGTGCTGGCTAAAAATTTAGGGGGATCAGAGGTACCTCATTAGACGCATTATTGCCTACGGACTGCTCAGTGGTGTTCTTAACTCCCGATCCCCAAGTGAGTAGGGCAGCTATGATCACTGCCCAATGCCGCCAATCAGCCACCATTTTCTGGGTGGAGATGCAGGGGGCGGTGCTGATAGGAGGCTTGTTGGCTCAGGGGTAACTGCCAAGGTGGGTTATTGACTACTTCAGGCAGAACTTGGGTGAGGAGATGGGTGGATTCACTCTGCGATCGCAATGCTTCTATGTCTAGGAGAATATCTCTGGCAGTTTGGTAATGCTGGCGCAAATCTGTGCGGATCATCTTGTGTCGAGAATTTGGCACATACCCCTAGGCACGGGATTTCTGGTTAAATCCTGCCAGTTGATTTCGCCAGTGTGGGGGTCTTCAAGCCCGTCAGTGCTTGGATAGCCATGATCCCCTTCCGTATAATTTGTTTGACTGCGCCGAAATCGATCAAGACAAATTTGCCGTCCTGTTTTCTTCTGATTAAATTGCTCGGTTTAATATCGCGATGGATCACATTCTGTTGATGCACAAAGTCTAGGATGCCCAGCACATCCGTCAGAAAATCCAATACCTCAGCTAGGCTAGCCAGTCCGCCCCGTGCTAGTTTTCGATCCAAGGGTTCGCCCTCAATGTATTCCTGCACTAGGAAAAAAAGTGTGCCAATAACTGGGGGATTTGGTCGTGTTTACCTAGGCGATGCAAGGCTCTGGCTTCTGCATCAAATAGACGCCGCCCCGTCTGGAGGGTAAACTCATCAGGGGCTTGGGGCTGGAGCTTTTTGCTACGCAGTAATCGCGATCAGGTAGCTGTAAATCTTGCCCTAGATAGGTCTGCCCAAAACCACCACCGCCCATTTCCCTGACAATCTGATACCGCCCCCCCCGCCAATTTTAGTGTTTAGCATAGCTTTGCCACTGCTTGACTTTGTAGTAGTACTTTACCATTTGCTAAGTCGATCGCTGTAATCAGCAGTTCCCGCTGGCGGCTCACCTGAAATTCTAGGCGCAGGCGATCCCCTGTGTCGGTGGCGGGGGGATCGAGGGGCAGTAGTAGCCCCTGATTCAAGGGGGTAAATTGGATTTTGGGTTTACCTGTAACCACTGCTACCAATTGCCCCTCTACCAGATCCAGTTCGGTGGCATGGTCAGTAAGGGTCTCCAGTTCGCCGATCGTCAGTTCTAGGTGGGTTTGCCCTAGGTGAGTTGCCCGCAGTTCCAGCACTTGCGGTATGCGGGTGGGATAGGTCTGTCCCTTCTGCCAGATGGGATGATAGCCCCAGTCCTGTACTGCTTGATCCCAGTAGCGGATCGCATAAGTATGAAATAAGTAATCCTGTACCCCGTGGCTGTGTGCCCAGCAGACTGCGCCCCACACTACCGCCTCTAGGGGACGATCCTGATGGATATGTGCCCATGGGAACATTTGGGCTGGGATCGCCTGCACCATTGGCAGACAGGTAGTTCCCCCCACCAGCATAATATGTTTAATATCACTCTGGAGCACCCCCCGATAGTAGGCGCGATCGCTGACCTCTTTAAGGGCCTGTGTCAGCAGGGTGAGTACCCCCTCCCGTTGCAGTAATGCCCCTAGTTGAGCTTGGGTGTAGCTAATTGCTAGGGGTTGCCGATCGCTGGCTGTATAAAAATATGCAGTCGCTTCTGGCTGGCTAGATAGTTGGATTTTCAACTGTTCCAGCAGGGGCAGAACTAACTCCCGCTGATGGTGGAACTGGGGCAGTGTTTTAGCCACCGACCGCCACAGATAATAGTCAATGTCTGTCCCCCCGATCGTGTAGCCCGTTTTTGCCAACACTACGGCAGGTGCAGACCCCTGCAAGCGGACTATAGCCACATCCAGCGTGCCCCCGCCCCAATCCACCACTGCCACAATCCCTTCTTCAACCCCATAGCCCAGAGCCGCCGCCGTTGGTTCATCCAGCCACCAACAGCGATCGATCCCCTGTTGGGCACAATTGGCCTCGATCAACCTGAGATAGCCTTCATTGGCTTGCACCGGTGCAGTCAAGACCAACTGGCGCAGATTGGGGTAGTCAGTTTTAATAACCTGCAGGAGTTTTGCCCAGAATTTGGCTAAAACTTGCCGATAAATCTCAAGATTATTAGTTTTTAGGGTACTAGTAACATAGCGTTTGAGCTGGGGATATGCCAATCCCCCCAACTGTGCTGCTTGTTTGGTAGGCACAAGGGGACTAGTGCCCAACTCAGGAAATACTAATAATTCAGGTTGTCTGCGCAACTCATGCCAGCGGGCAATGCGAGTATGGGTGTTGCCAAAATCAATAGCCAGCCATGTCATGCAGAAAATCCCAAAGGCGATGGGCTATTTCCAGTTTGCTACAGCGGGGAGTAACTTCTTGGCGATCCCGCCCCACCATCAACACTTGATTTTCCCCACTGCCAAAGCCGATCCCCCCTTGATCCACCCGATTGGCGACGATCGCATCCAGTCCCTTTGCCATCAGCTTAGCCTGCACTAGGGGCAAAAATTCATCAATTGTGCCTGTCTGGGCGGCAAAGCCCACAAGCACTTGGTGCGAGCTTTTTTGGTGCGCCAACATCTGCACAATGTCGGGTACAGGGAACAAAGCCAGAGACGGCGGGAGTTCCTGTTTGGGCAACTTGTGCGGACTGACTAGCTGTGGTTTGACATCACTAACGGCGGCATTCATCACAGTAATATCCGCTTGGGGAAACTCTTTCAGCATCACTGTTTCTAGCTCGGCACTGGTAGTAACCCCAATGACAGTGAGGCCAGGATAAGCATAGGGCACAGTGCCATTGGCTAACACCAGCGTTACCTCTGCACCCCGATCGCAGGCAGCCAGAGCGATTGCGATCCCCTGTTTACCAGTAGCAGGATTACCAAGAAAGCGCACAGGATCGATAAATTCCCTAGTCCCGCCCCCACTCACCAACACCTTTTTGCCCTGTAAGTCCCGTTTGCCCCCCGTCCACAGTACTGACTCCAGTAAAGTTAATATCTGACTGGGCTCTGCCATTTTACCCGTGCCTACCGTATCGCAGGCTAGCACTCCCTCAATAGGGGGCAAGGCATGGTAGCGCACATCAGCTAATAAACTCTGCCAATTCTGCTGGACAGCCGGATTTTGCCACATTGTCGTATTCATAGCAGGCGCACACACCACAGGACAGGTGCTGGCAATGAGAATATTTAGCAACAAGTTATCAGCGATACCATGTACCAACTTGCCCAAAGTATTAGCAGTCAAGGGTGCCAACAAAATCACTTCCGCCCATTCTGCCAAAGTGATATGTAGGGGTCTGCCGTGCTGAGGTTGCCAGAACTCTCTATCTGTATAGGCAGGACGGCGGCTCAGAGTTGCAAAAGTTAAAGGTGTAACAAACTGTTCAGCACTACCCGTCAAAACTACCTGTACTTCTGCTCCCGCCTTTGCCAGAGTGGAAACCACTTCCGCCACTTTGTAGCTGGCAATTCCCCCTGTAATCCCAATCAGCACTTTTCGCCCCTGTGCGATCGCCACCGTCAATCATCTCCACGCAGAATCAGAAGATATACCTACTTATAGTCAGCCTAATGATTCTAACAGAAGGCATTGCCCCGACTCCACTGGCATTAGAGATGAGGCTGAAAGAAAAAGAGAAAGAGAAAATAGACCTCATTTGCCCACCAGTAGAAATAAATTATTTCAGAACGAAAGGCAGTTTGGGGAGACTGGAAGCTTTTGTATTTGGGGGATAATCAGCTTCTTATCACTTTAACCTTGGTCAAAGTTTGTATAGCCAAAGTTTGCCTGAATTTTACCAGAGGTCTGAGGAAGCCAAACTTGTCCAAACAAGGAGGAGAATATACCACCGCAGGTAGGGTTGGCGATTTTGTCTGACAGCAACAAAACACCAGAGGCCCAGCTGCGGTATGGAGTGGAGGAGTGGCCCAGAGGCAAAGAATTGATAGGTTACCAGAGAGAGGGACAGGTTGAATAGGATAGCTGAGTTAATTAATTGGGTGAGTCCGAGGTTGGGTGTGAAGTTTGAGTGGCAAGCAGGGCAGGAACTGGAGTTATATTTGCCCAATGGTGAGTCCTGCCAGAGACAGAGATTTAGTGGCAGAGGAGGGATATATTAGCTGAACCACTTGACCTAGCCCGATGGAAAGACTGGAAAGATTAGTGAAGCTAAACTAGCTGAACTCACCCGCACACTGCGAGAATTAGCCATAGACCCCGATCGCTGGTGAGGCATATTTCAATCTGCGCTGACATTCCCCTTACAGCGGGCATATTCTTTCTTGAATAGTTCTTGCTGTTGTTTATGATCGACTAGGGGCGGGGGGTAATCTGCCTTGTGGCGATAGCTTGGCTCGATTTGTCCTGAGAGTAGTTGGATCGTGGGCACATGGTACAGTTCGGGTAGCCAGTGGCGGATGTAGTCGCCGTCGGGGTCAAATTTCTGGGCTTGGGTAGCGGGGTTGAAGATTCTGAGGGGCTTTGGGTCCATACCACTGGAGGCACTCCACTGCCAACCCCCATTGTTAGCTGATTGATCCCCATCTACTAGTTTTTGCATAAAATACTGCTCGCCCCATTGCCAGTTAATCATTAAATCTTTGGTGAGAAAACTGGCAACAATCATCCGACAGCGATTGTGCATCCAGCCAGTTTGATTCAGTTGTCTCATAGCGGCATCGACGATCGGATAACCTGTCCTGCCCATACACCATGCCTGAAAATAGTCAGTGCGATCGCACCAGTGAAATTTTTGCATGGCGGGACGATAGGCGGTATTGGCAAGGCTAGGAAAAAAGTAAAGTACATGTTGATAAAATTCCCGCCATGCTAACTCCTGTCGCCATGTTTCTAGACTCAACCGTTCTTCCTCACTGCGGATGAGCGGCTCTAGTTCCTGCGTGGCTTGCCAAATACGCCTGATCCCCACTGTGCCAAACCGCAAATGGGGACTGAGCCGAGATGTCCCCCCGATCGCTGGATAATCACGGGTGGATTGATAACGCAAGAGTCCTCGCTCCTGAAATTCTCTCAATAACTCTAAGCCAGCCTGCTCGCCTGCTTCTGGAATGCTCTGTTCACAGGTAAACCCCAACTGTGCAATCGTAGGAAACGAGATATGTGCCAAAGTCCCGGGCGGCTCAATACCAACCAGATGGCAGGGGCGGGGGTGGGGGGCGGGTTTAGCTAACTTGCGCCATGTGCGCCAAAAAGGAGTAAAAACTTTATATGGCTCGCCGCTGTTGGTCTGGATACTGGCAGGATCGTGCAAACCAATGTCAGTAAAGCTATGGACGGTTACACCCAGTTGGGTTAAGACGGTTCTAGCTTGCCGATCGCGCGCCAAGGCAAAAGGCTCTATATCCTCACAAAATAAGAGATAGTCTGGTTTGAGCACAATGGCAAGGTGTTGTAGCTTTTCTACAGGATCGCCTAGAAAAAAATAAAGCTCACTCCCCAACCGCCGATACTGTTCCCTTAATTCCTGCAAACAGCCCAGCATAAAAGCAACCTGACCGCCGCCTGTAGTCAGTTGAGCAGGGGGCAAGTGCAGAATCCCAGGATCGAAAATAAAAATACCGATGGTCCTGCCACCCCTCTGTTCTGCCCAAGCTAGAGCAGGATGATCATCAATACGCAGATCGCGCCGATGCCAAATTACCGTGAGAGTCATATATTTAATTTACTTGGGCCTGACGAGGTTCATATCTGAGCAATACCCCTGCCTGTCCCAAGATAAAGCCGCGATCGCCAAAGAAATAGATGCGATAGAGATTAGCCCCCACCTTCTCAGGGAAATAGACCCTTTCCCAATTATGTCCACCATCTTCACTGTAGAGTAAATGAGAGGCACCGCCCGTTACCCACACATGGCGATCGTCTTGGAAGAATAAATCCAGCAGACCATATCCCTCAGCCACTTTGGGGGCTTGGGGTTTTTCCCACTCTTCCAAGTTACTGGACTTAGTAAATTGCAATTGTCCGCCCCGATTGAGCATCCAAACTCTGCCATCGGGAGTGTAGCCCATGTTATTCACTCGCTTGGAATTGTTGCGATTGTGTTGTGTCCATGAGCTCTCCCCCGGTGCCCAAGTGGAATAAAAATTCCCCTTGGCTGAAACTGCAATGTACCTACCATCGCGATTGCGATATAAATTCCTGACCGTACCCACCGCTTGGGTAACCAGTGCGCGCCAGTGTTGAGCAGTATCAGTAGTTTTGTAGATCGCCCCAATGTCAGTAGCCATCTCAGCTGTACCAGGTGCCAAGGCCACGATCAAGGCAGGATCGCCAGGCAATTTGGAACTCAAGCCGATTCTTGTCCATGTCTTACCTGCATCGGTACTATGTAATAAAAGTGCAGGTTTACCGACAATCCAGCCTTCATTCCCGTAAAAACTGACAGATACGAAACGATAGTTAATATCCCCAAGGTCTAAAGCTCTCGCCCGCCAAGTTTTGCCGCCGTCAAAGGTTTCTAACAGGCTGGCATTAGTACCCACGATCCAGCCGTGATTGGGGTCTTGATCACTAAAAGTCATGTCGATCGGAGTATCAGGGGAAGGCAAGCGCACCAGCTTCCAAGTGCCCTGCATTTCCCCATAGGCAGGCAAATTCAGGACAAAACTCAAAACTACCGCCAGAAAAGCACTAATCCAACGCATACAAACTCATGAAAAATAAAAATCCTAACGCTAAACCACCAAAAATCAGTATATTCTTCTGGGTAGGGGTAAGGGTGTTGACACCGAAGCCATAGCCCAAGTTTTCCGCAAAACCAGAGGGTTTGTTGGGCAAACCAATGTCCTTAAATTTTTCCTTGCGGGTATTGCACACGGGACAACGCCATGTTTCAGGTAAGTCAGCAAAAGCTGTCCCTGCCTTGATCCCGCGCTTGCTATCTCCTTCGCTGGGAGTATAGACATAGCCACACACGGGACATTCAAACAGGTGTTGATCGAGGCCGATCGCTGGCTTGGCTTCCATAACAACAATTCCCCACTTGAGATCGTTTCTACTTTACCAAAATTTAACCTGAGTGATAATACCTGCACTCCCCAGGAAAATTCCCGCCTCAATGTTAGCAACCCAACCAAAATTCTTTGAAAAATCTTCTTAGCCAAATAGAAATTGAGGAATTTTGCAAAAGATATTCAGCCCCTTTACCTGTGTTAGAGCAACTAAAATAAAAAGTGGATCACTTCAGACGGAAAAATTACAGTAACTTAAACTTAGATTCTCACTCACAAAAAAATTCTCAGATGTGGGATCCCAGAGGCAATCCTGTTGAGACAGGATCAAACCTTTCCCTAGCCCGAACCCAGCTTTTGACTCCAAAAACTTTCTAGCCATAAGACCACAGGGACAACACCCCCCCTGAGATTTTCTGGGTAAATTATACTTGCCCCAAGATAGACTTTTGGGTTGGATATCCCCTTGCCTTTTAACTCCTTTAACTAACAGTGGGCAGAGTAACTGTAAAAATACTCCCTTTACCATACTCCGAATGAACCCTGATCTTACCCTGATGCGCCTCTATGATGTGCTTGGAAAGATATAAGCCCAGACCACTCCCCTGCTTGTGATGACTGCCCTGCCTGAACCGTTGGAATACCAGTGGAATATCGCTCTCTTTGATACCAATGCCTGTATCAATAATGTGGGTGTAGCTGTGTTGGGCATCTGTTTCCACTCTGATGGTCACGCTTCCTCTTTCGGTGAATTTCAGAGCATTCCCGACTAGGTTATTGAAGACTCTTTTTAGCTCCAGACGATCCCCCTTGACCATGATTTCCGATTGAGGCACATACACCTGTAGGCTGAGAGCTTTACTGTGGGCGATCGGCGACAATTCTTGGGCTACTTCTTGCACCAAAACCCCTAGATTCAGCGGTTGATAATTGAGAATTTTGCTCCCCGCTTCGTAGCGATAGACTTCTAACAATTGATTGACCATCTCCAAAAGTTGGCGATTGCTCCGCGCCATAATGGCTAGAGCCTCTTTTACAGGTGCAGAAAGTTCTCCCAATGCTCCCCCCTGCAATAGTTCCAGCATCCGATCGGCGGCTACTAGAGGAGTTCTCAAGTCATGGGTGAGCCGTGAAACTAAATCCTGTCTTTCTTTAGCAGTTCTATCCCGCTCGGCAATGCTATGCTTCAATCGCAGTAGCGATCGCACCCTCGCCAGCAATTCTTCTGCCTCGATTGGTTTTCTGATGAATTCATCTGCGCCCAAATCCAAGCCTTTGACAGCATTGGCCCGATCGTAGGCAGTGATTAACAAAATGGGAATGAATGGTAAATCAGGGATAGAACGAATCGCTTTGGTAACTTCATAGCCATCCATATCGGGCATCATCACATCCAGCAAAAGCAAATCGGGCTGTTGTTCCGTTACCAGAGTGATGGCTAACTGCCCTTGAGTAGCAGTAATTACCTCATAGCCCTCATCCTCTAGGATGCTCCGCACCAACAGCAGATTATCAGGGACATCATCAACAACTAGGATGCGATCGGGGGACTTCATAATTTCTATGATCCCATGGAATCCCCTCTAGGCATAACCGCCTATTGATAGATTAACCCCCAATCTGCAAAAACTCGGCTACGGTCGGGGTCAGTGGGAAGAGCACCAAAAGCATCAGAAACAACAACAAAATACCAATGCCATCCTGCTCAGGCGTGGTTTCCACTAACTCATTGAGCATGGGCGGTTCCAAATCCCTTAATAAGAACAGAATAACTACTCCCCAATACAGGGCAATCGGCTGAAATAACGCCACGATCGCCAAACAGACCAAGGTTAAAACTGTTGTCCAACTGGCGGTCATTCTGCCATAAATGGCTTGGACTAGCCTGCCCCCATCCAACTGTCCAGCGGGTAGGAGATTGAGAGCAGTGATCCCCAAGCCCAGCCACCCCAGCAGGACTAAGGGATGGATTACCACGAAGTTACTGTGCAAACTCGATCCCAGTGCCAACTTTGCCAGCAGTGCCATCAACACTGAAGCTTGGAATATCTGGCTAGGGATTTCCATCTCTGCCTGCCCCATTGCCGACAACCACAAACCCACCCCCACCAAAACTAGGGATAACAACCCACTAGCCACAGTAGGGGCGATCGCCAACTCAAATAAAACTCTTCTGTCAGGCACAGGGGAGATAAACCGATCCGCCAAGCCGAAACAGCCCAACTGCCAAGAAGGCAACAGACAAGGCACACCCATCCCAATCTGATACTGTTTGGCCACCCACCAACGGGCAAGGATGCGCACACCCACAATCAAACCTATAACTATCACCACACCCCACCCCAACTGCCATTCTTGCCCCACCCAGATACAGGCAATTATCGTCAAAAACAACAGTAACCCTGCCAGAGCCTTTTCCCGCCAACTAACAGTAGATACAGGGCGTTCTGGCAACACCACCATCATAGGACGGCGATCCTGCCCTTCCACTAAAAACAATTGATAACCATCTCCCAAAAGCCGCTGAATGCCAGTTTTAACCTGGAAATAAGCATTGGCAGGATCACTGCGCAAATTCCCCCGCACGATCGCCCCATCTTGGTAATTGTTAATGCTAGTGGCGTAAAAGGTATCGATACTAAATGCCCCCTGCAGTTTGCGCAAATCTTCCCCAGACATCGATCGGCGCACTGGCATAGGCACACTCTCAGTTACTTGACGATGGCGGTAGCCCAGCCACATGTAGACCAGGGCCACCACCCCCACCATGCCCAACAATGTTGAAAAACCTAATTCTACAGTCATGATCCCAGCCCCAAGCCCTTTAATTTCATTTTCCGCCTTTAGTTACTCCCAATAGTAGACAATTAACTATTTTCTCAAAAGTCCTGACTAATTCATGCTAAATTAAACTACGGTAACTACAGCAAGATACTAGGGATTTATGGGGATTACAGTAGAAGGAGTAACTAAGCGGTTTGGGGATTTTCTGGCTGTGGATCAGGTGGATTTAGAAGTACCATCTGGGTCATTGGTTGCTCTATTAGGTCCTTCAGGTTCAGGGAAATCTACCCTGTTGCGCTTAATTGCAGGTTTAGAGACCCCAGATCAGGGGCGGATTTTTCTTACGGGCGAAGATGCCACCCAAAAAGACGTCAGAGAACGGGGCATTGGCTTCGTTTTTCAGCACTATGCCCTATTCAAGCACATGACCGTCAGACAGAACATTGCCTTCGGTCTAGAGATTCGGCGTGTGCCCCAGCCCAAAATCAACGATCGGGTTGAGGAACTCCTAGAGTTAGTGCAATTGAAAGGTTTAGGGAATCGTTATCCTGCTCAGCTCTCAGGGGGACAGCGACAGCGAGTAGCCCTTGCCCGTGCCCTTGCAGTAGAGCCAAAAGTTTTACTCCTAGATGAACCCTTTGGGGCATTGGATGCCCAAGTTAGAAAAGAACTGCGGGCATGGCTACGCCGACTCCATGATGAAGTTCATGTTACGAGTGTATTTGTTACCCATGATCAAGAAGAAGCGATGGAAGTAGCAGACCAGATCGTAGTGATGCACAAAGGCAGAATTGAGCAGGTAGGCACGCCCGCCGAAATTTACGATCATCCTGCCACTTCATTTGTGATGAGTTTTATTGGTCCTGTGAATGTCCTGCGCAACGGCAGTTATATTCGTCCCCGTGATATATGGGTACAGCGGGAAGCCAATGGCACCACCATCCCCGCTCGTATTCATCGCTTAATTCATCTCGGTTGGGAAGTGCAATTAGAATTAACCTTGGAAGATGGACAAATGCTCATGGCACATCTGACTAGGGAACGCTTTGATGAATTGCATCTATCTCCCCAAGAGCTGGTACACATCAAACCCCTCGATGTCCGTTCTTTTCCTATCAATTATTCCATCTGATCCCAATACCACAGGAGTTGTTCTCAACCCCAGCTCCTCTCCCTTAACTGAGTTGGGGATAGAGAGAAACCTTTAAGCGGTAAGACTTCAGACCTTTAACTAGTATTTCCCATGAATAATTTTGCCAACTAAAAAGCTTGCTATCTGTACATAGCCTATACAGAACAAAGTATTGTTCGAGATGCAACGCGATTGAAATTAATTAGTTCTTAAACTATTCTTAAACAAGGCTTGCTACTATACGATTAAAATCTATAAATCTATAGAAGAGAAGCACGATGCTTAGCCAAGCAGACAAAGTTGCCGCTAGTTTGCAGTTAGAGGCTGATTTATTTGGTGTAGTTGTTCAAGCTGTGGCAGCAGGTAGTGAGTTTTACATTTACCTGAATCGCCCCCCGGAAACTGCTCCCGATTGTCCTGAACTGGTAGCCCTCATCAAGGACAAGCTCACGCAAGAATTTCCAGAAATTACTTCTATTTATCTGCTGAGTAGAATTTTAGGGGAAGAGTATCCCGATTGGCAGGAACACATCTCTTTATTGCCTGAGCCAGTTCCTTCCCTATCATCGGAGGAAATCAAGATTGACCTTGACTTGAATTTTGAGAATCTGGATTTAGATATTGCAGAATCAATTGAACCTGTGGTTACCCCAGCACCAGAGGTGAAATTAAATACTTTTTGCTTCAGTCGCAACCGTCACTTAGTAGAAGGGGATATCGATCGCCCCAGTAAGACAGTGAGTGAAATTCTCAGGTCTTTTCATGGCTGGTCGCATCCCCATAAGATAGAACTACTTTCTTTTCTCAAAGAATGGTTTGCTGATCCCAGTGCTGTTGCCCCTGATCGTCTGCCTGAAAAGGCCCGAGCTATTATTGCCCAAATGTCAGCCGACAAAGAACTACAGCGATCGCTCAAAGTATGGTTCAGTCGCTACTGTTTTGATCCCGACAGGACTCTGCGGGAAATCAGTGGTGAAGTGCATTCTCAACCACACAAGGTCAAATTGAGTGGTCATAGTACTCCATCCCCGAGTTCCACCACTGCTCCCAAGAAAGTTCAAGCCAGGGCGCCATCTCCCAGTAAATCGGTTAAATCAAGTGCTGAGAAACCTACTCCTACCGCTAAAACTTCCCAAGCATTTACCACCGATGAAATTCCTATGTTGATGGTGGTAGCTATAGTAGTAGCATTCTGTTCATTCTTGTTGCCCTACATGATATCTGACTTTGAACCTATAGGAGTGGGGATTTTTTTAGTAGTTGTGTCGATCGCCGGTGGCTGGGCAGGGGCATTTCAAGAAAAAACAATCATGTCTATTTCTGGTCTTATTCTTTCAGGGTTCTACATTTTTGGCTTCTCTAATTTTGTGATTCTCATTATATTGGGAGGAGCAATCGGCCTCAGTGTGGGAATAGCAGTAAAAATGGGCATGGGAGAAAATAATTCCCCTCTTGCCCCCAAACCCCTGCGAGTAATGGCTGTAGCTTTAATAGTGCTGTTGACTATCCAAGCACCCGCTTGGTTCCAGATAAGAAGAGGGAGGCAGAATACTGTGCAACTGCAAGTACTCCCAGAACTGAAAGCTATTGGTTCTGTTACCTACGCTGGTCAGACCTATGATCTCAAAGGCGCGATCGCTGAATAGGATAAAGGAGAAAACATTCTCACTATAGGCGCAGTAACACGGGAGTTAAATAGTCGAGATTTAGAAAACGCCCGTAGCTCTGTTGAAGATACTGTCTCTGAGATATTAAATCAGATTGACAGTAATACTATTGCCCTAGTAGTAGATATCCAATTTGTTCAGCAAAAACCAGTTGCCTACAGGGTAGTAATATCTAATAAGAACATTAATCAGCTGACCAAATCCCGCTCCATTAGAACCGCGTCCTTTGTGAGCAGAGACACCAAAAGCTTGAAGATTAATACCTTGCAAAAACAGAATGATGGCAGAGTAAATATCTCCCTATCCCACAAGAAAACAATTAGTATCAATGTTACCTTTGATACTAAAGTAGTAGGAATTAGGAATTAATTAGCTCCTGGGCGCGCTGGGCGATCGCTTCAGGGGTGATGCCATTGAATTCCATCAATTCTGCTGGTGATGCAGTAGTTTCGCCCCGCTTCCATGCGATCACATCTCTGGGCAGTTTGCTCCTGAGCAAGAGAGGTTCAAGGATAGCAGGTGCTCCCCCTGTAATTCCCAAGAGGGCATCCCCACCGAAGAGGGAATGAAATTCTGCATCACCCAAAAACTCCCCATCCGGTTCAGCGCAAGTTTCCCAACCCGTATCAGTGGGACGATAGAGCCTTCTGGGATTGATTAGAGAGATAATTTTAGCACCAATGTCCGCCTGCACCAGTAACTCCACTGCCTTGTAAACAGGATTGAGAATCATATCCCCAGCTACAGCGAATACAATTTTTTTCTTCCCTGTAGTTTCTTGGAGTAACACTGCCCCACTAGCTAACCCTGCCCTTGTCTGCTCAAACTTGGTACGCACCGGCAGAGCCGTCTTACTGGCAATAATCACAATCCCTTTATTCTGCTGTTGCAATGCCCACTCATAACAGATTTGAATACTGTTGGCATCAGGGGGAAAGAGGACATAGATATTGCCATTGCGCATCATTGCTGAGAAGTAAGCTTCTATTTCAGGGCGTTGGTGTGTCCAGCCATTTCTGCCCTGCTCCAATGCCCCTGCTGTCAACAAGCATACTGTGGCGGGGGTCGGTCGACGCAATTCTGCCATTGCTTGGGTAACCGTCTGCCAGATCGGTAAACCATTGATAGCAAAAGATTCGTAACTGCACCACAGGGAGCGCCCCCCAAACAAGGCGATCCCCGCTGATAGTCCGGCACAGGCATCCTCACTGAGTGGTTCATAAACCTGTCCCTGAGGAGCTTGATTATACAGGTCATCTGGGGTGGGGTGAATAATCTTTAGGGCTTGATTGATATTAGCGATCCCCGATGCCTCGTTGCCATCGGCATTGGTAACTAGGTATTTGCGGTCAGCCTGCCCCACCACTGCCACCAGTCTGCCCATGGCTGTAGTGGCTACTTTATTCTCACCGAGGGGATATTCTTCTACAGGCAATTGCGGGAGGGTAGGGAGAGGATAGATGGATTCGGTTACAGCAATTTGCCCAGCACTGCCACCCCCTGCCTGTTGCAGGTTGGCCCGCACCAATGCCCATGCCTCAGGGGGGAGGGCACGCTCCTTGAGAGCATGCACAATATCGGGATTGTCTAGGGTGTGGTGGGCATAGAGGTTGTGGGATTTTGCCCCCTTGGCATGTACTCCTGCCCCCTTCAATTGTTTGATGATAAATACAGTTAATTTTCCCCCCAATGCCGACTGGGCGGCGCGATCGGCAGTTACTAGCACCTGCTCCATAAAAGCCATGCGCCGTGCCAAAGAAAACTTAGTACTGTCCACATAGTCCCCCTCCTGACCACTGTCATCAAATTCTTTGGCATCCACCAAAAACACAGCCTCAAAGCCATTCCCCTGCCAGTAGGTGATCATGTCCTGATTAGACTTGGTGGAGACCATGCTGTGATGCTCTTGAGAGTAACCATTCCACACCAGAATCGGCAGAAAGTTGGTGATACTGGGAAAAGCCGTATGAAAATGTTGCATAGAACTCATGGGATAGGGTTCCCCCATACCTCCATCCCCCAGTGTATAAGGGAAAAGTATATTAGGATGAAGATAAGCCCCTGCCATGGCAAAGTGTTGTCCCTGTCCCAGAGGCCCAGCAGGAGCAAGAAGACCGGGGATATAGCCTGACAAGTGCCCCAAGAGTCCATGTTTCTCTCTAAATCTAGCCCGCAGGTCGGTAACGGTGTAGATGCCCATCTTTTCCAGAGAGCCATCCAGAAACATTAAGCTGTAGTAACCGGGGGCGTGGTGTCCTACTTCCGTAGGCATATTTTTGTAACCCAACATGAAGAAGGCGGCTACAGCTTCCGCTGAACTGGCAAAACCGCCGGGGTGTCCTGAAGCTTTACTGGCGGTGATCTGGAGGGTTAAATAGCGCAGGGCATCAGCTACTAGGAGGGTCTGATAGATTGCCTTTTTGTCCTTAGGATCGGCGATCGCCGTGTGGGGTGGTTGAATCACAGGGCCAGAGGCGTATAGATCAAAGTCTTGCCATTTGTCGCCAAAATATTGGATGCCTTCACAGAATGCAGGGATAGTCATGGGGGTATCTCTTCACGGTTAAGTTTTAATCTTAGAGGATGACGGGGATCAAAAAAACTGTTAATTTTTCTATGGTTAGGATTGAAATGTGTATTGCCAGAAGGGGGCGTTGGGCTTGTGGGTAAGGGCGATCCCAAGGAGTTGGCGGTATTCGTAATCAGAGACTTCATAAGCCCCAAAGCGAGCTAGGTGCGGGTTCATCAGTTGGGCATCAAAGAGGTGAAACTCCCGTTGGCGCAGATGTTCTACCAGCTTGACTAGAGCTACTTTGGAAGCATTTGTAATCCGATAGAACATTGATTCTCCCACAAAGAGGGAATTGATCGCAATCCCAAGAATCCCGCCCGCTAGTTCATTCCCCTGCCATGTCTCAAAGCTGTGTGCCCAACCTGCCTGATGTAACCGCCAATATATCTGTTGTAATTCCCTAGAAATCCAAGTGGTGTCCCGATCGGCGCAACCTGCTACTACTTCTCTGAAGGCAGTATTGATTTTTACAGTGAAGCGATTTTGGTTGATGACCCTGCGCAAAGACTTGGGACAGTGAAACCGATCGTCTAGGGGAATCAGAGTGCGCCGATTGGTATAGTACCACTCAACGGGGGCATCTTCCGTCTCTGCCATCAAAAAATGTCCTTGGGCATAGCCTTCAACAATGGCAATAATGTCGGTTGCATCTACGGGCATGGGTGGAGAATGTTAATATAGAATGCCATCCAGTAATTATCGGTCAGTCCTATGTCTTGGTTGTTAGCGATAGCTGCCCTTGCTCTGTTAATCGTAGTGCATGAATGGGGACATTTTGTGGCGGCGCGCCTGTTGGGCATTAAGGCGGATCGTTTCTCAATTGGTTTTGGCCCGATCCTGTGGAAGTATCAAGGACCAAAAACTGAATATGCGATCCGTTTGTTTCCTTTGGGAGGGTTTGTTGGTTTTCCAGAAGATGAGCCCAGTTATGACCCTGATTTAATCCACAATCGTCCTGTACTGGAGCGGGCGATCGTCATCAGCGCGGGGGTATTTGCCAATTTTGTGTTTGCCTATTTTTGTCTGTGGCTGATGGTGGTCAGTGTAGGGGTAGGTACGGTGGATCAACCGGGGGTAAGAATTAGCCAACTATTGGGCAATGATGTGCCAGCAGTCCAGGCAGGCTTACAACCTAGGGATATTGTCCTCCGTGCCCAATACCCAACTGGTGCGGTGGAGTTCGGCAGTAGCATAACCGTCTTGGAAGATTTTCGCAATTTTATTAGCCAGCATGCTCAAGAGCCTTTAGTTCTATCTGTACAGCGGGATGGACAAATTTTGACAGTGCCGATCGTGCCCATGGGCGAACAGGGTAAGGGCAAAATCGGGGTGGCTCTGGATTACCCCAGTCCCCCCTATCGTCGTCCGCTCAGGAATTGGCAATCTTTTGGGCGGGCCAGTCAAGAATTTGAGCGCATGGTCAAGCTCACTGCCGAGGGCATTTGGCAACTGATCACTGATTTTGGCAATATGGCGGATCAACTCTCCGGCCCCGTAGCGATCGTGGCGATCGGTTCAGAGTTAGTCAAATCGGATCTTGCCAGCCTGTTTGATTTTATGGCAGTAATCAGTATTAACCTAGCCTTTATAAATTTACTGCCTTTGCCAGCTTTGGATGGTGGGCAGTTAGTGTTTTTATTGATTGAAGCCCTGAGGGGCGGTAAACCACTGCCCCTGGAATGGCAAGAAAATGTCATGCAGGGAGGATTGATGTTACTGCTGGGCTTGGGCGCAGTGATGATCGTCAAAGATTCCTATAACCTGTTCTGGCAAAATTTATTCTAGGTTTAATTTATGCTCTCTCCAACTAAAAGTAGCGTAAGCTATTATCAATTACTCGCTGGATTAGTTGTAATAGGTATAGGCGCACTTAGCCAAAGCATTTGGGCAATTTATCCTGACCCCGGCAAAATCGACCGCTTCATTTGGTTAATGGGTTGTGTGTCTTTGTACATCTTACTACTAAGTATTAAAAAAATCTGGGAACCTAGTAGTAGTAAATATGACCTAGTTTGTTTTCTATTTTCAGCATCCATATGCATCGCTTCGTTTTGGACATTAGTGTTTTATCCAGCCATAATGCCGCCCGATCCGGTTGTGCAGTGGGGGCAGGCACTAGCTGGTCAATATGACACATGGCATCCACCGATTATGGCAATGTTCATGCGATTTACACAAAATTTTTCTGGAAGCCCCAGTTTATTTACTTTTTGCCAAGGTACGCTCTTATGGTTCTCAATATTTTTACTTATGCGTAAGTTGATTAGACCAAACAAGTTATTTTTGCTCAGTTGTTGTTTAGTAGTTTTTCTGCCTTCTTTGTGGGCATATACATGTTATCTGGTAAAAGACATTTGGACAGCCGCAATGTCTGTGATGGGAACTGCTTTTATTCTCTATGCCATTGACGCTAGGGAGAATCAACAAACAAAAACTTCTTTAATCTACCTTGGCTCGAGTATTTTTTGTTTTGCGATCGCTATAGCTTTTAGACACAATGGGATCACATTAGTTTTGCCTGTATTTATAGTAATTATTAAGTATTTCCGTGCACATAGCTTCTGGAAAATATTAATTGCTCTGTTATTAACTCTACTCATATGTATTTCACCTGCAAGGTTAATTGAAAGGCTACCTAATGTAACTATGAGAACACCCACAGCATTACACTTAGCTAGTATGTACTTAGGCACAATCAGCAGAGCTAATCTGACCGATGCAGAAATGAATAAGGTGCGATCGGAGTTTGATAGTGTATTTGGTCAGGGAGCTTTTCAGGCAGCATTTGAGTTATTTTATCCCCGCAACTATTGCTTAATGAGATACTGGGCAGTGCCTGTAAAATGGGAGAACTACTCGGAGGTTCTATCTTTTAGTTTTCAGAAAATGCTTAGTTCAGCTATCAGCTATCCACGAGAATTTATAGAACACCGTCTTTGCCATCTATCCCTGACATTTCAGATCAAACAAATCGATCACCCTTTCTACTTGCATGCTGGTCAAGGGGGGATCGCCTATATCATGAACAACCAACTTGGGTTAGTTGAAGCGAGCAGATTTCCAGTCATCATGCACAAAATATACAATATCCTCATGGACTCTCTTTATCCTAATAATTTTATTTCAATAATTTGGCGCACTTGGATATGGATGTTAGCTAGTACTGTAATTGCCACTTTAGCTTTGTTCAGAAACCAAAGAGATATAGTTATTACCAATGCCGTGGGTATGGCATATGCCTTTTCATTTCTATTAATCGATAGTTTTGCTGATTGGAGATTTTTATTTCTAACTTACATATGTTCTCTAACTGCTATAGTTGCTTTTACTGCTAGTATAACTATTCCCTTAAGTAAGGAATAAATTGTCAATGGGGCTGAAATTTGGGGTATATTTGAAGCTGTTCTTCTAGCAAACTGAACAACTTCCAGATGCTTGGGCGCACTTTCCCTTCTCCCGAAGCTCTCCGTCGTTTTCCTTTTAGCATCGCTGATGTAGTGGTAATTCTGGCGAGCTTAATTTTAATTGCGGCGATCGCCCATGTGGGTGCAGGTGCCAATGTCCCCTTTGTCCCCCCCGATACAGGAATAGAAATCAATCTCGATCCTAGAGAACTGCCCTACTATGCCGCTCGCTCTACTTTGCGGATGTTTATTGCTTTGTTTTTTTCTTTTATTTTTACGCTCATCTATGGCTATATTGCGGCAAATAGCCCAAGGGCAGAGCGGATTATGATTCCTTTGTTGGATATTCTCCAATCAGTGCCAGTGTTGGGATTTCTCTCGATTACAGTAACAGCTTTCATTGCTTTGTTTCCGGGCAGTTTGTGGGGATTGGAAGCCGCTTCTATTTTTGCGATCTTCACCAGTCAAGTGTGGAACATGACTTTTTCTTTTTATCAGTCTCTGCGCACTGTCCCCAGAGAGCTACAAGAGGCGGTTACTCTCTATCAACTCTCCCGTTGGTCTCGGTTTATCAATTTGGAAGTTCCTGCTTCGGCGATCGGGCTGTTGTGGAATGCGATGATGAGTTTCGGCGGGGGGTGGTTTTTTGTGGCGGAGAGTGAAGCCATTAGTGTGCTCAATCAAGAATATATCCTGCCGGGGGTGGGTTCATATGTGGCAAAGGCGATCGAGGCTCAGGATTTGCGAGCCTTGGGTTCTGCCCTTTTGACCATGATTGTAGTGATTGTAGCGGTGGATCAACTCTTCTGGCGACCGTTGATTGCTTGGGCGGATAAATTTCGCATGGAGATGACTGTGAGTGCCGAGTCCCCCAAGTCATGGTTACTGGATATCTTCAAAGCGGCGCGGATTCCTCGCTACGTAGCCCAGTTATTTACCCCTGTAGCAGATGTGGTCAATGGTCTGATTTCCAAACTATTGCCAGCGGCTGTCCCTATGGAGACTGACCCCCTCACAGAGAAAATGATCGATCGTGTCTATAATTTTATGTTATTTTTATGTTGTGGGGGACTGATGGTACTGGGCTTAAATTTCATTCTCAGGGATGCAGGCATAGGAGAAGTGGCGAAAGTGTTTGGCTTGGGGATGATTACCCTAGTGCGGGTTACTGTCATGGTCATCCTCTCTACTCTGATTTGGACACCAGTGGGGGTAGCGATTGGTTTTAATCCTAGTCTAGCGCGTCTGTTACAACCAGTGGTGCAGTTTCTTGCCGCTTTTCCTGCCAATTTTGTGTTTCCGTTTGCTACCGTTTTGTTTATCAATATGGGGATCAGTATTGAGATCGGTAGTTTACTGCTGATGTCTTTGGGAGCACAATGGTATATTTTGTTCAATGCGATCGCTGGAGCCGCAAGTATTCCCAACGATCTGCGGGAAATGGCGGCAAATGTAGGTTTGCGCGGCTGGCTACTGTGGCAAAAACTGATTATCCCAGGGATAGCCTCAGCCTTAGTTACAGGGGGGATCGCCGCTAGTGGAGGGGCATGGAATGCCAGTATTGTGGCGGAGATTGTCACTTGGGGCAGGGAAAAACTGGTAGCTACAGGCTTGGGAGCTTACATTGCTGAGGCTACTAACCAAGGGGATTGGGCAAAAATTACTCTCGGGATCGGCATGATGAGTATTTTTGTGGTGGTGCTGAATCGCCTCTTCTGGCGCAAACTCTACGCGATCGCTGAAACTAAGTACAGTCTTTAACAGTGATTGTAATTATTTCAAATAAGATTGAAACACTAGCTTCTGTAGTAAGCGCAGACTATTTCATCAATACTAGTAGGAGTATACATCCTTAGTCCCTTTAAGACACTGAAGTCCTGCTCAATAGCATTTAAGAAAAAAGTACAACATACCCTACCCTCTCCACAGCTCTTTGATCCGATTCTTGACTAATAGTCATTTTCATTAAGTTTGAGACAGTTAGTCTCACCTACTATCCATAACTCTATCCTGAAACAGGTAAGAGAATCTTTAAGCGATTATAGATTGTCTCATCATAAAGTGAAACAACTACTTAGTCATTTCACCTAAAAATGAGACACATTTTTGGGAAAAGGGACTCGGAAGTAGTCTCTCAAACTTGTTAGAAACCACAATATCACAAATATGAAGTGGGTCTATAGAAATTTGGGTTCAGTTGATATTACTCTGACAACCAAGCCAAAAGACCTTGAATAGTAAGTTGTAGGTCACTGGCGAATTCAGGTGTAGGGATCCTTGGATCTGGTGCATCTATGATTCTAAGATAAATATTGTCTGTTCATCTAGATTGATCAACCAAACCATTTATGTACCATATCTAAGACAGTTACTTTTGGATAGCTTTGCTTGGGAGATAAAATCTCGATCACCCAATCTGGGGTAACAGGGAAGATATTGGCAATTTTACTATTTTGATCACGGGGAATTCTCTACCACAAAAAAACAGCAATGCCCGCTACAATGGAATACTTACCAAAAGTAGTCCGTAGCTCAGGAAAGACACGGGCAATCCGTTTAGGTTTGAGCTACTAGCAGTTCCCCTTGCATGGTATCACGTTTTCCTTGTGGCATTGATTTGTGGATAATTTGACCGTCAATATATTCATTGGCAGGCTGGATTTCTGGTAGTTCTAAAAATTCTATTAATTTTAATTTCTCTGGCATTGAATGTAATCTCCTTGTAATTAGCTTACTCCGTTCTAGCCCATTGCACTATTCCTTGCACAACTTGTTCCATCTCTATACCGTGAGAAGCTTTGCATAAAATCCGATCGCCCGATCCCAGATGGACCGTTAATAGTTCAATAATAGTTTGATGATCAGGACAAATGAAAGTATTTACAGGAGAATTTTGCGGTAAACCTTGGAGAATTTGTTCAGCTTCAGGGTTAGCTAATACTATTAGAAAATCAATGCCAAAATCATGCACTGCTCTGCCAATTTGCTGATGTAATTCTGCGGATAAATGCCCTAATTCCAGATTAGTACCTAACACCGCCCATCTTCTCTTGGCAGGGGTTTGAGCCAGTAATTTGAGACTGGCGATCGTCGCTGAAGGGGAAGCATTATAAGTCTCATCAAACAGGAGAATATTATTACCTAAATCATGGATTGTTGCTCTCCCTTCTGGTAAATCAATAGATAACTCTACTTGAGCTTGGGCGAGGTCTAAATTGAGGGCATGTACTACGGCTAAACCCGCTAAGAAATTCATGGCATTATGTTCACCTAACAGAGGTAACCGCCAGCGGTACTCCTGATTTGCTAGTATAATTGATAGTTGGTCATTCATTAGGTTGCCATTAATATCACCCCTACCTAGCCCGTAATAAATAGTCTTGCCTTGCCACACTTTGGCTGACACTGCTAATAGTAAATCATCGTTAGCATTCAGGACAGCTATACTATTAGCAGGCATCTCCGCTAATAATTCACATTTCGCCTCTGCGATCGCCTGTTGCGATCCTAGTAAACCAATATGGGCTGTGCCAATATTAGTAATTACGCCGATATTGGGTTGAGCAATTCTAGTCAATTCAGCAATTTGTCCCCTGCCCCGCATTGCCATTTCTACTACTGCAAACTGATGAATTTGTGGGTCAATTCCTAAAACAGTTTTAGGCACACCAACTTCATTATTTTCATTGGCAATACTTTTATGTACCTGCCTCTGATCCCTCAAGAAACATCTTAATAAGGCTGTAACTAATTCTTTAGTAGTGGTTTTGCCTGCTGAACCGGTGATCCCAATCACAGGCAGAGTTAATTGTTGTCGCCACCAAGTAGCAAGTTGCTGATAGGCTTTCAGAGTATTTTCTACTACTAATAGTGGTAAACTACTGGATGAATTAGTAAAATGTTCCCGATCGGCAATGGCTAATACTGCTCCCTTTTCTATGGCACTAGGAATAAATTGATGCCCATCAAATTTTTCCCCCCGCAGAGCTACAAATATCTGTCCTGCTTCTATCTGGCGGGAGTCAGTGCTCACTCCCCGAAAATAAACATCATCACTCAGACAGATTTTGCTAGCATTGAGCACCTGAGCGATCGCCCCAACCGTACCTTGACAAACCATCACAGAAGTTTAGAAAACCTTACAGGGTAAGATATTAACATCCAGGGATTAGGTTTGTATGTTAGTACCTGCCAACCAATCTGTGCCTACTTTTCGCTGGCAAAAAGTTAAAGTGTCAGCGTGGGGGCGTCAAAAAGAGGTATTTTTCACTGCGTTTCAGTTTTTGCTGATGCTGTGGTGGGACAAATTGCGTCGCCTTAACACCAGTGCACAACGCACTAAGCGGGCAAAATGGCTGATTCAACAGTTATTAGAACTCGGGCCTACTTTTATTAAAATCGGGCAATCTCTCTCTACCAGAGTGGATATTTTACCACCAGAATATCTCAAAGCTCTCTCAGAATTACAAGACAGAGTACCACCGTTTCCTACTAGTGAAGCGATCGCCCTGATTGAGACTGAGTTTGCTCGTTCTATTCACAGTATTTTTTTGGAGTTCTCACCTGAACCGATCGCCGCCGCCAGTTTAGGACAAGTGCACAAAGCCAGATTACACACAGGTGAAGAAGTAGTTGTAAAAGTACAAAGACCTTATCTGCGCCGCTTATTTGATCTAGATTACATGGCAGTAGGTAAATTGGTAGCAGTGATCCGCTGGTTATTTAAGGCTAGTGAAACTTTTGAGCTGCGCGCTATTTATGAAGAATTTTTCACTGTTCTATATCAGGAAATTGATTATACTCAAGAAGCCAGAAATGCTGATAGATTTAGAGCTAATTTTGCAGGCTACAATCGCATTATTATCCCTAAAGTTTATTGGGAATACTGCACACCTAAAGTACTTACTTTAGAGTATGTACCTGGTATAAAAGTTGATGATACTGAAGCGCTAAGAGCGCAGGGTTTAGACCCCAAAGACATCAATGAATTGGGCATTCGTGCCTATCTAAAACAATTTTTACAAGACGGTTTCTTCCATGCCGATCCCCATCCCGGTAATCTGGCAGTAACCCCTGATGGCAGTTTAATTTTTTATGACTATGGCATGATGGCAGAGGTGGCAACTAATGACCGTGAAGCTATGCTCAAAACTTTCTTTGCCATCTTGAAAAAGGATACTAATGAAGTGGTCGATCGCTTTACAGCGCTGGGATTTTTAGAGCCCAGCTCAGATATGAAACCGGTCAAAAGAATGGTGCAATTTATCTTAGACCGATTCACAGAAAAACCATTTGATATTAAAGCTTTTATGGAAATTAAAGCCGATATTATCGCCGCCTTTGAGAAACAACCATTCCGTTTGCCTGCCAAAATGGCTTATCTTCTAAAATGTGTAGGTACGCTAGTAGGAATCGCTTTGATTCTCGATCCCGAATATAATTTCAAGCGCGCCGCCCAGCCATTTGTACGCAGTTTAGCTCTGAAAGGCAAAGGGAATTTACTAGGTGAATTAGCTAAACAAACTACAGAATACCTAAAATCTCAAATCAACAAACCTAGCCAAACTGAGTTAATCCTTAAACGCCTAGAAGAAAAAATCGAACGGGGTGATTTACTGATTCCTGTTAAATCAGAAATGAGCGATCGTGCCCTCAAACGAATTAGCCTCGGTATAAAATGTCTAGTAAATGTCTGCATCACTGGTTTTCTTCTGATCGCCAGTGTAATTTTAATCACGGGGGGTTATGGTCAATGGGGTGTATTTTTACTAATAATTACTTCCCTATCCCTACTGCCCCTATTTAGTTCGCTTACCCAACTTTCTCTAAGAGAAAAACTAGATCAAATGATGGAGTCATAACTTATGGTCAAACACTTTTCAGTTAGAGTTAGTGATCAGCTAACTATCTATCTACTCCCTGTACTACAGGACAACTATATTTTTGTCATCCACGAGCAGATCAATAACATTTGTGCTGTAGTCGATCCCGCTACTGCTGAGCCTGTTTTAGATTTTATTAAATACCTTGGCAGTAACTTAGTAGGGATCTTTAATACCCATCATCATCACGATCATGTAGGTGGTAATTCTCAACTAGTCAAACATTTCCCTAATTTATTAGTTTACGGTGGTGAACATGACCAAGGCAGGATTCCCCATCAAAACCGTTTCTTAATAGATGGGGATTCTTTCTATTTTGGTGTGATCCCCGTGCAAGTTTTGTTTATTCCTGCTCACACCAAAGCCCACATTGCCTACTTCTTACCTGAAACACAGGATTTATTCTGTGGCGATACTTTATTTTCGGCAGGCTGTGGCAGATTATTTGAGGGCACACCCCAGCAATTGTTTCATTCTCTACAAAAACTAGCCCAACTACCTGACTCAACAAGGGTATGGTGCGCCCATGAATACACCTTAAAGAATCTTAACTTTGCTCTGAGTGTAGATCAGCATAACCCCCACCTTCCCGCCAGACTGAGCCAAGTACAGGCTCTGCGTGCCCAAGGTCAGCCCTCACTGCCCAGTACTATATCTATAGAAAAATTAACTAACCCCTTCTTGCGCTGGCAAGATCGCCAGATTCAAGAGCGAGTTGGGCATAGGGATCCTGTGCGGGTTTTAGGCAAATTACGGGGAATGCGAGATGTCTATTGACTTTGTTTACTTTCCATTGCTATATTAATAAGACTGAAATTTGCGGGTGTGGCTCAGTGGTAGAGCATCTCCTTGCCAAGGAGAATGTCGTGGGTTCGAGTCCCATCACCCGCTTGAAAGGGGTAAATTACTTAAGTCACCTAGGTTTTTAGGTATATAAATCTTTGGTTTGACTGCTCTTGCGTATATCACAAACTCACAAACGGTAGCCTTGAGTAGCGATCGCTTTTTGCAGTTGGTCTGGAGCCATTACAGAAGTGGGTAGTTGGTCTAATTTCTATTTTACTTAGGGAGGGGTAATCGATTGCTACATCTTCACTGGCACTGAAAATCAATGCTAAGTGACGCTTTCTGGATAGCTGGGATTCACTCTGGGATAACAATCTACATCAACTAATACATATTCTTGGAGGCTGGCTAGGCGGGATAGGCGCGGAATTTGTGTCCATAGTCAAAGCCTACGGTACTGGGAGATAGAACTTCAATAATTAACTTGGGTGATCTCATACCACCTTTGGCTTGGCAATCCCTGGAATCAGAGCTAACTATTATGTCACAAGATATGTCAAGATAAGAATAGGGACCTTGCTCAGACACAATAACTTTACATCAGACATTTGTACTTTGCAGTTTGTATTTTTGAGAAAAAGTTTTAGAGCCGTAGCTAAATTGAGCGCAATATCATTGTGAGGGATTGTTCCCCCTGTCATGGCATACACTTGTCGATCCAAGTACTGCGCCTTGTCATAGATTCATATTTGCAATTGGGGATTATGGGTAGAGCAGATGAATAGGTTTAAGTTCTATTGTTGACTATTCTCTACTCCCAATTCCCGACTCTGGATTATGAGTTTCTTGAATTCTATCCCATGCTTCTGGGAATAATCTCTGGGTGGGATATTCGCCGTATTGTTTGATTTCTTGAGGTTTGGCTGGGAAAATCTGCTCCATAAATGTCGGCGGGATAGAGAATGTAGGGCAATTCATCATGGGTCAGACCATAGAGGCGGGCATAATAAGGATAGAGTTCAGCACTATATAGATTTTCACCCCTCTCCCAGAGGGAAAGGAGTCAGGGTTGAGGGTGTATATGAAATTTAGGAATTATTATAGGACTTACGCTGATTTTTAGAGAAAACTACATGAAAACTAAGTTTGAGGGTTATGCCTTCAACTGAGGTAAAGCCCCAGACCACCCATAAATTAAAGGTTTCTGATTTTGGGGATCATAGGTCCTAGGACTTGCCAATGAAGTGTGAAGTTCTGAGACGATCGCTCACTAAACGCATTTATCCGCTGGATAATTAGCAGTGTAGGGGTGGAGGTAGCACCATGCGAGAAATTCGACAGAACTTGATTACTAAGGATTGGGTGATTTTCGCAACGGAGCGAGCGAAACGACCCCATGAATTTGCCGATCCTGATTTTCACAAGCATCAACCCCTGCCTGCTTATCGTTCTGATTGTCCATTCTGTGTAGGAAATGAAAATGATGGTACGGTGGAGACCCTACGATTACCAGAACCCAAGGGTAAAGGTTGGCAAGTCAGGGTAACAGCGAACAAATATCCTGCGCTTTCTGTAATAGGGGAACGAATTAGAAAGAATCAGGGATTGCATCATTCAGTTACAGCGGTGGGCTACCATGAAGTGATTATTGAACATCCCTTGCACAGTCAAACTTTAGCATTGATGCCTGTTACAGATGTGGCCCATGTGATTACTGCTTATCGCAGTCGCTATCGTTCCATTCAGCAAGACCCCCGCATTGAAGCAATTGTGATCTTCAAAAATCATGGGGTGAAGGCAGGCATTTCTCTGGAGCATTCCCATTCCCAACTAGCGGGCTTGCCGATCGTGCCTTTTCAGTTTCGGATGCGCATTGATGCGGCAATTCGTTATTTTGATGACTATGGCAGTTGTCTATTCTGTCGGACGATAGAAGATGAATTACAGACAGGAGAACGGGTAGTAGCGCAGAATGAGCACTTTGTGGCGTTCATCCCCTATGCGGCATTATCTCCTTTTCATCTCTGGATATTTCCGCTTCGCCATTGTGCCTCTTTCGCTGATATCTCTGATCAAGAAATTTCTTCTTTAGCAGAGATACTCAAAACTGTTCTCGCCAAGCTCTACTTCGCTCTGGGGAATCCTGATTATAACTTCACTATTCGCTCCAGTCCCACCAGTGAACAAGATACAGAATACTTCCATTGGTATCTGGCAATTGTCCCCCATGTAACTCGCATTGCTGGTTTTGAATTAGGCAGTGGCATGTATATCAATACTTCCATGCCTGAAGATAGTGCCAGATTTCTCCGGGAACAACAAATTCCTGACCTTGGTTCTTTGATCTATAATCAAAAATTGTTGTCAGTGTAATTGATTTAGCTGTGAGTGCCAATTTACCTCTCATCCAAGACCCAGATCGTTTACAAACTAGACTAAAGGAAATTCCTGCAGAACCGGGGGTCTATTTCATGCGCGATCGCTATGATCAGATACTATATATTGGCAAATCCAAATGTTTAAGAAATAGGGTGCGATCGTATTTTCAGAATAGCAAAGAATTGTCGCCCCGCATTAGCATGATGGTACAGTTAGTTTATGAAATAGAACTTATTGTTACCGATACAGAAGCTGAGGCATTAGCATTGGAAGATAATCTAATTAAACGACATCAACCCTACTACAATGTGCTTCTTAAAGATGATAAAAAATATCCCTATGTGTGCATTACTTGGTCAGAAGATTACCCCCGTATTTTTATTACTAGAAAGCGCACTAGTAGCTCACCTAAAGATCGCTTTTATGGCCCCTATGTAGATGTCTTGAATCTCAAACGCACTTTGGGAATTATTAAGAAAGTTTTTCCAATGCGTCAGCGTCCTATCCCTTTGTATAAAGACCGCCCCTGCTTAAATTACCACATAGGTATTTGCCCTGGAGTGTGTCAGGGGTTGGTCTCAAAGGAAGAATATCACAAGACAATGCAAAAGGTAGCCATGATTTTTCAAGGCAGAACTAAAGAATTAATCGACAGCTTGACGCAAAAGATAGACCAGTATGCCCAAGAGTTAGAGTTTGAAAAGGCGGCAAAGATACGGGATCAAATTCAAGTTTTGCAATACTTAAATGCTAATCAGAAAGTTAGCTTGCCTGATGATACAATCTCCAGAGATGCCATAGCTCTAGCACAGGATGAAAAGCATACTTGTATTCAAGTATTTCAGATTAGAGCAGGGCGGTTAGTAGGGCGACTAGGTTTTATTGCGGATAGTCAAAGTGATAATGCTCCTATGATTTTACAGAGAACTTTAGAGGCACATTATCAGGGTTGCGATCCCATAGAAATTCCCAATGAAATTCATACCCAATATGAACTACCAGAAGCGGAATTACTAAGTGCATGGCTATCCCAAAAGAAAGGCAAAAAAATTCATATTCACACCCCCCACAGACATCTCAAAGCCGAATTGATTGAGATGGTAGAAAAAAATGCCCTCTATGAACTAGCTAGAATCCAAAAACAGAGCGATCGCAACCAGCAAAGTTTAGAGGGTTTGGCAGAGATTCTAAATTTACCAGCTTTGCCCCATCGCATTGAAGGGTATGATATTTCTCACTTTCAAGGGAGTGATGCAGTTGGGAGTCAAGTAGTATTTATTGATGGTTTACCAGCCAAACAGTTCTATCGCCATTATAAAATTCGTAACCCAGAGGTAACTATTGGGCATTCGGACGATTTTGCCAGTTTAGCTGAGGTAATCAGGCGCAGATTTCGGCATTTTCTGGAAAATGATGAAGAATTGCCTGACTTAGTGATGATTGATGGGGGCAAGGGACAGTTAGCAAGTGTAATGTCAGTTCTGACAGAAATGGGCTTAGATGACCAACTAGTTGTGGTAAGTTTAGCCAAGAAAAGAGAAGAAGTTTATTTACCAAATCAAACTCAACCTCTGCAAGTCGATCCTGAGCATTTGGGGGTACAACTACTGCGACGCTTGCGGGACGAAGCCCATCGCTTTGCGGTGAGTTTCCATCGCCAACAACGCCGCCGTCGTACGCAAAAATCTTTTCTGGAGGACATTCCCGGTATTGGGCATCACCGCCAAAAAATATTACTCGAAAAGTTTCATTCTATTGAGTACCTACGCCAAGCTAGCATACAACAAATTGCGGAAACACCGGGGATCGGTACAAAATTAGCACAACAAATTTATCAATACCTACACCCAGAGATTCCTGTTAGCTAAAGTATACTCTAAATTTTTGCACAATTTCACCCTCACCCCCAACCTAGAAAACCACAGCGGGGGCTGCCGCTTTTGCGATCTGATCTCAACAGTATTGCGCAGCTCTATAAACATCCACGGAAGATGATCTTTACTAAAGTGAAACATCATTTAGGCTTATCTTTGAGTCCCTTTCCTAAGCCTCTGGGAGTTTTCAGCCAACTTGGATAGATTAAATTTTGCCTGTATGATGGAGCTATCGGGTTTTGGATTAGTTTATGCCTCTAATTGCTGGTAATACTATTGCTGAAGATTTAGAGAAAGCAAGCGCGCTAGCTATTTATGTGCCTCCAGAAGGTGGGCATGAGGGAAGATATATGCGTCGTCTGCGCAACTGTGGCTATGAAGTGCTCTCCATCACGGCGCGCGGTTTGGGGGATATTACCAGCTATCTGACAGGGGTGCATGGGGTGCGTCCTGCTCACCTAGGTAAATCAGAATTGCGCACCTATTTTATCCCCCCGATCATTTCCTACCGTCTAGCCAGTCTGCCGCCTAATTCTAAAGGTTTGGTGGTGTGGCTGGCAGAGGGCAAGTTCCTCTCTAAAGAAGAACTGGCTGTCCTGTCAGAAATTCCCCGCCAAGATCAAAGAGTGAAAATTGTAGTAGAGGTGGCCACCGCCAGAGAAGTAAGCTGGAAACCCCTCCAGTCAGTTTTGTAGTTTATTTAGCTCTTGGCGAATTTGTAGGAATAAGTCGGCATTGCCTTGGTTTCGGGCGAGGTTTTCAGCCTGCTGGAAGAGGCGCAAGGCTTCAGTTTGGCGTTTTTGTCCCACTAGTATTCTGCCCAAGATTAGGTAGTTTTCTACATTTTCAGGCTCTAATTCTAAAAGGCGACGATAGTTGACGATCGCCCAGCTAGTCTGTTGCTGTTGCTCGTAGATGCGGGCTAATTGCCTATGCAGTTCAGGGTTACGGGGTTGGGCAGAGATGGCCCGGCGCAGGACAGAGATCGCTTCCTCGGCTTGGTTGCGCTGGAGATAAATGTTGGCAATGGCTAGGTTAGCTTCTGTGTGGCGGGGGTTCAACTGGATCGCACGGTTAAATTTGGTTAGAGCCGACTCGATCTCTCCTTGCTCTACTAGGAAAGTGCCAAAGGCTGACCACACATCCGCACGGATGGGGGCAACAGTTTCGGCTCTTTGGTAGGCTTCACTGGCTCTGCGCCAATCCCCTTGGGTTTTATACAAATAAGCTAGTTGTAAATGTAGGTCGGGGTTATTGGGGGCAATTTTCAGCCAATTTTGGTAGTGGGTGAGGGCTTGGGTGTAATCCTTCGTTTGCATGAGAATAAAGCCGATTGCTTGGTGCGCCTCTGGATGTTGGGGCTCGAGTTTGAGGGCTTGTTGGTAGGCAGACAGAGCGTTGGCAAAATCCTGTTGTTGCGCATAGACATAGCCTAGCCCCAACCAGGCGGGTAAACTGCGCTGATCCAACTGACTAGCGCGCTGAAAGTGGGTTACGGCGTTGGCAAACTCTTTCTGTTGGGCCAATAGGTAGCCCAAACTTAATTGAATTTTGGCATTGCGGGGTTCTTGTTCTGCGGCTCGTCGATAGGCGGAGATCGCCCCTGCTAGGTCATTCTTCTGCCATAACTGCCTTCCTTGCCTGATTAGCTCTACTGTAGTGTTTCTAGTCTGGGCGATCGCAGGTGCAGTAGTCCACAACAGGGACAACAGCAGGGTCAAGCCGATCTTGTGCATCCACACTCCCTCATGACAACTTCCCTATTATGCCAAGAGTTGCTTCCCCTAGTAGAATAAGAAGTTATGAAATTAGATGTGATCAAATACAGCAAGTTTTATGTGCTGGGCTCGCTGGTGGTGATTCTGGCGGGGATCGCAGCAATGCTCATTTCTTGGCAGACTACGGGCTTTCCTCTCAAACCAGGGATCGATTTTACAGGGGGTACAAGGCTAATTGTGGGTTTGAATTGCACTGCCCAAACCTGTAAACAGCCCATTGACATTGGCGTTGTCAGACAGGCGATCACTGCCAAGGGGTACGGCAAGAGCGTGATCCAGTTGATAGAGGGCAATGACCTATACGGAATTTCTATTCAGACGGTGGACTTGGATACGGAACAGCGCACTGCCCTACAAAAAGTGATCCAAGAAGTGCTAAAACCTGTGGGGGAAGTAGATGCCCAAAAATCCCAAATCGAAAAAATTGGCCCGGCGATCGGGGCGCAGTTATTAACCACTGGTCTAATGGCTTTACTAGTTTCTTTTGCAGGGATCGCTTGCTATTTGGCAGTTAGGTTTGAGGCTGACTATGCCTTTTTTGCCATTCTTGCTCTATTGCACGATGTGTTGGTAACGGTGGGTGTGTTTGCTGTGCTGGGGCTAATTTGGGGGGTGGAAGTAGATAGCCTATTTATCGTTGCCCTGTTAACTATTTGCGGTTTTTCGGTGAACGATACGGTGGTAATTTACGATCGCATCCGCGAGAACCTAAAAAATGCCAGTGCTGATACACTCCTCACTGAGCTGGTAAATTCTGCGGTCAATCAGTCCCTTGCCCGATCGATCAATACCACCTGGACTACAGTTTTGCCCCTGCTGGCGATCTTGCTCTTTGGCGGCGCTACCCTAAAATTCTTTGCCTTGGCTCTTTTGATTGGTTTCTTAGCTGGTACTTATTCTAGTATCTTTAATGCCAGTATTCTCTGGACATGGTGGCGCAATGCCCGCAGGCCGAAAACTGTCAGTTCTGCTTGATCCTCGCTATGATAGCATATAGTTTCTTCCCTACTGCATGACTGTATGTTTACCCCTAGCCCTGATTTGATTGCCCTTACTCGAGCGCAGATGGGCATCTTATTGCAAATGGGGATCGCTACGGGGGCAGTATATGTAGCAGAGATGGGGCAGATTCAAGAGCTGTTTGCCTACCCCGAACAACATCACCTTTTGCCTCCCCTGCCCACCCTCAACAGCGGCAGTTTACTTTATCAGGGGATGATGGTGCTGCCCTTGTTATATGAAAATACTCTACTAGGCTTTTTGACCCTCGATCGGGGCGGGGGCGAATGGACAGAACATGAATTGGCAGTGATCCGCAAGGTGGTTACGACCCTGACGATCGCGCTGGCACAGGAGCAAAGGCAACAGCAGTTATATCAGCAACAGCAGGATTTTCTGGCGCGTCTCCTGCACCAACTGCGCAACCCCTTGACAGCGATCCGCACCTTTGCCCAACTACTGTGGCGACGCTTGGGCGGGGATCAGGGCAATCAAGTATTAGCAGAGCATATCTTAGCTGAGGTTGCCCATTTGCAAGATTTATTAAAACTGGCGGAAACGCCCCAGCCTGTCCTGTTGGGGGGTACTAGTGAAGTCAAATTTTTGCCTGCCGGGAATTTATTCCTCTCCCCGGTTGAAATTCAACCGATTTTGCACCAAATTGCCAGAAATGCGGAAGCGATCGCCCAAGAGAAGGGGTTGCAATTTAGCCTGGATGTGCCCCAGAGTATTCCCCCCGTTACTGCCAATCCAGAGGCACTGCGAGAAGTTGTCAGTAATTTAGTTGACAATGCCTTGAAATATACGTCTGCGGGGCAGATTACCCTGGCAGTGGAAGTCCAGCCCCCCCATGTGGCAATCAGCGTCACCGATACAGGTGTAGGCATCCCTGCCTGCGACCTAGATCAGATATTTACGCCCCATTTTCGCAGTGCCCAGACCGCTGACACTACTGCAGGGCAAGGCTTAGGACTGGCGATCGTGGCTGATCTAGTACACAAAATGGGCGGTACCATCGCTGTAACCTCAGAAGTGGGGCAAGGTAGTCAATTTAAGCTCACTTTACCGATCGCCGATGTTGAGAATTGCTCTAGTAGGTGATATTCATGGGCAATGGCAAGCCCCAGAAGATACCCTTGCCCTTCAGGCGTTAGGGGTAGATTTGGTGCTGTTTGTGGGGGACTTTGGCAATGAAGAAGTAGGGATCACCCAAGCTATTGCTGAGCTACCCCTTAGAAAAGCAGTAATTTTGGGCAATCACGATGGTTGGTACACCGTAACCGACTGGGGGCGCAAAAAATGCCCCTACGATCCCAACCGCGAAAATCGGGTTAGACAACAACTAGACCTGCTAGGCGGGGATCATGTGGGCTACGGACGGCGGGAATTTCCTGAATTGGGGCTGGCAGTAGTAGGGGCAAGACCCTTCAGTTGGGGCGGTCAGGACTGGAAACAGGGCAGTTTCTATCTGGAATACTACGGCGTAGAGAGTATGGAAGCCTCTGGGATCAAAATTGCAGAGGCGATCGCCGCTACTACGTGTCCAAATTTAATTCTACTGGGGCATAACGGCCCCTATGGGCTGGGGGCAGACCAACACGATCCCTGCGGTAGAGATTGGCAACCTGTGGGTGGGGATCACGGGGATCCCGACTTTGCATCAGCTTTAGCTTATGCTTATACTATAGGCAAACATATTCCCCTAGTAGCCTTCGGGCACATGCACCACCAACTCAGACATAGCCCTGTGCCCCGTCGCTCGATCGCTGTGAATGAGTGGGGCACAGTATTTGTGAATGGAGCGATCGTGCCCCGCTTACAGGCATACAGTGAGCATGAATATCTGCGCTGTTTTACTTTAATCACTCTAGGGGGAGAATCTACTAAACAGTATGTCCGATCTATAGATATTGTCTGGCTCGATCCTGCTTACCACATCATGCAAACTACTAATACTTACACCTGCGTTCCCCCCTTAGCTAGTTTGTGCTACCCTAACTAAAATAAATAAAATACAAGTATTATGTAACTGTTTCCATTAAATAATCAATGACTTTAAGACATTGAAATAAAAGCCAGCACTATAGAAACTTAGCTACTTCCCTCTCCCAGTCGCCATGCTGTGTAAAATCCCCAAATAGAGGACCTTAGCGCGATCGGGGTCAGGATGACATGGAACTTCCGCCCGCTGATATTACTGATGTTTAAGGTAATGTTAAGATTAACAATAATTTTATCTTCTTTTTGAATCGCCGTAGTTCTGTCCTAGTTAGAATCGATTAGCACAGAAAATTTTCACACTATTGGGGGGGGGTTATGACCACAACTGCCGTACGCGCAACTACTAACGGCACTAAGCACCGCAAAAATAACCACTATGGTTTGGCGGATTTTCTCCAACCTAATTTAGAGGTAGGTACGATCGCTGATTGGAATGGCTTAAGGAACATTCTCACCAGTGAAGATTTTATTATTGGACTACAGGAAGGCTTAGAAGAGGAAGTAGGGCAAGCCTCTGCCGCCGTGATGTACACCATTGGCTGTGAGTGGGGCAGAATGGATGCCAAATTTTTTATGCAGTGGTTTGAGCGGGACTTTGGGCGCAGTGCCAAACAGAGCCATTTACCCTTCTTGCTGGAAACTTGGTGGTGGCCTTTTACGGCCCAAGGCTGGGGTCGCTGGGGGATTGACCTCAACGATCGCCGTCAAGGGTTTATGTTCATCAGCATCTATGATTCAGCGGTAGCTCGCACTTTGGGGGATGTGGGCAAACCCGTGTGCCATCTGTACGCAGGTCTGTTCTCGGGCTTCTTTTCTAGCCTAGTGAACAAGGAATTAGATTGCATTGAAATTCAGTGCTACTCCATGGGTGAGAACTACTGCAAATTCCTCCTAGGGGGCAAGAATCGGATTGATGCGGTTGCCTTCTGGATGAATGAGGGAGCGACCGCTAGGGACATTGAAAAACGCCTGCGTGAAGGTCAATATCTGAAGTAGGAGGCAGTATGCAAAAGCTCAATACCAATTGGTTGATCGGTTCAGTGCGAGAGTTTTGGCGCAGTGTGAACTGGGACAACCAAAAACTGCAGGTGAGCGGCTCAGGCATCGATCGCCGCTTAAGGGTGAAGGAATTCTTTCAGAGCATACCTTGGACAATGATGCCCAGTAGCACACCAGTAGCTGAGCCTGCCCCCGGTCCTACTCCCACTGACACCCTCAGTGATTTTCTCAATGATGTATCCCGGTTCTTTTAGTTGCCACAGGAGAGGCTTATGAAACTCGCTGAATTACTCAATCGTTCTGAAGATCGTTTCCTCAATCCACAGGAACTAGCCACTTTGGAAAGCTTCGTCAATAGTATGCCCATGCGCTTGGCAGTGTACCGCAAACTGCGCGATCGAGAGGTAGGGATATTGCAGGCAGTAGCCGACCAAGCGGAACAGGAGTTGCCCAATGCTGACCAAACTACCCTAGAAAAAGCGATCACCAGTTTGATGTTAGTCTTGCGCTACTGCGGCATGGCAGTTTTGATGAACAATGATGAAGCGTTCTTGAAACAGCGAATTCTGCGCTGGCTGGAACAGGTGAGCAATGCCTATGACCTGCGGCGCATCAATGAAGTATTGTTCCGCTGTCTCAATCAAGTGCTGAGTAGAGAGTTCAATAATGCCGAGTTGGGATTACTCCAGCCCTTGGTGACCACCGCTCAAGTAACCTTGATTTTCTAGGAAGGAGAAAGTTATGGGTAAAATTAATGTCGCTGAATTGATTAAAGATCGTCCCCTGATTGCCAATTTCTTTGAGTATGATGCCTATGTGCGGGGCGATCTGGAACTAGGACTGTTGGAAAATCGTCGGGGCGATCGGTTGATTGCGATCCCTGACACCCTGATTAACGCCCTCTATGAGGGACTGAGCAAGGAGACAGGGCAAGCCGCCCGCCTTGTGATGATCAACTGCGGCAAGTGGTGGGGCAAGAGCTTTTACAATCGCTTCCAGCAGTCCCTGCAAGATTTCTATGGTATTACTCTCCAAGAGATGGATATGCTTACTTTTGTGGAGTGCCTGAAGGAATACTGGCGCACCCACGGCTGGGGCATTTTGGAGTTTGATCCTGAATACCGCGATCGGGGTTTGATTGTAATTAGAACTTACCATTCCGCTTTTAGCCGTAGTCTGCCGGGGGAACAGCGTCCCAGCTGCTTCCTAGAAACAGGTATTCTCACTTCCTTCTTTTCTAAGTTAGTGGGCAGAGACCTGCTCGCTGTGCAGACTACCTGTGAATCCTTAGGTGCAGACTGCAATCGCTTTATCATCGGCATCCCCGAACGGCTTGCTAAAGTGGATGATATGGTGTTGCAGGGCATGAGCCACGATGGGATCGTGCAGAGCTTGTGTCTGTGAATACCACTAACCCAAGCAGGAGCCTTGCCCCTGGAACCCTAAGCTAAATCAAGACCCTGTACCCTTACTTATGGCGGATGTAGTCATAGACCCCCACATACTGCCCCCCTGGGCGATTCCATGAGTAGTCATATGCCATCCCCTGCTGGGCTAGTTTGATAAATGCCTTGCGATCGTTCTTGTAGAGGGCAATGGCCCTACCCAGGGCAGACTCTAGGGCATGGCGATCGGGCTGGAAGAAAACAAAACCATTGCGCTCGGCAGGGCTGTGATATTGGTCATAGTCCACATCAAAAACTGTATTCACCAAGCCGCCTACACCCCGCACCACGGGCACAGTGCCATACTTTAAGCCGATCATCTGGGTCAGCCCGCAGGGTTCATAGTTGCTGGGCACAATGATAATATCTGCCCCTGCATAGATCAAATGGGACAGTTCCTCATTGAACCCCAGTTCCAAGTGCACATCGGGGTTGTTATTCAGGTATTGTTTCTCGTGCCAGAACCAGCGGTGTGTTCCCCCTTCCGTAGCCGATCCCAGCAGGACAAACTGCGCCCCCTGCCCCAAGGAATAGTAAATAGCGTGGTGGACAAGGTGTACACCCTTTTGTTGATCCAGCCTGCCAATGTAACAGACAATCGGTTTGTCCACTTCCCTGAGCAGGAGCCGTTGGCGGAGAGCCATTTTATTTTTTTCTTTGAGATCAAAACTGTCGCTTGTGTAGTGATAGGGAATGAAGCGATCGATCTCTGGATTCCACACATCATAGTCCACACCGTTGAGGATGCCGCCAAACTTAGTGTGATGGCGATCGAGGGTTTTTTGTAAGCCACAGCCTTGATCGCTAAATCTAGCTTCCCAAGCATGGTGCGGCGACACAGTATTGACATAATTGGCATAGACGATCCCGCCCTTCATCATATTCAGTGCCCCGTAGTGGTGGTCATCCGCCAACCGTTCCACATTGTAGTAGTACTCATCCCGATTCAAGCCCGTAGCCCAGAGAATCTCTGGACCCGTGATCCCTTGGTGGCGGAAATTGTGAACGGTGTAGCAGACCCGCTGATTTGCCATGCCGTGCCATTTATTGATCTCAAACAACAGCACAGGCACTAGCCCAGTCTGCCAATCGTGGCAGTGGATCACATCGGGGCGCTTGTTAGTTACCTGCAAAAACTCGATCGCTGCCTTACTGAAAAAGGCAAAGCGCATGTGGTCATCCAATGCTCCGTAGTAAATCCCCCGGTTGAAATAATTATCGCTAGAGTGGGGCTGAATAAAGAAACAGAGCCTGCCATGCACCCAGCCGCAAAATACTGAACAGTGCACCGCCCCGCCGTACCAAGGCACCCACAAATCCCGATAGGCATCGTGCAGACCCCAAATCTGGTCGTAGCGCATACAGTCGTACATGGGCAGGATAATCTCCACGCAGTGCCCACGGATTTCTAGTTCACGGCTGAGACCGTAAATGACATCCCCCAGTCCCCCCGCCTTGATTACAGGTGCACACTCTGACGCAATCTGAACAATGTACATGCCTAACAAATCATAAATTTTAATAATTAACGATCCTACAACCTAAACTGACCCTCAAGCTGACCTAGGGGGATTAATTTGTTAGAGATGGAGTTGGGCAAAACTTGACAGCTGTGCTACATTAGCTAAATAACCCACCCTACCTCACATATGCACATGGCAAGAAATGGACTTGTGCTAGGCTCTACCGCTGCTCTAGCAACTGCTGTAGCAATTATTGGTTTTCAACTGGCTAACCCAAGTGCCGCCGCTTTTCGCGAAAATCCCAAAGAGATTGTGGATGAAGTGTGGCAGACCATCAATCGGGACTATGTGGACAGAAGTTTCAATAAGAATGACTGGCGACAAGTACGGCGCAATTTTGTAGAAAACCGTGAATATGCTTCCCGGGCTGAAGCTTACCAAGCAGTGCGGGAAATGCTCAAACTCCTAGACGATCCCTACACCCGTTTCCTCGATCCGGAACAATTCCGTAGCATGCAAATTGAGACCTCTGGGGAATTGACAGGCGTGGGCTTGCAGTTGGGCATGGATGACACTACTAAAGAGCTAGTGGTGATTTCCCCGATCGAGGATTCCCCTGCCGCCACCGCTGGCTTGCGGGCACGGGATGTGGTGGTCGCCATTGATGGCAAAAGCACCAAAGACATGGATTTGAATACGGCGGTGAGCCTGATCCGCGGTCCTGTCAATACCAGAGTGAAGCTGACCATTAGACGCGGTACGGAAACCCTAGAATTTAACCTGACCCGGGCACGCATTGAATTGCATGCGGTGAAATTTGAGGTGCGGGAAACGCCTGCGGGCAAGGTGGGCTACATCAGCCTGCGCCAGTTCAATGCCAATGCCGCCCAGGATATGCGCAAGGCGATCAGTCAACTCAACCCCCAAGTTAGTGCCTATGTGCTGGATTTGCGCTCCAATCCGGGGGGGCTGCTGTACTCCAGTGCTGAAATTGCCAGAATGTTCCTTGACAATGCCACGATCGTCTCCACTATCGATCGCAAGGGCGAAAGTGAGCGGTTAGTTGCCAATCGCCAATCCCTGACGGATAAACCGCTGGTAGTGCTGGTGGATGGGGGTTCAGCCAGTGCCAGTGAGATTTTGGCAGGGGCACTGCAAGACAACAAGCGGGCAACGGTGGTAGGTACACAGACCTTTGGCAAGGGTTTGGTGCAGTCGGTGCAGTCCTTGAGTGATGGGTCAGGTTTAGCAGTAACTATCGCCAAGTATTACACCCCCAGCGGCAGAGACATCAACAAAGCAGGGATCAAACCCGATATAGTGGTGGAACTCACTAAAGACCAGCAGGAGAAACTATCCAAGAATCGGGAATTGATTGGCACTATGGTTGATCCCCAGTTTGCCAGAGCAATCGAAGTACTCACTAGAAAAGCAAACCCTTCTATGCCCTCTGCGAATCGTCCCCAGTAGGTTGGCTCAACTACCTAATTTGCAGAGGGACAGAACAACTGGCATGGTGGTGGCAGCAACTGGGTGTAGACAAGGTGGGTCATGAAAACTCCCCTCTATGAACTGCACCAAACTCTGGGGGCAAAGTTTACCGAATTTGCGGGCTGGTCAATGCCCCTGCAGTACCAAGGGATCGTAGCTGAGCATCTGGCAGTGCGATCGCGAGTGGGGGTGTTTGATGTGTCCCACATGGCAAAATGGCACATTGGGGATAAAGCAGAGCCAATTTTACAAAAACTAGTAACCTCTGACCTCAGCCTTGTGCAGTCCCAACAGGCAATTTATACCCTATGCTTAAATGAGCAGGGCGGGATCATGGATGATCTGATCCTCTACCGGGCACAGGGGGGCTGGTATGTGATTACCAACGCCGCCACCTATGGCAAAATCAAGGCATGGTTCAGTCAGCACCTAGGCGCACAACTACAGGATTTGACCCATAGCCAAGTATTGTTGGCAGTGCAAGGCAGAGGGGCGATCCCAACCGTAAGCCAAATTTTAGACTGGGATTTATCTGGCTTGCCCCGTTTCCATCATTTGACCCATGACCAAATTTTTATTGCCCGCACAGGCTATACAGGGGAAGATGGCCTGGAAATCATGCTAGCCCCCGATCGCGCCCTCCGGCTGTGGCAACAATTGTTCGATCTGGGGGTTACCCCTTGCGGTTTGGGCTGTCGGGATACCCTGCGCCTTGAAGCAGGCTTACATCTATACGGTCAAGACATGGATGATACCACTACTCCCTATGCAGCAGGTTTGGGGTGGACGGTGCATCTGGACAAGGGGGAGTTTATCGGCAGAACAGCCCTGCTCAGCCAGACTCTCCCCAGCCACAAATTAGTGGGTCTGCGGATGACAGGACGGGCGATCCCAAGGCATGGCTATCCCGTCTATTATGAGGGGGCACAGGTAGGACACATTACCAGCGGCACTTTTGCCCCCAGTCTCAACTATCCGATTGCTTTTGCCTATGTGGCAACTCCCCTCGCCCAAACAGGACAGTCCGTAGCTGTCTTGATTCGGGATCAACTTCACTCTGCCATCGTAAGTAAGCGATCGTTCTACAAGCCACTTACAAACAAATGGTGAAGGGAGTCCGAGGCCCTCAGGAGATGAGACTAAAATTTCTGCTCACCTCTCCCAGAAAACCCAAACGGGGCTCGCTCAGCTCAGAAGATTGTCCAATTGGGAGTTTAGATTAGGTTACTGAATATTTATGCAGAGCGGTCTACTGCGTAGAGCTATAACATTCAGGGAGGATTGGTATTTTTTCTATTAATTAGGAATTATTGAGGGACGTGGGCAACTCCACTGTTTCATCTAAACCTTACTCACGAATCTCTTTTTGAGAGTGAGCCTGTGGATAAACCGAGCCATTGATTGAGCCGTTCTAATTGCTCTGGGGTGGGTTTGTCCAGCACTTGCACCACATAGCGATCGGCCTGAGCAGGAGCAAGTTCCACTTGGGTATGGCGCAATTCATCCTGATGGAAAATTGTCAATTCCACAGTAGTTCCTGGGGCACACTCACTCAAGCGATTGTAAATAGATTCCAAACTGACTTTGCGGCGATTGAGGGCAATAATTTCATCATTGGCATCAATCCCAGCTCGCTGAGCGGGTGAGTGCAGGTCTACTGATTTGACCAATAGAGTGCCATTTTGAGTACGGAATTGCAAACCAGTGTAGGGAATGTTCCTAGTGGATTGAGCTTGGAGTTCTAAACCAAAGGGCTGGAAGTAATACTCGTAATCCAGTTCTGCTGTGCCAAAGAGATATTTCTGCCAAAAAGATTGTAACTCTACACCAGTAATCTGTTCCATTAGCGCCAGCACTTCCATATCATCATAGGGTTGGGCAGGGATGCCGTATCTTTGCCAGAGGGCACGCATGATGTCATCTAGAGTAAATTTATTGGCTGAGTGCAAACGGATATGTAAATCCAAAAGTAGAGCCACTAATTCCCCTTTCAAATAGTAAGAGACCTGAGCATTGTGACTGTTGGAGTCGGGGCGATAGAGCTTAATCCAAGCATCAAAACTAGATTCCCACAGAGATTGATATTTTCTACCGATAGTCGTTTGTAAGCGGGTAATTGCCTCACTGATCTGCTGAAAATACTGATTGCAATCGCACAGCCCTGCTCTCAATACTAGAAGTTGGTCATAGTAGCTGGTGATTCCTTCACACAACCATAGAGAATGGGTATAATTTTCTTGCTCATAATTGATCTGAAATAAAGAAGCAGGACGCAATCGCTTCACATTCCATGTATGGAAAAATTCATGGGCAACTAAATTGAGAAACTTAAGATAGGCATCGCCCCGAAAACCCCAGCGATCGTATAGCAAAACGCAACAATCCCGATGTTCTAAGCCCCCATAGCCCCCTGTGCTTAAATGTAGAATAAATAGGTAACGGTCGTAAGGCAAGCTACCCCAAAACTCTGCCTCGGTTTCAATAATTTTGCGGATGTCAGTGATCGTAGTTTCTGGCTGGATATTCCCTTCACCCCAGATCACTAATTCATGTGTTTTGCCTAGTACATCAAATATATACTTACGGTGCAGACCAATCTCAAAGGGACTATCAGCTAGCACATGATAATTGGGTGCACAAAAACTATTAGTTGTATTAACTATTGGTGGTAGAGCAGTTGCGATTTGCCAATGGGGATAGGGAAGCACAATTTCTATTCTGTAGGGTTCAGCTAAATAACCTTCAATAAAACCAAACACTGCACCACTATTAAAAAAGGCATGGGTAGCATCCACATGATTAGTGCGTACAGTCAATTCATTGGCATAAACTGAGTAGTTAATTACTATTGAATTGCTAGTTGGTTGTAACTGCCAGTGATTTTTGGCTAACTTCACAACAGGACAATTAGCAGAGAATGCGACAATGTGTTTAGAATACTCTCGCACCAAATAAGAACCTACTGACCACACAGGCAACTTCCAATCGAGGACTCCACCTTGCCAATCAGTTACTTGGAGTTCAAGCTGCAATAGATGAGCAGTCGGTTCGGGAATCGCTACTCGATAGTGGAAGTTGGGCATAGTGTTCTGTGGATAATGGTATCCTCGATTTTAACTGTTATGACCTATACCTTGCCGATCGGGGGGACAACTGTGGACAAAACTAAACCAACTAGAATATTAGTTGTGGATGACGATCCTACCAATTTTGATGTTATAGAAGCTTTACTATTTCATGAAAAATACACTTTAGACTATACTTCTAGTGGCACTAAGGTCATAGAACGGCTCAAAAAAAATGCCTTTGATTTGTTGTTAGTAGATGTGATGATGCCTGAGCTGGATGGCATTGAACTATGTCGTCAAATTAAGCTACATCCCAAGTACAAATGGATACCAATTATTATGGTTACTGCCTTGGACAGTAAGCAAGATTTAGCGAGATGTTTGGATGCAGGGGCAGATGATTTTATTAGTAAACCGATCAATGGGGTGGAATTACGGGCAAGGGTACGCTCTCTGCTCAGAATTAAGGCCCAACAGGCTCAAATTCAATCTATGCTGGCACTGCGGGCAGAAATGACTAATGCCATCATACATGATCTGCGCAATCCGATCACCGCAATTCTGTTGGCTAATAGTAGTTTGCAGGCAATGGATTTATCCCCACCTATACGCAAGAAGTGCGATCGGATTCAGAGTGCTATCACTCGTTTGAGTAATCTAGTGGAAGATATTTTGATATTAAGTAAATTGGAGGCAGGCAAACTAACTCTACAACCTGGGCTAATTCAAGTACCAGAGCTGTTACATCAAGTGATAGAAGACATGCAGATTATCGCCAGTGCCAAATCTGTGGAATTAGTGCACACTTGTAATGATGCAATGATTCTGTGGGGTGATGCCAATCTTTTGAGAAGAGCGATCGAGAATCTAGTTGCCAATGCAATTAAATTTTCCCCGCCCCGCAGTGCAGTACAGTTGAGCGCAGAGCAAAATGCGGGCATTATTATCCGAGTAAGCGATCAGGGGGTTGGCATTCCCTCTGAAAAACGACAGACAATTTGGGAGCGGTATGAATCGGGGGATATATCCGCAACTGTAACATCAATTGGCCTGGGCTTGTCTTTCTGTAAATTAGTGGTGGAAGCCCATCAGGGCAGAATTGAAATAACTGATAATTCCCCTAGTGGTTCAATTTTTAGTGTCTATTTGCCTGATGCTTGCCCGATCAATTGAATTCTTGAATAATTCACCTTCACCCCCATCAAGGGCGAGGGCAGTAAAGACCCCCTGTGCTCTCAGGCATGGGCTAGGCTACAATCTGAGGCATAAACATCTTAGTCATACCCACCTATGCCAAATTCTGAAGCAGGCATTGCCATCGGTACTTTTATCACTGTAGTGGTCATGCTCTTGGGGGATGTAACCCATCTCACTATTGCCGCCATGCTGGGGGCGATTGTGATTGTGATTAGCAATGTGCTGAGCTTGCCAGAAGCGATCGCCTACATTGGCAAGGGACATGGCACCTTGGCATTATTTTTCGGAGTAATGGTCTTGGTGCGCGCCTTTGAGCCGACTCAGGTATTTGATTGGGTGGCAGTGCGGGTAATTAAGTGGACCAAGGGGAATGGCACCTATTTGCTGTGGGCACTGATGGGCTTGACAGGGGTATTCAGTGCTTTTATTCCCAATGCCACTACGATTATTCTCCTTTCCCCAATGATTCCCCCAATTGCGGCTATTCTCAATGTGGATGCTGTGCCCCTGCTAATTTTGATGGTGATCACTGCCAATAGTGCAGGACTGCTCACAATTGTGGGCGATCCTGTGAACTATATCGTGGGGGAAGCGCTCAATTTGAGCTTTATAGATTATTTACAGTCCGTGAGCTGCAGTGGCGTGGTGGCTTTGGTTACGGTGTTGTTACTCCTGCCGAGGTTTTTCCCAGAGTTGTGGGGCAAGGAGTTGGGGAATCTGGAGCATCTGCCTAATCCCCGCATCAATCATCCCCGGATTTTGATCTGTGGCTGTTTGATCGTGGTGCTGGTCTTGGCGGGTTTTTTGTTGGGAGAGCGTCTGCCTGTGCCGATCTCCCCAGCTACGGTTGCCCTCATGGGGGCACTGTTGGCGTTGATCCTCTCTCACCACACGAAGATTGATAGAGTGCCCCATATCCTGCGGGATGTGGATTGGTGTACGCTGATATTTTTCATGGGTTTTTTTGCGATCGTCGGTAGCTTGGAAGATACGGGGATTGTGAGTGGTTTTGCCAAGCTGCTGGTGGGCTGGCTGGGGGACAATCTCCCTGTGGCTTGTCTGCTGCTGGTGGTCTTGACGGGGGTAATTTCCAGCGTTGCTCCCAACATCCCCTTGGTGCTGGCGATGGTGCCCTTGGTGCGGGAATATATAAGCAATGCAGGGCTGGGGGAAGGTTCTAATGTGCTCTATTACAGCATGGCGATCGGGGCTTCTTTGGGGGGGAATGGTACTCTAGCAGGGGCTTCTGCCAATATCGTTGCCGCAGGGGTGGCGGAAATTCACGACTTGAAAATTACTTTCCGTCGCTATCTCAAATATGGTGTACCTATAACTTTGGCTCAGTTGGGCACGGCTTGTCTATTTGTCGCTGTGGCTTATCTGTGGCTGTAGGGTGAGACCGAATTCTTTCTCAAAGGGGACTTTTTTGTAGTCAATGCTCCACAGTTCCAAGGTACAGGGATCGCTGGGATCACGGGGGATCAGCCGCAGTTCTGCCTGATGGGCGCGCAGGTCGCAAATTAAATAGGCTTCACTCACTGCCCCGATTTGGCGGCGATCGAGGGCAACGGCTAAGCGCAGTAAGCTGCTGGCTTGGCGCACAAACAGGCGGTCTGTATCATGGGCGAGCCGTTGGAAGTTCTCATGTTTCTTTTTTGGTTCGCTCTTGCGGTGATAGCGGGCGAGGTTGGCAATGATTTCCAATTCCGAGTCGGTGTAGCCGAGCAGCTCCTCGTCATAGCGAATTAAGTAATAGGAGTGTTTGTGGTGGGCAGAGTGATTGATGTGATGTCCTGCATTGTGGAGCATCGCCGCCGCCCAGAGATATTCCCGCTGTTCCTGTCCCCAATTGTGGAGAATGCCTTTGGTTTGGTCAAAGAGGCTCATGGCGTGGCGGGCGATCCATTTGGCACTCTGTTCGTGGATGTGATATTTATGCACCAGTTTGAGAATACTGCGATCGCGCACTGAGGCTTGGAAGCGCAGACGGTCTTCAATCAAGCCATGCCTGATCATCCAATCCACGATCAAACCTTCCCGCAATGCCCGACTGCATACAGTGATGGCTTCTGCCCCTAACATCGCCATTGTTTCCCCTAGGATAGTAATGCCTGCAACAATAATCTCCCCCCGCCTGCCTTTGAGTAGTTCTAGGCGTTGAGTAAGGGACATCTGGGCTAACCGCTCACTCAGGGCTTGAATCTCAGTCCATTTCACCTGATAACCTTGGAGAGGATTGGGAATTTCTCCTAGTTTTTCTTTGGCAATCAGGGACGCAATGGCTTCAATTGTCCCTGATGTGCCGATCAGTCTGACTGGCTCATCTTTGAGGAGCTGGCGCAGCTCTTCCACTGGTCGTTCCATCATCCCCCGCACATAGAAGCGCAGGCGATCTAGTTCCGCAGGCTGAATCGGATCGCTAGCCAAAAACATATCCGTGAGCCTGACTGCCCCCACTTTGGTACTACTTAGGAACTCTGGTTCATGTCCATTGCCAAGAATCAATTCCGTAGAACCGCCACCTATATCCATAATTACATGGCGTTGTTCGTAGAGTGTCATCGCCGACAACACTCCCAAGTAGATGCGCCGCGCCTCTTCCTGCCCAGAAATTAATTCCACTTCCAGTCCCAAGGCATCCCGAATCTGCTCTAGGAACTCCTGACCATTGGGAGCTTCCCTGACGGCTGAAGTAGCCACCGCTACAATTTCTTCCACTTTGAGGCTGTGGCAAATATCCCGAAACCGCTCAAGGGTGTGCATAGCTCTGAGCATGGCTGACTCTTGCAGTCTGCCAGTTGAGGCGCACCGTTCCCCTAAGCGAATTGTGTCTTTTTCTGTGGCGATCGCTGTGAAACTAGGCAGGTGCGGATTGATCTCCACTACAATCATGTGAATAGAATTAGTGCCAAGGTCAATGGCGGCTAGGCGACGATCGCTCATTTCAGCTTGAGATGTCAAAAAGGCATTGATTTTTAATGTAGCGCAATGTTTACTCAACTGATCAGGGGTTAAGATGTCAATACTGGTATGGTGCAACTGTTATGGCATTTAATTGGTTTCGGCGCAAATTTGAACAAGACAGCCCTGCTGAGGCTAAACCAGCAGAACCAGCCCCCTCTGCCCCTAACCTAGACTTACTGAGTTGGGCAAAATCCGCTTACCAGAATCTCCAACAACAGGCAGAGGCAGAGCCAGAAGCCATCCCGGAACCAGAGACTGAATCTGAACCTGCTCCTGCTCCCCCAGAGGTAACTGTAGCTACCCACCTGCCAGCTTGGCTAGCCAAAGACGATCGCGCCCAAAGGTGGGCACAGCTAGAGGCGACTGCCATCAGTGAGCCAGCCCCTCCCGAACCCGCCCCCGCCAAACCCAGCAAAAAATCCCTCTTGGCATTCGATGCCGAATTTCTCTGGTCAGCCGAAGTCTTAGCCAAGCAGGGTCGTCAGCCCGATGATATTTCCGTAGAAGAAATCACATGGCTAAATCGCCTGCGCCAAGGTTTAGGCAAGACCCGCCGCAACTTTGTCAATCAACTCAAAAGCCTAGTTGGTCTGGGGGCACTCAACCAAGAGGCCATAGAGGAAATAGAGGCTCTGCTCTTACAAGCGGATGTGGGGGTGCAAGCCACCGACCAAATTATTGAGGCACTGCAAAACCGTGTCTTGACTGAAGCCCTGCCCCCCGAAGCAGCGATCGCCTACCTCAAACAGCTGTTGCGCGAAATTTTAGACCGCCCCTTGGGGGATCGTCCCCCCTATCTGGTCCCCGCCCGCAACCAATTGAATATCTGGTTAATTACAGGGGTGAATGGAGCAGGCAAAACCACCACCATCGGCAAATTAGCTAGATTAGCTGTGAAATCCGGCTATAAAACTCTAATTGCGGCGGCAGATACCTTTCGGGCGGCGGCAGTAGAGCAGGTGCGCACCTGGGGGGAACGATCGGGGGTAGAAGTGATTGCCAACCCTACCCCCAACGCCGACCCTGCCGCTGTGGTCTTTGATGGGATCGCCGCCAGTCAGGCAAGGGGCACAGAGTTATTGCTGATTGACACCGCTGGTAGATTACAAAATAAGAAAAATCTCATGGAAGAATTGAGCAAAATCAGGCGCGTGATTGACAAAAAGGCAGATGGGGCGATCGTAGAATCCCTCTTGGTCTTGGATGCTACTCTAGGGCAGAATGGCATCAAACAGGCGGAAGTTTTTTACCAGTCTGCGGGCATCACAGGCGTAATTCTCACCAAATTGGACGGCACAGCCAAAGGGGGGATCGCCGTCGCCGTAGCGCAACAGTTAAGTTTACCGATCCGTTTTATTGGCGCAGGCGAAGGCATTGAGGACTTGCGCCCCTTCACCAGCTATGAATTTGTGGAAGCCCTACTGAGCGATTAGCCCACACAAAGAAGCTATCGTCATTTTCATTTTTTTAGAGCAGACTGCATAGAAATAACAGCTTCTGATTTTTACAATCATAACTCCTGTGAGTCTGACTACTGATTGGGATCGGGGAGGGCGCGACTGACTTGCGGTCTTATGCCACAAATGTGAAAATGGGGCATGGGCAGGAGTGTTTCTATCCTTGTTAAACTTATGCCTGCTGACATTAAGGAGTAGCAATGGAATTCAGGCATTACCATCCTCAAGCCAAAATCCTAGCGGATTCTCTCAACCAAGAGACGGGCGATCGCTTGGTAACTTTTGAGATTGCTAATTTTCCTAAAGTGCTCTTGCAAGAATTGAATACTCATCGGATGCTGAGTCGGAATGCGGCGAGTTCACGGGCGATCCCTGTGAACAAGATGATTGAACGGGTCGCTACTCATCCTTACATTCCTACTTTTCGGGAAAATCAACGGGGGATGGTTGGCAAGGTTTTGAGCGATCGGGAGCAGTTTGAGCAGGCAGTGGCGATCTATCAGCAGGCACTAGCAGATGCAATCCACTATGCAGAACAATTGTCAGGGATGAGCATCCACAAAGAATCAGTGAATCGGCTGTTAGAGCCATTTATGACTGTGCCTGTCATCATTTCAGGTACAGAATGGCAGAATTTCTTTAAGTTGCGGACTGCTCCTGCAGCTACTCCTGATTTTCAGACGGTGGCGCTGCTCCTAGAGGAACTCTATCACACCCATCAACCCACACCGCTCAAAGCTGGAGAAATTCATGGGATTTTCAGTGAGTTCATTCCTGAGGAATTACCCGTGATCGATCGCCTGAAAGTAATGTCAGCGCGGGCAGCGCGTATTTCCTATAAGAATCACGGCAGTAATGTGATGGATATTAACAAAGATTTAGAGTTAGCAGAGAATTTAATTAAAGATGGACATCTATCGCCTTTGGAACATGTAGGCTGGGCATTGAATAAACAGCAGTGTTTGTGGTTAGATACTAGGAATTACCAAGGTTTCCTTAGCTTCCGTGCCTACTTGGAAACTTCAACTGTATTAAATGAATTATTACTAAAGAAATGAGAATTGCTACTTGGAATGTGAATTCTATTCGCGCTCGTTTAGAACAGGTGCTGGCATGGCTGGGGATCAATCCTGACCTGGATTTACTTTGTTTGCAAGAGACTAAGGTGGAAGATGAGAAATTTCCAATGAGTGAATTCCAAACCAGAGGTTACTTTGTCTATGCCTATGGGCAGAAGACATATAATGGTACAGCTTTAATTAGCAAACACCCCCTCAATTTGGTGCAATCTGGGTTCAGTGCCCTTTTGAGTTCCGATCGCGCGAAAGCATTTGATGACCAAAAGAGGTTATTGAGTGGAGTAATCCAAGATGTGCGGGTGGTCAATCTCTATGTCCCGAATGGTTCAGCAGTAGATAGTGAAAAGTTCTTTTACAAGTTGGCATGGTTGGAGTTGTTCCACGAGTATTTAGCTCTCTTGTTAGAAAGAGAAACAAATATTATCCTCTGCGGTGATTTCAATGTAGCATTGAGTGATTTAGATATACATGACCCTACTGATAGAGAAATAAAAGTGATGGCGACCGATCGAGAACGGCAGAGTTTACGAGGGATTCTCGATCTGGGGTTTGTGGATGTGCTCAGACATCTCTATCCTGAACAGAGGTGCTATACTTGGTGGGATTATCGGGGTGGTTCATTTCGGCGGAATCTGGGCTGGCGGATCGATTATCACTTGGTCTCTAATAGTTTATTGAATAGAGTGCAAGATTGTACGGTGGATGTAGGCCCTAGAAAGAATTCCCAACCTAGCGATCATGCACCTGTGATTCTCACTCTCAAGGATTACAGCAACTCGTGAATTAATGTGATCCAGTCAAGAAATTTTGAAAAACTGATGAAAGCCTATTCTATTGACCTGAGAAAAAATCATTTCAGCCTACAACAGTTGCTGTAATTTGCCCAGGGAGAGGGGAAAAGCCTGCGTGCCTCAACAATATTGTGTAGTGCTGTCAGAAGCCCTGCCGATACTTTTCTACTACCCTGACTTAGAGGTAAAGCATAGATTTGATTTTCCACTCTACCCCTTTTTAGAGTAGTTTAGACCACTGCCTAAGTCTTGAATGATTTCTACTTGCCATCCATTTGAGGCACAAAACAACTCGATGACTTCAACTGGCCTGGGTAAGTCTTCCTTTTGGTCGTGGCTAGACACACGAGCACAACCTACGGTGAAAGATACCTCCGACTTTACGCTCATTAATTGAGCTAAATCATAATGACGATGGCCACCAGCGGTTCTTTCCGGTATTAGTTTACCGAAGGCCTCCCACCGCCCCCGGGTTTAGGTGGATATACCCTTTAATTTCACCGCTTGAGAGATGGATAGTTTGCTCATAACAATGGTTATACACCATAAAAGTATAAGTATGTATAATTTTGGATAATTTATAGATTACTGCTGCAAACCCTCACCCCTTGGGAGTGAGGGTAGGGGATAGGTCACATCATGTCACCCATATTGGGGTTGGGGCTAGCTTTTTTGGGTTCAGGTTTTTCTACGACTAGGGCTTCGGTGGTCAGTACCATGCCAGCAATGGAGGCGGCATTTTGCAGGGCGGATCGCACTACCTTAGCAGGATCGATAATCCCCGCTTGGATCATGTCCACATATTGCCCAGTGAGAGCATCAAAGCCCATGTTGAAGTCCATGCTAGCTACTTTTTCCGCAATCACTGAGCCTTCTAGCCCAGCATTGGTAGCAATTTGACTGAGGGGAGCAGATAAGGCTCTGGCAATGATTTCCGCCCCTGTGGCTTCGTCGGCGGGCAGTTGGGCTTTGTACTCTTGGGCTTGTTTAATCAAATGCACGAGGGTAGCACCACCGCCTGGGACGATCCCTTCTTCAACGGCGGCACGGGTGGCATTGAGGGCATCTTCAATCCGCAGTTTGCGGTCTTTGAGTTCAGTTTCAGTTGCCGCTCCCACTTTGATTACTGCCACCCCACCGGCTAGTTTGGCGATCCGCTCTTGTAGTTTTTCCTTGTCATATTCGGAATCAGTTTCTGCCAGTTCTTTGCGAATCTGAGCGATGCGCTTTTCCACTTCGGTTTTGTGTGCCCCTGTGGCAACGATCGTAGTGGTATCTTTGGTGATGGTTACTTTGCGGGCTGTCCCCAGCATATCCAGGGTGGCATTTTCCAAACTCAAGCCTGTGTCTTCAGAGATCATGCCTGCGCCAGTGAGAATGGCAATGTCCTGCAGGATGGCTTTGCGCCGATCCCCAAAAGAAGGGGCTTTGATGGCAACTGTGTTCAATACCCCCCGCATTTTATTCACTACCAAGGTGGCAAGGGCTTCTCCTTCCACATCTTCGGCAATGATGACAAGTGGGACACCAGCACGGGCAGCCCGCTCCAGAACAGGCACTAGGTCTTGAATCAGGTTGATTTTTTTGTCAGTAATCAATAGGCGGGGGTTTTCAAATTCCACCACCTGCCGTTCCACATCAGTAACAAAGTAGGGGGAAATGTAGCCGCGGTCAATCTGCATCCCTTCTACTACTTCTACCTCTGTGGTGAGGGATTTGGATTCTTCTACGGTGATCACCCCTTCTTGCCCTACCTTTGCCATGGCTGAGGCGATCATCTCGCCAATCTCTGGGTCATTGCCAGCGGAAATAGTGGCAACTTGGGGAATCTCATCTGCCGTAACGGTTTGGGTGCGATCGGCAATGATTTGCACCAAGTGGGCAACAGTTTTTTCCATGCCCCGGCGCAGACCCACTGGGTTAGCTCCTGCTGTAACATTGCGCAGACCTTCCCGAATCATCTCCTGTGCTAAAACTGTAGCCGTGGTAGTGCCATCCCCTGCCACATCGTTAGTTTTGGCTGCCACTTCCCGAATCAACTGCGCCCCACTGTTTTCCAAGGGGTCTTCCAGTTCAATCTCTTTGGCAATGGTTACCCCGTCATTGACAATCTGGGGCGCACCGTATTTTTTCTCCAGCACCACATTGCGCCCCTTAGGACCCAGAGTAACCCGCACCGCATCCGCAAGGGCATTTACCCCCCGCTCTAGGGCACGGCGCGACTCTTCTTGGAAGACTACTTTCTTTGCCATATTCTTGCTTCAGTAAAACTGCACTACTAATTTAGCACTGTTTTAGCACTGTCTTAGCACTCTCTGCGATCGAGTGCCAACAGGAAAATAGGGCGGTAAACCGTACTAACCACAAGGAAAAGGTTGCAGAGCACTCAGCTTAGTCAGTAATGGCATTGAGTAAGACTTCGGAGAGACTCATATCCTCCATATCTTGGACAGTGATGGTATCGACGATGTCAAATTTAGCCCCGACATTGGTAAGCTGGTCATCCAGTGCCCTGAGAAATTGGGTGGCTTGGGGATCGCTACCCACTTGAATAAAGGAAATAGCTAGTTCCTCATCACTTTGGAGTTGTTTAGTGGCGTTAATAATCACTTCCAATACAGAGCGGCGATCGTCGGGTTCACCGTCAGTAATTACTAAAATTGTTTCCCCCTGTTTAGCATTGCCCTGTGCTCTTTTTGCTAAGAAATGATTGATCGCATCCTGCAATACAGAGGTCAGATTTGTGCCCCCCACAGGGTCATTTTCCCGAAAAATCTGTTCCACTTTTTGGGAATTGACATGTTCATAGCGTTTGTATCTACTGGCAAAGGTATAGACTGTGATGCCGTCGGGATCAAATTCTTCGCACTTTCTAGCAAGGGCAATTGTGGATTCTTGAACAACTTGCCAGCGACTTTTGCCTCCTGCTTGGTCTCGGGTGGACATACTGCCACTTTTATCGATAATTAGAGTGTAGTCGCGGTTCTCTAGCATGATTTATCCTCAGAACTGGGCTAGTGATAAGCTGATTTGTTATAGATAGTAATTTATTTTCATGACTCTGAGGAGGCGACAAACTCTGTATCTGGGGATGGGGGTACTCTCGGCGATCGTCAGTGGTTGTACTGATGTAAACACTCAGGCCAGCGATCCCCTCCCAGATACCAAACAGACACCCACTAGCCAACAACCCGTTACCCTCAAAGGTGCAGGGGCGAGTTTTCCTGCCCTCCTCTACCAAAGATGGGCGATTGAATTCAGTAAAATTTACAAAAATGTGAAGGTTACCTACCAATCGGTGGGCAGTGGAGCGGGTGTAAAGCAGTTTTTGGGAGAAGTGGTGGATTTTGGGGCAAGTGATAGCCCCCTCACCGATGGGGAGATAGCCAAGGTCAAAAGGGGGGTGCTCCTGTTGCCAGTTACAGGGGGCAGTGTGGTGGTTGCCTACAATTTGCCTGATCTGCCTAATCTGAGACTGTCCCGCAAGACTTATGTCGATATTTTCGCAGGCAAAATTACCAACTGGAACAATTCTGCTCTGCAACAAGATAACCCGAACCTTAGTTTACCTAATCTCCCAATTCAAGTGGTTTACCGCAGTGATAGCAGTGTTACTACTGATACTTTTACCCGTCATCTGTCAGCCATCAGTGGGGAATGGCAAACCAGGTTTGGGGCGGGCAAAACAGTAAAATGGCAGACGGGGATCGCTGCCAATGGGAATGAAGGGGTAACGGCAAGAGTGCAACAGACTACAGGGGCGATAGGCTATGTGGAGTATGGCTTTGCCAAGCAGAATAATTTGGCGATCGCGGAGTTACAGAATCGGGCTGGACAATTTGTGTCTGCCAATCCCACTACCCAAACCAATGGTTTAGCCCGTATTCCCCTAGATGAGCAGTTGCGGGGCAGCGCTCCCGATCCTGTGGGTGCAGATGTCTATCCGATCGTTACCTATACATGGTTATTGGTCTATCGCCAGTATGCCCGACCTGAACAGGTGGAAGGGATGCAGGCGTTTTTGACTTGGGCCTTGACCACAGGACAAAAATTTAGTGCAGAGATGGGGTATGTGCCCCTGCCTACACCCATAGTGGAACGACTCAGCCTGCGGATTGCCCAAATTGGGCTAGCTTAGGCTTATGCTTAAAGAACAGCACGGATAGGTCTATGGTTACTCGCATTTTTCTCTGTAGTGAACGCACTGAACCAGAGATTCGCACCTTTATTCAAGAGGCGATGGAAGATATTGGGGAAGGGGAGCGTTATATCATCACTTGGAGTTGTGGCAATGTACAAACCGTAAAGGTGGGCGATCGCGCCTATTTTAAGCGGATTGGCAGTCCCGTGCAGGGCTATTTTGCCTGTGGGCAGGTGGTGGCGGCAGACCCAGAATATCAACTGCGCCTGAAGTCCAATCGCTACCGCGAGTTGAGCGAAGCCTATGATGTGGATATGAGTGGCGGGATCATGCGGGTGTGGGTAGCTTGGGATAGCTGTGTGGATTTTGATACACCCCTGTCTAGCATGGAATTGCGCCAACTGCCCCAATTTCAGGGTCTGCCCCTAGAACCCCAAACCGATGGGGGTGTATTTCGGGAAGAATATGTGCGCCTACTGGACAGGGAATGGGACCGCTACAGTTTGCAGATGGCAAAAACGGGCAAAGGCATCCGTCTGCTGGATGTTTACTACCGCTGGGGCAAAGAAGATATGGCGGATGGGGCATGGGAAGATGCCATCAACTCCTTTACCCAAGTGATTAGACTGCGCCCCAACTTTGTGCGCGCCTATCTAAGCAGGGCAGAGGTATTCATGAGCCTGAAGAAATACCAAGAGGCGATCGCCGACCTGGGGCAAGCCATTTATCTCAACCCCAACAAAGCCAAAGAAGCCTACTACAAACGGGGCTTGGCTTATCTCCAACTCAGACAGCATGAACAGGCACTCAGCGATCTGCAAGCAGCAATAGAACTCGATCCCCAATACCTCGAAGCACTGCTTGCCCTCGCCAATGCTTATTTCAAACTAAATAGCTATGAACAAGCCATCAGCTACTACACCCAAATTATCGACAGGGATCCCAGCTTTGGCAATGCCCTCTATCGGCGGGGGCGGTGCTACTTTGTTTTGAAAGAATTTGATCATGCTATTCAAGATTTCAACCAAGCCCTAGAACTGGAAGCTGGTTATGCCCCTGCCTACTACTATCGGGGTCTGGTGCAGGCACAGGCAGGCAATCCCATCTTAGCTAAAGCCGACCTGCAGAAAGCCGCCAAGCTGTATGCTGACCAAGGCAAGAGCGACAAAGCCCGCCAAACCCTGGAGATGATGGAAACCCTTGTCCTTGAACCTGAACCGATCCCCACCGCCACCAAAAATTTACCAGAGCGCAAAGTTTTGCAAATTACCGATCAAGCCACCGTGACCCCTAGTAATACCCAAGTTGCCCCAACCCCAGAACCCCAGATCCTCGAGAAAGAAAAGTTAGTGGTGATCAACCTCGCCGAACATAGCCCCCGCGCCAAGGCAGCGATCGTGGCAGTTACCAGTCATTACGCCCAAGCAGGATGGCAGGTGCGCCCCGTCGACAGCATTACTTATGGCTATGACTTGCTGTGCGAACGGGACGGACAACAGGAGCAGGTGTTGATCAAAGAAGTGAGCGATCCTGCCATGCCCTTCATCTTGAGTAACCAAGAAATCAACGCCGCCAAAACTGCCAGTCAATTTGTGCTCTGGACAGTCAGCCAAGGGGAAGAGCAACCCCAGTGCCAGCGATGGACAGGGGCAGAAATTCTCGCCAAATTCAACCTAGAGCCAGTAGAATACGCCCTCACCCCCAAACCCCCTGAGGATTCAGGTTAAGATTTATGTATGTCAAACTTACCCATTCCCGCAGGAAAAAAAAGATGGCAGGGCTGGTCAATTGCGGTAGCAGTTCTGGCTCTGGGGGGAGTAGGCATACCCCTGCTTACTCAACAGACCCGTAACGAACTACCTGCAGGCATCACTGAAGAAATTAGACCCCAGACCATCAAACTCCGCATCCGTGCCAGTGGGGCGGTAGTGCCCATCCGCTCCGTCAATATCAGCCCCAAACAGGCAGGCAAGCTAGTAGAACTCTTGGTGGAACAGGGGGATACGGTGCGCCGAGGACAGATCATTGCCCGCATGGATGACAGTGGCATTTTGCCCCAAGTACTGCAAGCCCGGGCTGGTGTGGAGTCTGCCCGCGCCAACCTCGCCCGTTTACAAAATGGCAGCCGCCCCGAAGAAATTGCCGCCGTCCGTGCCCGTGTAGCTTCTGCCCGTGCCCGTCTGGAACTTGCCCAGAGACGCCGAGAGCGCACCCAGTTTCTAGCCAGTGAGGGCGCAGTCGCCAGAGACAGGCTAGATGAAGCCCTAACTGAGGAACGCACTGCCAAAGCACTCCTAGAAGAAGCCCAACGCCAGCTACAGCAGTTGGAAAACGGGGCACGCTCCGAAGATATTGCCCAAGCCCAGGCGCAACTCCTGCAGGCAGAAGCCAGTTTACGCGCCGCCGAAGTCCAGCTAGAAGATACGGTCATTCGCTCTCCCCTCAATGGCATTGTTGCCCAGCGATATACCAACGCAGGGGCATTTGTTGCGCCCCAAGTTAGCCCCTCTACTGCCAATTCTTCTACCTCAGCGGCGATCGTGGCGATCGCCGAAGGCTTAGAAATTCTTGCCCGGGTGCCTGAAGTGGATATTGCCCAGATCAAAGTGGGACAGCCCGTAGAAATTATCGCCGATGCCTTCCCCACCAAAACATTCAAAGGCAGAGTGCGCCTGATCGCCCCCGAAGCTGTCATTGAGCAGAATGTAACTTCGTTTCAAGTGCGCATCACCCTAGAAACTGGTCAAGACATTCTCCGATCGGGCATGAATACCGACCTGCGTTTCTTGGGAGACACCATCACTAATGCCATCACTGTACCAACCGTAGCCATCGTTACTGAAAATGGACAGACAGGGGTGCTAGTAGCAGATGCCAATAACCGTCCCCAATTTCGTCCCGTAACCCTAGGCAATACTGTGGACGATCGCACTCAAATTTTGACAGGCTTAAGCGCAGGCGATCGAGTTTTTCTCACCAATCCCCAATAAATTACATGTAAACTATCTTGAACTCTCTTTTGATGAAAGTTTTCTAGTCTTGGGAACAAATAGTCAGCTTACAGCCGACATCAATATCAGTGTCTATTCACTTGACACTCAGTAAATTAACTTTAAGTACTTATGCCTAAAATACCCTTAACCTAACCAGCCAGAATTTTACTCCTTTGGGCACTTTGACTTTTTTGTTAAGTCTGTACTATCATTGTTACCAATAATTAAGAGGGGTGAAAATTTCATCATAAACAAAAATCTGTAGCGAAAGTGAAGGTCAGCCTAGTAAATTTACAAAAATTTAAGGTTTACCCGACCCCAAGCACTGCTACTGCTGGTCACGCTTAATAAGGAGGTTATACATGTCAGAACAAGAGCTAATATCCCTAGACACCCCCACTAGAGGTAGGCAGGCCCATACCTTAGTGGATATGGTGCGCACCTATCTGCATGAAATTGGCAAAATCCCCCTGCTGACTAGCGAAGAAGAGATCGTCTATGGCAAGCAAGTACAACAGATGATGGAACTGGTGGAAATTCAAGAACAGTTTGTCAAACAGCACGATCGCCTACCCAGTATGGCAGAGTGGGCGGAAGCCTGCCACATGACCGAAGCCAACCTCAAGCAAATCCTGCGGGTAGGTCAGCGGGCTAAGCGCAAGATGATCGAAGCCAACCTGCGCCTAGTGGTGTCTGTTGCCAAAAAATATCAAAAGCGCAACCTCGATCTCCTAGATTTAGTCCAAGAAGGGACACTGGGGCTAGAGCGGGCAGTGGACAAGTTCGATCCCACTAAAGGTTTTAAGTTTTCCACCTATGCCTACTGGTGGATCAGACAAGCCATTACCAGGGCAATCGCCCAGCAGGCGCGCACAATACGTTTACCAGTGCACATCACCGAAAAATTGAACAAAATCAAAAAAGCCCAACGGCAACTCTCCCAAGAACTGGGCAGACTCGCTACTGTGGCAGAAATAGCTAACTTTTTGGGGATCAAAGTAGATCAGGTGCGGGAGTGCCTGACCTTAGCCCGTCAGCCCGTGTCCTTGGACTTGAAAATAGGCGACAACCAAGACACCGAATTGGCGGAGCTATTGGAAGATCAGGGTATTTCCCCCGAAAGTTATGCTGTGAGCGAATCCCTGCGACAGAGCATAGCCGATCTGCTCCAAGAGCTACCTGAAAAACAACGGCAGGTGATGGTACTGCGCTACGGCTTAGAAAATGGTCAAGAGATGTCCCTAGCCAGTATCAGCAAGCAAATGGACCTAAGCCGCGAACAGGTGCGCCAACTGGAACGGCAGGCGATGGACTACCTGCGCAAAAAGCGCAAAAACATCAAGGAATACCTTGCTAGTTGATTTAGGCATAGAGTCTACTACTCTGGGGGTGGGGACAAGTTATAGCCCGACCTCCAAATGTCAGTAAACTAAACCCAACTTCTGATTGCAAAGTTTCTTAGCTATGGGATCGCAGGATTTTCTGGATGTTGAGACAAGCTTTTTCTCCCCTCTCCCTTAGGGTGAAGTTGCATAGAAAAATTTAGGAATCATGCAAGACCTGAGTGCGACAGAGTTAGGAATAGGAGCTAGTCTAGGTTCGACTGGCAGCCTTTGCACACCAACAAGACATAACCAAGATATCTTGCCATGAAGTATTTGCGGGGTTTGGGGAGTGGGGCAAAAATTCGTGTGGTTGGTATTATGCACTTAGTAATCAACGAACAAGGGGAATTACAGATGACCGTACTGTAGCAAAGTTTATTAGAGACTATTGTTGACATAGGTATATTTCTGAGAAGTTATTTAAGCAACTTTTGGATCAAGATGTGTAGATGAATATGACAATGGAAGATAAACTATGGTTAAAGAAACAGCGTTTATGACCAACTAAAGAATATGTGATTGAGCATAGTTGTCATCGCAAGGTGGCTAACTTTATGGTGAATCTACCACGGAAACCTTCTGCCTACTTGTAGTCTCTCTATTTAGTTCATCGAACTCAGGTATGCAAGAGCTTTAATGATAAAGCCATGTTCTTATTGTTCAGAAGTAAATGACTATAGTTAAAATAAGATATTAAATCTTTCTACCCATTTAATTAAGTTAAGCCATCGCCATACTCTAAAATCAAAAGGCGATTTCCCTATAACAATATTCTGCCAATCTCTATGAATAGATGATAGGTGTAAAACTGGTATTTGTTGAGCCGTTTCACTGTAGAGAGTTGCTTCTACCCAAGACTTTAGCGACTTCAGCCAAGTTAACTCTGGTGTAGCAAAACCAATTTTATCGCGCCGATCGAGAATAGCAGAAGGAGTAATGCCTGTCATCGCTGAACGGAAAACTGACTTGGTTACAGCCCGATCGGAAATAATATATTCTTCTGGTAAAGAAAGCATAAACTCTGCTAATTGAGGCGTGAGGAATGGCACACGACTCTCCACAGAAAAGTGCATAGAGTTGCGATCTTCATATCTCAGTAACATAGGTACACTAGTCATGGTCAAAGTTTGGAGTAGGGTTGCTCTTAGCATTTCTGAATTACAATCAATTCCCAAAGGGGTAGGATTTATATCTTGGGTTGAAAACCAGCTTTGGTTGATGCCTGAACTGCTTGTGTTAAGTTTTAATAGCTTTTTAATTTTACTAGGAAGAAATCGTTTGATCACTTGATAGAATAAGTTCTCCCTAGTTAAGAGCGAAATACGCCACGCAAACAAAATAGCTTTTAACCATTTACCTTGTTTGACTAAAGATTTTAGCCTAGCTATGAGTAGCGATCGATAACCACCCAGTAATTCATCAGCTCCTTGCCCATCTAATACTACCTTGATACCTTGCTGTTTTATTAATTGAAAGACACGATACTGAGCATAGATGCTAGTGCTACCAAACGGCTCATCTTGAGCTAGGAATAAATCTTCTAGATCAGGTACTAAATCACCAGATAGAGCATGAACTTTGTGGGCTATAGTTCTGTTTTTATTGACAACTATATCAACCCATTTTTCCTCACAGACACTAGCTTCATCTGCAATATAACTAAAGGTATGAATGTTTAGATTAGGGTCTAAATATCGCATAGTTGAAACAATACTAGAAGAATCTATCCCGCCTGATAAACAAGAGCCTACTGGTACATCACTACGTAAATGCAAAGTAATACTCTTTAGAAATAAATCTCTCAACTGATTACTAGCTTCTTGGTAGGAAATATCCAACTTATGCTCTAAACTGATCTGCCAATATCTGTGTAACTTTACAGAAAAATCTTTGAGAGAAATTTCCATAAAACTAGCACTAGGAATCTGCTTGATCTCTCTAAATGTAGTTTCCTCACCATGATCGGTCAGTCCACAACTGAGATAGTCATATATTCTGGTTAAGTTGGCGTGGGGACGACCGCTCAGCAGAGGTAACAAAGCCTTGATTTCAGAGGCAAAAGCAAAATAGCGATCGCTGTGTAAATAATAAAGAGGCTTAATACCAAAAAAATCTCTAGCTAATAATAGCGATCGCTTGTTTGTATCTAAAATGGCAAAAGCAAACATTCCGACCAAGCGATTGAGAAAAACAGTTATATTTTCTCGTCCCCAGAAATTGTATGCTTCTAGTAATACTTCTGTATCTGATTGAGATGCAAATTGTAATCCTGCCGCTTCCAGTTCTAATTTAATCTCTAAGTAATTATATATTTCACCATTGAAAGTAATTATAGAGGTTTGATCTCTAGACAGCATTGGTTGCTTACCTGCTGGTGATAAGTCAATGATAGATAAACGACGATGAGCAAAGAGAACATGGCAATTTACTAACTCTCTAGAATTATCAGTAATTAGTATTCCATCATTACTATAACCTGCAAACCCATAACCATCAGGACCTCTATGTTGCAGAGTGGTAGCAATTTGCTCAATTAAAGCATGATCTAAGATATTGTTATTTCTAGCTACAACACCACCTATGCCACACATCTATTTCTCCAGTACTTCTTTAATTAAATCCAAAAAAACCTGCTGATTTTTTTCGGCTGACAGTTCATAAGCGGCTACATGGGATTTCTGTTTGTAGTAGTTGATTTGATCGATATCTAATGACAATAATTTTTCAGCTAGAGCCTTCGGTGTAAAATCATTAGCTACTAAGCCGAGATCGTATTGTCTAATGTATCGTACCATTTCTATGGAAGGTCCAGATAAAATCGCCAGTCGTGCCTGGATAAATTCAAAAAATTTATTTGGTAAACAGAAGCGGTAATTAAAGTTAGTAGGCGGAATTATTGCTAATCCTACATCAAACTGATTGAGGAACTTAGGTAAATCTGGCATTGGCACAGGGTCTAAGAAATTAACATTCTGATACTTAGAGCCTATTTTCCGTAGAAACTTAATGTATCTAAAGGCATTGCCTACTAGGATCAGATTTAGTTCAAACCGATTGTCTAAGTATTCCATCATGTAAATCATATTTTCAATTTTTCTGGAAGGAGCCGCTGCGCCATGATGAACTAGTTTAATTAAATGATGCTCTTTAGTAAGCAAAACAGGTGTGATGTGTTGGTAGGGGGGGGCATTAGTAATTACTACTGGTTTGACACCTGTATCAGCTTCATAGCGATCGGCAATACTTTGACATACAGTCATCATCCCATCAACTTCGGGAATATACTTCTTGCAAAGGTAGGTTCTGTAGTCTTGCCACACTAATTTAAATATCCAGCGATCTTCAAATTCTAGAGGGGCATATTCATGTGCATCAAATATCAATTTAGCGTTTTTATCTCTGGCAAATCTAAGAGCTAGAGGCAGAGTATCAATATCATTGGCGACTATCAGACAAATATCTAAATCTCCGGCTTGTAGTTCAGTATAAACTCTCTTTATTTCAGATTGACTCCAATAGTATTTATCAGGTCTAAATTTTATTTGTAAATATTTATCAGGTCTAAATTTTATTGGTAAAAAGGCCAGTATTTTTTCTATTAATTGTTTTGGACGTTTAATATTTACTTTAATATGTTGTTGTGATAGTAGAAAAGGTGAATCAAAACCGACTGTGATTAACTGATAGGTAGAATTAAGCCAGTTGATTTGCCGACTCACGCGCGGGTCAGAGGCAAGGTTACTAAAACTGATAATCAGTACATTCTTCATAATTTGGGATGTTCTAGTGCATTTATATTTATACTAACTTGGACTGGTGTACCCAAAATAAGTTTCTCTTTATGCCGATCGCCCCCAGTTTTGGGCATACTTAAGGGTAGGAAGAGACTGACTACAGTTTATGAAAAAGTTAGCTAAAGTGCCGGGACTATCCTTAGTTTTGATCGTTGTTAGCTACGCTCTGTTTGGTTGGTTGCTATCTATCCACAAACAACCTTGGGAGGTCTGGATTCCTACAGGGGCAGTGTGTGTAGGTGTGTCGTGGTTTACTGCTCTTGCTTGGGCGGTTGCGGCGATCGCAATAGTGTTTGCGAAGCAGAAAATTTTGTTGTTGTCCCTCGGTCTATGTTTGATTTGGGCGATCTTGATGTACATTGCTCGCATTGAGACTCAGGCTTTTTGGGAAAACCGCACCCTTGCAGGCATCAATTTGGCCTTTCTATCAGCTTTGGGTTTATTTCTGGGTTGGTATCTGGATGCAAATCTGCTCAAGTCGCTGGGTGAGAATTTACTTAAATAAAATAACAGACAGATAGTGCCCACTCACAGGCAGTAATCTGCGCTGGAGTTTGGGGCAACCACAAACAATTGGCAGTTACTTGTAATGGCGGCAGCACATCATAGATCGGCTCTTCTAAGAAATAAGTATTATTTAGCCTAATTAGGGGCGATCGCCCTTTGTTGCTCCAGATTTGGGCAATTTCTGCCCAGCCTTGGATCCCATAAGCAGGAAAGGTCTCGGGAGTGAAGCCAAATTCTGCCATAATCTCGGGAGTTAGGTCTGTCCCCGCCTCAGGGTAGCCCAAAGCGTGAATTAGGATTGGTTGCGGTACTGTAATCCCTGCGATCCCCAGGAAGTGAACTTCTAAGTCCCGCTCCAAACCGGCAAGGTAAACCAAGCTGTCCACAGGACTGAGGGAGAGAATGTACAGGCTCATCAGCTTGCCACTCTGCTCAGATAAATAGCGGGATCGACAGTAGTCCAGCCTTGGGGAGAGGGGAGCAAAGTCTCAAAGTGGAGGTGAGGGCCAGTGGACAGCCCTGTTGATCCCACCAGCCCTATAGTTTGTCCCTGTACCACTGTTTGCCCCACCCGTACACCAACCGCTGACAAATGGGCATACCTAGTGATGAGCCTATCACTGTGGTTGATCTCCACCAAATTGCCATAAGCGCCTGCCATGCCTGCATAGACAACTGTGCCCGCCAAACTAGACAGCACAGGTGTCCCCATCGGTGCCCCCAAGTCGATCCCCGCGTGAAATGCCATTACCCCCCTAATCGGGTGCAATCGCCAGCCATAGCCAGAACTAACCGGCACTACAAACGGTAAGGGATAACCAGCCGTACTGATGATGGTGGGACTGCTGGGGGGCAAGTTAATGGCTACAGGATCCAGTTTCCAGACTGCCCCCGGCACAAACACTGCCTCTGGTTTGACCTGACAGCCATTTTTTTCAAAGAGCACATCAGGGCGGATGCGATATTTTTCAGCTACAGAAGTATAGGTTTCATCGTTGGCAAATCGATGCATTACGCCGTCAAAAGGGGGAATTTTGAGGGTTGCCCCTACTTGCACCTTGCCACTGCGCACACTGGGATTTAAGCCCATGAGGGTGGCAGGAGTGAGGTTGTATTGTTTGGCGATGGTCTCTAGGGTTTCGCCTACTTTGACGACATGGTTTTGCAAAGCTGAGAGGGGGGGTGTACCGCAGAGTTCAGGGGCGGGGGGATTGATTGCACCTGCTAACAAAAGACCGCACAAAAATAATAAGACTAGCCGTTTCAACATCAGAGCAGGTCTTCATCTTCTTCGTCGCCGATCAGTTCCTCTTCCTCATCCTCGAGGTCAATGTAGTCCTCATCCCCTGCCATCAAGTCGCTGAGGTCTTCCACATCATCGGCGTAGTCGGGCACAGCCACATCTTTTGCCACTAGTCGGCCTGTGGACTCCAGCCAACTGAGCATGGATGCCTGACGGCTATTGCCAACTACAGGAGCAGGTTGATAACGGGGTTCTTCACGCAGAGCGGGATTGTGCATAGTTCTCTTAAGTTGTTAGGGTTGTTAGGTTTAGTTGCCTAAATATATTACTGCCAACTAGTCAAAATCCCTAGTCAAATTGGCAAATTGTGGTATAACTTGAGTCAAAAAAGTGGTGAGGGCTATGGGTAATGATCTAGTACAGGAAAATACACAGCTTAAACAAGAGTTGGCCCAGCGCGATCTCTTGATCCAGCAGTTGTCGGAAGAATTATTTCGTTTGGTCAAGGGCAATATCGGGTTTGTCCCCAATCCCACCAGCCTAGCGGAATATGAAATGTCTGTCCAGATTCTCACTGAAAAAATCACAATCCTAGAGGCGGAATTACTAGAGGCGCGGGGGGAAGTGGTGGCAAGGGAAAATCTGATCGTGAGTCTGCGTCGTCAAATCCATGAACTACAAGACCGCCAACGCCAATTGGAACAAGTTTTGGCAGAACAGCCCAAAATCTATCGCGCTAAGTTTGCGGAGCGGATGATCCCTATCAAACAAAAGATCGAGCAACTGCAAAAAGAAAACCGCCAACTGCACATGGAACTGCAAAGCTTGAGTTTTTGCCTTGCCTCCCGCCATATTGCCTCTCCCTACCAACTACCGCCCCTATCGAGTGTGTCTCTGTCTAGTCGCAACTGAAGATGCCCCGTCAGCAAAGACTGACTTTGACCCCAGAGCAGGTACAAGTTGCCCCTGCTGGTAGGGTGCCCCTCACCCCTGCCCAGTCTCACTATCTCTTGCGGGTGTTGCGTTTACAGGCGGGGGATCGCTTCTTGGGGATCGCTGACCAAACGGGTTGGTGGTGGGAGTTGGCAGTCAGCCCCGATCCGCACACCGCTTTGGTAGTGGGTACAGTGCCTAACGATCGGGAACTGAGTTGGGACTTGGTGCTGGGGATTGCTCTCCCCAAAGGCAACCACCTAGAACAGGTAATTCCTGCCGTTACCGAACTGGGGGTAACTCAGATCATCCCCCTCTATAGCGATCGCAGTGCTATGCAACCCAGTAGTCCCCCCAGCAGTCATAAACGCCAACGCTGGCAAAAACTTGCCCAAGAAGCCAGTGAACTGAGTCTGCGCAGTTGTGTACCCCTGATCCAGCCCCCCATGTTGTTCTCCCAATTTTGTCAAGAGTGTAATAGTCCCCACCGTTTCCTGTGCGTAACTACACCTGCACCCCATTTGTTTGACCTCTGCACACAAACTGACTTCAAGGGCACAATTACTGTCCTGACGGGTTGTGAAGGGGGGTGGACAGCCACGGAACAGAAGTTAGCCATTACTCAGGGCTTTCTACCTGTGTCTTTGGGAAAGCGGGTACTCTCCGCCATCACTGCGCCAGTGGTAGCATTAAGCATCATCACCAGTGCGATCGAGGGGTGTCCATGAAAATCTGTCAATATACCCTGCCCCTGCACACCAGTGGCAAAACTCTCCACAATATCACTGCCCAACTCAATCAGTTGGTGCAAACAGCGGGGGTGGAAACGGGTATGTGTACTGTATTCTTACAACATTCATCGGCTAGTCTGATCATCCAAGAAAATGCCGATCCCGATGTCTTAGCTGACCTAGAGGACTTTTTTCGGCACTTGGTGCCAGAATCGCCCACTGCCTATCGCCACAACAACGAGGGTGTAGATGATATGCCTGCCCACATCCGTACCACTCTGACTAGTACCTCAGAAAATATACCGATCGCTGGCGGTAAATTGGCACTGGGGACATGGCAGGGCGTCTATGTCTGGGAGCATCGCCAGAAAGGACGCACCCGTCAGGTACTAGTGCACATCACAGGGCTATGAAATTAACAAAGGGATCCAGCAAAATTACCAAAGTGCGGGCCAGGAGCAGGGGACGCTGGCTCAAATGGCTCAGCCCCGGTCTGCGGGTAAAACGCTGGCTGTTGCTCAGTGTCTTGGGGATCGCCCTTGTGCTGTTGGGGATTGCAATTTCTGCCCGCCTGACCCCCGTTCTGAACATTGGTCGGTTGGTGAGTCGATTGGTGGATGTGTTGGTGGATTTACTGCCCCGGCACATCAGCGGCCCGATCGCGATTGTGTTGGGACTGGTGCTGTTTTGGTGGGGACAGCGGCGGATCATGCAGTCGGTAGTAGATACGGTTTCCCCTGCTACCAAAGATGATCTAGTAGATGCCCTATTTGCCGATCGGCAACTGCGGCGCGGTGCCAAAATTGTTGCGATCGGGGGGGGCACAGGGCTGTCTAACCTGCTCAGGGGCTTGAAAAAATACAGTGCCAATATCACTGCCATTGTTACAGTAGCCGATGATGGGGGGTCATCAGGGCGACTGCGCAGGGAGCAGGGCATCTTACCACCGGGGGACATCCGCAACTGTTTGACGGCTCTGGCTGATGAGGAAAAACTGGTTACGGAACTGTTTCAATATCGGTTTACGGCAGGGGAAGGACTCTCAGGGCATAGCTTTGGCAATTTGTTTTTGGCGGCAATGACAGATATTACAGGCGACCTACAAAAAGCGATCGCTGCCAGTTCTCAAGTATTAGCGGTGCGGGGGACAGTGTTGCCCGCCACCCTCGAGCAAATGGTACTGTGGGCAGACCTAGCCGACGGCAGACACATTGAAGGTGAATCCAATATCACCAAAGCAGGGGGCAAAATTATCAATTTCGGCTGTTATCCCCCCAGCCCCAAAGCCGTACCCGAAGCGATCCGTGCCATTGCCGAGGCTGATTTGATCGTGATTGGCCCTGGTAGCCTCTACACCAGTATTATCCCCAATCTCTTAGTGCCAGAGATTTTGCACGCTCTCTGCACAAGGCAAGCCCCTGCCATCTATGTCTGTAACATTATGAGCCAAAAGGGTGAAACCGACGGCTACCAAGCTTCAGACTATGTAAAGGTCCTAGACAGTCTCGCCCAGACCCGCTTGTTTGATGCTATCCTAGTCCAAAAAGAACCACCCAGCCCAGAAATTCTGGAGCACTATCACCAAACCGGCAGTCATTTCACCCAACTCGATCGAGAAGAACTACATCACCTAGAGTGTCCAATTATTAGTGCTAATGTGATGAAAGTGAGAAACGACGGTACGGTTTGCCACGATCCAGAACGGCTGGCAGGGGTGCTGATGCGCTGGTACAATAGTCAATACTAGGCTCGGAGCTACTCTTATGGCTAAAACCTGTCAAGTCTACCGACTGTCCGTCCCCACCAACATTTATATGTTGAGTGATGTCCAGAGGTGGTTTGAATCCCTGCAGCAGACTATGCCACAGCGCATCTGGATGCAGTGCAATCTAGTATTAGTAGAAGCATTCACAAATGTGGTATATCATGCCCACACCTATTTACCCGAAGATACACCCATTGATATTGAATGCCAAGTGGATGAGGAAGGGGTGGAACTGCGGGTGTGGGATCAAGGTGAACCCTTTGATATGGAACAACAGATCGCTATTTCTCTGCAGCAACATGCCGACTACAAAACAGTAGCAGATATTCCTACGGGGGGTCGGGGTTTGATTATCGCCCACAGTATCGCCGATCGCCTTAGCTACCAAAGATTCCCTGACCAGCGCAATTGTTTTATCTTCTACAAAGCTCTACCTAAAGAATAAGACTTCACCTCTTGTAAGCTTTCCAAAAGTGTTGCTAGTAAGGGGGTAGAGAAACCTAGTATTTCTTAATAATTTACTGCTTTTGTTCTGCCATGTCCCAGAAACTACCGTTCACTAGGGGAGAACAGCATGGACAAAGATGCTTTTGAAAGCATGATCATCTTAATCATGTTTCATCAGTATCAATAACTGCAACTTTAAGTACTTTTACTTTCTTTATACTTTATTATAGTCATCCTAGTTACAGTTATTTAGCTAAAAGTAAATTGGGTTCCCAGGGGCGTTAGCTTACTCCCCTCTCCCTGAAGGAGAGAGGTGGGGGGCGAGAGGGAGACTGCCACAGGCATTGGGCAACCCCAGTCCCCTGCCGCCGAGACTCTTTCACATTGACTGATCGCCATGGGTTCGGTGTCAAACAAGCATAGCCCTTATCCCCTGTAGTGCGTAAACGGCGGATACACCCAAAGTTGGGTAAATGGGCAAGAAAACCCATAGATACTGAATAAATATATGCACCACACCACAAAGTTACAGTGCCACCAATAAGTTTTGTGTAGCTAGGCACTGGGAAAGGTGATGGTAAAGCTAGTACCCTGTCCTACTTGGCTTTGCACGGTAATTTGCGCATGATGGCGATCGCAGATGGCTTTGACAATAGCTAAGCCTAGGCCTGCCCCCTTGGTCTGGGGTTGGGAGCGATAAAACCGCTCAAAAATATATGGCAAATGCTGGAGTTCAATGCCACAGCCTGTATCCTGCACAGTTACTTTATTTTTTTCTTGGCAAATGAGGATTTGCCCACCTGAGGGCGTAAAGTTGATGGCATTGGCTATTAAATTAGTGAACAAACGCACCAGTTGGCTGTGATCCCCCTGTACTTGCACCTCAGTATCTAAGCCCTTAGTCAGGACAGTGATATTTTTTTCTTGGGCGATCGCCTGCTGTTCTTCTATCACAATCTGGAGAATTTTACCTAGACTATGGGTTTGCCAGGCAATAGGCATGTGGCTGTCCTGGCGAGCAAGGAACAGTAAATCTTCTACTAATTGTCCCAAGCGACGGGTGAGTCTTTCAATAATCAATAACTGGGGATGCTCTGGGAATTCACTCAATAAAACTTGCACATTGGTCTGAATAGCGGCGATCGGGTTGCGCAATTCATGGGAAGCATCGGCGGTAAATTGTTTCAATTTTTCATAGGCAGAGAGGACGGGTTGGATAGCGATCCCCGACAACCACCAACTGCTCAAACCCACTGCCAGAACAACTGCCATGGTGCCTATACACAAGTCCCAAAATAGTTGCTGGATCGGCTTGGTAACCTCAAACCAAGGGTGGCTGATGCGTACATAGCCCACAGGGGGCTTGCCCACAGGGATCGTCAATTGTCTGAGGGGTTCCCCCTGCTCTGGATAGACGGTGCGGAACAGGTTGTTTTGGGCTTGGAAAGGTACTACTGCCCCTGCTGGTAGGGTAGTCCAGAGCAGTTCCCCGCTGGCACTGTACCACTCTAGGTCAATGCGATCGGCTTCTAGGTCATCGGCGCGACTACTAAACTGGCTCTGAATGGCTGTACTCGTCCAATGGTGGGGCGGGGGTAAGACTTCAGCCACATGGGCGATCGTGTCATCAATGCGATCGATGAGCGTCCAGCGCACATACCAGAAAAATCCCGCTGCAAATAACACCAAGAGTAAACCTGTGGCACAGGCATACCACAGTGCCAAGCGCCGCCTTGTCGCCTGAAACATACCAGTTTTGGGGGAAGTGTTGCCCATAAAAGCATGTAAAAACTAGTTTTTTTACAGAATGTAACTGCCCGAAATCTCTGTTATCTTACTGTTATGTGGCATCCAGACGCTGTTCCCTACCTATTTGCCTTTGTTACTAGCGCGATCGTGGTGTGGCTCTGTACACCCATTATCCGCTATTGGGGCTTGAAGGCTGGCCTAGTTGATCAACCCTCAGCCCGTAAAATGCACCATACCCCAACTGTGCGGGTGGGGGGAGTTGGTATTTTTCTGGGCAGTGTAACTTCTTTACTCCTGGTGTGGGGCATTGGTTGGTTTGGCTATTTGCCCCCTGTGCGGGAGTATGAAATTTGGGGCGTAACCATTGGGGGGGCGGCATTTTTCCTAGTGGGTTTTGCAGATGACCTATTGAGTTTGCCTGCTGTGCCTAGGTTAATTGCCCAACTGCTGATTGCGGCGGGGGCGTGGCGGGTGGGGGTAGCGATCGATTTTATTACTATTCCCTTTGTTGGTTTAGTGAAATTTGCCCCTTGGCTGAGTTTACCAATCACTATGATCTGGCTGGCGGGCATGGCAAATGCCATCAACTGGATGGATGGCTTGGATGGCTTAGCCGCAGGTGTGAGTACGATTGCCGCTGCCATTATTTTAATCACCTGTCTATTTATGAAGCAATCTGCCGCCGCTCTGGTTGCCGCCGCCTTGGCAGGGTCTTGTTTGGGTTTTCTGCGCTACAACTTCAAGCCCCGTAGCCCTGCAGAAATTTTTATGGGGGATGGAGGTGCATATTATCTGGGCTTTACCTTGGCGGGGGTGAGTGTCATCGGGTTAACTAAGGGCGTAGCGATCCCCGCAGTATTATTGCCATATTTAATTTTAGCTGTTCCGATCATTGACGGTACTTCTGTGATTATCACCCGTTGGCGCAAGGGCATTCCCCTGACTACGCCGGGCAAAATTCATCTACATCATCGGCTGGTCAAGGCAGGAGTCTCAAAACGCTTGACTGTTCTATTTATCTACGCCTTAACCCTCTGCGCTGGCAGTTGGGCGTTGGCATTTTCGGGGATGCCTGGGGGGGGCACTTATGCGGCATTGAGTACAGGACTGATGATCTACGCCTGTTGGCAGGTGGGGACTGAAATCAAAAGGCGACATAGAAAGCCCTAAACCCTGCTCACAGTTTTAGGTTTGCTTGCCACAAATCCCAGAGCCAACCAGCTCGCCCAAGTCTGGGTGGTGGTGACCAGATTTCCATTGCCCAACTCAACTGCCAGAGGGAAGTCCATCAACAGGGGCGCAAGTTGCAGGTACCAACTCCCCCTTCCTGCCCCCCGCACTTTTTTACTCACCTATGAGGCGATGGTTTGTTAACTTGATGTATAATACAAAGTTTAGAACGGCAGCATAGCTCAGTTGGTTAGAGCGAGGGTCTCATAATCCCTAGGTCCCGTGTTCAAGTCACGGTGCTGCTATTGCCAACGCCTTACCCACTACTGTTGAGAAGGGCTTTCTTGGCATAGAGGTGAGAGTGAGGTAAGCACCCAAAATTCACACTTTGGGGACATGACGAAAGTTGGCGATCGGTGCAAAATTTGTGGCAAGTAATTTTATAAATATAGTAGATATGTCTATTTTTTCCTTGTTTGATAAGAGACAAAAACTAGTGATGCCCGATCCTGAGAAGGCGTTAAAGGGGAGACCTACTCCTATTCCTACGGCAAAATATCACTATGTTAATGGTAACCCTTTGCACCCGCCCTACCCTGAGCACATGGAAAAGGCAATGTTCGGGATGGGGTGTTTTTGGGGGGCAGAGCGTAAATTTTGGCAAAATGCCCCTGTATATATCACGGCTGTGGGCTATTCTGCGGGTTACACTCCTAATCCTACCTATGAAGAGGTCTGCACAGGCTTGACGGGGCACAATGAAGTAGTATTAGTAGTATATGATCCCCAGCAAGTGAGTTATGGTGAACTATTGAAAATTTTCTGGGAGAATCACAATCCCACTCAAGGGATGCGCCAAGGCAATGATGTGGGGACCCAATATCGTTCTGGGATTTATTATTTCACCTCTGCCCAGAAAGAATTGGCGGAAAAGTCCCGCCATCTCTACCAAGAGAGTTTGTCCCAAGTGGGCTATGGGGAAATCACTACTGAAATTATGCCTGCAGGTGAGTTCTATTTTGCGGAGGCATACCATCAGCAATATCTAGCTAAGAATCCCAATGGCTACTGCGGTTTGGGTGGTTGCCAAGTGCCTTTGCCTGCGTTGGTCTAAATTGCGATCGCAACTGCCCGCAGGCGGCAGCGGCGGATAGCCCCCTGGTTTGGCGGATAGTGGTGGCAATGCCCATCCTGTCTAGGGTGTGTGCGAACTTCTGTACAGCTTGGGGGCTGGGGCGGCGATACTCAGCTTCGGCGATCGGGTTGTAGGGGATTAAATTCACATGGCACTGAAACCCCTTGAGCAGCTCTGCTAGGGCGCGGGCCTGTTCTGGTAAATCATTTACCCCTGCCAAGAGGGTATATTCAAAGCTGATTCTCCTGCGGGTGAGCTCTACATACTGGCGACAGTCAGCGATCAACTCAGTGATGGGGTAGTGTTTAGCCGAGGGGATCAACTGCTGGCGCAGGTCTTGATCAGGGGCGTGCAGGCTCACTGCTAGGGTTACTTGCAACTGGGCTTGGGCAAATCTAAGTATCTGTTTGGGAATGCCTACGGTGGAAACAGTCATGTGTCGCTGGCTGATCCCCACTTCCCTGTTCAAAATCTGGATCGCTCCTATCACATTTTCCATGTTTAATAAAGGTTCGCCCATGCCCATAAAGACTAGGTGGCTCACCCGTCTGCCCCATGTTTCTTGGACAGTCAAGACCTGATCGATTATTTCATGTTTGGCTAAATTCCGCAGAAAGCCCCCTTTACCTGTGGCGCAAAAATCACACCCCATCGGACAGCCCACTTGGGTAGAGACACACACGGTCAGGCGATCGCTGGTGGGAATGCCCACGGTTTCAATGGTTTTGCCGTCACTGAGTTGCAGTAAATACTTAGTGGTCTGGTCAGGGGCAATCCTGGTGTGCAAGACCGTAGAACGCCCGATCGTGTCAGGGGGCATGCTCTCCCGCCACGCTTTGGGCAAGACTGGAATCTCCGCAAGGCTGTGTGCCCCTTTTTGATACAGCCACTCCCGCAATTGCTGGGCTCGGTACTGTGGTTGTCCCTGGGCCGTTACCCACTCAGTCAGTTCCCGAGGTGTCATCCCCAACAGTGCCATCAGGCGATCAACTCCTGTAATTTGGCTTGATATTCTGCTTGGGAAATTGTCCCCGCTTGCAGTTGCTCAGCTAGTTGGGTGAGCTGGGGATCGATCGCTTTTTTCTTGTGGGCGATTTCGCTCTCTTTTTGTTTGTAGAGGGCTTTGCCCTCTTTGTTTGCCTGTCGGAAAGCAGATTTAAGTGTCGCCCGATCGAGGGTACAGCCACTGGCAAAATACTGATCCGCTACCCTGCCGATCGCCCAAGTACTGGCAAAAGCAGTCGTCCCGCCTACCACTACCCCCACAGTCGGCACAATTTTGGCGAGGTTACTGACCGCTATGCGTACACCCGTCATTCCCAAAGTTTGCAGGATCGCCTTGCGTAAATCTTCCCGACTGCGGTTATAGCCCCACACCTCACCGATCCTTTGGCACAAATCCACCTGATTCCAATAGATCAGCAGATCAAAGGCGAGCGCCACCCCCGCCACAGGGAATATGCCCAAGACACCATTGATAAAACACATGTCCGTAGTCAGCTTGTCCACCTCGTTGCGCCGCTGTTGCGGATCAGCAATGCGCTGAAAATGACTGGCGATCGATTTGCCCAACTGGGACTTCTGTTCCAGTTCAGTCAGCCATGCCTGCTTGCCGATCACCATGCTACTGGTAAAAGCAGTGCTAATTTTAGCCAGTAAACACTCCCCATCAATGTATGCCATGGTATGGGCAGACTGGTACACTAGCTCCCGCGCCGTATCGCTAGTGATCTGGGTCAGCAATTGATCTATATCGGGGTTGCCTGCCAATAAACTCGCCACTGTCATACCTTCAGGCAATTCAATGGTATCAAAAGCATCCATAATGCTTGCCAACTCCTCAGGGGCGATCCTGCCGTCGGCTTTCGCCATCTGTACAACTAGCTGGATACAGGCAATTAGTTCTTGCTGGTTAATAGTTGCCATAGTTTAGCCCTAGGTAGTACTAACAACTCTAGTTGAGGGTCTGGGGCAGTAAAATCTCAAATTCTGTGCCTCGCTTGGGTTTACCTGAACGCCCTACATAGGGCGAATTCAGGATAATTTTGCCCTTGTGCTTTTGGCTTACAATTTGCTGACAGATCGCCAAGCCTAGACCCGTGCCCTTGCCCGTTTCTTTGGTAGTGAAGAAGGACTCAAAAATTTTGTCCTGAATATCTTTGGGAATACCAGGGCCGTTGTCAGCAATTTTAATGGAGACCATGCCGTTGTCAGTAACGCCTGTGGTAATGGTAATCAACGGTTGCCAAGGTTTCTCGGCAGTCGCTACCCCCTGGGCGATCGCTTGTTTTTGTTTCTGGGCGTAGAGGGCACGCAGACGGGGAGCAGCTTCTTGCAAGGCATCCACAGCATTGCTGATGATATTCATAAACACCTGCATCAACTGCCCTGAAAAACCCATAATTGTAGGCACTTCCCCATAACGCTTCTCTACTTTAGTGTTTTTCAGGCGATGCCCCATAATCGTGATACTGTTGTCCAGACAGGCATGGATGTCCACCTTGCTCGGCTTGTCCCCTTCCACCCGTGAGAAGGTCTGCAGACCGTTTACCATCTGCAATAGCTGTTCTGAACCAAAGCGGATACTGTTGATCACCTTGGGCAGGTCACCTTTGAGAAACTCATAATCCGCTTTATTCTTCAACTCCTGAATTTTGGGAGAGGGGTGTTTCACAAGCTCCTCGTAGGCACTGACTAAGTTCATTAAGTCTTCTGTATAGACATTCAAATAGTCCACATTGCTGTAGATAAAATTCACGGGGTTGCGGATATCGTGGGCAATTTCCACCATCATCTGCCCTAGGGTCGCCATCTTGTCCGTCTGCGCCATCCGATCCCGGGTCTGCTCCCGCAGGAGTTGGGTGGCTAGTTCGTGAATCTGAGACTGGGCCATGATCAAATCGTGTACATCTAAGAGTTTGTAGCTACCATCTTCCAGTTTGACCACGATCGGCTCATAAATTACCTCAAGGGAGCGTTTCAGGCAGGTCTGCAAGGCAGTTACCACCGGTGTAGCCCCGGGCAAGCTCAAGACATCAGTAGCGGCTTCTCCATAGAGGAAATGCAAGGGGCGTTTGCTGAATAGTTCCAAACCATAGGGACGGCTCATAAATTCCAAGAAGCGGCGGCGGGACAACATCCCCCCATATTCACCTTCTCTAAGGAGCACTACCCCCGGCAGAAGCGGATTTTCTTGGAATGCCTTCGCCAAATCCCGCCCCATCTGGGACATCTCCATAGAAAAGTCATGCAAGGGCAGAGTGGCAAGGGTGGCGTCCAAGGTGATATTGGGCTTGGTGTATTCCTGTTCTTCAGTGCCCCCTGCCATTACCAGCAAGGGGATCATGGCCATCTTCCGCACTAGCTCAGCAGTCGCACTCTCACGGATACTGCGGGAGGCAGCGGCAATCACTTCAGTATTTTCCGAGTCGCTCATCTCTGCGGTATCTGCCTGGGCTAGGCTGTTGGCTAGTTTTTCCAGGGGGGAGCGATCGAGGCTAAAGCCAGCAATTTCCGCTAGGCGAGCCATAGAGGGGATCAGCGTATCCCGTCGTACCATTGGCAGTAAATCAACTGCCCCCTGACGGGTAGCCCAGTATTTCTCAGTTTTCTTGACATTGGCTTGGCGGGAACTGGTCATCACTACTTTGGTTTGGGGATTGTGCTCGGCACACCAACGGCAGACCGTACTTGCCACTAGGGTGGACGAATTGGCATGACGGATACCGATGTCAATCAGAATCAAATCTGGTAAAACTTGGGAGTCCTTCTGTTTTTGACGCAGGCTCTGCAAAATGTTGGCATCCGCCGGCTCGATCGCTACTTCTAATTTTTGGGATGTCAAAGCTTTCTGCCAAATCTGCTCCTGCTCGCTAGACATCTGCATCAATAGGACTTGCACAACCTATCTCCCTTCTGTTTTAAGTAATTGGGCACAACCTACACACTGCTCAGTTAATCTTAAGTAATAATATATGCCCTATTTTTAGGTGTGAACTAGGCTTAGCCAAAATATAACCTAGCCTTAACCTGTTCTTAACCGAGCTAATTAGCAGGTCGTTCAATTAAGCCACCCCCCAGCAGGAGGTCATCTTGGTAAAAGACAGCGGCTTGACCGGGGGTAATGCCAAATTGGGGTTGATCAAAAATAATCTGGGCTCGATCGTCGGGTAAGGGCACGATGGTGGCGGGGGCGGGGGGGGTGCGATAACGGATTTGCACTTGGGCAGGGCGGGGGGTGGGGGCGGGGGGAATGGACACCCAATTGACCCTGTGGACAGTACAGATGGTTTGCCCTGCCTCTGCTCTTGTGCCCACTACTACCCGATTCAGCACGGGATCGATCTTGAGCACATAGAGGGGTTGAGCCGCCGCAATGCCTAGTCCGCGCCTCTGCCCGATCGTGTAGTTTTGGATACCATCGTGTTGCCCCAACACTTTACCCTTGGTGTCCACAATTTCTCCGGGGCGGGGGGACAGGTACTTAGCTAAAAATTCCCGCATTGAGCCATGGGCCTCGATCAGGCACAGGTCTTGACTATCAGGTTTATTAGCAGTAGCTAAGCCCAACTCAGCGGCAATTTGGCGGACTTGGGCTTTAGTTAGATCTCCTAAAGGAAAGATACAGGCACTCAATTCCGTTTGTCCCACCTCATAGAGAAAATAGGATTGGTCTTTGTGGCGATCTAGGGCGCGGCGCAGTTGGTATCTGCCAATTTCGTGGTCAAAACTGAGGCGGACATAGTGCCCCGTTGCAATTTTATCAAAACCTTTGTGGCGGGCATACTCTAGCAGGGGGCTAAATTTTACTGCCTTGTTGCAACGGGAACAGGGCAGGGGGGTAATGCCATCAGCATAACCCGTGATCAGATAATCCACAATTTCAGTTTGGAAGCGATCGCGGCTATCTACTACATCATGGGGAATTCCCAGTTGTTCACAAATACGCGCCGCATCGATTAGACCCTCAGAACAACACTGTCCCTTACCGCGCATCAGCCAAAAAGTCAAACCATGCACTTGATAACCTTGGCGATGTAATACAGCCGCCGTTACCGAACTATCTACCCCACCCGAGAGTCCTACTATTACTCTATGAGCACTGGTTCCTTCCGTAATTGTCATTCCGCAGTAACTTTTACCCTATGTCATAGGTACATAGTAACATCTGCCAGTTTGGCAGATTCATACCTGCATCCTTGCAAAAGGGTGCAGCTAGTTTTTAGCAAAAGCTATAGCAATAAATCTTTTGCATGTATGCACCGAGGGTAGTTTCAGGGTCAGGAGATTACTCAATCCCTCTAGAACTTGCATCCCCTGATAGTTATTTGAGCCGCTCAACTTTAGAATAAAAGAACTATGGACTATCGCAGTGCAGGGGTAGATATTGAGGCGGGGCGGGATTTTGTCCGCCGTATCCGCCAATTTGTAGAAGATACTTATCGCCCTGAAGTTTTAGGGGGGCTAGGGGGGTTTAGTGGCTGTTTTCAAGTGCCGACGGGCTATCGTGAGCCTGTCTTGGTGGCGGGGACGGACGGGGTAGGTACCAAGCTGAAAATTGCCCAAGCTTGTAATGCCCATCGCACAATTGGCATTGACCTCGTTGCCATGTGTGTCAATGATGTCCTCACTGCAGGGGCAGAACCCTTATTTTTTTTGGACTATGTGGCGACAGGAAAACTCCACTCTGCCCAGTTAGTGGAGGTGGTAGAGGGGATCGCTGTTGGTTGCCAGCAGGCGGGCTGTGCCTTGATTGGGGGAGAGACGGCAGAAATGCCGGGGTTTTATCAGCAGGGAGAATATGACTTGGCGGGTTTTTGTGTGGGGATCGCCGAAAAATCTAAACTGCTCAATGGCTCACAGGTCAGAGTGGGGGATGCGATCGTGGGGATCGCCAGCACAGGTTTACACAGTAACGGCTTTAGTCTGGTGCGTAAAATTATCAGCAGTGCAGGTTATCAGTGGTACGATCCCAGTCCTCTAGATGCTAGTAAGACTATTGGCGCAGATTGTCTGACTCCCACCCGTATTTATGTTTCTCTGATATTGCCCTTGATCAAAGGGGAATGGCAGATTCATGGACTGGCGCATATTACAGGCGGTGGTTTACCTGAAAATTTACCCCGTTGTCTGGGTGCAGGGCAGTCTGCCCGCATCTATCCCAATAGCTGGACAGTACCAGAGATTTTTCTATGGCTACAAGAATTGGGTAAGGTAGAGACCCAAGAAATGTTCAACACTTTCAACATGGGAATCGGTCTGGCAGTGGTCATCGATCCTGCCGAGACGACTAAATTGCTCAACCACTGTAATCAGCAGGGCATACCAGCGTGGCCAATTGGGGAAGTGGTATCAGGCGACTTCGGCTTGGCTATGGTCTAGGACAGGATCGGGTTTACAGCAATAATCTATAAATTAATTATCCAAAACTATACATACTTATACTTTTACTTTTATGGTGTATAATAAATAATTACTACGAGTAAACTATCTATCTCTCAAGCGGCAAAATTAAAGGGGGTCTCCACCCAAACCCTGCGACGGTGGGAGGCGGAGGGGAAGCTCATCCCGGAAAGAACCGCGAATGGTCATCGCCGTTATGATTTGGCTCAATTAATGGGCATAAAGTCGGAGTTATCCTTTACGGTAGGTTATGCTCGTGTATCTAGCTACAACCAAAAGGAAGACTTACGTAGGCAAGTTGAAGTCATCGAGTTATTTTGCGCTTCCAATGGCTGGCAAGTAGAAATTATCCAAGACTTAGGCAGTGGGCTGAACTACTCTAAAAAGGGGTTAAAACGGCTCATTAATTTAATTACTGACAATAGATTTGAAAGATTAGTACTTACCCATAAAGACCGTTATTGCGTTTTGGCAGTGAGTTAATTTTCTCCCTATGCGAGATATTTGGCACAGAAGTTGTCATTATCAATAGAACCGAGGACAGTTCCTTTGAGGAGGATTTAGCACAGGATGTATTAGAGATAATAACCGTATTTTCAGCCCGACTTTACGGTTCCAGAAGTGAGAAAAACAAGCAATTGGTGCAGGAGTTAAAAAATGTCGCTCGTCAGCTTTAAGACCAGTCTCAAGCTTTTTAGGGGCTAAGCACGCAGGAGTAGCGAGACATGCCTACAACTGGGGTTTGGATGTTTGTTTGGCGGCTTTGGAGAATAAGCAAAAAGTGTCCAGTGGGATAGATTTACACAAGAAGCTTGTAGCTGAAGTTAAGCCTGATAAAAAGGGTATTACGAGGTTAGTAAATGGGCTCCGCAAGAAGCTCTAAGAAATTTAGAACGAGCTTTCAAGAATTGGTGGAAACATAAATACTGCAAAAAAACGGTCTATAAGAAAAAAGGCAAAAGGGATAGTTTTTACTTGGAAGGTGCTATTAGAATATCGGGAAACAAAATTAGAGTTCCGATATTTGGATGGCTAACCTGTGATGAACTTTTACCCTCAGTTACGCCAAAGAATGTAACTATCAGCAAAAGAGCTGATAAGTGGTACATCAGCTTTAGGTATGAATTAGAGCATAAACCTACTCCCAAACAAGCAGACAAAATAGGCATAGATATAGGTATAAACGCCTTAGTAACTTGCTCTAACGGCAAAGTCTTTCCTAACCCCAAACCCTATAGGAAAGCCAAGAAAAAACTATCACGACTACAAAGGAGGCTAAGTAAAAAGCAAATTAAATCCAACAACAGAAAGAAAGCTAGAGCTAGGTTAGCCAGAGCCTACAAAAGAGTATCCGATATGAGGATGGACATCACCACTTATTTAGCTAAGAACCACGGCGAGGTGATCATTGAAGACCTGAATTATCGGGTATGCTGAAGAACCACCGGTTGGCAAATGCCATAGCCGACTGTGGTTTCTTTGAATTTCGCCGGCAGTTGGAGTATAAATGTGCTTGGTATGGGAGTAAATTAACTTTTACCCCTCCAGCCAAATATGCTCTCACTGTGGACATCGGCAAAAGATGCCGCTAAAAGAACGAGTTTACAACTGTGCTCATTGTGGCATTTCCATAGATAGAGACTTGAATGCGAGTCTCAAACTGTTGAAATTTGTAAGTACCCCAAGCTCTGGGGGAATTGAAGCCTGTGGAGAAGTAACACCCCTTGAGAGCGTAGCTCTTGAGACTTGGATGAAGCAGGAAGCAAGTATGAGTCTATTTGACTTGGCTGTATAGATTTGTATAAGTCTTGCAGAGCGGATGACCTAGAACTTGCCGACCCTCAGTTTGCAGGTAATTCAAGAAAGACTGGGCTACCACCGACAGTTGTTTTTGGGCAAGGTGCGCTACATACCAATGGCAACGGATGGGAAAATGCTCCACATCCAAAACCACTAGCTCGGTGCGATCGTCCTCAATGGCAATAGTGTGCTGGGACAGAACCGAAATGCCCATCCCCCCCACAATGGCGTACTTAATGGCTTCATTGCTGGCTAGTTCCAACTTGACCTTGATCGGGATTTGTAGGGCATCAAACAGCTTTTGCACTGCCTTGCGCGTCCCCGAACCCACTTCCCGCATAATGAAATGCTCCCCTGCCAGCCGTTGGATCGGGATATTTTGTTCATGGGCTAGGGGGTGGGAGCGGTGGGCGATCACCACCAAGGGATTTTCCACAAAGGGGTAAGCTTTGAACTCTATATCGGTAGGCAACTGGCTGAGAATATAGAGTTCATCTTGGTTGTCGCTGGCGCGCTCCATGATCCCCCTGTGGTTAGTTATTTCCAGCGCCACATCTACCCCAGGGTAACGGCGGCAGAATGGGCCTAATAAGCGCGGGATCACATACTTCGCTGTAGTTACCACCGCCAACTTGAGATAACCTTGCTTTAGCCCCTTGAGGTTGGCAACAGTCATCTCCACCTGCTCCAAGCGCTCAAAAATTTCTTGGCAACCCTGCCACAACTCTTTCCCTGCCTGTGTCAGGTACAATTTTTTACCAATCTGCTCAAACAAGGGCAGACCGATCGCTTGGGATAACTGCTTAATTTGCATAGACACAGTGGGCTGGGTCAAATCCAACTCCTCAGCAGCACGGGTATAACTGCCCAAACGAGCGGCGACAGCAAAGACGCGCAACTGATGTAGAGTTACCCGATCCGCCAGTTGCGTAGAAATAAGGTTAGCCATAGATTATCTCTGTTCTATTGATGAGGCTCTTTTGATAACTTTGGCTCTATACTACCATGTTCACAGCCCCCTATCCCCAAGTCTAGGCATCGTTCTTTAGGTATATTTATCTACCTCTTAACTGCCAACTTCGGCAGGCTGTGGATCGATCCATTTGCCATCGGCTTTGATCAGGGCAATTAGTTCTTCTACCCCCTTGTCCTCTGGCACTTTTTTAATTTCTTCTCTGCCGCGGTACAGGGAAATCATGCCGGGGGTCTTGCCCACATAGCCATAGTCGGCATCTGCCATTTCCCCTGGGCCGTTGACAATACAGCCCATGACGGCGATATTCAAGCCAGTGAGGTGTTTGGTGGCTTCCCTGACCTTGTGTAGGACTTCTTCGAGGTTGAAGAGGGTGCGCCCGCAGGAAGGACAAGCCACATATTCCACCATGGTGCGCCGCAAGCCCAGTGCCTGTAAGATGCCGTAACCAACAGGGATTTCTTTTTCGGGGGCTTCAGTCAGGGAGACGCGAATGGTATCGCCAATGCCTTGGGCCAGGAGGGTGGCGATCCCAGCAGTGGATTTGATTCTGCCGTATTCCCCGTCCCCTGCCTCAGTTACCCCTAGGTGCAGAGGATAGTCCATGCCCAGTGCATCCATGCGTTTGACCATCAACAAATTGGCGGCGATCATCACAGGCACGCGGGAGGCTTTGAGGGAAATGACAATGTTGTGAAAATCTAGGTCTTGGCAAATGCGGATGAACTCTAGGGCAGATGCCACCATGCCTTCAGGGGTATCCCCATAGGTAAACAGCATCCGCTCTGCCAATGAGCCGTGATTGACCCCAATGCGCATGGCTTTGCCCTGTTCCTTGAGGGACAAGACTAGGGGTTTGAGGGTGTCTCTGATTTTTTCGGCGATCTCGTCAAATTCGGCTTGGGTGTACTCGGTGCGATTGGGCTTGGGTTTCTCAAACACATAGAGACCAGGGTTGATGCGCACCTTGTCCACATATTTGGCGACTTCAAGGGCGATTTTCATGCCGTTGTGGTGCACATCTGCCACCAGGGGCACATCCATGTAGTAAGTTTTCAATTTTTCTTTGATTTCCTTGACGGCTTGGGCATGGGCTAGACTGGGCACAGTTACCCGCACAATTTCACAGCCGATCTGGTGCAAACGGCGGATGGCATTGACTGCTCCTGGGATGTCCATCGTGTCTTCGTTGATCATGGACTGGACGACAACAGGATTGTCCCCGCCAATGGTTACATTTCCTACGGCCACGGGGCGGGTTTTTCTGCGCACGATCGCGCCAATAAATTCTGACATAGGCAAGAGATATGAACAGCTATTTCTAGTGTACTGCCTGGGGTATCATGAAGTAGTAGCGATTACCTAGGACTTATGTCAGTAGCTAAGCTGTCTCCTGCCGAATTGTCCAGTGCCCTCGCCCAACTGGGGGGCTGGTCAGTAGTCAATGAAAAACTGCACAAAGAATTTAAGTTTGCCGATTTTGTTACGGCTTTTGGGTTTATCACCAGAGTGGCGATCGCCGCTGAGAAAATGGATCACCACCCAGAGCTATTCAATGTTTATAGCACTGTCAAAATCGACCTGACTACCCATGATGCAGGTGGGATCAGCCAGAAAGATATTGAACTAGCCCAAAAAATTGATGCTTTGGTCTAGGCAGTGGGCTAGCTATGGAAGACTGGCACAAGCTGAGGAGTGTGATTCGGGAAGCAGTCCATCAGGCAATTCAAGACAGCCTTCCCGAAATCCTAGAGTATCTGCTTAGCAGGGTGGAGATAACCCCCAAGGCTCAGGTGGCATCAGCACCAGAAGCGCCAGCTACAACTGATCCTGATCCCGTAACCCCAGAGCTGGAGGCAGAGGTAATGGAGTTATTGGCACAGCGGGAAGCCCTGATTGCTGAACTCTCAGCCATTGACCAGACTGCCACTAGTCAAGACCAGGGGCAAGATATTGATCAGCTCCTCAATAGCTTTGCCGATGCCATCGAGGCGGAGATTACCGCCCCCCCAGAACCAGAACCTCAGCCCGATTTCGGCTATAGCCCCCGTAATACTTGGTTTTTGGGGGTAGATATCTATTGCGATCGCCTGTCCCTGTGCCTAGCCGATGGGGATACGGGGCAGACCTATCCCCTGCAGTTTAGCAGTACCCAGGGCGATCGCCTCTCCTATCGCCAGTTGGATGGGGAATGGCAGATGGGCACTAACCTTGCCAGCAAACTCTCCCAGACTTCGCAAAATTTGCTCTCAGAACAGCTACAAGCTCTCTGGCAGTCTCTCATTGGGGAATTACGCCATCCCAACCTGCCTGTGGCTGATTTGCCTACTATTTTCCAGAACTTGCAGGGGATCGTGGTGAGTCAGCCCTATGGGGAGTCAGATGCCTATGGCATTCGCTGTCGGCAGACCCTGTTGGAAGTGGGTTGGATCAAAGCTCCTGAGTCAGTGTTGGTGATCGAGCGCGCCCTTGGGCCCTTGTTGGCGATCGCCCACCAAGGACCCGATTTCCAGTTTGCCCATCTGTGCTTACAGGTTTTCCCTGACCAGATGGCCCTTAGTCTTTTGGCTAAGCCCCCCCGCATTACCCATCTGGAGGTTGGGGTAGATGGACTACAGCAGGGCATTGCCCGGCTACTATTTAGCCACCTAGACGACCCCGAAACAGGGTTCTATTTTTATCGCACCTGTAGTCAAGCCTTTAGTAGGGATCCCCTGTTGTCCCAGTGGGAGTATGAATGGCAACACCAGAGTGCCTATATCCACCGCCAGCAGTGGGAGCAAGCCCAGCAACAAGCCCTACAAACATGGGTGCAACCCCTGTCTGCACAACTCAACCAGATGTTGAGTTACATAGCCGATCCCAACCAACTTGACCTCTGGCTAGTGGGGCACATTCCGTCTCTGCTCACCGAATGGCTCTGTGCCAAGCTGATCCCTGCCCACCTGCACCATTTACCTGAAACCGCGATCGCCCAAGGGTTAGCTCTTGCTCCCTTTTATCGTGAATACTTAGATGTGGGGCGTCTGCAGTACAGCGACTACTTTTTACTCCATGAACTGTGCCATCTGCGCCTGCCTGACCCCTGCGATCCCGATTTGATTTTTCAAACTTTGCACAATCGGGGGGTAAATGTGCGTGCCTGCGAGGAGCGATTGCGGGGGCTATTATTTCAAGGTTTGCCTCCCAAGCTTGGTTTAGCCAGCGACTTGGATGGAGGGGCAGTCTTGTTTCAAGCCACAGGGGATGGTAAGTTATCAGCTTGTAGGGATGTGATGGTAATACTGCGGAGTCATCTGCAACAATTTCAGTATGGTTTGCGTCAAAATCTTGCTGAACCCCTAGTTTTTCCCCACTATCGTTGCCATGCACTTCTGTCTCGTCCAAACCTCGGGGCAAGCCCACCAAGTCAGGTATGAGTTGCGGGATGGCATCAACACCGTTGGGCGGGGTTTTGACAATACGATCGTGATTGAAGATGAAGCCCGCAGTTTGTCCCGCCACCATGCCCAAATCATTGTCAATCATCCCACAGTGATTGTCAGAGACTTAAATAGCAGCAACGGCACCTATGTAAATAACCAGCGCATCACCGAACAGACACTCAAGGTGGGAGACACAGTGCGGTTTGGCAGGGTCAGTTTTACCCTAGAGGCCAGCACGTCCACAGTTGGGTCTGAGGCCCGCGAAACAGCAGATGATATATCGATCTTGCTCCAAGTCCGGCCTGAGCATTCTCGCAATAGTATTCAGCAGTTGTTAGAGACCAGTGTCCAACCACAGTCGAGTAACGCTTCGGTTCTGCTTCTGCCAGAGGAACAAGATGCCAACCAAAGACTAGCCACCAAATTGAAGGTATTGATGGAGATCAGCAATCAGCTCGCTTCCCCCCATGAATTTGAGAGTCTGCCCCAAAAAATTCTGGATTTATTATTTCAGGTGATGCGGGTAGATCGGGGGGTGTTGCTGTTGGCGAACCCCAAAACCGGGCAGTTGGAACAGAAAGCGATCAAAGTCAGGCAGGGGATCATCCTCAACCAAGAGTTTTACAGCCACAAGATCGCCAACTATGTTCATCTGCAGGGGGTGGGCATCCTCACCGACAATGCCGTAGCTGACCAGCGGTTTGATCAAGCCTATTCCATCATTCAGCAGGCGATCTGTGCTGCCATGTGTGTGCCCCTCAAGGCGGGCGATCGCAGTCTCGGCGTATTGTATGTAGATAATCTTTCCCAGGTGAATATCTATCAGAAAGAAGACTTAGAATTCCTAACCAGTCTGGCGAACCAAGCGGCGATTGCGATTGAGAATGCCAATCTGTATCAACAGATGCAAAAAGAGGCTGCCAAGCGGGCAAGACTAGAGCGATTTTTCCCGCAGGCAGTTATCCGGAAAATTGAAGAAATTGGCGATTTAGGCATTGTGGAAACGGAAGTAACGGCACTTTTTTCTGACATCAGTGGCTTTACAGAAATGGCGGCGAAGATGCAACCGCGCCAAGTGATTACCATGCTCAATCAATACTTCAAGGTGATGGTAGAAGGTATAGTATTTAAGTTTGAGGGCACCTTAGAAAAGTATATTGCTGATGCCCTCTTAGCTGTGTGGGGATCGCCCTACAGCCGTGGGGATGATGTGGAAAGGGCCATCAAAGCGGCGATCGCCATGCAATGGGCGATGGTCAAACTGAATCAGAGATGGGCAGAAGAGCGCACCTTTCCCCAGATTCAGATTCACATTGGGTTGAATACAGGGCTGGTGGCGGCGGGCAACATTGGTTCTGAGCAGTTGATTCAATACACCAATATCGGCGATACGATGAATGTTGCCAGTCGCATCTGCAGTGTGGCAAGGGCGGGGGAAATTTTGATTTCAGATGCCACCTTGAGCAAGGTACGGGGACAACTGACCATACCAGTAGAAGCCCTCGCTCCTGTCATGGTCAAGGGCAAGGACCAGCCCCTTCAACTTTATAGAGTGCTGTGGCACAGGGTACAACCTGAGGGCAATGCCTAAGTCCCCACCCATGAAAAAAAACTGTGTGAGGTATAAACCCCACACAGTAACCTTAGATTAGATGTGGATCTTAATTGACCACAAGTATATTCCCCACACCAAGAGTAATAACACCAGTGAATTTGGCGATCGCCACTGCGCCACCCAGGGTAGCACCGTCAGGGTTGTAGTACAGAAGGCCTGTGGAGTCATCAAAAACCAACCTTGTTGATTGACTATCAATTGCATTAATGCCTGAATAGGTCGTCCCGCCTGTAAAGTCTGCTGGTACAGGAGACGTCCCACCTGTAAATATATCACCACTGGTGGGAGCCGTCATCAGTTGCGTAAACACCGACTTAGGCAGAACAACTTTATCACCAGTAGTAGTATTAGTATCAAAGCCAATCACTTCATCGCGTGCACCGTCTAGGACATTGAAGACAAAGCGATCGATACCTGCTCCACCAGTGAGTTTGTCAGCCCCCTCGCCTCCAACCAGTACATCGTCACCTCCTCCACCAGTGAGTTCGTCAGCCCCCTCGCCTCCAACCAGTACATCGGCACCTCCTTTACCAGTGAGTTTGTCAGCCCCC
>JBKBMU010000010.1:0-27500 GCA_046295715.1 Pseudanabaenaceae cyanobacterium
AGGGTCGTGTGGATACCCTCGAAGGCAAGGTCGCTACCCTCGAGCGTCAGCAGTTCTCCACTACCACCAAGCTGACTGGGGAAGTAATTTTTGCCCCATTTGCTGGTAGTGACGGTAGAGTAACTACTGTTGATGTTAATACTACTATTCCAGGCATAGGCGTTACTTCCACACCTTCTTCCGATCGCTCCAATCTTGCCTTTGGGGCACGGGCACGCTTGAACTTTGACACCAGCTTCACTGGCAGAGACCTCCTCAGAACCCGCTTGCAGACTGGTAGTTTCCAACAGTTGAATCGTGCTTTGGGCAGTGGAACTTCTACCCGTTTGGGCTTTGATGGGGACACTAACAATACCTTCGAAATTGATGACTTCTTCTATCGTTTCCCTATTGGGAACACTACTGTGTGGGTTGCTCCTAGGCTTGGTGCTGATACAGTAATCAATACCCTCAGCCCTGTGGAGAGCAGTGGTGGTGGTTCTGTATCCCGTTTTGGGCGCTATCCTGCCGCTATTCGCATTGGTGGTACCAACTTCCTGCTAGGTACTCGTTTCACTTTGCCTCAAGGTCAGTTGAACCTGATGTATGGTTCTAACAATCCTGCTGGTGTAAGTGGCGAGGGTGGTATTTTTGCAGGTGGCAACAGCAAGCTGGCGGCACAGATTGTCTGGCAACCTAACCGTAATTTTGACCTCGGCTTCACCTACTCCTACGACTACCTAGCAGCCGCTAACTTGGGTAGTGGTACAAACACTGCTGGTGAAATTTTGCCAGGTGCGGTGAAAATGAATGCCAACACCATCTTGGGTCAACTGCGCTGGAGCTTTGCCCGCAATGTAAACCTGTTTGCGTGGGGGTCTTGGACTTTTGCTAGTACGCTACCCCCAACGGCGGCAATTAACTCTGGTAATACTGGTACATTCACTAGCTGGATGGCTGGTTTGAGTTTTGCTGACCTGCTCAACAGAGGCGACCTAGCGGGGATCATGTTTGGTCAGCCTTTCTATCTGGCTAGCTTTAGTGGTAACAATAATGTTAATCCTTTCACCAGCTCGTTTTACACCACTCCCTACCACTTGGAAGCATTCTATCGCTTCCGTGTAACAGGCAACATCAGCATCACGCCTGCTGTATTCTTTGTCTTCAATCCCAACAATGACAGCCGTAACGGTACCGCCACGGTGGGTGTACTGCGGACTACTTTCACTTTCTAGTTCTATAGTTAGTTAATACTCTGAGGCTGGGTCATTTGACTCAGCTTTTTTATGTGTGTCGGGTATGCTTAATTTAAGTCCATCAGAGCAAACTTATGGTTAGTCACACATGTTCTCACTGTACAAACCCCCTTGTAAAAACTAATATTCCCAGCCTTTAAGTGTGGAATCAGACAATCCCTTAATCCCTCTATCCTCTTTTAGGGCAAACTGGTTCTGTACAGCCCCTCTTCTACAAAACCCCAGCGGGGGCTACCCCCTTATGCTTGTCTTAAGGTTATTGTGTAGTGCCATACTAGACAATAAAAGTAGCTTCCGATTGGGCTTGCTGGCTAATCAGATCGTAGTAAAGTTCAGCTAGGGAAATCTGTTGGAGTATATCTTGAATACGCTCATGAATCCTGCGATTTAGAATCATATCCAATGGCTCTGGGCTCTCTGGCGTAGTCATCCCTTCCCCGATCGCTCCCAAAATATCCCTGATACTAATCTCTTTAGCTGATTTGCCGAGGGTGTAGCCCCCTTTACTACCGCGCTGAGCAGTAACCAGACCTGCTTGGCGTAGCTCTAATAGAATTTTTTCTAAAAAAGGCAGGGGAATCTCTTGTCGGTGGGCAATTTGGCGCACACTGGTCAATTTTCCGCCTTGCAGGGCAAGATCGAGCATAGCTTTAAGGGCATATTGTCCCCGTTTGGTCAAGCGCATAGTAGCGAAAATGACATATAATTGCCAATTAGTGTTACCATTTTCGGTTTATGACTGCAACTCTTACTGACAATCCTACTGCCCGTGCCCTGATGCAATCTGCCTACGAGAACCGCTATACTTGGGATCGCAACTTCCCAGGCTACACTGCCGATGTTACGGTCAAAACAGGCGGTCAGACCTATACAGGCAAGGTTAGAGTAAATCGCAATTTGTCTGCAGACGTGGTGGGAATTGCAGATGAGACTGTGCAACAGGCAGTGGTAGGACAATTGCAAGAGGTGGCGATCCACCGTATCCGCCGCAGTTTTCAGGACACTCATGGCAAAAATACTTTTCAACTAGGAGCAACCGATGAGACGGGTGCAGTGGAGCTAATTGTTGGAGGCAAATCTGAGGGCGATCGCTACAAGGTGCGCAATAACGAAGTGTGCATGGTACATCGTCATATTCATGGCACTGTAGTAACAATCAATACTTTCAGTAGTCATCAGACACCACAGGGTTATCTATCCCACAAGTATCGTTCCATTTATCGCGATCCCCAGACTGGTTCAATCAAAAATGAGAGCACCTATACAGATAATTATGTAGAAGTGGGGGGCTATCAAATTCTCTGCGATCGCACCATTGAAAGCACCCAAGATGGCAACACTACCACTACTGTATTTGAGTTTAGTAATATCCAACTTTTAGAGGCATAAACCTATGGAAATTAGTGTCCCCACAATTGCTTGTCAAGGTTGTATTGATACCCTAACTAAAGCAATTCAAACAGCCGATCCCAGTGCCATTGTTATTGGCGATGTACCCAATAAAAAGATCACAGTTACTAGCAGTAAAAGCCTAGAAGAGCTGAAAGTAATCATCACCAGCACAGGGCATCAAGCTGTCTAGAAAACTAATGATTTATTAACTGACAGTTCTGTATATATAATTGCTCATGACTAAACGCATTTTTATTACAGGCGGGAGTGGTTGTATTGGTCATTACCTGGTAGAGCAATTACTGAATCAAACTGACTGGCAATTATATTTACTGCTTCGTGATCCCCGTAAACTAAAATTAACTGTACCCGGCGATCGCGTGAAAATTATTCAAGGGGATTTACTAGCAATTGAACAGCATGCTGATCTGGTCAGCAAAATGCACTACTTAGTGAGTACAGCCGCCTGTTGGGGTGGGGAAAATACTTACCTCATCAATGTTGAGAAAACCCATAAACTATTCAGTTACCTCGATCCCCAGACTTGTGAGCGCGCCATTTACTTCTCTACCGCTAGTATTTTAGACCGTCATAGTCAGCTGTTAAAACCTGCAGGAGAAATTGGCACAGATTATATCAAATCCAAATATCAGGGTTTAATTGCAATCGAGCAACTACCGATCAGCCATAAATTGATTACTGTCTTTCCGACGATCGTTTTGGGTGGTAACGGTCAGGACAAACCTTATTCTTTTATTTCGGCTGGCTTCAAGGATATTTTGCGCTACTTACCCTATATCCGCTGGTTCAAGACTGAAGGTAGTTTTCATTTCATTCATGCTTTTGATATTGCCCAAATTGTTACACACCTATTGATAGATCCCCAAATAATTCAGCTATACCCACACCGTTTAGTGTTAGGCATGGATCAAATCTCAGTTAATCAAGCGATCGCTGAACTATGTAAAGCTACTAACCACAAAATTTGGTGGCAAATGGAGATTAGTTCTCTCCTAATCAGCATAGTGCGCGGATTATTTAGATTACAAATGTCAGCATGGGATGAATTTTGTCTAGCCCAGAGGCATTTCATTTACGAAAATGTTAAACCAGAAACTTTTGGTCTAACTTCTAGATATCCTACGCTCACTCACCTACTACAAGGAGGGTGAGTCTTCCATGATTCCTAAAAAACAGGCTGTTACCCCTGCAACCCCAAGCTTAGAAAACTTTGCTTAATAAAACCTTTGGGGTTGAGTTACTGATATTTAAGATAAGATATTTATATTTAAGCAGGAAGTCTGGTATATTCACATTGTTTACAAATAAAAGGTCTAATGATTTTTCTTCACAACTTGGCATAAACAGGGTAGGCTGAGTTAAAGTTTTTCTGTAGATCGCAGATGAATCAGGCGGTTGTGTTATCTTGATAGTGCGACTTTGCCTAGGGAGATATGTTGGCAACATTTATTTTGTCATTGCTACTCTCTACTCTACCAGTGCCGAGTAGGGTTGTAACTGTACGCTTAAGTGTGGAGGAAAGACTGGCTTTGCATTTACGGCAGACTTCAGCGCGGATGTATGGAGCGTTTTGGTGTCCTGCTTGTACGCAACAAAGAGAACTATTTGGGGAGGCATTTCGGCGGATTGAATATATGAGAATCCCAAGGCTGAGTTATGCCGTCAAGCGCATATTAGAGCCTATCCCACTTGGATTATCGAGGGTGTGCTTTCCCTTGAAGAATTGGCAAAATTATCTGGATTCAAGCAATAGCTATGAGTTTTCCGCGTAGTAGTGGTATTCTTGTACATCCTACCTGTCTGCCTAGCCCATATGGGATCGGTGATTTGGGGACTAATGCCTATAGGTTTGTTGATTTTCTGGTGCGGGCTGGACAAAAACTGTGGCAGGTGCTACCGCTCAATCCTGTGGGCTATGGCTATTCTCCCTATATGTGTTTCAGTGCGATCGCTGGTAATCATTTGCTGATCAGTCCAGAATTGTTATTGGAAGAGAATTTATTGAGTGAGGCAGATATAGCTGATCCGCCCCATTTTCCTGAAGAGAGAGTGGATTTTGCACGGGTGATCCCATACAAGATGGGACTCCTAGAACAGGCATTTGCTAATTTTCAGGGGGGGGAGGAGTTTGAACAGTTCTGCCAAGCAGAGGCGATGTGGTTGGAGGACTATGCTCTGTTTATGGCTCTACAAGAGGAGTTTCCTGAACTGTCATGGCATCAGTGGCCCCCTGAGTTGGTCAAGAGAAAGGAGAGTGCGATCGCTCACTATAGAGGGAAATTGGAGCAAAAAATTGATTTCCATTATTTCCTTCAGTTTCAATTCTTTCGCCAATGGCTGAAGTTGAAAGAATATGCCAATGAGCGGGGCATTAAAATCATTGGTGATATTCCCATTTATGTTGCCCATCACAGTGCGGATGTGTGGGCAAACCCAGAGAATTTTATGTTGGCAGAGGATGGCAGTGTAGCATGGATGGCGGGTGTGCCCCCTGATTATTTCAGTGCTACAGGGCAGTTATGGGGGAATCCTGTCTATAATTGGGAGTATTTGGCGGAGACGGAGTTTCAGTGGTGGGTACAGCGATTTCGCTTTCTGCGGCAGTTTGTGGATATTATTCGCATTGACCACTTTCGTGGTTTGGAGTCGTTCTGGCAAGTGCCTGCAGGGGAAACGACGGCGATCAAGGGAGAATGGCAACCTGCTTTGGGGCGAGAGTTATTACGGAAAATTCAATCAGAGTTAGGAGAGTTGCCGATCCTAGCGGAGGATTTGGGGGTGATTACGCCAGCGGTAGATGCTCTGCGGGAAGAATTCCAATTTCCAACTATGCGCGTGTTACTCTTCGCTTTTGGTGGGGGGAGTGATAATACCCATTTACCGCACCACTATCAACGGAATACTTTGGTGTACACGGGGACCCATGATAACGATACAGCGGTGGGTTGGTGGCAGAGAGCGAGTCGCTATGAAAAACAATTCTTCTATCGCTACTGCACTGGCTATGGCATCGGTGAACCAATCAATTGGGCGTTGGTGAGGATGGCCTTCGCTTCGGTGGCGGATTTGGCGATCATCCCTCTGCAGGATATTCTCGGTTTGGATAATTCGGCGCGCATGAATAAACCGGGGACAATTGAGGGAAATTGGGAGTGGTGTTTGCCAAATTTGGAACTGGCTTTGACCCATCAATTGAGTGAGTGTTTACAGGATTTGACCCAACTCTATAGTCGCTGATTCCGCTTTGAGATAGGTATTTTCTGGGAATTGCTGCCATTCTGCTCTACTGAAGTGGGGAAATTCCATTGGTTCGGACACAATATAAATGGAACTGCCTTGCTGAGTGTAATAGAGGGAAGGGGCGGGCGGGTGGGTGCTGTAGCGACAGGCGTAGAGCCTTGTGCCATTGGTAAAAATCAAATTCAGGGCACTAGAGATATTCTGCCCTCGACTGAGTTTGGTAATGCACTCAATGGTCGATCGCAGTGCCAGTAATTCGTCTTGGGGAAATTGCCCTAGGAATTGATAGAGGAGAGCAAAAATATATTCTGAATCGGTGCTTCCTTTGATTTGCTGATAGATGGGATCGGTGAGGGAGTTGACGAGGGAGCGATGCAGGGTATAACGAAACTGCTCAATGAAGCCGTTGTGAACCAAGAGCCAGTCCCCAAAATTATAGGGCGGGGAATTGCTCACATCCACGGCTAGTCCGGGGGTAGCACTGCGCACACTGGCTAAGACACAATCGGAACTGATAAATTGGCTCAGTGGGATTAAATTGACATCATTCCAAATGGGGAGAATACTGCGATAGATGAGGGGGGGAGTATTTCTGGCTGGGTGATAACAGGCAAAGCCAAATCCATCGGCATTCAATAAACCTGCAGTCATCTCTTGGGGTTGATAACTCTGTTCCACTAGAGAGTGTTTAGGTTCTATCAGCAGTTCTGTTAGTTTGACGACTGAACCCAAATAGCCCAGCAAACGACACATTAAACCTCACTTCCTAAATGTTTAATTACAGTCTGCACATCTTTGTCGCCTCTGCCTGAACAGTTGATGACAATTCGCTGGCTACTGTTCAATTGGGGGCAGAGTTTTTCTAAATAGGCGATCGCATGGGCAGTTTCCAGGGCAGGGATAATTCCTTCCAAGCGGGCAAGCAGTTGTAAACCAGCAAGGGCTTCCGCATCTGTTACTGCATAGTATTCAGCTCTGCCCATCTCTTTGAGATAGCTGTGTTCAGGTCCTACGCCCGGATAATCCAGCCCCGCACTGATAGAATGGGGTTCAATTACTTGTCCTTCTTCATCTTGTAAAAGATAACTCATTGACCCATGCAAAACACCCACCCTACCTTGGGTGAGGGTAGCCGCGTGTTTGGCTGAATCCAGTCCTAGCCCGCCTGCTTCTATGCCAATCAATCTCACTGTGGGTTCTTCAATAAAATCATGGAACAGACCGATCGCATTGGAACCGCCTCCCACACAAGCCATGAGGATATCTGGCAAACCTTGCCATTTCTCTAGGCACTGCTGACGGGTCTCTTGACCTATCACCGCCTGAAATTCCCGCACAATCATCGGATAGGGATGGGGCCCCGCCGCCGAACCGAGAATGTAATGAGTATTGTCCACATTGGTTACCCAATCCCTAATTGCTTCCGAGGTGGCATCTTTGAGTGTCCCTGTGCCCGCTGAGACGGGTCTGACTTCTGCTCCCATTAGCCTCATTCTAAATACATTCAGGGCTTGCCGTTCCATGTCCTGCACACCCATGTAAATTACACACTCGAGACCAAAGCGGGCACATACAGTCGCAGTTGCCACCCCATGCTGTCCTGCCCCCGTTTCGGCTATGATTCTTTTTTTACCCATCCGCTGTGCCAATAAGACCTGCCCCAAGGCATTGTTGATTTTGTGCGCTCCGGTGTGGTTGAGGTCTTCCCGTTTGAGATAGATTTGGGCACTGCCGTAGTGTTGGGTCAATCGTTCCGCAAAATATAGGGGTGTGGGTCTGCCCACAAAATCCCGCAAATAACCAGCCAGTTCTGCATGAAAAGTGGCATCCCCTCGGTACTGATAAAATGCCTGTTCCAAGGCTTCAAGGGCAGGCATGAGGGTCTCTGGCACATATTTGCCCCCAAACCTGCCATAGCGACCAAGGGCATCAGGGCGACTAGATAAAGATAAATTAGGGAGAACGGCGGTCATAACCTCCAAAAGATTGCGGTGCTAACTATCTTAGCAAATCAGCCAGCCTAGAACGCTACCCTGAATACGCGCTCTTTCAACTCAAAAGTCATGCCCTCAGGTTTCCATCTCACACCAAAGATGGACAGTTTCCCTTGCTTTGACAAAACCCGCTGCTCCCTCATGCCCACAAGGTATTCCACCCGATCGGCGCGCCTGAAGGATGTCTCCCGTCAGCCTTGGAGTCCGGCGAGGCGGGTCATGAAAGTATAGAGACCGTTGGCGGAATAGCCAGCCGCTGAGAGAATTCTGGTGCCCAAAATATTTGCCTGTCTCTCGTACCCGAGGCTGTACTGGGGCAGAGCCAGACGAGCAAAGGTAGATACTAGGGGCACTTGCCGAAAAATGCTCAATTTGGCTGGAGTCGCCATTTCTTGGTAAGAGTGGGATAGGACCGCATGGGAAATTACCCCCGCTAGTTCTGCTTCCGACTGAGCAAAAACCAACAGCTCAGTGGTTACATACACTTTGCCCCCGGGGATCGGCATCATCTATGACCCTGAATTAGTATTCCAGATCGCCGCGCCCACCAATTCCGCACTAGTGCAGATATTACCCACAGGCAGTAGCCGTCCGGATTGTTCATGTTGTCTGAGGTAGTAGCGACCCAGGGCATTTTCCCCAGGAATAATTTCCTTGGCTTCACCGCCTAAGGCTCTAGCTACGATCGCGCTGACAACAATCTGCCGTTGCAGGTCAGCCCGAAATGGCTAATTAATTTGAGCCTGCCCATGAGTACGCACTAGAAACAGGGGGCAGGGGGTGTGGCGGGCAATCTCTTTGATTTCAGGTTGGAGCATCTCTTCCGCTTTGGCACTGAGGAGAATGGCATCATATTTACCTTTTTCAGCTATATCCAAAACTCCTTCAGCCACAGAGGCATTACAGATAGAAATGGTATTGAGTTCAGAAATGGCTTGAGTATTCTCATGGAGGCGATCCAGTTGTTTGAGCAGGGTCCGCATATGGTTGCTGGCTTTGCGGATCAGAGTGTTGGGGGGTTTTTCCAACAGGTGGGCAAGGGTGATCACAATCGGCTGGTGCTGGCTGAACTCAGCACTGATAAGGGCATTGAGCAGTTTGGGGGCATAGGTGGGATTGAGTCGATCGCTGACAGGGATCAACCACCGACAAATAGAACGACTGTGGTCATAGTTTTCAGGAAATTTGACTAGCACCACATCACAAGTAGCTTGGCGGATCACTGTATCGGCAACATCGCCAAGAATAAACTGGGAGAGTAACTGTTGTCCCCGCCACCCCATTAGTAAGATATTGATATGGCGAGTGGCGATCGTCTCAAGGATGGCTGGGACGACCCCATGGGCAACTCTGATTTGGTGGTGAATCGGTATAGTCTGGCTGTAGGTTTGGGTCAGGTCTAGGAGGGCTTTGCTGGGGGCAATTTCTACGGGAGCTTCTGACGTTGACTGCCCCCAGGGGATTAGGATCACTTGCAGGCATTCCAGTTCGTATTCACACCGCTGGGCAATGGTGATCGCCAATTTGATCAAGTGGGGGGCAGTGTGGGGATTGCTCAAGGGTAGGAGCACCCGCCCCTTGCCGATCGCTGGGGCTTGGGTCTGATACACCACATAGGAAGGGTCAGGGTTTTGCTTCAAGGCAGGGGAGCGCAACTTTTCTGCCTCGGCGCGCAAAATATCACTGCGCGTGATGATCCCCACCAGTTTTTTCTGCTCGAGGACGGGCAAGCGCGACAACTTGTAGTGAGATAGTAAATACAATACATGGGCAAGGCTATCACTGGGGTGCACCGTAATCGGCGATCGGGTCATGATCTGGGCAATGGGGGTCTCGAGGGGGAGATTGAGTTCGCTGGCTTTGGCTAAATCAGTCTGGGTGATGATCCCCACCAACTCCCCCCCTGTCAGCACCGGAAAACCGCGGTGGTGCGATCGGGCAAAGGCTTGAATCGCTTCGGCAAGGGTCAAATCACTGGCGAGAGTCTCCACCTTGGTCTGCATCACATCCCCTGCCCGCAACTGCATCCACAGGGCTGAACTCTGGGCTTCAGGCAGTTTCATCCCTTTTAGTTCCAGCAGTTTAGTGTAGAGCGATCCCGGTAGGCACCGCTCTGCCACTAGATAGGCAATGACCACCGCCATCATCAACGGCAGTACCAAATTAAAATCCCTTGTAATCTCAAATACAATTACGATCGCCGTTACAGGCGTTTTGGTAACTGCCCCAAAAAATGCCCCCATACCCGCCAAGGCATAGGTAGCAGGCTGACCCACCCCCTGCCAAAACTGCTCTAAGATACCAATTTCTGCCCCCACCGCCGCCCCCAAAATCAGACTGGGCACAAACAGCCCCCCTGGGCTTTCGGCACTGCACGCCAGCACCGACAAGTAAAAGCGAATAACAAACACAAACAGGGCAAACTGCCAATCGGCAATGCCCAAAGTCAATAGCCCCTGCAAGCCCGCACTGTCTCTGAACTCCGCAGGCAATTGACTGACGATCGCCCCCGAGAGCAGACCTACCAAGGCGATCCTGCCCATCACCCCAATCCGCAGGTAGCGATAGCTGTAACGCAGACTAGCCAGCACCGACACCATAAACAGTGCCGCCAACAGCCCCACCACCACCCCCAACATCAAGAAAAAGGGCAACTCCTGTACCAGCACCTGGGATTGTTGCCCCAGTTCAATATCGAGGCGAAAACCCTGCCCCCCCAGCAGGCGCGAGACCACCCCCCCAATCAAAGAAGCCAAAATTGTGGTTGTTAAAGTGATCCCCGACAGGTCGTGCAGGAGTTCCTCAATCACAAACAGTACCCCCGCCAACGGAGCATTAAAACCTGCCGCCAACCCCGCCGCCGCCCCTGCCGCAATCAACTGGCGGCGATACTCAGGGGAAGTGGGCACCCACTCACTCAACTGCGCCGCCAACCCCGCCCCGATCTGGACAGTCGGTCCCTGCCTGCCCAAAGCAAACCCCGAACCCAAGGTCAGAGTCGTCCCGATCAGCTTGAAAATAGCTGTGCGCCAATTCAGACTCACAGGCAACTGCGCCAACACCGCCTTGACTTGGGGAATCCCGCTCCCTGCCGTCTCAGGTGCAACCCTCTGCACTAGCCAGCCCGCCAAGCACCCCCCCACCAGCCCCATACACGGCAGTACCACCCACACGGGATACTGCTTTGCCAAGGCTACCCGCCAGCCCCCCAGCCACCCCACCGCTTCTTTTAACAGCACCGAGGCGATCGCCGCCACCAGCCCAACCACACAAGCTTCTAGGGCTGCTGTTTGTTTGGAATTCAGTAGGGGGCGCAACCAAACCTTAAACTGCTCAGCGATCACTCTACCTGTACGATCGGCGGAAACCCAGTTCTAATCTCCTCAATCACCCCGTCCCGCAGGACAACATCTACCTGCATGGTGGCAATTAAATTATCCCCCTTCCCCACTGGGCAGTAGGTATCTATCTGCCCCTGAATCACTTCCTGTTCCAATTCCAATACCTGCACTTGATTTAATTGTTGGAGGAGTTGATTTTTTTGTTCCAAACCTTCCGCTTTACGGCGATTCATCTCAAGGCGGATATTTTCAATTTCCCGCGCCACCTCCGCAGGCAACGGTTTCAGGCTCTGGCGTTCAATTTCCATAATCATCCGCTGTCCCTGCGCCTCGATCTGTTGAATTTGCATATCTATCTGACTCACCTGTGCCTGCAACTGCTGTTGCATCTCCTCTTTCCACCGCGGCGTAACGATCACCCGCACATTAGCCGTACGCCGAATCAGTAACTGCTGTGAAAAATCAATGCCTTGCATATGTTCCTTAACAGTCGGTTATACATCCCCATCATCATATACCCTAATCTACACCCGACGATCGCCCCACCAAAGAACAGACCAAAACAGGATTTCGCCCGCAGTCAAACTCGACTCAACTGTGCTAACCTGACTGCATGTTGTACAGAGTGATTCTATTAGCTACTTTATTTTTTCTCCACATTGATATGCCTGTGAGGCAGTTTACCCTAGGGCTAGAGCAATTAATGTGGGGAAATCACATGTCTAACCCAGACCACCCCCAAGCCATTTTGGTATTGGGGGGTGAACCGATCCGAGAACAATTTGCCGCCCAATTTGCCAAGCAGCATCCCCACTTGCCCATTTTTGTCTCATCAGGCAGTCCACGGGAGTATGCGGAAGCAGTATTTCAAACAGCGGGGATCCCGCGGCAACGGGTTACCCTAGACTATCGGGCAGTGGATACGGTAACCAACTTTACCACTATGGCAGAACTGCTCAAAGCGCGCCAGATCAAGAGTATTTATTTAATCACCACTGATTTTCATATGCCCAGAGCGCAGGCGATCGCCGCCATTATCTTGGGGGCACAGGGCATCAAATTTACACCCGTAGCGATCCCCTCTGAGCATCAGCCTGAACCCAGTTTCAAGACAGTCAGGGATACCCTGCGGGCGTGGTGGTGGGTGGGCACTAATTCTTGGATGCCCTAGTCATCTCTGTCAGTAGCTCTTCCAGTTGGTAGTGATCGATTTGGAAGGCTTTGGAGCAGAAATGGCAGACCACCTCTGCCCCTTCCCCTTGGCTGATCATATCCCGCAGTTCCACTTCCCCCAGCATTGCCACCCCTGCTAAGATGCGCTCCAAGGTACAGCGACACTCCAAAGACACAGGTTTGCTGGCAGGCAGTACCACTGGGTCCACATCCCCCAGTAAAGTCTGCACAATTGTTTCTAGGGACTGCTCTGTGTGGAGTAATTTGCCGAACTCATAATTGCTGGGCAGTTGCCGCTCTAGTTTTTCCATCAGTTGTTCATTAGTGGTGGAACGGGGAAAGGCTTGGATCAGTAAGCCGCCTGCCTGTTGCACTTGCCCCTGTTCTATATATTCCCCGAGGATGACTTTAGATAGGGTCTGTTCCGAAGAAGCCAAGTACCACGCTACATCACTACTGATGTCCCCTGTGGTCAGTTCAATGATACTGGAGTAGGGTTCGCCATAGCCCACATCCCGCACCACCCTGATACAACCCTTAGCACCCACCACCCCCGCAATGTCCAATTGGTTGCTGTCCAACCAGCGATCCCGGACTTGGGGGTTATTGACAAAGCCCCTGACCATGCCATTCTGGCCCGCATCCGCAAAAATCAGCCCAATCTCCCCATCCCCTGCAATGCGTAGATTTACCCTTCCTTGGGGTTCTTTCATGCTGGATGCCAACAGGAGCGAGGCACTCATCGCCCGCCCCAGAGCGGCAGTGGCAATGGCAGTAGTCTGATGCTTAGCCTGGGCTTCCTTGAGGGCATAGGTGATCCTCACTGCCACTAGGCGCAGGTCGCCCCTAGAGCCGATCGCACGCAGTAAATAGTCTTGGGTATCAGTAGTCAGCATATTCAGTAGGCGCGAATGGAGGGTAGGGTGGGCGGGGGGGACAGGGGAGCAGAGACAGGCTGAGGTAAACTCTGGCTGGGAATTTCTAGGTAGATGGACTGGGAGCGGTCTTCTTTGATTAGCCCGTTGGTGTAACGATTGAGGTTGGCAACTAGGTCATTCTCAAAGGTCTCGATCGCCCCTGCCAGTTTGCGCTCTTGGCGTTTGAGCAGTTGCAGTTTCTGGTATTGCTGGTTCCATTGGGCTTGGGTGTGCACCGACCAGCCATAGACTGCCAATAGACTAGCCGTCAGCAAAACCGCAGTGGTAATACTCACCTGCTGGGTAGCGATCAGCCCCTTCAGCCACAAAGGCTCAGGCAGGACAGTGGGTTTAGTGGGGGTAGTAGTCATAGGTTTTATTATAGTCTTCTGGCTCAGGCAACGGTGCGTCGTTTGCGGGTTGCTTTGGCGCTGAGGGGCTGTGCCCCCAAACCCAGCCGTTGCAGATGTACATTCAACACTGCAAAAAATCGCTGGCGATCGCCACTGGTAACTACCGCCTGATTGTGCGCCTCGGCAAGGGCGATCGGATAACCATAACCTTTCTGGATTTGGGCGAGGACAAGCCTATAGGCCCTGTGGCGCAGTTGGGGATCAAGGGCTGTCCAAGCGGGCATTTCCAAACGGGCGGTATCTGTGCCCAACTGGACATAACTAAAGTAAATTTGGTGCTCAGGCGGGTAAACCTGAGTGATGGGGGCACAACTGCAAAATAGGGGACTAAATTCGCCCATATCTAACTGTGCCTGCCAAAACTGGGCATCCCGCATTGGGTAACAACCACCACAGGGCAGTTGCTCGATCGCCAGTTCCGCACAATAACTGGCACAATCGGGCTGAGGATAGGGACAACCACTCAGGCGCAAAAAATTTACGCCATCGCTGGCGCGGGGGGAACTAATATAACCAAGCAGGGGAATCCTCGCACCACGCAGGTGCTCCCATACCCCCCAAATCGACTCAAGAATAAATCGGCGGGCTGGCTCAGGCAAATGCTCCAGTTCCCAATGTACCAATGAACCATCTACAAGGGCGAGGGTGGGGTGGGCGGGGTCAGTAATTTGGGCTAGTTCTCCCAACTGCTTGGCTTCAGCGATCGTCCGTTGCCACTTCATCCATTCTTCGGTAGTAATTCCCCACTGTTTACCACGATAGAGATCGTCAGGTTGATAGTAAATTGCCGGCACACTATCCAGTAATGGTACTTTGCCTGTATGATAAGAAATAAACACTCGTCCGATATTTAATAAATAACAATATACCGATTCATGACGACTGGGAGCGATCTGGGAGCCATCTGTAGCGATCACCTGATGCGGCTGTTCAGGTAAATCAACAGTTGTGATCCGGTCTAGGGGTTCAGCGGGTACAGCAGAGTGAAAAGGAAATTTGTCTCGGAATTGGTGATGTTGATTGACATAGTAAGCTTGGTTAGCGATAGTTTTTTGGTAGAGCAATTCTGCTTGTTGGAGGCGCGATCGTTGTTGTTGTGATTCCTGTTGTACCTGTTGGGAAAGTGCCTGCATTTGTCCTGCAATTTTACGCAAATCTAACATAAAAACTACTCGCTGAAGCAGAAGTGTTGAACGACAGTTTGAAGGGGTAGAAAAAAGGGAAGAAATGCCATGTTCTTCCCTTAAAGACTAGAAAAAAAGTATCAACCTACCATGGCATCTTTCGGAACTATTGTCAAGTCTATCCTCAAACACCTCAGCCCTCGGGACTATACCTGTGTTGAACTCCCAACTGCTGTTCAAAATCTGGCTGACCTATGTTCTAGACCCCAGCTTGAACAGCCTGAGAGCCTTGTTTTATCGGCTCAATCGGTCAGGGATACAGGTGGATATGTCCACCTGTTCCAAAGCAAACAAAACACGAAGTACAGAATGCTAATCTCCAAAGTAAAACAGACTAACCAGTCAGCTACTTTGACAAATCGCCAAAAACTAATTTTTTGGAAATTTCGCAATTTTCTGCCACCACAACAAAAAGTTGTAGATACAAGCGATATAGTCAAAGTCTTTGCCTATTGGAGCTTTTCTGAAACGGGTTTTCATATCCTACGGCGTCGAGACTGTAGATCTTATTTTTTTTCAGAAGAAACACCCAATCTTTGAGTAATGCCACAGTAACGCCCTACTATTAACCACTTTTTGGGGATAGATACTGATTCATGAATCTTTACTTTAGGTGGTGTATAGAATTGTTACTTTTCCCTGAGGTGAGGGGAAGATAGGCAGATAATGCAAGTAGGGGAGGATTGACTACCCCCAAAGGAGGGATAACCTATGGACAGAGATACTTTTGCTTTGGCAGAGCACTCGGCAGGTGAACTAGAACTGAGACCAGAGTGGCAAGGCTTCAAACCAAATGTGTGGCAGAAGAATATTGATGTGCGGGACTTCATTCAACAGAATTACACACCCTACACAGGAGATGGCTCTTTTTTAGTGGGGGCAACGGAGAGAACCAAAAAGCTCTGGGCACAGGTGCAAGAATTAATGCGCCAAGAGCGGGAAAAGAAAGTTTTGGATGCGGATACCTCTTTGCCGTCTTCTATCACTTCCCATCCTGCAGGCTACATCGATAAGGAATTGGAACAGATTGTAGGCTTGCAAACGGATAAACCCCTCAAGCGTGCCATTATGCCCTTTGGTGGGGTTCGCATGGTAAAAAATGCCCTAGAAGCCTATGGTTTCCAACTTGACCCGAAAACAGAAGAGATATTCACTAAGTACCGCAAGACCCACAATGATGGGGTATTTGATGCCTACACAACGGAGATGCGCAAATGCCGCAAGTCGGGGATCATCACGGGTCTGCCTGATGCCTATGGGAGAGGGAGAATAATTGGCGACTATAGGCGGGTGGCTCTGTACGGCACAGACCTGTTGATTGAAGATAAGAAGGCGCAGTTGCGCTCCCTAGAAGACTGTGATATGGATGAGGCAACCATTCGTCTTAGAGAAGAGTTATCAGAACAAATCAAAGCGCTCCACGAGCTGCACCAGATGGCAAAAAGCTATGGGTTTGATATTAGCAAGCCAGCAGCCAACCCTAGGGAAGCTTTCCAGTGGTTATACTTTGGCTATCTGGCAGCAGTAAAGGAACAAAATGGGGCAGCGATGTCCCTAGGCAGGGTCTCCACTTTCCTGGACATATACTGTGAAAGGGATTTGGTGCAGGGAAAAATCACAGAAACGGAAGTGCAGGAGCTGGTGGATCACTTTGTCATGAAACTGCGCATGGTGAGGTTCCTGCGTACCCCTGACTACAATGAACTGTTCTCTGGCGATCCCACTTGGGTAACGGAATCTATTGGGGGCATAGGTGAAGATGGCAGACCCTTGGTAACCAAAAACAGTTTCCGTTTCCTGCAAACCCTCTACAACCTAGGGCCTGCCCCTGAACCAAATTTGACAGTGCTCTGGTCGGAACAATTGCCAGAGAATTTCAAGCGGTTCTGTGCCCAAACTTCTGTTGCCACCAGTTCTATTCAATATGAGAATGACGACCTGATGCGTCCCTATTTTGGCGATGACTATGGCATTGCCTGCTGTGTCTCTGCCATGCGCATTGGTAAGCAGATGCAATTTTTTGGGGCACGGGTGAATCTGGCAAAGGCTCTACTTTATGCCATCAATGGCGGCAAAGATGAAAAATCAGGGGAACAGGTGGCTCCCCCTATCCCGCCCATCCCTGGTGAAGTATTAGATTTTGTGGAAGTGAAAGCCCGCTATGAACAGATGTTGGCATGGCTGGCACGCGCCTACATCAATACTCTCAATGTTATTCACTACATGCATGACAAGTACTGCTACGAAAGAATTGAGATGGCACTGCACGATCGCGATGTTTACCGTACGATGGCATGTGGGATCGCAGGCTTGTCGGTGGTGGCAGATTCTTTGTCAGCTATCAAGTATGCTAAGGTTAAGCCTATCAGGGATGAAAGGGGGATCGCTATAGATTTTGTGATTGAGGGTAGTTATCCCACCTATGGCAACAATGACGATCGCGCTGATGAGTTGGCAGTGTGGGTAGTGCAGACGATGATGCAGGAATTGCGCAAACACAAAACCTATAGGGATGCCGTGCCTACCCAATCAGTACTCACTATTACTTCTAATGTGGTCTATGGCAAAAAGACGGGCACTACCCCCGATGGCAGGAAGGCGGGACAACCCTTTGCCCCAGGGGCTAACCCCATGCATGGCAGGGACTGCTGTGGGGCGATCGCTTCTTTAGCTTCGGTGGCAAAACTGCCCTATACCGATAGCTTGGATGGCATTTCTAATACTTTTTCGATCGTGCCCCATGCCCTAGGCAAGACGCCTTCTGAGCAGGTGAATAACTTAGTGGGGATGCTGGACGGCTACTTCCATGACGGCGGGCATCACTTGAATGTGAATGTACTCCAACGGGAAACCCTCTTGGATGCGATGGAGCACCCCGAACTCTATCCCCAGTTGACCATTCGGGTATCGGGCTATGCGGTAAACTTTATCAAACTCACCCGTGAGCAACAGTTAGATGTTATCAATCGCACCTTCCATAGCCGCCGTTAAGGGCAGGATCCATTCTTTTGAGACGATGGGGACGGTGGATGGCCCAGGTATTCGCTTTGTGGTGTTTACCCAAGGCTGTCCCCTCAGATGCCTCTATTGTCATAACCCCGATTGTCGCAGTCTTGATGGTGGTCGGGAAATCACAGCGGGAGAGGTGATCGCTGAAATCAGCAAATATCGCTCTTATTTGCGGGGGGGCGGGGTAACGGTCAGTGGCGGTGAACCCTTACTGCAGGCTGAATTCACGGCGGCAATTTTTGCTGGCTGTCATGAATTGGGACTGCACACCGCCCTCGATACTTCAGGGTATTGCCCGGTGGCAGTGGCTGAGCCCGTGTTGGCACATACGGATTTGGTGTTGTTGGACATCAAATCCTATGACCCAGACATCTATCGGCGGGTAACTTCCGTTTCCCTTGAGCCAACTCTCAATCTGGCGAGGCATCTCAATGACATCGGCAAACCCATGTGGATTCGCTTTGTACTGGTACCAGGTCTGACCGATCCCACTCACAATGTGGAGGGGTTGGCAGACTTTGTGGCTACCCTCAAACATGTGCACTGTGTAGAGATCTTACCATTCCACAAGATGGGTGAGTACAAATGGGAGCGACTTGGTTTGCCCTATCTACTCAAGGACACCCCTGAACCAAGTCCTGAACTAGTGGCAGACACTAAGGCAATTTTCCGCAAACGGGGTCTATTTACGCCCTAATTTACTAGTGAATAATGCTTAATCCCCTGCTTTGGGAAGTACGAGAAATTCCCGCATCCATAATTGACTAGCAACTCTCAGGTATTATTGTCATTATTGAGAGAGAGGATGGCCATGAATGCTTCCTGTGGCACTTCCACTACCCCGATCGCTTTCATGCGCTTCTTCCCTTCTTTCTGTTTTTCTAGGAGTTTCTTCTTGCGGGTGATATCACCGCCGTAACACTTGCTCAAGACATTCTTGCGCATAGCAGAAATGTTCTCCCTTGCTAAAACCTTGGAGCCGATCGCCGCTTGGATCGGAATTTGGAATTGATGGCGTGGGATCAAATCCTTCAATTTGGTTACCAAACTCCTGCCGATGTAGTATGCCTTGTCCCGATGCACAATACAAGCGAGGGAATCCACTGGCTCATTATTCACGAGAATATCCAATTTCACAAGGTCATTAGGGCGATAGCCAATCAAATGGTATTCCATGCTGGCATAGCCTTTGGAACGAGACTTCATTTGGTCAAAAAAATCCGTAACAATCTCCGCAAGGGGCACTTCATAGATTAGCGTTGCCCGATCGCGCGTGATGTATTTCATGTCCTTGAAAATCCCACGCCGTTGTTCGCATAGCTCCATCAAACTGCCGATATAGGCTTGGGGTGTGAGTAATTCCAACTGCACATAAGGTTCTTCAATGCTCTGCCGTTCATGGGGGGGCGGCAACTCGCTGGGATTATCCACCATCACCACATTCCCCTTATTGTCGATGACTTTATAGACCACTGTTGGGGCAGTAACAATCAAATCTAGGTTATATTCTCTTTCCAATCGCTCTTGGACAATTTCCATGTGGAGCAGACCCAAAAAGCCACAGCGGAAGCCAAAACCCATCGCTGTAGAGGTCTCTGGCTCAAATTGCAGAGCCGCATCATTCAATTTCAACTTAGTGAGGGCTTCCTTCAGTTCGGGATACTGACTGGCGTCCGTGGGAAAGAGCCCACAGAAGACCATCGGTTTCGCTTCAGCATAGCCGGGGAGAGGCTCACGGGCAGGATCAGTAGCTAGAGTAATAGTATCGCCAACACGGGCATGTTCTACAGTTTTGATCGCCGCCGCCAAATAGCCCACTTCACCCGCATGTAGTTCTGCCACTGGCACTTGGGAAGGGGAGAGCACCCCCAGTTCATCTATTTCATATTCCTGTTGAGAGGCCATGAACTTGATCTTGTCGCCCTTGCGTACCTTCCCATCCATCACCCGAAAATAGACAATTACGCCCCGATAAGAATCATAGTAGCTATCAAAAATCAATGCCCGCAATGGCTCTGCCACCGTATCTCTGGGCGGAGGAATCAGAGCCACGATCGCTTCCAAAATCTCTTCTATGCCAATCCCTTCCTTCGCTGAGGCTCTAATTGCTTGGGAACAATCCAAACCAATCAATTCTTCTATCTCATGGCTGACGCGATCGGGATCGGCACTAGGCAAATCAATCTTATTCAAAACTGGCACAATTTCCAAATTGTTTTCCAACGCTAGGTACACATTGGCGAGGGTTTGCGCTTCCACTCCTTGGGAGGCATCCACCACCAACAAAGCCCCTTCACAGGCGGCTAGGGAGCGAGATACTTCATAACTGAAATCCACATGCCCAGGGGTGTCAATCAAATTCAGGACATATTCCTGGCCATTTTGGGCTGTGTAGTGCATCCGCGCCGCCTGTAGCTTGATGGTGATCCCCCGTTCCCGTTCCAGTTCCATATTGTCTAAAAATTGCTCCTTCATTTCCCGGGCAGAAACTGTGCCCGTAAATTCCAACAGGCGATCGGCGAGAGTGGATTTGCCGTGATCGATGTGGGCAATGATGCAAAAATTACGAATCTGGGCGACAGGGACAGCAGTCATAACAACTCGATAGGAACAGAGCCATCTCTAGTTTAGCCTAAAGCCTATAATGTCTCAGGATTGAATTTTGACTATGATTGCGGGCAAAATTAGAGTAATTGATGCCGAACTGGGCACAGATACATGGCAGACTCTGATTGGGGTGGGCCCAGAGGCGAAGCATTCTTCTCTGGTGATGGGCACAGCTTTGGTGGATATGTATAGTACCAGCAGTGAGCCGGGCTATGAACAGCGAGAAACCCTAGACCAACTGCGCCAGTTAGCTGAGCAGGGCGGATTTGCACGGGTGGCGGTTTTGCCCCACACCCTGCCCCCTATTGACAACCGCACTACTGCTCAATTTTGGCACCGCTTGGGACAGCCACTGCTGGCATGGGGATCCCTGACAGTAGGCTTGAAGGGCGAACAAATGACCGATCTCGCTGATTTGGCTGATTGGGTGGTTGGTTTTACGGATGCCCGCCCCATAGCTAATTGGGAACTCTTGCGTCGTCTGTTGGAGTATGTCAAGCCGTTGGGTAAACCTGTGATGTTGATGGCACAGGATCGCAACTTAGCAGGGCAAGGGGTGATGCGGGAAGGCAAATGGTCGGTGCAGTGCGGTTTGGCAGGGATACCTGTAACCGCAGAAACAGCCGTCCTAGCAGGATTACTAGAATTGGTACGGCTGACCCAGACCCCTACCCACTTTATGCGCATTGCCTCGGCTCGAGCAGTAGCACTAATTGCCCAGGCTAAGGCTGATGATCTCCCTGTAACTGCCAGTACGACTTGGTTACACCTCTGTTTTAGCGATCGCGCCACCAGTAGTTACGATCCTCGCTATAAGGTCAATCCCCCCCTGCCCAGTGAACAGGATCGCTTGGCTTTGATTGAAGGGGTGAAAACGGGCGTAATCGATGCGATCGCAGTGGATCACATTGCCTACACCTACGAAGAAAAAATGGTAGCTTTTGAGTCAGCCCCTTGGGGCACAACTGGCTTAGCTGAAGCTCTCCCCCAACTGTGGCGTACCCTTGTCCAGACACAATTACTGCCTCCTCTCACCCTGTGGCAGGCATTGAGTAGTCGCCCTGCCAAGTGCTTAGGCATTCCTGTCCCCAAAGAGAAAATTTGGTTTGATAACCATACCTGTCAATTGATCCCCGCACCCAACTACGCTAGTTATTAGCCTGTTTTTATAATCCCAGGTCTGCTCACATTTGTTAGCAAATCAGTTCTATAACTCTACAAAATCCTGTCTAGGACAATCTGAAAGCATCACAGGGTTGATGGGAGAGGGGAGGTCTATGTCTAAAAATTTAACTCTTTGCTCTTCATGTCTCTCTTGAGAGCCGTAAGTTTTTCTTAAGATGATTATTATCTATAACTCTGCCACTTGCTTTTATCATAATTCCCTTTCCCAATTCCTTGAACTTTTCTTCTTCACAATTTTTATAAGTCTGTCAACTTTAACTTTAATAGTCATTACCTGAAAATCAGCTGTATTTTGTTTTCTCTTTAATTATAATTCAAATGTGTTCCAACTAATTCCTAGTATTCGGCTTCTCTCCTCTTTTTACAGCTTCGATAGCTTTTTACAGAGATTATAGTCATTTCAAGCAAGACTAGACACTAGTTTGCGCCGTAAAGTCTCAGTAATTTCATCAATACTAGTTCCAAGCTGTAGGGCATAATAGGTACACCTCTAATTCTGATAGTCTAATCATAAAAAACCATATCATTCTTGGTTAAATTGACTATATAATCCTAGAAAGTTGGCATATCTGGGATTTTTTGTAGTTTCACGCTCTAATGCTAAACGTATTACTATGTAAATAGGGCATTTCTTCAGGTGTAAATTCCTCAAACTGTGCTAATTGTTGGTCTAGTAAATCTACAGTGGCATCTGTTATATCCCTATTAGCTTGTTGTCTCTGAATTAGCCTATCTCTGAGGACTGGATAGGGAGCGGAACAGTATATAATCTGCACAGGAATTTGTTTGGTATTACAGGCAGAAATAACTGCCGTTCTCAAGCTGGCGCGATCGTATTTAGCATCTAGAATTACCGTCTGTCCTGCTTGGGCAAGGCATAAGCCTAGCTCTAGTAACTGCTGATAAACTTGAGCAGTCATTGCTGGAGTGTAAATAGCTGGACTGCCCTTTTCAGTGAGGGGAATACCTGCTAAGTGTTTTCTAAGGGCATCAGAACGGATGATAATACCGTTGTATTCTTGAGCCAGCACCTTAGCTTGAGTAGATTTGCCCGATCCTGATACGCCAGACATCAGAAAAATTCGTCCCTGTTGGGATCGGGTGTACTGCCATGCGAGATGATAGTATTTTTGCGCAGTTGCTAATGCCGATTGTTTTTGAGTGTCATTGATATTGGGATCATCTAACAGAAAAGAAGTAACTTTAGCTCTTACATAGGCACGCAAACTGCAAAACAGAGGTAACAATTGTACCCCTGCATAATCGTTGGTAATTTCTAAGTAGGTGTTGAGGAAGATATTAGCTAAATCAGCTCTGCCCCTAAATTGTAAATCCATCACCAAAAAGGCGGCATCGTAGAGAATATCAGTGTTTCTAAATGGCTCATTAAACTCGATACAGTCAAAAATCTGAATTTTATTGTTGTAAATGCAGATGTTTTGTAGATGCACATCGCCATGACATTCCCTAATTTTCCCTTGCTGTATCCGCTCACTAAATAACTCAGCTTTACTGTTAAAAATTTGGTCAGTGTAGGCACGGGTTTGCTCTAATTGTACCTGAGTTTGGGCGATCCCCACATATTTAGCAGTATGGACATAGTTGTCATCAGCTACAGCTTTGAGGGCTTGGGCTGTGCCAAAACTAGCGATATAGTCATTGGTCATTGCCGTCAGGTGAAAGTGGGCTAGTCGCTTGCCAATCGCTTCAGCATATTCCGGTAAAAACTGCCCATTGTTAAATAAATTTACTGCTAGTTGAGTTTGGTCAAACTGGTACATTTTGACCGCATATTCTACAATCTGTTCAGTATAAATGTCTAGATCGTTTTCCAGGATTTTATCCTCTGTGATCCCCACTACACCGATATATAAATCAGGGGCTAGCCGACTGTTGAGGCGTACTTCTTCATGGCAAAAATGAAAACGCAAATCCAAGGTAGAAAAATCCAAAAAGCCAAAGTTCACTGCCTTCTTTATTTTGTAAGCATATTGGCCTGTAAGAATTACAAATGAAATATGGGTCTGGACAACTTGAATTGGCTCACTAACAGGATGGTGATAAAATTTGGGCTGGCACATCGCCCTAATCAGAGAAGGCAAGGACATAGTAGACAATGATAAATTTGACTAATTGTTGATCATACCGAAAAGTGATACCTTAAAATTATTATTTCAACCGCTAATACACTCTTAGCAACAGTGAAAACACAAGTTACGGAAGCGATCGCTAGTTTAAGTTCGCTTTTTGCCCAAATTGATCAACAGACGCAAAAGCATTTACAGCGCGTCCTTGATGCATTTCGGGAACATAAGGTAGGGGTACATCATTTTGCCAGTGTGTCGGGCTATGGGCACAATGAACTGGGGCGGGATACTCTGGATCGGGTATTTGCAGAAATTGTGGGCGCACAGCGGGCGGCGGTCAGAGTGCAGTTGGTGTCTGGAACCCATGCGATTGCCTGTTGTCTGTTTGGCATTCTGCGCCCAGGGGATGAGTTGCTCTCCGTTACGGGTACACCCTATGACACTTTACAAGCAGTGATTACTCGTGATCGGGGCTGTTTAACTGAGTTTGGTATCCAGTACCGAGAGTTACCTTTGACGGAGGAGAATACCATCGACTGGCAGGCATTGGAGACCGCTGTTAAACCTGAAACGAGGATGGTATTCATTCAGCGATCGTGCGGGTACAGTTGGCGGGCGAGCTTGTCGGTGCGGGAGATTGCCCGTATTGTTGCCGTAGTCAAACAACAAAATGCCAATACTATTTGTTTTGTAGATAATTGTTACGGGGAGTTTGTGGAAGACTCTGAGCCGACGGCGGTAGGGGCAGACCTGATGGCAGGCTCTATGATCAAAAACCCGGGGGGGACGATCGCCCCGACAGGCGGCTATATCGCAGGCAAGGCTGAGTTAGTGGAAATGGCGGCAACAAGGCTGACGGCACCTGGGATCGGCACTGAGGGGGGGTCATCTCTGTTTCAGAACAGATTGCTATTTCAGGGCTTGTTTCTTGCACCCCAGATGGTCGGTTCAGCCCTCAAATGTGCCCACCTCGCCGCCTGTGTGTTTAGTAGTATGGGCTACCCTGTCAATCCTCAGCCCTATGTGCCCCGTTATGATGTGATTCAAGCAATCAAATTGGGTAGTCCAGACAAACTGCTCAGTTTCTGTCGCCACCTGCAAAAGTACTCCCCTGTAGATAGTTTCGTTGAACCTGTACCTGCTGTCATGCCCGGTTACGACTGTGAATTAGTGATGGGGGGGGGGACTTTCATTGATGGCAGTACCGCTGAACTGTCTGCTGATGCCCCACTCCGACCGCCATATATTCTTTACTTACAAGGCGGGACGCATTGGACACACCTAGCGATCGTGCTTGAGAATCTGGATGAAGCCGAGTTTAGTTTACTGGGCGGGGATCAGGTCAGCCAAAGTTTTTAATTTTTTACCCACGGGGCAGGGCAGGGTCTTGGCGACATTGTTGGAGGGGGACTTGTTCACCGCTCCAGATGCGGGTGATCCTTTTCGGGTTGCTATTTTTATTAGTTGTTACCCGCATACAAGCACAGAGGTAGCCGTAACCAGACTGAGGATGTAAAGATACAAAGTTACGCCGTGCCAGTTCCCCTTCATAAAATTTAACCAAATCTAGTCCTGCTGCCTGTGCTCCCCCTTGGGTGTTAATCACCCATAAACCGTGCCGATCCACTAGCCACCAATTACCGGGAGTGGGATTATGCAACCAGCCACAGCGGGTTTCCCTAGCTAATACTGGGGCACTAGCAAGTAGTAGGGGTGCGATCGCCAAAACAATTTTGTTCATAATATTAAAATCTCTGCTAGCCATTATTCTAGTTCAGAGATAGATCCCCAAAAGTTGCCTCTGTCAAAGATTCTAGAGGATGACAACTGTTCCAAGCCAATATCTCTGGTTAAGTAGTCCAGCATTCTGAAGAGCATCTCAGGGCAGGTTTGGACTTCTAGGTGGTTATTTGCAGACTGTGTTATTGGCAGAGAAATTAAATTACAGCGGTAGTTGTGATGGATAATTCTGTGGGTGCTACTTCTGCTCTATCTTTCTCCAGATTTTAATCCGATTGAAAACTGTTGGCTTACATTTGCATTCTGTTGGGACTGGTTCTCGTGAAAGTGCTGAAGAGGCTGGATATCCAAAGCTGGTTTTCACATTGTTGTTATAGAGTCCCACAGGGCCAAACCCAGTTTATATAATTATAAAATGTTGGCAATACTTGCGTTGGCCGTCCTGAAATGCCAAAATACAAACAATTTTGCCCTTGAGATGATGCCAGATGCCGAATAATCCTGCAATTCTTGTCCTTGCCGATGGCGCTACCTATCAGGGCTACTCTTTTGGTTACAGTGGCACAGCGATCGGCGAAGTAGTCTTCAACACAGGCATGACGGGCTATCAAGAAGTGCTCACCGATCCCAGCTATGCAGGACAGATCGTAACTTTTACTTACCCTGAACTGGGGAACACGGGCGTAAACCCTGAAGATGAAGAATCCAGCCGTCCCCAGATTAGGGGCGTAGTTGCCCGCAATATCACCCATACTCCCAGCAATTGGCGATCGCGCCAGTCTCTGCCCGATTATCTCAAGGCCCATCACATTGTGGCGATTGCAGGCATAGACACCCGTGCCCTCACCCGCAGAATCCGCTCCCAAGGGGCAATGAATGGGGGTATCTCCACGGAAATTCTCGATCCCCAGCAGTTACTAGAACAAGTGCATAGCGCCCCCTCCATGCAAGGACTAAATCTCACCCACCTAGTTACCACCGATCGCATCTATGAATGGACAGAACCCACCCCTAGGGAATGGGAATTCAATGACCGTATTCAACCTGTTGATCCCCCCCTCAAAGTGGTTGCCATTGACTTCGGTATCAAAAGAAACATTCTCAGAAGATTGGTCAGCTATGGCTGTCGCGTGATCGTTGTCCCTGCCGATACCCCCCCAGAAACAATTCTAGAATTTGACCCAGATGGTATTTTTCTTTCCAACGGGCCTGGCGATCCTGCGGCAGTAACCGTAGGCATCAACACTGCCAAAGTCCTAGTAGCTGCCAGCAAGCCCATGTTTGGTATCTGTTTGGGGCATCAGATTCTCGGGCTATCTATGGGGGGCGACACCTTCAAACTCAAATTTGGGCACCGAGGACTCAACCAACCTGCCCAAAACCCCCAAAAGCGGGTAGAAATCACCAGCCAAAATCACGGCTTCGCCCTCACCCCCGACTCCCTCGCCACCGTTGCCATCAGCCACATCAACCTCAACGATCGCACCGTAGCCGGGCTAGAGCACCCCACCCTGCCCATCTTCTCCGTCCAATACCACCCCGAAGCCAGCCCCGGGCCCCACGATGCCGACTATCTCTTTGCTCGCTTTATCCAAGCCATGCTTATCTATCGACAGAGTAAAAACCAATGAATCTCCTCAAATACCTAGACATTGCCACCATCGCCGCCCTCAAAGCCGGGGCAGTCCTCAAACAATACTACGGCAAACTCGCCGACATCCAAGAGAAACAGCCAGGCGATCTAGTGACCATCGCCGATCAAGAAGCTGAAGCCATTATCATTGACACCCTCTGCACCCATTGTCCCGACCACCAGATTTTGGCAGAAGAATCAGGTGCCCAAGGGGCGCCCACCAGCCCCTACCTCTGGGCTATCGACCCATTAGATGGCACCACCAACTTTGCCCACCAATTTCCCTTCTACGCCGTCTCCATCGCCCTCTTGATTGACCATATCCCCAG
>JBKBMU010000010.1:35000-92370 GCA_046295715.1 Pseudanabaenaceae cyanobacterium
TGAAGTTGGCTTTTGGGTGCAGTACTTTTGTACCAAAGGCGCACACTCCTTGGCAATGGATGCCTGTCGATCCCAGTAGTGAGAAGAAGTTACAGTATTTGCAGAAGAAATTGGGAGGGCTGGGCATAGAATTCCGTCCTGAGGGTTATAAGGATTCTCTCTTGCAGGCAGTAATTTCCCGTGGGGATAGAAGATTGAGTAAGGTATTGCTCCTCGCTTATGAGTATGCCCAAGGGGAAGGAAAGACAGAACCCAGTTTGGGGATGGTGAAGCGAGCATTCAAGGAATTGCAGAAGGAAGTGCCCCCTTTTGATTGGTATGTCTTCCGCAGATACGGAGAGGAGGAGATATTACCTTGGCAACACTTGCGCACGGCGATCAAGCCTGAAACTCTTTTGCATCATTTCCATCAATCTCTGAATTTAGAAAGTGACAAAGCGGGGCGCATGACTGCGTAGGAATTCTTCACAGTTCCGTATAGGATAGATCAGGCGATCCCAGCGGGGATCAGGCAGGGACAGGGGACGGCGTTCCCACAGTAACCAACTGCTAATCTCTGTAACCATCGCTTGCAGTTCTAAGGGAGCTTCCACCCGCACTAGACCAAAGTAGGGATCCCTATTCTGCTGTTCCCTCAACCTGAGATACCAACTGATGATCTGCGATCGCTGGGCGGGTTGAAACAGAGAACTGCGCTGTCCTGTAGGTAGAGAGAGAATTAAACCTTGCTCAGGAAAGCTGAAGTATTGGGTGTTGTGGCTTTTAATTAGACCAATGGTGCGGGGTTGCGCTAAATTCAGAGAACCATCTATCACTAAATAACCCCTGCTTTCAGTCTGTAGCCATCTTTCGGCCAGTTCTTCCTCTAATTTCTGCCTCTGTTGGGCAATGCTGGCTTGGGCAAATTCCTGTAAGGTCTGGGTTTGGGCACTGCCATTGGCAGGGGGGCGGGTATCGATTAGCAAAAAACCTGCTGTTTGCAAAGTAATCAAAGTACCATCGGGGATGTAACTGAAAGGTAAATACAAGGCTTCATGGGTGCGATAATCCCATGTGTAGAGGTGGCGTTCTGTTCTGGAGCGGATCACAGCGGCAGTGTAGCCATAATAGATAGGCACATGATCGAGATAAGAAATTAGCCAACTGCGCTGAATGCCATCCAGAAAATGGGTGAGTTGGGATTGGGGAGTGGGGGAAACAGGGAAGGATTGTAGAGGGGTTTCTAGCAATTGGGCAGAGGATTTACGGGGCTGCACCTCACTGAAACCCTGTTGTTCCACATATGGCAGGGGTCTGCCGGTGGTGGGTAGGTATTTAGTAAGCGATCGCAAGAACATGGATGTTCATCCCGAAAAATTCAGACTTTCTTAGGGAACTACCATTGAAAATTTTCCTGTCTCTCTACTATCGTGTTATCTATCCACTGTCAAGTTACAGGACAAATTATGTTAATAGGTATTTTGTTATATATTGGCATGGCAGTTTTATTGATCACAGGGGCGGCGTGGTTCTTTGCCCGTGCCCTGAAAAACCTGACTAATACCAAAACTGTTACTAATGCGCCGGACCATCTGCCTCTATCTGAACAGTTGGGAGATGCCCAAACCAGAGCGGCAATTATTGCCATGCTAGAGCGACAATTCCACAATAGCCCCTCGATCGATCCCTAGCCTGAATGCAGGATTTCCAAAAGCGTCGCCGCCAAATTCGCTACCAACAACGCCTGAAGGTGCTCAAGGGTATTTGGCAATTTGTAGCGGTGAGCGGCTTGACGGGAGCAGTGCTGTACTGGGCAGGGGGGCAGGAATGGCATATCCGCAGCCCGCAACAGATTTCTATTTCAGGCAATCGCTATATCCCTGCGGATACCCTGCGATCCCAACTGCCACTTAAGTATCCCCAGTCCATTTTTCAGATTGCGCCCCAACCACTGGCTGAGCATCTGCAAAAGACTGCTCCTGTTCATCAAGCCATTGTGGAACGGAGTGTTCTGCCTGCCCGCCTGCACATTACTGTCTATGAACGCCAGCCTGTGGCTATCAGTAGTCGGCGGGGACAGGTAGGTTTTTTAGACCGTGAGGGGGTGTGGCTTCCCCAGACCAGTTACCCCCCTGACATTCCCAAACCTAGTCTAACCATCCTAGAACCCAGCCCTGATGGTATTCCCTACTGGCAAACCCTTTATGTTTACATTGCTACTAGCCCTGTCCCGATTCGCCAAGTGGATGCCCGCAATCTGCAAAACTTGGTTTTAGTTACTGATCTTGGGTTGATCCACTGTGGTACTTACCACCCTGAACTATTCCCCCAGCAACTACAGGCGATCGTGCATCTCCAAGCCTTGCCTAAAACGATCCAAAATCGCCCCATTCTCTATTACGATGTGCGCGACCCCAACAGCCCGATCGTGCAAACCAGTGCCCCCAATTGATCAATCGGACCCCACAACAGGGCATAATTATATTTAGTGCTTAGTTACTAAGGCATCGCCTATGGCAATTGAACTCAAGCAAGCTCCGCCCCAAGAAGTAAATCAATATATCATGTGGTTTCGGGAGCCAGAGAAGCGGCAGGCTCTGCCCTATGCTCTCACTCTGTACAAGATGGGGGAAGTAAATGGACAGCGCGAGATTGAAGGGTATCCCCCTGTATCTTTTCGGGCTAATTGGCGGGTGAGTTCTCTGCCCACGGACATCAACTTGTGCAAAGTTACCTTTGAGACCATGCCCGAGGAGATGACCTACGAAATCCAACTCCCCAACCATAAGTTGGTAGATTTCCTAATCGATATGACTAAATCCATTCACGGTAAGGGGGTGGCTGATTTCCCACAAGGTTTTTACGCTGAACTGTTTCGCATCAAAATTTAAGTATTAAGTATAAGTAAGTGAGTCTGCGGGTCGGGATCGTCGGGACAGGTTATGTCGCCAAGGCAAGGGCGGAAATTTTCCGTGGCGATCCCCGCACTGAGTTGGTGGCGATCGCTGGTAGTCCTGAGCGGGTAACACCCTTGGCTCAAGAATGGGGGATTGCGGGCTATTTCTACTGGTCAGAGTTGGTAGTGAGCAATGAGCTAGATGTAGTAGTAGTGGCCAATGTCAATCGGGAACACGCATCTGTAGTCCGACAAGCACTCAAAGCAGGTAAGCAGGTAATTGTAGATTATCCCCTCGCTTTTGATTACCAAGAAGCTGTAGAACTCTGGGCACTGGCAGACCGACAGGAACTAGTTTTACACACTGAACAGATTGAGATTCTAACGGGGGTGCATCAGCAGGCACGGGCATGGCTAACTGAAATCGGCGATCCCTGTCTGCTCAAGTACAGCACCACTAACCCCCAACGACCTGCTCCCCAAAAATGGACTTACCAACCCAGTCAATTTGGTTTCCCTCTGCTGGCTTCAGTTTCGCGCCTGCATCGCCTCATTGACCTAGCTGGCACCGTGGAAGAGGTATTCTGTCAATTACAGTATCGGGGGGATGATCTGCCCTACAGTTTTCATACTTGTATGTGTCAGGCTTTACTGCGGTTTAGTAGCGGTGCGATCGCTGAAGTGGGTTATCACAAGGGAGAGCAGGTGTGGCAGTCAGAGCGGGTGTTGGAAGTACAGGGCACAAGGGGGGGCATATTTTTCCGCAGTGAGCAGGGTAAGCTAGTAACTCCCACTGGGGAAGAGACTTTTACGGCTCCACCCCCCAAAGGACTATTCCGCCAAGATACAGAGCAGTTCCTTGCCCATCTTTTAGACCAACAACCAATCTACACCGATCGCCACAAGGTGCTCCATGCAATCGCTACCGCCAATGCCTGTGAAAAATCCGTACAGGAGCATCGTCCTGTCAGGGTGCAGGAAATCACGGGTTAGGGCGCAGTCTTTGCCAGAGATATTGCAAGGTCAGGAGCAATAAGCCCACAGTAATGATCCCAAATACCATCACCGCCCCTGTAGTCAAGGCAACGATCACTGTGCGCACTAGAGCTGCAAGTTTGTCTGCCAAACTGGCATTATCAGTCAGGACGGGGATCGGAATTTTTTGGGCGATCGTGTGGTTGAGCAGGTAAGCCAGAGCCGTAATTGCCCCAGCCACCAGCATACCCAGCAGGGTCTGATCGGGTCTGGGGGGAGCAGGAGTATTTGTCATAGGGCTAGCACTAGAAAAAGAGATGACTCTCAGGTTGCAGATTGATTTCCATCGGTACCGCTAGGGGATCAGCACTGAGGGCAAACATCACGGCACGCGCCGCTTGTTCAGCGCTTAACATTTTACTGCGATCGACCTTCAAATTGGCATTGTCCCAAAAAGGGGTATCCACCCCGCCAAAATAAAAGATAGTAATTTTGATGCCCAATCTTTTCACCTCTTCGGCGATACATTTAGTCAATCCTACTGCCCCAAACTTAGAAGCACAATAGGCACTTGCCATGGCCATTGAGTGTTTACCGAGGATGCCTATGATATTGCAGATATGCCCATTGCGCCTATCTTTCATCACTTGGCAAGCCATCTGGGTAACATAAAAGCAACCCTTGAGATTCACATCCAGCATCATCCCCAAGTCCGCAGGCTCGACTTTGTTGAATTGTTTCATCACGCCCACCCCTGCACTGTTCACTACTATATCCACCCCGCCCCAGTGGCTCACAGCTTTGTCCATCAGTGCTTGCACCTGGTCAGACTGAGTAATATCAACAGGGATCACCATGGCTGAGGGGTACTGTGCGGCTAAGGCTTGCAATTTCTGGGTCTGTCTGCCTGTGAGGACCAAATTTGCCCCCGCTTGGTTTAAGGCTCTGGTCACAGCCTGCCCTATGCCCCCCGTCGCCCCCACTATGATCGCTGTTCTGCCCTGCATCCTTAAAATTTCTTCATCTTAATTTACGCATCTTATTATAATCTGCCCTTTGTTTACCTTGGGGCAGTTAAACAAGAAATCTCTTGCAGAGGCGAGAGAGTATCTATCTCAGGAGTTTCCCTAGTGAACCTGAGTTTAGGATAAGGAGAAGTTGTAAGGCTTTGGACTTTAGCTGGTAAATCCCATGAATTTAATGGTTCTTTGTGCCTATGGAATTTAAGGATAAATTCTTAAGCTGAAAACTAGTGATGACTGAGGCCATGATTGACCAGCTAAAGAATGTTTCCCATCACTGGTGAATGGGATGGTTAGTCTTCTGGCTATAAAAGCAAGACTTGTAGAACTTTACTTAACCCGAACTGGCATTAACTAGTTGGGCCTGAAACTGCCCGTGCTGGTTGTGCCATTGCGGCGGGTAACTACACCATCTCTAGTGGTAGCTGTCCCGTTCACAGTGCGAGTTCTGCCTTGGTGATCTGTATAAACTCGATTGAATTGGCATTGCCCCTGATTACAAGTGCGATCGTGCTGGTAATTGACTTGTCTGCCGGGGTTGTGATCGCTGATCGTGCCAGTAGTAGTTCTGGTGTTTGCCCATAGGGGTAGGGGGGTAGAGCTTAGTAACAGAAAGCTGGTCAGAGCTGTGATGGCAGAGGGATACATGGGGGGTCTCCCGCACTGGTTCAACTCGGAGATCGCAGTTGGCAAATTTCTTGATAGGCGGTGTGAAAGTCAGCTTGGGTGATCGATAAACCCTCTAGTTGTTGGTGGCGACGAATGGCGGCAATAGCAGCCCGATTACATAAAAAAGCAAGGTCTGCCCCATTCCACCCTGCAGTCTGTTCTGCCCAGTAGTGTAGATCCACATCCTCAGCTAGGGGGCGTTCCTGATTGTGAATCTGCAGGATTTGGTAGCGGCTCTCTAGGTCTGGTAAATCGACTTTGATCTGCAACTCCAATCGCCCCGATCGCAGTAAGGCGGGATCAATAGCTTCCCTGCGGTTGGTTGCCCCGATCACCATTACCCCTGCACTGCTTGCCAGCCCGTCCATTTCTGTCAAAAGTTGCCCCACTAGGCGATCGCTTACGCCACTGTCCCCTTGGTAGCTACCCCTTGCCGGTGCGAGCACATCTATTTCATCGATAAAAATTATACAGGGTGCAGCTTGGCGGGCTTGGGCAAACACTTGGTGGATGGTTTGTTCTGAGACCCCTACCCATTTGCTGATGATCTCAGCACCACTGAGGCTAATAAAATTGGCTTGGGCTTGGGTAGCTACTGCCTTTGCCAAGAGGGTTTTGCCCGTCCCCGGTGCTCCATACAACAGAATCCCTCTAGGGGCTTGTGCCTTGGTATGGCGGTACAGGTCAGGCTGTTGAAAAGCTTGGATCGCTTCCTGCAAAAGGGCTTTAGTCTGTGCCAGTCCTCCGATCTGCTCCCATGGCACCTGTGGCACTTCCAATTGGTAGGCACGCAGGACTGAGGGCTTTACTTGGGCAATGGCTTGGAGAAAATCGGTGCGGGTGATGCACAACTGTTCAGGCACCTGCTCTAGGTTGGGCACCTGTCTTTTGAGGGCAATGCGGGCAGCGGCTTGGCAAATGCCTTTGAGGTCAGCGCCTACACATCCCGCCGTCAGAGTAGCTATTTCACTTAAATCTACATCCTCTGCTAGGGGCATATTTCTAGTGTGAATTTTCAAGATGGCTTCTCTGCCTTTCTGGTCAGGTACAGGGAAGACTATTTCCGTTTCAAATCTGCCCGGGCGACGCAGTGCCGGATCGAGACTGTCGGGGCGATTGGTTGCCGCTAATACAATTACTTTACCCCGCTGTTGGCAACCATCCATCAGGGTAAGTAACTGTGCCACTAGGCGTTTTTCCACTTCCCCTTCCACCTGATTGCGATCGGGAGCGATCGCATCGATCTCATCAATAAAGATCAAACAGGGGACATGTTTTACTGCTTCGGCAAATACTGCCCTAAGGCGCGCCTCCGATTCGCCGTAGTACTTCCCTACCAATTCGGGTGCATTGACAAAGATAAAATGTACTCCCAATTTCTGCGCCAAAGTTTTTGCCACAAGGGTTTTGCCTGTGCCTGGTGCCCCCACTAGCAAGATACCACTGGGTACTTCGATGCCCAATTTTGCCGTGATATCGGGGCGCTTGAGGGGAATTTCCACCAAATCCCGTAGTTCTGCCAGGACCTGATCCAGACCACCTACCAGTTCAGCTAAAGGGGGAATGTCCGTAGGAGGGGGGGGCGTACTAGGCGGGCGGGGAATACTACCTCTGGGGGGAATACTAGAGAGGGATCGCAGGTGCAAGCTTTTTTCTACCTTGAGATCGGGGTTCTTTGCCAACTCCTCTTCCAATTTTTGCGCCAACTCCAACAGTTGCGGCAGGTTGAGAAAGTTCTTGATCTGCTCCGCAAAATTTTCACTCATATTATACAGCCTCCTTTCCTCTCCTCCCCCCCCCACCACTAACTATATCATGCTCAAAGAAGTGCGCAGCAGTCTTTACTACTTCTCAAGATCAGTTTCTGGTAGGGGCAGTGAGCCTGTGTCATAAAATTTTTAGTATAAGATTATCCAAAGTATGGAATACATTGAGCGTTTGCAGAAGTGCCTCAAGATTGAGGAGGAGCATGGTTTCCCAAATGTGCAGGGGAAGCAGTATTTGTTTGGGGAATTTTTGCAGTTGAGTTTAGGGAATATATGGCAAGAAGTGGCTCTGGATTGGCAGGAAAAGGAAAAGAATAGAGCATTGCAGTTAGCAAGAGAATATAGCAATTATCCTCACTTGAGTGGAGAACGAAGAAAAGAATTGGTAATAGCAACTCGGGCATTTCTAGAGCATATCCAAAAACGCCTACATACCTCTGCTCCCATAGTTGCCGAAAGAACACCGCAAATCTTGCCACCCCAAAATACAGAGTTAGATACTCCTTTGAGGGAAGTACCAAAGATTTCTCCTAAACAAGCAGAGAAACTCAAGCGATTAGAGCTGTTTACGGTGCGGGATTTACTCCATTACTACCCCAGAGGACATGTGGACTATGGGCGTCAGGTTTGTATCGGTGCTCTGCAAGAGGGGGATACAGCCACCATCATTGGTTCCATTCGCAAGTTCAATTGTTTCACTAGCCCCAAAAATCTCAATCTCTGTATCATGGAAATACTTGTACAAGACCGCACGGGCAAAATTAGGTTGAATCGCTACTGGATGGGAAAAAGGTACACCCACCCTGCATGGCAGGAACAACAGCGCAAACTCTATCCTGTAGGGGCAGTGGTGGCGGCGGCAGGTACGGTCAAGCCCAGTAAATTCGGTCTGACTTTGGCAGGTTTTGATCTGGAAGTGCTGGATCACCCCCAAGATACCATCACCAGCGATCGCATTGGTAGAATCATTCCCGTCTATCCTCTGAAGGAAGGTGTTACACCTGAACTGATGCGGCAAGCGGTGATTGCCTGTCTGCCCTATGCCCAAAAAGTAGTAGATGTTTTGCCTGAGCAGTTGAAACGGGATTATGGCTTGATGGATTTGGGGAAAGCCCTGCAACAAGTGCACTATCCCGATAGCCAAGAGGCGTTGCAGCAGGCAGCCATGCGCCTCACTTTTGATAAATACTTCTACCGTCGCTTGGTCTTTCTCTATCGCAGGCAGCAGCGCCAAACGGCTAGTTTCTTGCCCCCCAGCTATTTGGTTGCCCAGATGGATAAATTGCTCCCCTTTCACCTGACCAATGCCCAGAGGCGAGTAATTGAAGAGATTCGCCGTGATTTGCAAAAAACTACCCCCATGAACCGCCTAGTGCAGGGGGATGTAGGCTCGGGGAAGACGATCGTGGCAGTCTATGCCATTCTCGCTGCTATTGAATCCGGTTACCAAACGGCACTGATGGCCCCTACGGAAGTGCTGGCAGAACAGCACTATCGCAAAATTGTGGAGTGGTTTATTCAATTAAATCTCCCTGTAGAGTTACTCACTGGCTCTACTAAGCCCAGCAAAAAAAGAGAAATTTTAGGACAATTGGAAACAGGCACGCTCCCCTTGGTAATTGGCACCCATGCTCTAATTCAAGAGGGGGTAAAATTTTACCTTCTGGGGTTGGCAGTGATTGATGAACAACATCGCTTCGGCACAGTCCAGCGATCGCAACTGCTGCAGAAGGGCAATTCTCCCCATGTGCTCATTATGACCGCTACTCCCATTCCCCGCACCCTGTATCTGACTAATTCGGAAATAGATGTGAGTGTGATTGATGAACTTCCCCCCAATCGTCAGCCCATCAAAACAGTTGTCCTCCGACCCAGCCAGCGCCATCAGGCATATGAACTCATTAAAAGGGAAGTGGTGCAGGGCAGGCAGGCATATATTGTCTTTTCCTTGATTGATGAATCGGAAAAGATGGAAGATGTGAAGGCGGCAATGCAACAATATGAATACTTGCAACAGAGCGTATTTCCCTACTGCCACATCGGTTTACTCCACGGACAGATGACCCCGACAGAAAAAGATCAGGCGATCGCAGAATTTCGCAGCGGCAAAACCCAGATTCTGGTGGCAACGACAGTGGTTGAGGTGGGGGTGGATGTGCCCAATGCTTCCGTGATGTTGATTGAGAATGCCGAAAGATTTGGTCTGGCCCAGTTGCACCAACTGCGGGGACGGGTGGGGCGGGGCTCAGCCCAGTCCTATTGTTTGCTCATCAGTGGCAGTCGCTCAGAAACCGCAATAGAACGGCTACAGATTCTGGAGCAATCCCAAGATGGATTCTATATTGCCGAAAGAGATATGGAAATGCGCGGCAAGGGCAGAGATGAAGGCACAGAACAATCGGGACATGCAGGCTTAGTGATTGAGGATTTAATTACCGACCCGATCGCTAAACAAGAAGTTTTACAGTGGGCAAGGCAAGCAGCGGAGCGAGTCCTCAAAAAAAGTCCTTCTTTGGATTATTTTCCTAAACTGAAATTGGAATTGGCGCACCACTACGAACGCCTTGCAGGGGGAGCAATTTTTACCTGACAAAAAGTGCTATAACAGAATCCACCGCAGCAAAAAGTTTCAGAGTATCTAACAATCCTATAGGACTATCCAATACTATAAAAACAGACTCAAAGAGTTGCAGAGCTTTCTTCCCTCTTGTTTGATGGGAGAGGGACTGGGGGTGAGTGGGATATCTGATTCAGTTTCTAAAGCAAGGTAATGGACAAAAAGGCTTCGGGAAAGAGTCTCTTTGGAGTCCTAGCTACTTTGCTTCAAGCGTAGTGGTGCACCACTAGCAACCTTAATCTCCTATATTCAAAGACAAAAAAGCCGCCCTAAAAGGCCGGGCTTGTATCCACTTCTTTGGTCAGCGATTATATTATCTCCTCTGGTGCAGTGAATTCACTCGTTGATAAATTTCGCCCAAAATCAACTCGCACGGGCAACTAGAGAGTAGAATTGTATCTGAGGAGTGAAGTATTCATAGATTTCCCAATGATACTCACCTAGACGGTAGTATCGCTCCACCGCATATCGGTACTGATCCACAAATTAGGTATTCCTGAAAAGCAGGTATGGAACGATAGTAGAGGAATTTCTGGGAGCGATCGTAACTTATAGTAGATGCAGGGAGAACTTCCACAATCAAAAGAGGATTGGTGATAGTATCTTTGCGCCCCCTTGAAGAACTGATTTACCACTCACAACCATCACATCGGGGATGGATATCCACAACCTTTGGTCAGCTTAGAGGTAAGCAAATTACAAAGATTACACATAATGCAATTGTGGTTGGGTGTAAAATTATGTCATTGCGATACTTATGGCAGACATCGCTAGAGACTGCCAAGGCAAGATATTCAGCAGGTGTGTAGGTGCGCTGTTCTATCTGGGTAATCATTTCTGGACTTAATTGCAGGAGTGTTTAATCATATCTGCTAACTGTAATACATCAGGTAAAGGAATGTCATTTTGTGCACCTGTCTGCATATTTTTCAAGCGGCAAATGCCTTGCTCTTTTTCATTTGATCCAATAATAATACAGTAAGGAATCTGGAGTTTATTGGCATATTCTAATTGTTTTTTAAAGGGGCGCGCTTCAAAGTTGGTTAAGACTTTTATGCCTTGGGATCGCAATTTTTGGGCTAATTCTAGGTAGATAGGCATTAAATCAGATTGTAAATTTAAGATCATCACTTGGGCAGGGCTGGGTGATAGGGGTTGGAGTTTACCAATCTCTAAAAGTTTCTTTAATAACCGAGTTAGACCAATGGAAATACCCACCCCTGGTAATTTTTCGCCTGCAAACATCCCTACCAAATCTTCATAGCGACCGCCTGAACAAATACTGCCCAAACTTTCATAGCCCACTAGGGTAGTTTCATAAACTGTACCCGTATAGTAATCTAAACCTCTAGCGATGCTAAGATCGATCGTGTAATTACTATTAGGTACGCCTAGATCACCCACCGCTTTAGTTACAGTCTCTAATTCTTTAATTCCTAGCTGGAAGGTATCATCAGTTGACAGGGAAACTAATTGACTAAATACTGTTTTAGTATCCCCCTGCGTACTAATAAAATTAATTACCTGTTTGGGGTCATTAACTCCTAGGTTATACAACTGCCGTTTTACTGAATCTGTGCCCACTTTTTCTAGGGTGTCCACTACTTTTATACATTCTTTAATCTGGTCGGGACTAATCCCTAAACCCCTAAAGAAACCTGTTAAAATCTTGCGATTGTTGATTCTAATTACAAATTTACCAATATCTAGTTCGGTAAAAATTTCATTAATAATTGCAGGAATTTGGGCATCATAAAGCAGGCTCAATTCTTTTCTGCCTACTACGTCAATATCGCACTGGCGAAATTGTCTATATCTGCCTGTTTTGGCACGCTCCCCCCTAAATACCATGTCCATTTGGTAGCGGGCAAAGGGAAAAGTAATCTCGTGTAAATGGCGGGCAATATATGCGGCAAGGGGAACAGTTTGATCAAACTTGAGGGCGCGGGATTCTTCTATTTCATGATCAGTTTCTTTGGTCAATGGCGCAATACTATAGAGAATGTTATCCCCTTGATTGCCTTTGGCTTGTAATACTTCTAATCGCTCCACGGCGGGGGTTTCAATGGGAGTAAAACCATATTTTTCAAAGATTGTTTGTAAAGTGATAATAACCTTTTGTTCAAGGCGTTTCTCACCGGGTAAAAATTCAATGTTGAAACCACTGGGCAAACTGTAATTGACGCGATCGCTCATATTGTACCTACGGCACTAATTTCAGAAATTTCTTTTTGCCTACTTGCAAAACCCGATCGTATAGTAGATCGGGACTAGCATAACTGGTGTAGGGATCGGTAATTTTTTCACCATCGATGCGCACTGCCCCATTAGTAATTTGACTCTGGGCTTCACTGTTGCTTTTACATAGACCACTGACTTTAAGTAGATAAAATAAAGGTGTTGGAAAAGTAATTCCACTCACAGAAAATGTAGGAATATTCCCTAGTTGGGAAGTATTGCCCGCTAAAACAATTTGTTCTGCATCCTGCTGTGCCTGTTTAGCTAATTCAAAACTGTGATATTGGGCAGTGATAGTCAGGGCTAATAATTTTTGCTTCTCCCTAGGATTGGTTGGCAGGGTAGCTAAGTCCACATCTGTAAGTAACTCAAAATATTTATCTACTAGGTGATCGGGCACTTTCTCTAATTTGGAATACATCAGCAGAGGTTCATCATTTAAGCCCACATAATTGTCGAGGGATTTCGACATTTTCTGATGCCCATCTAAGCCCACCAATAAGTTAGTAATTAAGCCAAATTGTCCTTGTTTGCCCATGTGTAGTTGTAAATCCCTGCCCACTAGGATATTAAATTTTTGATCGCTCCCCCCTAGTTCCGCATCTGCGGAAATTTGCACTGAGTCATAGCCCTGTAGAAGTGGATATAAAAATTCATGCAAATAAATGGGCGTACCTTGCTGATAACGGTCGTGAAAATCTTCTTTGGCTAACATCTGCCCTACAGTCATGGTGGCTAATAAATTCACCACTTGATCTAACTGGAATTTACCTAGCCAATCTTGGTTGTAATGAATTTCTAAGCGATCGGGGGAAAAATCCAATATCTTTTTGGCCTGCTCAAAATAAGTCTTGGCATTTTCCGATACTTCCGCAGGAGTCAAACGGGGACGAGCTTCAGATTTGCCAGTGGGATCGCCAATCTGAGCCGTAAAGTTACCGATAATCAACACTGCCTTGTGTCCTGCATCCTGAAACTGACGCAATTTCCGCAGGACTACGGCGTGCCCCAAATGCAGATCGGGACGGGTGGGATCAATGCCCAATTTCACCCGCAGGGGACGATCGCCCAATCTTTTTTCTAAAGATTCCGTTTCATTGTCGGGGAAGACCTCTACTAAGCCCCTACGCCACTGGTTCGGTAAACTAAAACTAGGACTGGACATCAATAGTTATTGTCTGTAGAATGCTCGCATCATGACAGTAAATACTACTCTAAACCAAAAGCGATCGCTTGGGGGCATCCTGGGCAATCTCCTCATCGGTACGGTGCAGTTTGTGGGCGGCACCCTGTTTACTGTAGTCATGCTGGGTGGCTCAATTACGGCGGGGGGACTGTTGGGGCTGGCTCTGGCTTTTCGGGAATTGCCTGATGTGCGTGTACTCAAGGGCTATGTGCCTGCGGAAACTTCTTATATTTATGATATTAATGGAGAACTGATTGCCCGAGTACATGGGGATGTAAACCGTGAGGTGGTGCCCCTCGAGCGGATGTCGCCCCACTTGAAGCGGGCGGTACTGGCGATCGAGGATGCCTATTTTTACAACCATAAGGGGATCGATCCCAGTGGCATTGTGCGGGCCTTGATTGTAAATTTCAATGCGGGCACTACCCTAGAGGGCGGCTCCACTCTGACCCAGCAGTTGGCCAAGAATTTGTTTCTCACTTCCGAAAAAAGCCTGAACCGCAAGGTGGCTGAAGCCGTGCTGGCGATGCGCATTGAGCAGGTGTTTACCAAAGATGAAATTCTAGAACTGTACTTAAATCAAGTGTTTTGGGGCAGAAATACCAATGGGGCTGAAACTGCCGCCCAAGAATACTTTGGCAAATCTGCCGCCGATCTCAACCTTGCTGAAGCCGCTATGTTGGCAGGGGTGATTCAAGCCCCCACCATCTTCAACCCCGTGGACAATTTCAAGACTGCTAAATTTCGCCAAGGCTTGGTGCTCGATCGCATGTTAGAGTTGGGCTGGGCAATCCCAGAGGAAGTAAAAGCCGCCAAGGATTATCCCATCAAAATCACCAGAAGGGGCATTTCCTACGAGCCAAGCCGCGTGCCTTATGTAACCCAAGCGGTGATCAGTGAACTGGAAGAAAAATTTGGCAAGGAAGTAGTCCAACAGGGCGGTTTACGCATCCAGACCACGATCGATCTGCGCCTGCAAAGAATTGCTGAAGAAGTAGCTGAAGAGGGGCACCGCGATCTGCAGAACCAAGGCGTAAATGCTGACCAGATTGCCCTAGTTGCGGTTGATCCCCGCACAGGCTATGTCAAAGCCTTGGTGGGAGGGGTGGGTCCTTACAACAAAAACCAATTCAATCGGGCTGTCCAAGCGCGACGGCAGTTGGGGTCATCCTTCAAGCCTTTTGTCTATTACCTCGCCTTTGAGAGCAAACAGTACGGCCCTGACTCCTACATTGAAGACAGCCCCATCTCGATCCCCGATGGCAACGAAATGTATGTGCCCCGCAACTATGACGGCAGTTTTTCGGGGGGCATGAGCATCAGGCAAGCGATGGCAGTCTCCCGCAATATCCCAGCGATCCGTTTGGGCTTAGCAGTAGGTATGGAAAATGTAGTAGCTCTCTGTCGGAAATTGGGGATCACGACACCGATGCAACCTGTACCTTCTTTACCCCTAGGTGCGGCAGACATGACCCCAATGGAAGTGGCAGGAGCATATGCCGTATTTGCTAGCGGGGGCTACAAATCCAAGACTACCTTGATTGCCAAAGTAACTGATCCCAACGGCAATGTGGTGTGGGACAACTCCCCTAAACCCGAGTTAGTTCTGGATCCTGTGGCAGTTGCCCAGTTAACAGATATTTTGCGTACAGTAATTACCAGTGGTACGGGTACAGAAGCCATGTTGAGTGGGGGCAGACCTGTAGCAGGCAAAACGGGCACCACTTCCGATTTTCGGGATGCGTGGTTTGTTGGCTATACACCGCAACTATCCACCGCCATCTGGATCGGCAATGATAACTATGCGCCCATGTCTTACGGGGTAACAGGCGGGGTGTATGTAGCCCCCATTTGGCGGAAATTTATGGAAAGAGCCTTAGCTGGACAACCGATCGAGCAGTTTCCAGTGCCCCAAGAAATTACCGATCAGCCCCCCAAAAATTAAACCCAATGTTGTACCTTTTGTTGAAAGTATTTGTACCTTCTCTGCTGGTGGCATGGTTGATTAAAATTTCCGCCCCCCAACTGTCTCCCCTCTTGTGCTCTTTACCTGCGGACAAACAAGGGGTCTATAGCCTGCTGGGGGTCTGCTTACCTGTGCTGGTTCTAGCAGTAATTCTTAGCCTGCGGCGATCGACCAAGTAACCCCCTGCCCCAAAACCCAAGCGGGGAATGTCACCACCAGTATGCTACTCCTCGTTGAAATAGTCTGAATCATTGACATCAGAAATAGTTATGGCCGGGGTTGGGATCAACTTGCTGACATCTTGATCATTTTTTCCCTATTGCGATCGCCCAGAATTTTAATTATAGTTAAAGATCGCTGTTAAATACTAGCCCACTATGAAAGTTCTAGCATCCTTGAAATCCGCCAAGACCCGCCACAAAGATTGCAAAGTAGTGCGTCGGCGCGGCAAACTTTATGTAATTTGCAAAACTAATCCTAAGTTTAAGGCACGGCAGGGGTAAAATAACCTGTTAGTCGGAGAGGAGCAGTTATGGCAAGGGAACCACGCAAGCCCGATGAGTATATTGTTCACATCATGCTCGAGGGTGGACACAAGATACAGACGCGTTTTGCTACGATCGAGGAAGCGACGGGCTGGTATGCCAATCGGTTTGAGCGCAAATCGGGGGATGAGGATATGATGGAGATTCCCTTGCGCAATCTGGGTGGCAAGAATGAAATGATCCTCCTGCGCCCAAAGCGGGTGATTGCCATTCACATCGAGCCAGTGTTTGCTTCTAGTGTAGAAATGTTTGCTTAAGCCATAGGAGGTGTGTCATGTCTGACCCCAATGATTTCCAAGAGCATATCCGCCAGCTAGAGAGGGAATTACACAGCACAAGGGGCAGTGAACCACCTCTTAGAAGTGCTGACCCTAACCTGACAGGGGTTTACCGCTGGGTAAATAGTCTCACGGGTGTATCCAAGGTGATGGCGGTAGTTGTGATCGGGATTATTTCCTTTATTGTGATTGGTTTCTTTTTGCAATTGTTGTGGCAAGCGATCACCTTGGGGGTGTTTATTGCCATTGGCTATGTCCTGTGGAAACTCTTTTTTGACAACTCACTTAGCTCTCCTAAATGATATGAGTTACCCTACGCCCCAACGCCGTCGCATTCAGCCTAAGCTTAGAGCAATGCCCAGTCGGCGCACTCCCTCTGCTCTATATATGCAGATGCACCAGTTGGCAAATGAAAAAGAACGCCTGCAACAAGAACTAGCTCTCCTGCACGATCGCCAACAGCAGATTACTACCCGCCTCAAAGAAATCGATCAGGCTCTTGCCCACATGGATAGTACCCTCACCGATCTGGCAAATCCGTTTCAAGCCGAAGAAATCAAAGAGCTAGACAACTCCCCCAAATATGAAACCATGACCATTGATTATTGAAATTTCCTATCGGTGCAGTAAGTATTATTACTGCTGTTTATCTGATTAGCGATCGCAATTGAATATAAATTTAGGTTATGTAAAACTGATAGGAAGTAGTGGGGTCAGAACTCCCAGGATCGGCTTGCAGAGCAGGTTTTACTGGTAAGTAGTCCTAAGGATATAGAAATAATCAAAAATTATCACTCCTAGGAAAAATTTTGCACTTAGGGGTTGCGATCCACACCATTAGGGCTATGATGCGATTAAATACCTAAACCAATCTTAAGCAGAAGCAATTCTACTTATGATTTGTATCTAGGTTAATCACCGTTATCGTATCTCAAGAGGAAAATATGGCTACCAAATACAAAGTGCGTCTGATTAACGAAGAACAAGGTCTGGATCAAACCATTGAAGTATCCAGCGATGAGTACATTCTGGATGCGGCAGAAAACCTAGGCATTGAATTGCCCTATTCCTGCCGTGCGGGTGCCTGCTCTTCCTGCGCTGGTAAAATTCTCAAAGGGGAAGTAGATCAAGGGGATCAATCCTTCTTGGATGATGAGCAAATTGAAGCTGGCTATGCCCTGTTGTGCGTGGCTTACCCCATGTCTGACCTAGAAGTGCTCACTCACCAAGAAGAAGCTCTCTACTAAAGATTTCTATCTTTGTCTGCGTACTTGCACGATCGGACTGAGGCTACCCTCAGTTCTTTTTTCAGAGTTGCAACTATAAACCTCTGGCAGGATGCCCCCTCTCCTATCAAAAGCAAGGGGCCAGAAAAACTGCGATCTCAAAGTTGGCAATCTTCTTCTGATTAAAGTTTCGGTTCTCATTGAATTGTAACCCGAGTTCGGGGTAAGGTGGTGGTAAAAAGCTGTAAGACTTGACACCTTTACTCGGTATCTCCTATGGAAAATACTTCCACTACTTTACTGCTTTTGTTCGGTAGCTAAGAAGCTTTTCTAACTGGGAATTTTGAACACTTACACAGGAGGTCTATTTTCTAAACTCACTGAATCACCTAGCTTGTAGGTATATTTGTTAGAATTGTGCAAGTTCTATTCCCTAGTTTCGTTTTAAAATCACTAGAAATAGTGTGCGCTTATGTTTACACTCCTGTCCACTTTCCTTGCTGTTCTGATCGCTACTGCTTCTGATGCCACTATTTTTTTGGAATTTGCCGATAAGCCTGTAAATTCTGCGTTACGGGCTGGTGCAGTGCGAGTGGAAGTGAGATACGAGCCGATTAGGGGTCGCACAGAAGCAGACTTGGAGCGCAAAAACCTCTCCTATCAAATTTTCTATAACAATCAACTAGCCTTGCGGGATCAAGCTAACACCTTGGTTTTTGGGCGGCTGCGTCTGCTGGACTTGGATCGGGATGGCAATGCGGAAGTGATTATAGAAACCTTCAGTGGCGGGGCGCACTGCTGTACTACTACTCTCATCTATACTTGGCGGGGCGATCGCTTCCGCAAGCTTAATTTTGGGCCAGTGGATGGGGCGGGACTGGGCTTTCAAGACCTTGATGGGGATGGCACAGTGGAGTTAATTTCGCGGGATCAGAGTTTCTACTATGCTTTCAGTTCCTATGCAGGTTCGTTCCCGCCCTCTATGATTTTTTCCTTCCGCAATGGGCAGTTAGTGGACACTACGCGGAATTATACCCCTTTCTTGAGGTCAGAGTTGAATCGGATGTTCAGGACACTAGAGGAAATGCGCGCCCAAGGTATTACTGAGATCAATGGCATATTGGCGGGCTATGTGGCGCAGAAAGCCCTCCTAGGAGAATTTGAGTCAGGATGGCGGCTCATGCTGGAACGCTACGATCGCACCAGTGAGGACGGCTTGGACATCTATGACAATACAGGGAAAAGGATTGGTCGGTATCGGGATTTTCCCACTGCCCTTAGAGCACACCTGCGCCGTAGGGGATATATCAGATAAGTATGGTAAACTGAAGACACTTGATTTAACAGTAAGCATGGTTAATGAACCCCCTGAAGTCTATCAACTGGCGATCGCCCGTTTAGTGGTGGCTACCGAAAAATTGCTAGAAGGTATGCAGGACTTGAAATCCATTTCCCTCAGCCAAGCCCAGAGCCTAGAGAGGTTGCTGAGTATTGCGACCCGCCAGCAGGAAAGTCTGCAACAATTTGTTACAGTGCTGAGTGAACAGGCGGCGGCCATTACAGAACTGTCCCGTTCTTTGCGCGATTCGGTGGAATCAACCCGCCAATTAGCCCGCACAGTGGATTCAGCGGCGGCACTGGCTAAAGCTAATCAAGAGGCGATCCGCACGCTCTTAGAGGAACTGCGCCAAGCCCGTTTGAACTAGACCGATGAATTGGCAAGGCATTCTGGACTATAGCATTACGCTGGCAGTGCTGTCAGGGACGCTGGCACTATTTAGCATTGGCTTGAACTTGCAATGGGGCATGGCGGGGCTGGTGAATTTTGGGCATGTGGCGTTCCTGACGATCGGGGCTTACACCACTGTATTACTGACTGGGGCGGGTGTGCCGTGGTTGTTTGCGATGGTGGTGGGGGCACTCTTGGCAGGGTTACTTGGGCTGGGGATCGGTATGAGTTCCTTGCGTTTGCGTGAAGATTATCTGGGGATGGTAACGATCGGCACGGCTGAACTCCTGCGCTTGTTGATCAAGAACGATCGTCCCTTGGGTTGGCTAACTAGAGGGGATTTTGGCATTCAAAACTTCCCGCGCCCCTTTGCTGAACTAGTGCCCGCCAATAGCTACCCCTTGATTTTATTGGGACTACTGGGGGGTACTTTGGCGGTGCTGTTTGTGATTGTCCACCAACTCAGCTATTCCCCATGGGGCAGGGTATTGAAAGCCATCCGCGAAGATGAAGAGGTAGCCACCGCCCTCGGCAAAAATGTTTTTATTTACAAATTGCAGGCATTTGTCTTAGGGGGAGGGATCGCTGGCATAGCGGGAGCTTTTTATGCGTGGTATTTGCAGACCCTCTACCCCAAGTCATTTGAGCCAGAGGTTACCTTTCAGGCATGGATGATCGTGGCGATCGGGGGAGCAGGTAATAATTTGGGTGTAATTCTAGGGGCCATCATTTTTCAGTTGTACAACAGCCTGCCACGGTTCTTGCCTGAAGCAATTAAAGTTGCGATCGGGGGGGGCAGGGTGGAAGCTATTCAAGTCATGCTCATCGGTCTTACCCTAGTTTTGGTGATGCTGTGGCGACCCCAAGGCATTCTCGGCAGACGAGAAGAACTCAGCCTGCACAAATGAAAGCAGTATTACAGCCCTGTGCAACTCTACGAGGTCAAAATCAGCTTTGTGGCCAAGCTATAGTCTCAGCCGCAACAGTTTTTAATCGGATGAAAATCCCCAATAGCTCCAATTTTAACCTTGTACTCTCTCCCTCAAGGGCAAAAGTTCTATTGCACTTTGCCCGCCCCTGTGTTTTACTATCCCTGACTAGTTGTGTGGGGATCGGGATGCAGTTGTTTGGTACGGATGGGATTAGGGGTGAGTTCGGCAGTTTCCTGACGCCCAAGTTAGCTTATCAGATTGGTACAGCCGTAGGCAGGGTGTGGGGCGATCCCCAGCAGGGGGTGATCCTAGTGGGGCAGGACAGTCGCCGTTCTAGTCCTGTTCTCAGCCAACAGATTACGGCTGGACTGCAGGCTCAGGGCTGGTCGGTGTGGCAGTTGGGGCTGTGCCCTACCCCCGCAGTTGCCTATTTGACGGCGGTGCATCCCCATATTTATGGCGGGATCATGGTCTCTGCTAGCCACAATCCCCCCAGTGATAATGGCATCAAATTTTTCCAGCATGACGGCAGTAAACTGCCCCACCAGTTGCAGACTCAAGTGGAAGAGTTGATCCCACATGTGCCTGTACCTGATCCCCTGCCTGAGCCTGACCTTGACAACCACCAGCTAGAATTGATCCAGCACTACCAAGCCAGCTTGCTCAAAACGATCCCCCAGCCCCTAGATAATTTACACATAGTTTTAGATTTGGCATGGGGATCGGCTACCCGTCTGGGCAGGGAAATTTTTCAGGCATTGGGGGCACAGGTAACTGCGATCCATGACCAACCTGACGGCGATCGCATCAATGTTCGGTGCGGCTCTACCCACCTTGACCCTTTGCACAAGGCAGTAGCAGAGCTGGGCGCAGATTTAGGATTTGCCTTTGATGGGGATGCCGATCGGGTACTAGCAGTAACCAAACAGGGACGGGTGATCAATGGGGATGAGATGCTCTATTTCTGGGGCAGGGAATTGCTGGGGCAGGGGCGATTACCCCAAGGGACGATCGTTACTACAGTGATGGCAAATTTGGGCTTTGAGCGGGCATGGCAAAAACAAGGGGGACAACTCATCCGCACCCCCGTAGGCGATCAGCATGTGCACAGTCAAATGTTAGCCACAGGGGCAATGCTAGGGGGTGAACAATCAGGACATATCCTCTGTCGCCACTACAGCATCAGTGGGGATGGCTTAATGACTGGGATCCACTTCGCCAGTCTAGTACAGCAATACCAGTTAGAACACCTATTGGCAGAGAGTTTTACCCCCTTTCCCCAACTGCTCTACAATGTAAAAATCCCTCACCCCGACCAGCGGCGCAACTGGCAACAGTGTGAGCCACTCTTACAAAAAATTCACTATGCGGAACAACAGTTGGGAGAACGGGGCAGGATTGTGATCCGCCCCTCAGGCACTGAACCTGTGATCAGAGTGATGGTGGAAGCCCAGACCCATGACCTTGCCCAACAGTGGACAGCCTACCTGGTGGAAGCGGTCCTATGCCACCTCGGCTGAGTCTTCAGTAGGTGGCTCGATCGGGATAGTCTCGATTTCATCTTCCAAGCGCAGGGTGAGGAAGCGAATCACCTCATCACTGATGCGCATCGATCGCTCCAACTCAGCGATCACTTGGGGATCAGCCATGTAGTTCATCTGGATATAGATGCCTTCCTTGTGCTTTTTGATCTCATAAGCGAGGCGACGCTTGCCCAGATGTTTGATGGTCAATTTGTCTGCACCCCGCTCCGTCAAAAATGCTTGATACTTGTTGATGGTGGCATCCGCATCCTGATCCGCTAGATCGGGACGCATAATATACATTGTTTCGTAGGGTCGTTTCATAAACTATTCCTTGTGGACATAACGGCTGAAAATTCAGCAAGGGACTATTACAGTACCACAAATTTTACCCAAACACCCCAGTTAGATTTAAGTATTTATTTATGTTTGCGCCTCTACACCCTATCCTCTAAAATAGAGCTGTTTAGGGTAAATACTAGGTATGGCTATTTCCTATCTTCCTTCACACTTTTTGCACCATCTGCATCAGCGACAACTGCTCAAAATTATCAGTGGTATTGCTAACTTCGATCTCCAACTGGTCAGCAAAGTGGTGCGATCGGCAGATGGAGGCGGTGCAGATTACATCGATATTGCCTGTAGTGCTGAACTAGTCAAGTTAGCCAAGTCCTTAACACCTCTGCCTATCTGTGTTTCTGCCGTTGAGCCTGCCCAATTTATCCCCGCTGTCCAAGCAGGCGCAGATTTACTAGAGATCGGCAACTACGATGCTTTCTATGCTCAGGGTAGGCAGTTCACACCTGCGGAAATTTTGGACATGACCCAGCAAACCCGCCAATTATTTCCTGAAATTTGCCTCACGGTAACTGTGCCCCACTATCTCCCCCTCAACCAACAAGCCCAACTGGCTGAACAACTGCAACAGGCAGGGGCAGACATGATCCAAACTGAAGGGGGCACCAGTAGTCAGCCTCAACACAGTGGTATTCAGGGCTTACTGGAAAAAGCAATCCCCACTCTCTCTGCCGCTTATACCATCAGTCGGGCAGTGGCGCTCCCCGTCATTTGTGCCTCCGGTCTGAGCAGTGTAACCGCCCCCCTAGCGATCGCTGTAGGGGCAGTGGGTGTCGGGGTGGGCAGTGCCGTGAACCGTTTAGCTACAGAACTAGAAATGGTAGCGGTAGTCAAGAGCCTGCGCCAAGCCCTCAGTCCCCAACCCCAAGCGGCTCTTAAGGACTGATATGGCAGAGATTTTTGGTAATTTCCTAGAGGAACTCCATGACAATACAGAATTCTTAGTTCTAGGCTTTTCGGCAAGCTCACTCCCCATCAAACAAAGGTGGCGCAAGAATGGTCTATCTGCAGACTTCCTAGCGGATTATGTTACCACTTTTTTCCCGGGCGAATCCAGTAGCAAATTGGCAGAAATTAAAAATACAGTTGGTTACATTGCCAATGAGCTATTAGAAAACGCCATGAAATACAGTAATGAAAAAGCAAAGCGACCAATTAGTTTAGGGCTACATTTGTTTGCCGACAAATTTATTTTTGTGGTCAGTAATCCTGTGGCCAGTGCCCATAAACCCAGGTTTCAGAGCTACATCAAAGCCCTATTGGCAAATGACCCCTATGAAATGTATATGCAGAAGTTAGAAGGCAATGCAGAACGTGATGACATGAGTCAGTCTGGCCTGGGTTATTTAACCATGATCAATGACTACCATGCCGAGCTAGGCTGGAAATTTGAATCTTTACCAGATTACCCTGAGGACTATCTAGTATCGACAATGGTACAGGTGTCGTACTAGGATAAAGGTGTGAATTATGAGTGAAGCGCCAATGCTGGAAGTCAAAGGAGAAGACTATCAAGTTTGGTATGAACCAGAGGCCAATCAAATCAATTGCAAAGGCTCACTGAGGCTGGGGGGTACAGAAGAATATGCCCCGATCGCTTCCCTCATGGAAGCAGGCATTGCCAATCCCCCAGTGGATTTGATAATCAATCTCACCGAATTAGATTTTCTGAATAGTTCAGGGATCAATATGCTATCCAAATTTGTGATCAAAGCTCGGCAAAAGCCCGGGGTAAAACTGACAATTAAAGGTTCAGAGGCAATCCCTTGGCAGGGCAAATCCTTGAAAAATTTACAGCGATTGATGCCCAACTTAGTGTTAGAAATTAGTTAATTTACCAGATAGTTTCAAGTCGCTAATTTTAGGCTCATTGTGGAGGGATCCCAGGGGTTTCTCCCCTCTCCCTTGAGGGTCTGGGAGTTTATGAAAATTGTTAGGGGGCTTGGTCTTGGGTTTGCTGGCGGCGGTGGGCTGGTATTTTCTGGATTGTCCGCCTCCTGCCTATCAATTGAGTGATGACCGCCCCTATCCTGTCTATTTGCCGCCCCGCCCCTACCAAGTGGTATGTGTAGATCAGGAAGGGTTGATCCGCCTGCGCAATTTTATTGCCAGTAGTTTCCATCGCCAGGGGGTACTGGGGCAGGGGCACTATGGGGTGAGTACCCGCCTATTCCCTCTGGTTCAACTGCAACAGTTGGACAGCCCAAGCTCTCCACCATGCAGGGATTAGACTCTGTCCCCGTCAGATATTTACCGTAGAACAATTAAGAGAATTACTGCCGACTACAAGCCCCGCCACGCCTGTTGGTACTCCCGATCGTTCAGTCCGCCTGTCCCGGAGAGATTATTGTCGCGGATAACTTGGTTGAGGGCTTGGATGCGTTCCCCCGTGGGGGGATGGGTGCGCAAAAATACAGGGATTCTGCCATCATCAATGCGCTCCAACTTTTGCATAAAGCCCACTATGCCTTGGGGCGCAATGCCTGCCCTGGCCAAGTTCAGTACCGCCCGCCGATCGGCATCAAATTCATTGTCCCGACTGCGGGGCAAGCGTAGGACTAATTCAATACCCATGTTCACCAACTGTTCATCTTGGATACCTGCTACTGTCGCCAACCCACGGGCGATCGCAATTTGGCGAATTTGCTCTAGGGAATGTTTACCAGCAATATGCCCAATTTCATGAGCAATCACCCCTGCTAGTTGGGCTATGTTGTCAGCAGCGGCGATCGTGCCCGTATTGATGTAAACAAAACCGCCCATCGTTGCAAAAGCATTCACATTGCGGTCTTCTACCACCTGAAAAGTGTAGGGAATATCAGGGCGATCGCTGTGCTTTGCTAAAAAGTGTCCCAATTCATTGACTAGCTCTTGTGCACGCCGATTATTGCTGATGCGCACTTCCCCCCGCTTTAGTTTGCGATCGATGGCTTGGGCAAGGAGCACTTCATCCCGATCGGAAACAGAATAAAGTTGCAGAACCTCGATCGCTGTGGGTAAAGAACGACGCAAAAATTCCCCAAAATCAAAAGCTACAGTGGGCAAAGCATACACCGTAACGGTCAGAGAGATGCAAAAGAGGACTAGAAAAACCCTCAGCCTAGCAAATTTCCACATAAGCAACTGGCGAAAGTAGGAAATATTAAGAATACTCTACCAAAAAAGGACTAGGAATCTCCATTGGCTGTTCCCTAGTCCCTGCAGGGGATTTGTGATGGTTATGAAAGCAACTATAGACCGCTTGCGTAAATGTAAGTAACCCAAACTCACAGGGTTTTCTGGGAGAAAGGAAGCTAGATTATTTTTTTAAATAGCTCAGTGATTATCACTGTAGTTCAGACTTATACTTTCCCTTCATTGGTTGGCAGTTCTTCCAAGGGATTCAGAGGGACCATTTGTGGCTGTTTGTTTCTTCCCAGTGCTCCCAACCAGCCGATCGCTTCATGCACTAAAACATACATACATGGAATGATAAATAGAGTGAGGAGAGTAGCAAGGGATAAACCTGAAAATATAACTATACCTAGGGGTTGGAGAAATTCTGAACCCCTACCTGCTCCCAGAGCTAAAGGGAATGAACCTAATACAGTAGTAATTGTGGTCATCAGAATTGCTCTTAATCTGAGGGGAGCGGCTTTGAGAATAGCCAGGCGGCGCGGCATTTGTTCTTCAATTCTGATCTGGTTAGCGACTTCAATCATAACAATCCCATTATTCACCACAATCCCCACTAGGAGCACTGCCCCAGCCACCACAGGAATACTGAAAGCAGTGCGGGTGATATACAAACCAGCAATCCCGCCTGCTAGAGCTAGGGGTACAGTGAACATGATCACTAGGGGATCAACTAGGGAGTTGTATTGCACCGCCATCACCAAAAAGACCATGAACACTGCCAACGATCCCAAGACAATCAAGGAATTCTGCAATTGGCGATTCGATTCCGCTTCACCACTGGGCAGAATTTGCACCCCCGGGGGCAGAGTAATCTGGGAGAGGACTTGATTAGTTTGGGCGATCGCATCACTTAAACTCGCTCCCGGATTCAGATTCCCCAAAATCATGTAAACCTGTCTCTGATTGAGTCGCTGAATTTCAGCTGGAGCAAGTCCCTCTCTTACTTCTGCCACATCAGCTACTCTAATCAATCTGGGCAAACCTTGGCTATTCTGCATAAACAGGGGCAATTGAGCAACTTGAGCAGGAGAGAGGCGATCCCTAGGGGGCAACTGCACCCGCACATTGACCAAGCGTGAACCCCGCTGTAATTGGGTCGGCACTGACCCTTGCACAGCGGTTTGAATTGTCTGTCCAATTTGCACAGTGGTTAAGCCCAGATTCTCTAGGCGATCCCAGTCGGGTACAATTTGTAGTTCTGGTTCGGAGGGATCGGTATCAGGACGGAAATTGGCTCCTTTGACTCCCTCTTCCAAGGCACTCAATACTTCTCTGCCAGCGCGATTGAGGGCTTCAGGATTCTCTCCTGCCAACAGGACAGTAATATCAGTGCGGGGTACAGGCGTATTGTTCACAATCAAGCCCCGCACCTGTTCAGGATTAGCCCGCAGACGCACTCCCGGCAAGTTCAATTTGTTCAATTCTCTACTCAATTTACGGGCATAAACACCTGCATCCCCATTGGCTTTGAGGGTAATGGTGAGGGAACTGCGCAGGGGATTAGCTGTAATGTTATTGGCAAAAGCTGTCCCGCCCACTGTTGCAAAGGCATACTCAGTTTCAGGCTGTTTTTGGACCAGCTCTTGCACTAAATCCATCACCCGCTGATTGTAGGCGAGGGTAGTCCCTGCTGGAAATTGAGCGATCACATTCACTTGTCCCGTATTCGTTCTAGGCAGAATCTCTTGGGAAATCTGTCCTACCATCCATAGGCTACTGCCACCTAGGAAGAGGAAAACCACCCCGACAATCAGAACTTTCCTTCCCAATGCCCAACTCAGCATTTGTCCATAGAGAATTGTCCCTCTCTGGAAGTGATCGTTAAAGCTGCGAAACAGCCACCACCTGCTCAAACCACTGGTAAAAGGAATGGCCAACAACCGGGAACAGAGGGCAGGGACTACAGTGATCGCCACTAGGATGGAAGCCGCCACCGCATAGGAAATAGTGAGAATTAGTTCATTGAAGATCAGAGAAACAAAGCCCCCAATCAAGAGAAAAGGCACTACTGCTACTAAGTTAGTGCTAGTAGAAGCAATCAAAGCTGATTCCACTTGACTACTACTCTGTACCGTTTGTGCAACGAACTCTTCAGGTGAGGCATCCTTGTTCTGGTGAGTAACAATCTGTTCCATCATCACAATGGAGTTATCCACCACGATCCCCACCCCCAGCGCTAGCCCACCCAAGCTGAATAGATTTAGGGACAGTCCTGTAAAACCCATAGCGATCACAGCTGTAAAAGTAGAGAGGACAATCGCCAGCACAATCACAAAGGTTTGCCTTAGGGAACTCAAAAACAGCAGCACAGATATAGCCGCCAAGGTTGCCCCAAATATGCCTGAAGCCGTTACATTGGCGATCGCATTGCGAATAAGAATAGAATCATCCAAAGTGGGGAGCAATTGGGCAGAACTGGGAATAATACCTGCTTGACGCAGCGCCGTTATTTTTTTCTTCACTCCATCCACCACCTCAATAGTGTTAGCCTCAGTCTGTTTTTGTACCGAAACCTTGACCGCAGGCTGACCATTGAGATAGGCAAATACCCGTTGTTCTTCCGTACCATCTATCACTTCTGCTATCTCCCGCAGATAGATTCTTCTACCTGCCACTAGGAAAGATAAATCTGCGATTTCTTGGGCATTTCTAAACTGTCCTATGGTTCTGGTCAAAGGCTCACTCAAACCGCCTCTGATTCTGCCCCCTGCTACATCTTGGTTGCGATTTCTCAAGGCATTCAATACTTCATTAGTACTAATTCCCAGTGCCTGCATTCTATTCAGATTCAGATTGACAGCCACTTCTTCCCTCACTCCACCAGTAACATCCACTGCCGCTACCCCTGCCACTAACCCTAACTCTCTAGCTAATTCTTCATCGGCAAAGGTTCGCAATTCTGCCAAACTCAATTCAGTGGAAGTCAAACCAAACTCATATACTGGTAACTGAGAAGGGTCAAATTTGAAGATGCGAATATTCTCAATATTGTCTGGCAGGCGCGATCGTCCCCGATTGAAACTAGCCGTTACATCATTCAATGCCTGATCAATATCCTTGCCTGTGGGAAAAAATAAATCTACCCGCACCCTGCCCTCTCTGGTGCGGGAAAAAATTTGGTTTACCCCTTCTGTAGAAGATAGGGTTTCTTCTAAAGGACGGGTGATTTCATTGATAGCTACTTCTGGTGAAACCCCAGGGGCATCCAACTGTACAGCTATGCGTGGATAAGTAATGGCAGGTAATAAATCCACCTGGAGGCGGGTGACATAAAATACACCCAGCACCACTACTGCGATCGTGAGCATGAGTGTGCCAATGTGGCGACGGATCGCTAAACCACTAATAGACATGGGGCTGTCCCACTCGATTAATTTTTAAGACAGTATAAACTTAACCAAGGTTCAATTTGGGTTATCATGCAAGCTACAGCCAACTAAAGTGTCTATGTACAGTTCCTTACATGTTCCCCAGACTAGTGATCTCCATGTAGTTGAGACCCGTCCCCTCTCCCCCCCCGCCCAGGTCAAACAGGAATATCCCGTAACTTTAGGGGTAGCAGAGGTGGTCTCCCAAGCCAGAGACAGAATTAGACGAATTATCTGGGGTGAAGAGCAGGCATTGTTGGTAGTAGTTGGGCCTTGCTCTATTCACGATGTTATGGCGGCGCGGGAATATGCCCAAAAACTAGTACAACTGCGCCAAGAACTCCATCCACACCTAGAAATCATCATGCGGGTCTATTTTGAGAAACCACGCACTACCGTCGGCTGGAAAGGTTTGATTAACGACCCCTACCTAGACGGGAGTTTTGATATCAACACAGGCATCCGTTGGGCAAGGCATTTGTTGATTGACCTAGCCAGTTGGGGACTGCCGGCGGCTACGGAGCTGCTTGATCCCATTATCCCCCAATATCTGGCTGACCTGATTGCATGGACAGCGATCGGGGCAAGAACTACCGAAAGCCAGACCCACAGGGAAATGGCTTCAGGGCTATCTATGCCCGTAGGCTTTAAGAATGGCACCGATGGCAACATTGATATAGCTATGAATGCCATGATCGCCGCTCAACAAACCCACCACTTTCTGGGCATTAACTATGACGGGATCGCCAGTATCGTTACTACCACAGGCAACCCCGACGGGCATCTCGTTTTGCGGGGCGGTAAAAAACAACCCAACTACGATCGTACCCACATCCAACAGGTAAGGGAAAAATTGCGAGCAAAACAACTAAACGATCGGGTCATGGTGGACTGCAGCCATGATAACAGCAGACAGGATTATCGCAACCAACCTAAAGTCATAGCCGATCTTACCGAGCAGATTTTAGATCAAAAAATATGGGGCACAGCGGGGATCGCTGGCGTGATGCTAGAAAGCCACCTAGTAGAAGGTAAACAACCCTTTCCCCAACCCAAAGAGAAATTGGTGTATGGACAGAGTATTACCGATAGTTGCATTAGCTTTGAGACTACTGCGCAAGTTCTCAGAACACTAGCGGCAGCAGTGGCTAAGTTTCAAGACTAGTTATCCCCATGACAATCAAAGACTTTAGAGTTCTTGCAGAATTTCTGGGACTACCCCTCAAAGGGAGGAGAGAAAAATCTGTCTCAACAGTATTCCGTAGGGCCATCCTATCCCAAAACACCCTCAATCTAACTTGCTGTGGGCTATACTTTTGTGGTTAGCTCTGGTACTCTCATGTACAAAGCCCTCAAAAATATAGACCTGTTTGACAGTCCCCAGTGCGATCGCCTGGCTACTCAGATGGCAGAGGGGCGTTATTTACTGCCCATTTCTACGATGGCAACGGGACAGGCTAGTTTGGTGCAGTTGTGGGAAGATGGCTACAGGGGTTGGATCAAGTCAGGGGAATGGCGGTATTTACAAGCTGTGGGGGCGGGCAACTATCAAATGACTCTGCTAGATGCTGCCACGATTCAGGCAAGATTGCCCCAAGTTTTGCAACATATTCAACGGGCACAGGCACAACCGCACGCATACCTGTGGGGCGGGACTGTACCCCCTCATTATGACTGTTCGGGATTGATGCAGTGGGCATTTGCCGCGGTGGGGGTGTGGATTCCCAGAGATGCCTATCAACAGGAGGCTTTTGCTGTAACTGTTGCGCCTGAATCTGCCCAGTTGGGGGATTTAATTTTTTTCGGCAGGGAACGGGCTACCCATGTAGGCTTTTATCTGGGGGATGGGGAATATATCCACAGTTCAGGGAAGGACTGGGGACACAATGGGATCGCCATCAGCAGTCTCACAGGGGACGATCCCGTCTCCCAAAGATATAAAACAGAATTGCGGGGTTGGGGTAGAATTGTACGCAATTTACAGGGGGGCGACTATTGCGTTCCCTAGAAATGCTGGTACTATTGCCCATAGTGTTTCCTGGGAGATAAGCTTTGCCGCTGCCGCCACTGCCTGAAAACAACCATCCCTTAGTGAAGCCCCTCGCCCAAAAAAGCGATCGGGAACTGGTGGAGTTGTTTCAACATTACCCTGAAGAAGGTAAGTATTTTGTGGCAATCTTTTGTCGCTATGCCTCGATCGTCTATGCCCTTGCCCATGCCGCTACCAAGTCTCCTGTACAGGCCGACTACTTATTTGTCAAAACTTGGGAAGCCATTTACCATGAACTGAGGCAGATGGACATTCCTCAAGTGTTGGGGGAGATGACCTTGCAGGCCTGGCTAGTGAATATCACAGGGGTTACGATCAATCGTCTGCAATTGCCTAGTGTAGAAGAAATCCAGTATTCTCTACATCAGACTTCGCCTGTGTTTTGGTGCTATTTGCATCAGGCGTTGAATTTTCTGGCAGGGGATTTGCGCCTGATTTTGCTGTTGTCCCAGACTTTCCGCTGGAGTCCCATGCGCATTGCCGCTTACTTGCAGGCTGAAGGGGAGACTTTTTCGGCGGAAGAAGTTATGGAAAAATTAGGGAAAGCCTATCAACAGTTGGCAGAGAATCTGCCCGATGATATCCGCACCATCTATTTGGCAATGTAGGGCAAGTCATGCAAACTCTGATGGATCCGCAACTACCTGAAATTGCTAAGTCGCCTGTTTTGCAAGCCGCCCTCGATGGGTTGGATGTAACTTTGCATGCGGAACTAGAACGATACCGCCACTGGTGTGACACAGGCAGAACAGTTTTACCCCGTCCCCCGAAAAAAGCCCCACCAGAACCGATCGCCCCTGCCCCAGAACCAACAGTCCATGAGGTGGACTTGAGTGCAGCGATCGTCAGAACAACAGCAAATGACATTACGACCCCAGAGACTACAGATTTCAGTGAAGCGGATTTACAACAATGGGCTGAAGACTATCAACAAAAACTGCAAACCCCTGTAGAATCTATTCCCACCCAGCTAGAAGTTAGCTCCCCCCCAGAATCAGTAGAGGAGAAGGCAGATATGGACACAGAAGAAGATTTTTCTATTGGCATAGCAGGTCTAGTGGCGATCGCTGTGATCTCTTGTTCCAGTGTGGCAGTTGCCCTGCTCTTATTTGATCCGTTCAATATCTGGCGCAGACGACCTGAACCTGACCCCACCCCCGCCCCTGCTCCCCAGACGGAAGTAGTGCCTACCACTCAGCCAGTTGTGGATCGGGACCTGATGCCGAGCGATCCCCCCTTCACTAGACCACCAGTTACACCTACGCCGACCCGCCCTGCCGTTCCCACCCCCCCGCCCACGATCGTGGCGGTCCCCATCCCTGCCCCCACCACAGCAGTTGCACCCAGACCTACCCCCACCACAACAGTTACACCCACGCCTACACCTACAGCTACAGTTGCCACTCCTAGTCCCACCCCCGAATTTGTCTATATTGATCCCCAGAGTCCTACCCCCAATCCAGTCCCGACCGCAGTTATAACTGTGCCGCCGCCTGCAGATACAGGTGACAATTTTGCAGTAGTTACCGATCCCATCTACAAAGACTATGTGAGTTCGATCGTGCAACCCATTGAACGCCCCAGCGATGGCAAAATCCAACTAGGTGCGTACCCCGATGCCGCCACTGCTAACCAAAAAGCGGAAGAGTGGCGTAGATATGGCGTACCTGCGGTAGTTGTACCCCGCTAGTATGGAAGCCCTAGTCAGTGGTATCCTAGCCAGCCTCACCTGGGCGGGACTAGTTTGGCTGTCCCCTGCTCAGCAAATGCCCAGTCCTAAAACTTGGCTAGGGGGATTTATTTTATTTTTCTTAGTCAATAGCGGGCTGTGGTTATTGCTTAATCTCTTCAATCTGAAACTCTGGTTGCTGTGGCTAGTGGTTCTGCTTTTAGCTAATGGTTTGCTGAGTAGTCGTCTGCCCACCCCGATCCCCAACTTTTGGCGCCATATTGTTCATCCAGCAATTGTTACAGGAATGATATTTTTACTGGCGGGGGCACTGGGAGCAATTTAGTGTTTTCCACCAAAAAGCTAGAATAAACTAATCATACAGTTTACAAATATCCCTATGCTCCACATTGCTATTGCCCAACTCAACCCCATTGTGGGCGATCTAGCAGGCAACAGCCAGTTAATCAGCCAAGCTGTCCAGTGGGCACAGAGTCAAGGGGCAGATTTATTGATCACCCCTGAGTTGTCCCTCTGTGGTTATCCGCCCCGCGATCTCCTGCTGGATCAGCATTTTCTTGACAGTCTCCAGCACCACCTGCACCAACTAGCTGAGAAACATCCCCAATTACCGATGTTAGTGGGAACAGCTACTCCCAACCCAGATGTTGCCACCACAGGGGGTAAACCCATTTTCAATAGCACTGCCTTACTTAAGGATGGTCAAGTTGCCCAAGTATTTCACAAAAGACTTCTGCCCACCTACGATGTGTTTGATGAAGACCGCTACTTTGCCCCCAGTACCCAGAGCCACTACTTGACCTTGAAAGGTGTGCGCATCGGTGTAACAATTTGTGAAGATATTTGGAATGAGAACCAATTTGGGGGCAAAGTGCACTACGCAGCTAATCCTGTAGCCGAACTGGTCGCCAAGGGGATCGACTTACTGGTGAATGTGTCTGCTTCCCCCTTCGCCATAGGTAAACCCCAACTGCGTCAGCAGATGTTGGCATATACTGCCAAAACCTATCAACTGCCTTTACTTTATGTCAATCAGGTGGGGGGCAACGATGATCTCATCTTTGATGGGGGCAGTATGGCTTACGATCGCCACGGCAATTTAGTAGCCAACCTACCTAGTTTCACTCCTGCCCAAGCCATTTGGCAGTTTGCACCCCACACCAAGGATTTTTCAGTAAAAACTACCAATATCTTGCCTCTGCCCAGCCCTACAGCCCAAGTTTTCTCGGCATTGGTGTTAGGGGTGCAGGACTATGTCCGCAAATGTGGATTTCACAAAGTAGTGATCGGTTTGAGTGGGGGCATAGACTCTGCTTTAGTGGCGACGATCGCCACCTTTGCCCTTGGGCAGGAGCAGGTGTTGGGGGTACTGATGCCTTCTCCTTACAGTTCTGAGCATTCTGTAGCTGATGCCCTTGCCTTGGCGCGCAATCTCGGTATCCACACAGAAATTATTCCGATTGCGCCGATCATGACTGCCTTTGACCAAAGTTTGCAGAAACTATTTCAGGGCAGAGCCGCCGATGTCACCGAAGAAAATATCCAATCCCGCATCCGTGGCACACTCTTGATGGCAATTTCTAATAAGCTGGGACATTTATTACTATCTACTGGCAACAAATCGGAATTAGCGGTGGGCTACTGCACCTTGTATGGGGACATGAATGGTGGTTTAGCCGTAATTGGCGATGTACCCAAAACCCTTGTCTATCGTCTGTGCCACTGGATTAATCAAGAACATGGCAATCCCATTCCCCAGCATATTTTAGAAAAAGCTCCCAGTGCGGAACTGCGCCCCCAGCAAAAGGATCAGGACTCACTGCCTCCCTATGAGATTGTGGATGACATCCTAGAACAGCGAATTACCCACCATCGCTCCCCCCAGCAGATCATTGCCAGTGGACACGATTCCCACACTGTTCACCAAGTCTTGAAACTGCTCAAAATCGCTGAGTTCAAACGCCGTCAAGCCCCGCCTGTTCTAAAAATTAGCGATCGCGCCTTTGGTTCAGGTTGGCGGATGCCCATTGCTAGCAAATACCCTTTCTAGACCTAAGTCCGATGAACTAAAACTAAATAGAATAGAGAGACTACAAGTAGTAATCAATGGTTGATAGCTGTAGACAAGATTGACCATAAGGTTAGCCATCTTGCGATGGCGATTATGCTCAACACATACTTACTCTTTAGTTGGTCATAAACGCCGTTTCTTTAACCGTAATTTATCTTCCATTGCACACCTTTATCCACAAGTTGCTTGCATAACTTCTCAGAAATATATCCCCTGTTCGTTAATGACTAAGTGCACAATACCAACCACTCCGCAATACTTCATTGCTCTTTGCACACTCTGAAACTAATCCCTGTATTTGTGCCACAACAGCCAATCTCTATACCCCAGATACCACTAACTGCTCTGTCCAACTGCCTATAGTTGGAACTCTAAGTATCCATAATTCCCTCAACTGAGAATCTGGTCTGAGTTCTTTGGAACTTCAGCGCAGTTCCTGAACAACAGAAATTTTACACAATTTCTTAGTTTTTATATACATCCCTAGTCCCTCTCTATCAAGGGTGAGGGGAGAAAAAATATTTAGCAATTCTGGTCTTTGAGTTGCTAACATTTGCGCAGAAGATTTAGCCTTTCCTATCAAGGGCAAGGGGGATTGAATAATTCTTTTGTCTCGACAAGTGAATAAAGGCAGGACAGATATTGCCCTGCCTTGGGAATTTTAGAGATAGAGATTCACTTTACCTTGCTCGTAGGTCACACTGGGTACAGGTACGGACTTCACATGCCAGATGTCTTGGCAGTATTCCCGAATCGTGCGATCGCTGGAGAACTTACCAGTGCGCGCAGTATTGAGGATGGATTTCTTAGTCCATGACTCCTGATCCGAGTAGGCTTTGCTCACTTCAGTTTGACAGTCAATGTAGGATTGATAATCTGCCAAGAGCATGTATTCATCTCGATAGAGCAGAGAATCCACCAGGGGACGGAAGAAATCAGCATCCCCGTGGGAGAAGTACCCGTGGGCAATCCGATCGATCACTTCCTTTAGTTCTGGGTTGGCTTCATAGTACTGATAGGGTTTGTAGTCATTGGCTTTGAGATGCTGAACCTCTGGGGTGGTCAGCCCGAACAAGAAGAAGTTTTCTGCTCCCACCTCTTCCCGAATCTCAATATTTGCTCCATCCAGTGTGCCGATCGTGAGTGCACCATTCATAGCGAACTTCATATTCCCTGTACCTGAAGCTTCCTTGCCAGCAGTGGAAATTTGTTCCGAGAGGTCAGCGGCAGGATAGATAATTTGACCCAAGGAAGCACTGAAATTGGGAATAAATACTACCTTCAAGCGATCGCGCACATCAGGATCACTGTTCACTACTGCTCCGACGGAATTGATCAATTTAATCATTAATTTTGCCATGAAGTAACCCGGTGCAGCTTTACCGCCAAAGATGAAAGTGCGGGGTAGAACTTCTATGCTGGGATTGTGCTTGATGCGATTGTAGAGAGTGACAATGTGGAGAACTGCTAAATGTTGTCGCTTGTACTCATGGATGCGTTTGACTTGAATATCAAACATGGAATCCACATTCACTTCCAACCCAGTAGTCTTGTAGATGCGATCTGCCAGTTTTTCCTTGTTAGCCCGCTTGATCCTCTGCCATGCCTGCCGAAACTCGGGATCATCCACAAATTGTTCCAACTGCTTTAATTGGGTGAGTTCATTCAACCAACCCTTGCCGATTCTCTCAATAATCAATTTGGAGAGCAGGGGATTACTCAATAGTAGCCAACGGCGAGGGGTAACTCCGTTGGTCTTGTTGTTGAAGCGATTGGGGAAGAGTTTATAGAAGTCCCTCAGGACATCACTCTTGAGTAATTCTGTGTGCAGAGCTGCTACCCCATTGACTGAATGACTGCCCACTGTCGCTAGGTATGCCATGCGGACCTTCTTATCTTCACCTTCCTCAATCAGGGATACTCTGCCAATCAAATCGTGGTCTTCAGGATACCAAGTGGCGACATCAGAAAGAAAGCGATGATTGATTTCATAGATGATTTCCAACAGGCGCGGGAGCAGACTGCCAAATAAGCTTACTGACCACTTCTCCAGAGCTTCGGGGAGTAGGGTGTGGTTAGTGTAGGCAAAGATGCGCTGGGTGATGCGCCATGCTGTGTTCCAATCCATCTGGTGCTCATCTAGAAGCAGACGCATCATTTCAGCGATCGCTACCGCTGGATGGGTATCATTCAGTTGAATTGCCGCTTTCTCACCCAAATTCTCTAATGTCTTATTCCTCTTCAAATGATTGCGGATAATATCCTGTAGAGAGCAGGACACGAAGAAGTATTGTTGCTCTAGGCGGAGTTGTCTGCCTTGGGGTGTGTTGTCATTGGGATAGAGTACCTTGGAAATGGTTTCAGAGCGAATTTTGGAAGCCACTGCCCCGTCATAGTCTCCTGCATTGAAGGCTTGGAAGTTGAAATCATCTCCTGCTTCTGCCTTCCATAGTCTAAGAGTGTTCACCGTGTTGGTGTTATAGCCGGGGACAGGAGTATCAAAGGGGACGCCGATCACAGTATGGTTGGGAATCCAGCGCACTCTGGGCTGACCCCGATCGTCAGTGTAAATTTCCGTATGCCCGCCAAATTTCACTTCCACTACTTCATCAGGTCGTTCTACTTCCCAAGGATTACCGAAACGCAACCACTTGTCTGGAATTTCTACTTGCCAGCCGTCTTGGATACTTTGATTGAAAATACCAAACTCGTAGCGAATACCATAGCCCATGGCTGGAATTTCCATTGTGGCCAATGAGTCCAGGAAGCAGGCTGCCAAGCGACCTAGACCACCATTGCCCAAACCGGGATCGGGTTCTTGTTCTAGGAGTTCATCTAAATCTAAGCCATATTCAGAAACCGCCTGCCGCACTTGATCGTAGATTTCCAAATTGATTAAACTATTCCCTAAATGGCGACCCATTAAAAATTCAGCGGAGAGATAATAGACAGTTTTGACATTCTGTTCATCATAGGTTTTGCGGGTACGCAACCAACGGCTCAACAGGCGATCGCGCACAGTGTAGGCTAAGGCCATGTAGTAATCATTGGGAGTAGCGATCGAGGCGTATTTCCCCTGAATGTAAAAGAGGTTGTCCGCAAATGCCCGCTTGAGAGTTTCTACACTTGTACCTGTCCGATCATCTTCCACTGTAACGGGGCATTGATTACTCAGACTCTCAATTGTTTGGGTGTCCATGACTGTTCCTGCCAAATACTGCTAGTTTCTAACTTAGACTGAAACTAGGCAAAGTCAGTCAAACTTTAATAAGATTTTTAGATCAGCTAAGAAGAGTGGCAAACCTTGGAACAGGGCCTAGGAGTGAAACTCGGCAATATCCTTGCGCCTCTGGCACAGTTCCCTAAAATCTTGTCAGAAACTACTAAATTCAAGCGGTTTAGAAAAATCTAGTAATCAGTGAGAACTCTTGGATGATTCCCAACTCCTGAGAAAACCCAAACAGGTACAGAACCCCAAAGTTCGGGATAAGGGGATGAACCTTCATAAACTAACGAGGCTTCTATACAGAGCAAGGCCTACAGAACATTGTTTAATAGGCACAAAACTTATGCTGGGGTCGCAGGGGCGTAAGCTATTGGGGGTGTGGAACTGGGGTTAAGATAGAAGAAACCTTTGCCGAAATAGAGTTACTTCTGCCAGTCCAGCTTTGAGTTGATCGAGCATTGTGGCTAACTCTGCCCAACTATGGTTTTCTAGTTCCATAGCTTTGGCGATCGTGTGGATGTGGAATGCACCCACATTGGCTGAGGAGCCTTTGAGTTGGTGTGCCCCGCGTCTAACTATGTTTATATCCTGTTGATGGATGCCCTGTTCCATTTGAGCGATGCGCTCATGACTATCCTCCAGAAAAGCATCTAGTAACTCCAAAGCGAACTCTGGATCGTACCCCGTAATTTGGGCAAAATGTTCAGTATCCATACACATACAAGACTGCTCTAGGATTTAGTCGAAATTCTAAAACACCTAGTAAATCATTCAGCCAACATAGAGCGAATTTGTTGAATTTGCCCTTTACTGAAACCTGCTTGGCGTAAATTCTCTACATAGGCACGATCGCCGTAGAGGGGGTTCAGGTTTAGTCCAGTCCGTAGTGCTCCCAGAGCCTGCTCGGATTGTCCTGCCGTTTGATAGGCAAGTGCCAGAGCCAAGAAGGGATGGGGGTTAGCTGGTTCTAAATTACAGGCAGTCTGAGCATAGACGATGGCTAGGTCAGTCTGCTGTTGTTGTTGATAGGCAAGGCTGAGGTTGTAGTAGGCAATTTCATTGTCAGGTTTGAGTAAACTCGCCCAGCTGTGCAACAAAATGGCAGTGGGCAATTCCCCCTGCACTAGGTAAATAATTCCCAAAGCATTGTATGCCTCTACTTGGTCAGGTTGGCGATAGACGGCTTGCCAGAGGGACTGGGCCCCCTCGGCAGAACGCCCCGCTAGGTGCTGTGTCCAGCCCAAGAGTACCCACCCGCCAGCATGCTGGGGATCGAGTGCTACTGCTTTTTCTAAGAGGGCGATCGCCTCAGTGAATTGTTCTGCCTGTCTGAGGGCTAGGGCCTCTTGGCGATAGCGACCAGCCTCAAGCACAGGATTGACTGCTAGAATTAAGCTCGCCAACAGCCACCCTGCCATAGCCTAAGCTGGATGTTGCCAACTGGCGAGGACGGGGATCGCTGTTACCAACTGTGCCGCCAAGGGCGGGATATTTTTGCTTGCTATCTGCCACAATTTCCGCGGCTCTAGCTCAGGGGTGAGCAAGTGCCACAGCCTTTGTAATTCCTCCCAATGCAAACGATTGTCCTCAGTCAAAGCTAATAATAGTCTGCTCCTAAGGAACTGTCCCTCAGGGGAGAGCAAATACTGTAAACCCATGTGCGCCGTCGGCAGTAAGTCCAAATCACCATCACTGCGGGCAATGGTGATCAAATTTTCCAATCTGTGCCACTGGAAGCGATCGTTCTTAAACAAGACTTCAATCAGCCTCCGCCGCAGACTCTCCGATTCATCTGTGAGCAGTCGTTTTGCCACATAGGGATAAGCCACCTGCACAATCTTGAAATCTGGGTTGAGGGTCAGCGCCACCCCTTCTTGGGTTACCACCGAACGAATAATCAAAGCAAACTTGGCAGGCAGACAAAAGGGATAGTCATACATGATGCGGGAGAAGCGATCGGTTACCACCTTGAAATTGAAATCCCGCACCTTCTCTGTCATGATGTCCCCCAGCACCATCTCCAACGCCTTGGTGATAGGGATCATATCCACATCAGGTTGCAAAAAGCCCAAGCGCACATAGACCTGCCCCAACTTTTCATAATCCCGATTGATCAGATACACCACCGCATCTACCAACTGTTCCTTAGTTTCTAAAGACAGTTGATCCATCATGCCAAAATCAATGTAAGCCATGCGCCCATCATAGGTGGCAAACAGATTGCCGGGGTGCGGATCGGCATGGAAAAAGCCAAACTCCAACAACTGCCTCAGCCCCGCCATTACACCTGTGCGCACTAGGTCATCCGTGGACAAACCAGCCGCCTTAATTTTCTCCACATCAGTGAGTTTGATCCCATCGATCCACTCCAAAGTCAGCACCCGCCGACTAGTATAGTCCCAATAGATCGCTGGCACTTTCACCTTGGGGTCATCACGAAAATAATTGGCAAATTGCTCGGCATTTCTACCCTCATTGATGTAGTCAATCTCCTCAAATAACTTCGTGCCAAACTCATCCACCACCTCTGCCAGACTATGCCCCAGATTCAGGGGCAACCACCGCCCAAACTTCTCCGCAAAAGTGCGCAGAATATATAAATCCAAAGTAAGGATCGGAATCAAATTGGGTCGTTGTACTTTGATCGCTACCACTTCTCCAGAGTGCAATTCTGCCTTATAAACTTGCCCTAAACTAGCCGCTGCCACTGGGCTAGGGGAGATCGCCCGATAAATCTCAGAAACCGGTTTACCTAATTCCTGTTCAATAATGGCAAAGGCTTCTTGATTAGAAAAAGGCGGGAGTTGGTCTTGCAGTTTAGTCAATTCTTCTAGATAGTCCACCCGCACTAAGTCAGGACGGGTCGAGAGTGCTTGCCCCACTTTAATATAAGTGGGACCCAGCCTTGTAATAATACAACGCAGTTGCTCAGACCGCTTAGCTACTTGGGCAGGGTCATTACCCTTACCTTGGAGATTGTCCCACTGTAGCCCCAACCAAAAGCCAATAAATGTAAATAAAATATTAAGAATGCGCAGGGTAACCACTAGGGGACGCTGGCGGTAGTAGCGAGAAATAGCATCAAAATTGTAACTACGGAGTGTTTGCAAGGGGTGGCGCATCACAGCAATGTAAGTCTTTGTTAAATGTCTATTACAAAGTATAGAATACCACTGCGATCCCTAGTCAATGGCTGGTAAACCTAACCCCCTAAATTAAGAACTACTTAACAACTTAACAACTTAAGTGAAAAGATAAATTTTTATTACTGCCTCTTAACTTATTTATAGTTGTTGCACTTTACGACAAAGTACTCTGTAAATTCTAACAGATTCTCTACTGGTTAGGAATTAACCTAATTTTCAGAAATATTTATATGAGACTTCTTGCAGGTTTAATATGGTGTGGCTGAAACTCTTAGTTAAACTTAGTTAAAGTGTAACCCTAATCCCTTGGCTCCCTAATTCCCTATTCATTAGCTTCTTCTTTAGTACTTTACCACTCAAAGACTTTAAGAGATTGGAACTCTTGCGTAATCAGCCCTACCCCCTCTGGGAGAAGTTAAAAAAACAACAGGGGCCTGGCCCCTGCGATCCCCATGCTCAAGTTGAATTACCGATATTTACGCAAGAGGCCTAAGAGGGAGAGGAGAAAGTCCTGCTATTCCTTGAGCCTGCCTCAACTGGATTGCATAGTGCTTAGGGCATAAGTTACCCTCACAGCATCCTAGCTCTGCCAGAGCAGGTGAGAAGAGTAATGGAATGGGGGTAAACTTCTTATTCCACGCCCTCAATTCTATCCTCTAATTCTTGGTAGAGTTCCCTTAGAGTTTGTAAATTTTCCTCGCTGGTTTGCCAATAGCCTCTACCATTGACCTCAAGAAGTGTACCCACCATTTTACGGAAGGAATGGGGATTGAGATTCTTTAGTCGTTCCCGCATGGCTTGATCTTTGACATAGACTTCATTCACATCCTCATAGACCCAATTATCCACTGCACCTGCGGTAGCTGACCAGCCCATGGTATTCACAAGACGTTTGGAGATTTCCCGTACTCCTTCATAACCACTCTTCAACATCCCTTCATACCATTTGGGATTGAGAATCTTGGTGCGGGCATCTAATCTGACTGTTTCCGAAAGAGTCCGCACTTGGGCATTGGCAGTAGTAGTGTCGGCAATGTAGGCATTGGGCAGTTTGCCATCACTGCGCAGGCTGGCGATCACTTTGGTAGGGTCGGAATCAAAGTAGTGGGAAACATCAGTCAGGGAAATTTCCGAAGAGTCCAAATTTTGGAAGGTTACATCGGCAGTTTTGAGGGCGCGCTCATAGATTGCCTGCTGTTGAGTGTTGTTCATTTCTGAACCGAAGGCAAAGGACTTGCGAGCGAGATACATCTGTTGTAATTCTGCTTCTGATTCCCAAGTGCTATTCTCGACCGCCAGATTCACATTGGCAGAGTAAGAGCCAGAGGCATTGCTGAATACCCTGGTTGCTGCCTGTCGCAGGGAGATATTCAATTCTGCCGCTTGGGCTAAGGCGTGTTTGCGTACAAAATTCAGTTCTGGGGGTTCATCGGCTTCCGCAGACATTTTGACTGCTCGATCGAGCAAATCCATTTGATTAATAAATAAATCACGGAATACCCCTGAACAGTTTACTACCACATCAATACGGGGTCTGCCCAGCTCCGAGAGGGGAATCAATTCTAGGCGATTGACTCTACCTAGGGCATCAGGGAGCGGGCGCACCCCCAATAAACACAGGACTTGGGCAAGGGATTCACCATAGGTTTTGATATTATCTGTACCCCAGAGCACCAGCGCGATGGTTTCAGGATAACGCCCGCCATTGCTCATTTTTTCTCGTTCTAATAATTTTTCTACTACTATCTGTGCCGATTGAATTGCCGCGCTGGTGGGAATTGATTGGGGATCGAGGGCATGGATATTTTTGCCTGTAGGGAGGACATTGGGATTGCGCACAGGATCGCCACCTGCACTGGGAGTAATGTATTCTCCTTCTAAAGCGCGCAATAAACTCCCCAGTTCATTATCCGCTACCACCTGTTGCAGACAGAACTCTAGGAATTCAAACAGAGCCTTCAAGTCTTGGCGATTCACTTGGGGATAACCACCCTCCACTAGAGTCGTAAGCCAGGGTTCAGTTTTGCCCATATTTAGGAAGTTCAACACCGAGAGTTTGGCAACTCTGCCATTGTTGTCTGCCTGAGCTTGTACCAGAGCCTGTACTGCTGATTTACCCACCCTTCTAATTTCTGCCAGGAACTCCACATCCCTGAGAATACCCCGGTCTGCTTCTTTGTAGATGGTATCAATGTCTTTGCCCACACTCTCACAGATAATTCTCAGAATTGATTTGATATTCTCTTCAGGACGATCGAAGGAAGCAATACTCATGAGTACATCTGTAACTTCCTGAATTTTCGGTGCGTCCCCGATCGTATGCAGACCGCAGGGCAGAACCCTAGATTCAATTTCCATCAGTTTGTTATAGACTTTGCCAATGAAATTATCCCTCTCTTCTAGGCTCAAATCCTTGGCATCTGCAGTGGGGAGTTCCACATCCTTATCAAGATTCACTAACTTGACTTTATCTATGATGGAATTAGTGATGGCTATACCTCTGGCTGAAGCTCTCAATTCTTTGTAGGAAGCAATCAACTCACTCAATTCCTGTAAACCCCGATGTAAACCTGCAGCTTCTGGAGCAGGGGTGAGATAACTAATGGTGGTGGCATAGCCTCTGCGCTTGGCGATCGTGGCTTCCGAAGGATTATTCACTGCATAATAGTAGATATTGGGCAGTGAGCCAATTAAATTGTCAGGATAACAGTCCTCCGATAGACCGATCTGCTTACCAGGCATGAATTCTAGGGATCCATGGGTCCCGAAATGAAGTACCGCATCTGCCTGCCAAATCTTCTCTAAGTAGGTATAGTAGGCGGCAAAACCGTGATGGGGGGAAGCGGATTTGCTGAACAATAAGCGCATGGGATCGCCCTCATAGCCGAAGGTAGGTTGCACGCCCACAAAGATATTGCCGTAGTGCTTACCGTAAATGAGCAGATTCTTACCATCGGAATTCAATTGACCCGGTGGTTCACCCCATTGCTCTACAATCCGTTCATAGTAATCTGTGTTAGCCTCATATTCAGGCACAGACATCCTGTAGGCAATATTCAATTCAGGACTACCTGCGAGGGCATTGGGATTGTGGAGAATTTCTGACATCAACTGCTCTGGCGTTTCAGGTAAGCCCTCTACCTCATAGCCATTCTGGGCAAGAGCCTGAATTACTCTATGAATGGAAGCAAATACATCCAAGTAGGCGGCTGTACCCACATTCCCTTTATCAGGGGGAAAACTGAAAATTGTGATCGCTAACTTCTTGTGCACTTTGGGTTTCTTCCGCAAATTTGCCCACTTGAGGGCACGCTCAGCAATCACTTCCATCCTATCGCTGAGGGCGATCGCTCTGCCTGTGAGTCCATCCCGACCTGAAAGAATGATGGGATCAACTGCGCCATCCAATTCGGGGATCGCTACCTGCAGAGCCACCTGCACAGGATGGAGACCCAAATCGCTGTTTTGCCATTCTTCTGTGGTCTGGAATACCAGAGGCAGAGCCACCATGTAGGGGCGATTCAATTTTTCCAGAGCGGCGACGGCTTTGGGATGATCTTGGCGAGCAGGACCACCCACTAGAGCGAAACCTGTAAGGGAAACTACCGCATCTACCAACACCCTACCGCGGTGATAGAAGAACTGTTCTACTGGTTTAGAAAAATCCAATCCCCCTGCAAACACAGGAATCACCCTTGCACCCCTAGATTCCAATTCCTGCACTGCAGCTACATAGTGGGCATCATCCCCAGTTACTAGGTGAGTTCTAGCTAAAATCAAGCCAATGCAGGGAGCTAAGGGGTCTTTCTGCTCTTCAGGAATATCAAATCTGCCGTCATACCACTGCAGATATTCATCTAAACTCTCAAACATCCTAGGAGCGATCGGGTGCCAAATCCCCAAATCAGGATAGACTAGGGGTTCTTGGAAAGTCAATTTACCTTTCACTTCAGGTAAATAGGCATTTGCCAACATCAACAGAAAATTCTCAATATTCTGCTGTGAACCACCTAACCAGTATTGGAAGGAGAGCATAAAATTGCGGGCATCCTGCGCCTTGTCGATCGGCATATATTTCAGGATTTTGGGCAGGGTCTGCACCACTTTCAACATCGCCTCTTGGAATGAACTCCCAGACTGTTCCTTCCGTTTTTTCATAAATTGGGCGATCGCACTTTTGGATTGACCGAGTTTTGCCATATTGAAACTGCCCAGCTTATTCAAGCGCATCACCTGGGGCATGGAAGGAAACACTAAACAAACTGCTAATCTCTCCCTGTGGGGCTGAACTGCCTCTACCACCTTATTCGCCAAATCCTCTATGAAAATGAGCGAGCCAATAAACACATCCGCTTCTGCCACATCCCCCTGAAACGCCTCATAGTTTTCTGGACTCCGTAATTCCTCTACTAGATAGCCACTCACAGAAATTGCCAAATAGGGATTATTCTCATTGATTTTACGCACCGCTGAGGATAGTACACTCTGATACTGGGGTTCTAAAACCACATAAACCACTTTCATCAATGCTCTACCGCTGACGGCATTGGGGCTCAAGCGACGACTGGACAATTCTAAATTGACTTTCTCAGGTGCGAACATCTTATCTCAATCCTAAAAAAACTACTGCTTGAAGTTGGTGAGCTAGATATAAACTCATTTTTGCAAACTTACGCCCCAGCCAACCATAATGTATCGAAATCGCAACAAATTATGGTATTTTAATCAAAATTACTTAATAATTTGTAAAAACAAATTTCCCCTTTTGTGCATACCTAACTTTAGTCTATAGGTTATCTAGTAAATTATCTATAGATTTGACTGGAGCTTGGGCTTAATATAAAGGCATGGGTGAATTTCAGTTTGACAGCATTGAATCTGCCCTTGAGGAACTGCGCCACGGTCGCCTAGTGGTGGTGGTGGATGATGAGCATCGGGAAAATGAGGGGGATTTGATTGGGGCGGCCCAGTTTGCTACTCCAGCGATGGTGAATTTTATGGCGGTGCATGCCCGGGGCTTGATTTGCTTGGCAATGACAGGGGAACGCCTAGACCAGTTGGATTTGCCTTTGATGGTCGATCGCAATACTGATAACCACCAAACTGCCTTTACAGTGAGCATTGATGCCAAAGGTACAGGTACAGGTATTTCCGCTGAAGACCGCTCCTATACAATTCAGATGGCAATCAATCCCAACACCAAACCTTCCGACTTGAGAAGACCTGGTCATGTATTTCCCCTACGGGCGCGATCGGGGGGGGTACTACAGCGGGCAGGGCATACAGAGGCGGCAGTAGATTTAGCGCGGTTAGCGGGTCTTTATCCTGCGGGAGTAATCTGCGAGATTCAGAATGATGATGGCTCTATGGCCAGGCTACCCCAATTGATGGAATACGCTAAGAAGTTCCAACTGAAAATCATCAGTATTGCTGATTTGATTGAATATCGTTTGCAGAATGAGCGGTTTGTGATCAGGGAAGCTATTGCCAAACTGCCTACAATTTTCGGAGATTTTCATGTGTATGGCTACCGCAATAGCTTAGACAATCAGGAACATTTAGCGATCGTCAAGGGGCATCCCAGTGAATTCCCAGAGCAGGAAATTCTAGTAAGAGTACATTCTGAATGCTTAACAGGTGATGCCTTGGGTTCTTTGCGGTGCGATTGCCGAGGGCAGTTGCACAGTGCCCTGAAAATGATTGACCATGCAGGCAGAGGGGTAGTAGTCTATCTGAGGCAGGAAGGGCGAGGCATTGGCCTGGTGAATAAACTCAAAGCCTATGCGCTCCAAGATACAGGGCTAGACACTGTCGAGGCCAATGAGAAACTAGGTTTTGCTCCTGATTTGCGGACTTATGGTATAGGCGCGCAGATTCTCAATGATTTGGGAGTAAAGAAGATGCGTTTGATTACAAACAATCCCCGTAAAATTGCAGGCTTGAAGGGTTTTGGATTGGAAGTAGTGAGCAGGGTGCCTCTGTTGATCGAGGCTAATGAGTTCAATTCTCGCTATTTGGAAGCCAAAGCCGAAAAACTGGGGCACTGGCTACACTTGGGTTCTTGAATGATTTTAGGATTTAGGAGGGGGGCTGCCTCACTACTTTGGAACTCTGAAGCACTAAAGTTGTAGAGGTGGTTTTGACTCAGTAACTTGGACACTGATATCATGCCAGCTGAGGCAAAGCAGAATCATGCTACTGTAAAAAGGCATAGTTAGATTACAAGTACCATTGTCAGCTTGGCTAAATTTACTGCAACAGGAGCGGCTGATTGCGGTGATCCGCAGTGAGTCCCGACAGCGGGCTAGGGATATGGCATTGGCGGCGGCGGCGGGAGGGGTGCGCTTACTGGAAATTACTTGGAACACAGATCAGGCGGAAACCTTGATCCCCAAGCTTCAGCAGGAATTACCTGCTTGTCGAGTCGGCACGGGGACGATCTTGAATAGGGAGATGGCGGAACGAGCGATCGGGTGTGGCTGTAGTTTTGTGTTTACGCCCCACACCGATCCCCACCTGATCGAGCTAGCCCGGTCTGCCCAAGTGCCCCTAGTACCGGGGGCAATGACCCCAAGTGAAATTGTGCAGGCATGGCAGGCGGGGGCAGAGGTAGTCAAAATTTTTCCGATCAAGCTGTTGGGTGGAATTGACTATCTCCAGACTTTAGTGCCTGTATTTCCTAAAATTCCCTTTTTGCCCACAGGTGGGGTAACTGTTGCCAATGCGCCGCTATACATCCAAGCAGGGGCGATCGCAGTAGGGATCGCTAGTGATTTATTTGGGCAGGATGGGGACTGGCAGAGTCTAATTGCCAGGGTAAATGACTTGATCAATCGCCTGCAACCCTATAGGCAGTTTACAAGGGACGAACATTTGTTATAGTCTAAACGAAAGATCGTAGCTCAGCCGAGTACACTATAGTTTCATAGATGGCAAAAAAATGAGCAGTGGCAAAAAGTATAGGCTAATCACCCGCAGTGATTTTGATGGGGTCGCCAGTGCGGTGCTCCTCAAGGAGTTAGATTTGATTGATGAAATTCTGTTTGTCCACCCCAAAGACATGCAGGACGGGAAAATTGAAGTTACAGAGCGGGATATTACCACCAATTTGCCCTATGTGCCAACTGCTCATTTAGTATTTGACCACCATGCCAGCGAAACTCTAAGGATTTATGACACACCCGAAAACCATATCATAGAAGCTAATGCACCGTCAGCTACGCGGGTGGTCTATAACTATTTTGGCGGGAAGATGAAATTTCCCAATGTCTCCCAAGAGATGCTCACAGCAGTGGATAAGTCTGATTCGGCTCAATTCACTTTGGATGATATCCTCTATCCCAAGGGATGGGTATTGTTGAGTTTTATTATGGATTCCCGCACGGGCTTGGGCAGATTTAAGAATTTTCGCATTTCTAACTACGATTTGATGATGCTGTTGGTGGATGCCTGCCGCCACTACACCATTGACCAAATTTTGGAGCTACCCGATGTGAAGGAACGGGTAGAACTGTATTTTGCACAGGAAGAGTTGTTTAAGAATCAATTACAGCGGTGTGGGAAGGTACATGAGTGCCTAGTGGAGGTGGATTTGCGCCCAGAGGAAATCATCTATGCGGGCAATCGCTTCATGGTGTATGCCCTCTTTCCTAACTGTAATATCTCTATGCATGTGATGTGGGGGCTGAACAAACAGAATACTGTGTTTGCGGTGGGGAAATCTATTCTCAATCGCACGAATTATACCAATGTGGGGGAATTGATGTTGCGGTATGGCGGGGGAGGGCATGTGAATGCAGGCACTTGTCAAATCGATAACGATCGCGCCGAAGCAGTTAGATTAGAACTAATCCAAAAGCTCAGCAGTCAAGATTAGTCAATGCTCCAAGTTCAAGACTTACGGATTCAGTTCCGCACGGATACAGGTCTAATCACAGCGGTAGATGGGATCAGTTTTAGCCTTGAGGCGGGACAATCTTTGGGGATCGTGGGTGAATCAGGATCGGGCAAATCAGCAACGGCTTTGGCACTAATGGGACTGCTTCCCCCTACGGCGCAGGTTACAGGCAAAATCCTGTTCCAAATCGGTGAGGAGCAGATAGATTTATTGAGTTTATCAACGCAGGCATGGCGCAAACTCAGGGGCGATCGGTTGGCGATGGTGTTCCAAGAGCCGATGTCTTCTCTGAATCCACTCTTTACTTGTGGTCAACAAATCATGGAGGCGATTCAGGCACATCAACAGGTAACCCCAGAGCAGGCTAGACAACAGGTGATCAACCTCTGTCGGGAAGTGCGTTTGCCTGATCCCGAACAAATTATTAAGCGATACCCCCACCAACTCTCAGGCGGTCAAATTCAACGGGTGATGATTGCGATGGCGATCGCCAGCCATCCTGCTCTGCTTTTGGCAGATGAACCGACTACCGCTTTGGATGTAACGGTACAGGCCACGATCTTGCAACTGCTCAAAGAACTGCAACAAGAGCGGCAGATGGGTTTGATATTTATTTCCCATGATCTAGGGGTGATCGGGCAAGTAGCTGATTGGGTAATGGTGATGTACAAGGGGCGAGTAGTGGAGCAAGGCAAAACTAGAGAAATTTTTGCCAATCCCCAACATCCCTACACTAAAGGTTTGATTGCCTGCCGCCCTCAACCTGAATTGAACTTGAAAATCTTGCCTACAGTGAGTGATTTCATGGAGGAAATGGATGGACAGATTCTCTCTAAAGAACCACCTACCCCCATATTGGTCACTCCTGCCCCACCCACTGCAGAGAATACACCACTACTGCGGGTAGAAAATTTGACTGTGAGTTTTCCTGTGTACAATGTGTGGGGCATGGTGAAGGATCGCAAGGTAGCCGTAGATAATATCAGTTTTGAGGTATTGGCTGGAGAAACGTTGGGGGTAGTGGGTGAATCGGGCTGTGGTAAGAGTACAACAGGAAAAGCGATTCTACAGTTGGTGAAAATTCAGAGTGGCAAAATCTACTTTGAGGGGCAAGACATTACGAGTAAATTATTACCCGAACAGCGTCGCCACTTGCAAATTATTTTTCAAGACCCCTTTGGTTCACTCAATCCCAGAATGACTATCGGTCAAATTATTGCTGAGCCATTAGAAATCCACAGGGGACACATTTATAAAACTAAGCGCGATCGTCTAGAGAGAGTGAAATACCTATTAGAAAGGGTGGGAATTAATGACCCCAATGCAATCAATCGTTTTCCCCATGAATTTTCAGGAGGACAGCGGCAGAGAATTGGTATTGCTAGAGCTTTGGCTCTCAATCCTAAGCTGATTATTGCTGATGAAGCTGTGTCAGCTTTAGATGTTTCTATTCAAGCACAAGTATTAAACTTACTTAAAGAACTACAAGCAGAGTTTAATCTGACTTATATTTTTATTTCCCATGATTTGAGTGTAGTTAAACACATGAGCGATCGCATTTTAGTGATGGAGCAAGGCAAGATAGTAGAAATTGGCACAGCCGAGCAAATTTACTATCACCCCCACCATGAATATACCAAACAACTAATTGCAGCAATCCCCAAACTAGAGTTAGCAACTCTGTAGCAATAGTCATAGCTTTGCACAATAAAGGGATGGTAGAGGTATCTGCCTAAATCTCAAATAACGCTAGTTCCGGTTCAGCAAAGTGATGTAGGCAGAAGGCTAGGTTTCTCCATTGTTTGACCAACCCCCTCCCTGGGACAAGTTCACCCAAACTTATTCAGCCCGTGTCAATGATCAAGTTTTGTAAATAAAGAATTATCATGGACTACATTTGGCGGAAGCAGTTTGTCTTTCACTTCCATAGACTGCTTCCAATTTAGCTACAATATCAGGTCCTGTGCAATCTGTCCAAATTCTAAGGCGATCGCCCCTCGCAGCGGCGCAGACGCTCTAGGACTGGATTCCCTGCCAGTTGTCGCCCCATACCGATATTGATCAACTCCAACTCTAGACGCAAGCTAAATGCTGCAGTAACTGGGTCAGCTGTGTCTCCTTGGTAGCGGTTTTGTCTAAAAGAGAGTTGTTGATCCCAACCCAGTTCTTTGATCAGACCTGTAACTGCGTATTTCTGGCTGGGATCGGCAACACTCAACAGTTGGCGGATCGGTTGCTGTAAAATCTGCGATCGCTGGAAAGCATTAGCCTGTCGTTGTAACCAAACTTCACTGGTGGCCACAGGCACATCGGTAGTTTTATTGTCCACCTTGGCAAAGGCATGTGCCTCACTGTAACTCACTCTGCCATCCCCATTAAAATCCGCTGAAGGGACAGGTCTGCCTAAGCGGTCCCTGCCACTCAAACCCGCCCAAAAACTAGAACTGTAGTCCCGATAGTCTGCCTCATTCACCTCAGGCGTACAGCCCACCGATACCCGTGCCCGTGTCGTGCCAAAAAAAACACACCGTTCTTGCATCGCCACAGAACCATTGGGATTCCCCCCCTGATAGATCAAGTTGGCAAACGACCCCCCGTAGCACTGGGACATCATTACTGTTACGGGTGGGCGGGCGGGCATACTATCCAAAATGCCTGCCAACTGTTGGACACTCACTGCAGGTTCTTGCCACACCGTAAAAGTATTGTTATCAAGATTACTGGGATTCCGTAGCCCATGCCCCGTGAAATACATAAATAGGGGCGTGGTGCGATCGCCCCGTTGGCGAAACCATGCACTGATGTTGGCAAGGGAAGCCCGCCCCGACAAAAAGGGAATTTCTGCTGTCTTAAACCGCTCCCGCCCAGCCTCATCAAGGTAGCGCACCACTGGCTCAGAGGTTTTCCCTGCCGCAAACAAATAAGTCATCTGACTGGGGTCGTAGCCCAACACCTGCAGAGTGCGCTGGAAGTAGCGGATATTTTTTTCCAAGGCAATTTCCGTGCTAGCCCTAGACTCACCGCCACCCACTGCCAAAAAATCAGTCCGTGCTGCTACCTGCGGAGTTAGACCCCCTGCCCACAGCCAGAATGCCAGCATCAGGTTAGCCGCCCCAGTTGATATTTACCCCTTCCAAAATGATCGAGGAGTTGTACAGCTGGAGAATAATCAACAAGAACACAAAAAACAGCCCCATAAATACTGCCATCAGGGGCGTAGTGCCCCAGCCGCGCGTAACCTTACCATATTCAGAATTGAGGGGACGCAGAATATCACCAAGCCAAGTGCGTTGAGCCATAAGATTCTTATCACTAAAAATTTTATTAACTAGGATAAATCATAGCCGAAATTTCTGGCGATACGATCCTAAAAATCCTCTGGCGGGGTCACATCCACTTCCAGCTCCTCACCACCTTCAGGAGGCACAGCTCTAGTAGCAGATACAGCTACGCCTTCAGCTAACTTAGCCCGCACTAGGTCTTCCAATTCTTGGGCAACGGCAGGGTTATCTTCCAAAAATTTCACGGTATTTTCTCTGCCCTGCCCCACATTTTCCCCCTTGTAGCTGTACCATGCCCCTTTACGACTGACAATGCCCATCTCTTCAGCAATGTCCAGCAGACAGCCCATGGTAGAAATGCCCTTGCCAAAGATAATGTCAAATTCAGCCACCCGAAAAGGGGGAGCTACTTTATTCTTAGCAATTTTGACTTTGACCCGATTGCCATATTCCTCTGCCCCTTTTTTCAGGGTCTGGATTTTGCGGATATCCATGCGCACTGAGGCATAGAATTTCAGGGCTGTACCGCCAGTAGTTACTTCGGGGTTGCCATAGGAAATGCCGATCTTTTGGCGCAGTTGGTTCAGGAAAATGACAATACAGTTAGATTTGGCGACATTAGCGGTAATTTTCCTGAGGGCTTGGCTCATCAATCGGGCTTGCAGACCCACATGGGCATCTCCCATCTCCCCCTCAATTTCTGCCTTGGGCACGAGCGCCGCCACTGAGTCCACGGCGATAATGTCCACTGCCATCGATCGCACCAGTTCATCCACCACATTCAGGGCCATTTCCCCCGTATCAGGCTGGGACACCAGCAAGTTATCAATATCCACCCCCAAACGGCGCGCATATTCGGGATCGAGGGCATGTTCTGCATCTACAAACGCTGCCACCCCGCCCCGTTTCTGCACCTCAGCGATCGCATGCAGAACCAAAGTAGTTTTTCCTGAACTTTCAGGACCATAGATTTCAATTACCCGTCCTTTGGGCAGACCACCCCCCAAGGCTATATCCAAGGGCAGAGCACCGCTGGGGACGCGTTCCACTTGCATATTGGAAGCATCTCCCAAGCGCATGATTGAGCCTTTGCCATGTTCCTTCTCGATCTTTTGTAAAACCAGTTCCAGTGCCTTTTGTTTATCAGATGGGGCACTAGCACCGTTGGTAGAAGAGGCTTTGGGATTAGATTTAGAAACAGCCATAATTTTAGTTAGGGAGTTGCACTGATATTATGCTATTAAAAAAAGCTACAAGATTTCTAGTCTGGTTACAATATTAAAACTGCTGGCTTCAGGCCTCCACCAGGACTACCATATACACACCCCTGGCCGCAGTTAGATAAAGATTTTCAAGTTAGGGATCGCAGGGGTAAACCTTTTATAGGAAAGAGCGGATGCCAAAAACCTCCCAAGAAATAAACAGTTTATTGCCAATAGGTATGTAATCTTCTATCAGGTAAAAATGAACTTCTATCCAATTGCCATTCTAGGATTCCAAGGAGGACAGCCCCTACTTGGATTTCTGGGAGAGGGTGATTATGCGATGGCTCTAATGCCCTAAATTCTTTGAGTATTGCTGTTCCAAAAAGCCTAATGTATATACCAGTTTTCAGTAAAAAAGTGGCTCAGAAATTATTGTCTGAAAAGTATACAACTGAGTTACACTGTGGTTGATTGTTTTCTCGTCTGAACATACCAAGCGATTGTTTTTTCTAAACCTTCTTTGAGGGGAGTGCGGGCAACAAACCCCAGTAATCTCTTAGCGCGGCGCGTGTCTAAACAGCGGCGGGGTTGTCCATTTGGTTGATCGGTCTGCCAGACAATTTCGCCATCATATGCCATCAACTGGCAAATCAATTTGACTAGATCGCGAATGGTAATTTCATAGCCTGTGCCGATATTTAATGGTTCTGGTAAATTGTAATACATAGTTGCCATTGCGATCGCCCGTGCCGCATCTTCGCTGAAAATAAACTCCCTAGTTGGTGTGCCATCTCCCCACACTTCAATATAGGGTTGATTGCTTTTCTTGGCTTCATACACCTTGCGAATCAAAGCAGGAATTACATGAGAACTAGCAGGATCAAAATTATCATTAGGACCATACAAATTCACAGGTAAAAGATAGATACCATTGAAATTATACTGCTGACGATATGCCTGCAATTGGGTTAAAAGAGCTTTCTTAGCAATGCCATAGGGTGCATTAGTTTCTTCAGGATAACCATTCCATAAATCATCTTCATTGAAGGGCACAGGTGTAAATTTGGGATAAGAGCAAATGGTGCCTATACATACAAACTTCTCCACCCCTGCTAGATAAGCCGCATGAATCAGTTGCGCACCCATCATCAAATTGTCATAGAACAATTCCGCAGGTTTGGCTCTATTCAAACCGATCCCCCCCACATGGGCGGCAAGATGAATCACAATGTCTTGACCCGCACAGACCTTTTCGCAATTTTCATATTTGCGCAAATCATACTCCCCCGATCGCGGAATGAATAAATTGGTTTCATCCGCCCCCAGGGCCAGTAACTGCTGTACTACCGCTTTGCCTAAAAAGCCCGCCCCCCCCGTTACTAAAATCCGCCTATTCTTGAGCATATTTTTTGAATTCAGTAGTTTTTAGTTATTAGTACTATTTAGTTATACCCTAGGGATGATATGATTTTAGCGTGTGGTAACCATTTCGGCTATGGCAGATACCTTTTCCTTTGATATTGTCAGCGAGTTCGATCGCCAAGAACTAGTCAATGCCCTCGATCAGGCAAGACGGGAGATCAGCAACCGCTACGATCTCAAAGATACAAGCACAGACATCACCCTCGATCAAGAGCAGATTACCATTAACACAGCGAGCGAGTTCACCCTACAGGCGGTAGTGGATATTATTCAATCCAAGGCAGTAAAACGCAACCTCTCCCTGAAAATTTTTGACTATCAGCCTGTAGAGCCTGCCAGTGGCAACCGCGTCCGCCAAGTGATTAAGCTCAAGCGAGGCATTGCCCAAGATTTAGCTAAACAAATCTCTAAGTTAATTAAAGACAACTTCAAAAAAGTACAAACCAGTATCCAAGGAGATAGTCTGCGGGTGTCCAGCAAGTCTAAAGATGAGCTACAGCAAGTGATTCAGCTAGTCAAGTCCCAAGACTACCCCACTGCCCTACAATTTACCAACTACCGCTAGTTAGGTATCAGTAACTCAACTGCCAATCCTCGATCAGGGTATGATCCAGGGGCATCAGCCCCTCCCCTTGCCCTTAGTGGCAGAGGTGACAAGGAATAGAGTTTTATAAGCTTTTGCTTAAACTAAATGTCAGTAATTCAACCCAAAAATCTTGATTGAGTAAGGCGCAGGGGCGCCAGCCCCCGTTGGGGTTCTCTGGGACAGAGACTGGGAGGGTGAAGGTGAATTTATCGAAGCGCCCTTATGGCTTTGAATATTTCTGTATGGATTTTTTCGCAAAATCGGCACAAGTTCATGAATTATGGGTTATTACGATCCTAAAAATCATAAACCCTTGATTTACAGGGGTTCTGAGGCTTTGCCCCCGCTTCATACAGTCTTTCCTAAAAATTAGCCTAATCCCTAAAAAATTTAAGAGTTGTGGAATTATATAAAAATCCTCATAATTTACGGAGGCTGCCTGCCTGTGTACCCTACATTCCTTAACTATGTAACTTTGGGTTCTCATGCTATCTTAAGAATAGCGTCAGAGGGGCTGTCTATGAAAAAGCTGTTAGCGGTGGTTCTCGGCTTCGTAGCTTTGTTCTGGGCTTTATCCAACTATCCGGGTTTGGCTAACAAGGGCACTTTTGACTCGATTGCGGTGGAACTGGGGGATCATGCTGCCCTGGGTCAGTTATCGGCAGTGGCACAAAAATATGGCTTACAAGTGGGCTTGAATAGTGCTTTTTCCGAACAGCGATCGCTCTATATTCTCTCCCCTGTGCCACAGTGCCCTAATACAGCGTGTAAGCAGGTAGAAATCTGGAACGAAAAGAAATGGCAGACAGTTTTGAGCGATCTGCGCCAAGAATTAGGGGATCACGCCGTAGTTGAACCAAACTATCAATACAAGGTGGATTTTGTCAGTACCAGACCTAACGACCCGCTCTACAGCAAACAGTGGAATCTGCAGGCGATCAATATCGAGAAGGCATGGGAGAAAACTAAAGGCAAGGGCGTGGTGGTGGCTGTCATTGACACGGGGGTCAGCAGGGTCGAGGATTTGCAAAATACAGAGTTTGTCGAGGGCTATGACTTTGTAAATGATGACAATGATGCCAGTGATGACAATGGGCACGGCACCCATGTGGCAGGCACGATCGCCCAATCTACCAATAACAATATCGGCGTGGCGGGGGTTGCCTACGAAGCCAAAATTATGCCCCTGAAGGTCTTGAATAAGTTTGGGTTGGGCAGTATCACTGATATTGCCGAGGCGATTAGATACGCGGCTGATAACGGCGCCAAGGTAATCAACTTGAGTTTAGGGGGCCCGGGCGAAAGTTCCATCCTCAAAGAGGCGATCGACTATGCCTATGGCAAGGGGGTAACGATCGTTGCTGCTGCTGGCAATTCTAATTACAATGCCGCCTTTTATCCCGCTCGCTATCCCAAGGTGATCGGGGTAGCCGCCACTGGGCCCACTGGCGAAAAAGCCTTCTATTCCAACTATGGGGCAGGGGTGGATATTTCTGCCCCCGGGGGGGACATGGGCAAAGAGAAAAATGCAGCTGGTGGCATTTTGCAAAACACGATCGATCCTGAGTCAGGCAAGTCGGTCTATGCGCCCTACCAAGGTACAAGCATGGCATCGCCCCATGTGGCTGGGGTAGTGGCACTGATTGAGGCTGTGGGTGTGAATAAACCTGAAGAAGTGGTCAATGTTCTCAAACAATCGGTAATTAAAGTTACGGATGACCCCCATAATTACTATGGGGCGGGTCGCTTGGATGCCGCTTCTGCCGTGGCTTTGGCTAGCAGGGGCAAATTGGATTTTATTGATTTTTTCCGCTGGCTCAGGGATAACGGCTATCTCAATCCGCGCTTCTGGATCGATGGAGGAGCGATGTCTATTCCCTTGAAGTTATTGATTGTGATTGGCTCTTATTTGCTGGCATGGTTGTTGAGAAACTGGTTTCCCTTCCGTTGGAACTGGTCATTCACCAACGGCATCTTCTTCGGTGGCACTGGGTTGTTTGTCCTGCGAGGCTTCTATGTCTTTGACCTGCCGCAGTTTCCCTTCCGCATCATGGGCAGTTCCATTCCTGAACTGGGCAATGTCTTCAGTGATACCAATGCTCTGAATCCCATCACTGCTAGTGTTCTCATTCCTTTCCTACTCTTAATTCTGTTACTTGGTCATAGTTGCTGGAAATGGTTTGCGATCGGCACGGCGGTAGCCATGACGGTAGCCTTGGCGGCACATGCTGTCTTTGCACCAGAGATGATGTGGATTACTGACCCGCTGCAGGCTAGAGTATTTCTAGGTGTGAACTCTCTACTGTGTTTTGGCTTGGCGTACCTCTCAGCTAAGTCTGAGTCAGGC
>JBKBMU010000010.1:92468-129085 GCA_046295715.1 Pseudanabaenaceae cyanobacterium
CACAGTCCTGTAAGGATAAAAATATAAATATAGAGAGCCTAAACCAGTACCATGTTGTTCTACGACTCTTCTGAACTGGCTTTCCCGACTACAGGTGTTAGGTTTGTGCATCAGGGGAAGACTTATCAGCGTCCTTACATTATCTTTAACATGGTTGCCAGCGTAGATGGCAAAACCACTACTAGAAATGTCACGCTCACAGGTTTGAGTTCTCGCTTTGATCGTCAAATCATGGGTCAAATTCGCGCCGCTGTGGATGCCATTTTAGTAGGGGGGCGCACCCTAAGGCATGACCCTTTTGTACCCACCCTCAGTGAAGAGTTACTCCGAGAAAAACAGCGATCCCAACCCTTGGGAGTAGTGGTGAGTCGATCGGGGGATTTGCCAGCCAATCATCGCTTTTGGTCAGGCAACAAGGAAGAAAGAATTGTCTTCGTTGCAGGGAGTACACCTGATTGGCTTGAACAGAAGGCAAAGGTAGTCCACTTTTCAGGGGATCTAGCGGAAGTCTTGGATATTCTCTATGATCGTCTGCGGGTGCGGGTGCTCTTACTGGAGGGGGGTGCTTCCCTGAATTATCAATTTATTGAGCAGGGTTGGGCAGATGAATTCTTTTTAACCATTTCGCCAATTTTAGTCGGAGGCGCAGATAATCTAGGGATTTTGGGAGGGGAAGGCTACGGCATGGGCAATCGCCCCCCCACTTTACAGTTGGTGAGTGTACACCGCCACCAAGACGAGCTATACCTACGCTATCGTCTGCGTCGTACGGGAATGGCGGGACTCGAACCCTCGACCTAGCGCTTAGGAGGCGCTCGCTCTATCCAACTGAGCTACATCCCCAATGGCAGTTGAATTATACCACTTCCATTGGTAAGAAAAGCTAAGATTTTTAGCGGTCAAGGAGTAGCCTGAAAACTAAGATTTAGGTAAGTTGGCTTTTGCCTGTTGTAGGGCTGACTCCATTACTTCCAAGGGCACAGCCCCTGAAATCTCAATACCATTTATGTAGAACGCAGGTGTACCATTGATCCCCAGTTCAGTTGCTAGTGCTATGTCTTGGTTCACTGCCGATTGTGCCTGTTGGCTCTGGCGGTCTTGGTTGAACTTCTCCGTGTTCAATGCTAATTCTTTCGCTAACTCCAAATAGAGCTGTTCCCCCAGCTCATTCTGCCGTGTAAACAGCCGATCGTGGTATTCCCAGAATTTGCCTTGCTGTTGGGCAGACCATGCCGCTAGTGCCGCAGGTAAGGCTTGGGGATGAATTCTCGTCAAAGGCAGGTGCTTATAGGTGAGAGTAACTTCATTGCCGTATTTACTCATAAATTCCTGCACCGTCCCATGGGCACGGGCACAGAAAGGACATTGGAAATCGGAAAACTCTACCATCACAATTTTGCGGTCTTTGGCTCCTGTTACAGGTGAATTGCCAATGATTGAAGCGGGATTAGTACCCATCTGGCGCAATTTTTCATCTCTTTTGATTCTGGCTTGCTCTTGGCGATTGCGGTTGAAGGCTTCAACTGATTCCAGAATCACCTGGGGATGACGGCGAATGATATCTAAAACTTTGGCTTCTAATTGGGAATCGGTGAGGGCAGAAACTTCGGCACTACAACCACTGAGCAGAACGAGTAGAGGAATGAACAGAACCACCAAGCATAGGTTTAGGAACTTAGACATAGCTATTCTGAGCATAGGTATAGTTGTAGCCTAACATAAAAGTTGCTTTCCGCATCACTAGATTTGTAAGCTAGCTGTATAGCCCCCCCCCGCAAAATTATAGCCATTTGTGGTAAATAAGACACTATGGAGATTGCCACAGGACTTACGATCCCCAAAAAATCTATAGGGGGTCTGCGGTTCTCCACATCAGCACAAAGGTAGCCCCACACTTTTCTCCTTGAAGTGAGGGATAAAACTGTGTTATTTCAACCCAAAGCTTGTCCCCTGTTGTTCTCCCATTGAAGGTTTGCAGCAGTAATCTATAAATTATCCAAAACTATACATACTTATACTTTTATGGTGTATAACCATTGTTATGAACAAACTATCCATCTCTCAAGCAGCAAAATTAAAGGGGGTCTCCACCCAAACCCTGAGACGGTGGGAGGCGGAGGGGAAATTTAGCACAGGATGTATTAGAGAAAATAACCCTATTTTCCGCCCGACTTTACGGTTTAAGAAGTCATAAAAACAAGCAGTTAGTGTAGGAGTTGCAATGCGCTCGTCAGCTTTAAGACTAGTCCCAGACTTAATAATAAGCAAGCCACTTTAGCGGCGAAACATGCTGGGAGTCACTAGGCACGCCTATAACTGGGGTTTGGATGTTTGTTTAGCAGCCCTGGAAAATAACCAAAAAGTCCCCAGTGCGATAGATTTGCATAAGAAACTGGTAGCTGAAGTTAAGCCTGAGAAAAAGTGGTATTACGAGGTGAGTAAATGGGCTCCGCAAGAAGCTCTAAGAAATTTAGAACGAGCTTTCAAGAATTGGCGGAAACATAAACACTGCAAAAAAACGGTCTATAAGAAAAAAGGCAAAAGGGATAGTTTTTACTTGGAAGGTGCTATTAGAATATCGGGAAACAAAATTAGAGTTCCGATATTTGGATGGCTAACCTGTGATGAACTTTTACCCTCAGTTACGCCAAAGAATGTAACTATCAGTAAAAGAGCCAGCAGATGGTACATCAGCTTTAGGTATGAATTAGAGCATAAACCTACTCCCAAGCAAGCAGATAAGGTTGGGGTGGATGTCGGCATAAATCCCCTAGTTACTTGTTCTGATGGTAAAGTCTTTCCTAATCCTAAACCCTATAGGAAAGCCAAGAAAAAACTATCACGACTACAAAGTAGGCTAAGTAAAAAGCAAATCAAATCCAACAACAGAAAGAAAGCTAGAGCTAGGTTAGCCAGAGCCTACAAAAGAGTAACCGATATGAGGATGGACAACCTTCACAAGATCACCAGTTACTTGGCCAAGAACCACGGCGAGGTGATCATTGAAGACCTGAATGTATTGGGTATGCTGAAGAACCACCGGTTGGCAAATGCTATAGCCGATTGTGGTTTCTTTGAATTTCGGCGGCAGTTGGAGTATAAATGCGCCTGGTATGGAAGTAAATTAACTGTTGTGGAAAGGTTTTACCCCTCCAGTCAAATATGTTCTAGCTGTGGACATCGGCAAAAGATGCCGCTAAAAGAACGAGTTTACAACTGTTCTCACTGTGGCATTTCCATAGATAGAGACTTGAATGGGAGTCTGAATCTATTGAATTACAAAAATACCCCAAGCTCTGAAGAAACTGAAGCCCGTGGAGAAGTAACACCCCTTGAGAGCGTAGCTCTTGAGACTTGGATGAAGCAGGCAGTAAGCAGCAAATCTAAACAACTGAGTCTATTTGACTTGGCTGTATAGGTTTGTATAAGTCTTGCAGAGCGGAATTCTGCGATCGCTCAAGAGTAGGGAGAGAAATGTCGGGACTGTTGTGATTTAATTCGCAAGAGTTCTATCTCTATCCCCTATTAGTCCGTAAAGAGTAGCTTTAGGAAGACTGTTTAGCTTTTTGCCAGAGGGATTCCAGTTCAGCTAGAGAATAATCCTCAAGGGGACGATCGCTCATTTGTTCAATGTAGCGAAATCTCTCAATGAGTTTGCGATTAGTGGCACTCAATGCCTGGCTGGGATCGATCCCATGCCAGCGGGCAATTTGCAGGAGACTGAAGAGCATATCGCCAAACTCAATCGCTTTGAGGTGGGGATCGGTCTCCATTTGGAATTCAGTGACTTCCTCTTGGAACTTTGCCCAGATTTCTTGTTCTTCTGTCCAATCAAAACCAATATCTGCTAACTTTTGGGAGATTTTAATCGTAGCCAATAGAGGAGGAAGCGATCGTCCATAGCGGGTTAATTTTTCGCTAAAACTCTCCTGTTTTTCTGTCTGTTTGATTTTTTCCCAGTTACGGCGCACCGCTTGGGCAGATTCTACCTGCACATCACCAAATACATGGGGATGGCGACGGATCAGCTTGTCGGCGATCCCTTCTGCTACCTCAGTCAGGCTAAACTGACCATACTCAGAGGCAATCTGCGCCTGTAAAACCACCTGCAGTAATAAATCCCCCAATTCTTCCGCAATGGTCTGGGGATCGCCCTGCTGAATCGCATCCACTGTCTCATAGGCTTCTTCAAGAATATAAGGGGTGAGGCTTTGGGGGGTTTGAGCCAAATCCCACGGGCAACCACCCACAGGCGATCGCAACTGCGCCACCACCCCGATCAACTTTGCCAGAGCCGTCAAACTTGCCTGCATAATTTACAAAACTTCAACCACTCGCCCTCAGTATATGGTATATTGCCAATGTAGGTTCTAGCTTCGGTAGCAAAAATTTTGGTCGGTCTGGGTTGATTTCAGGTTGGTAAACAAAGTTTTCTCCGAATCTGCGATTTCTACATTATTCATTATTCATTTGTGTTAAGTGATTCTGGAGATCAGTCATGTCAATTTATGTCGGTAACTTGTCCTACAAGGTCAGTCAAGAAGACCTCAGACAAACCTTCGCCGAATACGGTACAGTCCAGCGGGTGCAAATGCCTGTAGATCGGGAAACGGGTAAGGTACGGGGCTTTGCTTTTGTGGAGATGAGTTCTGAAGCCGAAGAGGAAGCGGCCATCGCCGCCTTGGATGGGGCGGAGTGGATGGGTCGGGATTTACGGGTAAATAAGGCGCGCCCCAAGGAAAATCCAAACCGCAATTGGTCGAACAAGGGTAGGTGCTAAATCTGGCATAATTGGGAAGAACCTGATTCTGCGTAACTATGGAAAAAACTTTCATTGCGATCAAACCCGATGGCGTGCAAAGACGACTGGTAGGGGAGATCATTCGCCGTTTTGAGAGCAAGGGTTTTAACCTGATCGGCTTGAAGATGGTGCAGGTCAGCCGTGAACTGGCGGAAGAACATTACAGCGTGCATCGGGAACGCCCTTTTTTCAATAGTCTGGTGGAGTTTATCACCTCTAGTCCCGTAGTGGCAATGGTCTGGGAGGGGGAAGGGGTGGTTGCCGCCGCCCGCAAAATTATTGGTGCCACTAACCCCCTCAATGCCGATCTTGGTTCAATTCGCGGTGATTTTGCGATCGACATCGGCAGAAATTTAATTCATGGCTCAGATGCGATCGAGACCGCCCAGCGGGAAATTGCCCTGTGGTTCAAGCCTGAAGAGTTAATCAACTGGCAACCTGCTCTCCAGAATTGGCTGACCGAAGCTCGTTAAGTTACCCGGTGGTGGAGTGGCGGCGTAGGAAAACTCCTGCTAACCACTATTTGTTGTTCCACAAGCCCTATGGGGTTTTGCCCCAGTTTACCGATACCCATACTCCCCCCCGCCCCACCCTCAAAGACTATATTTCTCTGCCTGCGGTCTATCCTGTGGGCAGGCTAGATATGGACAGCGAGGGTTTAATGCTTCTCACCAACGATGGTAAACTCCAGCACCGCCTGCTTGATCCCCGCTATGCCCATCCTCGTACCTACCTAGTGCAAGTGGAGCGTATCCCCGATCCCAGTGCCCTTGCTGAGCTAGCCAAGGGTGTAAAAATTGGTGACTATATTACCCGTCCCTGTCAAGTGCGCCTGCTAGAGAGGGATCCCCAGTTACCAGAGCGGCACCCGCCCATCCGCTATCGGGTAAATGTACCTACAGCATGGCTAGAACTTACCCTCACTGAAGGAAAAAACCGCCAAGTCAGGCGCATGACCGCCGCTGTTGGCTTCCCCACCTTGCGTCTAGTCAGGGTTGCGATCGCTAATCTGCAACTAGCTGACCTACCCCAAGGGGCATCCCGTCCCCTCACCCCCCAAGAATTACAGACCCTCAAACAACTGGTCCGATATGGTTGATTAACCTAAAGTTGGCTGCCCCAACTTGGTTCTTCTGGAAAAAAAACTGCCCTCTCCCTGGAGTATGAACTTTCCGTCGCGAGGCACAAATGGCGATCGCAGTTGGAACACTAGCCCCTGATTTTACTCTGCCCGATCAGAATGGGAATTTGGTTACCCTATCCGCACTGCGGGGTAAGACAGTAATTTTATATTTCTATCCCAGAGATAATACCCCTGGATGCACTAAAGAAGCCTGTGGCTTTCGGGATTTGTACTCTCAGTTCCAAAAGCGGGACATCTTGATCTTTGGAATCAGTACCGACGATCCAACCTCACACCAGAAATTTATTGCTAAGCACAATTTACCCTTCCCCCTACTGTCTGATCCTGAGGCGCAGGTAGCCACCGCCTATGCCAGCTATGGGCTGAAGAAATTCATGGGTAAGGAGTATATGGGAATTATCAGAAATACTATTGTCATTGATCCAGAGGGTAAAATCCAAAAAATCTACAAAAATGTTAAACCGGAGCTACACCCTGCCCAATTGCTTCAAGACCTCACTGCCTAGATCATTCTTTCAGTGAGGCGATCGCGGAAATAGGGCAGTATTTCCTCACAAAATGCCTCAGTTGCCTTGGAGCAATAGCGGTTGGGATTGCGGATTTGGGACAGGGTACGTTTGATCGTAATTCCATCTATGCGCAGGCGTTTCAGTGCTCCCAATTGGAGTTCTTTTTCAATGGCAGTGAGGGAGAGGAATGCTACCCCTAAGCCCGCTTGCACTGCATTTTTGATCGCTTCAATGGAATTCAATTCCATTTCCACAGGCAGTTGTTTAGAATCCACTCCATGTTTCAAGAGCACTTGGTCGATTACCTTGCGAATAGTGGACTGGGCATCGAGGGTAATAAACCGCAGACTGTACAACTCTTCAGCTGTAATACTCTCTTTATTTGCTAAAGGATGTTGGGCAGGTACAACTAAAACTAGTTCATCTTCAGCATAGGGAATCACTTCCAAAGTATCCATCAATTCAGGGGGCACCTCGCCCCCAATGATCGCTAAATCGACCTGACCGTGGGCAACACTCCATGCTGTGCGTCTAGTAGAATGTACATGTAATTGTACTGCCACCTCTGGGTACTTTTTCCTAAACATCCCAATCATGCGGGGCATAATGTAAGTACCGGTAGTCTGGCTGGCACCAATAATCAGAGTACCGCCATTTAAGTTTTGTAAATCTTCAATGGCGCGACAGGTTTCCTGGCACAAATTGAGGATGCGATCGCCGTAAGCCAGCAGCAGTTGTCCTGCTTCGGTGAGTTGTGCCTTGCGCCCGCCCCGATCGAAAATCGGTACATCCAACTGTTTTTCCAACTGCTGGATTTGCAGGCTGATGGCAGGCTGGGACACATAGAGGCTATCCGCCGCTTTTTTGAAGCTACCCTCCATGGCGATCGCTTTGAGGATACGGAGTTGGTCTAGAGTAAAAGGAATTTCCATCATAGTTATGCAAATGCAGAGCACGCTTGATAAAATTAAACACTTATGAGCCGAGAAATTGTCCAAAGTTTATTGACTTTAAAGGGCATAGAGGGGGTGATCTTTGCCGGTCGGCGCAGTCGTGCCTACTTTTATGGTATTGAAAGCATCCTAGATCGCACCAAACAAATGCTAGCCCAAGGGGTGATCCAAGTCCTAGAAAATATCCCCGAAACCTTTGATAGTTTTATGTTTCAGTTCAGCACTAACACCGTTTATCTCTACAAACTGGAACATGGCACAGTGTTAATTATTGTTACCACTCCCGAGCTACAACAGCGAGAATATCAGCAAATTATTTCAAAATTGAAACAATTATTTAGAGCAGACCCCTACCAGACCACTAATATCATAAAACAACTGATTGGTACAACCTCCTCCCCCTCTCTCACCACCCAACCCACCCCCCCACCCTCTACTACGCCTACTGCCCCTGTTGCCCCCACTTATCAACTCAAGGAACTGTTGGACCAACTCAACTACCTGAGCAATTTTACGGCGCAGTTTTTGGGGAAGATGGTAGTTGCCAACTACTGGAAGGCTACCCGTCCCCAAACCATCTGGCTGAGTGAGTTCGACATCGATCGCTACGCCCAGATTAGCCACCCCCACCCCGGCATCGGCTGTACCGAAGACCAATACCAAGAGCTCAGGGAGTGGACGAAAAATTATCTAAAACGGTGTAAGCAAGTAATTCGCAACCTTGACCAGATCATCAAAGAAGAAACTCAAAAAAATACTAAATTAAAACTGATCCTGTAGCGGCCTTCAAAACCCTCTAGTAATCTATTGTTTCCAACTAGCTTGAAGAGCCTAAAAAATAACTGTAATCGGCGATCGCAGAGGGCATAGCCCCTTTTTTGGGTTTAGTGAAGCTATGCCGCCCAGCCTTAGCGACCCATTTGCCGACGCAATTCCTCTAGTTCATTGTCAATTTGGCTACTCCCCATACCACTGCTACGACGAGCATCAGAAGGAGGAAGAGAACCTGCAGGGGAGTTAGCCGCCAGCATCCTTGCCTTCATAGCCGCCAGTTCATCATCAACCCCACTGCCGGCCTCTAACTGGGCAAACTGGGATTCTAGGTTGTCCATACCCAACTCAGACGCAGCACTGGCTTTCGCCTCCGCCATCATCACCCGTTCTTCCATTCGCTCAAAAGTAGCGGCAGCCGCATTGGTGTTGATCTTGCCCAGCATATTGTTGAGATTTTCCTGGGCCTTAGCCGATTGCAGACGCGCCTTGAGCATATCTTTCTTGATCTTGGCTTCAGAGATCTTGCTTTCGAGAGCGATTAGATTCTTTTTCAGAGTTTCCACCTGGGTAGCCTGCTGATCTACAGATGCCTTCAGGGCAGCCGCCGTATCTGCATGGGATTTCTTGCGAGCCAAGGCTTCGCGAGCTAGATTTTCATCCCCTTTTTGGAGAGCCAGCATGGCACGCCGTTCCCATTCATTAACTTGGGCTACAGCGGCATTGTACTGTTGTTCTTGCCGTTTGAATGCTGCCATTGCTTGGGCAACCGCCTGACGCAATTGCACTAGGTTTTCCTGCATGTCAATAATGCTTTGTTCCAGAATCTTCTCTGGGTCTTCGGCGGCTGTTACCATGGCGTTGAGGTTTGATCTGACGACCATGCCGATACGATCGAGTAGTCCCATAGTTTCACTCTCTTTGTGTGCAGGTTTGATCTTAGGTTACCACAGTTTGAGATAGAGTAAAGAGCATCATAAAAATTTCTAGAGGACTCTGGCAATAGCAGTTTCCAGTTCGCTGACGCTGGGGGTGGTGCTAAAGTAAATATCTAAACTGTTGTTAAGTTTGGTTATGCCCCACTCGGGACTATGAATTAATTTAATTTCTAGGATGGTGCTGAGGGCTTCTCTGCCTATGTCCGTACAAGCTATTTTTTCTAGGGCGGCGGGGAGATGTTCTAGCATTTGTCCTAGGTGGTAGTAACTGGCGGAAGTATCAGGGAAACTCTCCCAGAGAATATTAAAACTGTGGGGAAAGCGATCGCTAATCTGTTGTAATTTTTGGCGCAGTTGTAGGCGGGTGGGCACTTCGGCGTGGATGGGCATGGTGATTTTGCCAAAGGACAGTTCGGGCAACCAAGCCCCAACATAGTGTAGAGTGATTGCCACCACACTGCTTAGTGCAATGTAACTGACATCAGTGGTGTGGGTACGCATGTTGTCTGAAGTGTTGAGCAATAGCCATGTGCTACCTTGGTCTTCTTGGATGTCCAGTAACCATCCCCCAATGATCTGTCCGCTCTGCAGGTAAAAAAGAGTGTAGGGCATGGGTTTGCTCTCTTGGCGGGCAGAGTGGAGCAGGCGCAGAACATGATTGATACTTTTGGCGGGCAACTGCTGGAGTGCTTTAGTTTCTTCAGGCATAGCATCCTAAATTAGCTCTGATCTAAGGCTATCATAATGGCAGAGCGTTAAATTTTGGTTAAACCATGACTACTGCCGATCGCTTAGCCCACCTACGGGAGTTTTTAGTCAAGGAGAACATAGATGGCTACTACATTCCTGCGGGGGATGAACATTTGAATGAGTATCCGCCCCAAGCTAAATTGAGGCGACAGTGGTTGAGTGGATTTACGGGATCAGCGGGGGATTTACTAGTAACTAAAGAGCAGGCATTTTTGTTTGTGGATAGTAGGTATTATCAACAGGCAGACCAAGAAACCGATCCCCAATTCATTCAAGTTTGTAAATTGGAATTGGATGGACACAAAGAACCACAGGAAGTATTAGCGGATTTACTAGATACAATTACGCCCTTTAGGTTAGGGATCGATCCCTTTGTATTCACCCTCAAAAAAGTCAGAGAATGGCAAAATGAACTATCAGCCAAGGGGCTGGAAATTGTGCCAATTTTTCATAACTTAGTAGATGTTGTGCGCAAGTCATTAGAACCCTTGCCAAGGAGTGGCGAGCAGTTGATTTTCCCTTTACCCAAAGAGATTACAGGTACAGAAGTAACTGAGAAGTTAAGCCAAGTCAGACAAAAAATGCGCACCACGGGGGCAGAAGTTTTACCTGTTACCAAGTTAGATCAAATTGCCTGGTTGTTGAATTTAAGGGGCAGGGATATTCAGTGCAATCCAGTGTTTATTGCTTATGTAATTCTCACCCTCGATCGGGTCTATTTATTTACTGACCAGAGCCGTTTAACCAATGAAGTGCGGGCTAGCTTGCCCCCAGAAGTTACGATCGCTGATTATGCTGATTACAGTGGGAAACTATCTGATTTGTGTCAAGGGAAAAAAGTGTGGGTTAGCGATCGGGAAGTTACTTATGGCTCTTATTTGTTAATTAAACGGGCAACTCCCTATTTGATTGAAAAAGAACATCCCATTGAATTACTAAAAGCCAAGAAAAATAGTGTCGAAATTGCTCAGATGCAAAAAGCGAATCTCCTAGCCAGTGTTGCCAAGACCCGTACTTACAAGTGGCTAAAGGAGCAATATCAAGCAGGTAAATCAGTTTCTGAAGTAGATATTGCCCGTCAAATTGAAACATTTTATGCTCAGTCGGAAGGCTTTTTAGAATTAAGTTTTCCCACGATCGCCGCTATTGGCACTAATGGCTCAATTGTCCACTATGGCCAACTCGATCCCCAGAAAATTGCTCAAGACGGAGATTTAATTTTATTGGATTCAGGTTGTCAATTTATGGGGGGCACTACTGATGACACCCGTACTTTTGTGTGGGGAGAACCTAGCCCTTTACAAAAATTGCGTTACACGGAAATACTAAAAGCTCACATTACTTGTGCCATGACTCAATTTCCTAAGGGCACAAATGGCGCTCAATTGGATGGTATTGCAAGGGCAAATTTGTGGGCAGAGAAATTAAACTATGGGCATGGCACAGGGCATGGAGTGGGAGCGTTTCTGAATGTCCATGAAGGGCCTAATGGCATTACTAGAAAATCCCAACAGACTTTAGAGGTGGGAATGATCAATAGTATTGAGCCTGGATATTATGAACAGAATTGGGGGGGAATCCGCTTAGAAAATCTCTATTTTGTGCGGGAAGTGGCAGAGGGCTGGCTGGGATTTCAACCCCTCACCTATATTCCATTTGTTAAGGAATTGATTGATTTCAATCGCTTGAGTTCAGTACAGTTGGCGTGGCTGGCAGAATACTATCGTGCCATTCAGGATAAACTCAAGGATTATTTGACTCCAGATGAACAAACTTGGTTGGCTCAAGAATGTAGTATTTCTGCTACGATGTAACACTAAGTTGTAGGAGTGCCCGTGATGCTAGATGTAACCCATTTGCTGACGATCGACCCCCATATCTTCTCTGCGATCGATGTTCATTGGTCATTCACCCTCAATTGGGACATATTTAATCACTTGGATATTTCCTTTTTTGCCCAAGAATTCAAACAAGATGTGATGGGCGACATCCGCCGTGGTTTCCAAAACTTTGTGCAATCGGGACAGCTAGTAGCTTTGATTGTCGGGCTGGTGCTGGGCTACCTGTTCCGATCGGTTACAGTCGGCTAAATATGCCGCAGGTTAGAGGGGATCATTTCAGCTTCGGCGGTTTTCCCCTTGGAAAGGGTACAAGCACAGTCTCTTGCCGCCTACCCACCTTAGCATACCTTGAATAAACTCTTTTTAAGACATACAGGTTAGTTGTGTATCTTATTCACACACTTCTTCTAATCTGTGGCCATAACCTGACCAATTATGTATCTCATTTACACCCCAATTGTAGACACAACATTGGACTTGGGGTACTTTTTTCCATTTAATGTAGCGGCTGCCTGCAACCAGTAAATTCAGTAAATTTAGTATAGGCATAGTAGATAAATAAATGCCACTATCAAGACAAAAGAAATTGGTTATCAAGGGCACTATACCTGCAAGAGTGAAAATCAGACCCGTTATGATCACAACACTAAGTTGGTTTATGAGATAACTCATACCTTCTTTTTTTAGCCAATTCCTGCCATTCGGCTGGAGTGGATTGCCAACAAATTATTAAGTTGGGATCGCTGGATAAATTTATTTTCTGGCTATCAAATTTTCGGCAACTGCTCTTGCTTTTTCTTCATCACCTATGGGAATGGGTAAGCGGACAATGGTGTAACTCCTACCGTGCTTAGCTGGCCTTGAATAGGTGATAGCTAAGGCGTGCAAGTGCTCTGAATATTTGCCCACTTCTGCTCTTTCTAATCTAGCTCCCCAACCTCGCCAAACATGCAAATCCCGATTGAGCAGCACACCTTGGCCTGATAGACGGCATTCTACTCTAGTAGCTTTTTGCCAGTTAGTAAAATGCTGTACATGGAGCCACCACACCAATGTGACGAGTAAAAATAGTGCTCCACCAATCAATACAACCTGAAAAAAGTATCCTGTGATTAACCCAAAGACTACGCTTAGGATCCCGATAAACCAGCCAGCAGATTGGGTCATTCCTACTGCTTCTTCTGCCCGTAGCTCTGCCTCTTTTTTGCTAAATTCTTGCCATTCCTGATCCCTATATCGCCAATGCACTAATAAGTGGCGATCGTCTGCTAATTGATGGTAAATCCATGCTCTGTATGAGTAGAGAAGTAACCCTATCAGCCCGGCAGGTGCTACTAATATTCCCACAAAGCGAACCTCATTTAATATCATAGGTGCACAGCACATAAATACACCTACTAGGGTAATAATATCAGGGCGGTTTTTTAGCAGGATTATCCATCTTGGCTTTAACTACACTTAGTTTAGAATTTTTATTAAAGCACCAGATAACAAATTAGACAATAAGTTTAGGGATAACAATTCTTAGTTTTTACAAACTTACTGTTCACAATTAACTGAGAGGTGCAGATTGTCTATAGATTATTGTTATTTTCTGGGGTACAGATGAGATCTTTTGCGTAAAGCTAAACCATTATTACAGCCCCCGTGAGGGTTCTCCCCATGTTTTTTCTCTCTTGCAAAGAGCAATTATGCCAACAAACAGACAATTCTGTATCAATACCAGCTTTGGCACAAGACCCTGAAATTTCATTCTAGGTAAATCAAAAGCTTCTTGGCTAGGGGATCGCAGGGCTGAGGCGATAGTATGGCTATGGTTGGGGGGGGGATTTGAGTTCTTGGGGGTGGGTGGGGGGAATACCTTCAATTGTAATCAGTTCTTCTAAGATGCCCTTGACTATGGGAGCGGCAACGGTAGAACCCAATGCTTGTGTGCCGATCGGTTCATCGATCACAGCAATCGCCACATAACGGGGGGCAGTGGCAGGCAAGATACCCACATAGCTAGTAATTTTGCCACTGGTGTAACCACCCCTGGGGTTAGCTTTTTGGGCTGTGCCTGTTTTCCCGCCGTAGTGGTAGCCAAGGATGCGTGCATTTTGAGCAGTGCCTTCTTCTACCACAGCGGTCATCATTTGGACTACCTGCTGGGCAGTCTGTGGACTAAAAATCCGTCGGGGAGCGGGGCGCTCGAGGGCAGTGAGTTTGCCATTGCTATCCACTAAGCCCTGCACCACATGGGGGGTAACCATCAGCCCACTATTGGCAAGTATTCCATGTAATTGCACCATTTTTATCACAGTTAGGGCAAAACCCTGTCCAAAGGCGGCGGCGGCTGGCTCAATGGGATAGTTGAGAAATTCATCTCTGGGTTTGAGCTGTCCTGTAGCTTCGGCGGGGAGATCAATGCCCGTTTTTTGGTCAATGCCCAATTTTTGTAGCCATTCGTAGTAGGTAGCGCGATTCAGCCGTTCCATCATGTGTACCATGCCCACATTGCTGGAATATGCCAGGATCTCCCGAATGCTCAGAGACCCCCCACCCCCACCGTCAAAGTTAGTGACTACGGCATCCCCAATCTGGATCGCGCCTTCATCGTAAATATATTCATCGGGACGGATTACACCTGTTTCGAGGGCAATGGCAACATTGATGGGCTTGAAGGTGGAACCTGGTTCATACAAATCTGAGACTGCCCAATTCTTGAAGAGTTCAGGTTTTTGGTGGTAGTCAAAGTAGCGATTGGGGTCATAGGTCGGTTCGGTAACAAGGGCAAGAATTTCCCCTGTGTGGCTGTCCATCACTACTACTGTGCCCCGCAGGGCAGAAAACTGGTTGATCTGTTTCTGCAGTAGCTCCCGTGCCCGCCTCTGTAAACGGGCATCAATGGTTAGGCGCAGGCTGGTGAGATCGACCGCGGTGGCAACTTTGGGCACTTCATTGGGGATCAGTCTGCCGTTGCCATCCTGCAATACCTCGATCGTGTATTCGGGGCGTTTGAGTAGGTCTTCTTGACTTTTTTCTAGCCCCGCCTGGCCCTGATGGTCAATGTCCACATAGCCAGTAATTTCTGCGGCTAGGTCTTGGTGGGGATAGATGCGCCGTTGTTGCGGGATCAGGTCAATGCCCTCAATGTTTAACTGTTTGAGGGTTTCGGCGGATTCTTCTGATAACCACCTTTCTAATCTCACGGTAGTAGTGGGTTGGGAGAGTAATTGGGTGAGGGACTCAGGCGAACGATTGAAGATGGGGGCAATCTTTTCGGCAATGGTGGCAGGTGGCTCTTTGAACAGATGGGGATGGGCATACACAGTGTAGACCGCCTGATCGACAGCCAATACCATGCCGTGGCGATCGGTGATACTGCGGCGGGGGGCAAAGGTGTGAATGCGTTTTACTTGTTGTTGACGGGCACGGCTGATCAGGTCTTCAGCTTGATAAATTTGCAGGAAAACAAAACGGGCAATCAAGCCCAAGGCGCACAGGCACATGAATACCCAGACCGCTAGCAATCGCCAATTGAGGTGTTTTTGATCCAGCATGGCTCTGACCCGCTGGATACCCAGGGAAGTAGGACGACGGCGGGTTTTAGTCTTTGTGATTGCCATGACTGTTAGTTTAGAGGATGTCGCTGGCAATGGGCAGAAATACAGTAATAATTTGCTCTTGGACCCAAATGCCTGTAGTATGGGCCCGGATTGTCAGTCTGCCCCCCAGTAATTCTACGATCGCTTTGGCAGTGGTGAGACTCAGACTTAAATTACCTGTTTCTGTATGTAAACTATAGGAATCACCAATGGTCTGAGGGGGTGGAGTAGGGTGTGGTAGCTGGACTTGAAATTGACATTTGAGGTGTTGCCCAACGGGGCTAATATACAGGTCAATCTGGCTGTGGCTGGGCAGATGACGGCTGAGATGATCTACCAATCCCTGCAGTACTTGACTGAGCAATGCCTGATGGCTGAGCACGGGGGGGAGGCGATCGCACCGATGGATGTGAAAGTGGATGTATCGTTGCTGGGCTTGGTTCTGCCACTGCTGGGCATACAGGTTGAGAATACTGTCTAGGGGAATGGGGCTGAGGACGGGGGGCGGTGAACTCTGCAAATAGGCGGCTTGCAGTAATAACTCAAACCGTTGGCTCTGTTGTAAACATTCTTGGCTGATTAACTCAAGGCGTTCATATAAACTGGGGCTGAGTTCACGCCGTTTTTGCACGGAACGAGTGAGGGTGAGAATGGTGCTGAGGGTAGTTTTGACTTCATGGGCAATGGCTTGGATCGGTTGCAGATTTGGGGGCGGGGGATCATCAGGTATGGCAACTTCTAAGCATAAACTCTGAAACAAAGTCAGCAGTTCACAGGTGGGGGGCTGTCGCCCCCAGAGTTGGCTGTCCCTGTGCCACTTTGCCTGTTGGCGGGGGGACAAATGTTGAGTTAGTACCTGCAAACTCAACTCTACGGCTTGACTGTGCCATGACCATAAACACTGCCGTTCATCGGGGCTGAGCACTGTCACCACTGCATAGGTCGTGGTCAGCACCAATAGGAACGGGGTGGGCGGGGCAGGCAGGCAGACTACTTCGGGGACGATCCCTTGGGGGCTAAGCAGGGGCGATGACTGGGTAAATGTCCACTGGGCAAAATGAGTCAGCTCCCCCACCAGCCAACTGTGGCTGACCAGCATACCAGCGGTGGGTTGAGTTTTCTGGATAAACAGCCCCACTGCCTTGACTAGCCATGACCAACGATCGCCGTTAGCTAACTGTACAGGTACTGCGCTAACTAGGGCTGTCCACAACTCCATCGGGGCATACTACCGACCTTCTGCCAGGGCCGCCTCTGCCCACTCCAATTCCTTGAGCACCCGCTCCTTGGTTTTCTCTGGGATAGTTTTGCGGCTATTGCCATTGAAATAGCCAGCCAAGGTATTCAAGACCGTGCGCATGGTTGTATAGGAGTACAAACCTGCCTGCTCAGAGTTAATCCGATAGCGGGCGGCATAGGCATTGATCTTAAAGTGGGCATCAGTTTCCGCCTGGGTGCGATCGGGCGCATTCTTGTCCAAGTTTACAGCGTAGCGCAGGCTCTTGATCACCGCTGTTGTATCTTCTACATAGTTACCCGTCAGCCCCGCATTCAACTCCTTGAAAATTTCCCTAGTGGTTTTTGTGGCTTCCTTGCCAAATAGACCAGCCTCAGCGGGCACATTTATAAATAAAATCCATACTGCTAAGCCAATTGCTAACACTCTCACTAAATAACGCATAACCCCTCTAAATTTTTACAAACAACAGCATTATAAAGCTTGCAGGATCGAGAAAATGATCTACCTACTGGTCAATTTTCCTAACAGGATGGACTGCCCTAATTCAGAGTAGGCAAAACCCCAAGGGATGTGGTCAGGGAGCAGAGCTTTGAGCAGAACCAGATTGTAGGGACTGCCGTAAAGAAGAACTAAACGCAACTTATCTACTTGCACTAAGGCAGTGATGAAGCTAGAAATACTCTCTGCCCACTGGGATCGCCCCTGAAAAGGCTGTCCACGGCTAGTAACTTGTAAAAATACAGGAGGCAAATTGTCAAGATTGAGGTGGCAAAGTAAGGGGGGAGCAACACTGATGGCAGAGAGATTTTGATTAGTATGGGCATCGCTGGGATGGGGACGATCGCTTATCCACAGAGACAGACAGTTTTCAATTGCAACAGGGGCACAAGGCAAATGATAACTGATCGATAGGTCAGCGATCTGTTGGCTCACCTGTTGATGCTCAGGATTACCCAGACAACCAAAATCAGAAGCATATGAACTGAGTTTTTCTTTAGCTAAAAGAATCTTCTGACAGGAATGAATAACTCTTTCTCTTGGGATCAGTTTTTGTTCAACCGCAGAGACAATAGCTTCAATCGTTGCCCAGGGGTCAGGGGGCATGAGTAAAATATCTACTCCTGCTTGTATTGCCTGCACAGCTATTTCTGCTGCACTCAAATTACCTACTCCCCCCATCACTAGGGCATCCGTAATCACCAGACCTGAAAATCCCATCTCTTCCTGTAATAATCCCTTCACCAACACGGGCGAGAAAGTAGTAATTCTCTCTTCATCCCATGCCCTAGCTATCAAATGGGCAGTCATCACTCCATCTACCCCTGCCTCAATCAATCGCTGAAAGGGGGGCAATTCTATCTCATAAAATTGGGAGCGGTCTTTCTCAATTATCGGTGTATCTAGATGAGAATCGATCTTAGTATCCCCATGGCCTGGGAAGTGTTTGGCGCAAGTGAGAACAGGCACTTCTTTTGCCCCTTCTAAAAAAGCAGAACTGAGTTCGATCACAGCTTGCGGATTCTCGCCAAATGAGCGCACATTGATCACAGGGTTATGGGGATTACTATTGACATCTGCTACAGGGGCAAATAGCCAGTTGATACCAATAGCGAGGGCTTCCTTAGCGATAATTCTGCCCATTTCTCTAGCGAGAGCAACCGCCAGAGCAGGGCGTTTCTGCCAAATGGCAAATAGAGCCATAGGCGGTGGCAACCTCGTGCCCCCAGCGAATCCCTGTCCTACTCCCTCTTCCACATCGGCGGCAATGAATAGGGGAATTCTCCCGTGCCTTTGCAGTTCAGCAGTTCTTTTGCCTACTTCTCCCACCGTGCCCCCCACCAAAATCACTCCCCCGATCCCGTCTTTAATCAACTGCAATAGTTCCCCATTGCTCAATTCCCACTGGGGATACTGGCGTTGGTGGTCTAGACTGTAACCCGATGCCCTGACCATCACCATCTGTGCCACTTGCGCCTCTAAAGATAAATTCAGAGGATCAATCTTTGCCATGCTGTTCCCTCATAGCCGTAGTGTACCAACTCAGGATGAAGAATCTCTTGGAGAATTTCTAAGGATTCTACCAAGCGAGGACCAGGGCGATTAAAATAGCTATTCCCATCTGTGATATACAGTTGTTGCTGTTGATAGGCCTGCAAACTGAGCCACTTCTTGTCCTGTAAAGCTAAATTCGTTTCTATCGCTGTTTTCTCTAAATCAAATCCACAGGGCATAAAAATAATTACTTCAGGATCCCTAGATACTAATTCTTCCCATTGCAACCAAGGGGAATGTTTACCAGCTATGCCAAAGAGATTTTTACCCCCTGCTAGTTCTACCATTTCTGGTAGCCAATTCCCTGCACTCATCAGGGGGGCAATCCATTCAATACAAGCTACTGTAGGATGGTGTTCTACTTTTTGGGAGATGGCTCTACAAGCTTCCACGCGCTCTTTCAAGCCATTCACCACAGACCTATAGTCTATATTCAGCATTGCTCCCACTCGTTCTATATCTTGCCATACCTCATAGAGAAAGTTTGGTTGCAAAGATATAATTTGAGGATAGGAATTAGTCAATCTCCCTACTGCTTGCTCCACATCTGCCAAACTCACAGCGCACACCTCACACTGGGCTTGGGTAATAATGTGGGTTGGTTGCAGTTCCTGTAGCACTTCTATCTCCACTTCATAAACACTCAATGCCCTCTGAACAATTTCTGTAACCCGATCGTGAATCTCTTGACTACTGTCTACAGGCAAGAAGCGGGGCGCAGTACACACAGGTAAATCCTGTACTTGCTCTGGAAAATCGCACTCATGGGATCGCCCCACTAGATACTTAGTCATGCTCAGAGCATGCACAATTTCCGTAGCACTGGGAAGTAGAGACACGATCCTATACACTACTCCTCTCCCTGATCCCAAGTGGGTTTGCGATAAAGCCGACAGAATCCCTTTTGGGAGTTTGTCAAGAAATTACAGAACAATTCTATATCGGGGTTGTTTTGCAGTTCCGGGTCGTTTTTAATCACTGCTAGAGCCTGCATGCGATTGAGGTTTTGTTTATAGAAGATATCAAATGCCTTTTGGATTTTTTTTCTTCTTTGGTAGTCAAAGCCATGTCTGCGCAAGCCCACTCGATTCAAACCCACCACAGCATTAGTATCCACTGCCATACAGAAGGGGGGCACATCCATTGAGAGGCGAGTTTGACCTCTAATCATGACATATTCCCCAATGCGAATGAATTGATGTACCACTGCATCCCCCCCAATGAAAGCATGATCCCGCACTTCCACATAGCCCCCAAGTAGTACATTGTTGATAATGGTAACATGATTTCCCACTTGACAATTGTGGGCAATATGACAACCCGTAAGCAGGAGATTATCATTCCCAATCCTAGTGGTAGAACCTTCCTTTGTGCCCCGATTGATAGTTACATATTCTCTGATGAGATTGCGATCGCCGATTTCCACATAACTCGCCGCCCCCTTGTAGCTGACATCCTGCGGTTCTGAACCAACAATTGCGCCATAGCCAATCTGATTGTGATTCCCAATCTTGGTATAGCCTGTAATGATTGCCCGCGCCCGAATTTCGCAGTTCTCGCCAATTACCACATGCTCATCAATGATTACATCAGGGGCGATCGTCGTGCCTGCACCGATTTGGGCGTTAGGATGCACCAGCGCGCGGGGATGAATGGAAATCATAAACAGGTACTTTTACAATTCAGCTAACTAGATTACAAACTAAACCCCGCCTCTAGCAAGCCGAAATGTAGAGCATCTCCTGAGATATTCCCTTGCTTTTGTTGTGGTGGCTAGTTGCGGCGGAACATAGGAAATTCTTGTACAGCCTTAGTTGCCCGCTGTGCTTGCCCAGTAATATTGACCTGCTGAATGATCGCTTTCCTTCTTTCTGCATCCAGTCTCGCTGTAAATAAATTTTGTTTATTGAGCAAGTATGTGGCTATGGTGGGGTCTTCTTTGGCTGCCCGTTCAGGTAATTTGGGCATCCACACCCGCAAATGAAAAAAGATAGGACCAGCATAGTTTACCTTGGCTAGTTCCTGTAAAGTGACGCCGTATAACTTCCACTGGGGATGTAGCCTCTTCCGGGTTAGCAATGGAAATAATTGTGGGATTTCCCCCTCTTGCCGCAAAGCCTGCCCCGATCGCGGCGCTCAAGTCTGCACAGACAGAGGTATTGTTGATAACAATTGCTGGGCTGCTGATATTGAGGGTATCTGTCATGAAAGCACTGTAGGTCTGCCCTACATAGCTTTGTAGTAGGGACTTTGCTGTAGCAGGTAGGGCAAGTGCAAATGTAAGCACAGATAAAACTCTAGTCAATTGCTTGAACATAAAGATACTAGTTGCTGGTTTATGTATAAATTTTCACAGTAAGTCCCTATTTTGTAAAAAGACGATTTGTATTGTGAGAACCCAGATTGGCAGTAATGCTGTTCCAAAAGAGGAAATGAAATATAGCTGGTAGGCTTAACTTGTGCTATTTTAGCTATTTATATTGTTAAGTGGATAAGCCTTGAATCTATCAGTTCTCATTTTTGCTTCCTTGCTAGTTGGTATTCTGTTTGGTGGTGTAGTTCATGAACTTTACCCCAGTTGGGTATATCCCCTAGACCATTATTTCCTTAGCCCGCTGGGACAGGTTTTTCTCAAACTAATTCAATTTGTAGTAGTGCCGATCGTCTTCTGCTCTTTGTTAATGGGCTTGAGTAGGGTCAAAAGTGGCTCCCAAATCAGTCGCTATATCTTGAAACTGTTTTCTAGCTATCTCTGTACCAGTGCGATCGCTATTAGTTTTGGTTTATTAACAGTCATGCTGATTCAAACGGGTACAGGCATTGCTGGCTTGACCAGTGCAGAAATTATCACTACCAGTAGTAGTAGAAATTATAAGTATGTATAATTTTGGATAATTTATAGATTACTGCTGCAAACCCCTTGGTGGACAGTTTTTACCCATTTCAATCGCTTGGGACGGATCGCCATGCGCAGGGTGACACTGATCATCACAGGAATCCAATGCAACATGTAGAGTGTACCCCGCAAGGTCTGCCATAGGACTGCCCACCATGACAATTGATAAGCTTTTCGTACCCCAAATGCCATGCCGATGGAGGATAAGATCACTGCCATGCCACTGAAGGGCAGTACCACTGAGCCATGCCGTAGCAGGACACTGGCACACAGGTCAGGCACCAGTGCTGTAGGGAGCAAATACTGCATCAAAAAGAAGAGCCATAAATCAATCTGTTTGTGGAGTGGTAGTTCTTTGACGATCGCCTGCCAGTAATCTAAGTATCTTTGGAAGCCACCTTCTGCCCAGCGATTGCGTTGATGCCACAACTGTTTCCAAGTAACTACTCCTTCTTCATGGACACAGGGGAAGCCCAAATAGGCGATCTGCCACTGATAGAGGTGTAAACGGAAGGTCAAATCTAGATCATCGGTGATGGTCTGTTCATTCCAACCGCCACAGATCTCTAGTGCCTCTCGGCGCACAAATTGCCCATTGCCGCGCAGTTCAGCGATCCCGCCAATTCTCTGCCTGCGTTCTTGGAAAAAGCCATCCAATGCCATCTCGGCTACTTGCCCTTTAGTCCAGAAATTTTCAGCCCCATTGGCGATCGCTTTGCGCAATTGAACAGCGCCGATGTACGGATTCTGGAACAGGGGCACTAACGCATAGAGAAAGTTGCTGTCAATATGGGCATCGGCATCAAATACCCCAATAATTTCCCCTTGGGTGAGGGGTAATACTTGGTTAAGTGCGCCTGATTTACCGCCTGTGGCTTCAGCACCCCTGCGCAATACCTGCAATTGGGGATAGTTTTTCTGGACGTCTGCCAAGATTTCAGGGGTGCGATCGCTACTGTTGTCATCAATGATCCAGATTTCAAGGCGGTCTTGGTCATAGGCTAACTGGCACAGGGCTTCTGCTAGACTGCCGATCACGGTCTCTTCATTTTTAGCCGCCACCAGCAGCGACACTCTGGGCAGTGTTCCATCTTTGTTGGGTGGGGGGAGTTCACCTTTGCCCACACTCAGGAGCCGCAAGGCATGGAGTGCCACAGGGCAGACCAAGCCCAACACCAACCATTGCCCCCAACTCACTAGGTAGGTGAACAAATGTAAACCCGTAACACAGCCATAGACCGACAGAACCACGATCGCCGCCTTGAGCCGCCGATTGCCCCCTTGAGGCTGGATTTGTTTCGTACCTACACCTTGCATGAATCACCGATCCCCTCGCACTATCATCAACAGATTAGCGCACTTGTTACGAAACTGTTCAATCACCCCCAACCTCTTAAGCACTGGCACTCTGGGTTACTTTTTTGCGGGTGGTGGTTTTGGTCCCTACCAGAGCGATCGCCTGTTCTAGAGTAAAACTTTCCACATCCGTATCTTTGGGCAGGGCGATATTCGCCTTACCATGTTTGAGATAATTGCCATACTTACCAGTGCAGACTTGTAATTCTGACCCCGTCTGGGGATGGGTGCCCAAATTTTTCAGGACTTTGGTGCTGGTAGCACGACTAGTTTTAGGTTGGGCAAACAGTTCTAGGGCACGGGGGAGGGTGATGGTGTAGGGATCATCCTCCCCTTTGAGGGAGCGATAGTCTTTGCCTGCTTTGCCCTGATCGTGGACGATGTAAGGACCGAACCGCCCAATATTGGCTTCAATTTTGCCCCCTGTGTCGGGATGTGTCCCTAAGAGGCGGGGCAGTTTCAGCAAGTCGATCGCCTGCTCTAGAGTAATAGTTTCGGGGGTTACACCTTTAGGCAGAGAGGCGCGGCGGGGCTTGGGGTTGTCCTCAGTAACCTGACCCAATTGCACATATGGACCGTACTGCCCCGTCAGCACAAAGATCGGTTCGCCTGTCTCTGGATGTACACCCAGTTGTTCAGGCCCTTCCAGTTTTTGCTTAAACAACATCTCGATCGTCTCAGGCACTAGATCCGCAGGGGTATATTCCAAGGGGATATTGGCTTTGACAGCAGTTTCCCCTTCTCCTTTTTGCAAATAGGCCCCGAACTTGCCAATTTTGACCTTGACATCCCCTAAGCCATCGATAGTAATAGTGCGGGCAGTTTCGCTGTCAATGAGCTGTTCCTGCTCTTTGACTTTCTTTTCTAAGCCATTTTCTCCTAGATAAAACTCCTTGAGGTAGGGCAACCAGTCCACACTGCCCGTAGAAATGTCATCCAAAGTCTGTTCCATTTTGGAAGTGAAACTATTGTCCACTAGGTGGGGGAAGTGTTCTTCTAACAATGCCGTAACCGCAAATGCTGTAAAAGTAGGCACTAGGGACTGATTCTGGAACTTCACATAGTCCCGATCGACGATCGTGCCAATGATACTGGCGTAGGTACTGGGGCGACCAATACCCTCACTCTCCAAGGTTTTGACCAGAGTAGCTTCCGTGTAGCGGGGCGGTGGTTGGGTGTCATGGCTCAAAGCCTGCAACTCCCGACAAATGGGGTGGTCCCCCACCTGCAGGGCAGGCAAAATCACTTCCTGACTATCCAACATCCCTTCAGGATCGTCCGAACCCTCCACATAGGCACGGAAAAAGCCCGCAAAATCGATCCGTTTGCCACTCGCCCGAAACACCGCATCTGCCACTGTGATTTGCACCACAATCTGAGTCTGTCTGGCATCTGCCATCTGGCTGGCGATCGTCCGCTTCCAAATCAAATCATAGAGAGCTAACTCTCTGCCCGTAAGACCAGTCTCTTGGGGTGTGCGAAAGGTTTCCCCCGCTGGGCGGATCGCCTCATGGGCTTCTTGGGCATTTTTGGTCTTGGTGGCATACTGGCGGGGCTTGGGACTGAGATAGGGCTCACCATACATATTTTTTACACATTCCCGCGCCGCCTTGATCGCCTGTGCAGACAGGTGCACCGAATCGGTACGCATATAGGTAATGTAACCCTGTTCGTAGAGAGCTTGGGCAATGCGCATAGTCTCTCTAGCAGACAGATGCAGTTTACGGTTAGCTTCCTGTTGCAGGGTAGAAGTAGTGAAGGGGGGGGCAGGCTTGCGGGTAACGGGTTTTTCCTCAATGTGGCTGACTGTCCAGACTGCATTTTGTAAACGGGTTTGCAGGGCGCAGGCTGAGTTTGCATCCAACAGCAGAGCTTTACTGTTAGGTGACAATTTACCTGTACGGGGATCGAAATCCTTGCCGCTGGCAACATTTTTGCCCCCCACGCTCACCAACTGGGCCGTAAAGGTCTGGTCAGGAGCATAGAGCAGGGCTTTTAGGTCCCAGTAGTTAGCTGAGCGAAATGCTAGCCGTTCCCGTTCCCGATTGACAATCAAGCGCACTGCCACCGATTGCACCCGCCCTGCCGACAAACCAAATTTCACCTTTTTCCACAGCAAAGGCGATAAGGTATAACCCACCAAGCGATCGAGGATGCGTCTGGTCTCTTGGGCATGGACTAGATTTTCATTCACCTCACGGCAATTCTGCAATGCTTTCTTGATTGCCTCGGGGGTAATCTCGTGGAAGACCATCCGTTTAGTCGGCACTTTGGGCTGAAGCACTTGGGTCAAATGCCAAGAAATGCTCTCCCCCTCACGGTCTTCATCCGTTGCCAAAATTAACTCATCTGCGTCCTTCAGAGCCGCCTTTAGTTCCTTAACTACTTTCTTCTTATCATCGGGAATGATATAGAGGGGCGTGAAATTATCTGCCACATGGACACCGAGGTTAGCCCAGTCTTGGGACTTATAGGCGGGGGGAATGTCTTTTGCGGATTGGGGTAAATCCCGCACATGCCCCATCGATGCCTCCACGCGGTAGTTAGGGGGTAGGAAATTTCTAATCGTACGGGCTTTGGTAGGTGATTCAACGATAACTAGTTTGGGCATGGATGCAGACAAGTTACATAAACGCCTGATAACCTAAAATATAGCCTTTTCCCCATTTTGGGATCATATTGCAGTGGGGTTATATTTATGCATAAAGTTTATATTCCCAGTATTGCGCGGGCAGTGAATGCTACGGTTACCCTGGAGTTCAAGGAAGAGATTCCTGATTTAGCGACCTTGACCCCCCCCCAAGGAGAGATTGCGATTCGGCACTGTGGCAATTATCTGACTGTCAAAGCCAAGGCATGGGCAATTGTGACTCTGACCTGCGATCGCACCCTGCGCCAGTTTAATCATCGTCTAGTGGTGGACACGGAAGAGTTGATCTGGTTGGCAGAGGATCCCAGTTTAGTGGCAGATGACCTGACTGAGACTCTGCCTGCCAATGGCTATTTTGATCCCATGACTTGGTTGTATGAGCAATTTTGTCTAGCGATCCCCTTCCCCCAGATTGCCCCCGATGCCCCGCCCTCTGTAGATATTGACCCCGCTCCAGACCCTGAACAGATCGACAACCGTTGGGGGCAGTTGCGCCAATTGCGCTCCCAGTTGAATGGCACTAACTAGTGGGATAACTGCCCCCGATACATAAAGAGGTTTCATACCATTGATCTATCAGTATCTACTTGCGGGTATATTAAAACCAGTTCATCGCTAGCTTTTTAGAGGTACGCATATGCAGGCAACACATAGGCACAATCGCTTTAAGCTCTCCAGGGGGATCGCCGCCTATGACTTTCATGACCACTATGCGATTTTAGGATTACCATTGAATACTTCCAGTGATCAAATTAGAAAACGCTATCTCCAGATCGCCAAAACCTTGCACCCTGATGTCTGTAAGCATGCTGACTCTGAACGAGCGGTAGAATTGCTCTCCAAGCTGGTTAATCCTTCCTATAATCTACTCACCCAAGAGCGGGAGCGCACTGAATATGAAGCCATTCTCAAGCTCCTGGCAAAACGCCTGATGAAGCGCAAAGAGAGTCTGCGTCCCAGTTGTCCCCCTGCCCAAAAATTACTGGCTCAGCCCTCTACTAAGAATTACCTGATAGCGGTGCAGGAGATTGCCCAAGTTCAATACGCTGACCTCGATCGCGTGATTGAACGGACAGAACAATTGAGTGAATTGAATCTAGTCTATGTATTGAGTCAAGAAGGTTATCAACCCAGCCAGTCTGCGCCTGCATCTGAAGCCGACACTATTGTTCAAGGGGCATCAGCCCCCACTACCCCCAGTGCTGACCAACTAATCCGTCAGGCAGAACAGCACCTTGCCGATAAGGAATGGACAATGGCACTGCGGCACTTGCGCTCTGCGATCCAGCTAGATGCCACCAACAGTAAAGCCCATGCTCTGCTTGGTCTGGTGTATATGCATCAAAAATTGAACGGGATGGCAAAGATCAGCTTCCAGCAAGCTCTCAAATATAACCCCAATGAGCCGATCGCCAAAGAAAATTTACCGAAAGTTGCCGCTAGTAGCCCCGAAAAGGATAAAAATAAAAAGGGTGGCTTTTTTGGTTGGTTAGGTGGTGGTTAATCCCGCAATGGACAAGGCAATCGCACTGCTGTTGCACTATGGCTTTGACTTAAGTGGTTATACTACTGACGATCTGTATCGTGCCTTTAGCAAGTACGATGCCAACTGGGTACAGTCAGCGGTCGTAGAGTGTATTTTTCAGGGGCGATACAAAGCTGTATCTGTGCTCCAGCTACTAGTGGCATGGGCAAAGCGGGGAGCAATGAAATGTCATTTCACCAAGGAATTTGAACGCTTAATCTGCCAGGACATCCCTGTGCCAGAGCCAGTTAACCTTGCACCTGTCTCCAGTAGTACCACCCCCGCCCAGCCCACCCTATACCGCCATGCCATCGGTAGTTTTGACCTCAGCCCCAGTGATTCTCCCTTCCTGCATAGGTTGATCCACATGTGTGCTGATGAGTAATTACTTTGTGCATCCGTCAGCGATCGTAGATGCAGGGGCAGTCATTGGCGCGGGTACAAAAATCTGGCACTTCAGCCACATCATGCCCCATGCCCGCATTGGTCAGCATTGCATTCTCGGTCAAAATGTATTTGTCGCCAACCATGTAGTAATCGGCAACCACTGCAAAATTCAGAACAATGTTTCCCTCTATGAGGGGGTAATTTTAGAAGACTATGTGTTTTGCGGTCCCAGTATGGTATTTACCAATGTGCGCACGCCCCGCTGTGAATTTCCCCGCAATACCAGTAAAGATTACTCCCCTACTCTGGTTAAACGGGGCGCAAGCATTGGTGCTAACGCCACGATCATCTGCGGTGTAACCCTACATGAGGGGGCGTTCGTTGCCGCTGGCGCAGTAGTAACCAAGGATGTGCCTGCCTATGCCTTAGTGGCGGGTGTACCCGCTCGGATCGTAGGCTGGATGAGTGCCTACGGCGATCGCCTAGAATTTGACAGTGAGGGCTGGGCTGTGGACAGTATCGGCGATCGGTATCGGTTGATTTCCCCGACCTGTTGCCAAAAGATTAAACCTGAGTGATCCCCCCTCCAGGCATACAAAAATTTGAAATTGTGCAACACCCACAGTTAAGCCGCTTGTGGGAGGTAGCAGCAGTTGCATTAACTCTTCACCGTAGTCTTGGAAGATATACTGCGCTTTACAGATAGAATCAGTCTGGGTAAGTCAATCTCTAGTTCCTGTCTGAAATGACCCCAAAATTGGTAATCTTGTAATTGGAACGATACCAGAGAAAGCCGTTAGCATAATGGATAGAGGCTTTGCTTCCCGGCAATTAATAGATGAAATGTGTAGGAAGAATATTTATCGTTCAAATCAGAAATAATATGAAACTAAACCCAGACAATCCTAATATGCGGCTAGTTCAATTTTTTAATGAAGCAGAGAATATTGAGTATAGATGAGTGACAAGAAATCAAGGAAGCCTATCCTCTGCGCTGGCGAATTGAGTTATTATGGAAAGCATTAAAGATGCACTTGAAATTGGACAAAATAATCACCAAGAATGAGAATGGAGTCCGGCCAAATCTATGCTGTATTGATTGGTTATTTGCTTCTTAAATTGTTAACTATAAGTCAAAATAAAACCTATGAACTCATTGACAAATTACGATATTTACAGATAAAAATAGCAGACATTGTACCTTAATGCAAGTCTTAGGGGTTAAGCCTATGGTAGGGTAAATCTCACCTCTAATATTTAAGTATTAAGTTTTATTACAGAGATTCAACGCTTGTACTGAAAAAGAATCTAATCACCCTTGAAAGCAAGATCGCTGAAGCCAGGACCAAGAGATACTCGAAACACGCCTGCAATCGGCTAAGGCCCAGGAAAATCTCAACAATATGTAAACAATATGTATCACCACCAATGCCGCCGCCGCTACCTTTGAGCGCATGGAAGAACGGGCGATGATAGCAGAGGCGAAAGCCAGTGTCGCGGCTAAGTTGGGTGATGAACTGGCGGCTAACTCCCCTGCAGGTTCTCTTCCCCCTCGGGGGGGTATGGGTGGGCAATGGCAAAGGGGGCTGTGTCCCTCTAGTTGCTGTATCTTCCTTAACCCGATTGATTAGAAACCTATTTGCTTTCTGTGGCGGCTCGTTCCGAGGCTATCCTTTTTGGGTTAGAGCTATCAAAAGCTGGTTTTCTCATTGCTGTTACTGTACCTCATAGAGTCGCTTGGCCAGTAAATGCCTCAAACTCGTCAGAAACAAATGTAAATCTGCCCAAATCAGCCAAAGTCTTGCCTCTGTCCAATTTTAGGTAAATATTAAGAAAAGTTAAGAAAAACTTAAATCTATCCTAGGTATATGTACTCAAGCTGGGTGAATATGCTAAGGTAAAATTACAAATCCCGTCGATTTGCCCCACATAACTTATACTCAAAAGCATAACAAACTGCTTAAGTATAAGTTCACACTCTAATATAAAAACAACACGCTAAAACCATGTTACACTATGACAGCGACATCCAACAGTACCTAGAATATGGTGTGGGTAGTCGGGGTAGGATTGCCATTTTTATTGACGGTTCTAATTTATTTTATGCCGCCCTGCAGCTAGGAATTGAAATTGATTATACAAAACTGCTAAAGCGGCTCACGGGCAACTCCCGTCTCCTGCGGGCATTTTTCTACACGGGTGTAGATCGCACCAATGAAAAACAGCAAGGCTTTTTACTGTGGATGCGGCGTAATGGTTATCGGGTAATTGCCAAAGACCTTGTGCAACTGCCTGACGGCTCCAAAAAAGCCAACCTCGATGTGGAGATTGCTGTGGATATGATGGCACTGGCAGGCTCCTATGATACGGCGGTGCTAGTCAGTGGGGATGGCGATCTTGCCTATGCCGTCGATGCCGCCAGCTATCGGGGGGTCAGGATCGAGGTGGTGAGCCTGCGCTCCATGACTAGCGATCATTTAATCAATGTTGCCGATCACTACATTGACTTGGAGACCATCAAAGACGACATCATGAAAATTCCCAGCAAAGTAAATCATCCGCCAACCAACTTCAATTATCGCAATGTCCTGACAGTAGAGGAAAACTCTTGACAGCCACCAAGGTTTATACTATGGTTAATGATCGCCGTAAATTGTGGATAGATAAAAGTGGCTCGGATCGCAGGCGTAGACCTACCCCGCGACAAGCGTATTGAGGTGGGTTTAACATATATATTTGGCATTGGTTTGCCCAGTGCCAAGAAAATTTTAGCGGCAACAGGCGTAAATCCGGACATAAGGGTCAAGGATTTAACTGATGCCCAAGTGGCTGCTCTGCGTCAGGAGGTAGAGTCCAACTACCAAGTGGAGGGGGATCTGCGGCGGTTAGTTGGTTTGAGCATCAAGCGACTGATTGACATTGGTACTTATCGGGGGAGACGGCATCGCATGGGTCTACCTGTGCGGGGGCAACGCACCCGCACCAATGCCCGCACCCGCAAAGGACCCCGCCGCACTGTGGCTGGCAAGAAAAAAGCACCTGGTAAGAAATAAGCGAGTGGAGTTATGGCAAAACAACAAGCCCGCCGTACTGGACCTAAGAAGGCTAAGCGCAATGTACCCAATGGGGTTGCCCACATTCAATCTACTTTCAATAACACGATCGTTACCATTTCCGATCCAGCGGGGGATGTGATCTCGTGGGCATCGGCTGGCTCTAGTGGGTTTAAGGGGGCAAAGAAAGGCACGCCCTTTGCTGCCCAGACTGCCGCTGAAGCCGCCGCCAGAAGAGCGATCGAGCAGGGGATGCGGCAGATAGAGGTGATGGTATCGGGACCAGGGGCAGGGCGGGAAACGGCGGTACGGGCACTCCAGGCCGCAGGTTTGGAGATCACCCTGATTCGGGATATTACGCCTATTCCCCACAACGGATGTCGTCCACCCAAGCGTCGTCGAGTATAGAGACCCTATGGCACAGTACCAAATTGAATGTACCGAATCGACGGGCTTCTACAGCCGTTTCGTGTTGGAGCCCTTAGAGCGCGGGCAAGGCACTACCGTTGGCAATGCCCTGCGGCGTGTCCTCCTTTCTAACCTAGAGGGCACAGCGGTAACGGTGGTGCGGATCGCTGGCATCACCCATGAATTTTCCACGATCCCTGGGGTGCGGGAGGATGTGATGGACCTGCTCCTGAACCTCAAGGCGTTGGTACTCAAGTCCTACAGCCAGTTTCCCCAGATTCTGCGTCTGAAGGTTACTGGTCCAGCCAAGGTTACGGCGGGGGATTTACACTGCCCAGCGGATGTGGAAGTGATCGATCCGGAACAATATATTGCGACCCTGAGTGAGGGGGCAGTGTTGGAGATGGAATTGACGGTGGAGCGGGGTTATGGCTACAGGTCAGTGGATCGCTTCAAGGACGATCACCACGGCAGTATTGATTCTCTGCGCATTGATGCTGTGTTTATGCCTGTTAAGAAGGTGAAATATGAAGTAACTGAGCTACGCAGTGCTGATGGCAGGGAGCAAGAGAGCCTAGCCCTAGAAATCTGGACTAATGGCAGTATTTCACCCCAAGAAGCCCTCAGCCAAGCAGCAAGTGTGTTGGTGGGCTTGTTTGTGCCCCTAGAAGAAATTACCCTAGTGCCGACCCGCCAAGACCTACCCGATGAACAAAATGGTATGCACCAAATTCAGATCGAGGCGTTGGAGTTGTCGGTGCGTGCCTACAACTGTTTGAAACGGGCACAAATTCACACTATCGCCGATCTATTGCGCTATACTCCCGAAGATTTGTTGGAGATCAAAAATTTCGGGCAAAAGTCAGCAGATGAAGTGATGGAAGCTCTCCAAAACCGCTTTGGTCTGACCCTGCCCACCAGTAAACCTAAATCATAAGTCAATAATAGCGAGGTAAATTATGCGTCATCGGAGTGGAGTTGCCAAACTAGGAAAGCCTGCGGACCAGCGCAAGGCCTTACTGCGAGCATTGACTACGGAGTTGATTTTGCGGGGGGAAATCACTACTACCAGAGCGCGCGCAGATGCGATTCGGGCGACTACCGATCGCATTATCACCCTCGCTAAAAAGGGCACGCTCCATGCCCGCCGTCAGGTCTATGCCTATTTGTATGATAAAGCTGTTAAGAACGGCGAACCAGTGAAGTACAGCGATCGCACCCCCAAGAGCAAAGAACTGCCCGAAGAAGAACAGGTGCGCAGTCTGGTAGATTTACTATTTGAGCAAGCCCCTACCCGCTACGGCGATCGCAATGGCGGCTACACCAGAATTGTGCGCACAGTAAGGCGACGGGGCGATAATGCCGAGATGGCAGTGATTCAATTAGTGTAAAAGTGAAGGAGTTGGGCTCGTTTTTACAGAAAATCTGGGGTAGGTTGTTGATCTCCAAGGGGGGGGGTAAAAGGGAGTTTGAGGGCTATAGCAATACTCAAAACTCTTGCCTAACTCATCCTTAGTCACAGACTTTATAGCATCAAGGGGGAGAAGCTCTACCCCCGGGACTCCCTGAGCTGGTCTCAACAGTATTGGGTAGCCCTATCCTACAGCCCCAGAGCAGTTTTCTGTTTTGACGATCGCAAGGGCAGATGCCCCAGATTAGGCTAGGGCTGTTGCAATGTCTGTTGGATCGGGATCAGTACACAATACATGCCCCGCAAGTCTCCAACTGGAAGTTGTAGACTAGGTCATTGGGAAGTTCTGCACATTGGGCGCGATCTAGACAACTGGCTGGGGCAGTGATGTGCCGAAAGAAGGCACACCTTCTTGATCTACCTGCCAAAAGCCTTGGAGTTGGGGATGACTTACAAATTCAGCGAGGGCTTGTCGTTCTAGGTCGGTGCTAGCAACTTGGTGAATCTGCCAGCCATGTTCTTTAGCAAGGCTTTTTGCCTGCTGTCCTACCGGGGCTGTGGTTGCTAGGCATCATTGTGATCGCCCTCGGGCTGGTGTTTAATCAGCGGGTGCCATTTGTCCTATGGGTACTTTGCAAGAATCTTGGCAAATTGGGGCGACAGGTAGCTAGTAAACAGAATTAGAGATGCCTTCAAGTAAGAGAATATGACCCGTGATATTGACCATTTGCAGATTCCCATTCCCGCCAGTATCATGATGCGGAGAGTAATTAGCTACTTAATATTAGTATATTAGCAGAGCATGACCGCAGTTAGTCACATCCCCAATTTGGGTGAGATGGGTCTATTGTTTTTTTTGGGTCGGGATCGCCATGATTGCCCTGATGGAAGATGAATTTATCAAGCGGCGCACAGGTTTTCCAGCGGAGGAGTTTTTGCATGGGGTAGCCCTGTCCCAAATTTTGGGGTCTTTCCCTGTGAATACGGCTTTGTGTATTGGGCATCGTTTACATGGCTTTGTGGGATCGATCCTAGGCAGTATGGCGTTCCTTGCCCCTTCTCTTTTAGCTTCCAACAGATTCCGTCTTTACAGGGAGTATTGCAGGGTTTATCACCTGTGGTCATCGGCGGCGGCTTGGTCAATGGGTCAAAACCCGATCAAGGGTTATATTACTTGGGGGCTGATTAACCCTGTCCTGATTTTGGGAGTAGGGGGGCTAGTGGGTTGGTTGTTGAAGTTGGCAAAACCGCCCGCAGTCAAACAAGAGCATCCCCAAGGGATCGTGGCTTTACCCGTAGCCATGCAGACTGTAGCTACTGCCCCTGCTGTAATTGCAAGGTAATGTGGACTGGTGGCTATTGACCCTTACTTCTCTCAAGACCGATCCCAGTGATTGCTATAGGGGGCTTGGTGGGGGCATTTTGGGTTTGTGTTTGCCGTCTCTAGCGTTGATGTCCATGTTGTCCATGTACTAGGGGGTAAATCCTGCGGTGGGATCCTGTCAGCGGCTATTAACCTAGTGCCGAATGTGTTTGTGTTGTCTGCACCTGTGCGTTTGGGGATCAATGGAGACTGTTGTTGATGACCCTTGCTTTCATTGTTATTGTTAAACTAAAATGGCACCCAGCCCTCAGCTCGGGGATCGGGGCGGTAGTAGGTGGTGTGCTCAGTTATTTAGCTGTATAGGTGTATGAACGATCAAGGTGAACTGTGGGTGATAGGACAAGGGGTAGTGAGTTTGGGGTTTATCCTGCTCCCCGCCTATCCCCTGCCCTTTGTTTATCCTGACTTGGTTAAATATAGCCTGGTGGGGGTCTGTGGGCTGGCGGCTTTGGTTTTGATAGGGGGCGGACTCTGGTATCTAGGTAAGAATCTCACCCCCCTGCCCCACCCTAAACCCGATGCTAACTTGGTAACTACGGGCGTGTATGGTTGGGTGCGCCATCCCATCTACAGTGGCGTGATCTGGCTGGCATTGGGATTTGCAATCTGGCAGGGCAGTTTAGCCCATGTGCTGGGGACAGTGGGGCTGATGCTATTTTTCGATCGCAAAGCCAGTCGGGAAGAAACATGGCTGATGGATAAATTTCCTGAATACCATGCCTATCAACAACAGGTAAAAAAACTTATTCCTTTTTTATATTAACGAGATATATTTAAGACATGTACCAAAGCTCAGATCCTACTCCCGACTCCCTGGTCCCCAGGCGGAAAATGACTAGTGCTTTTGAGGCTGACCTAGAGCAGTTGTTTTACTAGGGTATTAAACTTATCCTGATTCAATTCAGCCCCATTCCCTGACGATCCTGAACAGGCACTTAACTACTGGACAGAAACTGCTAATAGCTCAGAGCAGAATCTCACTTCCAAACCAAAATGGAGGCAATTATTAAATGCTAGAGTTACTAGTTTTGAGCTACCAGCAGATTGGCACACTGAAACTCTAAAATTGAAAAATAAATCTCATTCCCCCATCAGATCACAGCCGCCAGAATGGCTAGAAGATTTAGTCAAATATAAAATCAAACCTAGTTAGGCAATATTAACTAAAAGAAGACTATCCCCATTTTGGGTATAGTCTCCACTGACCACCTAAAATACGCCTGTTTGGGATAAACCCAGAATCATACCGACACCGAGAATATGCCCCAAACTGGCAGTTGCTAATAGTTCAGGTAAACCAAACCCTTCAAACATGGCAGGCAGGGATACAGGCAGTTTGGGACCCACCCCCTTTTGTTGAATGGCATAGCGCCCGATCGCTATGGCAAACAAATTACAAGTAATCATGATCAGAGCTACATTGACGCCCCAGGTAGAGGTTTTGGGCACAGCTACAGCTAACAATTCCAGTGTATACATAAGATTTTTCCTATTCTTGAAAATTGAGTTGATCAGAATTTTACAAATAGAGCTGAGAGCGACCGCTCACAGTAACAAGAATTAACGATCGCCCAGCTTAAATCGCCTGTGTTCCTTAATTTTGTAACTCTTGATTAAGAATTTGGGCTTGATTACCGCCTGCTTGTTGTAAACGCTTGGTTAGCTCAGTTGTTGTTTCTAAGAGTTGTTCTAGATAAGGATTCTGACTCACTACACCCCAATACTCACAGTAACGGGGATCAGCAAGCCAAAATCTACCGCAAAGGGATGATTACTAATCACTCTCAGCAGAGACACAGCTAGAGCTTGGGCAGATGCCATATCGTCTTCCAAAGTAACACAGAGAAAAGAGTTAGGCTCCTGGCGATAGAGCAAACTGTAGGGGGAAGTGTTGTTGCGCAATCTACCTGCGATCGCTAGCAATAATTCGTTTATCACCCTAGGTGGATATTTATCTTGTAAATCAGTATAGTTATCTATGTCTATGCGGAGCAAGCTGAAAGAACATAATTGAGCCGCCAACTCTGTCAAAATTACAGGCAGAGACTCAAACAGGGCTTGGCGATTGAAAGAATAGGTAACCGCATCCAGTAAACCTAAATAATTGAACACCTGGGACAGGGTAGCCAAGCGTTGATTGGTGCGATCGAGGGCAAGGTTTACTTGGCTAAATTTGGTAAAAGTTTTGAGCAACAACTCTACTTCTACAGGCTCAAAGGGCCATCTCAACAACCCATCTACTCCCGCCTCAACACTCACTGACGGCGTCTGGCGATCGACAATCAACACAAATGGAATATAGCCCAAGTAGGGAGTATCTAAATTAGACTTCAATCGCTGACACAATAAAAAAAATCCTGATAGATCGGGCAACTCTGGATAACAAATTACTAAGTCAATGGGTTGAGTCAGCAGAAATTTCCAGCCCTCCTCCCCCGTCTGAGCATGAATAACTTGGTACTTAGTGTCATCAACTAGACTCCTAAAAGCACTCACTCGCTCCAGTGAGGGATCAATATTCAGCACCACTGGCCTATGGTAACGGGAATTTAGTTGGTACTGATACAAAACTTCAGCTCCCCATGACCGCTATACAAATTTAGCACAGATTTACCTAATTATAAAACTTATTTTTCTTGCCTTGTTCATTGCCTTGGAGAGGATCAAAGGAGATGTGCCCCTTGGTGCTTGCCCTGAACATGATGGATATAGCCGAGAAACGCAGATTTAGAATTGACAGCAATTTACTGGCAAAACGGTTGGGCTGTCCTGTGATTCCTATGTCTGCCCATCAGCACAAGGGTGTGCAACAGTTGAAAGATGTAATTCTGAGGGGGAATATCCCTGTGATGCTATTGAAAATGCGATCGCTGGCCAAGCCAGACAGGCACTGTCAGGACACCCAACCGCAGTAGTTGCGAACAATCCTAGATAGGGCTAACTACTCTCAAGTCATCAAAT
>JBKBMU010000011.1:0-21197 GCA_046295715.1 Pseudanabaenaceae cyanobacterium
CCCAAATGGGGTAAAAGTGCAAGCCGATGGCGTTAGAAGAGGGCACTACCGCTCCAGAAATGATGTTGTTGCCATACAGCAGAGAACCAGACACGGGTTCACGGATGCCATCAATGTCCACAGGAGGCGCAGCAATGAAGGCAATCACGAAGCAGATGGTAGCTGCCAGCAAGCAGGGAATCATCAGCACACCGAACCAGCCAATGTACAGGCGGTTCTCGGTGGAGGTGATCCACTGGCAAAAACGCTCCCACAGACTGTCTCTACGACGCTCAATTGCAATTGTCATATGAGTGCTTTCCTTAAAAAAATAAAAATAAATAGGTTCAATAATAGGGCAAGGAATGCCCATAGGGCTATTATAGCTAAGACTGTTTATTTTTGTAAACTGATCTGTAAATTTAAAGTTTGCTTAAGATCGTGGGGCAGCGTGCAATCAAGAGCAAAACGGATGAGAGTTTATGGCTGTACTTTTGGTTGCCTATGCTTTCTCTTGGGGATTCTCTGGCTACCCAGGGCTGATTTTCTAGCTAGCCCTCTGAATTCTGGTGGACTTGGCCCCTTCTTCTCTGCCTTTTTGCTGACTTTGCTCCAACAAGGGGGCAATGGGGTTTGGGGGAGTTGATTTGGGTTTCAAGAAAATCTGGCTACTCCCCTTCGTTTTATTTGGGGGAGCTGTTTGGGCTGGGGTTTTAGCAGGTATGAGGGTGGCTGATCTTAACTGTTGTGTCCAACCCACTTTATGCCTTGGTTGGCTTTGTGGTTATTCTGTTTACCGCTGGGCCTGTCGGGGTTATGCCTTGCCCCGTTTAATGCTTTGACTGCCCGTGTTATTTTGGTTTTTTCTGGTGGCTGTGGCATCTGCCTCTTGTTTCCTGCCAGGCTGGTTCATGACGGACAATCTTATGGTTTTTTTGTCCCTGTTGGTAGTTTTTGTCTTGACGTCGATCCTATTTACATGGATTTACAACAATACCAATGGGAGTATTTTGGGGGCTATAATGAACTAATTGCCCGGGATGAGGATGGATTGGCCGACCAGCGGTTTCATGATCCCTTTCTTGGCAGTTGCAGTGCTGGGGATTATCAGAGTGGGGCTGAAGGGGGGAGGGAGTTGGGTGGCACATCGGCTAGAATAGGCATGGCAGAAAATTTACAAGGCATAAACAGTATGGTACCTACCGTCATCGAGCAATCTGGGCGTGGTGAACGCGCTTTTGACATTTTTTCTAGGCTACTGCGGGAGCGGATTATTTTCCTAGGGCAACCGATCGATGATACGGTGGCAAATCTAGTGGTAGCTCAGTTACTCTTCCTAGAGGCGGAAGACCCTGAAAAGGACATTTTTTTGTATGTAAATTCCCCGGGGGGATCGGTAACAGCGGGGATGGCAATCTATGACACGATGCAACATGTCCGCCCCGATGTCTCCACTATCTGTGTGGGTTTGGCGGCGAGTATGGGGGCGTTTCTCCTAGCTGCAGGTGCAAAGGGCAAGCGGTTGGCTCTGCCCCACGCTAGAATTATGATCCACCAACCTCTGGGGGGGGCACAGGGACAAGCTACGGATATTCAGATTCAGGCTAAGGAAATTCTCTATCACAAGAATCGCTTGAATGAATTGCTGGCATTTCATACGGGTCAACCTATCGATCGCATTGCCCAGGATACCGATCGGGACTTTTTTATGTCAGCGCAGGAGGCTAAGGAGTACGGCTTAATTGATGAGGTGGTGATCCAACGACCCAAGGTGTCAGTTGCCGCTTAAATGAAGGAGTAATTTAATTGATGTGATGTTGATGGAAAAATGAAGCCGATCGCTCTGACTACACCTCTGTTTTATGTAAACGATGTGCCTCATATTGGGAGTGCCTATCCCACGATCGCTGCTGATGCCTTGGCGCGGTTCTATCGCTTGCGGGGGCATCCAGTGCGGTTTATTACGGGCACAGATGAACATGGACAAAAGATTGAACGGACGGCCCAGAAGTTGGGTGTTACTACAGAGGCGCACTGCGATCGCATTGTATTGGCTTTCAAGGAGTTGTGGCAGAAGCTAGACATCAGCTACGATCGCTTCATTCGCACTAGGGAAGAGAAACATCACAGGATTGTTACCGAATTTTTTGGGCGGGTATGGGAGCGGGGAGATATTTATCTAAGCCGACAGCAGGGCTGGTACTGTGTGGCTTGTGAGGAGTTCAAAGAAGAGCGGGAAATGACTGAGGGGCACTACTGTTTGATTCATCCTACTGTCCAGTGTGAATGGCGGGATGAGGCTAATTATTTCTTTGCCCTGTCCAAGTATCAATCAGCCCTAGAGGAGTTCCATGCCCAACATCCTGAATTTGTCCAGCCTGAGATGAGAAGAAATGAAGTGTTGAGTTTTATCAAACAGGGCTTGAAGGATTTTTCTATTTCTCGCCTGCATATCCAAAATGGCTTCCCTGTGCCCATCGATCCCCAGCACACCCTCTATGTCTGGTTTGATGCCCTGTTGGGATATATCACTGCTCTGTTGGCAGAGGAGGATGAACCCCATTTAACTAATGCCACTAAGTATTGGTATCCCATCCATCTACACATTATTGGCAAGGATATTCTCCGTTTCCATGCCATTTATTTCCCAGCGATGTTGATGTCGGCTGGTTTGGAGATTTCGGGGGGAGTATTTGGACATGGTCTGCTCACTAAAGATGGTTTGAAGATGGGCAAAACCTTGGGCAATACCATCGATCCCTATCAGTTGGTGGATAAATATGGGGCTTCGGCAGTGCGTTATTTTTTCCTCAAGGAGATTGATTTTGGGAAGGATGGGGATTTCAGTGAAGAGAGATTTATTTCAATTATCAATGCGGATTTAGCTAATAGTCTGGGGAATTTGCTCAATCGCACTCTGGGTATGACCCATAAATACTGTCAAGGTCAAGTGCCTAAACCTGTTGCCTCTGGGGTGCATTCAGCAGTAACTGAGTTGGTGAGCATGGCAAAAAATTTAGGCGATCGCGCCGCTGAGAGCTATATGCGGTTGGATTTTCGGGCTGTCTGCGAGTCAATTCTCCATTTAATTTGGAGTGGGAACAAACTGATTGATGCCACCACACCTTGGAAGTTGTTTAAGGAAGGTCAGCAGGCAGAGGTAAATGAGGTGCTCTACACCATCCTAGAAGCAGTGCGGTTGGCGGGTTTTCTCTTGTTCCCCATCACTCCCCAACTGAGTCAGAAAATCTATCAACAGTTGCATCTGAGTTGGACGGCAGATCATGCTCCTGATTGGGGTCATGCTCATTGGGGGATTCTGCCAGTTGGTCAGGCTCTGCCAGAACCCGTGCCCATCTTCCAGCGGGTCGGCTAGTGTGGTATTGAGCCATTTCCGTGAGAAATCGCTGTTGATACGCCAAGAAACGGCTGTGCCATTCCTGAAACCGCCGATTTCCATCCCTTACCAACATCTGGCGATAGGTTTCTGAGTCGATGTATTTGGACATGGCTAACTGGAGGGGGGTTCATTGCGGGGGGCGGGTCTGACCCGACTGGGGGACACAGGCAGATTGGGCAGGGGCGTATATTGATTGCCGACTTGGGTGCGGCTCACTCGCATTCTCTGGGTAGCAATGGTCATGCCGTCTTCCCGCATCAAAATCACAGAAATCCAGCGATCGCCCTCATTGAAGGGAGCTTTGCCCACCCGAAAAATGCCGCCCGCTCTTAGGGGTTGTAAACGCATGGGGCTGACTTGGAAATAATTTTTGGGATTCACTGGCTCATCAGTAATTCCCCCCAACAACATACTGAAGCCCACTGGCTCTTCTACGATCGCATCGACGGTAAACTCTCGTCCTACCCCGATCACTTCAGGCAGTTTCAGTCTAACTGAAGGTGGATTAGCTCCTAAACTTACCGCACTCCGTTCCGAAATAATTTCTTGACTGACAACCCGCAGTTGATTCCCCTGTCTCTGATAGACCTGTCGCGCGATCACTTTAGACTGTAAACGAGAGGGATTATCTTTGTTGTTGTCCCTGCCTGTTATTTCAGTTACCGTTTCCACAGTGTAGCGATCCCCCTGCACATCTACTTTGACAATGCGCGTGTCGTACTGTAGCTCTGGGTATTTTTGCCACAGTTCCCTGAGTTGTTGGCTGAGCTGGGCTTTGGTCAAGCCGTCCCGATGCCGGAAGTTATCACTATAAAAAGCTAGTAACTGTTCCAATTGGCGTTGGTTAGCCAAGCGATCGAGGGTGGCAACAGTTTCATTCAACTCCTTGGGGATCAGGCTAGGTACAGCCGCCAAGGCATAGCTGCATGGCGTCAAACTCAAACAAGCTGTTACTAGGGACAATAACAGAGATTTATACATGGGCAGATGGAGGGATCGGCTAACCATAGTTTATAGCACATTTAGGGGAGCGTGGCATAAAATTAGACCTCCTGCTGAGGAGGTCAGTAATTTAACACCCAAGTCTGGGATCTCAACGCCTCTGTTGGGGGCTTCTACGAGAGTGCCAATGTCCTCAATCCTTGAGTATGCCAGTGAAACTTCAGGTTAGGATATTAGGGGTTAATCATGGCTTGTCGTGTATGTATGATTGCATTGTGGTAGGAGCGGGTCCTGCCGGTGGTTCAGCCGCTTATCACTTGGCTAAACTGGGGCGCCAAGTATTACTGCTAGAAAAAGAAGCCTTACCCCGTTACAAACCCTGCGGTGGGGGTGTATCGCCACAGGTGCAATTATGGTTTGATTTTGATTTTAGTCCTGCGATTTCCCTCAAGGTGAACCAGATTAGTTACACTTGGCGGGGGAACGATCGGCAGGTAATGGCTCTGGGGGATACCCAGCCGGTATGGATGGTCAGAAGAGATATATTTGACTATTTTTTAGTGCAACAGGCGCAAAAGCAGGGCGCAGAACTACTAGCCCAAACCCCTGCCACAGGCATTACTTGGCAGGGCCATCATTGGGTAGTGCACACACCTGAACTAGAATTCTCAGCTAAATATCTGATCGCCTGTGACGGAGCTAAAGGCTCAATGGCAAAATGGCTTGGTTTTAGGGAGCGAAAACGGCGCATGGGGGCGGCATTAGAAGTAGAAGCTCCCATGACCAATCACGATGTGTCAGCAGCTCACTTTGATTTTGGTGGCGTGCAGAATGGCTACATTTGGAATTTTCCCAAACGGGATGGCTACTCCATAGGTGTAGGCACTTTTTTGGGGGGAGAAAAACAAAACCTCAAAGAGATCGGCGCAAAATATGCCCAAGCCTTCGGTGTAGATTTTCAGAAAATCAAGCAATATGGACATCCCCTCTGTCTCTGGGATGGGGATCAAGACCTACACACCCAAAGCGCCCTCTTGGCAGGGGAAGCCGCCTGCGTAGTCGATCCCTTCACCGCTGAGGGAATTCGCCCTTCCCTGTTTACAGGGATGCTGGCGGCCCAAGCTGTCGATCGCGCCTTAAGCGGGGATGAAGACGCCCTCAAGAATTATTCTCAGCAAGTGCAGATGGAATGGGGCGCAGATATGGTCTGGGCAAAACGGATCGCCAACGTGTTTTATCGGATTCCCCAATTTGCCTATCAGGTGGGAGTGAAACGCCCAGGGGCAACTCGCCGTATGGGACAGATTTTGTGCGGTGAATTGCGCTATCGGGATGTAGCTGCTAACGCAGTCAAGAGCCTCACTAGAGGGTTGATGGGCTAATACCCTCCCCCCTCTTTGGGAAAGGGGTCAGAGTTCGGCTTAGGCATTGGTTTCAGATTGGGGACTACTGAGTTTGACAGTGTAGTAACCGATTGTTGCCGCAATTGTAAAACCAACCAAGAACAGGGCAACTAAAATGCCCCCCTCACGGGAGATACCTACCTGTGCGAGAATACCTTTACCAGTCAGGAATTCACCTACTAAAGCTGACACAAAGCCGATCATGGCCATGCGCCCATTCCACACTTCCGCAAAGTTGCTAAAGCCAAAAGTACCTTTGCCTTCGGGATTGACATTAACCTTGTCCAGATCAATTTTGCTGACTACCATATAATTCCATTTAACTACCAACACCCTCTATTGTGTCGGAATGTAAACATTTATGAATCTGTCTAAAGGGATGAATGACAGGGACGGCGACGGCGTGCTCTAGCAGTGGCAAACTTGCGCACCATTTGGTACAGGGCGGGTAAGTCTTGGGGTGCAATTTGCTCTAGTTCATTGACGATCGCTTGGCGCAAAATTTGGGGGTCATTCATATTATGTGGTTACAGTTAATTTCAAGGAGCAATATTCCAAGATAATGGGAAACCTGCGCTAAAATCAATAGCCATGCAGTTAGCCCAGCGATTAGCGTTTCTTGGCTCCAATGTCTTTGCCGATATGGACAGAGCCAAACACCAAGCCCAACGCCTCGGCAGGCAGATCATCGATCTATCTTTGGGAGCGTCGGATTTGCCTGCGCCTCCAGCCGTGCTGTCGGTGATTCGGGATTCTTTGGCACAGCCTAACTGTAACAGCTATGTACTCTTTGCCGCCACTAAACCCTTCCGAGAAGCGATCGCGCGCTGGCTAGAGGGCAAATTTCAAGTAAGGGCTGACCCTGATACGGAAATTTTGCCCTTGATTGGCTCGCAGGAAGGGATCGCCCATCTGCCCCTTGCTGTGCTCAATCCAGGGGACTATGCTCTCCTGGCTGACCCCGGTTATCCTGCCCACTTTGGCGGGGTATATCTGGCGGGGGGGCAGGTCTATTCTATGCCTCTGGGGGTGAGTAATAATTTCTTGCCCGATTGGTCAGGGATTCCGCCTGCGGTACTGTCTCAAGCCCGCTTGTTGATTCTCAGTTATCCCCACAATCCCACCTCTGCTCTTGCCCCTTTGAGCTTTTTCCAAGAGGCGGTGCAGTTCTGCCAAGCCCACAACCTAGTCTTACTGCACGATGCCCCTTACATAGATATGGTGTTTACGGGACAACCTGCCCCCATCGCCCTCCAAGCTGACCCAGACAAGGCGGTAACCATCGAGTTTTTTACTCTGTCTAAGTCGTACCACATGGGGGGTTTTCGCATCGGCTTTGCCGTGGGGAATCGCGAGCTAATTGGGGCTTTGCGCCAAGTGAAATCGGTCATTGACTTCAATCAATACATCGGTATCATGCAAGGGGCAATCACTGCCCTCGAAAGCGATCCCCGCTGTTTACAAGAGAGTGTCGATACTTTTCGGCGGCGACGGGATGCTCTAGTCTCAGCCCTACATGGGATCGGCTGGCAAGTGCCTGTCCCCCAAGCTACACTCTATGTCTGGGCAAAATTACCCAGTCATGTATCTATGGATTCGGTTACTTTTTGTCAAGAATTAGTACTGCAAACAGGTGTAGCCCTGTCCCCGGGGGCGGGCTTCGGCAAGTATGGGGAAGGCTATGTCCGTTTTGCCCTTGTCCAACCCCCTGAGATACTAGCTACTGCCGCCCACCAGATTGGGCAATTTTTGGAACAGCCCAAACTCATTATGACTTCGGCTTAGTTCTAGGTGAGTTAGAATAAGAAGTATCCTTAAACAAAACTTAACTTAATCTAGTCATGACAGAGATCGAGCAGGTGTTACAGAAATGCCAAACAAAGGGGATGCGGCTGAGTCGGCAGAGGCGGTATATTTTAGAGTTATTGTGGGAGACTAAGGAGCATCTAACGGCGCGTGAAATTTACGATCGTCTGAATCAGATGGGCAAACCGATCGGGCATACTTCTGTGTATCAAAACCTAGAGGCTCTTGCCGCCAATGGCATTGTGGAATGTATTGAACGGGCAGACGGCCGATTGTATGGGTACATTAGCGAACCCCATAGCCACATTCACTGTTTGGATACCAAACAAATTATTGATATTCACGTGGAGTTACCCCCTGAGTTACTAGCAGAATTAGAAGCCCGTACAGGGGTGAAAATCAATGATTATAGAATTGATTTTTTTGGCTACACCACAACTGCCGATCCCTCCCAACTATAAATTTCATCACCTAATTTGTAGAAAACCGTGCTTATCTCTTATAAATTAAGGAGCCTAATAGATTGTCTACGCATTTGTTAAAAACCCAGGCTCTACTAGTTCGCTTAGCAATGGTGATAAGAGATGGATTTACTATTTAGGTAATTATTTTCAACCAGGTTGAGAAATGTAACAAAGTTTGTCAGCTACTCCTAGCTACCTTTTCCCCAAAATGGGTCTCGCTTGGTTCTGGGGAAATGATACCAGAGGGCTAATCTGTAAGTAAATTTTTTAGCATTTCTGTGGTATTATTTAAGAATAACTAGCTTGCAAAAAGTTATGCACAGTCTGCCGAAAAATACACCAGAACTTAGGCATTTGCTTACAGTCAGCGACGATCGCGGCACTCATACTTTTGTGCTCGAATCTAGTATGTATTCTATAGGGCGTGATCCCAGTAATGCGATCGTGGTACAGGGGCAGGGTGTATCCAGACAACAAGCTATTTTGTTGCGGATGCCCACAGCGAATAAACAATATAGTTATGTGTTACAAGACGGGAATTTAGAGGGTAAGCCGAGTACACATGGTACTTTAATCAATGGTTTACCAGTTAGAAAACAAGTCCTCAAAGATGGGGATGAAATTACGATCGGCAACAAAGTTTTGTTGATCTATCGCATTTTAGCTTTGACTGATCAAGAACTAGAAAATCAGGCAACTCAACCAGAATTTCGGCGATTGAAAGGGAATGTCCTCACCGCCGAGAAAACTGCTTATGTGAGGATGTCAGATGATGAAACCCTTGCCAGTGAGCCAGCTACTCCCCCAGAGGTGCTACTAAAACCACCAGAACTGCCTAGCCCACCACCAAAATTGAGTAGTTCACTATCACTACTTAAACATGAGATTCAGCTGTTTAGAGAATGCTATCAAGCAGTTAGTAATGAACTGAGAGACTTGCAACTGACCCGCACCGAGTGTATTAACATTGCCCTGGCGATCTATCAAAAACTAGGTAAGCACTAAGTATGGAGTGGCTCACTGCCCCTTTGGAATTTGAGTTTATGCGCAATGCGCTGATGGCAGGTATCCTAGCAGGTATGTTGTGTCCTGTAGTCGGTGCCCTGTTAATTGTGCAAAGAATGACTTTACTGGGTGATGTCATGGCACATTCAGTATTACCAGGGATTGTGATTGCTTTTTTCTTGAGAATAGAAGTGCTAGTGGGAGCAATGGTATCAGCTGTCTTGAGTGCACTGGCGATCGCGTGGGTGCGGCAACAAACTAGGGTCAAAGAAGATGCGGCGATGGCAACTATTTTTCATAGTTTTTTTGCGGTGGGGATTCTGTTAATTACGGTGCTCAGGGTACGGGTCAATGTAGAGAGTTTTTTATTTGGGGATTTATTGGGAGTAACAGGGACAGATGTGGTGCGCACGGCAGTAATTACGGCAGTAGTTTTAACCTTGGTGAAACTGTCCTATAAAGAGTTATTGTTCTATACTTTCGATCCTGTGGGGGCGCAGGCAGTGGGTCTGCCTGTGGGGTTGATTTATAGTTTCCTGATTGGTGGGATCACCCTCACAATTATCGCTAGTATGCAAACTATGGGGGTAATTTTAGTCGTCTCACTGCTGGCGATCCCTGCCCTCTCTGCTTATTTCTGGGTGAAAGAACTACATGAGATGATGTTAGTGGGGATGGGGATTGGCGTGTTGGCTAGTAGCAGTGGTTTGTATATTAGTTACTATCTGGGTTTGCCCTCAGGCGCGACGATCGTGCTGGTAAATTTTGCGGTTTTTCTGGTGAGTGTACTGCTCAGTCCCAGTCAGGGTTTACTCAGCATCTATCGGCAAAATTTGCGGTAATCTGCTGGGCAACTGATTAGTTTGTAAGTTTTGCCAGATTGTGTAACTTTCTGCTACTAAGTGGCTGACATCAATGCGGTGATAATGGGGATGAAATGCCCTTAAATTACTGATACCTGTACCTAGCAAGCCCATGGCACCGCGGATATTTTGCCGTTGTAAATGGTATAGACCTACAGCAATCTGTAAAATACCCTGATAAAATTGGCGGTCATCCATGGGGGCATTGTGCCATATCTCTTCCAAAAGATCATGACAGGTGTAAAATTCTTGAGCATTGAAAAGCGCGATCGCTCTGTGCCATTGATCGGTCAGATTGTCCATAAACTTTATAATTGCTACCACTATGTTAAAGACAGTTCTGTGCATTAGTAATGGACATGGTGAAGATCGGGTAGCTAGTTATATTGCCCGTGAATTGGTCAGGGATGGGGCGGCGGTCAGCGGACTGCCATTGGTAGGGGCGGGGCACAGTTATCAACAGTTGGGTATTCCCTTGCTGGTAACAGGGGATCAAACCTTACCCTCGGGAGGCTTCTCGCGGATGTCCCTGCGGGCATGGTGGCAGGATGTGCGCCGTGGTTTACTGGCAATGACCTGCCGCCAAGTGCAGTTAGTGAAACAGTGGATCAAACAGTATCCATCGGGGTTAGTGCTGGCGGTGGGGGACATTGTGCCCCTGTCGATGGCCTGGTACAGCGGCGGTAGGTATGCTTTTGTGGCAACGGCTAAGTCTGAATACTACTGGCGCGATCGCACCAGCAAACTGCGATCGGTGGGTGTGCCTTGGGGCGGGTCTTATTTTTATCCGTGGGAGCGATGGCTGATGGCACACCCCCGCTGTCTAGGAAATTTGGTGCGGGATCAGCTCACTGCCGACTATTTGCGGGCTAAGTTTAATCTGCCTGCGCACTACCTCGGCAACCCCATGATGGACGGCCTTGATCCCCAAGGGCTGAATTTGGGGGTGGGCACAGATGAATGGGCAATCGTGATTTTGGCAGGATCGCGCCCCCCAGAGGCTTATCACAATTTAGAATTATTGCTTATTTGTGCGCAGGTACTTCTGCGGGTCTTGCCCAGCCGTGTACATTTTTTGACAGCAGTTGCCCCTAGTTTAGATATGACAAAACTGCGCACGATCCTGACCCAAGCAGGCTGGTCGCCCCTAGATGAAATAACTTTTGAGCTGGGGGAAGGACGCTTGAAATTGGTGAGCAATGGCTTTGCTGACTGTTTACAACAGGCACATTTGGGGTTGGCAATGGCGGGTACGGCCACCGAACAACTGGTTGGTTTGGGGAAACCCGTCATTACTATTGCAGGGGCAGGGCCCCAGTTCACCAAAAAATTTGCCATTGAACAGTCCCGCCTGCTGGGCTGTGCCGTTAACCTCATCGATAAACCTAGCCAAGCCGCTGAAGTGATGCAGAATATCCTTGCGGATGGGGACTATTTTCAAGTGCTATGGCGCAATGCTAAAGAAAGAATGGGGGATAGTGGGGCCTCAGTACGGATTGCTAAAATGTTACATACCCTGCTCTAAACAAAAAATGCTAGCATTAGGCAAAACTACGCAGGTAACCACAGTCTAATGGAGTAAAATTAGGGTCGTTTTGCCACACTCATTAGGATAATGGCTCACATCTTGGTATTGGCGTGGGAATTCCCGCCACGGATTGTCGGCGGCATTTCTCGTCATGTGGCAGAACTGTACCCCGAAGTAGTCAAATTGGGACACGAAGTACACCTAATTACGATCGCTGTGCCCGATCAGCCCAGCTACGAAATTGTGGACGGTATCCATTTGTATCGGGTAGCAGTGAGTGATCACCCCCATTTCCCAGATTGGGTGGCGGGGATGAATCAAAATATGCAGGACACTGCCAATCAATTAGCCCTGAGGCATCATTTCGATCTTATCCATGCCCACGATTGGCTGGTAGGGAAGGCGGGGATCAGCATCAGCACAGATTGGCATATCCCCCTAGTAGCTACAATTCACGCTACCGAATATGGCAGAAATAACGGGATTCACAATGATGCCCAGAGGTACATCCATTTACAGGAAATTGCTCTTACTCAAGCCGCCTGCCAAGTTATCGTTTGCAGTGAATACATGAAAGGCGAAGTAAACCGAGCTTTGGGCTGTGACCCCCACAAAGTGCAAGTAATTTTTAATGGCATCAACCTCCATCGGATTCAGAAGTCTGTTGCCAGTGCAGAAGATTTGCGCCATTGGCGACTGCGATTTGCTGACCCCGAAGAGGCGATCGTATATTATGTGGGCAGAATTACCTATGAAAAAGGTATTTACCTCCTCTTAAATGCCGCCCCCAAAGTGTTACAAGCCTTGGACGATCGGGTGAAGTTTATAATTGTAGGTACAGGCAATGCCTACTCTATTTTGTTGCAAAGACAGGCATGGGACTTAGGCATTTATCACAAAACTATTTTTACAGGTTTTATAGCAGAACCAGAATTGTACAAACTGCAAGCAGTAGCTAACTGTGCCGTATTCCCCAGTCTCTATGAGCCATTTGGGATCGTTGCTTTAGAAAGTTTTGCCGCAGGTGTACCTGTGGTCGTATCAGATACTGGTGGTTTACCTGAAGTAGTTAAACATGGTCAAACAGGCATAGTTACTAAAGTCAATGATGCCGATTCCCTTGCCCATGGTATTCTTAAAGTCTTACAAGACCCCGACTATGCCCGCCTACTTACTGAGCAAGCAAAAATTGACCTAAAAGAACGCTTTGACTGGGCAAAATTAGCCCAAGCCACAGTCAATGTCTATCAACTAGCGATCGCTAGTTATCAAGTAGGATGACATGCTAAACTCCCTGCCTAGATTTAGGCTTGTGGCCATAGCCATACTCACTAGGACTCAGGATGCTGGACAGCCGAAGTTTTAGTAGAGATGCTAGACCTCCTGATTGAGTATATAGTTATTTCATGTAAAAATGAGACGCTGTCAAACTGCCCTTTGGGGTCGCAGGGGGCAAGCTACTCCCTTCTCCCAGAGGGATCGGGGGTGATGGCTCAATCTATAAATAAATTCAACCCCAAAGTTTTGATTGAGTAAGGTTTTCTGGGAGAGGAATTATCCAATACTTCTTGGTCAGGAGTAGAAGTAGTAGAAGTAAGCATGGTAGTATTCTAGTTGTTTCAGACTCAGTGTTTTTTGATGATCGTTGGTGAATCTGTGTGAGAGTAACTATGCAAGTCGGCGATCGGGTCAGGATTACTGCTCCCATTAATGTTTACCATCATCCCGCCCACAAGGGACAACCCTTCAGCATTCAAGGCATGGAAGGTAAAATTGTAGAGATTATCACTGACTGGCACGGTCGTGTGATTAGCCCTAACTACCCGATCAAAGTAGAATTGGATAACCGCTTCTTTGCACATGTAGCTGAACATGAGTTTGAACTGGTTACTGATTAATGGTACAGCCTTGTCTAGGGCAAGTCTCCTTAGACTTCCTGCGTCAATCTCAGCCCTGATTGGAAAAGCTTTTTAGTAACTGGGTTGCAGAGGTTTCATTTTTCTGGGAGAGGGTCGCAATAGTGCAAGAAGTGTGTGGGAAAGGAGCAGTGTGAAAAGTTGTGATGCCCACTCTGACCAGTATGCTAAATTTAGCCCTGACTGGATGTCCCTATACCCAATGATTACCCTGACTGCTGTAAGCAAAATCTATGATAATGGGGCGATCGCTCTGGACAATGTATCTTTGAAGGTAGAGCAGGGGACTTTTATGCTTTTGACGGGCAGGTCAGGTTCTGGTAAGTCCACTTTATTAAAACTTTTGTATGGGGCAGAAAGGCCGAGTTGCGGTGAAGTGTGGGTAGCTGGTAAGCCTGTGCACACCCTAAAGTCAAGAGAGTTAGCCATGCTCAGGCGCAAAATGGGCATTGTCTTTCAGGACTATAAATTGATCCCCCAGCGCACTGTAGCTGAAAATGTAGCCATGACCCTAATTGCCCAAGGTGCTGACCCTAGGGAAATTAGGCGCTGTGTACCGCCTGCTCTGAAGATGGTGGGCCTGTGGCACAAGGAAGACTGTTTTCCTGATCAACTGTCAGGGGGTGAACAACAGCGGACGGCGATCGCGCGCGCCATCATTCATCGTCCGCCCTTGTTACTGGCGGATGAACCCACAGGCAACCTAGATACGGAAAGTTCCCTCCAGGTGTTGAAAATTTTGCACCGTCTGCACAGCTTGGGGGTAACGATCCTGATGACTAGCCATGATACCCTCGTGATCAAAGATTGGCAGTATCCTTGGATCCATCTTCACAATGGTCGCATCCAGACCCAGGAGGCAGTGGGCGCATGATCAGCAGTGTATGGACAGTCAAATGTCGCTATCTGCTCCAAGAGACTTGGCTGGGGCTGCGGCGCGGGGGCTGGATGAATACGGCGGCAGTGAGTACGATCGCCATTTTGCTGTTTTTACTGGGCAGTGGCTTGCAATTATCGTGGCAAATGGATCACCTGATGGCACAGTTGGGCGATCAATTGGAAATTTCGGTATATTTGCAGGACAATGCCAAGCCCGATCAACTCCAGTCCCTCTTTGCCAACCTAGCGGGGGTGAGCCAAGTGGAGATCATTCCCAAGGAGCAGGCCTGGCGGGCATTGTTGGCAGAGATGGGCAATAGCGACCTAGAGGGAGCTACGGCGCTGTTGGGGGCTAATCCCCTCGCTGATGAACTGAAAATCAAGGTCAAGGCGCAGACTGATCTGGAGACGATCGCTGGGCAGGTGCGCAGTTTTGCGGGGGTGGAGGAAGTCTGGTTTAGCAGTGGGGTAGCGGCAGGACTACAACAACTGCGGTTTACGATCGGGGCAGTGGGGGCGGGGCTGGTTGCCATTTGCAGTCTGGTGGCGATCGCTGTCATCACCATCACTATTCAGCTAGTCACAGTTGCCAGAAAAACTGAAATTGAAGTTTTGCAGTTGGTAGGGGCAACTAGACGCTGGATCACAGTGCCATTTCTCCTGCAGGGTCTCATTTATGGCGCAATTGGAGCAGTACTTGCCTATATCACCCTCACTATCTGTTCCCACAGTTTAGCCAGTACTGTAGCCCAACAACCTACTCTGATCCGCGAGTGGCTGATCGGCATATTTACGGACTGGCGATGCCAGTGGCTATTACCGCCGATTTTATTGGTCTTTGGGACATTAGTAGGCATGACAGGCGGTTGGTTAGCGATCCGCCGTATCGCCTATCCCTCTTGAATCACCGTGTAATCCTCTTCTCTGATGCGAAACTGGGCCAAGTGTTGCAGGATCGTAGTCTCCTGCTCTGCCCACTGAGGATCAATCCGCCGCAGAATCTGGATTGCTGGGGGGGACTTCAACTTGCGTAGGGCACGGATTACCGCCGTCCGCACCGAGCGATCGCTGGCCTTGACCGCCTGCCCCAAGTAGTGGACTGCCAAGGGTGAGCCAATTTCACCCAGGGCCTGGGCCGCATCACAACGCACATAGGGAAAGGGGTCATTGAACAGCACCTCAGCTATGTCTTCCACTACTTCTTCCAGCCCCATCTGGGCGAGAGTACGCAGAGCGGTACTACGGGTGTGGCTGGCAGGGTGTTTCAACATGGACAACAGAGGGGGTAGAGCCGCTGTCCCAATGGCTTTTAGAGCCTGCACCGCCGAAGCCTGAACACTGATATCAGGGTCGGTCAGACATGCCGCCAATGCCCCACTCGCCAAGGGGGAACGAATTCTGCCCAATGCCCAGCCTGCCTGACTGCGAATATGGCGAGAAGGATGCCGTAACTCTGGCAACAAAGCCGACACTGCTACAGGTGAACCAATTTCCCCCAAGGCATGGATAGCCTGGAAACGCACTTGCACATCAGTACTGGGACAACGCAGACAATCCACTAGGGGCTGTAGCCCAGCTAGACCACATCTGCCCAAGGCTTTGGCACTAGCTGACTGGAGGACCACCGACTCCGATCCCAAAAATTCCACCAGATAATCCACTACCTCTGCCCCACCGATCCGACTCAAAGCCATAGTTGCCTGCCAGTAGAGATGGGTCTTGCCTGCCCGTACCACTGCCACCAAGGGCATTACCGCTTGCGGCGATCCCAGATATCCCAGAGCGATCGCAGCTTTTTGGGCAGTGCGCACATCCTCAGCCTCTAGTCGCTGGAGGAGATCAGGTACAAGATTGTAAGGACAAGCTAAAACTTTTTTGATTGCTTGGGACAGTGTAGCCGTACGATCGGCGCGGTCTAGTTCAGCCAATACTGCCAACTTACCGCCCAAACTAGGGGCATACTGGGGTGTGCGATCAACCACAAAAGCTATACAAGTAAATCAAGCTCAGTTTACCAACAGATTTGCCTATTGCATCAGATATTATAGATGGGACTTCTCTGAAAAGAATAGTTTGATCAGATACAATACACCCAGAAGCTGGGTGATTCAGGCAGTTTAGGAAGAATCAATAGACTTCTGGCACAATTCCTCAACTTTTGTATGCACCCCTCTCCCAGAAAACCCAAGCGGGGGGTTCCAGCTAGGTAGTTTTTCCAATCAGGAGTTTGGGTTGGGCTATTATAGTCGTCCTAGTGAAAATTGATACACTAATGAACTGCTATTTGAGGGGCGCAAGCTACTTCCCTCCCCTGCTCTGGGAGAGGGTTTGGGCGTCGGGCCAAATCAGTTTCAGCCTAAGCCCATAATCAAATCCAAGCACGAAACTAATAATGCTCACGAAAATTTTATATCCAGTATTTGGGGTCATTCTGTAGAGTTATACATGAGTAGGTCGGGTCTAATTCTTTTAGTCTTTTCTAGTTGGGCTTGTTTGCGCCACTCAGCGATCGCTTGATGGTTGCCAGACAAGAGCACTTCAGGTACTTGCCAACCCCGAAAATTAGGGGGACGGGTATATTGGGGATAATCTAATAGACCTGCCTGAAAACTCTCTGACTTTAAGGATTCTTCTTTACCCACTGTGCCCGGGAGTAATCTAATTACGCCATTGATTAACACTAAAGCAGGGATTTCCCCACAGGTCAGGACATAATCACCAATGGAAATTTCGCGATCGGCAAGGTGCAAAGCCACCCTTTCGTCCACTCCTTCATAGTTACCGCATATTAAAACTAATTGATTGTAAGTTGATAACTCTTGTAGTAGATTTTGGGTTAATCTCTCACCCTGTGGAGTTAATAAAATTATTTGCCTTCTACACAGTACAGGCAAAGATTCTACTGCCAGAAAAATTGGTTCAGGCTTCATGACCATGCCTGTACCGCCCCCATAGGGCTCATCATCTACTTTATGGTGTTTATCATTAGTAAAATCCCGAGGATTTGTATAATAAACTTCTGCTATACCCTTAGCGATCGCCTTACTAATCAGGCCCGTTGAGAGGGGGGAAACGAACATCTCCGGGAAGATGGTAATTACATCAATTCGCATATTGTTTCGGTTCAGTTAAGCGGATAATATCTTCTATATTGCGAAGCATTACTTGACAGAAATTATCTAGGGGTAAATCATTGGGATCGCGTCCAAATGGGTCTTCAATCTGATTACCAATTTCTTCTATGCCAAGCAAAGTAAAACTAATCAGAGCGGTCAAGAGTGCAGTGTACCAACCCATTTTATCCACCATTTGGAAAGGTAGGGATAGACAATAAATCAGTAATAATTGCTTCAGATGAATCGCATAAGCAAGGGGCATGGGTGTGCGTTGAATTCTTTCACAAATACCTAAGCAATCAATCATATCAGCTAAAATTCGATTCATTTGTGTTAGTTGATAACGGTCTAAATTACCCTTTTCATAGGCAGATTGAAAATACTGATTTAACCACATGGCAATTAGCAAAGGGGGCATATTTACTGTTTGGAGTTCAGCAAATTGACGAGGGGAAAGTAGCTCCTCTATTTCCTGATCTAGTGGTTCATGACGCAGGTGTTGCTTCACAGCGATCGCATAGGCAGGCAGTAATCTTAAAGCCTCGACTTTGTCTTGGCGATCGCTAGCATAGTCTTCAGAAATAGCTACTAACATTAAGCGGGCAAGGTTACGGGTATTATTGATTAAACTACCCCATGCTTTGCGTCCTTCCCAAAATCTCTCATAGGCAGTATTTGTCCGAAATACTAACAATAAACTCAAAACAATACTGGGAATCATACTCCCCAAAACTGGTACATGTAACTGATAACCTGCATGTTGTAGTATAGAAATTAATAAACTAAATAGAGCACAAATGATTGATCGCGGAGTTACTTCCACTAGTACCGATCCCTTAATTTGTAAGGCACTCCTAAACCATGTTCTCGTGTTAGTCATTCTTTAGCCTGCCAAGCTTCTAATATTTTAAATAAAGTTGCCAGCCTAATCTGTGGGGTGCGCCTATACAAATCATGGATATCTTGAAAAGGTCGTTGCGCTAACAAGTGTGGTATGAATTTCCTACGATTACTAATTGGCTTTAACTTTTCATATAGTTCTTGGTCAGTGATTTGATTAACAGCCTGAGCAAATTGATCAGCTACTAACCTTTGATTAGGGGTCAGGCTAGGTAGATTTTTCCTGTTCTTATTCTTAGAAGTTGGCTTATTGGTAGGTGGAGAATGACTTTTCAGCACAGCAATTTCATTTTTCAGATTATTTAACTCCTGTTGAATTGTCTGCAAATGGGGTTGTAACTGCTGTACTATTCCTCGGGTAAGACTGTGATAGTCAATGTTTACTATGGTGGGGGTAACTACGGAATTGATATTCTTGGTACGCAATAGGGCAACTTGTTGCTGACAAGTATCTGCTTGATCAGGTTCAATCACAAATGCTCTCACCATTTCCAACTTCGGATCGAGTTCCATCGCTCTTTGTGCGGAGAAATACTCCAAATGCCCCTCTACTAATTCATATAACGCCTCACCATCGGCATTGTATCCAGTTTTGCGCACAATTAGAGGGTTGATTATCCCTCTCAGATTAACAATAGTACGGGCGATCGCTTCAATTTGGTCAGGGTCGAACTCATCCTTATTTCTATCAGTAGAAATGGAGACTATATCTAGTAAAAAATCACCAATGTAGTTAGTCATTTGTCAAGTATATAACTTCATTCGCCAAAGTATTAAATTCCTCAATAGCTTGTTCTAGTGCCTGTTTTTCGCCATGATTTTGAGTTTGATAATCAAAGATTGATCTAGGATCAGAGATAGATTCTAAGTTGCCTATAGTGGTTTCTTGCTCCAAGGTTTTAGATAAAATCTCCCGCTGACTAATGTAGCTCTCCAAAACATTAAAGCCATACTTATTAGTGACTATTTGTCTGCGGCTGGGGAATGTAAATTCTAAATATTTGGGGTTAGTAGATACTTTGGAAGGTAAAACTCCTAAAACCTGCAAAGGAGATATTGACCTAGTTTCCCGATCTTCATTGGTATCTTCAATAAATCTTTTGACATTATGCAAGCCTTGATTGGCAAAAGGTTTCATGTCGGAAGGAATTAGCAAATAGTCAGCAGTTAAAAGAGCAATCTTGGCATAAATGTTCAAGGAAGGAGGTGTATCAATGAGCACATAGTCATAAAAATCTGTAACATCTTTAAGTTTATTACGCAGACGGATATGGGCAGGGCTAGTATCAGCAATTATGCGCTCTTGACCCATAATCATAATGTGGGCAGGAATGACACTCACGGCAGGTGTGTTGTAGGTAGCTACCCTGATTACTTCTGTAATTGGTAAAGTTCTGGATTCTAATAAATGGGAAACATTATTATCTCTAATGGTGTCATGTTCTTCATCCACAAATTTCACCAATCCTGTAGCAAAAGTGGTGTTGGCTTGGCTATCTAAATCAATAATTAACACCTGATAGCCTTTTTTAGCTAAAGTGGCGGCAAGATGCACTACTGTAGTAGTTTTGCCAACACCGCCCTTATTATGATAAACAGCGATCGTCTTCATGTTTCTGCGGGGACAAATTCCAGCGCCGCCGAGTTGATACAGTAGCGCTTACCAGTGGGTAGCGGTCCATCATCAAATATATGACCTAAATGGGCATCACATACGGCACAAGTAACCTCTATGCGGTGCATGCCATAGCTGTAGTCATCGTGGAAAGCTACATGCTTGGGATCGATCGCCTGCCAGAAAGAAGGCCAGCCTGTACCCGAATTATATTTGTGGTCAGAGGCAAATAGAGGAGTACCACAGCAGACACACTTGTAGTAGCCCTTGCCCTTGAAATCATAATACTTACCAGTAAATGCCCGCTCTGTGCCCTTTTTGCGAGTAATCTGAAACTGCTCAGGAGTAAGAATGTCCTGCCACTCTGCCTCAGTTTTTTGGATTTTGCTTGTCATAATTCGTTACAATAGCTGTTCACAATCATTATACCGAACTTAAGGGTGTCCCTTGAAATGCTAGCAGAATCTAGGTGAAGTCTGTTAAAGGGATAGTACAGTAATTTCCCTTGTAGTCCTTGCTGTATGCCTAGGTTCAGACCTTCTTGTATTGCTTCTCGGCGCAGTAGCTGGTATGTAGATGACTCTTGTATAATTTCACTCCTAAGAATACTCGCCACTATTTTATCCTCTAGGCGTAGCCCTGCTACAAACTGCTACAAAAGTGTTGAACCTCTGTAATAAAACTAACATTAGAGGTGGGATTTACCCCTAAGGCTTGCATTAACGTACAATGCTTGCTTATTTCTGTCTGTAAATATCGTAATTTGTGAATGAGTTCATAGGTTTTATTTTGATATTTTGACTTAATATTTAACAATTTAAGAAGCAAATAACCAATCAATACAGCATAAATTTGTAGCCGGACTCCATTCTCATTCTTGGTGATTATTTTGTCCAACTTCAAGTGCATCTTTAATGCTTTCCATAATAACTCAATTCCCCAGCGCAGACGATAGGCTCCCTTGATTTCTTCGTCACTCATATTGTAAACGTTAGTAGCTAGTCTATACTCAATATTCTCTGCTGCATTAAAAAATTGAACTACCCGCAAATTAGTATTGTCTAGGTTTAGTTTCATATTATTTCTAATGTGGATGATAAATAATGTGTCCTTCTTACATATTTCATCTATTAATTTCTAGGCAGCAAAGCCTGTATCTATTATCACTATAGCATTTTCTGGTATCGTTCCAATTACAAGATCGCTAATTTTTTGGTCGTTAATTTGCCCAAAAATAATTGTCCCATCACCAATGTTATCTTCGTTTATATCGAAACCAAGAGATAGTTTTACTTGGTATATTTGATGTTGCCAAAATAATTTACTTGTTAAACTTATGATGGTAGAACCCAGAGGAAATAAATGTTTGAATTCTCCTTGG
>JBKBMU010000011.1:21205-68559 GCA_046295715.1 Pseudanabaenaceae cyanobacterium
TTGATGTTGCCAAAATAATTTACTTGTTAAACTTATGATGGTAGAACCCAGAGGAAATAAATGTTTGAATTCTCCTTGGTCGCGATTAACTCTCTTAAAATCCGTTGAAATGATTCAGTACCACGATGTTTACATGCTTTAGAAAAGGTAGATATATCAACCTTAAAACCCAGATGAATAAGCCCCTCATGGCTGAAATTCTGGCATCTAAAATAAAGTGTGTTCACATGAGGACAAACAGTTGAGAATCCAAAACAGGATAATCGTTTTCGGGCAAAAGTTTTAACAAGGGCTTGATAAGTTGCTGCAGTTGTTTTAGCTTAAATCTATTTTTTGTTTTTTCAGACCTAGAATACCATTTCTGGCTCCTTTTTTCTACCTTTTTCCTATGGCCCTGCTATTGCAAAAGTATGCATTTTGCTGGTATTGTTTCTATCCTGTGGGGCTGTCTCTGGATCGTCTATGTTACTCATGATCGCTAGGGATAGATCGCTCCCTTGGTTGTTCCCACAACCTAACTACCCGAAACCGGTAGGTGGTTTGTTGCGCTTGACATGTGTCTTGATACATCAGCGGTGAATTAGTCTTGCAGAGATAAACTACTACTGGATGAATAGTTTTCTGAGGTTAGCGATCGTACAGTCGCAACCAGTAGTTGAGGATCCGCACTGGCCACGGTCGGGAAGGGTCTGAAGTTTTATCGTCTGATTGCAAAAAATTACCGCATCGGCGCAGATAGGCTGAGTACTAAGTTCCGCCGCTGGCTCAAGAGTAGTGGGGTAGCCATTAGGTTAGGATACACCTAAATTTTGTGGCTATAATTGTGCTTCTGGTTGCTGTAGAAATTGGGGTGTATGGGTAGTAGTTTTGGGCAAATTTTTCGATTGCATACTTTCGGGGAGTCCCATGGGGGTGGGGTGGGGGTAATAGTAGATGGCTGTCCACCTCGCTTGGAACTGTGCGAACAAGATATTCAACAGGAGCTAGACCGTCGCCGACCAGGTCAGAGTAAAATCACTACTCCCCGTCAGGAAGAAGATAAATGTGAAATTCTTTCAGGGGTATTTGAGGGCAAAACTTTGGGTACACCGATCGCTATTTTGGTAAGAAATAAAGATGCCCGCAGTCAGGACTATGCAGAGATTGGGGAAAAGTTTCGTCCTTCCCACGCAGATTATACTTATCAGGCAAAGTATGGCATTCGCAACTACCAAGGGGGCGGGCGCGCTTCTGCTAGGGAAACTATTGGCAGGGTGGCAGGGGGAGCCATCGCCAAGAAATATTTGCGCACGGTAGCAGGGGTAGAAATTGTTGCCTATGTGAAATCTATTAAGCACCTCACAGCCCAAGTTGATCCCAACCAAGTTACTTTGGCGCAGGTGGAGAGCAATATCGTGCGTTGTCCTGATCCTGTGCTCGCAGAGCAGATGATTACTCTCATTGAAGCAGTGCGCCAAGAAGGAAATTCCATCGGTGGCGTGGTGGAATGTGTAGTAAAAAATGTACCAGTGGGCTTGGGAGAGCCTGTATTTGACAAATTAGAGGCAGATTTAGCCAAGGCAGTGATGTCCCTACCTGCCAGTAAGGGTTTTGAGATCGGATCGGGGTTTGCAGGTACTCTACTCACGGGCAGGGAACACAATGATGAGTTTTATATGGAAGGGGATCGTTTGCGTACCCGCACCAATAATTCAGGGGGAGTGCAGGGGGGCATCAGCAATGGAGAAAATATCATCATCCGCACTGCCTTTAAGCCAACTGCTACCATTCTCCAAGCCCAAAATACAGTGAGTGTGAAGGGCGAAGAAACTGTCCTCACCGCCAGAGGTCGCCACGATCCCTGTGTTCTGCCCCGTGCCGTGCCGATGGTAGAAGCGATGGTGGCGATCGTCCTTTGCGATCATTACTTACGCCAGAAAGCAATTAGCTAATCATAAGAGGTATAGTCAATTCGCTTTAGATTGAGACATTAGCCTCACTCCCGACCCCGGGGAGTAGCTTGCGCCCCTGCGACCCCAAAGAGCAGTTTGAGATAGACCTCTTGCACAATTCCTGAATTTCTGTATGCATCTCTCGCTGAAGCCTCTGCGATCGCCTAGCCAAAAGCTTTTCCAATCAGGACTGACATCTTCTACGCCCAAATCACACATTGCTGAGGGAGTCTATAGCTTGCTTATCTCGGAGGATAAATCCTTGCTTTCAACTCATAGGGATATGTGGGTTAAACTAGAAATTACTCTTATCTTAGCCGTTAAGTCTAGAACAAGTCTATGACTGTAGCTCACCCAAAGATGACACTTGAGGAGTTTCTCCAGTTTGAGGATGGCACAGAGTATCGTTATGAGCTAGAAAATGGAGAATTAATCCAGATGGCGGCAGAAAGTGAAATCAATATGCGGATAGTTATGCTGTTAGTGGCAACATTCCTGCAGATGGGGATTCCTTTCTATCGTTTGCGGATTGGCAGTGAAATTATGGTGAATAGTCAAATGGTCGGGGTGCGAGTGCCTGATTTAGTGGTTTTTTCCGAGGAATTAGCAGAAGCACTAAAGGGGGCTAGTCGTTCTCTTATTACTTTTGATTTGCCTGCACCTATGCTGATAGTGGAAGTGGTCAGCCCTAATCAAGAGAAACGAGACTATCATTACAAACGCTCTGAATATTCAGCTAGAGGTATTCCTGAGTATTGGATTATTGACCCCATGCAAGGGAAAGTTCCAATTCTGGAATGGGTAGAGGGTATGTATAAAGAGAGAGTATTTGCGGGAGAGGAACGGTTGGTTTCACCCCAGTTGGGTAATTTATCTCTCACTGCTCAATTTTTGTTATCCGCAGGGGCGATCCCTTGAATTATTTAACTAGCCATTGCCAACCGCAGAGTTTCTAGACCTCGCTTGACCTGACGGGAAACGGTTACTGTACTCACGCCGAATAACTGTGCCACCTGCCTTTGGGTCAAGTCTTCCAGATACACACATTCCAACATCGCTCTGGTTCTTTCTTCTAATTCAGCCATTGCCTGTCGGAGTTGGATAATTTCTTCTTGGCTGGTAGCGCGCAGGGAACGGGGATCGGGCAGACATTCAAACAGGGGCACGCTCGAATCTTCTCCCACTGCTACAGGAGCATCCAAACTCATGGGAGCAGTATTTTGATAGGCTAATTTCGCCTCTTGCCATTCTTGCAAGCTAATCCCCAAGGCTCCTACTAGTTCTTGTTCTGTTGGTTCACGGTGCAGTTGCGCCCTGAGTTGCTGTGCCACCTTCAGCCCCTGTTGGCGCAGTTCTAACCAACGGCGCGGCACTCTTACTGTAGTATGCCGATCCCGCAGGTAGTGCTGAATTTCCCCCCGGATGTAGCGCACCGCAAAGGAACTGAATGCATAGCCCTTGTTTAACTCAAACCGATCGATCGCCCCGATCAAGCCGATGATGCCCACCTGTAGCACATCTTCATAATTGTCCTCGTGGGGGGCACACCAGTAATGAACTTCTTTTTTGACTAACCCAATGTTAAGCTTAATTAAGCGTTCTAAGGTGCGAGAAGAAGCCGATTGCTTGTATTGCCTGAGTAATTCCAGAGTCGTAAAGCGATCCGCCTGTGAAAAAACTGCCCCTGTTTTCATGGCTTGCATACCTGCGCAAAAAACTAACTTTAGGATAAATGGCAGTTCTTGATTTGGTCACCTTGCAGGCTGTTAGGAATTTGCTACCTAACGATCTGTTAGGTGGGCAAAGGCAGTTTACCAGCTATATCATTGACGAGCATTGACGATCGCCACCCTGTCCCCTGCTGGCTTAATCACAAATAACCCCTGTCTAAATGCATACTTGTCCACTCCTTCATCTATTGCTATTGCCGCCACCACTCCATTGGGTGGAGTGGGACAAGTTCTATGCCTAGCCCCGTTCGTGGATGGGAATGTAGGGCACATTGTGCAGACCTGTATAAACTTGGGTGGGGCGAAATAGACGATTGTCCGCCATCTGGGCTTTCCAGTGGGCCAGCCAACCCGGTACACGGGCGATCGCAAAGACGGTGGTGAACAAATCGGCAGGAATACCCAATTTGCGATAGACCAAGCCTGAGTAGAAGTCCACATTGGCATAGATGCCTTTGTGCCCGAGTTGCTCAGTAACTTGTCTTTCCACTTCCAGGGCAATGTCGTAGTAAGGGTCATGGCCAAATTTATCAAATAACTCTTCAGCTAGTTTTTGGAGAATGATCGCTCTGGGGTCTTTTACCTTGTAGATGCGATGCCCAAAGCCCATGATGCGCTCTTTGTTTTCTATCTTTTGTTTGATATAGCTGGCAACATTATGCACACTGCCAATTTCTTCTAGCATTTTCATCACTGCTTCATTAGCGCCGCCGTGCAGAGGCCCAGCCAAAGTGCCGATTGCTGAGGTCAAAACAGTGTAAGGATTGGTGAGCGTGGAAGCGGTAACAAGGGCAGCAAAGGTGGAAGCATTGACGGTGTGTTCAGCATGGAGAATCAAACAGGTATCGAGAATTTTGGCACAGAGAGGATCAGGTTCTTTTTCCGTGAGCATATAGAGGAAGTTGGCGGCATAGTCCAGATCGTCCCGGGGCGTTACCGGGTCATTGCCACTGCGCATATCGTGAAAAGAAGCTACCATTGTGGGTACTTTGGCGATCAAGCGTACCACTGCCTGATAGATGTAATCTTCATCGGTCAGATTGGCTAAGGGATAGAACATCCCCAAGGCACAGACGCAAGTCTGCAGGGCTTCCATCGGGCGGGCATTGTCAGGGAAAGATTTGATCATGTCGCGGATGCGATACTTGATCCTGCGCCGATGCATCACTTCATATTCAAATCTCGCTAATTGTGCCGCTGTTGGCAGTTCACCAAAAATCAATAGATAACTGGTCTCCAAAAAGGTACTGAAACGGCAGAGTTCTTCAATGCAAATGCCGCGGTACTCCAATAAGCCTACCTGACCGTCAATGTAGCTGATATTGGATTTGGTGGCAGGTACGCCTTCTAAACCGGGTTTGTATTCGCCTACGGACATGATCTTTCTCCCAAACTCCTGTGCCAAGCTAACTGCGCACCCTCTAGGGTGCGCCCAACTCTGGTTCAATTATCCTACTAGAAATTTGCCTATTCTTAAGATTTTAGACACTGCGCAGAGCCACGATCGGATCGAGACGGGCGGCTTGACGGGCAGGGAACACGCCAAAAAATAGACCAATTCCCCCCGATACACTCAAAGACATGGCGATCGCCAACGGGGACACAGCGGCTTCTAAAGGGGTGACGGCGGCAATCAGAGCAACGCCCCCGATCCCCAGGACCATACCGATCGCTCCCCCCGCCACTGATAAAATCACCGCTTCAATCATAAACTGGGTGAGGATATCTCCCTGTTTTGCCCCGATTGCTTTTCTTAAGCCTATTTCTTGAGTGCGCTCCGTCACCGAAACCAGCATGATATTCATGATGCCAATCCCCCCTACCAACAGGGAAATGCCAGCGATCGCCGCCAGCATGATCGTGAGCGCACCTGTGATATTGCCAATGATCTGCAGAGCATCCCGCTGGGTTCTGACTGTAAAGGTCTCTTCGGCTTGATCATCCATGAGTTGATGGCGCAGGCGCAGGAGATTATTGATCTGGAAAGCGGCAGTAGGCACACTGGCACTGTCTCGGGCGGAAACATTGATTACCTGCACGGCAATCCCAAAAGGAGAAGTGCGCCCTGTGAGCCGATTCACCATTGTCGCAATCGGCATAAAAACAATGTCATCTTGGTTAGTGCCCAAAAATGCCCCCTTCTCTGCCATCACCCCAATCACTTCATAGCTAGTGCCCCTGATGCGGATATACTGGCCGATCGGGTTTTGGTTGGGGAAGAGTTCCCTAGCAATCTGAGCACCAAGGGTAACCACTCTGGCACTCCTTTGCAGGTCTTCTGCACTGATAAACCTGCCCATCGCCACATCTGCATTCCTGACTGCCGCAAAACTGGGAGTAGTACCCACGATCGTAGCTCTTCTAGTGTTGTTGCCTGCCATAACTAGTTCCGAACCATTAATCTGGGGGGCAACTGCTTTTACCGTGGGCACTTGGCTGGCAATAGCTTCCGCATCGCTTAATACCAGACGATTGGGGGGAGAAATCACATTGCGGCGGGCACTGTCTGTCCCTGCCAATACGAAAATTACATCTGTGCCCAAGGATTGCAACTGACTAGCGGCATACCGCTGCGCCCCCTGCCCCACCCCCACCATCACGATCACTGAGGCATTGCCAATGATAATGCCCAGCATAGTCAATACACTGCGCAGACGATTGGCGGCGAGGGTACGGACTGCCATGCGACTGCTTTCTAAAATGTCCATCGGTCTGCTCCTTAGCGTACTTTGCTGAGAATCTCTTTTGCCATGGCTAGGTAATCCTGTTCAGAGTTGATGTCATTTGGCTCTGGTTCCAACAGGGGGGGCAAATCCCCTTGGGGCAAAAAGCGGGGTATATGTTGTAAATATAATATTCGATCCCCCTCTTGCCATTGTATGTCTGCGGGTACAATTTGCCAGCGGTTGAGCCACTGACTGGGACGTTCAAACAGTAGGGGCAGGATCGCCCCCTGTCTTAAGAAAAAGTTAAATTTTTCCATGAGTCTTTGCCATTCCCCCTGCAGGACCATGATGTCGATTTGGACTTCCCTTTGGGTGAGGTATTGATTCCAAGTTTTGACGGAGACCCGATCGGCAAAGGCGGGGATAATGGGGCGGGCATGGCTCTGGGCAGTAGCCTGCCGATTGTAGATAGCAAACACTTGGTAGGGGCGAAATTCCTCTACTGCCCGTTGGGCGATCACTAGGTTAATGTCAGTATTGACAGTTAGAGTCAAGAGTGTCCCAGCCGAATCCAGACCAGCACTAGCCAAAGCCTTACTATCCAGACCATTGCTGACATAGGCAGGCAGACCTTGGTTCATAGCTTGGCGACAGGCTTCGGCACTGGTATCCACGATCGCCACCCGCTGTTGATTTTCTTGGAGAATTCTGCCCACCAGAATCCCCAAGGGATTGCTCCCCACAATGACCACCCCTTGGCTGGGATTTTCCCGCAGACCCAACACCTGCGCCAAGGTTTTAGCAGTCAAGCCCTGCAAAAATACCGTCATGGCGATCGTCAAAAACACAAGGGCTTTAATTGCCGAGCCGCCATTGATCCCCCGCTCCGTCAGCAGGATAGCAAACAGGGAAGCCACAGAAGCGGCAATGATTCCCCTCGGGGCGCACCAAGCCAAGAACAGTTTTTGCCGCCAATTGAAATTACTGCCCCAAGTACAGACCCACACACTCAGGGGGCGCACCACCAGCATCAGGCAGAGCACCGTCAGCACCGCCCCCCAGCCCAAGGCAAACACACTGGGAATGGACAGACTCGCCGCCAACAGCACAAACAGAGCCGAGACAATCAGGGTGATCAACTGTTCATAAAAAGTCAATAACAGGCGTTGGTCAGGCAAATCCGCCGAGCGCAGGACAATCCCTGCCAGCACTGCCGTCATCAGCCCTGATTCACTCTGCAAAGACTGTGCCCAGCCAAACAGACACAGCAGTCCCCCCACCACCAGCACACTGCGGCTATCCAGGGGCAGACTGGGGGTAGATTTGAGAATTTTTGCCATCAGCCAACCACCCCCCACTCCGATCGCTGAACCTGTGCCTAGGCGCACCACCAAATCTTGAACCACCCCAAAAGCACTGTTATTGATATTCAGCACCACATCCAAGACCACCACCGCCAACACCGCCCCGATCGCATCGATCAACACCCCTTCCCCCTCCAGCACCGCCGCCAAGCGTCCATCTACCCCCGCCTCTTCCACAATCGGGTTAATGACAATCGGCCCCGTTACCACCACCAGAGCCCCATACAAAAAAGCGATCGTCCACGGAAACTCTGCCAGCCAATGGGCAGACAGCCCTGCCCCCACCAGCGTAATCACCGTGCCAATAGTTACCAGATTGCGCAGACTGCCCGATACCTTGCCCAACTCCCGCAAGCGCAGACTCATCCCCCCCTCAAACAGGATCAAGGCTACTGACAGAGACACAATGGTTTCCAGCCCTGCCCCCAAATAGCTAGGTTGGATGATCCCCAGCCCACTCTCCCCCAGCCCCAATCCCAAAATTAGCAAAAACACAATACTGGGCACCTTGAGCAAATTAGCAACTACCCTTGCCCCCACCCCAGCGGCGATCGCCGTGATGATAGTAGTCGTGATCACACTGGCACTAACCGTAGTCATTGTCTATCTCCAGCCAGAAGTGGGGATGCTTGCCATAGTTTACTATTTTTAACAATCTTGCTGGTATTAGGGGTTACTTATGTCCGTGGTTAATTTAGCAGAAGTGGCACAAAAACTAGAAAGCACCAACTCCCGCGATCGTTTACTAGCCCTTGTCTCCCTGCGGGATGTAGCCCCAGAGCAGGCAGTGCCCCTGATCCTGAAAGTGATTGATGACGAAAATTTACAAATTCGCTCCATGGCAGTCTTTGCCCTGGGCTTGAAGCCTACCCCCGCCTGTTTACCCACCCTAGTGCGCATCCTCGAAACCGAACAGGACTATGGGATCAGGGCAGATGCTGCAGGGGCATTGGGTTATTTGGGGGATCGGCGCGCCTTTGAGCCACTGCTCAGAGCCTTTTACGAAGATGTAGAATGGCTAGTGCGCTTCAGTGCCGCTGTTTCTTTAGGCAATTTGGGCGATCCCCGCGCCTATGATGCCCTCATTTCTGCCCTCCACAGCGGCGAAACCGTACTACAACAAGCCGCCATTGCCGCCCTCGGGGAAATTGGCGACACTCGCTGTGTAGCTGAAATCCTTAAATTTGTTCAATCAGAAGACTGGTTAATCCGCCAGCGCCTAGCCGATGCCCTAGGCAACCTGCCCACCCCCAAAACCCTCTCTGCCCTCAAATTCCTCACCAAAGACCCCCACCCCCAAGTTGCTCTTGCCGCCGACTACGCCCTAGAAAAGGTAGAAAAATCCCTAGGAATTTAGTATCCTAGGTAGACACCCCTGAATTGAGGACTGGCTATGAGTGCGCCCCTATCTGCGCTAGAGGATTCCCTGCGGCAAATTGTGGAGCAGGAGCAATACCATCGCTTGGCAGACGAGCGTTTACGCAGGCGGATCGCCCTAGTGGAGAGCACCCTAGAAACTGTCCTTCTCAAAGAGTGTGGGCAGGAGCTAGTTGATCTCCTGCGCAAATTGCGGAGTTTATCTTCCCCAGAGGGACAGGCTACAGCCCAGCCCAATCAATCGGTCTTACAGTTGGTGGAAAGTTTGGATCTGCAACAATCAATCACAGCGGCCCGGGCTTTTGCCCTCTATTTTCAATTGATTAACATCATTGAACAGCGGTACGAACAGGAAGAAGCTACTAGAAGTTCGGAAGGTTTGCCTGTGGGCACTTTTGCATGGCTGTTCCAGCAGTTGTATCGTTTGAATGTACCGCCTCGGTTCATTCAGAATCTCTTGGATAACCTAGATATTCAATTGGTGTTCACGGCGCACCCGACTGAGATCGTACGCCACACCATCAGGGAAAAACAACGCCATGTAGCCAGGATATTAGAACAGCTAGACCACCTGACTACAGAAGAACCCCAAAATCAATTGGAAATAGAAAGCTTACAGAGGCACTTGATCGAGGAAATTTGCCTGTGGTGGCGCACCGATGAACTGAATCAAACTAAACCCACAGTGATCGATGAAGCAGACTATGCCCTGCGCTATTTTCAAGATGTGTTATTTGATGTGATCCCTGTGCTCTACAATCGCCTGCAGTACCATTTACAGCGAGTATTTCCCTACCTACACCCGCCTAAGTTCAATTTCTGTCGGTTTGGCTCGTGGGTGGGGGCAGACCGGGATGGCAACCCGGCTGTAACCCCTGAAATTACTTGGCAGACCGCTTGTTATCAGCGCAAATTAGTTCTGGAGAAGTATATTCATTCCGTGAAAAAATTATCCACTTCCCTATCAGTATCACAAAACCTCTCAGATATTTCACCTGAGTTGTTGGCTTCTCTCGCACAAGACCAAGCCCAAATGCCCAAGGTCTATGAATTGAATTCTGTGCGCTATCGCCAAGAACCTTATCGCTTGAAGTTAGCTTACATTCAACAGCGATTGGAAAACACCCTCAATCGCACCCAAGAACTGCGCTGTATAGATTGGTCTACCTATGCAGGCTGTTGTGCTAGCGAGCAGGACTACTATACTTCTGCCCAAGAATTCAAAGCGGAATTGGCATTGATTGTGGATAGCCTACAGAAGACAGGTCTGAGTTGCACTGCTCTCAATACTTTGCTCCAACAAGTGGAAGTGTATGGTTTCCATCTTGCTCATTTGGATATTCGCCAAGAGAGCCGCCGCCATGTGGAGGCGATCGCCGAAATTGCCAGTAAGTTGCAGGTATTGCCACGCCCCTACCCAGAGTTGAGTGAGGATGAGCGGGTGGAATGGCTGAGCCGAGAAATCCAAACCCTGCGTCCCTTGATCCCCACCATACTCCATTTCAGCGATCGCACTAACGAGACTATTGCCACCCTGCGGGTAGTGAGTAAACTGCAAATGGAATTCTCACCTGCTATCTGTTCCACTTACATTATCAGCATGAGTAGATCGGTGAGTAATTTATTGGAAGTATTGCTGTTGGCAAAGGAAGCAGGACTCTACGATCCAGCCACAGGTACGGGCACTCTGATGGTTGTGCCCCTCTTTGAGACCGTAGAAGACCTGAAAAATGCCCCCGATATTATGCGCAAATTGTTCACCCTGCCCTTCTATCGCCAGTACCTAGCCTGTTATGGCAATTTACAAGAAGTGATGTTGGGCTATTCTGATAGCAACAAGGATTCGGGCTTTTTGAGCAGTAATTGGGAGATTTACAAAGCACAACGGGCATTGCAAGCGATCGCTGATGAATTCGGCATAGAATTGCGAATTTTCCATGGACGGGGCGGGTCAGTGGGGCGGGGCGGCGGCCCGACCTATGAAGCGATTTTGGCACAACCTGCCCGCAGTATTCGTGGGCGCATCAAAATTACGGAACAGGGAGAAGTATTAGCTTCTAAATATGCTCTGCCCGAATTGGCGCTCTACAACCTAGAACGGGTGGCAACGGCAGTGATCCAAGCGGGGTTATTGCCTAATACTTCAGACACTTTACCTTCTTGGTGGGAGACTATGGAGGAACTATCAGTGCGTTCCCGTCAGGTCTATCGCCAGTTAATCTATCAGCAACCGCTGCTGGTGGAATTTTTCCATCAGGTTACGCCCATTGAAGAAATTAGCCAACTGCAAATCAGTTCCCGTCCAGCGCGGCGGGCAGGTAAGCGGGATTTGGAGAGTCTACGGGCGATCCCGTGGGTGTTCAGTTGGACCCAGAGTAGATTCTTATTACCTTCTTGGTATGGTGTGGGCAGTGCCTTGCAGGAGTTTTTAGAGGAAAACCCAGAGGGGCATTTAACTTTATTGCAATTCTTTTATGCCAAATGGCCTTTCTTCAGAACGATGATTTCACGGGTGGAAATGACTCTTGCCAAAACTGATATGCAAATTGCACAGCACTATGTACGGGAGTTGACCCAACCCAAATATCGTCAAGCTTTTCAGGAGTTATTTGAGCAAATCAACACTGAATTTCAGCGCACCTGTGCCGTAGTCAAAATTATCACAGGTCATGTCCAACTTTTAGATGCCGACGGGGATTTACAACGGTCGGTACAATTGCGCAATGGCTCGATCGTCCCTCTAGCTTTTATTCAGGTCTCTTTAATCAAACGCCTGCGCCAGAAAAAAGCAGACGTACTGGATTTGCGATCGCTCTATTCTAAGAATGAGTTATTGCGGGGCGCATTGCTGACTGTAAACGGCATTGCCGCTGGCATGAGAAACACAGGCTAAACTACAAAATTGGTCAGATGACTCAATGCGCTTGTAGCCAAATTCCTAAATATGAACGAATTGGAAATCGCGGTAGCCTGAATTACTATTTAGATTTGGTATATGGCATGGCAGAGGCAGGGATTTTAGAGATTACTTGTGATATGGGGGACAATGTAGATTACGCTCATATAGAAATGTTTTGTAAGCAATGTGGCAAGAAATTTATCCTAGTCTGCGAGGCTTACCATGGGTCAGGGGGTCATATCGGTCACATAAAAAGCAAACCAATTCGCCACAAGAACACAAAAAATAAACAAATTCGCCGCAAAAAAGTTTGAAAGCAGTCTAATTTTATTTCTAATAAGTTTGAGGCATTAGACCTCCTGCTTAAAATCCCAGGGGCGAAAGCCCCCGCTTGACTCTTCTAGAAAGTGGTTGAAAAGAGAAAAAAGGAGTAAAATCCCTTTTATCAACCCTAAAATGATGATTTATTTTTGTTTCATAGATTCAACACTTGTGATATTCAGCCCAATATGGCAGATAGAAGCCTATGTTACAATCTTACTTAGACTCTACATTCTGAGGGCAATATGACACAGTACATCACGACTGAGCGACCTTGGGGCACTTACACGGTTTTGGAGGAGGGACCAGGCTACAAAATCAAACGAATTCAGGTAAATCCGGGGCATCGCCTTAGTTTGCAGATGCACTATCATCGCAGTGAACATTGGGTGGTTGTTTCAGGCACGGCACGGGTCATCTGCGGCGATCGGGAAATTATGCTCAATACTAATCAATCTACTTATGTGCCCCCCTGTACCAAGCACCGCCTGGAAAATCCGGGTTTAATTCCTCTGGTTCTGATCGAAGTGCAAAATGGGCAATACTTGGGCGAAGATGATATTGTCCGCTTTGAAGATGACTACGATCGCAATCATCAACAGAGTAAACCTAGTCTGATTAGAATTACCTCGGCTTGATTTTTGCGCTAAGCTGGTACTAGGGCAAGCAAAGGGGGGTAAATTATGGATATTAAGCTGATTAACATTGGTTTTGGCAACATTGTGTCGGCGGGACGAGTAGTAGCCATAGTTTCACCAGAGTCAGCCCCGATTAAAAGAATCATCTCTGATGCCCGCGATCGCAACCAATTGATTGATGCCACCTATGGTCGCAGGACTAGGGCAGTCATCATCACTGATTCCAATCATGTTGTCCTCTCTGCCATTCAGCCTGAAACAGTCGCTAATCGTTTTATGATTCATAAGGAAGTCAAAGAAATCAACGAATAGATATGCAAGATGAAGGGGGCAAACTGGTGGTAGTAGCAGGCCCGAGTGGGGTGGGCAAAGGAACATTAGTAAAACGAATCTGCGATCGCTACCCTGAACAGGTACAGTTATCGGTGTCAGCCACTACCAGACCACCCCGCGCTGAAGAACAGGAAGGAGTGGATTATTTTTTTTGGACAAGAGAACAGTTTTTAGAGAAAGTGAAAGCGGGAGAATTATTAGAATGGGCAGAATATGCAGGCAATCTCTATGGTACACCCCGTTTGCCTGTAGAACAGGGAGTTAAACAGGGTAAAGTAGTCCTTCTGGAAATAGAAGTGGAGGGTTCCAGACAAGTAGTCCAAAATTTCCCACTCGCCAAACGCATTTTTATCATGCCCCCTTCTCTGTCAGTGCTGGAACAGCGACTCAGACAGCGTTCCACTGAAACAGAAACTTCTATTCAGAAAAGATTAGCGAGGGCAAGGGAGGAGATCGCCTGTGCTGATGAATTTGATCTAGTGATTCTCAATGATGATCTGGAAACTGCTACCAAAGAACTAGAAACCGCTATTTTTAATCAGAGGGCCAAGGAAGTTAAAGCATAGTCCCACCCATGCTAGCCAGCAATAAATTCCACTCCCAGCCCCAGAAAACCCTGCGACCCTCTAGCTAAGAAGCTTTTTGGTTCAGGTTACTACCAGGTCTTTTGTAAGTTCTCAAGATACACAGGAGACTTTTATTCATGTTTTTGATGTTTCTGCACAACTTGCAAAGACAGTTCCTGCAATTGCTGATCGGTAACTGGGGCGGGAGCATTAGTGAGCAGGTCTCTAGCCTGTTGAGTTTTGGGGAATGCCATCACATCCCGAATGGAAGTTGCGCCTGCCAGTAGCATTACCAAGCGGTCTAAGCCGTAGGCGATCCCCCCATGGGGTGGTGTACCATACTCAAACGCTTCTAAAAGGAAGCCAAATTGCTCTTGAGCTTCGGCTGGAGATAGACCGATCGCCGTGAATACTTGTTCTTGAATCTCCCGTTGATAGATGCGCAGTGAGCCGCCGCCGATTTCAATCCCATTGCAAATCAAGTCATAGGCAAGGGCGCGACTGTGGGCAGAGACAGGCAAATCGTCGGGATGGGGACGGGTGAAAGGATGGTGCAGGGCTTCTAGGCGTTTCTCTTCGGGATTCCACTCAAACATAGGAAAATCCGTTACCCATAACAAATGGAATTTATTTTCATCGATTAGATTCAGTTCTCTGCCCAGATGTAAGCGCAGGCGGTGCAGAGATTCATTGACAGTTTTACTGTCCCCTGCCCCGAACAGTAATAGTGTACCAGCTTCAGCGTGGGTGCGTTCCAATAGTATCTGTTTCTGTTCCGTAGTTAGATTATCTTTGATTGCAGGAATGGAATCTATTTCCCCAGCTTCTTTGACGCGGATATAGGCTAGCCCCTTAGCACCATACTGACAGACGAGATTGAATAGATCGCCACCCGGTTTGATGCGGGTATTGGAAATGCTGGCATCCCCTTGGGGCACAGGCAGAACCTTGACTAGACCGCCGCTGGCGATCGCGCTGGCAAAGACCTTAAACCCAGAATTGGCAAATAAATCCGATACATCCACTAACTCTAAGCCAAATCTAGTATCGGGCCGATCGCAGCCGTAGCGCGCCATTGCTTCTTGGTAGGTCATGCGGGGCAGGGGGGGCAGTTCGATCCCCTTCACTTCCCAAAAAATGTGGCGGATGAGATTTTCATTCAATTCTAGGACTTCTTCTTGATCCATGAAACTCATTTCCATATCAAGTTGGGTAAATTCGGGCTGGCGATCGGCACGCAAGTCCTCGTCCCGAAAACAACGAGCAATCTGGTAGTAGCGATCGCATCCCCCCACCATCAATAACTGTTTGAATAGCTGGGGCGATTGGGGCAGGGCATACCACTCACCCGGATAGATACGGCTGGGCACTAGGTAATCCCTTGCCCCTTCGGGAGTGGAACGACACAGGATCGGGGTTTCCACTTCCATAAAACCAGCTTGGTCTTCCAAATAACGACGGATCAATTTCACTACTTGGGCACGCAGTTGTAAATTGCGGGTCATGCGCTCACTGCGCATATCCAAGTAGCGATACTTCAGGCGCAATTCTTCCCGCACTGTCTCTGTATCGCTCACTAGGAAGGGCAAACTCTTCTGCACCCGATTGAGAATCTCGATCTCTTCGGCATAGACTTCCACTGCACCTGTAGGAATTTTGGGGTTGATGGAATCAGCAGGACGCAGACACACCGTGCCAATCACCTGCACCACAAATTCATTTCTCACAGTCTGGGCGATCGGATAGGACTTAGGGGTGCGCACAGGATCGCTCACCACTTGGACAATGCCATACCGATCGCGCACATCTAGGAAAATTACGCCACCGTGATCCCGATAGCGATCGATCCAGCCACAGAGTTTGACTGGCTGCTGCTGGTGCTGAGCAGTAAGCTGACCACAGTAGTGGGTGCGCATCATGTTTTTCATCCTAAAGGGGCAATTGTTTATAGTACTAAAACTCTGCCAGCCAAAATGATCGTCTGGGAATAGGATAGGATCAAAATTAAGATAATATAAAGATTTAATTATGTCGGTGGAAACGGCTCAGTCTTTACAGCTATTACTGTTTGTGGACGATCGTCCCAGTACCCGCGATTTGGTGCGAGAAGTGGAAACTTTTCTCACGGAGCAGGGCAGAGTAGATTGGCAGGTCATTGATGTCAAAGCGCAACCCCAACTCGCTGAACTATTCAAAGTGGTATTTACCCCTGCCCTGATTAAAATTAAACCTGCTCCCCGCCAAACCATTGCTGGCAAAAACTTGGTTTCCCAACTGCACAACTGCTGGGCGGATTGGCGTGGGCAACTAGATGCTGATGACAACCGAGACAGCACAGAGCTGCCCGACTACATTACCTATTCTGCGGAACTAGTCAAACTGGCGGATGAGATTTTCCACCTCAAACAGGAAAAGGCACAACTGGCAGAACAAAATTTCTTCAAAGAACGGGTGATGGCTATGCTCGCCCATGACCTGCGTGGCCCTCTGACTGCGATCGCCTTGGCACTGGAGACGATCGAACTAAATGGGGACAAAATTAGCCCTGACCAAGTGAAACAAATGCTCAAGCACGCCCGCCAGCAGACCAAAGTCGTAGACAACATGATCAGCGACATCCTAGAAGGCGGGCATCTGGTGATCAAGCCCCAAAAATTACAATTGGCGTTTCTGTGCGAACGGGTCACGGAAGATTTGTATATCACCAATAGCTTTCAAGCCAAGCAACAGAGCTTGATCCAAGATATTCCCAGCGATCTGCCGCCTGTGTATGCCGATGAGGAGAGAATTAGGCAGGTATTGATCAATCTCTTGGAAAATGCCAGCAAATATACCCCCGCTGGTGGCAAAATCACCCTAGCTGTGATGCACCGCACCACCCAAAAAGTGGAAGTCAGTGTTACCGATACAGGTTTGGGTGTGCCCCCTGAGAAAAAAGAGCGCATCTTTGAAGACCGCTACCGCCTCGAGCGGGACGGACACCAAGGCGGCTATGGCATTGGCTTGGCACTGTGTCGGCGCATCATCCGCGCCCACTACGGTCAGATTTGGGTGGAATCGGACGGCAAAACAGGCAGTAGTTTCCGCTTCACGCTCCCCGTTTTTGCCTAGCAAACTTGGGTAAGATAGAGCCATTGGTAGTAGTGATGGGGATGGCGGAACTACGGCTAGACAGGATCAGCAAACGGTGGGGCGATCGCACGGTACTGGCAGAACTGAGCTTGGAGATTCCCGATGGGGAATTTTGGGTACTGGTAGGCCCGTCTGGCTGTGGCAAGTCCACAATCCTGCGCTTGATCGCCGGGTTGGATAGCCCGACTACTGGTGAAATTTGGCTGGGTCAGCAGTTGATGAATCCTGTACCAGCCCGTCAGCGCGATGTGGCGATGGTCTTCCAAAATTACGCCCTTTATCCCCACATGACTGTAGCCGAAAATTTGGCTTTTGGCTTGAAAATGCGGGGGCTGGATGCCCGCACCATTCAGGAGCGCACCCTTGCGATCGCTAAAACCCTGCAAATAGAACATCTCCTGCAACGCAAGCCCAGCCAACTCTCAGGGGGACAACAACAGCGGGTTGCTCTAGGGCGGGCGATCATCCGTGCCCCCCAAGTATTTCTCTTGGATGAACCCCTCTCTAACCTGGATGCCCAACTGCGAGACAGCACCCGATCGGAACTGAAATTGTTACATCAACACATTGGCATTACTACGGTCTATGTAACCCACGACCAGACCGAAGCCATGACCTTGGCTGATAAGATCGTGGTGCTAGATCAAGGCAAAATTCAGCAGATTGGCACGCCCCTAGAAGTCTATACCCAGCCGTCTAATTTGATGGTGGCGGGCTTTTTTGGCAATCCACCCATGAATTTGCTCCCTGCCCATTGCCATCAGGGCGCACTCTTTTTCGGGGCACAGTATATCACCTGCCCCCACACCGCCACAGGCTGGCAGCTGCCAGAAAAATTGATCCTCGGTATCCGCAGTGAAGAGATTCAATACAGCCTGACTAAGGTGCATGCCAGTTTGCAGGCAATTGTCCTCCTCCTAGAACCCCTAGGCAGTAATACGATCGTGCGGGTGTGTCTAGCCGATCTGCCCACTGCCACCCTTCAGTTGAATCTGCCCAGTAGTATCGCCAGCCAACTTAGACCCGAAGACAGCCTCTGGCTCACCTTCCCCCCTACCGCCATATACCTGTTTGATCCCGATACAGGCGATCGGTTAGTCTAAATAAACAGGGCGAGCGATGGGAATCGAACCCACGAATGGTGGAACCACAATCCACTGCCTTGACCGCTTGGCTACGCTCGCCGTAATGCAGTTCTAGATTATACTAAGCCTGACCAATAAATGACAAGAGCTATGACTACCCACTTCATCACTGCCGAAATTCCCCTGCCCGCCCAACTGCCCCAAGCCATAGAGCAGGAGCTACACCGCCAAGGTCAGCCCCTGCGCTGGGCAATTACTGAAGTCAATCAAACCAAACAAACCCTGAAGGTCGAGGCGGTAGTTACCCGATCGCACCCTTAGCTAGTGCCTGTTCCAGTTCCGCCAGAGCCTCAGCATCAATCTTGGTCTGCATGGGACAGAACTTCGGGCCGCACATAGAACAGAACTCTGCCGTCTTGTAAATATCGGCAGGCAGGGTTTCGTCATGGTACTCACGGGCGCGTTCAGGATCGAGGGATAACTCAAACTGCCTCTGCCAGTCAAAATTGTAGCGCGCCCTAGACAATTCATCATCCCGATCCCTTGCCCCAGGACGGTGGCGGGCAATGTCAGCGGCATGGGCGGCGATCTTGTAAGCAATCAGACCGTTGCGCACATCCTCAGCGTTAGGCAAGCCCAAGTGTTCCTTGGGGGTTACATAGCAGAGCATAGCTGTCCCGTACCAGCCCGCCAACGCCGCCCCGATCGCACTGGTGATGTGGTCATAGCCGGGGGCAATGTCAGTTACCAACGGGCCTAACACATAAAAAGGAGCTTCTGCGCACTCTTCCATTTGTTTGCGCACATTGAATTCAATCTGATCCATGGGCACATGCCCCGGGCCTTCCACCATCACCTGCACATCATCTGCCCACGCCCTGCGGGTGAGTTGTCCCAAGGTTTTCAATTCTGCCAATTGCGCCTGATCGGAAGCATCATGCAGACAACCGGGGCGCAGTGAATCCCCCAAGCTGAAGGAAACATCATACTTCTTGAAGATTTCAATAATATCTTGGAAGTGGGTGTAGAGAGGATTTTGTTTGTGATGATAGAGCATCCAGCGCGCCAGAATCCCGCCGCCACGGGAGACGATCCCTGTGATTCTGTGCTTCACCAAAGGCAGATATTCAATCAAAATCCCTGCATGAATAGTCATGTAGTCCACCCCCTGCTGGGCGTGCTTTTCAATCACATGCAGAAAATCTTCAGGGTGTAACTTTTCCACTCTGCCATGTACCGATTCCAGTGCCTGATAGACTGGCACAGTGCCGATCGGGACAGGGGATGCGTTGATAATAGCAGTGCGAATGGCATCCAAATCACCGCCACCAGTGGACAAATCCATCACTGTATCCGCACCGTACTTCACAGCCAGGTGTAACTTCTCTAACTCCTGATTGAGGTCAGAAGAATTGGGCGAAGCCCCGATGTTGGCATTTACCTTACAACGAGAAGCGATGCCAATCATCATCGGCTCTAGGTTGGTGTGATTTTTATTGGCAGGAATGATCGCTCTGCCCCGTGCCACTTCCGATCGCACCAATTCTACAGGTAGATTTTCCCGCCATGCCACATAGCGCATCTCATTGGTGATGATGCCTTGACGGGCACAGTACATCTGAGTACCCTGAAATTCTCCCCTGCGTGGCAGAGCAGGGGTAGTTCTTACTGCAGTGGTCATAAATATAACTCCGCATACGACTTTCCTACGCTGGTGTGAACCAGATCAGGTTCTAAGGATATAATCTCAGCCTGAGTAGAACTCAGACACTCCTAGCGTGAGTTCAAATTTTAACACTGAATAGCGGCAAAAACTGATTTTAACTGCTGAATTTTGTTGTCCTTGACTCTAGGCTAGGTTTTCCATCGGCATAACTCAATAGAACTCTTGTATAGTTCCTAAACTTATCCTGAAATCAAACCCCTGTAATCCCCTATTTTTCAATTCTACCAAGGGCGAGAGGAGAAAATATGGCCTAGAAAGGCTTACCGCAACTTTGCTTAACCCGAACTGAGGTTAAAACAGGCTCATAGGTTTTGGCATATACTAGTTGAGATTGGAGTTATACACTAGGAATCAATGCTTAGTGCTGGAATCGTTGGACTGCCCAATGTGGGTAAATCTACCCTATTCAATGCTCTAGGGACGAATGCCCGTGCAGAAGCGGCTAATTTCCCTTTTTGTACCAAAAAAAGCAATGTAGGCTTGGTAGCTGTACCCGACGATCGCCTAGAGGTATTGGCAAAAATTGGCAAATCTCAGCAAATTGTCCCCACTCGTGTAGAATTTGTGGATATTGCAGGCTTAATCAAGGGTGCAAGCAAAGGCGAAGGCATGGGGAATGAATTTTTAGGGAATATCCGCAACTGTGATGCGATCGTGCAGGTGGTGCGGTGTTTTGAGAATGACGACATTATCCATGTGATGGATTATGTCGATCCCGTGCGAGATATAGAAGTGATCGGCTTGGAATTATCCCTTGCTGACCTTGCCCAAGTAGAACGGCGCATGGAACGCACCCGTAAACAAGCCAAGAATAACAAAGAAGCCCAAATAGAACTATCCGCCCTTGAGAAATTACACGCCCATTTAGATAGGGGACAACCTGCCCGCACCTGTCCCCTCACCGATGAAGAAAAAGCAGCGATCGCTCCCTTGAATATGCTCACCATCAAACCACTCATTTATTGTGCCAATGTCAACGAGAATGATCTAGCCACAGGCAATAAATGGGTGGAACAGGTCAAAGCCGTTGCCAGCAAAGAAAATGCGGAAGTGGTAGTAGTTTCTGCCCAAGTGGAATCAGAATTGATTGATTTATCACCAGAAGAACGCCAAGATTATCTTGACTCTCTAGGAGTAAAGGAAGGCGGATTGAAATCCCTCATCCGTGCTACTTACAAATTGCTAGGCTTGAGAACCTACTTCACTGTAGGCGAAAAAGAAACCAGAGCATGGACGATCAAGGCAGGCATGAAAGCACCCCAAGCTGCAGGCGTAATTCACTCTGATTTTGAGAAGAATTTCATCCGCGCTGAAACCATCAGTTATGAAGATTTAGTCTCAGCAGGTTCAATGGCAAACGCCAGAGCTAAAGGGCTAGTGCGTAGTGAAGGCAAAGACTATATAGTACAGGAAGGGGATGTGATGTTATTTCTTACCAGTGCCTGAAATAATTGGTTTCATCTTTAGCTTGATGGTCTGTTGATGTTGTTTGGGGTAGTCTTTAATACAGGGAATTTTTGCCCAGAGCTATGAAAACAAAGAGTAGGACCGTGAGACCTCCTAATCTCAACTCTTGATTGGAACCATTGTTCAGCCGAGGGGTTGCAGGGGCTACAACCCCTGTTGGGGTTTTCTAACCTATGGACGGAAGCTAAATTCTTCTCTCAATATCTTTTCTGCCTGAGCGATCGTGCTTACGCGCCTGCTAGTGAGAGTTTCACTCTCCTGTTCTAGGAACTGGAATTGCCAACCGCCACCGCTCCTAGGAACACGCAGATAAACCCTTGTAACAGGAAAAGGGATCGCTCCTTCTCTGCCGATCCCAGTTACATGCTCTGAAATGATGATAATTCCATCCTCATTAGGAGTAGTGGACCCTAATCGCACAAAAGCGACAGCATTTAACTGAAAAATTGCCCAATTAGAGAACTTCGCCGATTGTGGCAGAGTAGTAATAATGCGATCGCCCTGGACTAGGTGGATAGAGAGTTTTAAGTCTTCTGATATAACTGGCACAAATAGGCAAGTGCCACATTCCAACAAATTCACTCGGAAAGTTTGGTCAGGTATCAATCTTTGTGTAGGAAATAAACGTTGTAATTGATGGATTTCTGTCTGGGAAACCCTTTTGGGATTAGCTCTAGTTGGTTTTTGGGTGGCAGTCTGGGAGGTAACTGCTGGTATGGGTGCGCTAGCAATGAGTAGAGCAAAAGCCAAGAAGAAATGATACATAACCTTTGTTAGATTCTAAGGTTGAGCATACCAGGATTGACTAACCCAGCCAGCCGATAGTTCCTTCCCAGCCAGTCAATGATGATACAGTTCCAAAAGATGTACTAGCACTACCCCCCAGCATTATAACTGAGGTCAGCAGGATAATATTCAGGTATGGCCTAGGGGAGTACCTGCTCTCAACCCTGAATACTTTATCGGAAAAGATTTCTCACGGACAACCCCCTCCTTTCATTCTCTCCCTCTTCATAGAAGAGGAGCCTATGCCTAATGATTAGCAGTACTCAGAAACTTCTATAGGGGGTCGGGGGTCTGGGTCAAACTCCCTTTCCATCTGATTTGCTCTAAAAAGCTCTAAAAATTAGTGTACGTCCTAGACTTAAGAGAAAACTTGTAAGAGAGTTTGAGACTTGCAAAAGTCTGAAGACATTTAAGTTAAGTTAATTCACTCTGGGTTGAAGCAATTTTATCCCTCACCCAGGAGAAAACCTCAGCGGGAGCTGTCGCCCCTGCAACCCCATGCCTATGAATCTGATTGTGATGAAGATTTGGAGTCGCATTACTACCAATCACACAGGAGGTTAAGCCTTAGACTAATCATGGACTAGTCTGCAAACTACATGCTAGCTTATCAGCAATCGCTTGTAGCCATTGTTCATCCTGTTTAGTGTAACTGCGCGGGATATTTGCCCCTACTACAACTAGACCTAACTTGCCGATCGGTTGCACAATTACGCCTTGGGTATTTTCTGGTAAATAGTCAAATTCAATTTTGCCTGGATATAAACTCAAATTGGCCAAGTAGATTGGCTTTTGTGTTTGTAAACATCGCTGGGCGATCGCACCTACATTGATTTTGCCCTTCTGCCAGCTAGGTGGAAGTTTGCCTCGCTGTAGTAAGACCTTATCATTGTAGTAAATACAAACTACCTGCGTAACTGTATTAGTCAACAAAGCATGTGAAGCCCATGCCAACTCAATTTTGATTGACTCTGGCAAATCTTCCCGCAGATAAAAACCATCTACAGCATTCAATACTACTGCCGTGGGCGGTTTAGGCAGAATGTTCTGCCAGAGCAAACCGAGGAAAATGGCTAAGCTACTGAGCATAATCCCGATCGCATCCGCCCGCGTCTGACTAGGAGAGATGAAATCAGCAGTGAAACGATTAACCAAAATAGCGATCGCCCCGATGATCCCCGCTAATAGCGTTACTCTTTGCATTCAGTTTCTTGGAGCAGTTGCGCAATTTCTTCAGCAGACATTTCCGCTAGTTTCTTTTCTAAAACGGCAGTTTTGTACTGTTCTAACTGTGTATGATAGGTCATCTTCCCAGTAATTACCCTAGTAGCATAGGTAGCTAACCAACCCAACAGACCAGCTAATAACAATACAGGTGTCCATATTTCTGCTTTATCAGTCGGTAGTCCGACTGCCACCAGTCCACCATAGGCAACTAAACCAGTTAGCCCAAATGCTAGAGTAATAGCAATGACATCAATCCTGCGCATAGAGATAGATGACTAGGCAATTTTGCGCTCAGGGGGACGGAAATTGAGGAACGGAGAAACTAACAGTAAACCTACAAAAAAGAAGAACACCATAAAACAAATAAATGCCCGCTCGATCGCTCCCGTTTTGTACCAGCGCGCCCGAAAATAGTACATCAAAATTACAGGAACTACCACCAAGTATAGACCTGCAATGATGGCATAAATAGTCCAAGGGTTAGTAATAATGTCTGTCCAATTCATGGTTCTGTTGCACTAACTAAGAATGTCCTAACAATTATGCCACAACCCATTTGGATAGTGCCGATCCGTAAATGCTGGCACTTGCTGAAAAGTTCCATAAAAGTTATTGGGCAGTAGCTAGTTGCCGCCTGTGCTAAAGATATCAAATATACATCTGGGACATCTCACCACTCCTGTCTCTCTAAAATGTGTCTCATTTTTAGATGAAATGACTATAACTTACCTAATTCCTATAGTCTAAAGCTCTGATCTATAGGGGATCTGGGGCTTTGCCCCCATATAGTTTTTTCTGAAAATTAGAGTAAGTCTTGTACGGTAATCCTAAAGTCTTTAGACCTTTGGGCCAATTGCCAAAACTCACTCCCAACCCCTCTCCCAGAAAAATGAAGCCCCTAGAACCCCATACCCAAGAAGATTGTGAGTTGAATTACTAACATTTACACAGGAGGTCTTTTAAGTATTGCTTAAATTCATCAACAGACACTGGGAACGGAGTTATCACTTATGCTGTTGCTGAAGGCGTTGGATTTGGGCTTGGCTGGCTTGTGCCCAAGTGTGCTCTTGTTGTTGTCGGAAGTAGGCTTGTGCCCTGATAAAAGATGCTATCGCCTGTTGGGTTTGTCCTAGTTGGGCTTGGGCCACCCCTAGGGTGTAGTGAGCATTGGCATAACTTGGTTTTAATTGAATAGCTTTTTGTAGGGAGACGATCGCTTCATTGGTTTGATTATTAAAATTGCGCCGTAATTATAGTGGGCTTCTGCATAATTAGGATTTAGGGAAATTGCCCTTGGCTTGCAGTACAAAAGCTAGATGATAATGGATAGTTGCCGACTGGGGATCAAGCTCTAATGCTCTGTTGAGAGATTTAATTGCTTGATCGTACTGTTGTTGTTCCCTATACACTAAACCAAGGTTGTAGTGGGCAGTTGCTAATTTTGGTTCTAGCTGGATCGCTGTTTGTAACGCCCCCAAATTAGAATAGGCGATCGCAAATCTAGGCTGAAGATTTACTACGCGCTCAAAAGCATAGATGGCAGGTTGGGTTTGTCCAGATTGTGCCAGAGCTGAGCCTAGATTGTAGTGAGCGATAGCTAGGTTGGGATTTTTAGCGATAGCGGCACGAAACATGGCGATCGCCCCTTCAGCATTGCCCAGACGAATATAAGCATTCCCTCGCTCCACTAATTGTTCTGCTGTTTCATGGGCAGGAATGGGATACTGAGCCAACACCCCTGTGCTTACACTCCAAACCAGAATACTAATTAAAGAACTAATAGCTCGGGCTACCGCCATGTCAGGTTAGCAAGAATAATCTCTATCTTTTTGGGAAAAGTCAAGTGTGCTCCTAGGTTATCCCACTTGTTAAAAATCTTGTTAAAAATAATTTCTACACATTCTGCCAGACAGAGGTTGGGATATATCCGTTTACTAAATTTTGAGACCCTTACCAAGGCGCAGAGCCTACTCCTGACTCCCCTTTAGATAAATAACCATAACTTCTAGGTATATTTTTTAAAAATGAGACACCTATCAAATTCCTATTTGGGGCGACCGCTTCCGTTGGGCTTTGGGGTGAGGGATAAACTTGTTGCAGTCCTGAATCGCTTCATTGCTGCGGAATTATTTCCATAGACTGCACCAATTTGTTGAATACAGCACTCATTGGCAAAATTATCAAATTCTTTGGGGGGTACACCGTACCGCCGTTGGAAGTGCTGAGGACTGACCCGACAAAAATCAGGTCGCTCTGCATAAATCCGACATTGTCTATGGCTATGATCAAAATGAATGCACCAACCATCTGCCCCGACCATGCCTAAGTACTGCTGGAGTTCCGCAGGTGTAAGATAATCCTCTAGGTCGGGGCGATCGCTAGGGTCAAGATGACAACAAGCCCCACACTGGGGGATACAGCGCCATTTAGCCATATAATGCAATCATGCCATACTATTCTTCTTTGGCTGAATATTTTCATCAGCGCACTAAGTATGACCCCGAAACGCTGGCAAGTAAAGGGGGAAGCTTAGATTGGAGTCAGCAACCGTCTCCCTATAAGGATTATAAGCTGGGTACGGTGTATGACCTCAAACCCTACTTGGGGGAAAGCGGACAGCAGGATAGTTGGTGGCACAGGCTATCTCGGTTGATGCTCTACAGCTATGGTTTAACGGCAAGAGTGCCGACGGTTACGGGCGAGAGTATCTATCTGCGTGCTGCTCCCTCGGCGGGTGCATTGTATCCTACGGAAATCTATCTGGTACAGGGGGATGGGCTGTGGCATTATCAAACTCGCACCCACAGTCTGATTCATTTCTGGACAGACCAGAATTGCTGGGATCGCCTTAGGTCTGCTTGTTTCGGTCACCCTGCCCTAGAAGTTACTAAGATGGCAATTGTGCTGACTACGATTTTCTATCGATCGGCGTGGCGGTATCAGGATCGGGCATATCGGCGGGTATTTCTGGATGCGGGGCATTTGCTGGGAAATATCGAGCTTGCTTCTGCCTTGAGTGATTTTCGCCCCCACCTGTTGGGAGGATTCGCCGATCAGATTGTGAATGAGATGTTATTCCTAGATGGCAAACAGGAGGCAGTGATTGGGATCCTGCCACTCCAAGACCTGCAAACAGATTTACAGATAGAAGGGAGTTTCGGCTGTCATACACTGGCTTCGCCCATTTCTCCACCCCAAGAGACTATTCCTGATGGTGAGTTACTCTCAGCTTTGCATACGGCAACAGTGATTGATGTGGATAACTATCAAGAATGCCGTTTTATGCCTGAAAGTGCGATCGCTAATAGTGATAAATATAATTTTCCGTTTTGTACGCGCCTGAGTACTTTGAGTCCGCCGATTGATTGGGGGGCAGATCTAACTAATTTAGCAACTACAATTTTGCGCCGTCGTTCTACACGCCAATTTTCAGGGGAAGCTATTAGTAAAGATGATTTATTTGCAGTTCTGAATTTTGCCTACCAACCAACTGATTATGTGGTACAGGGTTTGGATGGCAGTCCCGATTATTTCGATCTAAGCTTGATTGAAACTTTTATTGCAATTACAGCAGTGGATGGCATTGAGGTGGGCTGTTACTATTATGCGCCCCAAGCCCAGGAGTTAAGGCAAATTCGCTTTAAGAATTTTCGTAAGGAATTGCATTTTCTCTGTTTAGGACAGGATTTGGGGCGAGATGCCGCTGCAGTCATTTTCCACACTACTGATTTAACTAAAGCTGTCCAAAAACATGGGGATCGCTGCTATCGCTATTTGCACATGGATGCAGGACATCTAGGACAAAAAATCAATTTGGCGGCAATTTATTTGGGCTTGGGTGTCAGCGGGATCGCTGGCTTTTTTGATGACCAAGTGAATGAAGTATTGGGGATTCCCCCGGCTGAAGCTGTACTTTATATCACTGCTATAGGAGCAATACCTAGGAGTGATTTATGAATTTACAGAGTGCTTCATCCTCCCAAAGGCTTTACCCCTTCCGAGGGGAGTATTGGGGAGCTTTCCCCAAGCAAAAAGTCTTGGAGACAATTAATAGTCAATTCGCTTTAGATTGAGCCGTTAGCCTCACCCCCGACCCCTCTCCTTCTGGGAGAGGGTAGTAGCTTGTGCCCCTGCAACCCCAAATGGCAGTTCATTAGTGTATCAATTTTAACTAGGATGACTATAAGCTGTAAAATCCTAGAAAACCAAGGAAACTGGAGTTTCAAACTGCGATCCCTCTAGCGCACAGGGATATAGCCCGCACGCTTGATCGCCATTTGACCTGCAGGGGAGAGAGCAAAATCCACAAACTCCTTGACCACTGGGCTAGTTTGTTTGGGGAGTGCCAAATACAGCCCTCTGCTGAGAGGATATTCCCCTGATTTGACTTTAGCTGTATCTGCGGGGGAAATACCGTTGATTTTCAGTATTCGCACTGTGCGTTGTCCCTGAATCTGGGCAAGGGTGGAGTAGCCGATGCCATTCTTGCCCAAGGCCCGCAACATGGGGGTAGTCTCATCCCGTTCTAGGGTAATAAAATTCGGGCCATCGGGGGCAAAATCTTCATCTTTCAAGGCAACTTCGCGGAATACATCCCTTGTACCACTGTCTTTGGCACGGTTGATCACTTTAATAGGCAAGTTCGGACCGCCTACCTGCGACCAGTTGGTAATTTTGCCTGTGAAAATGCCCCGCACTTGGTCTTCAGTCAAACTGCCCTGAAATGGATTGTCCAACCCTACGGCGATCGCTAGGGCATCTTTGGCGATCATAACCAACTGGATACCTGCCTGTGCCTCTTCAGGGCTGAGACCACGGGAAGTAGCGGCAAGATTGATCCTCCCTGCCATCAAATTCTGCATCCCCTTGTTACTGCCACCGGGGCGACCGTCAGGGATGCCGTAGGTTACAGGCACATTGGGATTCTGGAGACGATAGGCAGTGCGCAGTTCCCTGATAATGCCAGCCATTGTCACACTGCCATCAATGGCAATTACTGACGAGTTGGCAACATCAGCAACATCAGTCTGTAAGCCCAGTGGTGAGTCAGTTCTGGTAAACAAGAAGTAACCGCCAGCCGCTAAGCCCATTGTAATCAGCAGAGTTAAACCAAGAACAATCCCTTCCTTATTACTTTGTGCCATAGGTGTATGGGAAAGCATCACTCCCACTGTAGCGTAAGATACGTATTTATTCTGTGAAGACAAGATTAACCTTTTCCAAAAAGTGATCGATCCCTGCCAAAGTGCCTGCATAGGCGCTAATTGGCTCAGAGTTATTGGGCAGGTTCAATACATACTGCTTGAACGGCAATAACACGCTGGCATAGGAGGTGCGCCTATGGGTAGATTCAGCGATCGCCACATCCAAGTTCAGCTCACGACAGGCTACCTCAAGGGCAAAGGCTTTGGTGGTGGCATCAGCGATCACCTGTAAATCTGGATAGATCTCCTGCACTTCGCTGATCTCCACATAGGCATAGCCCGTGTTGATCCCCGCCCCGATCGTCAAGGGCAGGGTCAGTTCATATTGCTGGTTGAGTTCAGCACACAGACGGGACAATGCCTGCACTGCACGGAAGGCAGTGAGAATTTCAGTGATGGCTACTTGTTGAATGTCGGCATCAGCTTCATGAATCCACAGGGCAAGAAAAGCATTCCCTACCAGTTCATCCACCCAACTGCCCTGCTGTTCAACTATATTAATGGCAGACTTAAACCACTTAGTAATTACCTCAGTTAGTAACCGCTCATTGATCTGTTGGGTCATTTTGCTGTAGTTGCGAATATCCACTACCAAGGCTGTGATCAGACGGCGTTTTTGCAGGCGAATCTCGGTGTCTTCCTTACTAAAGTCCGTAGTTTGGGGTTCGGACATGGCAAATTCCAGCGTGGTCTCACCGATACTGATCCGATCTTTGGGGTGCAGTAAAACGGGAGTATGGATGCGTTTGCCATTGAGATATGTGCCGTTGCGACTGCCCAAATCCATCAAATAATACTTGAATCCCCCTACCTTCAAGATCAGGGCATGCTGGCGGGAGGCACAGTGGTCATAGAGTGGCACAGCATTATCCCGTCCCCTGCCCATGCTCCAGCTTCTGCCATTATCCAAGTTCAAGCGGCTTGTACCACGACTAGTTTGTAACAAGAGTTGGGCAGTCATGCTTGTCTTGTTAAAGGCTATATAGTTAATACTTTAGCCTTAATATGTCCCCAATGCACAAGTAGTTACAACTAACTTTCTATGAAATATTCATGAGCAGTACCCCTGCATAGAATAGCCCATCCACGGCGATCGTGCCTATCAGTGTACCTGCGATCAGCCAATTGCCTGCATCTTTGCGCCGTAAGTGCCAAACCACGAGAGCGAGGATCAATAACACCAGTCCCCCCATACTAGCTAGCCCCCAAGCACTGTGTACTTGAGCGATCGCCCTAGGCAATATCCCCTGGGCAGCCGACTCTTCTGCCATCAACTCTGCCCACACCCCAAACAAGTCGTTGCCATAAAAGTATAGATCGGTCAAAGCTGTGCCCAGTAGCGATCCCAAATAAAACTGTGCCCCCAGCCGATATTCTGCCCGTCTCCAGCCCCAGACAGCCCAAGGCACAGCCAAGGATTCAATCACTAAGTGCCATGCGGGAAACCAACGCCACCAGCCCCAGTAGATTGCACCACAGCCCCAAGAGAGACTAAAGCCCCACACCACACTCGCCCACCAGTGCCAGCACCGTTCCGCCAAAACCCGACTTAAGCCCAGCCAACCTACACTCAGGAGTAAGCCCAAAACAGGGGACCAGCGCACCAAGGGAGCTTCCCCAAATACAGGCAGACTCACTAGCAATATGCCTGTCCACAATCCCAGCCAACCCTGCTGTAGGCGGGGCAAAATTAAAAATAATGTAACCAAGATTTATTAAAATTTGTAAACTTTATTAACAGAATTCATCATAACTCAGGTTTGCTTGCTGGTCTAGGGGATAAAGGGGAGCAATCGGCGCAGGGCACGGCGTAAGCGCAGGAGTTCAATCAATTCCCGCAGTTCTTGGGAGACATAGTAAGCGGGGGGAATGGTATCCTGTGCCAGTTGGTGCAGTTCTTCGAGGTAGGCTTGAGCACTCAAGGGGCGACCATCGACAGGCGATCGCGCCGAGGTATAAATCTCTGCCCTGAGTACTTCCTCAGGCACTTCTGTGGGGGGAGGGAGGGTTACTACCGTAGGCAATAGCCAAAACATAGGTTTTATTTGCGGGGATAGGGTTGTCCGCCCACTATTTCCCCACCCGAGACAACAAGGTCCGCCAGTGGTAAACAGCGGTACTTTTGGGTAAACACATTAGTCTGATGTACCAGCCACGCATCAATATCTAAAGCAGTGAGCCAACCACTTTTGGGGTGGTATGCCCCCGTATCTATATCTAGCCAGCCTGCGCCCCGCACAATTTGCCCTGGTTGCACCCCTGCAAAAGTAAAAGTGATGGTGTGCCCCGTGATAATAATTTTATCGGGGAAGTAGGGGCTAGTAGAACTGTGAAATTCTTCTCTGATCCAGCAAAACTCAGTAGAAGTCTGTGCCTCAAGGGTCAAGTTGGGATTAACGCCTGCGTGCACCAGCCACACATCCCCCAAATCCAGATAGAGGGGCAAATTCCACATCCATTCTAGGTGTTCATCAGTTACACCGTCTTCCCCATAACTTTGCAGAGTCTTCACCCCCCCATTTACCAGCCAGCCCTGCCAGATAATGGTTGAATCAGGGGAAGCATAGGCATCGAGACACATGATCTCGTGGTTGCCCTTAATACAGGGAAAGCGGTTGTGCATCACCCATGCCACCACCTCAGCACTGCGGGGACCCCGATCGATCAGATCGCCCAAAAAATACATTTGATCCTCGGCTTGGAGGTCAATTTTTTCCACCAACAACATTAAGGCTTCAAACTGCCCGTGGACATCACCCACTACAAAGCGGCGCAAGGTCTCCTCCGCTGACGGTTTAGGTTTGGGCTAAAATTGTAACAAATTTTTGTATCCAGATGCTAGCTGGTTTCCTCAACCTTAATAAACCCTATGGGCTAACAGCCCATGACTGTGTTGCCCAGGTACGGCAACAGCTAGGTGCAAGGCGGGTCGGGCATGCTGGCACCCTCGATCCGATGGCAGTTGGTGTTTTACCGATCGCTGTCGGCAAATATACTAGGTTATTGCCATTTTTGCAGGGGGATAAAAGCTATCGCGCAGTGATCCAGTTTGGCATAGTTACTGATACGGATGACATTACGGGGCGGGTTTTACGGCAACAATCGGCCCAGGAGCTAACCCTAGCCCAGATAGAGCCATATCTAGCTAAATTTATGGGCACGATCCCCCAGCGACCACCTGCCTACAGTGCTATTCACATCGGCGGTAAACGCCTGTATCAGTTGGCAAGAACCCAAGCTCTCCCTGTAGAACAAATCCCACTGCGTACCGTTACCATTCACCACCTGAATGTAATGGCTTGGCAGGCAGGGGAATCCCCCAAACTGACTATAGATATCGATTGCAGTACGGGCACTTACATCAGGTCCATAGCCCGTGATCTAGGGGAAATGCTGGGCTGTGGGGCAACCTTAGCTGAATTGATCCGCACCAAAAGTAACGGTTTTCGGCTAGAACAGAGCGTAACCCTGGGTACGATCGCATTTACCCCTGTCGATCAAGTCTTTGCCCATTTAGACCGAGTAGAATTATCAGCTGATTTGCTCAAGAAATGGCAACAGGGGCAAGGGATTCCCACTCCCCAAACTTGGCACACCCCATACTTGGTTACTTACGATCCTACAGGGCAACTGGTGGGGATCAGTGAGTATCAAGCAGGGCGGTTACTACCCAAAGTTGTGCTCTAGGAACAGTAATTCCTCCTAATCAACAGGGATGCAAAAAACAAATGCCAGTATCTCCTATGAAAAAGCCTTCTGCCTACAGCACTTTGCTTAATCCCCCCCGGACTTTCGCTATACTACAAAACTTCTGTTCCATCAAAAGTTTGAGATTTACAGGACTTACACTGATTTTGCCAAAACGCTGGGTGCAACTGGAGTTTGCAGAACCCGCTCCAGTACTTATGTGCCTTTTATGAAGCTACCTAACAATTTAAGGGATTGACTGTGTTAGTCATACTATCTTTTGGTTAAATAGAGTGAGTATTTACATCTGTGGAGAATCTAGTTGTGAGTGAAAGTCAAGCTACCCCTGAAAATCAACAACCCACCTCTGAACCTACCGTAGAGACTGGGTCAGAGGTAAAGGTTTCTGCTAGTAGCGAGGCGGAAACCCCACAACCACCTGAAGTTACTGCAGAAAAAGAGTTACCTAAAACTGCAGAGACCCTACAAGTAAAGGTACAAAAAGAACTGCAAGTGGCATGGCGCTTCACTAAAGAAAAGGTATTCCCCGCCATCCTCAAGGGCATAACCTTTGTGGTGGAAAAACTCGATCCCCCGATGGCAAAACTAGGCGAAAAAATTGCTGACACTGTGCAGTCTAACCCCAACTGGCAAAAATTGATCAATAGTGATGGCTGGAAAAAAGTCAGTACCGCGATCGCCCCTGTGTTCCGCTCCCTAGGTGAAGTATGGACAAAAGCCACAGGGAATCTGACCCTACCTGAACCAGTCCAAAATATCGCCAGCAAAAAAGCCGCCTTGACCACGATCCTGGCGGGGCTGGTCATCATCTCCCTGCTCAAACCTGCCCCTGCCCCCACCGTAGCTAAACCCACAGTCAAACCACCAGTTGTTGTTACTAAGTCCATACCTGCCAATGTGGAAAAAGCGATCATCAGCACTGCGGAAACCTATGGGGCAGGTCTAGTACAGGGAGTGGAGGGCAGTAGCCAAATAGGACGGTTGGTGGTCAGTCTGGGGGATATGTGGTATCAACTCAGCCCCGAGCAACAGGACAAGCTGGCACAAAGCTTGAAAGAGACTGCTAGCAAACTGCGCTTTGCCGATCTTCTGCTGACCGATAGTGCCCACCATCTCATTGCCCGCCGTGCTACTGTGGGTGAAGGTCTAGTGATTGTGCGTCGTTAATATGGCTGAACTGCGGGATCAACGCCATCCCCTCTACCTAGACGATCGCCCCCTAGTTGATCATCTGCTCACCGTAGCTCAACCCAGGGATCGGGATTTAGCTGACCTTGCCCGTCTCAAGATGCGCTACCAAGACTTCATGGGGGCGCGGGACATTCAAGCTGACCTAGAAAAAGTTCTGCAACAGTGGGGACTGGACTGGGAAAGTTTATTTGAGCGCACCAGAGACATCCATCGGCGCAAACGGGTCTATGCCTTGCCAAGTGACAACAAAGAAGACTGGGCATAAAACCCCTCTGCGATCGCCGTCATGCCATTGTCTTTGACCCTAGTAACACTAGGTGGGAACAGGACATCTAATCAGACTTAAGTTTCTGAGTCTAGCTCAGCCTACTGTCGTTAGAAGGTAGCGTTCCCTGTTTTTATGAGCATAGATCAAGAAACATTATTTGGCTATCGTCACGCACGCCACAGAGAGGCTGAAACCATCCTAGCAGAAAGCAGAAAGCCAAAACATACGCAATAATGTTGAGACAGACTGCAGGGGTCCTGAGGATAGTAGTCCCCGCTGAGGTTTTGGGAGAGAGGGTGAATGTCCTAAAGTCGTCTTTGAGTATTGCAATAGCATGAAAATCTGTCTCCCCTCTGAAGGAGATGGCTGTTTGCTATTTTCTGGTAAAATTTAGGCAAATCTTACAACATAAGCCAGTGCTAACAATGAACGACAACATCACCCCTGTGACCAGATCAACTGGAGATGAGGATACGATCGCATTGACAGAAAAAGTAGTACGGGGCGGCATGGAGCACAACTTTTACACCTACAAGCTGGGGGACGAGTATCATCAAATTCTGGATGAGGGCGGTACAAACATCCTGATTCTGCAAGATATTCACTCCAAAGATGTAGAAGTCAAAAAACGGTCGGATGGCTTCTATGTGGTTCTATACCAGAATATGCCGATTTTAGAGTATCAAGGCATTCAGTATATTCAAGCCAAAGACGGTTGCTATGATGTCAAAAACCGCTGGGGAGTCTAGAGGCTATACTGTGAATTTTTATGTAAAGCTCTAAAACCCTTTGCTCTGTCAGGGTAGGTGGAGCGAAAGTGTGTCTAAAAGTGAGACGCATTTTGGGGAAAAGGTGGGCAGGAGTAGGCTCTGAGGTTTGTTGATTAAATAAGGGGTTTTACGCCAAAATATGCTTTGGAAGGATTTTCCTAGGGATGTACCTGTGCCAATACTGCCCGCAGGCGATCGTAGTCTTCCTTGAATAACATGCCCAACTGTTTGGCTGACTGGACTAGCCAGTGCCGATCGCAGGCGCGCAGTTGATAGACTTGGCGCAAGATAGCAGAGAGCAGTTCATCCACAGGTACACCCGTGAGGCTGAGCAGACTGCGCCAAAAATGCAATTCTTCTGTAAATTGGATCACCTCGTCCCGACTGCACAAATAGACTGCCTGATGAATTTGGGGTGGGTGGGGGGGCAAATGCTGATATATCTGGCTACCCACTTGATAGCCCAACAATGCCACCCGCAATTCACTGCGGAACATGCCAAATATCTGGGGCTGTTGGGCGCGCAATTCCTCTAGGGACAAACCCAAAGCCATCGCCCGATGCACATTGTCGATCGCAGTAGTGGTACTGAAGGCAACCACGCCATAGACTGTGGTTTGGTCATCACTAAAACTGATAGTTTTCACCCAGCTCCCTAGGGCGGGCACTTGCGGAAAACAGAGATCCTTAGGGGGCAGACATTCCGCCACATATTCAGTAGTGCTGGTACTCACCACCTCGGCAATATGCTCTGGGACAAGGGGCATCGCACACCTAAACTGGAAATATACCCCTCATTTTAGAAAGTTTGGTTTATGTCCACGAATTTATTTTGGCAGGTAATTTATCTACTGCGCTGGCACAAACCTGCAGGCAGGCTCATTTTGATGATCCCCGCCCTCTGGGCATTGGTACTGGCGGAAAAATCCCTGTCCCAAGCCATACCCCTCGATTTACTACTGGTAATTATCGGCGGTAGTCTTGCCACCAGTGCCATGGGCTGTGTGATCAATGACCTCTGGGATCGGGACCTTGACAGCCAAGTGGAGCGCACCAAAAACCGGCCCCTCGCTGCTAAAACTCTGCCCCTTGCCGTTGGCGTAATTGTACTGGCGATCGCTAGCCTGTGTGCCTTTGGTTTTGCCAAATATCTGAATGGGCTGAGCTTTGGGCTGTGCTGGCTAGCTGTACCTGTAATTGCCATTTATCCCGCTTGTAAACGCTTTTTCCCAATCCCCCAGTTGGTGCTGTCTCTGGCTTGGGGCTTTGCTGTGTTGATCCCATGGTCAGCCGTTACGGGCACTTTAGATATGAATGCGGGGCTGTTGTGGCTGGCAGTGGTCTTGTGGACACTAGGCTTTGATACGGTCTATGCCATGAGCGATCGCGCCGACGACCAAAAATTGGGCATCAACTCCAGTGCCCTCTTTTTTGGCGATCGTACCCCCCTATTTGTAACCTGTTGTTTTCTGGGCACAGCGGGCTGTCTGGGGCTATTGGGCTGGCACATGGGCTTAGACGGCTGGTACTACAGTGCTCTAGCTATTGCCCTGTTGTGGTGGCTGTGGCAAGCAAAGGAATTGGCTGACCCCCATGCCCCACCTAGCCTATTTGCGCGCCTCTTTGGACAAAATGTAGCGATCGGCTTGATTTTACTGGCAGGGATGGAATCCTTAAGTTTTCTTGAGGTTTTGCACCCAGCCCTCTCTGGCTAGGGATATACTTAGCCAGTAAGTATTTTTGCTAGGATTGTCCTAGACTAAGTCCCAATTACTGCTAAAACCATGAGTAACATCCAAGACAAAATCAAAGAAGAAATCGAGCAAGCCCGTGCTGTGTGCGATGCCTCTGGCGTAAACTCCAAGGAATGCGCCGCCGCTTGGGATGCAGTGGAAGAGTTGCAAGCTGAAGCCTCCCACCAAAAGCAGGACAAGCCCCAAACTGCCTTCCAAAAATACTGCGACGAAAACCCCGGCGCTGAGGAGTGCCGTTTGTACGAAGAATAAGGTGTGCGTACTGACGGACGATCGCCCCAAGCCCTGCGCCCTGTTAGCTTTGTTACTAATGCCACTGAGCTACCCTATGGCTCGGTGATCTGCAGTTTTGGCAAAACCCAAGTCTTCTGCACCGTGAGTGTGGAGATGGCAGTGCCCAAATTCTTGGAAAATCAGGGACAGGGCTGGCTCACCGCTGAATACAGAATGCTTCCTGCCGCCACCTTACCGCGTCAGCCTCGGGAATGGCAAAAGCTCTCAGGGCGCACCCAAGAAATTCAACGCTTGATCGGGCGCAGTCTCCGTTCTGCCCTAGATTTACAACTTATGCCCAACCTGACCTTGTTAGTGGATGTAGATGTTTTACAAGCCGACGGTGGCACTAGGACAGCGGCGATCACAGGTAGTTATGTTGCCCTCCAGCTAGCCATAAACCGTTTGTTGCGAGAGGGTCTGATCGCCCAGTCGCCCCTTACTAGTGCAGTTGCCGCTGTCTCCGTAGGCTTAATTAACCAAGAACTCTACCTCGACCTAGACTACAGCGAAGATAAAAGTGCCCTAGTGGACTTCAACATAGTGATGAACGATCGCTTGGAATTGGTGGAAGTTCAGGGCACAGGGGAAGCGGGCACTTTCAGCCGCACCCAGTTAAATCAGATGCTAGACCTTGCCGAACAGGGGATCAAGACATTATTCACTCTCCAACAGAGGGCTTTGGCTTAGCCCGCCGTTCCAGTTCAGCATAAACCGCTGTCAATTCCACCCGGTGGTATGCCATGGCTACTAGGGTGTGATAAAACAAATCCGCCACCTCTGCGGCAATCCCATGGGGATCGTCATCCTTACAGGCCATTACCACCTCCACTGCCTCCTCCCCAATTTTTTTGAGAATTTTATTATCTCCCCCCGCTAACAACTGACAAGTGTAAGAGGTGGGCTGGGGACGATCGCGGCGATCGCAGATAGTCTGAAATAAATGGGAAAGGGGATCAGTAGTCATGATTGATATTGGCTGGGCGGGCTAAAGATTATCCAGCCCCTAGATGCACCAAATTCTACTGTATCCAAAAGACCTTTTGTTTTCCCAGCCCATACTTGCCAACATGTACGCCGATTTTTAGCAAAAACTGAATGAGACCCCCTAAAAACTAAAACAGTCAGCCACACCATGTCAAATCTGCAAGAGTTCTGCATATCTTAGACCATTGATGGGATCGAGACTCCTCACTCCCATTTGGATTTTGGCTATTCCCCTTGATAGCAAAACTTTGACCATGTGAGCATTTTATGAATCGATCCCCATCACCTGCGCCACAGTTTTGAGCTCTGGTAGAACGCCGCGATGGAATTTGCTCTTGGCGTTGGCGATCGCTGTGTCTGGGTCTTTGAGTCCATTGCCCGTGAGAATACAGACGATCGTAATTGCGGGGGGCACTGTCTCTTTTAGTTTCAGTAACCCTGCCACTGAGGCGGCACTGGCGGGTTCGCAAAAGATGCCTTCTTCCCCTGCCAAAAATCGGTAAGCATAGAGAATTTCCTCATCGGTAACAGCATAGAAGTCCCCCCCGCTTTCGGCTTTGACTTGGAGTGCCATCTGCCAGTTGGCAGGGTTGCCGATGCGAATTGCGGAAGCGATGGTTTCAGGGTGGTCAAATACTGTGCCTGTTACTAGGGGAGCCGCACCCCATGCCTGAAACCCTAACATTTTGGGTGTCTGGGCAATTTTGCCGAGCTGTTTGTATTCTTGAAAGCCCAGCCAGTAAGCGGAGATATTGCCCGCATTGCCAACGGGAATGCACAGCCAATCGGGTGCTCTACCCAAGGCTGCCACGATCTCATAGGCGGCAGTTTTTTGTCCTTGCAGGCGATAGGGGTTCAGGGAGTTCACCAGCGTAATGGGATACTCGGCAGACATCTGGCGCACGATCCCTAGGGCTTGGTCAAAGTTGCCTTCAATGGCGATCACTTCTGCCCCGTACATCAGGGCTTGAGCCAGTTTACCAAGGGCAATTTTACCATCGGGGATCAACACAAAGGCTTTCATGCCAGCGCGCTTGGCATAGGCGGCGGCAGAGGCTGAGGTATTGCCTGTACTGGCACAGATGACAGCGGTAGAACCTGCTTCTTTGGCTTTGGATAATGCCATGGTCATGCCCCGATCCTTGAAACTGCCTGTGGGGTTTAAGCCCTCTAGTTTTACATAGACTTGCACTCCCCGCCCGATCGCCCGACTCAGGTTCGGTAAAAATACTAGGGGGGTATTGCCTTCATGCAGGGTAACTACAGGGGTAGTAGCAGTTACAGGTAAAAGGGCACTGTAGCGACAAATTAAGCCACAGCCCTGCTGTGCCATCGGACAGTTAGTGCAGGCAAGGGGACGGTTAGACATGGTGTTCATTTCTGGGCAGAAGCTATGGTAGCACCAGAGGGGGACTCACCTTTCAGGTACTTGTACAGCCAAGCACAGCCCCCCATACAGGTGCGTTTGTCTTCTTCGGAAACATTGGTGCTGGTGCGCAAATACTCCTGTAACCACTGACAACCTCGCAGGAGTAAATTATCTAGGTCTAAGTTCCACAGAATCACACTGCGATCGCTACTGGCAGAAAAGAGGGTTTTGCCGTTGGGACTAAAACAGACTGCTTTGACTGGGGCTTTGTGGTTGCTGAAGGTGCGGAGCAGGGTGCCATCTATGCCCCAAAACTGGACAGTATTATCTTCACTGGCAGAGACGATCGCCTTGCCATCAGGGCTGAAGCAGACACTGGTAACTTCGGCACTGTGCCCATTCAAAGTTTTTACCAGTTTGCCATCCACTTGCCACAACTTGAGGCTCTGATCCACACTGCCTGAGGCTAGGAGTTTGCCATCGGGACTGAAGGCTACGGCTGTAACTTCAGCACTGTGCCCCTCAAGGGTACGCAGGAGCGTGCCATCCCAACTCCACAGTAAAATCAAGCGGTCTTTGCCGACAGTGGCAAGCATACTGCCATCGGGACTAAAGGCTAACCCATACACCTCGCTGGTGTGCCCCGTTAGGGTCTGCAACCATCTGCCATCCCCTGTCCAAATTCGGACCGTACTATCAGAACTACAGGAAGCAAATACCGCCCCATCACAGCGAAAGGCAATCTGATGTACCTCGGCGCGATGACTGCTCAGGGTTTCCAAGAGGCGACCACTGGCTACCTGCCACAGACGGATGGTGGCATCAGTACTGCCTGACACTAGGATTTCGCCATCGGGGCTAAAAGCGAGGGTTCTGACTCTGTCCACATGACCCTCTAGGGTGCGGATCAGGGTGCCATTGGCTTGCCATAGATAGATCAGGCGATCGCGCCCGCCTGTAGCAATATACTGACCGTTGGGACTGACTGCCACTGCCAGCACTTCGTCGCTGTGTCCTGTCAGCATCCGCAGAGGATTGCCGCGAATGTTCCAGATTTTAACCGTTGTATCGCGACTGCCTGAAGCTAGGTATTTGGCATCGGGACTAAAAGCCACGCAGTTCACCACATCCCCATGCCCTGCAAAAGTATTGACTAAACCATGTTCCACATCCCAAATGCGCACTGTGCGGTCACTACTGGCAGAGGCAAGCAGTTTACTGTCAGGGCTAAAGGCTACGCCCCATACCCGCTCCGTGTGCCCTGTAAAGGTTTTCAGGATCGCCCCATCGGCACTCCACAGTTTCACCAGTTTATCCCGACTGCCTGAGACGATCATTTCCCCCTTGGGGTCGTAAGCCACACTCTCTATAAAACTATCATGCCCTTTCAGGACTTTGATTACTGCGCCCTGCATATTCCAAATAATCAAATTGCGATCGGCACTGCCTGAAACCAGCATTTTGCCATTGGGATGAAATGCTACACACTGGACCCACCGTTCATGCCCGCCCCGAAAGGTTTTGAGGAGAGTGCCGTTGGTTTTCCAGATGCGCACCGTCGTATCTTCACTGGCAGAGGCAATCAACTCCCCATCAGGACTAAAACAGACATCCAGCACCGGCCCCTCATGCCCCCGCAGGGTCGCCGCAGGCACTTCATTGAAAGAATTACTGCGCTGATCCCACATCCACACCTTGAGCATATTGTCCCGACTACCCGAGACGAGGTATTTGCCATCGGGACTAAAGGCTAGACAAGTTACCCAGTTGGTGTGCCCTGTCAGGGTCTGCAAGTGTTCGCCGCTGGCACTCCACACCCTGATCGTGCGATCGCTACTGGCAGAGGCAATAAGCTTACCGCTGGGATGATAAACTACTCGATTCACCCAGAATCCATGCCCCTCAAGGCGGTTGTATTCATGGATACCATAGACCACCTGTTCTAGGGCAGTAACGGTGCGGCTTTGGGTGTTGGGTTTGAGGCTGGCCAAGAGTTGATTGGATACTTGGGTGGTCAATTTGCGCAGTTGCACCCCTGCAATCACCCCTGCGATCAATGCCTCGATGAGATTGTTAGAGAGAAACAGCGCCTCTGAGGAGATGGTGCGGGCAATAATTTTTTCGTTGATTTCGCCCATCTCGGCGATCAACCGCTGTTGTCGCTCGGCCTCAAGCGTCTTTTCTAGTTCCTGCTTTAATTTCTCTAGGCGATCGGCATCTGCCGCCCGTTGTGCCAAAAATACTTCCCGCTCATGGATACGCTTGCTGGCTTCCAAAAAATCCTGTTCTACCCGACTCAAAGCCGTGCGATTCCGCGCCCATGCCAGAGCTTCCTTCAGTCTAGCGCCCCGCAGGAGTGCCGAATCATCCTTTTCCTCTGACCTGATCCATGCCTGCAAGGCCTCTTGAAAGGGACAGTCCCGCTGTGCCGACAGGGGCACTTTTTTCAGCACTTTAATCACTACGATCGATACATCATCATCAGGGACAGTCTTTTGGGTGAACTGATCTAGACTTGCCTTCAGTCCGTGCAAAATTTTGGTCGCCGGGCAATTCGCCAAATTCATAATGGCGCGCCGCAGAGGGGAAATCCCATCAATGTCTGCCTCACCAAATTCCATGCCATAGGGATTGACTGCCTCAAACAAGCCATCACTGCAGAAGATCACCACATCTCCCTCTTCCAGCTTGCGCTTAGCTGCCCTATAGGTAGTGTCGGGATACCTACCCAAAGCGATCGCAGGGCTGATAATCTCTTCACATTCCCCCGTGTGCGCCCGATAGATAAACGGCCCGGGGATGCCCGCATTGCCCAAGTGCAACTCATAACTATCCAAATCCAAAGCCCCATAGGAGAGAGCAACCGCATCCTCAGTGCAGCTCTTGCACAACAACTTGTTCAGAGAAGTTAAAACCGTAGCTGGATTTTGTAGCCTGCCCTGTTGGGCGTAGGCATCCAACTGTCCCTTAAACAACGCCGCATGGATCGCCCCCGCTACCGACTTGCCCGAAGAATCGGCAATCGCCACTGCCAATGTCCCCGATTGCTCCAAAAACTGATAGTAGTCCCCTCCCAAATCCACTGCTGTCCACAGTTCCGCCGCAATGTCTAAACCCTGATACACAGGCAGGCCCTGGGGCAAAAGACTGCGTTGCAGCAATCGCCCGTTCGTCAAATCTTCGTAGGGGTTAGAGGAAGAAGCGTACACAATCGGTACACGGTAAAGGATGGCTTCCCTCTAGTATATTATCACCTAGGGTAGATTGGACTACTCGCACCCCAAGGTTTCTCTCGTAGCCCGCTTTGTAACTGGATTGATGCCCTTGGCAGTTCTACATAACTTTTTCACGACCGTAGGACGCAAATCCACACCTGTAAAGTCTGCCCCATCAATGATCGCCCCCTCAAAACTAGTGCCATAGGCGAATGCCCCTTCCAAAATCGCATTAGTCAAATTTACATTGTTCATGCGTGCCGTATCGAGGGTACTATAGCTGAGATTTGCCCCCGTAAAATTAGCCCCTGTCATGTTGGCCCCGAATAGGCTCACCCCTTGGAGATTGGCATTGCTGAAATTAGCATTGTGCAAATCAGTTTTATTAAACTGGGAACCGATCAACACCTTGCCGCTAAAATCCGCCCCCGCCAGCACTTCTTTATCATACTTTTCGGCATAGGCAGGACTGAGCCAGATTGTCCAGAGCATCGCCCCCAGCAGTATCCAGAACTTGACCATAGGCATCGTTATCACCCTGCACCTCTTCAATATACCGCAACCAATTCTACAATTGTCGTCTCGCAAAAATGAAAATGGTGCTCGCTAGTACCAACAAAGTATAACTAATTATATAAATGCCATTGCCAACTAACACATCAACTGGAGGCAGAATACTGTAAACAGCTTCATTCTTGAGATTAGCGCGGGACAGATCAGGCAGAACTAAGTACAAAAAGCGGGTTACAGTCTGCACCGATTCGTTCTGTGAAATTTCACCTAGTTTGAGTAAATCTGGACTAATATTGCCTGCTAGATAGCTAACTAAAGTTAATAGGGACGCAATAATTGAGCTAGTGAAAGAGCCGAATAAAATTGCGATCGCTGACACCAGCATAATCTCTAAAAAGATGAATAAACTAGCAGTGGCAACTACATTGTAGGGCATTTCTATCCTGCGCAACTGCACCAGCAGGAAGAAAATAACAGTCATAATTATTACCAGCAAAGCAATCACCAGTGAAATGCCAATGTGCTTACCCAGAACAAATTCAGCCCGCGTGATCGGTTTAGCTACTAACACCATGATTGTGCGTTTTTCTATTTCTCTGTTAATTAAACTTGCGGCTACAAATACGGCAGTAATTAGGGCTACTAATTCAATACCAGCCATGCCCAAATCGAGGATAATTTTATCAGCGGCAACTGAGGTAAATTGAGGCACCCCCACAAGAGCTGCTACTAAAATTGCTGTATAGAGTAGGGATAGATAAAATACTTGTTCACGGGCAATTTCATGAAATGAATTCAAAGCAATCGCTAGAATTCTGCCCCAACTATTACTCAAACCAGCGATTAGTTTCATAACTTACAACTCGATTACGGTTTTACCTATTAATTGTCTCTCATCTAGTTTAGGACAAATATGCACCTCTAGTTCAGCTACAGGGGGAGTATAAACTAAGCCTGTTAGCCATAAATTTAGTTTTGTCAACAAAATGCCTATAGGGCTGGGATCAATACCCCATAAACATTCCTTTAGTAAAGTTATGGCTGTAGCTCGGGGATCCCTAGCCTGATCAGTAAGATAATTCAGGGCTGTAACTAGATAAGTGCCTACCTGACACTGGCGATCGAGAATAATATAATTTGCCAAGTTAGTAAAGTCTATTGTTTGCAGTTTATCAATTACTTTACTAGCTGAAAGCAGATATTTAGAAGGGTATTTATATACGCGTTTCTTAGTTGATTGTAGGAGTAATTCTAGTAGGCAATTAAAAATAGAACTAGAAATTTCTGTACACCAATTAAACTTAGTAATTTCTTTCAACTGCCGACACAATTCATCACCTACATACAGATTTTCATCTAATAGGGGATCGGGTGCAAATAAACTACAAGTATAGATCGGCAGTGGTGATTTTAGACGGCTATTGCCTGCATATAACCAATGAAAAATTGCTTTATAGTTATCCCATGCAGATTGTTCACGATAGGGATTGAAAAAAGCATAGGCATCACTAATTAGGTTGGCAGGTAAAAACTGCCGATCTATAGCATAGGCAATGAATAACATCCGCCCTATAAGTTTCATTGCAAGGCTAAAAGCAACCTCTTGATTATTTGGCAAATGGCTTAAACGATGCCGAAAGTCTTTCAGCAAATGCTCACGCACATTGCTTAATTGCTGGTAAATCTGTTTAAGTGTGATAATTTCTACTTCTTGTGATTCTTCCCAAAGCAGTTGGGTTTGGGATTTTGTATCGGTAAATCTGGGCAGAAGCGTCCGCCGACACATTAATAAATAAAATTTTTGCCATGTACCAAAATCTAGTAAGTCTTGCCACCTAAATCCCATCTTGAAAATAGGACTATTCTGATAGGCAGACAAACTAATATATTGCCAATTGATTGCTATTTTCCAAAGAATACTACTGTCATCTTCTAAACTAATTTGCTGATCGATAATACCTGAATAGTCAATAATAACGATCGGTTTTATGACGCCGCTACCAAAAAAACCTAAACAAGTGACTGGTTCTAATTCCAGTTCCCAATGATCATCATTGAAAGGTGAGGCATAACCCAGCCCATCCACAAACAAATCATGCAAAAATTCATAGATATTGATTGTTTCATTAGCATTTTGCAGAGTCGGTAACCATTTATGTATAACTTGTAAACGATCGCTCAAATCTTCCGGAAATACAAAGCTAGTCAATTTCTTCTGGATTAAAACCTCTGAGAATAGGGGAAACATATTCTATCCGATGCGATCGGTAGGTAGATATATTAACCATGCTTTGCGGATGGGCTGACACAGAGTTTTAACCATTGGCGACAGGTCAGCAATGTCCTGTAAACCCTGAGTGGTTTGGATTTCTATACCTTGTTTGTATACAGTATAGCCTTTAGTCAAGGCAGTACGAATCCCGCAGTAATAATCAGGTACTAAGCCATAGCTAGCCAATTTACTGCGCCAGTCCGCTAGTAATACCTGTTGGTGATCATGGTCTAAATTACTAATATCCAATGCCTTGAAAATGGCGCGATCGAGAAATCTACGGCAGAGATCGGCAAGAATTTTATCCTCAGAACTGCGCCACCTTTGGATATGATATAGAAAAATATTATCATCTCCTGCTAGATATTCCTGACAAGAAAGCTGATTGTTATCCTGCATCAGCCATGCCCTAGCTGTATCATCTATAAAAATTTTCTCTTCTTTAATGAGTTCCCTAGCTCTGGTAAAAATTTTTTCTAGCACAAATCGGCTAGCTAAATTTTTAGGATGGTTATAAATCTGTAAGTACATGAAATATCGCACTGATAAATAATGTTCAATCGCTACTAATCCCTTCTGTGTAGCTACTAATTTTTGACTAACTGGATCGTAGGTCATTGCCATAATAATTCTATCTAAATCGAGGCGACCATAATTTGCACCTGTAAAGTAACTATCCCGCTGTAAATAATCTAAGCGATCGCAGTCTAATTGACTAGAAACTAGCTGATAGATTAGGGGGATGGGATAAGTTTTATAGTAAATCTGGGGTAAGGTTTGACTGAGGTTAGGATAGTGGGCATAACTATCTAAAAGTTTGGCTAAATTTGATTCAGTAATTAGGCGACAAGTCCATTTTTCATGTTCACTGCGAAAAATTTCTTCCCCTGCATGACTGAAGGGACTATGCCCAATATCATGGAGTAATGCACCTAAAAGCACCACTACCCGATGTTTTTCTAAGAAGGGATATTTGCGCACAATGTGATTGAACGCGCGACGGGTAAGATGCATTACCCCCAAAGAATGGGTAAACCTTGAACCTTCCGCCCCATGAAAGGTTAAACTAGCAGTATCCAACTGACGGATGCGCCGTAATCGCTGAAATTCGGGGGTGTCTATGACTTTAATCAACAATGCTTCTACGGGATCGTCTCCATGGAGAGTGATCGCCCCATGCAAAGGATCGTGATAAGTGCGAGATTTTTGCATAAATGTATTATAGGCTTGCTGTTAGCGAAAATTATGACCGCCACCACAGAAATTGTTATCATCGGTAAAATTGTCTCACCCCAAGGGATCAAGGGGGAACTGCGAGTAGTGTCTTTTTCTGATTTTCCTGAGCGGTTTACCCAAGGGGGACAAAGGCTACTGCTCAAAGATGAAACTGCTGTTCCCCAACCTGTAGAAATTATCTCAGGCTATTGCTTGAAAAGTAATGTTTTTATTGTCAAGGTTGCAGGTGTTACTAATCGCAACCAAGCGGAATTACTGCGCAACTATTTGCTGGCTGTGCCCAAAACCGATCGCCCCGCCCTCGCTGAAGATGAATTTTTGTTCCCTGATTTGATCGACTGTGTAGTCATCCATCAATCTACCCAGCAGACCATCGGCACAGTAACGGCTGTGCTGGAATCGGGTAACTATCTCCTTGAAATTTCTGGGGGCGGGGGGGTGGGCTTAGTGCCCTTTGTCAAAGCGATCGTACCCGTAGTGGATATTGTCCAGAAACGAATTATCATCGACCCACCCGCAGGCTTGATTGATCATCTCCTAAATGACCTGAGGTCGGGATAAGAAGTTAGTAACTTATGCTGGCTACCCCCTTCCCAGGGTAGAACTAGACAGAGACAGGCAGGAGAAAGAATGAGTAGAACAGAGGAATTAAAAGCAAAGGGTTTTGACGAAGCTGGATGGACAAAAAGTATTACAAATATCAGAAGCACTACATTAAAGGTAAGACAAGACAAGCAGTAATGGATAAGGTGGGCTGTTCAAGACAAAGCCTAGTTGATTGGATTGATTTGTACTGTCAGGGGGATTGGAAGCTCTATGCACACCTTTAAGGTCGGACAGAACGCAAAAGCTAGATCGAGAGAAAAAGCAGAACTGAGAAAGATGTTGCTAGAGGCAAAATCTACCGACTATGGCATTGACCGACAAATATGGACAGGGAAAATCATCCTAGAAATTATCCAGAGGAAGTGGGGAATAGGACTCAAAGATAGTCGCATCTATGCCATCTTAAAAGAGATGGGATTGTCTCATCAAAAAGCACATCCAGACTATCTCAATGCCAGCGCTGCGGCACAACAACAATTTGTGGTAGGAATAAAAAAACTCCAAGGACTGAAACTGGGGCATGAATTTGGGATTTATGACAGACCCAGTCTTTACTACCCATGGGCGGAGCACAATAGTAAACCCAAAATCCCCAGCCATGAAAAAGCATGATTTCTGTGGATGCTGTTACTGGAGAAATATACATGCAACTCCAGGCTAAATCCAAGACGGAAGAGGTAGGGATGTACTTCGCAGATTGGTGTAGAGATATGCAGTCAGAAAAGGTAGAGCAGTTATTA
>JBKBMU010000011.1:68566-99993 GCA_046295715.1 Pseudanabaenaceae cyanobacterium
TTACTGGAGAAATATACATGCAACTCCAGGCTAAATCCAAGACGGAAGAGGTAGGGATGTACTTCGCAGATTGGTGTAAAGATATGCAGTAAGAATTGGAGCATATCTTTTCCTTGCTTCCTGTGTCTATCCCTTGAGTGGGAAGGGAGTAGTATAGTCAATTCCCAAAGAAATTGCCACAATAGTTATTTGCAGTATAAGATTTAATGCTCTCTAAAAGGTCGTTTTGTACGGGATTATCTACATCTAGAGAATAAAGTAAGGGGCATATCTTAGGGATCGCTTGCTCAAACAGGTAGGGGTAGTTTGCATATAAAACTAGCTTGTCTAGCTTGCCAATCTAATTTTGATTTGGTCAGTTAGAATTACTCCCTTGACTTGCTCGGATAGTGGGATAGGCTTTGCTTTGACGAATCAGACAACACAGAGCTAGTTTGGTTTTTTAAGCACTACCAGAAATTATCAAAGCAGGTCTCCTTTTAGTAATTAATTTCTCGCCTGCCTGTGGTGGGAAATCTTAGCTCTATGAAGAATAGAGCCATTCATACCAAACTTCCTGACCTACCACTTCCCCTGTATCAATCTCCCCATGTAAATTCTCGGGCGTGATTTGGGCTACCAGCTCCAAAAACTGAGCCTCAGCATTGTTTTTACTCTGTACTTCTGATGTTTGGTCCAGTTGACTAGTGGGACTGTTTATGTTGTTCTTTCTCCAGAAAAATACAGTACATAAACCATACCATACTATAAAACCCCCCCTCTCCTAAATTTAAGGAGAGAGGGACAGAGTTAAAAGCTAGACATTGGCTAGATTAGAAGCCAAGTTAGAGAAGCTAGGAGCTCGGAAGAGTTGGGCAAATTGGCGGGCAGGGCGATCGCGCCACGCACCCTTGCCGTAGGCATAGCCAGCTAGCAGAGGAAATGCCAAGGTAGCTTCCGAGAAGACCATCTGCTCCATGACAATATCCACCTTGCCCCAAGAATGGGCTTCCTTGAGGGTAGAACCAGAGAGTGCTCCATCCCGTTCATCGGCTACAGTAATTTGGATGGCGTACTTGTGCATTGCCGTCTCAAAGCCCAGCAAATCTGCCGCCACTACCGTATCTTGAGCAAAATTCTTGGGCACACCACCCCCGATCATCACCAAGCCTGTGTGGGGCACAGCCAGCTTGCACTGGGTCAATTCTCGAAAATCCCGCACTGAATCGATAGTCAAATGGGACTCAGGATTGTACCACTGGTGATAGACCAAGCCAAACCCTGCGGAACAATCGCTAAAGGCAGGTACAAAAATGGGCACACCATGTTGATATGCCGCCAGTACCACTGAGTGACGATCGACCGCATGTTGATCTAGGTATTCACCCATAGCATGAATAAACTCCCTAGAAGAGTGGGGACGGGGGGGCAGAGAGTCAGCAATCTTGGCGATGGTCATATCACAGACCCGCAATTGATCTTCATCAATATAGGTGTCATAGATGCGATCGATGTGTAGTTCTCTCAGTACAGTATCATCCGCAAAGGGGCTACCTACATAGTGTCTGAACCCCAAGGCCTCAAAGAAATCCTGATCCACAATGTTGGCACCAGTGGAGACGATCGCATCCACCATATTGTGGGTGATCAGGTCATAGACCACACCCTTCAAGCCCGCACTAAACAGTGAACCTGCTAGACAGAGAATAATCCCACACTCTCTATCCCGCAGCATCAAGTCATAAATGCGCGCCGCCCGCCCCAGATTGCGCGCCTGAAAAGCAGTCTGCGCCATCGCATCCACTAAACCTACCACATCGTATGCCTTGATATCGATGTGTTGCACCACTTGAGACAACAATTGCTCTTTCTTCATTGTTAATACCTCCATAAATGTATTGCCAGTAAAAATTCCTAATTCACACCCTTCGGTAGAACTAATCTCCATCCAGACCAAACCGCACCGCCTGCAACAGGACTGCCCACATCTGTAGCAAGGGGCTTTTGCGATCGACCTTGGTTGTTACTTCGTTTTAAGTTCTTGGCATTAGACAGGCTCTAGGTAAACGAAACAACCATCTCGCCACAGGTCGATCGCACCGTACTAGGAGCCTCACAAGAATCAGCCCAGGACAAAGCAGGGTCAGACTCACGCTTCTCGTCTAACTTAACATAGAGGTACCAGTCACAACCAATATTCAACCAGACTCTATTCACTGCCCTGCTACGGGTAAAACCACTCTGAAATTTTAACATTAATTCACCGAAAAGCAAGTATTTTAGAATACACTACTTAATCTTGTCAGTTCTTGCCTTCCCAGTATTTGCGCTTTTAGGCACAATAGGCTAAGATGCACAGGGTAGTGTGCTGGAAGTAGTTATTCAAGGTTAGAATAATCGCAGGCGGCACACCTCCGCTGTGAAGGAGTAGTAAAGGGGTAGAGTATGCGTAAAATCTATCTGTTGTTGGTTATAGCTGTAGCGGTAGCATCAATCATAGTAGCTTGCGGTGAAGTAGCTACTAAGGAGTGCAATATCACCACCAAAGAGCAACAACGGCAAGGGAAAATAGTTACGGCGCAGTTTGATATCAATGCGGACTGCGAAGAAATGCGGAAACTGGCAGAGCAGGGACAACCTCTGCCCACATATGGCTCAGCTGTTACCAAGGATGCCCCCGCAGAAACGCCCCCGCCCAAGCCCATTGATGTTACGGATACACCTACCGTCCCGGGCGTTACAGATGCAGCTCTGATACCAATTACCAACAAGGCGGAAAGACAGCAACAGCTATCCCAGAACTTGCCAAAAGCTACTGAAAAACGCGATCCCTTCTCTCCTATTAAGGGAGAGATCCCAGCCCTGCCCCAACTCAAGCCCATCAAGGTAGAAGTACCTCCGACAACTCCAGGGAGTGTAGAAGTAACTCCGCCGTCACCACCGCCACCACCTGATACAACTGCCGCTCAAGCTCTGGGTATTGCTGGCGTATTTAGAATTGGTAATTCAGATTTTCTGATTATTCAAGCTCCGGGGAGTTTAGGCTATGTGCGGGTTGGGGACCAGATTCCAGGTACACCAGTAACAGTGAAAAGCATTAGTGGCACTCCTGAAAAACTAATGGTTACTTTAGAGCAAAATGGGGTGGAGGTAACCAGAGAAGTTCTCCTAGTTCCTGCATTTACAGAAGAAAAGAAAGGACAAACTAGTACCTAGTGTCTTGGTTGGAGTTACTGATTCAAGGGGGGGCGATCGTCAGTTGGTTGGCGATCGTCCTTGCTTTAGGTATGGTGGCTAAGTTGCAATTTGCTAATCCAGAGATTGCCCGCAAAGTGGTGCACATTGGCACAGGCAATGTCATTCTGATTGCATGGGCATTGAATGCCTCTATTTACCTCTGCTTAACAGTAGCGATCGCTTTTACAATTATTGCTTTTTTATCTTACTATACTAATATCCTGCCAATGCTAGTAGGGATTGGTCGCCAGACTAGGGGGGTGTTTTACTATGGCCTCAGTATTACTTTACTAGTAGCGATCTTCTGGCATACTAAACCAGAGCTGGTGGTAATTGGCGTCATGGTGATGAGTTGGGGGGATGGCTTGGCGGCCTTGATCGGGCAAAAATGGGGTAGGCACAAATATACAGTTGGACCAAACCAGCGATCGTGGGAAGGATCGGCAATAATGTTATTGGTTTCTTATATCCTAGTGGGGGTAATTTTACAGTGGACAGACTACCCCCATAGCTGGCTAGTTAGTTTGCCTGTAGCTGTGTTGAGTGCGATCTTGGAAGCAGTTTCATTGGGGGGAACGGACAATTTCACTGTACCGCTGGCTACTACTCTGCTGTGTTTTGGCCTAACTGCATGGTTTTCATAGGGACTTCCCATGGGATCCAGCTGGGACCCAGGTTCAATAGGTAGCAACACTTGAAGTATAATCAAATTCACCGCTCGCCCTTCTCTCTTTATAGCAAGCGGTGTGCACAATGGGCTTTACTTAGTTGGTAGCGGGGGGATTGATATTTTGGATCGCAACTTCTACTGAGGGCTGGAGAGCAAGGAATTGTTCTAGACGCACCAGTTTCACCGTTTGATTGACACGGGCATTAGAAACTATTTGGTAAGTGCCACCTGCGGTCTGCGCCTTTTTTGCCATCTGCACTAGTACCCCAATCCCCGAACTATCTACAAAATCAATGCTGGTGAGATCGAGGATGATATTTTTAGGACCTTCATCTATACATTTGCTAAGTACTTTGCGAAAAGCTGGCTCGGAAAAAGCATCCAACAAGCCAGTTAAACGAATAACTTGGTAGTTGTCCTTGACTTCACGACTACCTCGCAAACTTAAGGTCAAATTCAACGGCTCAGAAATAGCAACCTCCCCCAGATGCTAATTGGCGGATGTATTATAGGTGTTATTTTTGGTAATGTCTAGTATAGTTCCTGTAGCCAGATCATTCATGTACTCCATTGACCAAATTCGGCAGGTTTTAAGTAGGGGCGATCGCACCGCCGTAGAAATTACCCACAGTTACTTAGAACGACTCCACCAAGTTGAACCTTTGCTGCACAGTTTTATCACAGTTACCCCCGACTTAGCTCTCGCCCAAGCTGAAGCCATTGACCGCCTCTGCCGCCAAGGGGCAGAACTACCCCCCCTGGCAGGGGTACCCATTGCCATCAAGGACAATATGTGTACCTTGGGCATTAAAACCACCTGTGCTTCTAAAATTCTTGCCAATTTTGTCCCTCCCTATGAAGCTACTGCTGTAGCCAAACTGCGAGAGGCAGGCGCAGTCATCCTCGGCAAGACCAACCTCGATGAATTTGCGATGGGCAGTTCTACAGAAAATTCTGCCTTTGCCCCCACGGCTAATCCTTGGAATTTAGCCTGTGTGCCGGGGGGATCGTCGGGGGGGTCGGCATCAGCCGTAGCCGCTGGCGAATGTGTGGTAGCAACTGGCTCCGATACAGGCGGCTCGATCCGTCAGCCTGCCAGTTTTTGCGGGGTGGTGGGGATCAAGCCTACCTATGGTCTAGTGTCCCGCTTTGGGCTGGTGGCATTTGCTTCCTCTTTAGATCAGATCGGCGCATTCGGCAAAACGGTCAAAGATACGGCTGTGATGCTGAAAGTCATGGCAGGACATGATCCCCGGGATGCCACTAGCCTGCGGGTCTCCATTCCCGACTATCCTGCGCTGTTGGGCAGTGACTACAGCCTCCAAGGCAAGCGCATCGGCATCATTCAAGAAACTTTGATCAGTAAGGGCTTAAATCCTGAAGTCAAAGGGGCAGTAACCAAGGCGATCGAGCACCTAGCCAGCCTAGGGGCAGAGATAATTAATATATCTTGTCCTTACTTTGCCTATGGTCTGCCCACCTACTATATCATTGCCCCTTCGGAAGCTTCTGCCAATTTGGCGCGTTATGACGGGGTGAAATATGGACTGCGGGATATGCAGGCGGACAATCTGCTCACCATGTACCAGCAGACCAGAGAACAGGGGTTTGGCCCAGAAGTGAAGCGCAGGATCATGATCGGTACATATGTGTTGTCAGCGGGCTACTACGATGCCTATTATCTCAAAGCCCAAAAGGTGCGCACCCTGATCAAACAGGACTTCGATCGCGCTTTTCAGCAAGTGTCCGCCTTGATTTGCCCCACTGCTCCCACCACTGCTTTTCAGGCAGGTAGTAAGACCAGCGATCCTTTGGAGATGTATCTCTCGGATTTGATGACCATTCCTGTGAATCTGGCGGGCTTACCAGCCTTGAGTGTTCCCTGCGGCTTTGATCAAACAGGACTGCCCATTGGTCTGCAGATTATTGGCAATGTCCTACAGGAACTGGAAATTCTCCAGATTGCCCATGCCTACGAACAAACCACTGACTGGCACACCCGATCCCCCAATTTGTAGAGATTTGCCTGCATCCCACAAAACCAGAAACTATTACTGTTAGGATGACTCTAGGCAGATTAAATCACCCATGGGTTACATCCTGATTTTAGCCACTCTGCTCTTGGGCGGGCTGATTGCCACTATCGGCGATCGGTTGGGGTCAAGGGTGGGCAAGGCGCGCCTGAGCATTTTCAATCTCCGTCCCCGCACTACTGCGACTATCGTAACGATTGTAACAGGGGCGGTGATTTCTGCCAGCACTCTCGGTATTCTCATTGCCACCAGCAGTCAATTGCGAGATGGACTATTTCAATTGGAAACCATTCGCAATCAACTAGCAGAAACCCAGACCCAGAAAGAAAAAATTGAGGCAGAACTACAAAATGCCCGCAGGGAACAGGAACAGGCACAACAGCGACTCGATCGCATCAATCGTTCCCTAGCGCTGGCCCTGTTGCGCCAAGCTGAGACCCAAGCCCAACTGCAAATAGTAGAGGGCAAATTTGCCAGTGCCCAGCAGGAACTAGCGGAAATTCAGGCACAGGAACAGTCTCTCCGCCGTCAAATTGAACAACTCACCACTGACCAACAGAAGTTTTTAGCTGAGAGTGAGAAGTTAAAGCAAGAGCGCGATCGCTTGAATGATGACCTCCAGCGCATCACCCAAGAACGGGAGAGCCTCAAATCAACTGTGGCAGAATCCCAATCTAAGCTAAAAGAGTTAGAAGAACAACGGCATAATCTCCTTGCAGAAGTGAATACCCTGCAGGCCAGTCGAGAACAGTTGATCGCCAGTATTCAGGCTCTGCGCATGGGCAATGTGGCAATTCTCGCTGACCAGTTATTAGCAATGGGAGTGGTGCGCCCCAATTTGAACCGCAGTGAGCTGAAAAGTGCCATAGTACAATTGCTCCAACAAGCGGAGATCAACGCCCGCAAACTCTTAGATTTTCTGCCTAATGCCGAACCCAAACAGCCCGTTTTGAGAATTACTGAAGCCCAGATCGATAGCTTAGTAGAGCGGATGGCTGACGGTAGGAGCTATGTCATTCGCATTCTCTCAGGCGGGAACTACCTGCGCAGGGAAACAGTGGTATTCGTCAATGCAGATATTACTCCCAATCGTCAAGTATTCAGTAAAGGGGATGTGGTAGCTTCGCTCCAATTTCGTCCCAACCTAGGGAGTGCCGAAATTGAATCCCGTTTAGAACAGTTATTCCTATTAGCGAGTTTTCGCGCCAGAAGAGAAGGATTACTAGCTGATCCTCTGACAGGCAAAGTCGGTAGTTTCTCCCCCACGGCGATCAATGAACTCCTACAAACTGTTTCTCAATATAGAGAACCCTACGAGATTCAAGCCGTAGCCAAAGAGCCGATCTTCACTGCTTCTTCCCTCATCCTTGAATTGGTACTCAGGGTCAATGGTGTAGAAATACGCCGTTTCAGCTAGATATAAACTATACTTGCCCCTGCATACAGCTAATGACCGTAAAGAATGCCCTTAGTCCCTAAAATATATCAGGCATTATCTTGATTATTTTAATCGTTTTGCTTCTCCTATTTGGATAGAGTAACTGGCAATTAATTCCGCCCCCATCAAAGTAGGAATTTTTTAACGGGGAGGCTGGCGATCAGTGGGCAGCCGGGGTAGTAGAGGCAAGACCAACTCAACCAGCGGGGCGCAAAATTGAACCAGTGGTAGTAGATGTAAATCCCACTGACAGGAATTTGCCCGCCAGGCAGAGCGATTGATTACGGAAGAGCAAAGTCTCTACTATTTTCGGCTGTTGGACTACAGATAGAAATAGGCAGATATTGTACTTTAACGCAAGTCTTAGGGTTTGAGTCTATGGTGGGGTAAATCTCACCTCTAATGTTATAATGTTAAGTCTTATTACAGAGGTTTAGCACTTTTGCCTCTATCCATACAGAGTCTATAAGGGTAAGGCTTACAGAACTTTGCTTCACCCAAACTGGCCTTACCACAGGACTACTGGTTCATTTCACTGAAAATGGTAGCAGTTGAGGGGGAAGACTGGCGCAAATACTGGAAGATCCAAAACTTAAATAGGCCATCCAAAAATACAGGCACAGTGGCAATGAAGGTTTTGGTGAGGACGGGATTTTCAGCGATGCCAAAGTGCTGGAAAATCACAAATAGTAGCGCATCCCACCCATCGCTGGAATGGAAACCGACAAAGGTATCAGTGGCAACGATAATCAAAAATGCTTTAGCAGTGTCATTCAAACTGAACAGAACTTCATCCAAAAATTCCTTGACAATATTAAGTTGTCGCCTGCTGTTGAGAATGATCACATAAAAAACTAGGGTGGCAGTGAGATCGGCACCGAGATTTTTGATGCCTTCACTGCTCTGACGGTTGTAGGTGAGGAGAATCCGCTGTAATTCACTGCGCATCTCTTCGGGATCGGTATCTTCACCTGTAACCATGCGCTGAAATTCCCAGCGATCCCTGGCTAGGCGATATTCATCAAAGGCTCGCTCTTGCAGGGCAGGACTGAAATTGACTTGGGTGGCGCTGGGGGGAAAGAAATGGTCAAATAGAGGGCTGAAGATCAGGTTTTTGGTCAATATCTGGGTGCCTACCACCGCTAATATCAGTAGTATTAAAAAACGCACCGCCAGCCGATCCCGCCGACGCACTTGGCGGAGTTCATCTACGAGTTCCCGCTCATAGCCAAAGTATGCCCCTGTAATGGTGCGCCTGATCCGATCGAATGCCCGAAAAAAGGAGCCAGGGATGATGGTCTTTTCTACGGGAGTGATGGGGGGTGGCTCAGGGCGGCGGGGTCTCTCGCGGGGGCTGGGGCTAAACAGGGTGAACCGATCGGGGTTGTCTTCATTTTCCCTAAAGCTCACATCCAGCAACTGCACAGGCTGGGGGGTAACTGGTTTAGGTGAACTGGGTTTGACTTGATAGCGATCCCAAATATAGTCAATAAATGCTAGTTGTTGCACAAGGCTGGGCTGGTCATGGTCAGGGTCAAGTAGGGGATGCTCACCCTTGCTGAGGTCAGCATCGCTGGTGGTAAAGGGCAGGGGCGCACTCAACCTATATTCAGCCAGACGCACCCGAATGATCTGCAAATTCCTGCCCAGTTGCACCCTAAAAAGATTGTAGGTATTAGGACGGTAACCTGCAGTATCGCTGATCGGCTGACCATTGAAAAATTCATCCTCGATCTTTTTGATCCTGACGGCGGCTTGATACGCCTCAGCGATCGCCCGCTCAGGGGTGCGCCGCCACCATTGGAGTAAATTAGCGAACTTCCCCACAGGATTAACCATATTTCCGCTCTAGAGCTAAGCGCGCTTCTTCCCGATCGTCAAAGTGAAATTTTTGGGTGCCAAGGATCTGATAGTCTTCATGTCCTTTGCCAGCGATCACTACTGTATCTCCCTGTTGTGCAGATTGAATGGCAGTATAGATACATTCTCGCCGATCTGGAATTACTGTTACGGTTTCGGTTTTGACCATCCCTGCCAAAATATCTGCCAAAATCTGTTGGGGGTCTTCAGTACGAGGATTATCGCTGGTTACATAGACCAAATCAGCTAAATCTTGAGCAATTTTGCCCATCGCAGGGCGTTTAGTGCGGTCGCGATCGCCGCCACAGCCAAAGACACAGATCAGGCGATTTTGGGTAAAGGGGCGCAATGCCTGGAGAATATTCCCTAGGCTGTCGGGGGTGTGAGCATAGTCCACCACCACAGTTATATCCTGTTCTGCCCCAACCGCAACCCTTTCCACCCTGCCCGCTACCCCTGTAAATTGAGCGATCCGTTCTTGGATCGTCTCCAAGGACAAACCCATGGCCAGCCCTGCTCCCACCGCCGCCAACACATTGGACACATTAAACTGCCCCACCAGCGGTGCAAAAATCTCTATTTGACCGACAGGAGTCTGCATCAGACCTGTGAACCCTTGGGCACTGTACTCCAGCGTGGCAAAATAAATATCTGCGAGGGGATTGTGCAGACTATATGTAACCAGATCAGCCCGTCGGCGTACCAATTGCTCAATTAACCGTTTGCCATAGCCATCATCCCAATTGATTACCGCCTGCCCCTGCAAAAACTCTGGGCTAAAGAGCAATGCCTTGGCTTGGAAATAGTTTTCCATGGTGCCATGAAAGTCCAAGTGATCCTGTGTGAGATTAGTAAATACTGCCACTTGAAACTGGCAACCCCACACCCGTCGTTGTGCCAAGGCATGGGAACTCACTTCCATCACTACTGTTTTGCAACCTGCATCCAGAGCCTGCCGCAGTTCCGCCTGCAGTTCAATGGCAAAAGGAGTAGTATGCACCGCTGTAGATTGATAGCCCCGCCAGCGGTTATAAAGGGTGCCCAGCAGAGCAGGAGCATACTCTAGGGGATCGCTATACAATAGATGTTCAATGAGATGGGTAGTAGTAGTTTTGCCATTTGTGCCTGTAACCCCAATTAGCTGTAGGCTCTGGGTAGGGTACTCATAAAAAGCATGGGCGAGTCTGCCACAGTCGGCAACAATATCTGCACTGAAAAACAACCTAGGATGGTCATATTTTTGCCTGTAACTAGCGGGGAGCACTGCCCCTACAGCCCCCTGTTGTAGTGCCTGCTCGGCAAAATCTGCCCCATGTGCCCTAGTACCAGGCATACCGATAAACAAATCCCGATGACCACACTGCCGCGAATCCGTTACCAGCCGTGCTACTTCCACTTGTTCTAGGTCAGGGGGAGCGGTTTGCGCGATCGCCTGTAGCAGTTTGCCCAATTCCATAGCTACAGTTTACTCAAACTAACAGCCACAGCCACCAACAGGAAGGCGATCCCATAAAACACCAGCACAATTTTGGTTTCATGCCAACCGCTCAACTCCAAATGGTGGTGGTAGGGAGCCATCTTAAATAATCTTTTCCCGATCCCCTGCTCATTTTTGGTTGCCTTATAGTAGGCTACTTGGAGAATTACCGTGATCGCTTCCCAGACAAAAAGCAAACCCAGCACCAGTAGCCCCCACAGGACATCTCCTGCCAATGCTACCCCTGCCAATGCCCCACCCAGTGCCAAGGAACCCGTATCCCCCATAAACACCTGGGCTGGGTGGCGATTTTGCCAGAGAAAACCCAAATAACTGCCTGCCATACACCCACAAAATACTGCCAGAGATAGACTCTGGGGAAATAGCAAAACAGCCAACCCCCAAAGGGCGATCGCCCCTGTGCCTGCCGCCAACCCATCTAGTCCATCAGTCAAATTGGTGGCATTGGTACTGCCCAGAATTACAAACAAAGCAAGGGGAAAAAATAACAGTCCCAAAGATAAGGTCAAATTGAGAGGCAGTTGAATCGTAGTTAAATCCTGCCAATTTTCCCTAAAAAACAGCCAAATACAGTAAGCCAGCCCGATCGCCCCCTGTAAAGTTAACTTGAGTTGGGGGGAAATGCCCTGATTAGACTTTTTGCGCAGGATTTGCCAATCATCCAGCCAGCCCACCAACCCAAACCCCAGTGTAACCATACTCACTGCCAAGACCCTAGGCTCAAACCCAGTCGCCACCATTGCCGTTACCAAACCCACAGGGATTACATAGATTCCCCCCATAGTGGGCGTACCCGCCTTTTGTAAATGTGCCTGCGGCCCATCTTCCCGAATAAATTGCCTCGCCTTAATAGCCCGTAGGAGAGGTACTACCAGCTGTCCCAGTCCCCCCACCCCCACAAAGCAACCCAGAGCATAGGACAAAACCTGCTGAGCCAGCCCACGATAACCCCAGTAAATATCTGCCAACATGGCAACGGCAATGATTCCTACCACCGCCACCAAAGCTGATAATTTGCCATCCTTAGCTACAGTTGCCGTACTAGTCATAAACTTATATCCACCGTTTCGTATAGCTCAGCTACAGCCAAATTAATTCCAACGAATATTAAGGATATCGTATCACTGGGATTTTGATATGCCCTGAATAATCATTGATTCTCAGTTTGTTTAATTGGCTCCTGCCCAATCAACAGATATTCCTGAACCCTGGGAAAATAGTACAGTAGGCAATAAATTGCTCACCACGATCGTACTTTCTGTAGATTCAGAGAGGGTTCCGCCAGGGATTCATCACAGTATCCTGCCGAGGAGGTTGAAGTTCTGGGGGGAGGTGTAAAAGCAGGTATCTATAATCGCTGAGCTGTAACAAAAATGCAATAGGTTTATAGGCTAAATACTAACACCCCCACCATTTCATTGTGGGTTGGTGTATCGCCTGTCATGGGTATAATTCATGACGGGTAGTCATCCAGATACTCTTAAATTTTTCTCCACAACAGCAGTCATAATTTTTGCCTCGCTCCCAGAAAGCCCCAGCGGGGGCCGGAGCCCTCTGATCCTCTAGCTAAGGAGCTTTTCTAATCAGGAGTTTGGGTTAGATTCCTGACATTTAAGCAGGAGGTCTAAACCCGATCGCTATGGTTGCTGTAGTTGTTGCAGGATTTTGATCGCTACGATCGCCGCCCCGAAGCCGTTGTCGATATTTACGACACTGACCCCGCCAGCGCAGGAATTGAGCATTGCGAGGAGAGGAGCTAAACCTTGGTAATGTGCCCCATAGCCAATACTGGTGGGTACAGCGATCACAGGACAAGCCACCAAGCCTGCGACGACACTGGGCAGAGCACCTTCCATTCCAGCCACTACAATCACTACTTGGGCGGTGGCTAGGACCCCCTTTTGGTCAAGGATACGATGCAGGCCGGCTACGCCTACATCCCACAATCGTTGTGGGGCAAAACCTTGTAGCTCAAGGGTTACAGCCGCTTCTTCTGCAATCGGTATATCAGCTGTGCCTGCGCTGGCGATAATCACTCTACCGCGCTGGGGATCGGTGGGGGGCAATTCTCCCAAGGCACAAATCTGGGCAGTGGCAAAGTAGGTCAGTTGAGATGGCAAGGGGTCTGGTAACTCAGCCCGAATTGCACTGAAAACGGGAGCACTGATTTTGGTGGCAATGGCTGGTAGGGAGGAACTCTGGTGCAGGGCAGTTAAAATGCTGGCAATCTGTGCAGGGGTTTTGCCAATGCCTAGTACCACTTCAGGGCAACCGGTGCGTTGGGCACGATCGTAGTCAGGGCGAGCAAATTCCATTACTGGGGTGGGGTATGTACCCTTGGGGATAACAACATCTCCTCTACCACATCGGGCAGATTGCGCCAAGTTAAATCACTCCTACCCAAAATCTGTTTGAGGCGCGCCAGGGCTTCCTCTTGTTCAGCATTGAATCGCTCCATCGGTAGTGGCAGGCGCATCCGCGCTGGGGATTGAATCACTCTGGTAAAGCCCTGTTTCAATACCCCTAAAACTTCGTTGAGCATTTCTGATTTGATTCTTTGGCGCAGTTGCTGTACACCCCGACCGCTAGTGGCATACATCGGTGGTAAACGGTTGAGGGTGTAAGCAATCACATCCTCAATTTTGATCTGTTGCTGGATAGCAGGGGGCAATCGTTGTAGGTTATGTTCAGCAAAGGTAGTAACTAAGTTTTCTAGGACATTGGTGTAAGTGTAGTTTGCCCCTGACATGTAGGACTTGAATTCCTTTGTCTCCTGTTGCACAGCGGCAGGGTTTTGTTTTTCTTGACGGCGTTTGAGGTAGTTTTTGACGGTAAAAGCGCTGCGCCGATCGATGCTGAGATAGCTGGTACCGAGTTGGCGCAAAGAGCGATAGAGTTGGGGATCACGCAGAGCCTCTTGCACAAGGTCAGGGACTTCTTTCCACGATAGATTGTCCCGACAGAGGATTTTTTGGAGGCGCAAGAGGGATCGGGCTTGGGTGGCTAGTTCTTCTTGGGGGATAGGATCGGCTTGGCGCAGGGGGTCTTTTTGGGTATTGACTAAGGCATGGCGTACGGCACTCTCAATCTGGGTCTTCAGAGCCTTGCTGGCCCGCTCTCTCAGTTCTGTCCACCCCCGCTGGGAAGTGGCATACATGGGCGGTAAACGATTGAGGGCATAGGCAATTACATCGCTGGGGTCAATCTTTTGGGCTACTTCTGGACTGAGGCGTTTGAGCTGCGCCTCTGTCTCAGCTATCACCAATTCCTCGATCGCATTTTTACAGATGCTCATAGCTAGTGAATTAGTCTATCGGTCCGTTACTTGTAACACATATTGGCTAGCAACAATTCATGTATTAGGTGTCATTATTTCACAATTATACAGCGCGCCGACCGATCATGTGCTTGGCAAATATTTTTTACTCCCCTCTGCCGCTCTAGAACAGAGGTTGAAGCAAAGGCAACCGCCACCTAATCCCAAGCCCGTCCCATTAAGCTGGTGGACGGATTTGAACCCTCGACCGCTCGCTTACAAGGCGAGTGCTCTACCCCTGAGCTACACCAGCGCATTTACAGTTGATCCATTATACCAGAGATAAACTGGGGATGTAGTGCCTTAATATTCTCTATGACCAGATCAGCTCCATGCTGGCGCAGGGTGTGGGTGTAGTCCGATCGCCGTGCCTCTTCCACATGGGGGGGGATCACGCCAACGGCCATGTATGCTCTAGTGGGGTCTTGCTGTCTTGCTTGTTTGACGGTGAGCATATCAGCTACTGTGTCCCCAGCGTAAATTACACCCACTAGGGGGGAATGGTTTTCTAATTTGGCGATCGCCTGCCATAGACCTTGGGGATCAGGCTTTCCGGGCGCATCTTCCATCGCCACCAAGACTGGTGCTTTAATGCCCAAGCGATCGAGTACATACTCTGCCGAAGCCCGCGTTGCCCCACTGAAAAAACCCCACCTGATCCCCGCCTCGGTCAAACTGGCAAAGTAGGCAGGATCAGCTAGGAGTGGTTCTTGGGTAATATAGCCATCCCAAGGGACACTGGTGCCCCGATAGCGGTTCTGGAAAAAGAGGATAACTTCTTTGAGGCTGGGTAAAATCTGGGTTTCCAAGTCAGAGCCGTACTGGTAAAAATAACGGCGGATTAACTCTAGGGAAGCTTCCCAATCATTATTCCAAAGGCCCTCAGCCTTGAGCTTGTCCACATCCACGGGGGTAGGCCGCCAACCCGTAAAGTACTCTACTGTATCTGCTAACGCCCGCCGATAAGAACCAGACACATCACGGATTACCCCGTCAATATCCAGAACTAGCCCAATCCCCGTTAGATCAGTCATGCTAAAGTAAAAAATTGCAATTATGATCATTCTAGACCCAAGGAGGTACAACGATTTGGCTGAGTTTGTCCTAAAAATTCTCTGGCTAGAAAATAATGTCGCCCTAGCTGTCGATCAGGTAGTCGGTAAAGGCACTAGCCCCCTCACTAAATACTTTTTCTGGCCCCGTGATGACGCATGGGAGCAACTGCGGGCTGAGCTAGAAAGTAAACCATGGATTAGTGAACAGACCCGTATTAACCTGCTCAACCGTGCTACTGAAGTGATTAACTTCTGGCAACAGGAGGGGAAACGCCGCCCCATGAGCGAAGCCCAAGAGAAATTTCCTGATGTCATCTTTACGGGGAGCTAGCTTAACAAAAGTTTATAATACAGGTTAGCGTTCTCTGCCCAGTTATGATTTTGACCCCTAGCCAGCGCAGTAAGCTAGACCCGGCTGATGATGCTTTATTTTATGAGTATCCACGCTTTGTCACCCATGTAGATGGAGAGTTTATTAGGCGACTTACGCAGCTTTACCGCGATCGCCTCTCTCCCCACACCCGCATTTTAGACTTGATGAGCAGTTGGGTGTCCCATTTGCCTGAGGAGATGGAGTTTGCCCATGTGGAGGGGCACGGCTTGAATCGGGAGGAGTTGGCAAAGAACCCCCGCTTGCATCATTTTTTTGTGCAGAATCTGAACCAGAATCCCCAGCTACCATTGCCTGACCAGAGTTTTGATGCAGTGTTGAATACGGTCTCAGTGCAGTATCTGCAGTATCCAGAGGCGGTATTTGCGGAAATCCATCGCATTCTCAAACCCAACGGCATTGCGATCGTCAGCTTTTCCAATCGGATGTTTTATCAAAAGGCGATCCAAGCGTGGCGGGATGGCACAGAAATGAGTCGGGTGGCACTAGTAAAGCAGTATTTCGCCTCTGTAAAAAATGGTTTCACTGTACCTGAAGTGATTGCCTACCCCACCCCCCCTAACCCTTTAGCACTGTTTGGTGATCCCTTCTATGCCCTGATCGCTTATCGCTTGGGGTGATCAGGTTTATGGTAAGATTGCCTCTTGTAACTCATCCATAGAGGCGATGCATGGAGCAGGAAGTGCTGAGGACATATCGCACTACTTCTTCCCCTGAAGTGCGTCGGCGCATCCTAGCTCAGTTTGAAGACTTGATTTTAGAAGTCCTCTCCACTAACGCTTACTGTTCTCAGCAAGAGCAGAATGAGTTACGGCAAATCGCTCTGCAAGCCCTGGACACTGCTTTGCAGGATTTTGATGAACAGTTAGGCGACAGTTTTTGTGATTATGCCCGCCAATGTATTCAAGATTATTTACACAACTACCTCAGCCAGCAACGCAAATCCAGACAGATCAAAGAAACTACTCTCAATTTGTTTTTGGAATATCAGCACCAGCCTTCGATCCCCCTACGTAATCAGCTAGTGGAGATCAACATCGGTTTGGTCAGAAAAGAGGCACATCACTGGGTCAATCAGTGCCAAGAAAGTTTTGAGGATTTGATGCAGGTGGGCACAATTGGTTTAATTAGGGCGATCGAGCGGTTTGAGCCAAACAAAGGTTATGCCTTCAGTTCCTTTGCTATCCCTTACATCCGCGGCGAAATTCAACACTATCTCAGAGACAAAAGTCCCACCCTACGGATGCCCCGCAGTTGGTTGGCGCTCCATGAGCAGGCACTGAGTATCTGCCGCAAGTGGCGATCCCAACATGGCAGAGACCCCACCGAACAGGAACTATTGCAGGAATTGGGGATCACCAGCTCTGAATGGCAAGAAATCAAGCTGGCCTGCCAAAACCGCACCCCCATTAGTCTCGACACCCAGATCGGCGATGGTGAGGATCAAGCCACCTCCCTAGGCGATCTGATCACCGATCATCGCTATCGCAGTTTTCAGTTAGCCCAAGAAGACAGCCTCCGCCTTCAGCAAGCCCTAGAACAGCTAGAAGAACGCACCCGTCAGGTAGTAGAATTTGTCTTTTTACGGGAATTCACCTACAAAGAAGTAGCGGAAGCCCTTGGCATCAGTGTTGTCACCGTATCGCGCCGCCTGAAAAAAGGCTTAGAAATTCTCAAAAAAATCATGACCACCCCGATCGAGTAAGCCTCAGATTCCTCAATTGCCCAACTCCTCTCCCAAAAAACAAACGGGGGCTGGACCTTCTACAACCCCCAGCTAAGAAGTTTTGCCATCAGAAGTTTGGGTTAGGTTACTGACATTTGCGCAGAAGGTCTGCTCAAGTTGTAATTCTTGTTAGGCAGGCTATATAATTTCTTACCAAATACGTAGGAGGTCTATTGATGTTAAGAATTTTCGAGAGTAATTCTGGGATCCCACACCCCCATAGTTAGTTATAGATATAGATGAAATTAAGAAAATATTTCTTGACTGCAGTTAAGATTATCCCTTGTGCAGACAACGCCTAAGCTGGGAAACTAAAGTAGAATAGAGGATAATGAGCTATCAATGGGAACTATGGCAAAGAACGTGCTGGGTGGTGAACTGCAGACCTGCTCTATGTCGCCATTGACTGGTTTTTATCGGGACGGTTGTTGTCATACGGGAGCAGAGGATTTTGGTCTACATGTGGTCTGTGCTGAGGTTACGGCAGAGTTTCTCGCTTACACTAAGTCTAAAGGCAATGACCTGACCACACCCACGCCTTACTTTCCGGGCCTGAAACCGGGCGATCGCTGGTGTCTGTGTGCCAGTCGTTGGTTAGAAGCAAAACAGGCGGGTGTAGCCCCACCTGTTATCCTAGAGGCTACTCACATAGCGGCACTGGAGTATATTCCCTTGAGGGATCTGGAAGCCCATCGATGCTAGGCAAAACACTAGCAGGACGCTACAGAATTGTACGCCACTTGGCAGGGGGTGGTTTTGGCAGAACCTATCTGGCAGAAGATTTACATTTGCCTGGTAAGCCTCCCTGCATCATCAAACACCTCAAACCCATTTCCTCAATGCAGGAAGTGCTAGATATGGCAAGGGATTTGTTTGAACGGGAAGCCAAAGCCCTCTATCGCCTAGGTAAACATGACCAGATTCCCAGCTTGTATGCCCACTTTGAGGAAGATGAAGAGTTCTTTTTAGCCCAAGAATATATTCATGGCTTCAATCTCAATCAGGAAATTAGAAGGGGCAAGAAACTATCGGAAGCCTATGTGCTGAGCCTGTTAGGGGAAATTTTACCTGTGCTGGAATTTGTCCACAGTCAGCAGGTGATCCATCGGGACATCAAGCCGTCTAACATCATGCGTCGTCAGGCGGACAATCGTCTAGTGTTAATAGATTTTGGCGCAGTCAAGGAAGTGAGCAGGGCCAATTTACATGAAACTGCCCTGACCCAATCTACCCTTGCCCTGGGTTCACCTGGTTATATGCCCAACGAACAGTATGCAGGTAGAGCGCAGTACGCCAGCGACATCTATGCCTTGGGGGTAACCTGCATCCAAGCCCTGACTGGTGTACCTCCCCGGGATCTGCCTGAACACCCAGACACCCACGAACTGCAATGGCAGCATTTGGTGGAAGTGAGTGCCCCTGTGGCTGAGTTGCTGGAACGGATGGTCAAAGTGGATTTTCGCGATCGCTACCGCACCGTCCCCGAACTGATCCAAGATTTTCTCAAATTACCGCTCCTGCCCCCCCCCCCAAAGTCCCCCCCCGCCCGCCCCAGCCCAAACCCGAACTGGTCCTCCCGCCGCCTGCACCCAGTGAGACCCTGCCCCTCACCCAAGTTGCAGAGCAGATTGAGCAGTTACCTGATCAACTGCGGGTAAAAAAATTAATGTGTTTAGCCTGCACTGGCATCCTTGAAAACGATCCTCGTCGCCTTGAACAAATGGTGGTACAGGAGCTACTCCTCTCCCTCTATGAAATTTGTCCCAGCCCTGAGCAGTTGAAAGCTACCCTCCTGCACGCAGTCCACACGATCGCCCCTGCCAAACAAGCCCAGTATCAGATCATTGCCAGTAACCTATACAGCGAGATGTTGCCCATCTATGGAGTGAGTTCAGCCCAAGCCCAAGCCATTTCTGCCCTCGAGCATGACCTCCAGCACCAGCGCATCAAAAAACTACTCATTTACGCCTGTCGCCAGACCTGGGAAAACGACCCCCAGAAACTACAAAAGGTATCAGTCGCCGACCTTCTCCAAGAACTGCGCCAGCTTGCCCCCAGCTTTCCCAAACTCAAACTTCTCCTAGAAGAGCGGGTACAAGGCACGAGCAAACCCAGTGAATACCAAGGGATCGCCGCACTAATCCTCGAAAAACTCGCCCTCAGCTATGACCCCATCACCCCGCCCCCCGAAACTGAAGAGGACTCGGAAAACAACCTCACTGCCAACCCCAAACCCGATCTCTTTGACATCCGCCTCGAACTCATGCGCTACTGCAACCCCCTGCGCCTGAAAATTTTGCTCTTTACTGCCACAGGGGATGTGCAACCCCAAAGCATGGACTGGACTGACCTCAAAAGCCGCGATCTGGACAGCCTCTTGCGTACCCTCCTCTCTGCCGCCAGGGATCTCCAAAATCTAGAACAACGTCTCCAAGGCGCCCTCACCCACCTGCAGCCCAGTAACCTCTATCACCAGATCAGCCTGCAAGTCCTGCGTCTGCTCAAGCCCCTCTATGTTTAGCCCAAGCGATAGCCAAAACCCCGCACTGTAATCAGATATCTGGGATTGCTGGGATCAGCCTCCAATTTTTCCCGTAACCAACGCACATGCACATCTACAGTTTTACTATCCCCCACAAAATCATTCCCCCATACCCGCTCCAGCAGTTGTTCCCGGGACCAGACCCGCCGCGGCTGACTCATAAACAACTCCAACAGCCGAAATTCCTTAGGGGACAGATTCACCTCCTCACCCCGCACCAGCACCCGACACTCATGGGGGAACAAAGTAATTTCCTCAAAGCGATACACCACTCCCACCGCCGCATAATCATTGCGCCGTCTGCGGATTAACGCCCGACAGCGTGCCACCAGTTCGCGCATCCCAAACGGCTTAGGCAAATAGTCATCTGCCCCCACCTCCAAACCCACCACCCGATCGGCTTCCGCACTGCGGGCACTGAGCATCAACACGGGCACCCCATTCCCCTCATGGCGCAGGAGCCGACACAGGTCTAGCCCATTCATACAGGGGATCATTACATCCAGCACCACCAAATCTAGGTTTGGGCAATTGTGGAGCAGGTGCAGGGCCATCTGCCCATCCACAGCTACCAAGACCTGATATCCCTCATCCGACAGGGCCAGTGCCACCGTATCCCGAATAGCTGGTTCATCTTCCACCAATAAAATAGTACCCAAAACCTCACTACTAAGGGATTTGAGTGGTTCAGCAGATAATACAGGCATAGGTTACGACCGTAATCTACACCTTGATCTTAATCCTTAAGGTGGACTTATTAACCTGCTATTAACCTTGTCTTTACCCTAGCTGGTAACTGGCTTGCCAATACTTTTGACCCCGTACAAATGGGGCTTCTTCAGATTGGGGTTAGAGATCAAAGTCAAAAGGAGCGATCGGGACAGAGTAATTGCTGTAAACATACTGGTTAAGACCCCCACCGCCAAGGTAACAGCAAACCCCTTAACAAAACCCGATCCCAACCAGAACAACGCTCCACAAGCGATCAGCGTAGTTACATTACTATCCAAAATACTCGACCATGCCCGATTGAAACCTGCCTCCACTGACTTATAAAGACTCCGCCCCGCCAGTAATTCCTCCCGCGTCCGCTCAAAAATCAGCACATTGGCATCCACTGCCATGCCAATACTGAGAATAAAACCAGCGATCCCCGGCAGGGTGAGCACCACTCCCAGCAAGCTAAACAGGGCATAGGTAAACACTGCATAAGCCAACAGGGCAAAATCTGCCACCACCCCCAACAGGCGATAATAGACCACCATATAAATCAACACCAAGACCAAGCCCGCTACCCCCGCATAGACACTGGACTGCACGCTATCTGCCCCTAGGGTCGCCCCGACCGTGCGGTTTTCCACCAGCTTAATTGGCACAGGCAGAGCACCCGCCCGCAACTGCAGAGCCAACTCATTAGCCGCCTCCAGACTAAATCTGCCCTCGATCCGTGCCTGACCACCCGTGATCCCCGTACCCTGAAACTTTACATCCACCACCGGCAGGGAGATGGGTTCATCATCCAAAAAAATGCCCAATGACCTGCCCGTCCCTGCCACCTCCGCTGTAATCTTGGCAAAGAGTTTACCGCCCTCTTCATTGAAAGAAAGACTTACATCCCAACTATTGCCATCGGGGCTAGGGGAAGCCACCGCATCCCTCAGCATCGATCCTGTCAAGCCCACACTGTCAAATAAATTTTTCAATGCCAAGCGACTTTGGCGGAGTTGTGCCTCCGTTTCTGCAATCAACTTGGGATCGGATTTGTCCCCAGCCAACTGCAACAGCCGCAAGCGCTGGGACAACTCAAAAGCCTCGATCTGTCTTGCCCGCAGTTCTGCCTCTGTGCCTTGCTTTTGGGGACGAAACTCCAACTGAGCCGTTTTGCCGATCACCCGTTCCGCTTGGGCAGGGTCAGTTACCCCGGGCAGCTGCACAGAGAGTTGATCATTGCCCACCACCAGCACCACTGCTTCCGCTACCCCCAGCCCATCAATCCGCTGTTTGACAATAAATTGCGCCGACTCCATCACCTTGGGCGTAATTTCCGTAATCCCCTGTTCAGGATTGGGCAAAGCCTGCAAAGTCAATTGTGCCCCGCCCTGCAAATCCAAACCCAACTTCACAGGGTGGGCGATCGCCCAGTAGATCGCCAGCCCCAACCCTATCAAAATGCCGATGAGAATACTACTTGGTTTGACCATTGCCTAATTGACCCATGCTGTTGTCTCCCCTGATCCTAACATTCAGCTTAGACTTAGAGACTGGGTATAATTTCCTTGGAACAGGATCATTTGGTGAAATCTATGTCGACAATGCGCAGTCTGAGAAACCGTCAAGAAAGCTGGCTAGTGCGCTGGTCCCCCGTGATTGTGCTGATTTTGGGGCTATTTGGAGCTATTTTGACTGGCTACCTCACTGCCACTCACTATCTGGGCGGAGGGGCAGCTCTTTGCAATGCCCAAGGGGAAGGGTGTGATCTGGTACTCAGCAGTGAATATGCCCAGATATTTGGCATCCCCTTGCCCATTTTCGGCATGGCAGGCTACCTGACCCTCGCTGGACTGGCGATCGCTCCCAAATTTACAGAAGCAGGCAGACAACAAGACCAACTGCGTCAGACTACCTCTTTCTTACAATTTATAGTAGCTACCACTACCTTTGTGTTTAGTGGGTATTTGATGTATTTGCTGGCATTTGTCTTGAAAACGCCCTGTCTATATTGCATCACTTCTGCTACCACCATGACCTTGATTTGGTTAGTTACCCTACTGGGCAATCGCTGGCAGGATGTAGGTCAGTTGGCATTTACAGGGTTTGCCGTTACCGCCGTAACCATCACAGGCAGCCTGGTACTCTACGGCATCCAATCCCAAGCCGCTGTGGTCAATCAGAGTTTTGCGGGTCGCCTTGCCAACCACCTCCAACAGATCAATGCCAAAATGTATGGGGCATACACTTGTCCCTTCTGCCGCAAACAAAAGGAACTCTTTGGTCAAGCCGCCGATCGCGTTCCCTACATAGAATGTGCCCCGAATTTCCCGAATGCTCAACCCGAACTCTGTCGGCAAAAGAACATAGAAGGTTATCCCACATGGGAAATTAAAGGCAGTATGTATTCTGGTTTGCGCAGTTTGAATGAATTGGCGGATTTGAGCGGTTATCAGGGCAGCAGAGAGTAGAGCATGTCGTGACAGCCACTGTGCTCCCGCAGGGAGAGAGGCAGGGTAGTAAACCCTCGCCCACTCTGGGAGAGGGGTAGGGAGGTCTATAAAACCACTAGAAATTAGCACTGATACCTAGGCGGAACGATCGCCCCAGATTGGGAAAACCGGGGAAGAGTTGGAATCGCTCATCGAAGATATTCTCCACTGTGCCATTGAAGGAGATATTTGTAGTGATGGGAACACGGACATGCACATCCAGAGTGGTATAGCCAGAGATAAACTCTGTATTGGTGTTATTCACAGGCACGGTATTAGTGGAGCGCAGGAATAGCCCTGCCAACCAGCCTGTAGCCGTGCGGTAGGATAATCCCACATTGAGAATGTCTCTACCTCTAAAGGAGACTTCTTTACCAATGAGCACAGGGTTGCGATCGTCTGTGATGCGGGGATCAGTATTAGTGTAGTTGGCAGAGAGAAAGAGATTGGGGACAATCTGTATATCTAGGGCTAGTTCCACACCAGTCGCCCGCACCTGCCCGATATTCTCAAAAGTACCGCGAAATAAAGGCAGAGCCTTGAAATTGACCAAATTAGTGATTTCATTGATAAAGTAAGTGAAGCGCAGGAGTCCCCTATCACCTAATTTCTGGTCAATGCCCACATCATAGCTGTTGCCGATCTCTGGCAGTAGATTCGGATTCCCTAAAAAGGAGGGATTAGGTGAGAATAATTGGATTGCCGTGGGCACACGGAAGTTGCGAATATAATTGGCGCGCAGAGTAGTGGAATCTCCCACGGCCACCTTCAAGCCAATGGCTGGGCTAGTAACTGAGCCATTCACTAGACTATTGAAATCCTGCCTTACCCCCAGAGTTAGAGCTGAACCTTGCAGAAACGCCCAACTGTATTGAGCGAAGAATGCTCCCTGGGAGATATTGACTCTGAGGGGATCGCTGGGAAAGAAGCCACCAAATTCCTCCTGTACATTGTGCGTATTTCGATAGTCAAATCCGTAAACTATGGTTTGATTGGGAGCGAATTGCCAGCGATGCTGCAGTTGTGCCCCCACCGAAGTCTGACGATCGTCAAAGATAGGAGCGCCAAACCCCAACGGGTCAAAGAAACGAGTATAGAGACTGTCATAAAATAATCTGGCAGTGAGTACCGAATCGCCCCCCAAACCTAGTTTTTGCTCCACACTTAGATCAGTTAATAGTTGATCCGTATATTTTCTGGCAATAGAATTGAGAGAATTGAATGCGCCAATACTGAGGGGATTAGGAATAGGCACACCGCCCGGCACACCCTGATTTTTACTCAAATAGGCAGTATTCAATCGCAATAGAGTGCGATCGCTGGGAGTAACTGTGAACTGAAAGCGCACATTGTTGTAGAGAGCATCCCCATTGGGAAAAGAATCCCGAAAATTGGCTTCAGGTACGACTCTGACCGCATCATTCTGGGCTTGGGTGCGATTGTAGCTCACTAGGAAGGCAACCCGATCATCCTTCGCTCCCACGGTCAGAATTTGATTATTGAATCCATTATCACCCACTTCCGCAGTTGCAGAATAAACTGCCCTATCAGGTGTACCCGTAGTGATGATGTTGATAATCCCGCCGATCGCGCTTGAACCGTAGAGAGTAGAACCTCCCCCTGGAATCACTTCGATTCTTTCCACAATTTCAGTTGTAATTTCCGAGAGGTCAAACTGCCCGTTCCCCAGGTTATTGACGGGGCGACCATCCAGCAGAATCAATACTTGCGCTGTATTAGAACCTCTGATGAATGCACCTGAGAGAGCATTCACTTCCGTCCCTACTGTGCCATCTACATTCACGCTAGGCAGAAAGCGCAGTGCTTCCCTAATCGTTCTCGCTCCCTGATTCTGTATCTCCTCACGGGTTATGATATAGGCGGGGCGAGTGGAATCCCGTAAAGTACCTTCCGTTCTGAATGGAGTAGTCAAAGGTCTTCTGAGTAATTGTTCAGTAACCGTGAGTTCAATCTCATCCCTAGGGGGGATATTCTGAGCCAGTGAGAGAGAAGTATCAGACAAGTAGCTAAACAAAATCAAACTACCCGCAGGTAGCAACCAAAATCTAGTCATTTTCCGTACCTCGCAGAAAACTAGGTGATGGATTACTCAAAGGCGGGCATCCTGACTGAGAACGAGATAATTCCTCTGTTCATCACAGTTGCGGGACAGCGACGGATTCGCACCGTACTTTCCCCGTTTCCTCCTGTGGCTGACCCCCACAGAAACCCCTGAGACTTTCTATCCTGTCAAAATTTTGTAGTTATGTTCCCATATCTTTATAAAAGTTAATATGTTAAGGTCAGTTCGGGCTAAGAACAGTTCTATAAGCCGAACCCCCAGAGGGAAGTAACCCGCTGGGTTTGCACTAGCCAGCATAAGTTTCATACCGAACTCAGGTTATTAGGACTGCCTGTAGGCAAAGCATTTCCATCAAAAGGTAGGGAAGTAAAGCCACTGCGATCTCACTTGGGAATTTGTGTTTTTCAGGGGTGATTCGCAAATCTGTAGGGAATAGGAATAAAGCCATACTTCCCACTCTGGCAGACTTGGGATTGCGACTTTCTCTGAGCACAGTTATGGGGAATAGAGCAGGAGAATGTAAGTTTTCAGGAGTAGTTTGCACAAGGCAATTATGGTCTGGCTGGCAATGGCTCCCACCATCACCTTGAGACCCAGTATGCCAAAATTATGGGATTGTTTTGACTGCCTTACGGCTGTGGGGCGCTGACGGGCACCCTGAGCGCAGGACAAATTCGGGACTGGTTTGGTTCATATAATTTCATGTTTGCGGTCATGGCAGGGCTGGCGATCGCAGGTATTTTCTTGGCATGGGGATTACTCAAGCCCGATCGCTGTGGACAAAGTTAATCTGTGGTATTATCCTTGACTTCCCAGCCCCTCTCCCCAAACGGGGATTGAAATTCTGGCAACCCCTTGGCCAAGAATTTTTTCTAATCAAGGGTTTGGGTTAGGTTACTCTAATCTCTGTTCTAACAAGAAACTAGTGGTTTAGCAGGGAGTTTCATGTCACTCCAGTACTTCTGGCTCAAGTTTGTTGAGACTTGTCCCAGCACTAATGCATGGGCAAATGACCATTGTTCAGAGTTGATTCATGGGGATGTGGTTTTTACCCGCAGGCAAACGGCGGGCAGGGGGCAGGGTGGGCGGGTGTGGCTATCCCCAGCGGGAGTTTTAACGGCTAGTTTTGTTCTCGATGATATGGCGATCCCCCACATCACGGGTTTGAGTCTGGTGACAGGTCTAGCGGTAATTTCGGCGGTGGAGACACTTGTGCCTCAGTTGCAGAATAAATTGCAGTTGAAGTGGGTTAATGATATTTGGCTCGATTGCCGCAAGGTGGGCGGAATTCTCTGTGAGGTAAGTGGGGAAAGAGCGATCGTGGGGGTAGGCTTCAATCTCTGTGCTAGGTTTGAGAACCCGGAGGCGATCGGCAATCCCATCAGTCTGCATGAATTGGTGGCAGATGTGCCCGAGGATGTGAGTTTGTTAGCAGAAATGCGATCGGAGTTATTATGGAAGAGTGATAATTTCAGGCGCAATGGATTAACCGACTTTGTAGCAGAGTGGAATGATAGAGATGCTTTGCGGGGAAAGAAAATTAAAGTGCAATTGGAGGATCAAATTTTATCAGGCATAGACATGGGAATTGATCCACAAGGCAGACTACAGTTGCAAACTGCCAAGGAGGAAATACATTCTCTAATTACTCTAATTAACGGTAGGATTATTCACTGGGAATCGTAATATCAACTCGATCCCCTGAGTGTTTCCTCTCTCTCAGAAAATTATCGTTCCCAGCAACTCAAAAGGACGGGGATTCTTTTCACCGACATCACTTCCTGTTTCAGGTTGCCCATTCACAGCAGGGCGATCATCTGCCTAGTCGTTCGTTCCTACGTATGAGTTTCCAAGTATACTCCGCCACAGCATCCCTACATGCACTAGGCACTAGTCTGTGCAGTCTTTACGCTGAGTCCAGCCATCAGGGCGAGGCTTTGGACCCAGTTTTTGGTCAATTTTGCGTACCTCTATGCTGGTTATTCTTACGAATGTGCGTTGAACACATTTGGGATATTCTATAAAGTTTTATTATCTCTTGTTTGGGCAATGCTGGTTTTTGCCTATGGAAGAAGTGCTAGATTTTTGGTTATCACTTGTCCTTTGACTACCTGATAATTCCCTACTTGCAAGTCATGATTTACGCTGGTGCGATCGTCAAAGACAAAACATTCTCCTTCCCATAAACTCTCTGTCAGAGGCACTTCAGCTAAGTACTGAAGAATCCCCCCTTGTAGTTGATAAACTTCAGGAAAACCCATCGCCAACATCAAAGCACTGGCTTTCTCACAGCGGATGCCCCCTGTACAGAACATGGCAACTTTGCGATGCTCTTTTGGATTTAGCCTCTGTTCCACAAAATGAGGGAATTGACTAAAAGCATCCAGATAGGGATTAATCGCCCCCTTGAAGGTGCCAATTTTTACTTCATACTCATTTCTTGTATCTAAAACTAGGACTTCAGGGTCTTGCAGTAAGCGATTCCATTCTTTCGGGGGCACATGAACACCTGTGCATTTACAGACATCTACCTCTGGTCTGCCCATGGTAATAATCTCTGACCTTACTTTGACTTTCAATTTTTGGAAAGGATATTCCGCAACTGGGGAACTCTTATAACTTAGATTGGGAAAGTAGGGATTGGCAAGGAATCTCTCAATGCTTTCAGTTGTGCCAGCGATCGTAGCATTGATACCTTCTGCAGCTAAAATGATCGTGCCTTTAATGCCGAGTCCCTCGCAAAGGTTGTAGAGTGCTTGTTGGAGATGAGATAGATGATCTAATTTTTGGAAGCGATAAAAAGTAATTACCTGCATATTCCCAGTAATTCCCAGTCCATCTTAAATCATGCCAAAAAAATTACAGGAAGTCCATCCCTTACCCTGCCATGAGTAAGAGTTAAGGCTTTGCCCTCAAACTCTTTTTTTCTGTAGGAATGCCGCTAGAGAAGAAAGTATCATAAGCAATACTCGACTTCAGAAATCTGACCCCCAGCCCTAGCAGGGGCTGTCGCCCTGGGATCCCTTGAGCTTGTCTCAACGGTATCGTGTAGCAAGGCTTACACAACTTTCCTTAACCTGAACTGGGGTTAATCTGACCTGAGTTCGGGATGGGGAGAGAAACCATCAAGCTGTAAGGCTTTGGACTTTAGCTGGTACATCCCACTAGTTGTCTCACTTACTGGCAGAGCTTGATTTATAGAATTTTGCTTAAACCGAACTGGCGTTAATCTGGGACTACCAAGCAGTCAAAAACCGATCGAGCAGTTTATTCACATTGGCGAATCCAAAACTTGCCTAACAGAGGGGTAAGTACCGCAACTACAGCCGCTGTAGTAATTAATTCCCAGTAAAGGTGAGAGTGTCTTTGCTCAGTTGAAAGAAGCGTTCATCCCAACCTAGACGATCGCTCAGAGCTTGGATTTCTTGACGGAACTTACTGCGCAGTTCATCCCGTAGTTGGTTGATTTCATGGCGAAGTTCAGTGCAGAGTTTCTGCCGCAGATTCTCGATCGCCGCTAAAATTCTTTCAGTAGGGTCTTCACTCATAATTTTGTAATTTTGTTGTGGAGTGTAGTCTAGTGAAAGACTAGCCTACTGCACGCTAGTTAGCTCTTGATGGCAAGTGTTCTTTCTGCTGACAAATATAGGTTCCCATCGGACAATCCACTTTAATGATATGTTGCAGTAACCAATCCGCCAGCAGATGATGAATTTTGACAGCAATCTCTTCACTACCGCCGCTCTGTTGATATTCCTGTCTCAGTTCCTTGACCATGATCTTAAACTGCTCATGGGCATGGTGATGGGCTTCCATGTGCTGACAATGGTGACGGTGGGCACACCCCTCCTCATGTTCAAAGTGCCACTCCGCATAGTACTGCAAAAAAGTGAGAATTTTCTTGATCGCCGCAGTACCTTGCCCCTCCTCGATCCCATCGGCAAGGTCATTGATTCCCTCCACTAGTTCGCGATGTTGGGCATCGATACTGGCTACTCCCGTTTTAGGCACATTTTCCCAAATAAATCTTTCCATTGATAACTCCTTTATTAGCTTTTAGGCTTTAGAGCGTAGAAATGATAGTAAGCCGTCTAGAAAAGATGGTGTTATTTCTTCTTGGTCATTCCATGGCTGAGTGTCATCTTCACTGATCCCTGAAACAGATTCTATCTCCTCTACTAGACCCACTACCATTAGGCGAAATACAATCTTTTGCACTTCCAGTACCTCCATGCCCAGAGAGCCACTAATTTGTTGAATGGAAGTGTGTCCTACAATATGTTCCCACACTTGCCATTCATGGCGAGAGAGATGATAAGGTGGCTGTCCCGAATGTAGGCTCATGAGTGTTGATTGGGGGTGGGGAAGTTTATCGAATAACGGCCTCCAATCCTTCAATACCCGCAGACCCACTAAGGCAATATCCATCGGTGAAGCCGACAGACCAGTCATCTCCTCAAGGGGAAGGGGATGATTGCCCTTAAACTCAAACCAACTATCAGGCAAAGCAAATAACTGGGGAATAGGGGTGAGTACTTGTTGCTTGAAAAGGGATTTCAACTGCTCTTCATTGAGTGCCCTATTCTCTTTCAGACAGACACCTAAGCAAGTATTATTAGCACAGAGCGATCGCAACCGCTGAATCGTATTGACACGCAACCACTGGCGGTCTTCAATCATGCATTCCAAACTACGATTTTGGTCACTATCACTGGCGGCAACCACATACCCCCGTTTGAAGAAGATGTAGTACTCCTTGAAGCCTGTATAGCCTGTGAAAGGGCGAATGACCAAACAACCAGTTTTGCGCCCCTGCTCAAGGAAACGAAATACTTCCCCCAAAGAAAACTCTGAAAGATAGCCATTGATGCGCATACTCAACTCCTACTAGCAGTTTGTAATGTTTTTCGGGAATTGGCGTATTCCTGAATTAGTGCTGTTAGTACTCGCACCACTGAACTACGATCCAACGCATTCAAAGGATAAATGGGTGGTCTGTTCTCCGGGTTGACAAACCCCAAAGCGATCGCAATCTCCTCTGGCGCCCACACATCCGGTAAGTCCGCATGGGTTAGCCCCACCAAAAAAGGAATCTTGGCGCGATAGCGCATAAAAGCGAGAATCTTCCTTGCAGAGCGAAAATCCTGCGGGCGATGGGAAGCCACCAGCAAAATGAATGCATGAGCCTTGCGAATTAAAATATCCCACATAAAGTCAAACCGCTCCTGACCAGGGGTGCCATAGATATGGAGAGAAGTTTGCTTACCAAAATGCAACCTCCCAAAATCCATCGCCACTGTGGTCTGGGCTTTAATCTCCGCTGTAGCATCCGTAGCGCATTGCTCCGTGTGCACAGGTTCAATTTCACTCACAGTATGCACAAAAGTGGATTTACCAGAACCCACCGCCCCCGTAACCACAATTCGCATGACTTGCATCTAAATTACCTCAGAAGAATATAGAGAATACTATGCCGCTACGATTTTTCCCGACTGCAAATGCTGCCGGAGTTCTTCCACTACATTTTTCACTTCTAAATTCACCAAACCCAGTCTGGCTTCGTGGTCGGTCAGCACTAATAAAACTGCTTCTTGAGTGCAACTGGTGAGAATACCATAGCCATTTTCACCATCTACTAGAATCCGCTGAATCTTTCCCCGCTGGAGTTCCCGTCCAATGCGTTCACTCAAGGATAACATTGCCGCTGACATCGCTGATACTCTCTCATCATCCATGCCACGGGGCAAGTTGGTAGCAATGGTCAGACCATCGGGAGAAACTAGCACTGCTCCTTGCACATTGCTAGTATTGTTACAAAACTTGGCAAGGGCATTTTCTATGGCATTAACATTGATCATAATTCTTACTCCTGAATCATTAATAGGAACTACATACTACCTGCACCAGTAGTGATCAAGCGTCTGAGTAAACCCTCTGTCCAGCCCGTTTCCCGCAAAACCGCCTGCGCGGATACCTCGACATAGGCTTGCTCAATAAACGCAAGGTCAATCATGCAAATTTTGCCAAGGGCATCGCCAAGGGCTTCAGACTTGCCATCTTGGCGGAATTTTTGCCGCACGGCATTCACCACAACTGCCATTGCCGGCACCACATGCTGAGGGCCAATGCCAATCTTCACATGCACTAGCCCGATCCGCCAGCGCGAATCAGCATACTTTTGTCCCCACATATCGATCCCTGTAAACATCTCATAAAACCACTGACAAAAAGTTTTTTTGAGATTGTGAATACGACCTTCTTTTGCATGTAAAATTGCATTCATTTCCTTGTCTTTGCCCATATAGTCGTAAAACCGCGTTGCCATTTCTTCAGCAATAGCTTGTCCCCAGTCTGCATTAGCTCTAAGTATTTTCTGATCTTGATCATTGAATCCTACTC
>JBKBMU010000012.1:0-65182 GCA_046295715.1 Pseudanabaenaceae cyanobacterium
ACCTGTCAGTGAAAAAACTGCCCCCAAACCCGTCCTGAAAAAGCCCGATCGCCCCGAACTGCCCTCACGCATGCCCAAACCGGTCAAAGATGCGGTCATGCTCGATCGGGGTATCACTGCCCCTAGCGATCCGCCCCGTCCCCTGCGCCCCACTCCGCCCGCCCGTCCCACCCCCCCCAAAGAAGTCAAGACCCAATCCGTCCCTGAGGATACGGTATCAGTGATGGAATTTCCCACCCTCCTCGATCGCCCCGTACCCAAAACCAGCAAAAAAAGCAAAGGCAAGCCCAGCGATGACGACAGCGAACTCCTAGAACTACAGGAGCGTGCCAGCCGCAGCAAAGGCAAACGCAACCTCAAATATTACGAAGACGACGAAGAGGACATCGACTACTTTTTCCATGAAGAGGAAGAAGACACCACCCAAGTCAGTCTCTCCCTTCTGCGTCCCAATCAGCGACCCAAGCCCCACAGCAGGACAGAAACCCCCAGCAAACCCCACAAAAAAAGCACCCAGACCCATCGGGAGCGGCATAGCACCCCTGAACCTGCACCTGCCATCGAAAAACCCACCAAAGTCCAGATCAGCGACACCCTGACCGTAGCTGAGCTTGCCGCCAAACTGATGGTGCCCGAAACCGAAATTATCCGCAACCTGTTCATGAAAGGGGTAATGGTAACCATCAACCAATCCCTAGAAGTAGCCACTGCCAAACAGGTAGCCATTGACCTAGGCTATGAAGTGGAAGAAGTAGCCGCCGAGTCCGCCGCCAAGAAGACCACAGAAATGTTGGATGTAACGGACTTGGAAAACCTGCACCGCCGTCCACCCGTAGTTACGATCATGGGGCATGTGGATCACGGTAAAACCACCCTCCTGGATGCGATCCGCAAAACCAAAGTCGCCCAAGGGGAGGCAGGGGGGATCACCCAGCACATCGGCGCTTATCATGTGGATGTGGAGCAGAACGGCAGTAAACAACAGATTGTCTTCCTCGACACCCCCGGGCACGCCGCCTTTACTGCTATGCGAGCCCGCGGTGCCAGAGTTACGGACATAGCCGTACTGGTAGTTGCCGCCGATGACGGCGTTCAGCCCCAAACCATAGAAGCCATCAGCCACGCCAAAGCTGCCAAAGTGCCGATCATTGTCGCCATCAACAAAATTGACAAACCCGAAGCCAACCCCGATCGCATCCGCCAAGAATTGACAGAATACGGCCTAGTCCCCGAAGAATGGGGCGGCGACACCATCATGGTACCCGTCAGCGCTATCCGTGGGCAAAACCTCGACACCCTCCTAGAGATGATTCTCTTAGTCGCCGAAGTAGAAGACCTGCAAGCCAATCCCGATCGCCCCGCCAAAGGCACAGTGATTGAGGCCCACCTCGACAAAGCCAGAGGCCCCGTTGCCACCTTCCTTGTCCAGAACGGCACCCTCAGGGTAGGGGATGTATTTGTGGCAGGCTCAGTCTTTGGCAAAGTAAGGGCAATGGTGGACGATCGGGGCAACCGTGTAGAAGCCGCCACCCCCTCCTTTGCGGTAGAAGTCCTCGGCTTGAGTGATGTCCCCGATGCAGGCGATGAATTTGAAGTCTATACCGATGAGAAACAAGCCCGCCAAATTGCCAGCGATCGCGCCAACACCAGCCGTCAGCATCGCCTACAAGCTCTAGCTTCACGGCGCATCAGTCTGAGCGGAGCATCCGCCCGTGCCCAAGAAGGGGAACTCAAAGAACTCAACATCATTCTCAAAGCCGATGTGCAAGGTTCAGTAGAAGCGATCACCACCGCCCTAAAACAACTCCCACAAAACGAAGTTCAACTCTGTATCTTACTTGCCGCCCCCGGGGAGATTACCGAAAATGATGTCGCCCTTGCCGCCGCCAGCGATGCCGTCATCTTGGGCTTCAACACCAGTCTTGCTTCAGGAGCGCGCGCTGCCGCCGATGAGATGGGCGTAGATATTCGGGAGTACAACATCATCTATCAACTACTAGAAGATGTCCAAGGAGCGATGGAAGGTCTCCTAGAACCTGAACTAGTAGAAGAACAACTGGGGATCGCCGAAGTGAGGGCAGTATTTCCTGTGGGGCGCAGTGGCAAAGTTGCAGGTTGTTATGTGCAATCGGGCAAACTCCAGCGGAACTGCAAATTACGCGTCAGAAGAGGCAAAGAAGTGATCTTTGAAGGCACATTGGATTCCCTCAAACGCATGAAAGATGATGTCAAAGAAGTAGCGACAGGATTTGAGTGCGGTGTAGGCGTGAGCAAATTCAACGATTGGCAAGAATGGGACAGCATCGAAGCCTTCCGCATGGTTACTAAGCGGCGCACTCTCAGCGGTAGTACCAGCAACTAAAGCGGTACGATACTCCTTTGGGCAAACCTCAAAAACAAGGGACTTCCCCCAAAGCGTTGAACCTCCGTACAAAACTTATAGTCAATCGGTTTTGTATTCGCTCTCACCCCCGACTCCTCTCCTAGAGGGAGAGGGGAGTAGCTTGGGCCCCTGCCACCCTAAAGGGCAGTTTAATAGCGTCTCATTTTTACATAAAACAACACTACATGCCTTTGCTCCAGCACTACGCAATACTGTTGAAACATAGTCAAGGGGTAAAAGACTCCCTCCCTTCTCCCTTTATGGGAGAGGGGCTACAAATGTCCTAGAGTTCTTTACAAGAACTATATCCCTAACTGCAACTGACAGGTGTGCCCTTATCTACAGGGGTAGCAAAGGAAGTACCACAGCTACAGGACTTAGAAGCATTAGGATTGCGGAAACGGAAGCCACCACCCATCAAATCTTCGGTGTAGTCCAGTTCCAAGCCTTGCAGTTGGGGAAGATTCTCATTATTTACGACAATTTTCACACCATTGCAGTCATATTCTACATCCCCATCCCGCAGTTCTTCCGCAAATTCCATCACATAGGAGAGACCAGAACAGCCGCCCCTTTTGATGCCCACCCGCAGGGGAGCAGTAGTATTGCGCTGTACCTGCAAAGCATGAACTCGGTTGATCGCCGAGGCAGTCAAGGTAATCATAGTTACCCCCCTCCTTAATCTTCCAACAACACTAGAGCAATACTAGCAAGGGCAACATTGCCGTAACCAGCCACCTTCACAACTTTATAAAGTGGCTTAGTCAAAGGAAACTTATGCACACCCAGCAAGCGCACCGCTTTGTCTGCCAGCAAGCCAGCCTTGAAGTTGAAATCCCGATAGGCTCGCACGGCTTTTGCTAGATTACTCTTACCTTTGCACAGCATAAATACATCTCTCTCTACAGCTATCTTTATGCTAACACAGCCAGCTAGGTAGTGTACTCGGCATTGATTTTCACATAGTCGTAGCTGAGATCACAGCCCCATGCTGTACCTGTACCCTTACCCTGCCCTACTTGCACGAACACTTGCACGAACTCACTCTTAAGATAGGCACTGGCAGAGGGGCGATCGAACTCTTGGGGTGTACCTTGGGTCATCATCACAAAATCCCCTAACTGGATGTGCAATTGGTTCTGGTCAAAATAGACACCCGATCGACCGCAGGCGGCGGCAATCCTACCCCAATTGGGATCGCGCCCGAACACAGCCGACTTGAACAGAGAAGAACTGGCGACTGTGCGGGCAATTTGTCTGGCTTGGGCATCTGTGTCTGTACCTGTAACCGTTACTTCCAGCAGGCAGGTAGCTCCTTCCCCATCCCTTGCCACCTTTTTCGCCAGTTCAATGCACACATGGTTCAGCATTGCACCTAACTGCTGAGCCGCACTACTTTCCACATCCGTAATAGCTTCATTCCCTGCCTGTCCATTTGCTAGTGCCAAGAGCATATCGTTGGTGCTGGTATCTCCATCCACCGTAATTTGATTGAAACTGAGTAGATTGGCTCGCCTCACCAACTCCTGCCACAGGGGAGCAGATACTTGGGCATCACAGGTAACAAAAGCTAACATGGTTGCCATGTTGGGGTGGATCATCCCCGATCCCTTGGCAATGCCCCCCATTCTCACGGTTTTGCCCTCTATTTCCTGCGCAATAGCGATCGTTTTGGTAACTAGGTCAGTAGTAATAATGGCACGGGCAGCCAGTTCCCCCCCCTCTTTGCTCAAAGACCGAGCCAGTTTGGGAATAGCGGGGCGAATCAAGTCCATCCGCAACTGTCTGCCAATGATCCCCGTAGAAGCCACCAATACTTCAGTGTCAATGTGCAGAGCTTGTTTGGTCAATTCTGCACACTCGATCGCATTGCGCCAGCCTTCTGCCCCCGTACAAGCATTTGCCTGACCCGCATTGCACAGGATCGCCTGCACAGGTACAGCATTTTTGATCCTTTCTTGACAAAAATCTACGCAGGCGGCGCGCACACAGGAAGTAGTAAATACTCCCCCCGCCACCGCTGGCACTGCCGAGTAAATCAACGCCAAATCAGGAGCACCCGACGGCTTCAGCCCCGCCGTGATGCCCCCCGCTACAAAACCCAAAGGTGCGGTTACGCCACCCGTGATTACTTGCCATGGCATGGAGAACTAGGGTAGCACAAACCTGTTCCATTGGATACGAAAACCAGCAAACCTAGTCTGAGGATATGGAAGACCAGTAAATGAACGGTCCTGCTATAAGATTCCATAGAGCCAGCCAAGGGGATTTGTCTAGGTTGCGAGGCACTTCAAAGAGTAGATAAATACCAACCAAAAATAATGGCTTCTATTCCATCGGGTAAGGGGGACAGCCCACCAGTCTTCCTTGCCAGCGGCTTTGACCCATAACCACATAGCCAGCCACGCAGGTTCTATCCTTAGTTTACGGGCTATTTTCTGCAAGCAAAGAGCAAAAAATATAATAAGCAATAGCAACAAGATTGCAAATGTGGCAACTATAAAAAATGCCCCAAGTGCTGGAGCAAGTCCTTCTTGAGCTAGTAAAGTAGAGAGAATAGCAGATTGAATATGAACGTGCTCACCAGGGCAAGGGCAAAGGCAGCTCCAACCCTAGCCAACCGTCCCCAAGCTATACGTTCTGTTCATCAGGGTAGGGGGTGGTATGTTTTTACTAGCTATAATTATATCAGGGAAATAATTTAATCTTGCTTTAGTACGATTTCCTGGGCAGATTGCTATGGCAATGCCAAGATGTGCATATACATGAAAGGGATAAAGTTGAGCAGACCCAGTGGGGCCGGTTTACTTAATTGCAGTGGCACACAAAAGCCTAAAATTAGCCAATCAATCCAACCTATGAGAGGCAAGCTAGTAGATACCGCTAAAAGGTTAAGTAGAACCTCTAACATTGGGCTGATTGGACTCTTAGGTTGCATGCCCATACCTACAGTGATAAATACTGGAAATACTGGCAACAGAATTGCCGTAAATACGGCAATTGGAATCATCGGCAAAAGTATTGATATGGTTGAAGCAAGGAAATAAAAGGTAGGTATAAACCAGTAAAGAAAAGCAAGCAGTAAACAGATGTAAATAAGCCAAATAAAAGTCCAACCGAGAGCCTCAGGCGGAAAAACAAATAAGCCAATCTTCACTAACCATATTACAGGCAAGATGAATAACCCAATGTAGATAAAAAGGTAGGTTGGCTGACCTGTTGACTTTACCCACAGCTATAAAGAATCCAACAGTTTGAACACAGGTGGCAGATCGCTTAGATTCTCCTCAGATAGTCGCAGTGTTTTGTAAATTATTGTGTTAAGCAGTTTTTGTAGAACAGAGTTCCCAGAGTGATATAATTAACACCCAGACAGCTACTCTTTCTTCTGGAAAATTCAGTAAGTCGGGAAAACAAAACATTGGAGTTAATAAGGCTGAAGATGAAAAGCATTAAGAACAAACCAAGCGATCCCCCACCCCTATTTATTCTGAGCATAAACATTTACCTAAATAGGTTTGAAAACCCTGCTTGGGATGAAGTATAAGAATGCTATTTCTTGCCAAATCTAAGTAATTCTAGAAGAGTAACTTTATCTAGCTTTATCTAGATCATAATCTTAGGACAAGTGCAGGCGATCCCAAGGACAAAATTTTCATCTCCCTTTCTGGCAAGAGGGATAACAAATTTAATTTTGGGTTCCATATCTAATGCCTGCTTGGCGCATTCTCTCTATGGCCTCTGTGATTCTGTGGTCTTCTACCGTCAAAGCAATACGGAAAAAGCCTTCGCCACAACTGCCATAGCCATTGCCAGGGGGGACAATAATCCCGCATTTCTCTAGGAGAAAGGTAACAAATTCTGTAGAAGAGTAACCCCTAGGGACTGGCACCCACACGTAGAGGGTAGCTTTGGGGGGAGTGATCTGCCAGCCGAGAGAATTCAAACCCTCTACCACTAAATCCCGCCGTTTTTGATAGACTGCCATCAATGCCTGTAAATCCGCTTCCTTGGTCTGAAAAGCTGCGATCGCCGCCTGCTGGATCGCCTTGAATACCCCTGAATCCACATTGGTTTTAACTTGGGACAAACCCTTGATCCCCATGGCGTTGCCCACCACAAACCCAACCCGCCAGCCTGTCATGTTGTAGGACTTAGAACAACTGTGAAATTCAATAGCAATGTCCTTTGCACCGTCTACCTGCAAGACACTGGGGGGTTTGTAGCCGTCATAAGCCATCTCTGAATAGGCGTGGTCGTGGCAGAGTAGAATTTCATACTTTTTACAGAACTGCACTAATTCCCTAAAAAATTCCAAATTTGCCAATGCCCCAGTCGGGTTATTGGGATAATTCACCCACAGTAATTTGGCTTTTTCCGCCACTGCATCGGGAATTTTGGTCAAATCTGGTAAAAATTCATTTGCCGCCAACAGGGGCATGGTGTAAAACTCGCCGCCTGCAAAAATTGTAGAGGTGCGATAGACAGGGTAGGCAGGATCGGGGATCAAGGTATAGTCCCCTGCCTCTACAAAGGCCAGAAAAGTGTTGTGGATCGCTTCTTTTGAGCCAATGGAAGAGACCACCTCAGTATCGGGATCGAGTCCTGTAACCCCAAATCGTCTTGCCATGTAGTCCACCACTGCCCGCCGATATGCCTTTGTGCCTTGGTAGGGGGGATAGTTGTGGGTGCTGGGATCGTTGATTGCCTCAGTCATTGCCGCAATTACATGGGCAGGGGTGGGGCGATCGGGATCACCTACGCCCATATTGATAATGTCCACCCCTTGGGCAACCAATTGATCCCGCTTGCGATCCAGTTCTGCAAAGAGGTAGGGGGGAATTTGGGCAAGGCGTTGGGCAAACTGCATAGTCACATTCACAAAATCGGCGGGCAATATCATACCACACTGCGATCCTGTGCTTCAGCATTGATAAAATCAACAATAGGAATTAAAGTATCAGTACATAGCCAAGCAGATATAAAAATATGAGCGTTATCAGTCAAGTTTTACTCAAAGCCGATGATGAACTGCGGTATCCCACCTGGGACGAACTGCAAAGCATCAGAGAATTCTTGAAAACAGGTCAGGAGCGGGTCGAGGTGGCAACCATTCTCGCTGAAAACGAAAGCAAAATCATTGGCAAAGCCAGTGCCGAACTGTGGAAGATTCACCCCGACTACATCGCCCCAGGGGGCAACGCCTACGGACAAAGACAGCGCAATCAATGCCTTAGAGACTATGGTTGGTATCTGCGCCTGATCACCTATGGCATCCTCGCTGGCGATAAACAACCGATCGAGCAGATTGGTATTATCGGTGTCAGGGAAATGTATAATAACCTCAATGTGCCCCTCAATGGCATGGCGGATTCTATGCGGTGCTTGAAAGATGCTTCCCTTGCTCTTTTGAGTAAGTCCCAAGCGGAATTAGCTGAACCCTATTTTGACTATGTGATTCAAGCCATGTCCTAGCAAGCTTCTCCTCATTCTCAATGGCACAGCGATCGCATTCTTGTCGGTGCGATCGTTTTTTACCCCCGGGCAGGCGCAGGCAGTTTCTTAGATTTTGACACCTGATTTGCGGGCTAACCAGATTTCCCACTGCCTTATCCATTTGGTCTGCAATTTGATTAAAGCTAGCCAATTTTGGGGACGGGGGCTGGTTACAGGCTGAATGAGAATGCTGAACATCCCTGCCCGTTTGCCTGCCACAATGTCTGTAAATAGCCGATCGCCAACCATGCCTACTTTTTCGGGTGGGAGTTGCATCGCTTGCAATACTTCTCTGATTACCCCTAGGGACGGTTTAGCGGCACGACAGCGGGAGGGTAAGCCCAACTCTTCCCCTATAGCTTGAATTCTCTGTTCATTGAAGTTATTACTCACTAACCAGATGGGATATTGAGTTTGTAAACTGGCAACCCATGCTCTGATTTCTGGGGCAATCTCTTGGCCGCTACTACAGACGATCGTGTCATCTACATCCACGATCAAGCCTTGTAATCCATATTTTTCCATCACCGCAGGGGTGATCCCGCACACCGATTCAGATAGCACTAGATCGGGAGTAAGTAACTGCCAGCAATGCATTTTTACAGGGTTTAACAGAATTTAATTAAGTGTCCAGATCATAGCATTTTAGATTTACTTAATTCGGAGTAAGTTGATATTAATTCTCTGGGTTACACTGGAATATCAGACATTATTTTCGGCACTCTGCTATGCATCTAAGTGAAATTACTCATCCCAATCAACTGCACGGTTTAAGTATTAAGCAATTAGAAGCGATCGCTCAGGAAATTAGGGAAAAGCATTTACAGACAGTTGCCGCTACAGGGGGACATCTAGGTCCTGGACTGGGGGTAGTGGAACTGACTTTGGGCTTGTACCAGACCCTAGACCTGGATCGGGATAAGGTGGTGTGGGATGTGGGGCATCAGGCATATCCCCACAAGCTAATTACAGGCAGATACCACCAATTCCATACCCTTAGGCAACAGGGCGGGATCGCTGGCTACTTAAAAAGAAGCGAGAGTCGGTTTGACCATTTTGGGGCGGGGCATGCTTCTACCAGTATTTCGGCGGCACTGGGGATGGCGATCGCCCGCGACCTCAAGGGTGAAAATTTCAAGTGTGTGGCGATCATTGGGGATGGGGCACTCACAGGGGGCATGGCACTGGAAGCGATCAACCATGCGGGGCATCTACCTAATACAAATCTCTTAGTAGTCTTGAATGACAATGAAATGTCCATTTCCCCCAATGTGGGGGCGATCCCCCGCTATCTCAACCGTCTGCGCCTCAGTCCCCCGCTGAAGTTTCTCAGAAATAGGATTGAGGAACAAATTCGCAACATTCCCTTTGTGGGGGAACAACTCAGCCCTGAGATTGAAAGAATCAAAGATAACATCAAGATCCTGACCATGATCCAAAACAAAGTAGGGGCAGTGTTTGAGGAACTGGGCTTTACTTATATTGGGCCGATCGACGGGCATGACCTGCGGGAATTGATCGACACCTTCAGGATGGCCCACATCATTAAAGGGCCAGTGATGGTGCATGTAGCAACCACCAAGGGCAAGGGCTATCCCTACGCTGAAGCGGACAAAGTTACCTACCATGCCCAAAATTCCTTCAATCTGGAGACGGGCAAGGCAAAGAGTTCGGGCAAGCCTAAACCCCCCAGCTATTCCAAGGTGTTTGGGGAAACACTGGTGAAACTAGCAGAAAAAGATCGGCGGATCGTGGGGATCACGGCGGCAATGGCGACAGGCACAGGCTTGGACAAATTGCAGGCGAAACTGCCCGATCAATACATCGATGTGGGGATTGCTGAACAACACGCCGTTACCCTAGCGGCAGGGATGGCTTGTGAGGGTCTGCGCCCCGTGTGTGCCATTTATTCCACTTTCCTGCAACGGGCGTTTGACCAAGTGGTTCATGATGTGTGCATCCAGAAACTGCCTGTGTTTTTCTGTTTGGATCGCGCGGGGATCGTGGGGGCAGACGGTCCTACCCACCAAGGTATGTATGATATTGCCTACCTGCGGTGCATCCCCCACATAGTGCTGATGGCTCCCAAGGATGAGGCAGAACTGCAGAGAATGCTGGTAACAGGTCTGCAACACAAAGGGCCGATCGCCATGCGTTATCCCCGGGGAAACGGGGTCGGAGTTCCCTTGTGTACTGATGCGGAACTGACCCCCCTAGAGATTGGCAAGGGGGAACTCCTGCGGGAAGGGACGGATGTATTATTGGTCGCCTACGGCTCAATGGTCTATCCTGCCCTGCAAACGGCGGAACTGTTGGGTGAACATGGGGTGTCTGCCTGTGTGATCAATGCCCGCTTTGCCAAACCCCTGGATATGGAGTTGATAGCTCCCCTCGCTCAGCGAATTGGCAAGGTAGTTACCCTGGAAGAGGGCTGCTTGATGGGCGGTTTTGGGTCGGCAGTACTGGAAGAATTGATGGATCGGGCCATTACCTGTCGGGTACAGCGGATCGGGGTGCCTGATGTTCTAGTGGAACACGCTTCCCCCGAACAGTCCTACCAAACCCTTGGCATGACTAACCCGCAACTGCGGGATCGCATCCTCAGCTTTCTCGCTCTGCAGCCCAAACCCCAAGTATCGGTCTAGTCCGCTTCGTCCAGGTGGGCATCTACCGCCTGGTAGAGGTCAATAACATGGTGATCGAGCAGGCGGTAATAGACCTTGCGTTTTTCCTTGCGACTGCTTACCAAACGGATATGGCGCAATACCCTGAGTTGGTGGGAAACCGCTGACTCACTCATGCCTACGGCTTTAGCAATATCATGTACACATAGTTCCCGTACAGCTAAAGCCGAAATAATGCGCAAGCGATTGGGATCCCCCAGGAGTCCAAAAAACTTTGCCATGGTTTGGGCTTTGTCCAGGGGCAGAACCTTCTTTACCACAAGGGCAAAATCCGCCTGATCCAGATCGCAGTTGCGATCGGGAGGCTCAATAGCCGAGGAGGGAGTAAGCATCGGTGCGACTGACAATCAATAGGGATAAAGGGGGCAAATTCAAGAGGGGATAATCCGTTAAATCTGACCAGTGCTGGTGGGGCATGGCAATCACATGACTAAAGCCTAGGAGTCGGTAGCGCCATAGCAATTGCCATACTTCCCGATAGATATGGCTCACCTCTAGGATCACCACTACCTCTGCCCATGCGATCGCATCTTCCAAGTCGCTGAGGTTGGTCAGCTGATTGAAAATAATCAATTTATCTGACCAAGTGGTGAGGGGAATACCAGCCAAGGAGGCAGCAACGCTGGGGGCGCTCACACCCGGGATCACCTCTACAGGTATTTCCGGCTGTTTCTGTTTCACTGCCAACAGGACATAGGCAAAGGGGCTGTAAAAATTAGCATCCCCTTCCGCCACAAAAGCCACAGTCTTCCCTTGTCTGAGGTACTGGAGAATGTTGATGGTTGCCGTTTGCCATGCCGTCCTGACAATGCCCGCTGTGGGCGTGTTCGGCAGGGGCAGGGGCAGTTTTTGCTGATGTCCTTGCATAAATTGGCAGGCGATGACCTCGGGTACAGTCGGCTGACCAATGCGCCCCACAGGATAAGCCACTATGTCCGACTGCCGCATCGCTTTCCAGCCCTTGATCGTAATCAAATCAGGATCCCCTGTACCAGCACTGATCCCGTAAAGCTTACCTAGACTACCATGTTCTACCATTCAAGACCTGACGAGGGGACAGTCGGGCGGTTGCTTCGTCTTTGAGTGCCATCTCCCGTAACCAGCGAGCGATCGCCCGTTGGGCTAACTGCATGAGAATTTCACTCCCCAGTTGATGGGTTTCTGGCTTAGAGAGAATTTTACCAACGATGGGGAGCATATTGGGCAAAATCTGGAGTGGTTGCAGTGCCTGTCCCTTGCCCAAAATTGTCCACAACTGCCAGAGTCTCTGGGGAAGGGTGTGGTCGCCCGAAGGAATCAATTCCAACTCCCTTACAAGTTCCTGCACAAGGAGATGACGCATATACTCACCGCGATCGGACAAGAGAAAATCCGCTACCTTATCTACTGCCGTCGGCAGGTCATAGTCAGTATGCTTGCGGGCATTAGTCAACAAACTCTCCAGGCGCGTCCAGCGAAATTCGCCATCACGGAATAACAACTCTTTCAGGGCAGTCCGTAACTCAGGGGTAGTATCCACTAGCAGTCGCTGTGCCACATAGGGATATGCCACCGCCAACACCTTGAAATCCTTATCCACACTGAGTGCGATCCCTTCTAAAGTAACTAGGGAGCGAATAATCAAAGCATAATAGGCAGGCACTTGGAAAGGATAATCAAACATGATTTGCGAGAGTTGGTCAGTCATATTCTTGAAATTCATCTCGATCAAACTCTGCCCCGGCGGAGGATTGAACACCTTTGCCAATGCTGAAGTAATACTATTGAAATCTACTTGCGGACTAAGAAAACCCAAACGGACATAATCCTGCGAGAGAGCCTGAAAATCTCGGTTCACAAGGTGGACGATCGCTTCAATCAAACCATATCTCTGTTCAGCAGACACCTCACTCATCATCCCAAAATCCAAATATGCCAGTCTGCCATCTCTCATCACCAGCAGATTTCCAGGGTGGGGATCAGCATGGAAAAAGCCTCGGTCCAACAACTGTTGGAGAGAACACTGCACTCCAATTTCAATAATTTTGCGACTATCAAAGCCTGCATTTTTGATTTTTTCCAAATCAGTGAGTTTGATGCCATCGATCCATTCCATAGTCAGCACCCGCCGCGAAGTGTACTGCCAATAGATTTTCGGCACATAGATATTGGGCAGATGCCCGTAGTATTCAGCAAACCGTTCAGCATTCGCCCCCTCATGGGTGTAATCCATCTCCTCAAAAATCCGCCCCGCAAACTCATCCATAATCGCAGGCAAATTACTGCGAATGAACTTGAAAGTCCGCTTCAGCCAGACCGCTAGCCCCCGCAGAATGTAAATATCTAAAGCAATACCTTCCAAAATATCTGGTCGCTGTACCTTAATTGCTACCACTTCCCCAGTAGGCAGTTTGCCCTTATAGACCTGTCCTAGGGAAGCAGCAGCGATCGGCGCAGGTGATATTTCTTGATAGAGCACATGGGGATCAGCCCCCAATTCTTCTCTGATGCAGGCAAAGGCGCGATCGTTGGCAAAAGGCGGTAACTGGTCTTGCAGTTTAGCCATCTCTTCCATATATAAAGGCGGAATAATATCGGGGCGCGTTGAGAGAGCCTGCCCAATTTTGATAAAGGCAGGGCCCAAACTAGTGAGTAACTCCCTCGCTTCCCTTGCGCGCATGGGGGCATGAGCCTGCAATTTCCCCCGCCAAGCATCCCAGCGCAGTTTGCAGATAAACCACAGCAAAGGCACAAAGATCCCTAGAAATCGCCACCACACCCGCAAAAACTGGGGACGGTAATACCTAGTGATTGCATCAATATCGTAGCGATCGAGGTCAAAATAGCTAGGCATAGGCTCAAGCAAGGGCTAAAAATAGATAAATCTAAAGATTGTCTTCAACATCTTAACAATTCCGTCCCCAACCTACCTACCCAGTAAGGGATAAATTGCCAAATTTTCCTCAATCTTGCAGTAGCCTAGCGGAAGCGAGTAGAAACTGCGAAAATTAATTATAAGGAGTTGCCCATACTTCCACCGCAGCCCCATCTATCCCAGCTATGATGGACAACCCACGGCAGAATTCACCCTGCAATACGAATGGATCTGCTCATCCCAGAAAATTTGGAGCGATTGTGCGCCGATGACCCACCAGTATTTGTGGCAGCGGATTTGCTGTGGTATCCCAGCCGATCCCCCTCGCTGTGACCCTTCGGCAGACCGAAGGAAACGAGAAAATCTTACATTCAGCACAAGGAAGAGAATATACCACCGCAGGTAGGGTTGGAGATTTTGTCTGACAGCAACAAGACACCAGAGGCCCAGCTGCGGTATGGAGTGGAGGAGTGGCCCAGAGGCAAAGAATTGATAGGTTACCAGAGAGAGGGACAGGTTGAATAGGATAGCTGAGTTGAGTAATTGGGTGAGTCCGAGGTTGGGTGTGAAGTTTGAGTGGCAAGCAGGGCAGGAACTGGAGTTATATTTGCCCAATGGTGAGTCCTGCCAGAGACAGAGATTTAGTGGCAGAGGAGGGATATATTAGCTGAACCACTTGACCTAGCCCGATGGAAAGACTGGAAAGATTAGTGAAGCTAAACTAGCTGAACTCACCCGCACACTGCGAGAATTAGCCATAGACCCCGATCGTTGAGATAATTACAAACCCTCACCCATCAAGAGCGAGCAAATGGGTGTTGTCCCTGTAATCCCAAACTCAGAAATCTCTTTCTATCAAGGATTTGGGGTTGAATTACTAACATTTATACGGGCAGTATTTGATTATCCAGAGTGAGCCAGCCGAAAACTGTGCCGATGCAGGGGGGTATAGCCATATTCACGGATCGCTTGGCGGTGCTTGGCAGTGCCGTAGCCTTTATTTTGGGCTAGGTCATATTGGGGATAGTCCTTGGCTAATGCTTCTATGAGGCGATCGCGCCATACTTTGGCAAGGATACTGGCACAGGCAATACTCAGATTACTACTATCGCCTCTGATGATTGTTGTTTGGGGAATGGGTTGGATTAAACGAAAAGGGATCGGCTGATTGCCATCTACCCAGATGTGTTCAGGTCGGGGGGTGAGTGCCATAATTGCCCGTTCCATCGCCCAAAAAGTTGCCTGCAAGATATTCAATTGGTCAATTTCCGCAGGGGTGGCTGTACCGATCCCCCATGCGATCGCCAGCTCCTGAATCTGAGTCGCCAATACCTGCCGTTTGCGGGGGGACAACTTCTTACTGTCCTTTACTCCCCAAGCAATTAACTGTGGGGCACAATCTGCTGGCAAGATCACCGCACAGGCTACCACTGCTCCAAATAGTGCGCCCCTACCTACTTCATCTACACCTGCACAAAGCATGCTATTATTATCTACTGCCTGCGGTCATGGCGGAATTGGTATACGCGCTACTTTGAGGTGGTAGTGGGCAACCGTGGGAGTTCGAGTCTCCCTGACCGCATCTAATCCTGGGTGCAGGAATCGAACCTGCATGTGAGCGATTATGAGCCGCTTGCTTTACCAGTCAGCCAACCCAGGTTATACCCCTTAATTTTACTAAACTGCAGTCAATCTACCAACTACCTACATCCAAGCTCAGAGATGGCAGAAGTGTTGAATGTCAGGAAAAAGGTAGAAAAAAAGTAGCTAGAAGTGATATCTTAGCTCTGAGAAAAAAACTGACCCTATGGCAACTTACCAAGCCCTTGCTAAAACTTCTGCCCCAAAATATTATCTGGTTTTGGATTCTCAACTGTTTGTCCTCATCGGGATACACTTAAATGAAGGGCTTGTTCTGTATTAATAAAATTATGTCAACAAACAGGAGTATCACCACATCAATACATATTTGGGCACCAAGTCTTAAAATTTTAACATGCAACACTATTGCGTTGATATATATACCTTTTCTAAGGGGTGTAAGCATCATGGTATTAAACCATATTTACCGATAGAAATAGGCAGGCATTGTACTTTAATGCAAATCTTAGGGGTTGAGCCTGTGGTAGGGTAAATCTGACCCCTAATGTTAAGTTTTGTTACGGAAGTTCAGCCCTTTTGATGTAATAGACCTCTTGCATAAATGTCATTAACTCAGACCAAACTCCTGATTAAAAAATCGTGCTTGGGTTTTCTGGGAGAGGGGCGGTGGGTGTGTTTTTTCAGTACTACCCATAGAGCTTTTCTGTAGCTCTAGTGCATATGGGCGGCTCTTTTGTAAGCTTCATCCAGAACTTCACTCAGAGTGGGATGAGCATGGACATTATGGGCTAATTTATACACACTCTCCCTTCTGGCGATCGCGCCTGCCGCTTCATGAATCAAATCTGAGGCATGTAAGCCCAAAATATGCACCCCCAACAGTTCCCCCGTATCTTCACGGAAAATCACCTTTGCCATTCCTTCCGTTTCCCCCTCAGCGATCGCCTTGGAGTTGCCCTTGAAATAGGCTTTAGCTGTACCAATGGCAAACCCTTCCCTCTGGGCTTTCTCCTTGGCTTGGAGTTCAGTCAGTCCCACGCAGCCAATTTCAGGATGAGTAAATACAGTAGCAGGAATACTCTGATAATCCACTGTTGCAGTGCGCCCGCAGATATTCTCTACTGCCGTAATCCCTTGGGCAGAAGCAGTATGCGCTAGCATCATCTTGCCTGTGACATCCCCAATTGCCCACAGGTGGGGCACACTGGTAGCCATGCGATCGTCCACCTCAATAAAACCACGCTGATTGGGAGTGATGCCCACCGTCTCCCAGCCGAGGTCTTGGGTGAGCGGCACACGCCCTGTAGCCACCAAACAGGCATCCACTTCCAAAACATCTACTAACTCCTTCGTTTTGGCATCAGTGAGTTCAATCCGCACAGGCTGACCATTCTGGGCGGGAGTAACTTTGCTGGCGAATACCCCCACATAGGTTTCAATATCCCGTGTCTTGATCAACACTCGCTCTGCCAACTTGGCAATGTCTGGATCAAAGCCTGGCATCAATTGATCCAAGGCCTCAATCATCGTTACTTCTGACCCTAAAGCCGTATAAATATCTGAGAATTCTAAGCCAATGTAGCCACTACCAACGATCGCCACCCAAGGGGGTACTGTTTCCAATTTGATTGCCGTATCGCTGGTAAACACAGTTTTGTGGTCAACTTCAATACCTTTGGGGACAAAGGGGACCGAACCTGTAGCGATGATCACATCCTTAGCTGTGTATTTTTTGCCATCAACAGTTACCGCCTGGGCACCTGCCAGTTTCCCTTTGCCGTGCAGGACAGTTACGCCCAATCTGTGCAGACTATTGATTAAATCCCCCCGCAACTTTGTCACTAGGCTACTGGCGTGGTTAGCAATCAGGGCGCGATCGTACCTCACTTCCCCCAGTTCAATCCCCAGAGCCTGCAAGTGTTCCTTGGCTCTCAACTCCCTCACTCTGCCCGCCGCCGCCAATAGAGCCTTAGAAGGAATACAGCCGCGATTGACACAAGTGCCCCCCATCTCCCCACTTTCTACGATCGCCGTTTTCAGACCACAAGCCACCGCATGCAGCGCCGCACCATGACCGCCCACCCCGGCACCAATGATGACCAAATCGTAATCAGGACTCACTGTTGTTGATTGCCTCAATTCTCTAAAGTTAGGGATAATATTATACCTGATTGTCATTTCTCTATCCCTGTGTTCTCCACAAAAACAGGGAAATCCGCAGCCTTGCACTTATAAAGATAAGTAAAAATGGGGCCGCAGGCTCCTCCTCTCTCCTTGGGGGTGAGGGGAAGTAGGCTTAGTGGTTGAGGAAAAGGCGGTAAATTAATAGCCAATTATTTAGGAGCTAACAATAGAGCCTACCCGAGACTCCTCTTGTCTGTATTTTGCAGAAGCTAAACGGGATGATTTCTAGCAAGGTTTATTTAAGTGCCTTGTGTAAATGCAAGTATGTCAATGGCACAATCCTAAAGCCAGTAAGGAAATAGATATTTATAGATATTTTCAGTATCGTTACCAATGGGGAGGGCTGAAAGTACTATAAACTAGGCTCAACCCACCAAGTCTATGAAACTACTTTGTATGTGTATGGGATCAGCGATATTTGGCATAGTTTTAGGCGGATCGCATTATATTTTACTTTATGCGAACAGTATATTTAGACTGAGTGCTGACAGTGGCAAAACTAGAAAATTAACTTAGTTACTCTCAGCCTCAAGCCTTCTGGTACTCCAGCAGAGAGGAATAAAATCTGTGTCAATAACAGGCGATCGGGCTCTGAGAAAATTATTTACTGCCGTGAAACTAGTTTCTCAAAATCTGCCTGAGTTTTGTGGAGGAGTTGAGTGCGATGATCACTAGTTTTATTGGAGAGGGAAGGCAAAAGATTGCGGGCTTGTAGTGCCATGTGAATTTGCAAGTGAGCTACATAGTCTGGCATTTGTTCTGGAGAGTAGGCGTGAGAAACTGTAGTTTTCATATGTGTAGTTCTATGAGTTTTAGAGTGACAACAGCTTGAGATTCCTCGAATAAATTAACACACCTCAATATCAAACTAGAGTGGCAGTGTATAAACTGCAACAAACTGTAACTTTTGCTGAGCCTAGCTATTGCCGATTAACCAGTTACGGCGAAAGATGCGGGCGAGATCGTTGCTCTTCAGGTGCAGGCAGATGGGGCGACCGTGGGGACAGGTGTGGGGATTACGGGTAGCTTGCCATTGCTGGATGATAGTTTGCATAGTGGCTAGGTCGAGTTCTGTGCCATTTTTGATGGCACTGCGGCAGGCTAACTGAGCCATCACTCCACTCATTTCTTCCTGTTGGCTCAATTCTGTCAGGATCGCCACTGCTTCAGGATGATCAACTAAGAGTTTGGGAAGGGAGCGCACGACCCAGGTGTTGCTACCAAATTCACTAATATCTACAGCCATTTTAGTTAAGTTGAATACTTGTGTTTCTGTTAGACCATGCAACAAAATTGGCTCAGGGATAGGCACGATTTGCCATTGATCTTCTAGGTGTTCATAGAGTACCCGTTCATGGGCAGTGTGTTGTTCAATTAAGTAAATACCTTGGCTATTTTCTGCTAGGATGTAAGTCTTTAATACTTGGGCGATCGCGCACAGTTGGGGAGCAGTGCTGTAGGAAATACTATTTTCTGCCACCTGAAATAATTGGCGTGTAGTTTTGGGTTGGATAGGCCGTTCTAGTAATCTGCAAATAGTATCAGTAATGTACGTCTGCCAGTACTGCAATTGGTCTAAATATACTTCTAGTTTAGCAGGGTGGCGATTCCAATCCATTTGGCTGGGGCTAGCTTTAATATGGACTAAACATAGGGGATAACGATTGCGGGGCAGTTTACGCTGAAAACTATTGAGAATAGTTTGTTCTAGTTCAGGATAGTGGACTACCCGCCGATTAATTATTACTTTAACCCAGTCGGGACGGGGACGATGGTAGCGATCGGGCAAACCTAAAATTACCTGTAAGTCCCTGTAGTCAAGGCTAACTAAATCCGTACTATTCAAGTTAGGAAGAATTTGGGTGATGATGTCCCCTGCCCACAATTTCAACCATTCTTTATTTTCTAAATAAATTTGCCACGAAACATGCGGATTAGCGATCGCTAGATTATAGACTTGCTTTTGTATTTGTCTAATTTGCTGAGGCATGCTGGGTAGCATACTCAATCGCTGGGGATAGTGAGCAAATAAATTAGTAACTTTGACAGTTGTCCCTTCAGCAAAAGCAGTTTCTCTGGGTAAGTTTATACATTCTCCTTGCTGATTGTAATCAACTTGGTAGGCGGGGGCTGAGCCTTGCCTACTAATAATAGTTAGTTTGCCTAACTGAGCTAAGCAATGCAGAGCTTCGCCCCTAAATCCTAGGGTAGTAATATTAGTTAAATCCTCTTGGTTGGCAATTTTACTGGTAGTGTGGGGTAGAGCAACTTGTAATAAGTCGCTATAACTAATCCCCTTACCGTTATCAGTTACCTGAATAGTAAAACTGTCAGTCCAAATGTTAATTACAATCCTGTTTGCCCCTGCATCGATTGCATTCTCAGCTAGTTCCCGTACCGCACTAGCTAAGGAATCTATTACTTCACCTGCGGCAATGAGCCTGACAACTGCTGGGGGTAAAGTGTTAATCAAATCGCTCTACTCGTAAGAAACCGATTACTTGCAGTTTAGATTCAGTAATCTCTAATTTGAGGACTCTTGCCAAAATCCCCCGACTCTCCAGTTGTTTTAAGTCCAGCAATTCATTGAGGTTGTTAGTGAAAGTTTGTAAAATTTCATCAGGAAAGCGTACACCTTGCAGATTGATACTCACACCTTCTAGTTGAATTCTTCTTCCACCAGTTAAATTGATTTTTGCCTGTGCTTCAATATCTAATACTGGTTTTTGTGGATCGGTGGGGCGCAATTTCATTTTGAGCTGAATTAGATTATCCCGTAGAAAAATAATTTCAGGATCAATCAGATCAAATTGATCGACGGCGCCGCCACCTAAGTTAATTTTCAACCCCTTAAATGAATTGAGAATGTTGGGCGATCGCAAGGCTCTGTTGATATCTTCAGAGGTGATTACTACTCTAGCCGAGGCTTGTAACGGTCGGCGTAGGACAATGCGATTGTTTGTCAATGAGTTGGGATCAATACTGATAGGATCGCTCTCAATATCTACAGCTTCAATGCGCAAAAACTCTACAGGATAAATGCCTCTACCTCCTAAACGCACCCGATCTACATTGCCCTGTAAAATTTGATAGGTGGGGGTACTTTCTACCCGCACTTCTAAAATTTCTGCACGGTAGAGCTGTTGGCGAATTACATCTGCACCTGCCCGGTCAATGAGTATGCCAGGTGCACCAAGTAAACCCAAAACACTGGTTAAGAGGGTGATCAATAATTCCATAATTTCCCTAGTATTTGCTTTTATTATATGTCAGTAGCTAACCAGACACCAACTAATTTTTTTAATTCATGCTATCTTTATTTTTTATTAAAACTTCAGTTGAAGTAATGTGTGCAGATTTAGAGTACAATTATAGACAAGTTCGCAAAAATTAAAAATTTAAGATTAACGGGGATCAACTAGTTGGGGAGCTAGTTGGTTAGCCAACTAGCTATAGACTTTGGTTACAGACAGCAATAAATTAAAATATAGAGCTTGGCACAACAGCTATGGCGATCGGACGGCGGCAGTTTTTAAAGGCAATGGCGGCGGTCTGGGGCACAGTATGGCTACAGACTGTCCAGAGGGTGGAAGCAGCAGAACTACAGTATGTCAGTTCTCTGGATGGTTCTGCGCGCAAGTTAGCCCTATTAGTAGGCATTAATCACTATGAAGCTAGTGGTGATTGGCTTCCTCTCCACGGTTGTCTCACGGATGTGGAATTACAGCGGGAGTTGTTGATTCATCGGTTTGGTTTTGCGCCGCCAGATATTTTGGTTTTGACTGATCAACTGGCAACCAAGAACAACTTGGAGATGGCAATTAAGCAACATTTGGTCAGCCAAGCCAGTGGGGGCGATGTGATCGTGTTCCATTTTAGTGGTCATGGCTCCCTGCTGAATGGGGGGAGTGGTGCGGTGCGCAGTTTGGTGGCGATCGATGGAGACATTCCTGAGCCAGTTTTGTTGGCATGGCTGGGGGAGGCGGCGACCGATAAAATCCTGTGTGTGTTGGATGCGGGGGCTGTGTATCCTGGTGCGCCAGTGGTGGGTAATTTTCGGATACGGGCGAAGCCTGCTAGTCCCTTGACTACCCCTGTGCCAGCCCTTGACCCCAATGCCAAGCGTCCTACGGTACTGCGGGCGGTAACTGGGGATCAACTCTGTGCTGATGCCCACTGGACGGGTTTTAGTAGTGGGGTGTTCACTTATGCCTTGACCCAGCAGTTGTGGCAGAGCACTGCCAGTACTTCTATGCAGACAATTCTCGCCCATGCCCGATCGCAGGTGTCGCCCAAGGCGGTCGATCGGGAACGGCTGGATTTGCCCCTGCCCCTGCAACCTGTGCGGGATGTGAGTGCCGATGCGGTGATTCGGGATACCAGCGCCGATCGACGCATGGGTGAAACTTGGTTGGGGGGCTTGCCGATCATGCCTTTGTCTTACTATGGGGTAGGCTCCCTGTTGGCGGTGGCGGATCAGGGGGAGGTGGTGCAGGTGAAGTCCCACAATGGGCTGACTGCGAAGGTGGAAGTTGTGGGTTCGGGACAGCGACTGCAGACGGGACAGCTATTACAGGAGCAGGTGCGGGCAGTGCCTAAACAACTCCAACTGGCGATCGCATTAGATGTGGGCTTAAATCGGATTGAGCGGGTGGATGCCACTAGTGCCATTTCCACTTTGGGAGGGATGGTGGGGGTGAATGCGGGGGAAGGTTCGGCTGATTGTCTATTTGGCAACCAGAATGCCAGCTATGGTCTGTTTTCTGTAACCCGTGAACCCCTGTTAGGTTCCTTTGGGTCGGTGGGCGAGTCGGTGGGTTCAGCCCTGCGTCGTTTGCAGCCTTTATTACAGAGCCTATTGGCAGCAAAAATTCTGCGTTTGACCAGCAATCAGGAGTCTTCCTGTGTTGCCGTAAGAGTGTCCCTCACTGCACAGATGGGCACAGATAACCAACCCCAAATTCTTGCCACCCGCTGTACTGCCCGATCGTCTTTAGTGCAGGCGCATCCCGATGGTCTTGCAGAAGCCAATAAATCCCTTGCTATTGGCGATCGGTTGAGTTTGCAGGTGGCAAATTTAATGAATGTGCCCCTCTATGTTACGGTGTTTTGTTTTGATGCGCGGGGGCGGATGCTGGTGCCGAGTTTTGTCAGCAGTCCCTACGCTAGTGATGGGATCGTCCTGCCCCAGCAAACCCTTATGATCCCTCAGCCCAAAACCCCCTTCAACTGGACAGCTTCTGCACCCCAAGGTCTGGTACATCTACAGGTGGTGGTCAGTCGCCAGCCTTTCCCCAAAACTGCTACCATTCTCGCTAAGTCTTTGCAACAGTCCCCTAGCTCTACAGGTCTGATTACCGCTGTCACTCCTTTACCGATTGTGGAGGCGGTACTATCTGATCTGAGTAGCCAAGATCAGGCTGATAATTGGTTATTGGATGTGAATAATTGGGCAACTTTAGATTTTAGTTATAGAGTGGCATGATCGGGGTCGGCATTCTAGGGACAGGTTTTGGCAAGAGCGTGCACATTCCCGCCTTGCGATCCCATCCTTATTTCAAGGTGGTGGCGATTTGGGGCAGAACCAAAGCCACTGCCCAGCAGGTGGCAGAAGCAGAGGGTATTCCCTATTACAGCGATAATTGGCAGGAGCTAATCAATTTACCGAGTGTGCAAGTAGTGAGTGTGACCACACCGCCATTTTTGCACTTTGCCCAAGCCTCAGCGGCACTGTCAGCGGGCAAACATGTGCTTTTGGAAAAACCTGTAACCCTAAATGTGACAGAAGCAATAGCACTGCAACAGCTGGCAGAAGACCGCAATTTGATTATTGGCGTAGATTTTGAGTTTCGCTGTGTGCCTGAGTGGCGGTATTTTCATGACCTGTTACAAGAGGGGATCGTGGGCACGCCCCGTTTAATTACGATCGAGTGGTTGGTGGCGGGCAGAGCCAACCCCACCAGGCAGTGGAATTGGTACAGCCAAAAAGCCCTAGGGGGTGGGGCATTGGGAGCCTTGGCTTCCCACTCCTTTGACTATATTCATTGGCTATTTGGGAAAGTGGCGGGTTTGTCGGCGCAATTGGTAACGACTATCCCCACTCGTCCTGACTCGGCGGGTAACCCCCAGCCCGTGGACAGTGAAGATACTTGTAGTTTATTCTTACGATTGGTGGATGGTACACCCATCAATCTTGTGATCAGCACAGTTACCTACCATGGGGCAGGGCATTGGTTGGCGGTCTATGGGGATCGGGGCACGCTGAAATTGGGCAGTGCCAACCTCAAGGACTATATTCATGGGTTCCAAATTTTACAGGCTACACCCGATCGGGAACTGTTGGCATTTACGCCCATCCCAGATGAGTATAAGTTTACCGAGACCTTTAGGGATGGGCGGATCGCTCCTGTGCGGGCAATTTACGATCGTCTTGCCAATAGTATCCTCAATGGGACACCCATGATCCCCAGTATCCAAGAGGGGATCGCTTCCCAGCGGTTGATCGATCTAGCGCAGTTATCAGCGCAGACGGGCAGTTATATCCCTTCAACTCAAGTGCAACAGTTATCAGAAAACCCTAGGGCTCCAAGTTGAGAAAGCCTCACTCAATCAAGACTGTGGCCTTGAACTGAGGTCTAAGGGGTTGTTTGGGTTACACTGGAATAGGCACTATTAAAGATTGTTAAGATGACAGCAGTAGCACGGCGGGTAGAGTGGCACAAGTTGAAAGATTTGCTGTGGTGGGGGGATCGCCCCGTAGTTCAAGCAGGGCTGCCCCTTAGCCAGTTGTCTGGTATCTGGCAAATGTTTTTACTGGGCAATGGCTCTCCCACCCGTTTACTGCAATTGGTGAGTCATAGTCCTGTGGGGGTGGAGTTAATTGCCACCGATGTAATTGGCGATCGCACTGACTCCGCACCTGCAGAAATAAAGTTAATTGCAGTTCCCCGCGTCAGACGGCAAATTTGGCTCAAATCGGAGCGATCGGGCGAGATTTTTGCCTATGCGGTGTCATGGTGGCACAAGGCAGATCTAGAACAGTTTGTGCCCAACCCCCATCTGCCGATCGGCACTAATTTGCAATTACAAAACCTAGAAGTATATCGCGACCTGCGGGCAGTATATCAGGGCAGATGTCCTGCATTGGCGGCAGTATTTGGGACAGAGGGACCCTGTTGGGGCAGACATTACCTAATCTGGCATGGCGGGCGACCCATCACCCTCATTTATGAAATCTTTAACCCTGCATTAGGGCAGTACTTGGGTCAGGAAGTTCCGCCACCACCACCCGATTGCGGCCTTGTTTTTTAGCTTTATACAATGCCTGATCCGCAAGGGATACAGCCTCATTAGGGGATTTATTTACATCCGCAGGCAGAGTTACCAGCCCCAAGCTGATCGTAACTACTGGGTGTGCCAAGTCCACCTGGGACTTGATGTGCGGAATAGATAAATCAGCGATACTCTGGCGCAACCTCTCAGCAACCACCAGCGCACCCTCTTGGGGAGTATCGGGGAGCACCACCGCAAATTCTTCCCCGCCGTAGCGGGCCACAATATCCCTTGGTCGTTGGACTAGCTTAGCAGCTGTTTGGGCTACTTTGCGCAGACATTCATCCCCTGCCAAATGCCCATAGGTGTCATTAAACTGTTTAAAGAAATCAATATCAAACATGATCAAAGAAAACACTTCCCCGTGGCGGGCCGATGTTTTCCATTCTCGCTCTAGGGTGGCATCAAAATAACTGCGATTGGCAATACCTGTTAGCCCGTCTTGGCGATTAATCAGTTCCAGTTGTTTGTTGGCAATTTCCAATTGTTTGTAGGCATGTTCCAGTTCTGCATAGGCTTTGAGCAGTTCGAGGCGATGATTTTCCTCTTGGTCTCGGAGGCGTTTGCGCTCCAGACAAGCACTCACCCGCGCCCGCAAAATGGTGTGGTCAAAAGGCTTAGTGATGTAGTCATCTGCGCCCATTTCAATACACTGAGCAATGCGCTCGCTTTCATCCAGAGCGGAAATCATCACTACTGGAATGTTGCGATACTGATCCTCAGCTTTCATTTTTTCAAGCACCTGTTGCCCGTTCATAATCGGCATGGTGATATCCAAAAGCACAAGGTCAAACGGTTGCGTTGCCAGCATTTCCATCGCCTCTCTGCCATTGACCGCCATGCTCACTGCCTTGTAACCCAGACTCCGCAAATAGCGACGCATGACCTCGCGGTTCATGTCATCGTCTTCTACCACGAGAATCTGTGGTTCTGTTTGCGGTTCTGCGATCGCCATGACCTACTTGCCCATGCCCAACTGCTGTGCCTTCTGATAAACTTTACCCTCTGTCAAAAGGGACGGGGCAATCACTACCTCTACTTGTTGCATATCTTTAAGATTTTTTGCGCCCAGCGTACCCATACTGGTTTTGAGTGCCCCTAGGAGATTGTGTGTGCCATCGTCAAGGCTGGCAGGCCCCCGCAAAATCTGCTCGATCGTCCCTGTTGTGCCCACTTTAATCCGCGTCCCCCGCGGCAGCACAGGACTGGGGGTGGCCATGCCCCAATGAAAACCCCGCCCGGGGGCTTCCTGTGCCCGTGCCAAGGGTGAACCGATCATCACCGCATCCGCCCCACAGGCAATCGACTTGCAAATATCGCCCCCCGTGATCAGCCCGCCATCAGCAATGATCGGCACATATTTACCCGTCTGACTGTAAAAATCGGCGCGCGCGGCGGCACAATCAGCGATCGCCGTAGCTTGGGGTACACCCACCCCCAACACCCCCCGGGAAGTACAGGCGGCACCAGGGCCGATCCCTACCAAAATGCCCTGCGCACCTGCCTGCATTAACTCCAAAGCAACCGTATAGGTAACACAATTGCCCATAATCACTGGGATCGGCATCTCTTGGCAAAATTGGGCTAAATCTAGAGCCGTCAAGCCCTGGGGGGCTAGGTGCCTAGTGGAAACTACCGTAGATTGTAAGAAGAATAAATCACAGCCTGCTTCTGCCGCCAATTTGCCGTACTTGATCGCACTGGCGGGAGTAGCACTGACACAGGCGATCCCGCCTTGGTTTTTAATTTCCTGAATGCGCTGGGTGATTAACTCTGGTACAATCGGTTGGGCGTAGAGTTTTTGCATCAGAGTTACAAATTCATCGTTGCCCACCGCAGCGATCTGCGCCAGCACGGGTTGGGGATCGGGGTAGCGGGTTTGCAGGCCATCTAGGTTCAACACCCCCAATGCGCCCAATGCCGTCAAACGCACCGCCATTCCCACATCTACCACGCTGTCCATGGCACTAGCAATAATGGGGATTTCTCTGGTGATGCCCCCCAATATCCAATGGGTATCTACTAGCTGGGGATCAACCGTCCCCCAACTGGGCACTAAGGCAATTTCATCAATTCCATAAGCTCTACGTGCGTTTTTGCCCCTACCGATTGTAATGTCCACTAGCCTGCCTAGAATAAACTACTGCTTCTCATTGTAGCCAATCTAACAGAGTAAGAGACTTAAACAAGCTGGACTAGTTTCACTAGTACCATCTCCCAAGGTTCAGCCGTGGGATCAACATCAGCGATCGTTGCCTTGAGGCATACTCCCTGATCCATCAGATGGGCAGGAATTTGATTGAGTTCACGGGGCATATAACCCAGCTTACCTAAGCGATGGTTTACTCTGAAGTGCAGGGCGATCCCCAAGTAATCGTACTCATTATTTGGCTCACGCACCAACAGCAATTCATCCCCACCTGTAAATGGGAAACCAAGGACAATCCATCATAATAGCCAAAACCCGCAATATAAAAATCAGTTAAGTAGATAGGTTTGTGGGCAGAAAGCACCCCGCTTTGGCTGATGCGGTCATTAAGCCAGTAAAGCCAAGTCCCGAAAATAACTGCAGAAGCAGTCGGCCATTTAATACCTTTTCAGCATACACTCCAAGTAAGATTGGACCGCAGTTCCACCTCAGCGTTGAACGCTGCCCCACTTTGTACTGGCTTATCCATCTGCATTTGAAACACTTCAATCTAGCTTCTAGGTAATGCTAGTCCGGGTGCATATCACCCCCAACCCCTCTCCCTATGGGATAGGGGAGTAACCCGCTGGGTTCGCACTAGCTAGTATAAGTTTTTTCATCCCAAACTCAAGTTAGGTATATACTCATTTCATCTAATTTCATCTAAAAATTAAGATTCTAAGATGCTTGAGTTGGTCGAGAATAACTCTTAACTCCCACACTCTGTGGGGGCACAATCCCTCTCCCAGAAGACTCTGCGATCCCGTAACTAAAAAGCTTTTCCAATCAGGAGTTTGATGTAGTTCTTAAAGTCCTTGGTTATTGCCATGGGCTGGGGAACTGTCCAAGTAGTCTAAAAGTTTAGAACCACGCTTCAATAGTGGACTGTGTAGGATTTAATCAGGATGTTAATCATAATGGGAATACCTAGGATAGCGGTCAGACTGTTCAGAGGAAGGATAATACCATTACCTATAACTTTCGTACCTATATCTGCTATTAGTGCTAGGCTTGCACCCACCAATATCACCGCCCAAAACAACTGACGATGATCGCTGGTCTGCCAAAAGCTACGGCACAGATGGGGGACAGCTACACCCAGAAAAGCGATCGGCCCGCAAAATGCAGTTACGCTACCAGTGAGTAAGGCAGTGCTCACCAGCACGACTAGGTGTACTTTAGTTAGTTCCGTTCCCAAACTGCGGGCTTGGTTCTCTCCTAACAAGAGAGTATTCAGAGCGGAAGTTAGATAGAAGGAGAGAACTGCCCCACTCAGAACGCTGGTAAACAAGGCAGGCAAGTGTTCCCAAGTTACTTGACTGAAACTCCCTAAGGTCCAACTCACATAATTGCGCAGACGATCGCTACTGGTAAACTGGAGCAGAATGGTAACGATGCCGTTATTGATATAACCTAGGAGTAAGCCCAACACTAGCAGATTTGTAGAACTGCGCAAAATTGGTGTGAAGATCAAGAGCAAAATCAGAGCCAAGAGTGCGCCCATAGCCGCTCCTGTTACGATTCCCACATTGCCCAGCACTTCTCCACCCATCAGGACAACTACACTCACTCCCAAACTGGCTCCTGCGGTAATGCCCAGTACAAATGGGTCAGCGAGAGGATTCTGAAATAGGGTCTGCATTTGTAGTCCACTCAGAGACAGGGCTGAACCAGCGATCACAGCGGTCAGGGCTTGGGGTAAACGGAACTGCCAAAAAATTTGGGCAGTAGGTGTATCTTGTTCAGTCTGCCAGAGGATCCCTATCAGTTCAGGCATAGGAATATTCACTGTTCCGATCGCCAGTGCCAGTAAGAAGCAGACCACCAAAGAGAAAATTGCCAAATAGAACTTCATTCTAGTTTCTGAAAATAGACCAATTCATGTTCTGGCAGCAGTTCTGGGTGCAGAATTTTGACTAGATCAGCTAGGACTAAATCAGGATTGAGGATACCACTTTCCCAGTAGTCATTTCCACCCCCTGCACTCACTCTCCGATTATTGTTGAATACTTGTCTCTTTTGGAAGGCTAGAAATGCTCTGTAGCGGGGATCATCTGCGGCTACATCCTCTAGAGTCCCCCAGTTGGGGGTATTCACTAGCCACACATCTGCGGTTCTACCTCTAGTAAATACCGCTTCAAAGCTCAATGGAATTGAACCTAGGGAATTATCTGCCTGAAAAATATAATTCGCTCCTGCAGCTGCCAGCAGTTGAGCTACATGACTCCTACCGCCCGCAATGTACCATGTGCCCCTCTGATGCGATCCTGTGATGACTGTGGGTCTTCGCACAACTTGTCCTGCTAGTTGAGCAATTTGCTGGTAGCGTGCAGCAATCCGTTGGAATTCTTGTTCAGCCTGTGCCTCGCGATTGAAGAAGAGCGCAGTGAACTTCAGCCATTCCGCTTGTCCTAATGGAGATTCTTCTAAATACTCAGAGTTAATTACCACTTGTAGGCCCAGTTCTTTGAGTTTAGGATGGGTGTCGGTTTGGCTATTACCGATAGCAAAGGTAGTGATTAGATCGGGTTGCAGTTGAATAATTTGTTCATAGTCTAAGCGATCGTTCCTACTGACTTCTTGAATTTGTTTCTGCTTTAATCTCGCCTGTATCTGTGGTGAATAAACTAGGTTGGCGTTGGCTACTCCTACTAGGCGATCGAGCAATTCTAATCGTTCTAAATGGGGCAGATGGGTAGTAGATAAAGCAATCACCGATCCCACGGGGATCAGGATCACTTGCTGTTTACTAAACCCTGCGGGGACAGGCGTACCGCACTGCACTAGCACATATTGAATAGGGGATTCAGCCGATTTATAGGGGCGATTTACAGTTACTACTTTGTAGTGCTGATGATAACTGACCTGAAAACCTCGGGCATAGTTTAATTTAGCCTTGACAGGGAAATAATCTGTTTGTGGGTCATAGGTTACACAATCCTTCCTATTAATTTCTACTAGTGGTCTGGTTGGTAAAAAATTGCCACAACCGACTACTATTAAACAGGCGGCTATGCTAACTGCGACTAAGCTGGCAATCTGGGTCTTTTTTAGATGGGATAGATGCAAGCTATACATATTCTACTGCCATGATAACTTGATTGTCCTTAGCTGAAGAATTCTAATGCCATACCCCGCACTTGAGGATTGATTTTGCCTGATTGATAGACTATTGCCCCATTGACGATCGTGGTGTGTACCCAGCCTGTCAGATGCCAGCCTGCAAAAGGACTCCAACCACATTTAGTGAGGAGTTCTTCATTTCTGACGGGCTTCCATGTATTCACATCTACTAAAATCAAATCCGCATACCAACCTTTCTGAATTTGTCCGCGCTCTTTGATCCCATAGGCAAGGGCAGGCTTGGCACTCATCCACTCACTCACCTGTGGGATGGAACATTTACCTGACATGGCGGCAGTGAGCATGAGCGCAAGAGAAGTTTCCACCCCAGGCATCCCTGAAGGGGAGTTGGGGTAGGGCTGGGCTTTTTCCCTCAAGGTATGGGGGGCATGATCGGTGGCAATGCAGTCGATCGTGCCGTCTAGGAGACCTGACCACAACAGACGACAGTTGTCGGCTGAACGCAAGGGGGGATTCATCTGCGCTAAAGTCCCTAACTGCCCATAGGCACTGGTATCCAAAAACAGATGTTGCGGGGTAACTTCACAGGTGATGAGAGGCGTTTTGTGCTGGCGGAGAAATTCTACTTCTATGCCTGTAGATAAATGCAAGATATGCAATCGCCGCTGGTATTTATGGGAGAGGGCTACTGCCTTTTGCGTAGCTAAGAGGGCGGCAGTTTCATCTTGAATCTGGGAATGGAGAGCAGGCTGGGGATCACTGACATTTTCTAGCAGTAGGGATCGCCTCTCCCTGATACGGGCTTGGTCTTCGGCATGGACAGCGATCAGGCGCGGCACTTCCCGAAAAATCTCCTCTAATACCTCATCTCGATCTACCAACAGTTCACCATGCATCGATCCCATAAATATCTTCACGCCACAGCTCTGGTGGGCAGTCTGCAGATCAGGGATATTTTTACCATTTGCCCCCATGAAAAAGCCATAATTCACCACTGATTTGGCACGGGCACGGGCTAACTTGTCAGCTAGTGCCTCTGGGGTGGTGGTGGGGGGATTGGTGTTGGGCATTTCCAGAAAGCTGGTCACGCCCCCCTTGGCACAGGCATAGCTGGCAGTTTGTAAATCTTCCTTGTGTTCTAGCCCAGGTTCACGAAAGTGAACTTGAGGATCGATTACCCCTGCCATTAAATATAGTCCCTCAGCTTCTATTACTGTTAAATCTGGATCAACGGCAATCTGGGGGGCGATCTCGGCAATGCGCTGTCCTCTTACTAGCACATCGCTTTTGTGAATTCCCGCTGGTAATACTACATAAGCATTGCGCACTAATAACCCTCTATCCATTCTGAGTTCTGTCTAGCTTTCAGGTCTAGCGTAACACCACAAGGGATCTGTTACTCGACTATCAAATTGACACGCCGTCAAGTTATACTAAGGTCAAGTTTAGGATAGACGGTTAGTCAATTATGAAAAAACTATTAATTTTACTGGTGTGTGTGCTGGTAACAATGCTGGGTTGGGCTGAGGTGGCTAGGGCTGAGGTCTATACAGTGAAGATGGGCGGCGATCAGGGGCAGTTAGCCTTTGTGCCCAAGGTGCTGAAGATCAAGGTGGGGGATACGGTGCAGTGGGTGAACAATAAGGCATTTCCCCACAATGTAGTATTTGAGGGGCATGATGAACTGTCCCACAAGAAACTGATGCAGAAGCCCCAACAAAAGGTAGAGACCACTTTTACTACTGCTGGGGAGTTTCCTTACTATTGCACACCCCACCGTGGTGCTGGTATGGTAGGTAAAATAATTGTGCAGTAATGCATAATTCTCAAGCAGGAAATTTAATTACACTGGGGCTACTGCCCCTTTCCTTTTTCTGTAGTTGCACAATGGCATGGCTGGGGATCGCAATCGGCAATACCCATATCCGCTGGGGCTGGTGGGCGGAAGGCAGATGGGCACAGGTGGAATTATACAAACATAATCAGCTAGACCAATTGCCTACAACTGCTGAGCCTGTGGTGGTGGCTTCAGTTGTGCCTTGGCTGACTGAGGTAGTGCAGGGCCTCTATCCCCAAGCTTGGCACTTGACCTTGGCAGATGTACCCATAAAAAATATGTATGCTACCTTGGGGATCGATCGCGCCCTTGGGGCGTGGGGGGCGGTCTGTTTGTATTCTACTCCTGTATTGGTGATCGATTGTGGCACGGCGGTCAGTTTCACGGCGGTGGCAGCGGATGGCAGTTTTTATGGCGGGGCAATTATGGCGGGGTTGGGGCTACACCTGCAGAGCCTAGCTGAAGGGACGGCTCTGCCTGCGATCGCGCCAGCGATCACCGATGGTTTGACCATCTGGGCGGATACTACCCCGACGGCGATATTGAGCGGGGTATTTTATAGTACCTGTGCGGGGTTACAGTGGTTCAGTAGGGATTGGTTGGGGCGTTTTCCGAGGGGGAGGGTTGTGCTCACGGGGGGCGATGGGGCACTGTTTCAGCCCTATATCCCTGCAAGTGTCTATGAACCGAACCTGGTCTTGATCGGGATGGCTAATTGCATCGCCCCTGTTGCACGGATGCTCTGAAGCGGATGGCGCGCTCTTTGAGAGCAGGGCGGTCTTCACGGGGGATCAGTTCATTGAGGGTGCTGAGGCTTTCGGCACGGCGACCCATAGTACACAGAACTACGGCTTTGTTGTAGCGGGTGTTGTTGGCATTTACATCCGAGTCAAAGGATTCCATATCGGGCTGGAGGGCGCGATTGAAGGCAGTCAGGGCTTGTCGGTCTTGGCGCAGTTCGTAGTGGACTACCCCCAGATTGTTCTGTGCCTCAAAAAAGGTGGGATAGAGGCGCAGGGCTTGCTGATAGGCGGCAACGGCTTCCCTGAATCTGCCCTGTTTGCGGAGGGCATTGCCTTTGCGGTAGTAGGAGGAGGGAGCATCTGGCTCAAGGCGGATGGCTTGATCGAAGGCGGCTACGGCTTCGGGATACCGCTGGAGGCGATCGAGCATCAGACCGCGACAGTGGTGGGCAAGGGCAAAGTTGGGCTGAGCCTGAATCGCCTGTTCACATTTTTGTAGGGCACTCTGGTAGTCCCCTCCCTGGGCGAGTTCGTTGGCTGTAATGAAAGCAGTGATGTGGGGAGGAGTAGTCACATTGTTGGCACTTTTGATGCGATCGGCTTCCCTGAAGGCTTCTACTGCTTTTTCGTAGCGTTCAATGCGGGAGAGGGCAAAGCCGCGCCCCTGCCAATATAAATAGTTGTCCCTGCCGATGTACTCTTCGCGATAAAAGGCATAGTTATAGTCTTGGGCAAAGGCGGTGGCACGGATATAGGCGGCTTGGGCTTCGTCAATTCTGCCCAAACGAAACAGGTACAAACCGCGATAAAAGTGGGCTAAACCGAAGCTGGGGTTGAGTCGGATCGCCCGCTCTATATTTTCCAGTGCCTGCTGGTAGCGTTCTAGGTCGCCGAGGGCAGTGCCCCGATTAAACCAGAGAATGTAGTAGTCTTTGGCGGTAACCCTAGGCTGTACCCGATCGACAAATCTGCCGCCGGGGGGAATCTGCAAGCCGCGATCGTAGGCTTTGATCGCTTCTTCATATCTGCCAAGGCGGGCGAGGGCAACCCCATAGCCGTTCCAGATTTCAGGGTCAGAACTGGCGCGCTGATCACGGAGAGCGGCCTCAAAACAGGCAAGGGCTTCATTGTAGGCAGAGGTTTCTTCTTCACTGAGCTGACGGCGCAGGGGACGGACAGACATGCGCCTAATGATTACATTGCCACGCAGTTTGTAATTACCGGGGTTGGAGGGCAGTCTGCCAATCTGGCAGGTAGTGGCTAGGACGCTGGGATTGAAGCTGACCATCCCTAGGCAAACTGCAAGAAAAAATAGATGTTTTTGCATAAACCACACATCTGGGTAGCTACTAGTTAGCCGCATCCAAAGCAGGGGGGCGATCCCCAGGTGGAGGTGGTGGCGGCGGTGGGCTGTAAGACGGTGGCGGTGGGGGACTTGTTTCCCTAAGAAGAGTTCTTCGGGGGGGAGTGCGGACGGGCAGCTCAAACTGTACTGCAAGTTCCCGGTCGGCACGGGCGCGATCGGCGGCGACTGCTTGTTGCCATTTGGGGATGGTCAGTTGATTGGCTAGTCCAATTACCACCCGCCAGCGACCTGCTTGGCTGGCTTGTTTGATTCTGGCAACTGTATCTTTTTCTTTCTCCCATTTTTGGCGGTAGCTGGTGACTCGACTTTTCAGGGTGTCATATCCTTGGTAGCTGGTCGGTAAATTGTTAAATTGGTTCTCAATTGTGTCTGGGTCCTGCTGTTTGTCAAGGGCATTGCTGACTTGGCGGGCAATTTGGATAGCGGCTTGTGCCACAATGGCGCGACTGTCAGGGTCATTTACTTGTTGGGCAAGAGCGATCGCATCGGTGAATTTTTGTTGTTGCAATAGCTGACGCGCCTGTTGCAATTGACTTTCCTTAATTATTTGCTTACTCTCGGGGTGGGGGATGGTCTGGGCAAGGGCGATCGCATCGTTAAACTTTTGTTGTTTGAGTAGGTCTCTGGCTTGCTGGAGACGGATCCCAGTGAGTTGTTGGCGACAGGACTCCTGAATCTCTTGGAACTTAGAGCCCAGTTCGGTCTTGAATTCATGTTGTTTAGCCAGACATTGCTCATAGTTAGCGGTGGCTTGCAGTTGGGTCAGTTCTTGGAGGATGACTTGCTCAGTGGCATAGAGTTGCTGTTGTTGATAGGTGTGCCACCCCCACCAGCCCAAACCAGCTAAGAGGGGGATGGCCAGCCATGCCAAGGCAGGCAATTTTCTAGCGGGGGGCAGTGCCGGAGCTATTGCCAAGGGAGCGGCGGCTACTGACTGCTGTTTTTGGGTACTGTCCTCAATTGCTGTGTCCGCAGTCGGTGCACATACATCAGCTACCGTCTGGCTCTGGGCCAACATGGTAATGTCTTGCCTAGGGGGGGGGGCTGAGCTAGGTTCAGGGACAAGGACATCCACATAGACTGCCAAAGGGGGTAACTCCAGTAGTGCCTCTAGGGCTTCTGCCCCATCCTTGAACCGCTCCTTGAAGTGCGATCGCACCATTTTGTTGAGAAAAATTTTCAACTCAGGGGACAGATGTTCAGTGAAAGGTTGCCAGACCAGTTCCCCGTCTTCGTCTTCCCTGAGATTGCTGGGATGAATACCAGTTACTGCATGGAGGGCAGTCGTCCCCAGCCCATAAATATCGCTGGCGGGGCGGGGCTTACCCATCCCCTGCTCGATCGCCATGTAGCCAGGTGTACCAATAGAAATAGTGGCACTGGTGAGGACAGCTTGGGTGGTAGAGGGGGACTGCAATTGTTTAATTGCCCCAAAATCGATCAAAAACAATTTTCCGTCTGATTTTTGGCGCAGGATATTGGATGGTTTCACATCTCTGTGGATTACCCCTTTACTGTGGACAAAACTCAGAATTTCCAGCATTTCCCGCAAAAAGTCCCGCACCCGATTTTCTGCCCATTTGCGGTGGGGCGACAGTTCCGCAGTTAGGGGCAGACCGTCAATGTATTGCTGGACAATGTAGAATTCACCCTCTTCCTCAAAATATGCCAACAGTCGGGGAATTTGGGGGTGGCTACCCATCTGTTCTAGAATCTCCGCTTCCCGCTGAAACAACCGCAGTGCCATTGCCTGCATACCCGGCTCCGTACTGCTGGGCTGCAACTGTTTGACTACGCACAGGGGACAGTTGGGGCGACGGGTGTCCTCTGCTAGGTAAGTGTGCCCAAAACCCCCTGCCGCTAACACCCGTACAATCCGATAGCGATGGTCAAGTACTTTACCAATTAATGGGGATACTTCTGGAGTAGCCACGATCGCTCCCTTGTTCCTATGCAGATCATATCATCGTCTGTAAGACTGAGCCATAACCAAAAAGTTTCCTGCTTGGAGGTGCTAATAATATAGCTTTAGGGAATATTTTTGAGACCGTATCAAAGGGGCTGAGGGTGAAGGTGATAGTTTAAGCATCGCTCAAAAATTGGGGGTATCAAGTTTTGGGGCACTGCCTATAAACCCTGCAAAAATTTTTACTAAATGTTACCATTCATTCAACTATACCCCCAGATGTAGAATAAGAAAAGCTACAATCATTATCTGCACTACCTGAAAGAAAAAATAGAGGATTTCAGCATGACAACAGCGATCGCTAGTGAGCAAACTCCCGAACCCAGCGATGCACAATCCGCCGAGCCGACCAAAACTCGGGGACGCAAGGCTAAGACAGCTGTTGCAGTCCGCACCAACAAGAAGTCTGCTCCACCCCCCCCACCCGTTGAAGAAGAGGAAGAGGATGAACTATTGGATGAAGAAGAGGAGGATTTGGAGGAAGATGACGAGGAGATCGAGGATGAATTAGAGGCACTAGATGACCTAGACATTGAGCCAGAGGCGATCGACTTAGAGGACATAGACCTGGGGGTGAAAATTCCCTCCGAAGAGGTGGAAGAGATCGCCGCCGAAGAAGACACAGACAAACCTGCCAAGCGGGGGGCGAAAAAGCGGGCAGTAGGCAGTCGGCGCAAAACCTACACTGAGGACTCGATCCGTCTGTATTTGCAGGAAATAGGGCGCATCCGTCTGCTCAGGGCTGATGAAGAAATTGAGCTTGCCCGCAAAATCGCTGATCTCCTCTACCTAGAAGAACTGGGCAATCAGTATGGGGACATCACAGGTAGAGATATGTTTGTGACGGAAGCCCCTGACAAACCAGCGATGGTCAACGAATGGGCACGGATTACATGGCTGTGCGATCGGCTCAGGGAAAAATCAGGCAATCACAAAACACCTGTGAGCAAATTATTTGGCAATCTCCAGAAGCAATTAAATCTGCCTACTGAGACCAGCCCCCTGACCTTTGCCAGCCCCGAACTAGAAGCCGAATGGCAGGCGGTACGGGAGACTTACATCCCCCAATTCCGCAAACGCCTGCACACGGGGCAACGGGCCAAGGAAAAGATGGTACAGTCCAACCTGCGCCTAGTCGTATCCATTGCCAAAAAATATATGAATCGCGGCTTATCCTTCCAAGACCTAATCCAAGAAGGGAGTTTAGGTTTGATTAGGGCGGCAGAAAAATTTGACCACGAAAAAGGCTACAAATTCTCCACCTATGCCACTTGGTGGATCAGGCAAGCCATCACTAGGGCGATCGCCGATCAATCCCGTACCATCCGCCTGCCTGTACACCTGTACGAAACCATCTCCCGCATCAAGAAAACCACCAAACTCCTCTCCCAGGAAATGGGGCGCAAGCCTACAGAAGAGGAAATTGCCACACGGATGGAAATGACCATTGAAAAACTGCGGTTCATTGCCAAATCAGCCCAACTGCCCATCTCCTTGGAGACTCCCATCGGCAAGGAAGAAGATTCCCGTCTAGGGGACTTCATTGAATCCGAAGGGGAAACCCCTGACGATCAGGTAGCTAAGAATCTCCTGCGCGAAGACCTAGAGAGTGTGCTGGACACCCTCAGCCCCCGTGAACGGGATGTCCTGCGGCTGCGCTACGGCTTGGATGACGGCAGAATGAAAACCCTAGAGGAGATCGGGCAGATTTTCAATGTTACACGGGAGCGCATCCGTCAAATTGAAGCCAAAGCACTGCGCAAATTGCGCCATCCCAATCGCAACAGTGTCCTGAAGGAATATATCCGCTAGGGACCGTGGGCAGGCAACTGACGATCATCGGCGCAGGGGCATGGGGCACAACCCTAGCCCACCTTGCCCGCTTGGCGGGACATACCCCCACCCTCTGGTCGCGCCGCAGTTCAGCAACCCTCCGAGAGGCGATCGCAGGCTGTGAGTTATTGGTGTCCGCTGTGCCCATGTCTGCGGTCAAGGAAATAGCAGGGCGAGTGGCAGAGATCGGTCTGCCAGAGCAGGTAATTATTGTCAGCACTACCAAGGGGCTATCTGTAGAAGATGGGGTTACGGCTGGTCAGGTGTGGGCACAGTATTTGCCGAGGCATCCCCTTGTGATCCTGTCAGGACCTAACCTTGCCAAAGAAATTATGGCAGGTCTGCCCTGCGCCACCGTAGTTGCCAGCTATGACCCAACTGCTGCCAACATCGTTCAAGCCACCTTTGCTAGCCCCTACTTTCGGGTCTATACCAATCCCGATCCGATCGGCGTAGAAATGGGCGGGACACTGAAAAATGTGATCGCCATTGCCGTAGGGGCATGCGATGGGCTACACCTAGGGGCAAACGCCAAAGCCGCCCTGATTACCCGTTCCCTAGCGGAGATCATCCGCATTGGCAGGCACTGGGGCGCACAGATGGAGACCTTTTGGGGGCTATCAGGTTTAGGAGATCTGCTTGCCACCTGCAACAGCAACCTCAGTCGCAACTACCGCCTAGGCTATGCCCTAGCTCAAGGGCAGACCCTCCCAGCAGCTGTTGCCAGTATCGAGGGCACGATCGAGGGGATCAACACCACCAGAGCCTTGATCCAGATCGCCGATCGGGAAAACATATACATGCCCGTTTGCCGCTATGTTTATGAATTGTTAGAAGGGCGGATCACCCCCCAGCAGGCACTGGCAGGCTTGATGGCAAGGGAACTCAAACCTGAACTAATAAGCCCCCTTGCCGAATAGGACAATTTTCACCGTCTCCAGTAGCAGTTCAATATCTAAATTCAAACTCCAGTGGTAGATATAAAATAGGTCAAGATTGACCACATCATCAAGGTTGGATAAATCCGATCGCCCCGACACCTGCCACAGTCCCGTAATCCCCGGAATCACTATATGCCGATAGTGATGCCACTCGGCAAACTTAGCCACATCCGCCAGCGAAAAAGGACGGGGCCCCACCAAACTCATCTGTCCCCACAACACATTCACCAGTTGGGGCAGTTCATCGAGGCTAGTACGACGCAAAAACTTACCGATCGGTGTAACCCTAGGGTCATCCACCAGCTTAAATAGTGCCCCCTCCGTCGTACCAGCTTGGGCTTCCAGTTGGGGGAGCAACTCTTCTGCCTCCTGATACATGGTGCGGAACTTCCACATCCGAAACACCCTGCCATGGAGGCCCACCCGCTCCTGACTGTAAAAGGCTGATCCCCGCGAAGTTACCTGAATTGCGATCGCAATCAGGATGAATAGAGGGGCTAAACAGACTAAACCGAGCAGTGCCCCCACCCGATCGATAATCCGCTTACAGGCATACTCCCAGCCTGCCAGTAACTGGGGATCGATGCGAATGGTAGGCAGACCCGCATAGATTTCCGTTGTCCCCCTGCGGTGGAGCATAGCTAGGCTAGAAGGGAGAAGCCGCAGGGTAATCCCCGCATGCCGAAACTGCCAGTACATCTGAGAAACCAACTGGGTATTGGGCAGACTCTCAGCAATTACTTCCTGCACCCCCGCTTGAATAATAGTTTGCCAGAGGTCAGGCTCCTGAACCGCAAGGCTGTCAGTTATCCCCACCACCCGACAAGCGGCGCGCCCTTCCAGGATGGCCTTCAATTCCCCCTGACGCCCGGGGTCAGCAATCAGCCACACCTCACAGGTATTTTTACCAATGTGCAAACGGTCTAACCACAGACTCAACAGCAGTCTAGTAAAAACTACCGCCCCAATACTGCCCAACCATGCAGGTACAAACAGGGATCGGGGCGCATCCAGTTTAGGGTCATAGAAATAACTGACAATCAGGGACAGCAAATACACATTGCTTAAAGACTGGGCCTGATGCACAAAATTGTGTTCCTGATCCCGCCGATAAAAGTGCTGACTGGCAAATGTCCACAACACCGCCCCCGCCACCAGCCAAAACAGTAGAGGGAAACCAGCAAACTCCCCCCAATCCAACTTGGGAACAGGCGGCGTAAAAAAAATACGGTTAATATATAATGCCGCCTGCCATGCCACCCCTAGGCTGACCACATCCCCCAGCAACAAGGTGATCGATCGCCAATTGAGTTTTATTTTCAGAGGATTAGTGAAAGTAAACTTACGAATATCACGGGGACAAGAAGCAGTCATATCAATCTCTCACTAGTTCAGGTGCATATTACCATGGCGTCATTCTCCAAAAACCTTATCCCGACCTCATTTGCACAAGGGATCTAATGTTATACTTTAAACTTCCTAATACTTCTAATAAGCCCCATTGCCAAACAAAATAATGCGCACCGTTTCCAAAATTATTGCCAAATCCAGATTGAGGGACCAATAGTCAATGTAGAACAGATCAAGTCGGATTGCTTCATCCAGACTGCCGAGGTTGGAACGCCCCGACACCTGCCACAGTCCTGTAATCCCCGGGATCACCAGATGGCGCATATGATGCCAGTCTTGGAATTTAGTGATTTCCCGCAGGGGCAAGGGGCGCGGCCCCACTAGGCTCATATCTCCCAGCAGGACATTGAATAACTGGGGCAGTTCATCCAGACTGGTGCGGCGCAGAAACTTACCCAGCTTAGTAACTCTTGGGTCATCTGCCACCTTAAACAATTTGCCTTGAGCCGTGCCATTTCGCTCTTCCAGCTCTTGCTGGCGGCGATCGGCATCTTTGTACATAGTGCGGAACTTCCACATCCTAAACACCTTACCATGTAGCCCCATCCGCTCCTGCCCATAGAAAGGATTACCTTCTGAAGTCAAAGGGATCGCGATCCCAATTAGCAACATCACAGGTGCAAGCAACACTAGTCCTATCAGTGCCCCCAGAATATCTATGACCCGTTTTGTCCAGTATTCCCAGCCCCCCAGCAACTGCGGTTCAATCCGAATAGAAGGCATGCCCGCAAAAATTTCCGCCTGTCCACGCCGATACAACATATTTAGACTAGAAGGCACAAGGCGCAGGGTGATCCCCGCCGATCGCAACTGCCAATACCACTGGGAAGCCAATTCCGTCTCAGGCAGACCCACCGCCACCACCTGCTTAGCCCCCGACTGGCAAATCACCTGCAAACAGTGAGCTTGGTGTACCGCCCCTGCAGGCAAATAGCCCACCACTTGGCAACCAGTGCGGGACTCGATCGCTTGGGTAAGCTCCTCTTGTCTGGGTTCAGGAGCGATCAGAAAAGTTTTGATTGCAGAAGCCCTGATCTGCATCTGATCCAGCAACAACCCCACAACCAAGCGCATTGCCACAATCAACCCTACACTCCCCAGCCATGCAGGCAAAAACAGTGTTCGGGGCAAGTCCACCGTTGGGTTATAAAAATAACTGAAAATCAAAGCACAGAGATAGATATTACTGAGGGACTGGGCTTGTTTGGCATAATTGTGCTCCTGATCACTGCGATAGAAATGCTGACCCACAAAGACCAGTAGCATCAGCAACCCAAAGCCCCAGAACAGAGCAGGCATACCCAAAAAGTTGCCCCAATCAAACTGGGGTGGCAGGGGCGAAAAATTTCTGTTGATCAGGATCGCCACCTTCCATGCGATCGCCAACCCCATCAGATCACCCGCCATTAGCAAAAAACTGCGCCAGCCCCCCTGCAAATTCAAGGATAAACCCCAGCCACCGCGAATATCCCCCATCATTCTCTTTCCTCTTGTACTGCCTACTACCATGATCTCCCCAGAACCGTCACTATAGCTCTAGTATGCCCAGAATAGGCGGTTAAACTGGAGGCACCCTGACTCAGTTCTCTGCCCAACTTTGCCTCTGTGGCGCAATCAATATAATCTTCGACAACAATCTGCCGATCGCCCAACTACCGTCATAATTTTTACACCTGTCGGTTATAAATAGGTACAGCTAAAAATTTACTTAATTCTTTGCTTAATTTTTCGGCATAGGTGCGATTGCAAGCTTCTTCTATGATAATTAATCCTCTGTCTTCAAGCAGAGCATACACTTGAAAAACTTGTCTTGTACCTGCAATTTTAGCCTCATGTACTTCAATGGCTTGTAGTTTATGTAACGGTTGCTCTTCCTTGTAATTATCTTGTGGTCTTTGCCAGAAAATTCGGCGTTGTTGTTTATTGAAAATGAGCAATTCTTTTGGCTTAGGTGCTAAATTACTCCAGAAAGAGAATATACCCCCCAGCAGGAAAATTGATATAAATGCGATCGGTAGAATTGCCACATAGCCTTGATCATAATAAACATAATTCCATGTGGCTTGATTAGACAGAAGAAAACTATTGAAACTTGTCACTAAACTGCCCATGCGCTCAGGATCGCCACTCACACCATTGATATTCGAATTAAATCTCAATAAATCTGCTGTTCCGGTTTTAGTTTGTGCCACTACCCAATACTGTACCCAGCGATCGCCCTTCCTATATTTTGATTCCATAGTTCGCATCTCTACACTTGTAATTCCTGTAATATTTACCAAACCCCAAAAACTATAACCAATGACCCTGCAATCAGCAACTCTCGGTACATTTTGACGACAATTCAACGCCACTGATGAACCAATACAGCCAAGCCTAAAAATAATAGCAACCAAAGGCCAAAAAACCAGACTACACTCAAAAAAAGTAGAGACGCACCAGTATTTACCTTCTCTCCTAAAACCAATTGATAGGGCGATCGCTTGATAATTGGCATAACTAAACCTCCTTGTATTCTAAGGAACACCTAAAAAGTTACTCAGTTCTCTAGCCACTGATCGAGCTTGGTCTAAATTTTCTTCCCCTAGAATAGCCACTAAACCCCGATCCTGAAAAGAGGCGTAAACGAAAAAACAGTCCTTTTTGCCTGCAATTTTTGCTGAACGCAGTTCAATTGCTCCCCCCACCCAAGAGTCCACTACAAAGGCACAGATTGTTTTAATATGGGATCGTTTCCCCAGAGGGAGAGGGATCATGCGCTGGAGTAGTGCTATTTCTACTAGGGTATCGCTGGAGGCGGCGGTGCGGGACTTGACGGTGCAGGTGCAAAAGACCATCCCTGCACCTGATGCGGGCTTATTGTTTGCCAGTGGTAGTTTTGCCAGTGAGTACGATCGCCTCTTGCCTCTGCTGGCGGAGTCGTTACCCATTAAAAATTTGATCGGTTGTTCAGGGGGCGGGATCATTGGCGGGGGCTGGGAAATAGAGGATAAGCCTGCGATTGGCCTGTTGGTGGGGCAGTTACCTGGGGCAGAGGTGCATCTGTTTCACTGTAAGGGCGAGGATTTGCCTGACTTGGATAGCCCGCCTGAACGATGGTATCAATTGATAGGTGTCGATCCGCAAGTCCAGCCTAGTTTTATTTTGTTGGTGGATGCTTTTAGTTTTCCTGTAACGGATTTTGTGCAGGGGCTAGATTTTGCTTATCCCCAGGCGGTGAAGGTGGGCGGGCTTGCCAGTGGTGGTAATCGGGCAAATGCCTTGTTTCTCAATCAATCCCTTTATCGGGAGGGAGCAGTGGGCATGGCTCTGTGGGGCAATTGTAAAATTGATGCGGTGGTCGCCCAAGGTTGTCGTCCGATCGGTAAAATTATGCAGGTCTCGGCTGGAGAACGGAATCTAATTTTGGCTCTGGATGAACAACCGCCTCTTCTAGTTCTACAGGAACTAGTGGAAAAGCTTTCGGCTTACGATCGCGAGTTGGTACAGCATTCCCTGTTCATTGGTCTAGTGATGGATGAGTTCAAGGCTAATCCTACCCAGGGAGATTTTTTGATTCGGAATATCATTGGCGTTGATCCCAGATCGGGGGCGATCGCTGTGGGGGACAGAATCCGAGCGGGGCAGAGAGTACAGTTCCATTTGCGGGATGGGCGGGCTTCTACAGATGATATTGTCTTCAATTTACAGAATTATCCTTATGCAGACCAAGCCCAAGGAGCAGTATTATTTTCCTGTTTGGGTAGGGGAGAACGGCTCTACGGTAAGCCTAATCATGATTCCAAAGTGTTTGAAGAATTGGTGGGGGTAATGCCGATCGGCGGTTTCTTCTGCAATGGGGAAATAGGTCCTGTGGGGGGCAATACTTTCCTACATGGCTACACTTCCGTTTTTGGTATCTTTCGGGTAGTGAATAATTTATGAGTAGTTTTGATTTAGATAGGTATTTAAAGGATCGCTCTCAGACAGTGGAACAGGCTTTACAGGAATCTCTACCTGTGATTTATCCAGAGAGCCTTTGTGAGGCAATGCGTTATTCTCTGTTGGCAGGGGGGAAAAGATTGCGCCCTATTCTCTGCTTAGCTGGTTGTGAACTCTGTGGGGGTACTGTAGAACAGGCTCTGCCGACGGCAGTGGCACTAGAAATGATTCATACTATGTCTTTGATTCATGATGACCTGCCAGCGATGGACAATGATGACTTTAGAAGGGGTAAACCTACTAACCACAAGGTATTTGGGGAAGCGATGGCAATTTTGGCAGGAGATGCCCTCTTAGCTTATGCTTTCGCTATGATTGCCAAGACTAAGGCAGTGAGTAGCGATCGCCTACTGCAAGTGATAGATATGATTGCCTCAGCCAGTTCCCACTATGGGTTAGTAGGTGGTCAAGTACTGGATTTAGCGATGGAAGGGAATCCCAATGTAGATGAACAGACGCTCCATTACATTCACACTCACAAGACGGGGGCATTGCTGAAAGCCTGTGTCTTGAGTGGCGCGGTATTGGGCGGAGGGAATGAATTAGACTTAGCAAATCTAAGTGTCTATGCCGAAAATATCGGTTTAGCTTTTCAAATTGTGGATGATATTCTAGATGTTACCAGCACTACAGAGAAATTGGGGAAAACAGCGGGCAAAGATGAGCGGGATAACAAAGTTACCTATCCTAAGCTCTGGGGTCTGGAAACCTCTCGCCAACGGGCGCAAGAGTTAATCACAGAAGCAAAAGCGAAATTGAATACCTATGGCGAGAAAGCTATGCCCTTGCAATCTCTGGCGGATTTTATTGTTCAGCGCGATCGCTAACTATGCTCCAAGAAAAACTAGAAAAAATCCAACAGATATTCAGAGAGTATCCCGAACATCAAGTGATAGTAGCCTACTCAGGTGGTATAGATAGTTCTCTGGTAGCGAAGATTGCCTACGACTGCCTAGGAGTAAGGGCCATCGCTGTAACAGCTAATTCTCCTTCTCTTGCTTCCTTGGAATTGGAGTTAGCGATCAAACATGCTCAAGAAATAGGGATTCTCCATAGAGTCATAGAAACCCATGAGGTGGAAAATCCCAACTACGCCAGGAACTATAAAGACCGCTGTTATTTCTGTAAAAGTGAACTCCACGACCATCTCAAATTGATATGTCAAGAATTTCCCCAAGCGGTGGTGATGGATGGGGTCAATGCCGATGATTTACGGGATTTTCGCCCTGGTATCCGAGCTGCCAAAGAGAGAAATGTGCGATCGCCCTTGGCAGAAGTGGGACTAAGTAAATTGGAAGTGCGGCAACTGGCGAAGGAACTGGGATTGAGTTGGTGGCACAAGCCTGCCCAGCCCTGTTTGAGTTCTCGCTTTCCTTATGGTGAGCCCATTACTCCGGAAAAACTAGCTAGAGTAGCCCAAGCAGAGACTTATTTGAGAATGAATGGCTGGGAAGATGATTTGCGCGTGCGGTCCTATGGGAACACAGCTAAAATAGAAGTACCATTACCCTTACTCCCTGCATTCACTCAACGATTCCCATTGCAACTTCTCATTCCTATTTTCCAAAGTTATGGATTTGAAGAAGTAGTGATCGATGAGACAGGTTTTCAGAGTGGTAAATTAAATTCTATAATTACTAAATAAACCATGTGGCACGATCGCATTTTAGTACAACGCAAAATTAAAATCCCGATGCGGGATGGGGTGCAATTAACTGCTGATATTTATCGCCCCAAAAATGTAGATACCCCCTTACCAGTTCTATTGATGCGTTTACCCTATGGCAGGGCGATCGCTTCTACAGTAGTGTATAAACACCCGAGTTGGTATGCAGATCAGGGCTATATTGTCGTGATTCAAGAAGTGCGGGGCACAGGTAATTCTGAGGGAAAATTTTATCCATTTAAGTATGAGTATAACGATGGCTTTGACACAGTGGAATGGTGTATTCAGACAATTCCCAATAATAATGGTAAGCTAGGGATGTATGGTTTTTCTTATCAAGGAGTAACGCAACTTCAAACTGCTGTTACCCAACCCCAAGGATTAGTAACCATATGTCCCTGCATGGCAAGTGCTGATTTGTATGAGGGATTTCTCTATTGGGGAGGGGCACTGTGTTGGGAATTTGTTTTAACTTGGGCAGTACAATTGACCCAAATTAGGGCACAGAGTAAAAAGTTAGAGCCAGAGGCTACTAGGTTACTAAAATATCAAACAGAAGTTAAAGAATGGTTGCATTTCCTACCAATTGACCAAATACCTATCCTTAAGGATGAACCATTGGCAGACTTCTTTTTTGATTGGATCAATCACCCTACTGGCGCAGAAGCCTACTGGCAAGAATTAAATCCTCTTAGTTACTTTAGTAAATATGATCTGCCAGCTTTACATATTGCAGGATGGGCAGATATTTTTATCAAAGGGACAATTACTACATGGCAAGAGGCTAAAAAATGTACTAAACAACCGCAGTATTTATTAGTACCACCCTATGCCCATTTCCCTTGGACAGCCAAAATCGGCGATTTGGATTTCGGGATAGTTGCCTATAAAGATATAGACAAAATCCAAATTGCATGGTTTGATTACTGGCTTAAAGGTATGGACAATGGGATTATTTCTAGTAAGCCAGTACAGCTATTTCTCATGCAAAAAAATCAGTGGTTAGAGTTAGATAACCTGCCAACGCAACAACTTATTTTATATCTGGGGGCAAATTTTTCTCTGCATTTTTCTCCCCAAGACAGTCATTCCCTGCCTGATATTTTTGTGTACGATCCTTGTGTACCTACCCCCGGCGGTAGTTATTTCACAGATCATGCTTCCATTAGCCAACGGTGGGACATCTTAGTTTATAAAACCGATCCCCTCATAGACAAGATAGATGTAATTGGTGAGCCAGTAATGTATTTATCTGCTGTTAGTTCCAGTCCCCAAAATGATTGGGTGATTAAACTCCTAGATATCGATCCTGATGGCAGAGAAATTCTTGTAACTATGGGAGTTCTGCGCTCTACCGCTCTGCCTGAAACTAACCAAATATATCTAATCAAACTAAATCCCACCGCCTATACTTTTCTGACGGGACATAGGATCGGGCTGGGGATCGCCTGTGGAGCGTTTCCCACTATCGATCGTCAGGGTGTGCATTTGTCTGCCAGTGATTTTTGCTCAGCCATTCAACAGGTCAATTTTAGTCAATGCCAACTGTCTGTGCCTGTAAGCGGGTGGACGGAATCGAACCGACAACAATAGCTTGGAAGGCTATGGTTTTACCACTAAACTACACCCGCATTTTTTATATACTAATTTTTGATCATCTCTGGTGTCAAGTCTAGCCCGATCGCTGATATGGCACTGAGCAATTCAGGGGGGACAACAGCCCCCGCTTTGGTTTAGGTAACACTGCTACAACTGGGGCAGGGTACTTGTATTGACTAAACGGGGGTTGTATAATTATGGACCTGCAATTTTTTAAGATAGATTCCATGCTACTTAGCCTTACCTGTCAGAGTCGACCCCCAAAGACTAACCCCCGTCAATTGCGCCGTAGTGGGCTAATTCCTGCTACAGTTTATGGGCACAAGGGGGCAGAATCCACTGCCATTGCGGTCAAAGCCAAAGATTTAGAACTGATGATGCGACGGCATCGGATCGTGGTGGGCAATACCTTGATTGACTTGCAAGGGGAAGATATTGATCTCAAGGAAAAGACCCTGCTTCAAGATATGCAGACCAATCCCTGCAAGAATGAAATTTATCATCTTAGTTTTTTTGCCATCAGTAACCAGAAGTCGATTGAGCTAACGATTCCCCTGCACTATGTGGGGGTGGCGGCAGGTGTCAAAGCGGGGGGATCGATGCGGGTGTTGATGAATGAAATCCAGGTGGCCTGCCCGCCCCATCGGATCATTGAACGCCTCGATGTGGAGGTGTCCCATTTGGAGGTGGGCAAGGGTATCCATGTGGGTGAACTCCAACTACCAGAAGGGATCAAGGCTATTTCTGACCCCTCGGCATTGGTAGTAACCATCATGCGTAAGTAATGCATCAGCCTTTCCCTGCGGCGCGCTACTTTGCCTATTTGACTTGGCAGGAGGTGGCTAGGTTGTCTCACCCTGAAAGGGTTGTGCTTTTACAGCCCCTGGGGGCGATCGAGCAACATGGCCATCATCTGCCCTTGGCGGTGGATGCGTTAATTACGGTAGAGGTCTTGGCGCAGGCTCTGCATGAGCTTGATCCCCAAGTGCCAGCCTATGTGTTGCCACCCCTGTACTACGGTAAATCCAATGAGCACCTGCATTTTGCAGGTACGGTGTCCTTGAAAACCGAGACCCTGATGGGAGTACTGACGGACATCGGAGATAGTATCTATCGGGCAGGTTTCAGGAAACTGGCCTTTGTCAATGGGCACGGCGGACAACCCCAAATCGTAGAAATAGTGGCCCGGGACTTGCATGTCAAATACCCAGATTTTTGGTTGTTTCCCTTGTTTATCTGGGGTGTGCCCAACTGTGCACAGCAACTGATCCCTGCCCAAGAACTAGAGTTGGGTATCCATGGGGGGATGGCAGAAACCAGCCTGATCCAAGCGATCGCCCCCCATTTAGTGAAAACCGAACAAACTGTGTGCAGTTATCCGCCCTTGTCTGAGGGTTCCTTGTTGAGCTTGGAAGGGGCTTGCCCCTTTGCATGGGTAACTAAGGATGTATCTGCCACAGGTACAATCGGAGATGCGACCCTAGCCCATCCAGTGGTAGGTAAAGAGTTATTACAGTCATTGGTGGGGGGATGGGTACGCTTAATTAAGGATTTGTATGCTTTCCAGCCCCCGCTGTGCTAATCTATGACTGCATAATAGTGTCTGCTCAATGCTTGATCCTTCCGCCCTCAAACAGGAAATTGCTCAAGAAATCACTGCGGCACAGCAGGAGGAATATCCTGAGCTAGAGCCTGCGCCTGATCCAGAGGCGATGTTGGCACAACTCTATTCTGCGGATGTGATGGCTTGTATTCAGGCGGCGCGGGCATTTTGCGAAATTATTGACAGCCGGGCGATTCCCAAACTATTGGAATTTTTACAGGCAGATTGTCCCCTGTTGCGAGTGAGTGCCGCCTATGCCTTGGGCAAAAATCAATCCCCGTCAGCGATCCCCGTTCTCTTGCAACAATTGGAACAGGACTGGAACGACTATGTGCGCAAGGGTATTGTCTGGGCATTGGGGACTTCGGGGGATGGGCGGGTATTTCCTGTCCTATCCAAAACCTTGGTGCAGGATACCCCCGCTGTGCGCCTGTGGACAGCTAGTGCTTTGGGACAGTTGGGGGATGTGAGGGCAGTGCCGCTCCTAGTGGAAAAATTACAGCATGACCCGATCGGCGCAGTGCGGGGCAATTGTGCATGGGCACTGGGCAAATTATTGCTACAGCTTGATCCCAGCCATGAACTATACCAACAGGCAGTATCTGCCCTCTCTGCCGCTCTCAAAGATGAAGATGTGGGTGTGCAGACCGATGCCAAGGAAGCACTCGCACAGTTGGGCATGTTTTGGGAGGAACAGGGATGAGAATTCTCGTAACAGGGGGAGCGGGTTTTATTGGTTCCCATTTAGTCGATCGCCTGCTCCAAGCTGGGCATGAAGTGATTTGTATTGATAACTTCTTCACAGGGGCAAAACGCAATCTCCGACAGTGGTTTGGGCATCCCAACTTTGAACTCATTCGCCATGACATTATTGAACCGATTCGCTTGGAAGTAGAACAGATTTATCACCTAGCCTGTCCCGCTTCCCCTGTTCATTACCAGTTTGACCCAATCCAGACCGCTCGCATTGGCTTTCTAGGCACATACAACATGCTGGAACTGGCAAGACAGGTCAAAGCTAGAATCCTCTACACTTCTACTTCTGAAGTCTATGGCGATCCTGAAGTGCATCCCCAAAGAGAAGATTACTGGGGGAATGTGAACTGTACAGGCGTGCGCGCTTGCTATGACGAAAGTAAAAGAATTGGGGAAACCCTCGCCTATGATTTTCAACGGCAGTATGGCTTAGCGGTGCGAGTTGCAAGGATTTTCAATACCTATGGTGAAAGAATGCAGATAAACGATGGCAGGGTGGTGAGCAATTTTGTGGTACAGGCTTTGGAGGGCAAACCCTTAACTGTATATGGTGATGGCACTCAAACCCGCAGTTTTTGCTATGTCAGCGATCTAGTTGAAGGTTTAATTAGGCTCATGGCAAGCGATTTTAGCGAACCTGTGAATTTAGGTAATCCCGCAGAATATCGGGTGCTAGACTTAGCCAAGCTGATACAGGCATTGGTGGGACAGACTAGGGAAATTGTTTTCCAACCCTTACCTAAGGACGATCCCCGCCGTCGTCGTCCCGATATTACTCGCGCTCAACAAGTTTTGGGTTGGTCGCCTACTGTGCCTGTAGAAGAGGGTTTACAGCGGACGATCGCTTATTTTCGCCAGTTATTGGCGGATCGTGTTAATCTCTAGCCATTGTTGGACAAACTATGATTGAAGATAATTCCCTCACTGAAACCGCCCAGGGGCTTCAATACCAAAGACGAGCTACGAAGAAGATATCTTAACAGTATTGGGCAGAGCTGCAAACCACCTACAATAGCCAAAAAAAGACCTCTCTTGACAGAGAGGCTCACACAAAATTGAAACTTTTATCTTCGGGGTTGCGAGGCAGCTAGCAAGAGACAGCCCCTCCTAGAACTACCTGACAACCCATACACTTGCTACTACTGCTATCCTGCATGGGCATCACCTCCTTCCTCCTGTGCGGAGTATTCTCAAAATGTTAAGGTTTGCAAACTTGTCAAACCCTGCTTTATCTTAGCCGATCGCCCCGACTTTTGACAAGGGGATGATCCTAATCTGCGTATTCCACTGGAAAAATGGGATCGCGCTTACCATCTTCACAGCAGGATGCGTCACCCCAATACCCGAAATTCCACAATTTCTTCTAATGCCTGCTGATAAGCCTTGATTAACATACTCAGCCCATAAGTATCAATAAAAAAGTTGTGTCCTGCAAAGCCACCACTACTCTTTAGCCCCAGCCCAGATCGCTTCTTTGATCTGCCGTAGATAGGGAGTGGCTATTCTCATCCAGCCTCTGGACGGATACTACTATTCCTTCCCCTCCTGTTGTCATTTTTCCACCTATAAACAACTCTAATTTGAAGTAGAAATGAAGCCTGTACAGGACCTCCTGCCCCAATAAATGTCCTCTCCCATAAGGAGAAGCTGAGACTGCCAAAAATTCTCGCTAATCAAGTACTGGATATAGAGGACTAGTTCTCCCCATTCCGTTCGAGTACGCCGTGCAGAAAAATATCAGCGATCCCCTCTGCCATGTGTTGTAGTTCTTGGGGGGAGTTGTGGTTGCCCATTGTAGTATCACTGAACCCAGCGATCGCAAACATCCCCACAAACACTCTGGCGATCACCTTGGGATCGAGATCATGGCGATAAATACCCTTTTCGATTGCTTCAGTAAAATAGATTTCGGCAATTTCAGTCATTTTGTTGATTACCTCACTCTGGATGCGATCGCGCAGGTCAGGATGGAATTGTGCCTCCATAAAACAAACCTTCATCAATTCCACATTCTCTTGCATGTGGCTCATGCGATTGCGCATCACCTGGGCGATCGCGCGGTAGCTAGCCATTTCGCTAAGTTCCGTGAGCAGATCAGACAGAATTTTGATCCAACCCTGAGTAGCTACCTCCACCAGAATTGCCTTTTTATTGGGAAAATAGCGAAACAGAGTGCCTTCTGCCACTCCTGCATCATTTGCCAAATCCTTAGTAGTTGTGCCGTCAAACCCCTGTTTGGCAAATAATTTCTGGGCAGACTGGAGAATTTTGGCACGGGTGTCTTGCTCTGGCTGAGCCTGATTGCGAAAGATTCTCATGTAACTGGGGCATCTAAATCCACTTGTATTCTGTATTACTAGTTGGGATTTGCTAATTTATTGAACAATTTCTTAAGGAACTCAAGTATTTCTAGTAACAAATTCTTAACACCCGATAGAGGCTAAGTTAAAATTGCGCCCAGAGGAAAAGACAGCAGGGGTTCAGGGAGACTTTCGCAGCCCCATTTGGATCTTCTAGGAGAGAGGAATTGTGCAGGAGTTCTACTGTCTGCATCAGGGTTAGTAACTTAAGATAAAAGGTTTTCAGTGGGTCAGCTATCTTCCCTCCCTCTTAATCAAAGAGAAGAGAGGGTGAGGGTGTAGAAACTATGCAAGAGTTCTAAAAATAGGAATATTCAGGGGCAAAAATAATTACAGTACCACCTATATAAATTGTTACAAAAGTTACTAAATCCAACTCTGGGAATTTTTCTATCTTGAGTAGGTAGGTATTTTTTTCTGGTGTTATTATTATTTAATGTAAACAAACATCAAAATCTGGGCAGTCTGCGATGAATACCACTAAAACTGTAGCAGAGAACACCTCAGAAGCCACGTGGCAAAGTCTTAAACAGGTAATCAGCCAAAGTGCAGGTTTCCGAAATTGGCTTAGCAAACAACCCTATACTTCTGTTGATGATTTAGATAAACAGATCACTTCTTATCTGCGCGATACTTTACAAACTCTGGCTTACTAGTTAGGTCGATTTGCCAAAAGTCGGGCAGTTGGTGTAAGATTAAGAGCGCACTCTAGGGCGGATGGCGAAATTGGTAGACGCATCAGACTCAAAATCTGACGGTGGCGACACCATGAGAGTTCGAGTCTCTCTCTGCCCATACGGCAAAAAACTGGCTGATCCCGAGTTCTAGATCGGATTAAGGGGTATTCTTTTGGTGAGGTGGTATTTACTGCCATCGCTCAAAACATGCACTTTGAGGTTGTGAATAGTGAGAGGAGCAGTGCCACTTGCCCACAGTTGGTTACTGTAGGACACTTCGCCAGAGTCGATAATGGTAACTGTGCCTTTGCCGATCACTTTGAGAATTTGGTCAGCTTCAAAGATGGCACAGGTATCTTCATCAATGCCTATCCCCAGTAAATCGGGATGCCCCGCCACGGCTGTCATCAACCTTGCCATACGGTTGCGATTGTGGAAGTGTTGATCCACGATCACATGGGGCAGTATCCCCAGACCAATACTCATGCTGACTATTTCTTTGTGGGGGGTTTCGCCGCTACCGCCCCCAGAAATCATGTGATAAGCCATTGCTGCTGCCCCTGCGCTTGTGCCTGCTAGTACTAGCTGACCTTGCATAACCCGATCGTGCAGGAGTTTGGCAAAGTCGGTATTGCCAATCAAGCCGCACAGGCGCAATTGATCCCCGCCTGTCATAAATACACCCGTGAAGCGATCGAGCAACATGTGGGCTTCAGCAGTGCTGAAGGTGAGTCGTTCCTGAAAGTCCAGCACTTCAATAATTTTTGCCCCTAGCTCCTGAAAAATTTGCTGGTAGATGCGCCCTATGATCTCTGGTTCCCGCGAGGCACAGGGTAGGATTGCCACCTTGGCTGATGTGCCCCCAGCGTATTCAATAAAGGTTTTGAGGATTTTCCGATCCTGCACCTTGTCTTCTGCACCACCGATCACCAGTACGGCTGGTCTTAGCTCAAAACTGGTCATTCTTGCTTAGCTTAATGGGAGAAAAATTTAACATAAAATTTATTTAATTAGCACAATATTTGATCATATCCCTTGCCATTACAAAAATAGGTTACTACCGATACGGATCATTGTGGCACCAGCGGCGATCGCTTCTTTATAGTCTTGGGACATACCCATAGATAGTTCCTGTAGCTGGGGAAAAGTAGCTCGCAGGTGCTGGGCAAGACTGGCGGTGGCCTTAAATAACTCAAGGGCAGGGGTGCCAGTAGTGCCTAGGGGCAGGATGGTCATTAAACCTCTGATGTCCAGATGTTCTAGTTGGGTGAGCTGGGGCAGGTCTTGGTGGAGTTGCTCTACTGTCCAGCCAGATTTTTGGGGATCGGGAGCCAATTTGACTTGTAAACATAGGTGTGGTTGGTGGGGACTCTCAGGGAGGAGTTGATTGAGTTGTTGGGCAAGGGCTAAGCGATCGACTGAGTGAATCCAGTCAAATAGCTCAAGGGCAAGGCGGGTTTTGTTGGTCTGTAAGTGCCCGATCATGTGCCATGTTACATCCGTTAGATCGGCAAGGGCTGGGCGTTTTTCTTTGGCAGATTGGACACGGTTTTCACCAAAATGCCTTACCCCCCCTGCATAGGCGGCACGCATCATCTCTGGGGTGGCATATTTGGTAACCGCAATCAGGGTTACATGGGGTGGCAGTGTGCCCAGTAAGTTGGCGCACCGAGTCTGAATGGTATTTACATCAACCACTGGCGTTATTCACTTTGGGCTGTTGTGCCTCAAGGTAAATGCGATCACTCAGTTGCCGCAGAAGCAGGGCAAGCTCGGGGTCATGGGTCTGTTGTTGCACAATTTTATCATAGCTATATACAACCGTGGAATGGTCTTTGCCGCCGAGGACTTCGCCAATTTTTTGCAGGCTGAGGGTGGTGTGTTGGCGCAGGAGATACATGGCAATTTTGCGCGCCTGAGAGATATCCCGTCGCCGACAACTGCCGACTAGGTCTGCCAAAGCGATATTGAGGGTTTCACACACCACTTTGAGGACAATTTCGGGCCCAACCTCGATCGGTTCTTTGGGGGGGTTTAGGACGGGGGCGACATTCTCTACGGTCATGGGCAGTCCCGAAATAGAAATATAGGCGACCGCTCGCACCAATGCCCCTTCCAGTTCACGGATGTTAGAGGTATAGCTGGCGGCAATGTAGTGGGCTACTTCAGTGGGCAGTTTGATCCCTTCATATTCGGCTTTCTTTTGCAGAATCGCCATGCGGGTTTCCAAGTCGGGCACTTGAATATCGGCAATCAAACCCATGGAGAAGCGGGAACAGAGGCGCTCTTGTAATCTGGGAATCTGCCCAGGTGGACGATCGCTGGCAAGGACAATTTGTTTGCCCGACTCGTAGAGGGCATTGAAGGTATGGAAAAACTCTTCTTGGGTGTATTCCTTGCCCTCAATGAATTGGATGTCGTCCACTAACAGCATGTCTACTTCGCGGTATTGATCCCGAAAGGTTTGCATACTGTCTTTGCGGATAGCGGCAATCAGTTCGTTGGTGAACTGTTCCGTGGAGACATAGACAATTTTGGCAGTGGGCTGAATCTCAAGGCGATAGTGGGCGATCGCCTGCATCAGGTGGGTTTTCCCTAAACCAACCCCCCCACACAAAAATAGGGGGTTAAATTCCCGCCCGGGGGACTCAGCTACGGCGAGGGCGGCAGCGTGAGCCATGCGATTGGTAGCACCCACTACAAACCGCTGAAAGTTATATTTGGGGTTGAGGTTGGGATGGGGGGCAGGTTTGCTGGGGGCGGGTGGGGGGGGCGCAGTGATCGGCTCTGGGTGGTGGTCAGCCACGGCAATAATTTTCACCTCTAGGGGGTAGCCCATGATCTCGCTGGCGGCATTCTCAATGAACTGGGCGTAATACTTGCTCAAGAATCTCTTGCCAAAATTATTGGTGCGCAGGGTCAAACAATCCTCAGTCAGTTGTTCAGGCACAATACTGCGCATCCAGCCCTCATAGGTGGCACGGCTAACTTTGGTTTTCAGGGTCTCTAGCACCCGATTCCACAGCGCATCCACAGAGATATTATCGACTAGCATAGTGATCGCCAACGAGAGAGAACAATAATATTAGCGGTTTTCGCCAAAATTTGGATCAGGCAAAAATCCACTGGCTAATCACTAATTCTTGGAAGTGCCGATGCAAGCAAATACTCATGAATCCTTGAAAAAAGTTGAAAATCTACGCCTTGGGCTGACGGTGGGCGATCCCTGTGGCATTGGTACGGAAATTATCCTCAAAGCCTTGGCTGAGCCTGCCATTGCCCGTGCAGGGGTAGAGTTGATCATCTATGGCGATCGGGCCCATATCGAGACAGCCTATCAACAGTTACTGCCCCGCAGTCCCCTGCCCCTCGCTGATCCCCAGTCTTTGACCATTGTCGATGTCCATCCCCAAGGGGGCGATCCCAGCTTTGTCTACCTAGAGCGGGCAATCACTGATGCCCTAGCAGGGGCGATCGCAGGGATTGTAACTGCACCCATTGCCAAGGTGAACTGGCACAGGGCGGGACATTACTACCCAGGGCAAACTGAACTGCTGGCAGAGCGATCGGGTACTAAAAAGGTAGGCATGCTCTTTGTGGCGCGATCGCCCCACACAGGTTGGCAATTGCGGGTATTGTTGGCAACAGTACACATTCCCCTTGCCCAAGTCTGTCAAGTGTTGTCCCCCACTTTGATCACCGAGAAACTAGATTTATTGGTTGCTAGTTTAGCCTCTGATTTTGGTCTGACTGCTGGCACTATCGCGATCGCAGGCATTAATCCCCACAGTGGCGAAGGGGGGCAGTTGGGCAGAGAAGAGGTGGACTGGCTGATCCCCACGCTCCACCGCTGGCAGAAGGCTCATCCCCACTGGCAGGTCAGCGATCCCATCCCGCCTGATGCGCTCTGGGTGAAAGCGGCGCAGGCATGGCAGGATCCCCTAGCGGTTGCCACTGCCCCCACCGCCTACCTCGCCATGTACCACGATCAAGGTTTAATTCCCGTGAAAATGCTCGGCTTTGCCTATGCGGTCAATACCACCATCGGTTTACCCTTTGTGCGCACCTCTCCCGATCACGGCACTGCCTTTGACATCGCTGGAAAGGGGATCGCCGATCCCAGTAGCTATATACAAGCTATACAATTGGCGATCGCCCTAGTGCAGCAGAGACAAAGGTATAGTTCTTTGGAGAAAGTTTGAACATGTACAACTCCTGACTGTTTTTTTAGATGAGATGACAGAGTCCCTCACTTGCTGGGTAAATGTCAGTAACTTCTGACTCAAAAGCTTCTTAGCTACGGGGTTGCAGGGGTTTTCTGAGAGAGAGGGGCTGGGGTGAGATGTCCTAAAGTCTTTGAGCATCTCATGCTCTTGCCACGATAGAACCTTCTTCCCACACTCCTAATCATTTCTATCCAGAGAGTTGTTGCAGCCAAGAATATATGGTCTTCCCGCTCTTTTTGCATGATACGGTAGACTATTCTCCCCAAAAAAACCATGATTATCTAATCGGCAATCTCAAGGATAGAAGGCAAGTTGAGGTAGTCCTATGGTCTCTTGCCAGCCCATCATGATATTCATACACTGCACGGCTTGGCTGGCTTGGCCTTTCATGAGATTGTCGATCGCAGACATAGCAATTACTCTGCCTGTGCGCTGATCCACTTGTAAACCGATGTAGCAGAGGTTAGTTCCTACTGTCCATTTAGTCTGGGGATAAATTCCTTTGTTGAGAATCTTCACGAAAGGAGCATGGCGATAAACGGAACGATAAATTGTAATCAAATCTTCTGCCACTAACCCAGGATCGCGCAATTTGGCATAGACAGTGGCGAGGATGCCTCTGACCATCGGCATCAGATGGGGTGTGAATTGGACTAGTACCTCTTGACCAGCGATAGCTGAACAAATCTGTTCAATTTCGGGGGTGTGGCGATGGTTGGCGACCCCATAGGCACTGATGGAATTACTGGCTTCGGCTAGGAGTAAGTTAATTTCTGCTTTTCTGCCGCCCCCTGAAGTACCTGATTTGGCATCAATAACGATTGTCCCTAAGTCAATCAACCCCTGTTTGATCAAGGGGATCAAAGGCAATATACTGGCGGTGGGATAACAACCCGGACAACCCACTAGGTCGGCGGTGGCAATCTGATCTCCATAGAGTTCAGGGAGTCCGTACACAGCTTTGTAATTGATGTCATGGTCAGTGCGCTGGGTTTTGTACCACTGCTCATAGATACTCAATTGCCGGAAGCGATAATCGGCAGATAAATCCAAAACTTTACAGTCCTTTGCCAAAAAGTGAGGGGCTAATTCACAGGCAATACCGTTTGGCAAAGAGAGAAATACAATGCGGGCGCGCTCGCTCACCTGCTCAGGGGCTAGGTTTTCCACAGGCAGATTGAACCGATGGGCCAAATGAGGATATAAATCACCAAAAGTCTGCCCTACACTGCCACTCCCACCAATATAAGTAATTTCTACTAAGGGATGTTCCAACAACAGTCTCACCAACTGTACCCCCCCATATCCTGATGCCCCAAGGATCGCCACGGGAATTTTTTCGCTCATATTTGCTCCTGCTTGTCATTTTTAAGCCAAAATTCTAGCTTAAGTTTTCCTTATTAGAATCTCTACATATGTCCTCGCGGTGGCGGAGTTTATTGTTGTATTTTGGCGTGCGCTTGGCACTTGCGCCCTTGTCTTTGTGGGTGGTGGCGACGATCGTGTTTTGGTTACTGCGTTTGACCCCCGGCGATCCTGTGGATGTGATTTTGGGAGTCAAGGCTAGTCCAGAGATTAAACAGGCTCTCAGGCAAGAATTGGGCTTGGCAGGATCGTGGTGGGAACAATATATCAACTATCTACAGGGCTTACTGCAAGGGGATTTAGGTAAATCCCTCAGCACTAGGGGCACACCTGTAACTGAAATCATTAGTAATTTCTTTGCCGCAACTGCGGAATTGACTATCTATGCTCTGTTGGTGGCTTTACTGTTAGGTTTGAGTCTAGGCTTAATCACTGCAACCCAAAAGGGCCCGTGGGAAACTCTGGGTAAATTGTTTAGTATTGTTACTTATGCCTTACCTTTGTTCTGGTTAGGGATGCTCTTGCAGTTATTATTTTCAGTGCAGTTGGGCTGGCTACCGATCGGCGGGCGATTGCCTGCAGATGTAAGTCCCCCGCTCAAAATTACGGGACTATACACAATCGATAGCTTGCTCACAGGGAATTGGCAGGTTTTGGTGGTTAGTTTTAGGCATTTAGTTTTACCAAGTTTGACCTTGGGCATTGTAATTAGTGGTGTGTTTGAGCGGGTATTGCGGGTGAATCTACAACAAACCTTACAATCTGATTATGTAGAAGCCGCTAAAGCCAGAGGAATTCCCCCCAGACGCATCTTATGCAATCACGCTCTGCGCAATGCGCTTTTACCAGTAGTTACGATCGTCGGTTTAACTACGGCAAGTTTGTTAGGGGGAGCAGTTTTAACAGAAGTAACTTTCTCTTTCCCTGGGTTGGCAAATAGACTGTTTGAAGCCATCGTGGGTAGGGATTATCCTGTAGTCCAAGGGATTGTTTTATTTTTTGCTTTGATCGTAGTAGTTGCTAGTATTCTCATTGATCTGGTGAATGCTCTCCTCGATCCTCGTATCACTTATTAAATTATTAAATTAATATTAAGAACTCAATAGACCTGCTGTGTAATTGTTAGTAGTTCAATCAAAATCTTCATAAAACTCATTCCATTCTTATGCTTGGAATAGTCCCCCTTGGGTTGGAGAGTCTAAGAGTTTGAATTTTTCCTTAAAGACTGTTAGAGAACTAGCAGTTGAAAGATGGAGTCTACTGTGATTTGCCAAGCTGAGAAAATATCCAGCATAGGTAGTATGTCATTTCCCTGTTTCATTTCGGGAATATCATTATCTTAGTAAACTAAAATAGACCGTCTCTGTTGAATAATTAATCATTCTAACTTGCGCCATTGGCTATAGCTATACTGATTTTTGCATTGTTTGCAAGGGGGATTGTTCAGGTGATAAAATCTCAATTAACCAGTCAGGGATAGTATTTGCTACATCAGCGATCGTGCCATCAGACTGAAAAGGGATATTTTGCCAACGGAGAACTACAATATCAGGACGATGGATATATCAGCAAAGTTACAGCGCAATTCTAGCAAGGCATAGGCTAATTTTGAGGGCTTACTAAAGTATTGATTTGGGTAATTCTAATTGCAATAGGCTGTGTTGAAATTTGGGCATGGGTTTAATAGAGATTTGGCCGTCAATGAACTCAGGCTCAGGGAGTGCTAAAAGTTCCGCTAAAGTTTCAGAGGCAGCAATGACCATCGGCTATGCTCTTTCGCCCTAACTGTGAAACTCAATTATCTTAAATTATATTTATAAAATTTGCCAATACTGGTTGAATCCCGATCTCTCTATTAAACTGGAAATAATCTATACAGGTGTTGGCTATGGCAGAGATGTTATTCCCCGGAACATTGGTGCGGGTTACCAATCCCACCGATTTGTACTACGGCTTTGAGGGACAGGTACAACGACTTACCGATGGTAGGGTAGCGGTTGTGTTTAGCGGCGGCAACTGGGAAAAAATTGTCTCCTTTCGCCCCAGTGAATTAGAAGTGGTGGATGCCACCAAGAGCCTCGCTAAAACCAAGAAAAAATGAAAACTGATCCCTGGGCAAGGTGGCTGGATGACCCTCAAAAGGCAGGGTGGACTTTTCTTGCCCCTGCCTTGCTAGTTTTGGGCATTTTTGCCTTCCTGCCCATGCTCTACTTGGTCTATCTCAGTTTGACTACGGGGCACTTTACAATCCGTGGCGTGCGCTGGGTGGGACTGTCCCACTATCTGCGCCTCTTCCGTGACCCTGACTTTTTTCAGGTCTGCCAAAATACGGCAGTATTTACTTTTTGGGTAGTGATTCCCAGTGTGGTCATCCCCTTGGGTTTGGCGGTACTCCTAGACCGTGCTTTGGTGGGGCGGGGCATTTTAAGATCGTTGTATTTTTTGCCGGCAGTGGTGTCGATCGTGGCGGCGGGGCTGGGCTGGCGGTGGCTGTTTCAGGCCGATGGTATTGTCAATCAGTTGGGGCTGAAGCCGCCGATCCCTTGGCTGAATGAGCCATTCTGGGCGATGGTGATTTTGATTCTGCTGAGCATCTGGAAACAAATTGGCTTCAATATGGTGGTTTTTCTAGCAGGTTTGCAGGCGATCCCCCAGAGTTTGTACGAAGCGGCAGAACTGGATGGAGCAAATGCTTGGCAAAAATTTCGCTACATCACTCTGCCTAGCCTGCGTGGTACTTTGCTGTTTGTAACGATCGCTACAATTATTTTTACCTTCCGCAGTTTTGAACAGGTCTATGTGGTAACAGGGGGTGGCCCGTTGAATGCCACTAATATTTTGGTCTATTTTGTCTATGAACAGGCATTTGGTTTGTTTGACTTTGGCTACGGGGCGGCGGCGGCGATCGTGCTCTTGGGAGTAGTTTTAGGAATTGTTTATATCCAATTGCGCACGGTTGAACATGAGCAGAGTTTTTCTCTCTTTTCCCTCGATGGGAGAGGGACTGGCGGTAACAGTTAATGTTCTAGAATCTTTAATTTTCAGGTGAGTAACCTAACCCAAATTCCTGACCCCAAAAACTTCTTAACTACGGGGTCACAACGGGGTTTTGTGGGAGTGTTTTAGCAATTATGCAAGAAGTCTGCAGAAAGAGAGTGTGAGGGCTACGGCTCCCTGTCATATTTGGGGGAATAATTGTGGGGAAACTGGAAATTGTAGTTTAATGAAGTTTACAGACCTGTTTTTTTTGACAATGATCAAAGGTACTACTAAAATCCTCGGCATTATCGGCGATCCCGTAACCTACAGCCTTTCCCCTGTGATGCACAATGCCGTTTTCCAATACCTAGATTTAGACTACGCTTATATTCCTCTGCCGCTCAAAAGTGAGGCTTTAGCCACAGGGATACAAGGACTGGGGGCGATCGCCAGTATGCAGGGTTTCAATGTAACGATCCCCCACAAGGAGGCAGTTTTGCCATTTTTAAGTGCAACTACAACCCTAGCCCAGACCCTAGGCGCAGTAAACACCGTGAAAAGAACCGAGCAGGGATGGCTAGGTACAAATACAGATGTGCATGGTTTTTTACAGCCCTTACAAGCCCTAGAGCGAGACTGGCAGACTATTTCGGTGGTAGTTTTAGGTAGTGGCGGGGCGGCAAAGGCGGTAGTTACGGCTTGTCAGCAGTTGGGGTGCGGGGTGATCCACCTTGTGGGGCGGGATCACCAAAAAATGAAGCAGTTTTACCATCAACTAAACAGCCATCTGCCCCAGCTTAACCTGCGTCTGCACCCTTGGGCCTCGGTGGACAGTTTATTAGAAGTAGCGGGCTTGGTGGTGAATACTACCCCCTTGGGCATGGCTAGTCAGCCTGAGTCCCCCCTGTCCCTTGCCCAGTTGAAAACACTGACAACTTCTGCCATTGTTTATGACCTAATCTATACCCCCCGTCCTACCCAGCTATTGCAAATGGCCCAGACACTCGGCTTGACCCCGATCGACGGCTTGGGAATGCTCTTACATCAGGGGGTAGCCGCCCTCGAGTTTTGGCTGGATCAGACCCTTAGCCCTGAGGCGATCGCCGTGATGGAAAAAAGTTTACTGGAGGCTTGCACTACCTAGGTACAGATGTTAACATTAAAAATGCTCAAAAATAGCCCGTTTAATTATCTTCTATGGCAAATATCAAGTCCGCCGCCAAAAAAGCCCAGATCGCTGAACGGAATCGTCTCCACAACAAGGCGTACAAATCTGCTATTCACACTCTGACTAAAAAGTATTTCCAAGCGGTAGAGCAGTACAGATCTAATCCCAGTGAAGAAACAATGGCATTAGTCAATCAGCGCATGTCCCTAGCTGTGAGCAAGATCGATCGTGCCGTCAAAAGAGGCGTGATTCACCGCAACAATGGGGCAAGAAAAAAGGCCCGCTTACATCGGGTATTAGCTAAAGTCATTGCCGCTCTCAACCCTGCCGAAACTGCCTAGCTATACTAGACATATAGATAGTTATTAACTTTGCCTCATGATTGTTGTAATGAAAGTGGGCACACCCACCCCAGAAATCGATCGGGTCTGTGCGGAATTATCTACCTGGGGCGTTACCCCAGAACGGATTATCGGTAAGCACAAGGTAGTAATTGGCTTAGTCGGAGACACGGTGGAACTCGATCCCAATCGCATTGAGGAGATTAGCCCTCACATAGAGTCGGTTTTGCGGGTAGAGCGCCCTTTCAAGCGCGCCAGTCGGGAATACCGCCACAATGAACCCAGCGAAGTGCTAGTGCCCACACCCAACGGCATGGTAGCGATCGGCGAACATCATCCTTTGGTAGTGGTGGCAGGTCCATGTTCTGTTGAAAATGAAGAAATGATCGTGGCTACAGCCCTAGCAGTGAAAGCAGCGGGGGCAAAATTTTTGCGGGGCGGCGCATACAAACCTAGGACTTCCCCCTATTCTTTCCAAGGGCATGGGGAGAGCGCATTACCTTTGTTGCAAGCCGCTAAATCAGCCTCGGGGTTGGGGATTATCACCGAAGTAATGGATGCCAGCGACATAGAAAAAATTTACGAAGTAGCCGATGTGTTGCAAGTCGGGGCTAGAAATATGCAGAATTTTGCCCTCCTGAAACAGATTGGCAAACAAGATAAACCAGTTCTGCTCAAAAGAGGGATGTCGGCAACTATTGAAGAGTGGCTGATGGCGGCAGAATATATCCTAGCGGCAGGGAATTCTAGAGTAATCCTCTGCGAACGGGGGCTCAGGAGTTTCGATCGGGAATACACCCGCAATCTCCTCGATTTGTCTGCAGTCCCCGTAGTCCGCAAACTTTCCCATCTGCCGATCATGGTCGATCCTAGTCATGGCACTGGTTGGTCAGACCTAGTGCCGCCGATGGCACTGGCAGGCATTGCTGCTGGTTGTGATGCCCTGATGATTGAAGTCCATCCCAATCCCAAAAAAGCCCTCTCCGATGGAGCACAGTCCCTCACCTTTGAACAGTTCCAAGCCTTGATGGCTAAGGTGCGATCGCTAGCGGAACTGATGAAAAGAGCCTAAGACAAAGAGAATTCTAACTGTCTAGGTACTGAGGGTGCTGCTCTTAGTATGGACGCACTTTCAGGCGATAATTAATTCATAACAACATAACTCTGAAATTAAATCCAGATTAACCTGAGTTCTGGACCCAAAAAGGGTTATTGCGTTTTGGCAGTGAGTTAATCTTTTCTCTATGCGAGATATTTGGAGCAGAAGTTGTCATTATCAATAGAACTGAGGATAGTTTTTTTGAGGAAGATTTAGCACAGGATGTATTAGAGATAATAACCGTTTTTCAGCCCGACTTTACGGTTCCAGAAGTCATAAAAACAAGCAATTGGTGCAGGAGTTGAAAAATGTCGCTCGTCAGCTTTAAGACTAGTCTCAGGCTTTTGCGGCGAAACATGCCGGAGTAGCGAGACATGCCTATAACTGGGGTTTGGATGTTTGTTTAGCAGCCCTGGAAAATAACCAAAAAGTCCCCAGTGCGATAGATTTGCATAAGAAACTGGTAGCTGAAGAGGCCTGAGAAAAAGCGGTATTACGAGGTGAGTAAATGGGCTCCGCAAGAAGCTCTCAGGAATTTAGAACTAGCTTTCAAGAATTGGTGGAAACATAAACACTGCAAAAAACTGGTCTATAAGAAAAAAGGCAAAAGGGATAGTTTTTACTTGGAAGGTGCTATTAGAATATCGGGAAACAAAATTAGAGTTCCGATATTTGGATGGCTAACCTGTGATGAACTTTTACCCTCAGTTACGCCAAAGAATGTAACTATCAGCAAAAGAGCTGATAAGTGGTACATCAGCTTTAGGTACGAAATAGAGCATAAACCTACTCCCAAACAAGCAGACAAAATAGGCATAGATGTAGGTATAAACCCCTTAGTAACTTGCTCTAATGGCAAAGTCTTTCCTAATCCCAAACCCTATAGGAAAGCCAAGAAAAAAACTATCACGACTACAAAGGAGGTTGAGCAAAAAACAAATTAAATCCAACAACAGAAAGAAAGCTAGAGCTAGGTTAGCCAGAGCCTACAAGAGAGTATCCGATATGAGGATGGACATCACCACTTATTTAGCTAAGAACCACGGCGAGGTGATCATTGAAGACCTGAATGTATTGGGTATGCTGAAGAACCACCGGTTGGCAAATGCTATAGCCGATTGTGGTTTCTTTGAATTTCGCCGTCAGTTGGAGTATAAATGCGCCTGGTATGGGAGTAAATTAACTGTCGTGGACAGGTTTTACCCCTCCAGTCAAATATGCTCTAACTGTGGGCATCGGCAAAAGATGCCGCTAAAAGAACGAGTTTACAACTATTCTCACTGCGGCATTTCCATAGATAGAGACTTGAATGGGAGTCTGAATCTATTGAATTACAAAAATACCCCAAGCTCTGGGGGAGCTGAAGCCTGTGGAGAAGTAACACCCCTTGAGAGCGTAGCTTTTGAGACTTGGATGAAGCAGGAAGCAAGTATGAGTCTATTTGACTTGGCTGTATAGG
>JBKBMU010000012.1:65192-73553 GCA_046295715.1 Pseudanabaenaceae cyanobacterium
TGAGAGCGTAGCTTTTGAGACTTGGATGAAGCAGGAAGCAAGTATGAGTCTATTTGACTTGGCTGTATAGGTTTGTACAAGTCTTGCAGAGTGGTAGCATCTGGCAAGTAGCTGTAATCCAGGGGGCATAATTAGCATTAACAGATGGGCCAGCGGCTGTGGTAACTACAATCAGACCCATACCTGCGATTAAAGATACGATATTGCTAAGAATAGTTAACAGTAAAGATTTACCTAAATTGATTTTGAGCAGTTGGGCATGAACTACATAATTCAACTAGGGCAATAGGTACCAATATCAGAAGTTGCTCGATCCACGCCACAGAAAAGAGAGGCATGTCAGCATTAGCTAGTGGCATTATACCCGTGATTTTTGTTAGTTAAGAGGTTGGGTAGCTAATCTGCTAAAGGGTAACACAGATGAAATAATACCTGTCAGGTGTGGAAGTGCTACATTACTTCCTACAGCAATGGTATCTTTCCCTAAAGTTCTTAGTTGGGCCCCGCGATAATAAAAAGCAAGGATACGATCATAAGACCAACCCATTTTCGCTAAACGATAGGCCCCCGTTTGGCTCATGCCTACCCCATGCCCTAAGCCCCCGCCAATCCAGCGATAGCCAATGATCCTGTTATTTTCTCGAATTGGTTCTAAATAGAAAAATAAACTGTTGGGGGCACGAAAGGCATCAATAATTTCATCTTTGCGAATTACTATTTCCCCAACATCTGTAGTGGCGGTAATTGCTTGTACCCTGCCAGAAGAGGCGCGATCGCTCACCCGCAATGTAGTTACCTGTCTTAGGGGACGGCGATCGCCGTTCATCTGGAGAAATGCTCGCAAATCAGCGGTAATTTCCCCAAGAGAACTCTCCTTTTGCCATGAGAACTGTAGCCACCCCTGTTCATTAAAAGGGAATTGTGGGCGACGATCCAGAAAATTACGAAAATTATTTTCATTACGCAGATTTAACTGTTCCAGGCTAAAAGGGGGATTAACTAAGTCAATCACTGACTGCAAATAAGGACGGGGATTGCCATCCCACACATCTAGGTAGTTGGCAGTGATCCCCCCCGTAGTAGAGGAATAGAGGGCATCAATCACTTTCCCTTCATGGGTCAAAACCTGTCCCCTTGTCTCGGCAATGGCACGATCGGCAATGGGACTGGTATCCTGCAAACCCTTGTACACTTGACATTGGGTATCGGCGCAAAGTTCATAGTTATCTATGGTAAAACGATGGCGACTGGCTAAAGCATAGGTACGGGCCAAAACTGCTTGTGCCTGCACTGTGGCATAGGGGGCTTTGAATCCAATTTCGTGGGGCACTACTCCCCGCAAATAGGTCTCAAGGGGGACGAGATTGACTACCGTGAAACTGCCATAGGCATTGGGCTGTAAGCGTAAATTCCCTCCATACAACCTGCCGTTTACCAACACCCGTTGATTGGCAGTAGTGATTTCTAGACCCTGCCGCTGATAACGCACATTGCCGATCTGCCACGACAAGAGAGTTCTAGCGGTAACTATCCGCCGTTCTGTCTGCACTTGCGGAAAACCATTTTTTTGTAAAAGAGAAACTAGGAGCGATCGCAATATAGAGGAATGATAAATACTACGATGTGCCCAGACCTGCCAGCGTCTTGGTTGGGCAATTTCCGTAACCACCCCCAAATTTTGCAAGCGATAGGCAGTAGCAGCAGCATTCTCAAAACTACGGTGATGGGAAATAACTATCTTTTCTTCGGTAACAGGCTGTGCTAAAGGCTGGCTGGTAACTGTAACCACCAACTCAGGCACAGTCGCTGTTTGCAGATTCTGTCCATCCCCCACAAATGACACCTGCAGGGGCACATCACTTACACTGCTAATCACGACCCGATCACTGGGGCGTTCCCCAAACCGTTGGACGATCCCCACTTGCAAAATAGTATTGTCTGTCATAGGCTGGGTAGTTAGCCCCAACCACAGAGCCACCAACTGCAACATCACTGTTCCTGAACCGTAGAACTGACCTCCTCTTGCGCAGAAATCTCTTTACTCACTGCATCGATTGCCGCATTGAGTTGGGCAATCTTTTGCTGGAGGTCATCCTTGAGGCTGGGATCACGACGGTTAGCAGGCTCTAAGGTATCAATAGATTCATCTTCTTTATTGAGCAGGCTAACAACGATCGCACTGGTTACTCCACCCACGATCGCACCTAACCAAAAACCACTCCAGAAACCAGACTTTTCCGCCATAGCCATTTGTTAGCCGATAGACCAACTATAGCTTACCAAAGTTCTATTCATTTTCTGCTTGTCAGAGCATCTATGAATTTTTGATATTCTGGAGAACCTAACCTAGTTTGAAGAGTGAACATAACTGGTTGCATTACTCCTTTGAGGAGCGCTGGCAGATTTAACCACAACCCTGCAAATTCCCGACTGCGTAAAATTCCCTCCTCACAGGGTAGTTGTTGTACATAAGTTTGATTGACCAACTGATACCAATAGAAAGAATTTTCACCCACTACCCACACCAAGTATTCTTTCACCCCACAACGACAATAGACTTCTTTTTTGTCATGTAAATCATAAGAGGCACTGCTAGAAGCAATTTCTACAATTAGCTCTGGTGGGCCTTCTATGTAATTATCTGGGGTAATTTGCGATCGACCGCCAACAGATTGATCTAAGCGTAATAAAGCATCGGGTTGCACTTCATTTTGACCATCAAGGCGCACTGTTACATTATCGCAGAGCATTACAAAAGTACAGGCTACTGCATAGTTACCCAGCCATGTCATTATCTGACCGTGGGGTTGAGCATGTTGTACTCGCACTGGGGATGCCACAAATACTACTCCATTGATTAACTCTGCTTTCTTGATGTGAGAACACTGACCATAACGCCTCTCAAATTCATCCCTAGTCAAACGATCGCCATTTTCTAACACTAAAAATGGCTTTTCTCCAAAAGTATTCATAGCTTTTCTCCTTCTAAGCGCCGGATAAATTCTAGGTATTCTGGAGATTTCAAACCTGCTTGAAGTGTCTCTATTACTACTGACATTTTTCCCGCTAAAAGGGCAGGCAAATTTAACCACAACCCTGCAAATTCCCGACTGCGTAAAATTCCCTCCTCACAGGGTAGTTGTTGTACATAAGTTTGATTGACCAACTGATACCAATAGAAAGAATTTTCACCCACTACCCACACCAAGTATTCTTTCACCCCACAACGACAATAGACTTCTTTTTTGTCATGTAAATCATAAGAGGCACTGCTAGAAGCAATTTCTACAATTAACTCTGGTGCGCCTACAATGTAATCCTGATCGCTTAGAAACGATTGTCCACCTGCTCTATCATCTAGGCGGAGCAAGACATCCGGCTGTACTTCATTGCTCTGGTCTAATTGAATAGTAGTATTATCAAATACAGCTACGCAAGGAGTAGCAAAATCATAAAGCATGAGCCAGCCCATGATTAGGCTATGGGGGCGACCGTGATACATTGCTCGCACTGGGGATGCCACAAATACTACTCCATTGATTAACTCTGCTTTCTTGATGTGAGAACACTGACCATAACGCCTCTCAAATTCATCCCTACTCAAACGATCACCACTTTCCAGTATTACTGACTGCATAGTTGAAGTATTAACTACTACTTCCTATCTTATGGTTATAAATACCCCCAAATATCTAGAACTGTTTACAAAACTTTACAAATGGGCTCCAGCAAAATGTCTGTTTAGGGGGATGAGCAAAATTTTTTTGGCAGTTTGGGGCAAAGTTTTCCACAGGGTTTTCCACAAATTTAGCTGAGTTTTCCACAATAAAGGGGCAGTTTTCCACAGGGATCGCTACCCCAAATGTGGACTGAACCACAATTTCCTAGGCCTTCTGTTTGCCCTTGGGGAAATCTCGCTTCAATGACTACTGTAAAAGAATGTAACGGAAATCCTTCTAAAATGGCGATTAAAGTCCGTCAAGGGCCTGTGAAACCACTATAAACTGCCAGATTTTTTAATTGACAGCGCTGGCTTTTACCCACAGAATACTAATCCACTTTGAGTTTTACAAAAGGGTAGAGGAAACTAGGTATGGGTATGACAGTGAGCATTTTGGCGGAAATCCCTGAGGAACTGCATGAGAGTCTGCAGAACTATTTAGAGTCTCATCCTGATTGGGATCAGGATCGGGTGTTTACGGCGGCTTTGTCTCTGTTTCTCTTACAAAATGGCAATGTGGAGAGTGTGGGGGTATCCCGCAGTTACCGCAGTGCGGCTAAAGTGTATCTAAATGCTTTGTTTCAACATTCTTTTTAGGTTATGGCAGTAGCGATCGTTGGTGGCGGTATTGGGGGGCTGACTACGGCGATGTACTTGGCGCGGGCGGGTCAGCGGGTGGTGGTACTAGAAGCCAGCGATCGCTGGGGTGGCTCAATTGTTACGGGTCAGGGGAATGGTTGGCTGTGGGAAGAGGGGCCCAACAGTTTTACCCCCAATGGCTATCTGATGGAATTGATTGAGCAGTTGGGTTTAGGGGAACAGGTGGTGTGGGCGGATCCCCAATTGCCCCGCTTTGTGTGGTGGGGGAACCGCCTTCATCCAATTCCTAGTTCTCCCCCTGCTCTGCTTAGTTCATCTCTGCTTAGCCCTCTGGGTAAATTGCGGGCGTTGGTGGGGGCACTGGGCTTTGTGCCACCTGCGATGCACAGTGCAGAATCGGTAGCGGACTTTTTTAGGCGCCATTTGGGGCGAGAGGTGTTGGAACAGTTGGTTGCACCTTTTGTTTCGGGGGTGTATGCGGGCGATCCCCAGCAGTTGGGGGTAGCCAGTGCCTTTCGGCGGGTCTGGGAGATGGAACAATTGGGGGGTGGGCTATTGGCAGGGTTTCTGCTGGCGAGGAAAAAGATGGGCAAAACCCCCGGACGGTTGGGGCAGTTGGGGTCGTTTCGGGGTGGGTTAGCGGAATTACCCCAAGCGATCGTTACCAAGTTGAGGACGCTGGGTGTATCTCTCCATCAGCAATGGCAGGTAATTAAGCTGAGTTACGACGGTCAGGCATATCATATCCATGCCCATACTCCCGCTGGGGCGCAGGTCATCACGGCGGCAAAAGTGGTATTGGCGATCCCTGCTTATAGTTGCGCTCAAGTGTTGGCAGAGCTATCCCCAATAGCCAGTGGGGAGTTAGGCACTATTTACTATCCCCCTGTGGCTTGTGTAGCTTTGGGGTATCCCTTGTCAGCTCTACGCCAGTCCTTGGTGGGGTTTGGCCATTTGATCCCCAGAGGTCAGGGGATCAGAACCTTGGGTACAATTTGGGCATCCAGTCTCTTTCCCGATCGTGCCCCTGCGGGTTATCAACTCCTCTTGAATTTTATTGGTGGCAGTACTGATCCCCAGATTGCCCAATTAACTACAGATGAGATCGTTACCGCTGTTGATCAAGATTTGCGTCAGACCTTACTCCAGCCTTCTGCCCCTGAACCGATCGTTTTGGCAGTGCACCTATGGCAGAGGGCGATCCCCCAGTATGACCTGCACCATGTAGAGCGTATGGCAGTGATCGCCAAGGAATTGAGTCAATATCCCCACTTGTATCTGGTGAGTAACTTTACCGATGGGGTGGCGGTGGGGGACTGTGTGCGGCGGGGTATAGAGACCGCCAACCAACTCCTGTCTTCAGGGCAGTAATCACCCCGATCGCTTCTGCATAGTTATTTACTCTAATTACTTGCTCTGGCTTGATCCCCACCTGTTCAGGATAGACAGACAGCACAGTCAGATTTTTGACGGCAATAATTTGGACATGGGGCTGATGGGCAATAGCCAGTAAGCCACTCCCGCCACAGGCTGACTCAGGCACAATTACTGCCTTGACTTGGGAGCGATCGATCCCCCCTTGGGTCACAATTTGGGGCGCACGGCTTAGCCCCACCAACACACAGGGCAAAAAGGTAAAGCCCAACTCTTCCGCACAGGCCCGATCGTCCACCGCAGGATTGAGGGGCAAGGGCTGTAAAGCAGGGGCATGGGCACAAGGGATCATCAACTCCCTAGTGAGCAGATGGCTAATTACAGCTTCCACCCCCGCTAAAATATCCACCCCTTGTCCCTGCCGATACTTTTCTACTTGGGCACTATACTCACCGTAAAAATGGTTAGGAAACCATGCCACCACAGCGATCGCTGTTGCCCCTGCCTGTTTCAACTTGGCGCCACAGCGGCGTAATTCATCCACCTGGGCGATCGTTCCCCAGCTAACCCCCGACTCAGCCAGCCGCAGCTCTACCCCCAACCCCACCTCTGTGAGGAGGGGATCAAGCACCCGTAAGCCTAGGGTGGCTCGCACCGCCCCAATTACCTGGCGGTGGCGCAATTTCAAGTCATCAGGTATATCACAGTCGAGAATTACCCCGATGGAATTGCTATGTACTGGTTGCAAATTCCACTCCCCCGCTAAGAACCGATCCAGGGCATAGCCTTCCACATAGAGAGTATTGGGGAGAGACCAATACAAATTAGCCCCATTCAACACATTGGGGTGAGTAATCAAGCAATCTACTGCCCCAGCCAAACAGCGGGCAATGGGCAGAGCATCCCCGGCATAGCCCCCCACTTCTGCCCCGATGCCCGTGGGAATAATCAAAACTGCCGTGAAATCTAACTGCAAATGACCAACTCACCTCAAACTACTATGCGTTGATTACGAATTTAGATTCTATAGCACTAGAGAGGTATCTGCTTGAATCTCAAATAATAGAATCCTCCAATTAGAAGTGTTGAAAGATAGGCGGGAATGAAAATTATATTATATTCTAGTTCTCACCAGCTGTAAAATAAGGAGCAAATGCTACACTCAAATTCCAATTGATTCAACTGTGATATCTCTTATCTGCAAAGGATCAAGTTAAATTCTAAGTGTAGAGTTTGCAGAGTTTCAAGTTAATAATTTTAGGGGTGTGGGGTTGTTGGGTTTTGGCAGTGAGTTAATCTTTTCTCTATGTGAGATATTTGGAGCAGAAGTTGTCATTATCAATAGAACTGAGGACAGTTCCTTTGAGGAGGATTTAGCACAGGATGTATTAGAGATAATAAACGTATTTTCCGCCCGACTTTACGGTTCCAGAAGTGAGAAAAACAAGCAATTGGTGCAGGAGTTGAAAAATGTCGCTCGTCAGCTTTAAGACCAGTCTCAGGCTTTTTAGCGGCGAAACATGCTGGAGTGGCGCTGGGGTTTAGATGTTTGTTTAGCCGCCCTGGAGAATAAGCAAAAAGTCCCCAGTGGGATAGATTTGCATAAGAAACTGGTAGCTGAAGTTAAGCCTGACAAAAAGTGGTACAAGGAACGAGTTTACAACTGTTCTCACTGCAGCACTTCTATAGATAGAGACTTGAATGCAAGTCTGAATCTGTTGAATTACGCAAGTACCCCAAGCTCTGGGGGAATTGACGCCTGTGGAGAAGTAAAACCCCTTGAGAGCGTAGCTTTTGAGACTTGGATGAAGCAGGCAGCAAGTATGAGTCTATTTGACTTGGCCGTATAGGTTTGTATAAGTCTTGCAGAGCGGCATAACCCACTACCCGTAAACAGCTACCTGCGCTCACCTAAGCGAGTTTGATTTCTCTGTGTTGTGCCATAGGTTTCACCTCCTGCCAATCTTGTGCTTTTACTACCCAAATTTGTGCCGTCATTTCAGCACTCAAACCCAACCTTTGCTAGCCCACTGCCACCAACAAAGCACTTTCAGGCAAAACTGGGATCGCTTCTAAGGCTGTGCCAACGGCTAAACCCATCCCCAGTAACTTACTGTTGTGCTGGGATTGCAGTGATCGCCCACCTGTGCCTCCGCCAAGGGCAAACTCACCAAGTCCAGAAACTGCCACTGCCTCTCCCCCTCTACCCCCAACTCCGCCAACAAATTTCAATGGAATACCCACCTGCCAGTCACAACTGCACTGCAAAATTGTGTTTCAGCTCAGCAGATACTGCTGTAAGCACTGATCCACATCCGCTTTGGTAAACAATCCCCTAGCTGTGCCCGCGTGCCGAAACCCTTGGGGGGTACACTCAGCAAGGCGATCCAACTCCACCTGATAGGTCTGGGTTTGCTGATTCAGGTAGGGATCCACATCAGCATCATAAAATATCCGCGCACCCACCGCCACCTCCCAAAATGCTTGGAGTGAGGACTTAATCTTTTTTTCAATTTCTGGCGATAATAGGCAACTAACGGGACAATTAAACTAGCAGTAATTTGAAATTAGTAGGCAAATCACTGCTAATAAAACTCAAGCACTTATCCGTTAAGAGGCAGTACCTTACCTGTGTACCTAAAGGTTGAAACAAAGCCACCGTGCCA
>JBKBMU010000013.1:0-41685 GCA_046295715.1 Pseudanabaenaceae cyanobacterium
CGGTAGCTAACTTTATAGTGAATCTTGCCTACAGCTATCAACCACAGAAACCTTCTGCCTACTTGTAGTCTCTCTATCTAGTTCATCGAGCTCAGGTAGGTAAGGGAGTGTCTCATCTATACTTCTCAAATCTAGCAATAGACTTTAGGACATTAGACTTCTTACATGATTGCCCTCAACCTCAGCCTCGTGCCATCAAGGGAGAGAGGAGACAAAGCCTGTCTCAACAGTATTGGGTAGTGCTGTTTCTAAGTTTGGGATCCCCAACCCTCAGTTTTGAAGGTCTGGCTCCCTGAGTAGAGCCTCAAATTCCTGTAGTAATAAATCGGACTCGGTAGAGTAAGCCAATCTCTGTTCGTCTACTGCACTCTGTTTGATCGCCAATTCTTGGGCAAAGGCTAGTTTGGCTTGGAGATCGGGCGTTAAATTCCTGAGAGCACGCCCCCACTTTTCTCTGAGGGCATTGCGCTGACGAATGCTGTTGTTCCACATTTGTATCACAAAATAGCGCACCGTGGGAATCAGCAAAAATAGGATGGCATAACCCAACAAGAATCCGAAAACGCCATTGATAAAACCTAAAAAGCCTCCTGTTAAATGGCTTGCCAATCTAGGATCGCGCAACAGCTCTGCTAAGAAGAGGGACGCCAGCAGATAGAAAACGCCTAACCCAGCGGAGAGGGCATTGGCACCATCGCCTGCGCTATTGAATCGCCAGAGTCGTTCTTCTAGATACTTAGGTACATCCTGTTTGGGACGGCGGGAAGCTACCATCTGCAGGTCAGGGAAACGATACACCAACTTGCCTTGGGGCGTAACTTCAGGATAGCCGTTAAATTTCGCCAGCACAGGTAGCATATAATCTTCATTGTCTAGCTGGGCGGGGGAGACTTCATCCAGGTAGGGCAAAAGCTGTTCCCCGACCACTACCCCATCGTGGTTGCGAATGACATTGGCAATTAGGCGATAACGTCGCTCTTCTAGATCGTAGTTGGGATTGCCATCCCCAAACAGGAAGGCAAATACATTCTCCAAGAAACCCCGATCGCCCTCTGCTTTTTTCTCTGGTAGAGTGCGACGGGGACGATCGTAGTCATCAGAAAAATAAAAAATCGGTGTGGGATCGATCCACAACAGACTAATGCCCCCACCCCGCCGATCTTCACTGCCATTGTCCCGGTCTGAACTACTGCTCAGTACTGCTAACGCCACAAAGATCGCAATCACTACCAAAACAATGGAGATAATGAGCACGATCCCGAAGGAAATACGAATCAGATAAAAAATAACCCGCCAGACTTTGCCCCAGAATTCCCGCCACCATGCGGCTGTGGATTTTTGTAGGAGAATACTGCGCAGATTAGGGTCAAATTTATAGGCAATTTCGCCCGTTTGGGTTACTTGCATATGTCCACCGGTGAGGCTTGCCAGTGCAGCCACTTCCCGATTAGCTACTTGTAGTGCCAAGCCAGTTTGTGCTGACACATCTGCTGAAGTAACTTGAAAGTTGAGTTTTTCTACGGCTTCAATGACACGGGAACTGGGTAGCATAGATCTGCCGAATTTAGCCAATGGTATTTAACACTATAAACGATTCTGTTTCCAGCCGCTTGTGTTAGATTAGTGATTACTCATCCATGGTATCAGAATATGCTGGATACTGCCCCGACTGCTGATTCAGAACAGGATCAGGACATTGCCCCTGATGATGTGGAGATGCCTCTATTCGATCACCTAGAGGAACTGCGCCAACGGATTCTCTGGAGTCTCTTGGCAGTGCTTGTTGGTGTGATTGGTTGTTTTCTGTTTGTAAATAAAATTGTCTATCTATTGGAAATTCCTGCTAAGGGTGCGAAGTTTTTGCAGTTAGCTCCTGGGGAGTATTTCTTTGTGTCCCTGAAGGTAGCGGGCTACAGTGGCTTGCTGGCGGCTAGTCCAGTAGTGCTCTATCACATTGTCCGCTTTGTGCTCCCTGGTCTGACCCGTCGGGAACGGAGGCTGGTTGCCCCTATTGTGTTCGGATCGAGTATTTTGTTTGTGGCGGGGTTGGTGTTTGCTTATCTGTTGTTGATCCCGGCGGCATTGAATTTCTTCATCAGCTACGGCGGGGAAGTGGTGGAACAACTCTGGTCGATCGATCGCTATTTTGAGTTTGTGTTGTTACTGCTATTCAGTACAGGTCTGGCTTTTCAGATTCCTGTCATACAGGCTCTGCTAGCGGCGGTGGGGATTATCTCTTCAGAAAAGATGCTCTCTGGTTGGCGGTATGTGGTCTTGGCGGCGGTAGTGTTGGGGGCAGTGCTGACCCCTTCCACTGACCCTGTAACCCAGTCCCTGTTGGCGGGGGCGGTGGGTGTACTCTATTTTGGTGGTATTGCGATCGTGAAGTTGATGGGTAAATGAGCAGGGCTATCATTCTCTACGATACTACTTTGCGGGATGGCACCCAGCGGGAAGGTCTCTCGGTTTCTGTAGAAGATAAACTCCGTATTGCTCAACTTTTGTCTCAATTGGGAGTTCATTTTATTGAGGGAGGCTGGCCTGGTGCGAATCCCAAAGACAGCGAATTTTTTGAGTTGATGAAACAGCATCCATTGGCCCACTCTCAGTTGGTGGCTTTTTGTATGACGAGGCGGGTTGGTCTCAAAGCTAGGGAAGATAAGGCATTTGCGCCGATTCTCTCTGCCCAAACTCAATGGATTACGGTGGTGGGGAAATCGTGGGATTTGCATGTTACGGAAGGTCTGCGCACTACGCTGGCTGAGAATTTAGCGATGATTGAGGATACTATTAGCTATCTGCGCAGTTGCCATCGCTCTATTCTCTACGATGCAGAACACTGGTTTGATGGCTATAGAGCGAATCCTGACTATGCCCTAGAGACCCTGCGCACAGCCGTTGCCGCCGGTGCAGAATGGTTAGTTTTGTGTGATACCAACGGTGGCATGCTCCCTGATGAGATCGCCGCAGTCGTAGAAACAGTGAAGCGAGAGTTGCCCACTGCAAGAATTGGCATTCATCCCCACAATGACTCAGGGGTAGCTGTAGCCAATGCGATCGCCGCTGTGCAGGCAGGGGCAGAGATGGTGCAGGGGACAATCAACGGCTATGGGGAGCGGTGTGGCAATGCTAATCTCTGTACTGTGATTCCGAATTTACAACTAAAATTGCACTATGCCTGTGTGCCCGCCGAGGCTCTACAACAACTCACCCACATCTCTCGCCAAGTGAGTGAAATTGTCAATCTAGCTCCTGACGATCACGCTCCCTTTGTGGGTCTGTCAGCCTTTGCCCACAAGGGCGGAATGCATGTGAGCGCAGTGCAGAGAAACCCGATCACCTACGAACACATTGATCCCAGTGCGATCGGGAATGTGCGGCGCATTGTGGTTTCAGAACAGGCGGGCGTGAGCAACATTCTCTCCAAAGCAGCAGAACTTGGCATTGAATTGGATCGCAATGACCCCGCTTGTCGGCACATTGTGGAAAAAATTAAAGAATTGGAGAAAGTGGGTTATCAATTTGAAGCGGCGGAAGCGAGTTTTGAATTACTGGTGCGATCGGTTACGGGACAACGCCCCCAGTTTTTTACTGTGTCAAGTTTTCAAGTCCATTACACTCACGGTGAAAACAGTGCCCTCGCTACGGTCAAAGTGAGGGTAAAAGAGGCAGAACAACTCACCTGCGCTGAAGGGAATGGCCCTGTTGCCGCCCTAGATTTGGCTCTGCGCAAGGCATTGACAGAGTTCTATCCTGCGATCGGTGAGTTCCATTTGACTGATTACAAAGTGCGGATTCTCAACGGCAATGCGGGCACAAATGCCACTACTAGGGTATTGATTGAGTTTTCCAATGGGGATCGCCGTTGGACAACAGTCGGCGTATCGGCGAACATCATTGCCGCCTCTTGCGAAGCCTTAGTAGAGGGGTTGGAGTATGGCTTACTACTGGCAACCCCTGCTGGCATGGCTACCTAGAATACCTGTTCCACTTCGGCGATATCTGGAATCATCTCCCGCAGACGGCGTTCAATTCCCATGCGCAGAGTCATGGTAGAACTGGGACAAGAACCGCATGTCCCCTGCAAACGCAGACGCACGATCGGACCGTCCACTTCCACTAATTCCACATTGCCGCCATCACTGAGCAGATAGGGACGGAGTTCATCTAGGACAGCTTCCACATTTTCCGCAGTTAGAGGTAGAGTCATAGTTTCCCCTGTAAATTCTCAATCATAATTTCTATTCCATTCTAACCTGAACGGAGTGCTTTCGCCGCTTCTAAACAGGCATTTGCTTCTTCAGTTTGGTGGAATTGTTGCAGTAAATAGCCCAATTTTTCATAGGCAACTGCCAACTGGGGATCGTATTCTATAGCTTCCCTATAGCTAAAGATCGCTTCCCGTAAACTATTTTTCTGTTCAAAACATTGCCCCAGATAGTAATGGGCAAGCCCATAGTTAGATTGTACGGTAATTGCTTGGTGGAAGAGATTCTCTGCTGTATCTAACTGCTGCAATTCTAGATATTTTATGCCCAGATCGACTATATCTTTGGCTTGTAAAAACTCTGGATCAATGTCAGCGATCTGTTGGAGCAATTTAGTAGCATTTGCTAAGTCATTCTGCCTCAGATAATTTTGCAGAATACGGCTGTAAATTGTAGGATTGTTGGGTTCTAACTGTAACGCTTGTCTATAAACTGAGTATGCCTGTACATATTGCTGACGATCGCTGTAAATATCTCCCAAAAAGAGATGGGCTTCTACCGTAAAACCTTCAGGATCGATCGCCAGAGCTTTTGCATAGGTTTCTACCGCCAATTCTTGCCAGCCATTATGGCGATAGGCATTGCCCAGCAACCAGTATGCATAGGCTTGGACAGGACCTGGTACTAACAATTTCAGAGCGGTTTCTAAGGTGTTAATCCCACTAAGTGAATCTTGAATAGCTAGCTGGGCTTCTGCTAACTGACAGTAATAGATTGCTTGATTAGGTTGGAGAGCGATCGCTTTTTGATAGTAGTTAATAGCCTCATGCCACTTTCCTTGCTCACGGCACTTTAGCCCTTCTTGAAAATAGATTTCAGCGGTAGCCATCCTAACCCCTCAGCCATTTTTTAATGATATCAATAATGCTAATACCACCCCAAATAACTGCCGCAATAATTGAGGTAGAAACAATCAAACCACACAGACAGAGGACTAGTCCTATGAGGCTGATAATACCATCTTTTTCCAGTAGTCCAAAGCCTGTTACAAAAATCCCCATTGCAGGCAAAGTATTTGTGCCGGGGATAGGAATAATCATAGAAATTGCCATCAGGCTAATCATGATCCCAATCACAAATATTCCCACCTGATGCTCACAAATAATACTCCACCGTGGGGAGGATAATTGCTCGATTCTCTGTAGCCAAGGCAACCCCAACTTGAGAATTTTCTGCACTCTCTGAGCTGTAAATAACTTTTTCCGCCACCGCTCAGGTAGCCAAGGCTGATGTGCCCCAGTCAACAACTGTACCCCTAAAAGGAGAATCGCTACCCCAAACGGAGTAGAATAACCGGGGGCAGGAATAGGCAGAGCCGAAGGCAGAGAGAGGAGCACAAAGAGAAAACCGAATACTCGCTCGCCTGCTAGTTGCAGGAGGTCATCCAAACAGACCTCACTGGGAGTATTGTCCCCAAAAAAGTAGTTACTGAGGTCCTGAGATAGTTTTGCCATAGAATACCAAAGTGCATCAATAGAGGATTTTATGGCATAGCCACCCACAACTCTAGTAATGTCCCCCCGATTTGCGATGATGCACCGCTGTCAATTCATTGGCAAGCAATACTTTCCCCTGAGTTGCTTCCGCATAAATTAACCAGTGATCCCCCACTTCCATCCGCTGTTTGACCACACATTCTAAATAAGCCAATGCCGATTTGATCACAATCCCGCCACTGGGGGTAGTCTCCGTCTCCACATCAATAAAGCGATCGCCCCCCGGCGGAAACTTTTTCATGAATTGGCGGGCTACATTTTTCCCCTGGGGCAAAATGTTCAACACAAACCGATCGCCTAAATACAGGAACGACTCAATCGCCCGATCTTGTGCCACTGCCACCGTGATCCCCGGCGGATTAAAAGTAGCTTGGGACACCCACGAAGCCAGCATTGCCGTGCGGATTTCGCCTTTTTGCGCCGTTACCACACACAGGGAACCCACAATCCGTCCCACCGCCTGTTCCACAGTGCTCCCCGGCACTAGGGTAATGGGCACTTTTTTGGTCATCTTCAGGGACTGGGCAAAATCTGTCCCCGTTTCCTCGCACATCTGTAAAATCGCTTCCGTAGGGGTAAATTTAATTTTGATGGGGTCAAACCCTTGGGCATAGCCCGCCTCTTTCAGCTTGGCACTGATCGTGTCCACAGCTTCGCCACTCCACCCATAAGAACCAAATACCCCTGTGAGGGCACTCTTGGGCGCATTTGCCAGCATAATCCCTAGGGCGGTCTGTACCTGAGTGGGCACATGTCCTGCCAGGGTTGGTGAACCAATGAGAATACCTGCGGCTTTTTCCACTGCCTGTTTGATTTCTTCGGGTTGGGCGTGTTCACAGTTAATACTCTCTACCGCAATCCCCGCCTTGGTGATGCCCCGTGCCAAGGCCTGCCCCAAAACCGTGGTATTGCCATAGGCGGAGGCATACAAAATAGTTACTTTAATATCCTGTTTCTGTTGCACCGCACACCACTGTTTATACAACTGGAATAATTCATAGAGACTATAGCGCACTAAAACACCATGGTTAGGGGCATACAATTGCACAGGTAAATTGGCAATTTTATCTAGGAAACTTTCCACTTGACGAGTTTGATTTGCCATCAAACAATCAAAATAGTAACGCCGATCGCTCAACAACTGTTCTGACCCTTCATCAAATACTTGATCGCCGCAGATGTGTGCCCCAAAGAATTTATCTGTAAATAATATCTGGGTCAGTGTATCATAGGTAGCGATCCCATCGGGATAGCGGGGTGTAGGCGCAAGCATAAACTGCAAAACATGTCCCTGACCCAAGTCTAGCGGTTCATCCCCTTTTACAATTAGGGTTTGTAGAGCATTGGGCTGCCATGTATTAGGGAAATTACTTTCTAGCAGGGCAGTGAGATTTTTGATCCCCAAATTGGAACTAACAAAAGTAAGTTGGGGGGCAATTTGCCAGAGGGTATGCAGGGTTTCTACACGGTTGGGGTTGATGTGTTGGGAAATCACATAGCTAACTTTAGTTAAATCAACTCTTTCCCGCAGTGCCTGCACATAAATTTCCGTAAAAGTTGCCCCTGGGGGATCGATCAATGCCAGTTTATCGCCAGCAATCAAATAAGAATTAGCAGTAGTCCCTTTTTCAAGGGCATATTCAATCTCAAACCGCAATCTCTGCCAACTACGGCAACGATAGACCGTTACCCCTGCACCGATCGGTAGCACTTGTACATCACGGGGACGCATAATTGTCTCACCTTGCTAGATAGAATCAGAGTTTTAGCTTAGAGCCCCTAGGCATGCTCCCGCACTGCCTGAATTTGAAACTCTATATCGATCCATAGTAAGTTCTCCGGTGAATAAATGGCTAGATCGGTCAATTTGTTAATCAAATGAGTATGATTAGCAGTAGTGCAACTCCCTAAACTACAGACAGTTACACCCAAACCTGCATATTAGCGAGGCACTAAATCAAAAGTAATCAGTAAAAAAGTATATTCAAGAGCAATTTCTTTGAGGTATTCATATCTGCCTGATGCGCCGCTGTGGCCGGCATCCATGTTAGTTTTTAGTAATAGTAAATTCTGGTCAGTTTTCAAGGCTCTGAGTTTAGCTGTCCACTTGGCAGGCTCCCAATATGTAACACGGGGATCATTCAAACCAGCAGTTATTAAAATATGTGGATAGTCCTGGGATCGCACATTGTCATAGGGAGAATAACTGCGAATATATTCATAAAAAGTTACATCCTGAGGATTGCCCCATTCATCATATTCTAGTTGGGTGAGGGGTAAACTATCATCCAACATAGTATTCACCACATCCACAAATGGCACATTAGCGATCGCAGTTCTAAACAAATCAGGACGCATATTCAAAACCGCACCTATCAGTAAGCCGCCTGCACTGCCCCCTGAAATTGCGATATTACCTTTGCTAGTGTAACCAGTTTGAATGAGATGCTCAGCACAGGCAATAAAATCTAAAAAAGTATTCTGCTTGTGGAGAAACTTACCCTGCTCATACCAAGTTCTGCCTAATTCTGAACCACCCCGGATATGCGCCATTGCCCAAATAAAACCACGATCGATTAGGCTTAATCTTTTGCTGGAAAAGTAAGCATCCATGCTGATGCCATAAGCCCCATAGCCATATAAATAGAGAGGATTGGTTCCATTCTTTTTCAAGTCTTTTTTATAGACTAAAGAAACGGGTATAGCTGTACCATCGTGGGCAGTAGCAGTGATTCGTTCTGAAGTATAGAGACTGGGATCGTACCCCCCTGGAATTTCATCCTGCTTGACAACTGTTCTACTGTGATTGATTAAATCATAGTCATAAATAGTAGTTGGTAAAACTAGGGAACTGTAACCAAATCGAAAGATATGAGTATCATATTCATAGTTGGTTGAACCAAACACGGTATAGGTAGGGTCATCAAACTGAATGGAGTGAATCTGCCCATCCTTAAAGTAGTAAATTCTAATTCGTTCTAGCCCTTGGTAGCGGTCGTAAATAATCAAATAATCTTTGAATTCATCTAAACCCTCGATCAGTACCTTAGGATCATGGGGAATAAATTCTTGCCAGTTAGCTTTAGTATAGTTACTAACAGGGGTACGCATTACTCGGAAATTGATCGCATTTTCATTAGTGAGGATATAAAAATAGCCCTCATGATGTACAACTTCGTATTCAATACCTCTTTGTCGTGGCTGAATTAACTGGAATTGAGCTTGGGGATCGTCAGCTTCTAGAAAATATACTTCGCTGGTAATTTTGCCATCACTGCATAAAAATATGTAGCGATCGTCCCGGGATTTATCCAGCCCAATAAAAAACTGGGGATCACTCTCTTCATACAGTAGTTCATCAGCTTCCTGTGGTTGTCCTAGTCGATGACGATATAACCGATAGGGGCGCAAGTTTTCATCTAAAACTACATAATAAAAAGTCTGGCTATCATTTGCCCATGCTGACCCATAGTAAGTACTTTTCAGACAGTCCGACAGTAATTCCCCTGTAGCCAAATCCTTAAAGAAAATAGTAAAAGTTTCTGAACCATCCGTATCAAATGAATAAGCCAAAATTTGGTGATTAGGACTAATATCAAAAATCCCTAAGCTAAAAAATGGTAAACCTTCTGCTAGTTGGTTATTATCTAATAAAATTTCTTCAGGACTCGCCAAGCTATCTTTTTTCCGACAGGAAATAGTGTACTGTTTACCTGCCTCTACTCTTGTATAGTAATAGTAATTATCCCATTTAGCAGGGGGACTACTGTCATCCTCTTTGATGCGGGACTTCAATTCTTGATATAGCTGTTCTCTGAGTTCTTGATAGGGAGCTAAAATTGCCTCAGTATATTCATTCTCAGCCCGTAAATAAGCTATCACTTCCGGATTGTCTTTTTCTCTCAGCCAAAAGTAAGGGTCATGTATAGTTTGTCCATGTATGCTGTAACTATAGTCTTTTTGTGGTGCGATCGGTGGCTGAATGGACATAGAATTTAGCTCTAGACTACTGAGCAATTATGCCACACTCAGGGCAGTTCCACTGAGGTAGGCTTGGAGACATGGGGCAGCCCCCAGCCCAGTTTTTCCCGCAAAACTTGAAAAAACTCCCGTTTCTGTAGCCGAATGAATCGGGCTGGATAGGGTGCTCGTTCCACTGTAACCCGATAATCGGGATAGACATAACAGCCCGCATTGCCGTCCACAACTAGCACTAGGCGGTGTTTGTCCGCAGGATAGACTATGACAGTTTCTGTGTTGGCAAAAACCAAGGCCCGTGATGCCATGGAGTGGGGGCAAATAGGAACTAATTGCAATACGGGAATACCCGGCTCGATCACTGTGCCACCAGCGGAGAGAGCATAGGCAGTTGAGCCTGTGGGCGTGGAAATGATCACCCCATCGGCAGCAACATCTACAGGGGCGTGCCTGCCAATTTTCACCTCAAAATGACACATACTGGTGAGCGGCTCCCGATGCAACACCATCTCATTGAGGGACAGAGCTTCCCACAGGAGTTCATCCTTGTGCCAAACCCGCACCGTCATCATCGATCGCTGTTCGACCACATACCGCCCCTCGATTACTTGCTGGAGAGAGTCTTGCCAGCGGGTAAGATAGGCTTCCGTCAAAAAACCCATGTGCCCAGTATTGATTGTCAAGAGGGGCATCCCTGCTACTGCCACCTGCCGACAAGCAGACAAAACCGTGCCATCCCCGCCAAGGGTTACCGCAAACGACATCTCACTGTCGAAGCCAGCGGGCAGGAGACTGGGGATTGGGGTGTAACAGAGGGGACTGTCAGGACGGGCATAGCCCAAAATGCCTGCCTCTCCTGTGGTCATCACCACTGCCCATCCCTGTTCAGTAAACCATGTCTGCATCTCTTGGGCAGTACGGATGGCTATGGGCTTGGTATCGTTGTAAATAATGCCTACCTTGGGCACGATCGGTCAAAACCAGCAAAGAATCTAGGGATGATCTTAGGTGATTATTGCTGCGGAAACACTGTACTCTGAGATGTGAATTTATGTTAAGATTTGTACTGTTGTGAACGAAACCCTAAGAAACTATGACTGAGCCGAATGAATTGCCTAGAAGCTACACCGTAAATGAACGGGGCTTACTCGACAACTTTGCGCTGGAGCCAAAGATGTACATAGACGAAGAAGGACAGCGATTTGGCTGGACGGAGTATGCGGAAATTGTAAACGGTAGGTTGGCAATGATCGGTTTTGTGGCTCTGCTGATTTTAGAATTGACCACAGGTAAAGGGTTGATTGGGCTATTTAGCCTCATTTCAGGTAGCTAGGGTAGGGTATGGCGGATCAACGCCGTGTGGCACGGGTGGCAGAACAAATTAAGCGCGAAGTAGGCTCCATGCTCCTGCGGGACATTAAAGACGATCGGGTGGGGGTGGGCATGGTGAGTGTAACTGAAGTGGAGGTGTCGGGCGACCTGCGCCATGCCAAAATTTTTGTCAGTATCTACGGCACTGAGTCCGATAGGCAGGCAACAATGGCGGGTTTACTCTCAGTTACGGGCTTTGTGCGCCGAGAGCTAGCCAAGCGATTGACAGTGCGGTTTGTGCCTGAAATTGTCTTTTGTGAAGATCGTTCCCTAGAAAGAGGTGCCCAGATACTCGCTCTCCTCGATCGTTTGGCAGAAGAACGGGCCCACAAGGAACAATCTGACCCCTAACATTAATGCACTATAGCCCTAGGCAATACCCTTGAGACAGTTGTAAAGGATTCTAGCCTCTCCCTTGATGGGAAAGAAGCAGGGGTGATGGTCCTAAAGTATTTGAGTATTGCTACACTGTTGAGACAGACTCCAGAAAAAAGAGTATGATCCACTACTACTGTAAGCCTCTAACGGCTGTGTACGGGGCTATCCAGTTTTTCTAGTTGTTGCTTCAGGAGACTGAGGAATAGTCCCACATCGGTAACTACACCGACAGACTCAATCGATCCCCGGTCTGCCAACTTAGTAACTACAGCGGGATTGATGTCTACACAGACCATCTTCACACCTGCAGGGGTCATATTCCCTACCCCGATGGCATGGAGCATAGAAGAGAGCATCAAAATCATATCTGCCCCCCGAATCTGCTCGGCATAGCGTTTCTGGGCTTGAATCAAATCCATTTCTGTATCGGGAATCGGGCCATCATCACGAATTGAACCTGCCAATACATAGGGCACATCGTGGGTAACGCACTCATACATGATCCCCGATTTAATCAACCCTGCTTCCACTGCCGGCACAATTCCCCCGTACCGTCTGAGCAGATTGATGACTTTCAGATGATGTTTGTGTCCACCCCGTACACTCACCCCCCGCTGTAAATCCACACCCAAGGAAGTGCCCATCAGGGACTGTTCAACATCGTGGACAGCGATCCCATTGCCGCCCAGCAGAGCGTGGACATAGCCGTTCCGAATCAAATAGGCTAAATGGGGTGCGCCCCCTGTATGCACCACCACAGGACCCGCTGTAACTACTACTTTGCCGCCCCGATCCCGAATCTGGCGCAGTTCCCAGGCAATCTGTTCTACTGCCAGTTCCACTCTTCTTTCGCTGGAAACACTAGAACCCATGAAGGTAAATTCTTGGGGTTTGTCCCGCTGTTCCAATTTGTGGAAAGTACGAATACCATCTACGCCTACCACGACTTGGTCACCGATCCCTAGATCACGAATCAGTTTACACACAGCTTGGGTCTTGCCTTCTGGGGTTTGGGAGATAGCAATTACTGCATCCATGCGCTGGTTCTGACAACGAATCCATACTCCATTCACTTTTACTTCAGTAGGATAGATCGTAGTTACATAGAAATCATCAGGGGCAACTCCCGCCTGCACTACAGGGACAAGACGGGCTTCTTGGACTTCTCGATCTTCTAGAATTGCCCCCATCTGGATTAAATCACTGAGGATAGTAGAGAGAACCGCGGGATCGGGGGCAGATACCTTGACTTTGGCTTCGGAGGTGCTTTGTCGCTGTGTCCCTAACTTGAACTCCAAAACTTGGAAACTTCCGCCATTTTCTACAATCAAATCCAAGGCGCGATTGATAATACCTGAGTCCAATAAATGTCCTTTGAGTTCAATCGTGCGGGATTCTACGCGCACAGGATTGACAGGTGTGGGGAATGGTACTTCTGTAATTTTGATGGTAAGACATTTTGCCGCTCCCCCTGCTTTCATAAATTCAGTCAGAGGTGTTTCAATTATGTGAAAACCAAGTTCTGCTAGCTGGCTACGGAGGCGATCGCTGGCTTGATTGAGTAGAATAGTACGCCCTACATTCACAGCATTACAGGCAAAGTTCAGGGCATCATTCTCACTGACAATAATTCTTTTTTCAGGGGGGATACGCCACTCAATTAAACGATTGGAATAGGCATCAAAGGCAGGCGGATAGTACATGAGATAGCCATCCGTGAGGGGACAGAAACAGGTATCTAAGTGATAGAAGCGGGGATCGATCAAGCGCAGGGATAGAACTTCAATACCTAACCATTTAGCAAGATAGACATGGGCATCTAGTTCAGAACGGAAGCCATAGCCCGCCCATAGCCAATTTCCCCCGCGATCGAAGAGAGCATCGCCAGCCCCCTCAAAAGGTAAATCTGGGGGTAGTTCCAATATCTGAAACCCCTGTTCACTAAACCACTTCTTAAAGTAGGGTTCTTCTTTTTGGCGCTCGGGATGATAGAAGCGACTAAGGATGAATTTATCCCCCAAAACTAACCCTGCATTGGCAGTGAAGACCATATCAGGCAAGCCGAGAACAGAGGGGAGTAGTTCTATTTCAGCTAACTCTTTCAACTGTTGATACAAATTCTGCCACTGGGCCACAGCCTTCTCTCGGCTGGAACGATGCACATTGCCTTCCATCCAAGGATTGATCACATAATCTACATCATAGAAGTCGGGGGGACACATCAAAATCCGAGTAGCCATGGAAGTAACCGTAACTGTTTCAATCTATATTAACAGTTTGGGGTCATATCCTCGCAGAAAAATTGACATCATTCCTCACCCCTGCTCCTTTCCCACTTCGCTCTACACCTAACTGCTCAAGGTATCTAGCATTTGTTCACCATCACAGTATGCCGCAAATAAGACACTTGTAGTTTTTGCCCAACCGATCGCGCCTGTGTGGTCAATTGCAATCGCACCAAAGTCTCGCTGGCGCTCCCTTGCTTCCTGAAAAGATTTGGCGATCGCTTGTTCTAAAGTCATGCCGTCTGTAACTCTGGTTACAATCCGCACCGCCAAGCCTTCATCGAGAATATCTTCCCCCACACCCGTACAACTCACTCCTGCATAGGCATTGGCATAGTTCCCCGCAGGTGTAGCCGAATCACTCACGCGCCCAATGCGCTCAAAGCCCCTGCCCCCCGTAGAAGTGCCTGCACAGATGCGGCCTGTTTGATCCAGCGCCACCGCCCCGATCGTACCCCTCTCACTTACTACCCCTGCCATCTTCTTGGTAAAATTGCTCTTTCTTTCTGTCAGCCACTCCTGCAAGCGCTCCTCTGTGAGAGGATCATAGACAGGAATTTGTAATTCTCTTGCCAGTTCCATCGCTCCGTAATCAGAGAGAACGCGATCGGGGGCAGATTGCAATGCCAGTGCCAATTGAATGGGATTCTTGACCCTGACAACATTGATAATACCGCTGAAAGTTTGTTGAGTGCCATCCATTAAACTCGCACTCAACCTAATTTGTCCATCGGCTTGGAGCACTGAACCTGTACCTGCATTGAAACGGGGATCGTCTTCCAACATGGTGCAGGCTTGAACTACTGCTTCTAGGGCTGATGCACCATTTACTAATAGGGGATAGACCGTTGCTAGCACTTGAAATAGGGATTTTCTGGCTTGCTCCACACCACCTTTGCTATCTGGTGATGCACCCGCTCCACCATGAATAATTAACTTGGGTTGCCTAGTCATTTGTCTATGCCAAACAATTTTCTAGCTTGAGGCGCAGGTCATTAGTATCTAAATTCCTACCAATTAAAACCATCTGGTTGCGCTTAGGTAAATCCCGATCGTCTGTGCGTAATTCGTATCTTTTACCTGATAGTTGAAAAATATAAGTAGGTGCGATCCCTTGGAAATTTAATAAACCTTTTGCCCGAAACACATTTACAGGTAACTGTCTATCCAAAAAGAATTGAAATTTATCTAGGTCAAAGGGGCGATCACTCTGGAAAGAAATAGAAATGAAGCCATCATTTTCTAAGTGGTGGGAGTGATGATGATCATGTTCATGGTCGTGGTGGTGGGTATGATCTGCAGTGGCTGATAATTGAGCGAGCGCAGTTTGATCCATCTGCACATCCAGAATTAGGGGTAGGGGCACTTTGCCATACTGGGATCGCAGAATTCTCCCTTTAGGCTTTACTTTGTTAATAAATCCTTCTAATGCCTCTAGCTGTATTTCTGTTACTAAATCAGTTTTATTGAGAATAATAATATCCCCATAGGCAATTTGTTGATAGGCGGCTTCACTGTCAAAGTGATCTTCATTAAACTGTTCTGCATCTACAACCGTCAAAATAGAATCTAAACGAGTGAGATGCTTCAATTCTGTACCTAGAAATGTCAGGGCAATAGGCAGGGGATCAGCTACACCTGTGGTCTCTAGGATCATGTAATCAATGCGATCGCTCCGCTCCAATACATTGTAAACTGCATCAATCAGTCTATCATTGATAGTGCAACAAATACAGCCGTTGCTGAGTTCTACCATGTCTTCTTCCACCCCAACTAACAACTGGCTGTCAATGTTAATGTCCCCAAATTCATTCACTAAAACTGCTACTTTCAAGTTCTGCTGATTTTGTAAGATGTGGTTTAGCAATGTAGTTTTGCCGCTCCCTAAAAATCCTGTAATAATAGTTACCGGCATACCGCGCTTGGGAATATCAATGCTAATCATAGGTTAAATTGGTGTGAAGTTTACCGTCATTCTATAATACCATCTAGTGGTAAGCAGTCCTGGGGAAGTATGCCGGTCCATAAACTGACTTTGGGTTTGCTGGTAGTGTTACTGGTAAGCTGTGCCAGGATAGATGTTGCTCCAAGTTCGCAAACAGAGCCGTCTGCCCCCAAAAAACCTAAGCCCGAAGTTTTGATTACGGGTCTGGAGCATCCTTGGGGGATGGCATGGCTACCTGATGGCAGGATGCTAATTACGGAAAGAGCAGGGAGAATTCGGATTGTACGGAATGGAGTGCTTGATCCCCGCCCTGTAGCTGGTTTACCGCCAATTTTCGTGCAGGGGCAGGGGGGTCTCTTAGATATTGCGGTTCATCCTCGCTTTGTAGAAAATTCCCTTATCTATTTCACCTACGCCGCAGGCACACCCACAGCTAATCATACAAGGGTGGCCCGGGCGGTATTCAGGAACGATCGCCTCGAGCATGTAGAAGATATTTTTCAAGTAGGGCAATTGAAGTCGGGGGCGCAACATTTCGGCTCACGCCTGCTGTGGTTGCCCGATGGGACCCTGCTAGTAACTATTGGGGATGGAGGCAATCCGCCGATCACTCTGGATGGTGCCCTAATTCGTCTGCAGGCACAGAACAAGACCAGTCATTTGGGGAAAATCATTCGCATCAGAGATGATGGTTCTATTCCCCCCGACAATCCCTTCCGCAAGGACCCCCAAGCCGATCCCCGCCTCTACACCTATGGACATCGCAACATTCAGGGCATAGACCGGGATCCCCGCACAGGGCAAATCTGGGCGAGTGAACATGGGGCTAGGGAGGGGGATGAATTGAACTTAATCAGAGCTGGGAATAACTATGGTTGGCCCGTAGTTACCCATAGTCGTGAGTATTTTGGACCTGAAATTACAACTGAACGCTCCCGCCCTGGAATGGCTGATCCTGTTTTGGTGTGGGAGGGCACAGTTGCCCCATCAGGATTGGCTATTCATCAAGGGAAAATTTATGCAGGCGGTCTAGTTTCCCAAGACATCAGAGAGATAGAAGTAGATGCCCAAGAGAGAGTTGTACGGCAGAGAAGTATCCCGATCGGGCGCAGAGTCAGAGATGTGCGCAGTCGGGACGGCTGGCTATATGTGCTCACGGATTATGCCAATGGAGAACTCCTACGGCTACGACCTGAGTCTCTATGAAACTGAGCTAATCCCTGGCTATTTAGTCTATGCTTAATCGTATGCGCTACGATCGCCACCGCTGTTTTAGTAAAATCCTCTGGGCAGTAGAGCGCCTACAAGGGGTAGTGAATTACTCCCAACTAGAGGAAATTACCGATTTGATTATGCAAACGATGACAGGCCCTTGGCGGTTCTTCCATACGCCTGAACACATTTTTGAGGTGGGGGGGGAGGAAGACCCGATCGAGGTATTGGCGGCTCTGTTCCATGACCTAGTCTATGTGCAGGTGGATATGGGCATGAATATCAATGTCTGTCGCTATCTTGCTCCTTATGTGGTGGATCGGGGAGGACAGTTGTGGCTGGTGGAGCAGGATCGAGAAGACCAATTGTTCGATTTGGCGATCGCCATTTTTGGTTTGGAAAAACACCAGCCGTTGTTGATTATGCAGGGACAGAATGAATTTTTGAGTGCCCTAGTGTGTCTGCAAACCCTAAAAAATATGCTCTGTCTGTCCCACCTAGCGCAGATTACAGCTTGTATTGAAGCCACCATTCCCTTTCGGGGCAGGAGCGCCTGCGGGGATGCGACGGGCTACATCGTGGAACAGTCGGTGAGCGATCTGCTGGTGATGCGGTTGATCTCTGTGAACATCGAGTTTGCCTTGGGCTGGAATCAAGACCAGATCAAGCAGGTAGTCAAACGGGCGGTCAGGGTTGCCAATCGGGACATTGGCAATTTTGCTAGTCCCAGTCCTGCCCACTTTTTGGATAATACTTGGAATCTCCTGCCCGAAACTAACCATGAACTGCTGAATATCAATACCTACACAGTGCAGGGCTACCGCCTCTCCCTGCAAAAAATGGAAGGGTTTATGAATTTTTTGACCCCTGATTTAGTCTTCCGTCAATATGCTGATGAACCGCCTGACCATCTCTACGCTCGCTATCTGCAGGCAACTGACTACAATTTGCAAGTGGCGCGCCTTTATCTTGGAGCGAAGTTGGTGGCAGTTGCGATTATTGAGGCTCTGGCAAGTCAAATCGGCAAAGAAGTGCCCCTCTCAACTATGATGGGTGAACTGCCCGATCGCTCGGATTTGAATGTGTGTGAACCTTTGGGGCTGGAGCAGTTTTTACCGCAAATTTCCCCCCGCCATACCTTTCATAACAGGATCGAGAAGACAGTATATGAACTCCTTGCCAAAGGACGCACGGCTGAATCCCCTTATGATGTCAAACATTCCCCTGTAGCTACTTTTCTGGTCAGATACTTAGGTTTTGATCAAGTGCGATCCCTACTGGTAACCGCTAAAAGGTTCTTCAAGGGGGAAATCACGGCGGTTGAGTATTTGCAAGCGATCGATCCCTATGTCCTGCAGGCGATTATTGCCGCCACTGTGGCATTATTTGATGCCCGCCGCAATGCTCTCGCTTCAACTCTGCAAAAACTCTAAGCCTTTGGCTTGGGGTGTCAGTTGCTTTGCCGCCAGCCACTGGGCATTAAACAACCTGCTCTGATACCTGCTCCCCCCATCACAGAGGATCGTTACAATGGTTTTACCCTTGCCGAGTTGATAGGCTAACCTCACTGCACCTACTACATTCAACGCCGCCGAACTGCCGACGAACAGGCCATCGTGGTTGAGCAAATAATGAGCCATCTCCACTACTTCTTGGTCAGTGCCCCGCATTGCCCCGTCCAGTTTCGCCCGCAAAAAGTTGGCAGTTGCCCGCATGATCCCGATCCCCTCGGTGATGGAATTCCCTGTACTCTTGAACTCCCCTGTAGTAACGAAACTATATAAACCCGAGCCATGGGGATCGATGAGGTAAGTAACGATCTGGGGGTTTTTCTCCTTCAAGTAGGCAGTAACCCCGCCGATCGTCCCCCCTGTACCTGCGGACATGATCACCCCATCCACTTCCCCATTGGTATCCTGCCAGATTTCAGGGGCAGTAGTCTGGTAGTGGGCTTCAGCATTGGCTAAATTCTCAAATTGGTTTGCCCAGAACCCTCCACATTCTTCAGCCAGTCTTCTTGCCACATGGTAGTAGTTATTGGGGTTGGCAAAGGGCACAGGATCGACCAAAATTACCTCTGCCCCTAGGGTTTGCAGTAACTCAATCTTTTCCGCTGATTGATTATTAGGCATGACAATTTTAGTTTTGTAACCCCTAGCGTTTGCCACCAATGCCAGCCCGATCCCTGTATTGCCCGCTGTGCCCTCGACAATTGTTCCCCCTACTGGGAGTTGTCCATTTTTTTCAGCCTCTAGCACCATAAATAGAGCAGCCCGGTCTTTGACACTCCCCCCGGGGTTGAGAAATTCTGCCTTGCCCAAAATGCGACAGCCCGTTGCCTTAGTCAAAGATTCAATTTCAATCAAGGGGGTATTGCCTACCGTCCCACAAAAACCCTGTCTAACTGCCATACCGAAAACCAGTGCACCATTGTTCTAGTATGCCTGAGATTTATTGGCACAGAATAATAAAACGGTCTTTGTCAATGGTCAGCCAGCCTTCCTGTTGCAACTGCTTAAGTACCCTTGTTACCGTAACTCTGGTGCTGTTGATCGCCGTTGCCAGATGTTGATGGGTCAAACGGATATTGATCTTCACCCCCCCAGGCACTGGTTGCCCTGCTTCCTTCTTTAGTAACAGCAATAACTCCCGCAGACGATCTTCAATGCGCTTTTGACTAATCAGGGTAATAATTGCTTCGCTCTGTTGCAATCGTTTCCCAATTTGGGCAAACAACTTAGATCCTAATTCGGGCGATCGCTCGATTTCGGTAAGGGTAAACCGCAGGAGATGCACATCCGACAGAGCCAGAGCACGATAGGGATTGAGAGTAGTCAAAGGCAGACCAAAAGGCATCCCCGATCCTGCAAACCCTGTCAAAATATCAAAACCCTGCTGATCTACTGTGTTTAACTGCACTAAACCCCGACACACTAGCCAAACTTCCCCCTGATGCAAAGGTACGGTGTGCCCCCGCTTGAAGGTGTAAATACTGTGCCCTAGGTAGGCTGACTCCAGCGATCGGCGTAGATCAGGGGTTACTTGCCCCAAAGTCAAAGAATTAGACATAAATGCCAAGGGTTCGGTCTGACCTAAAGTATAGGGTCTAATTATTAAGCCTAGGTTAAGAACCACCAATTCCCCTTAATCTAGCCATAAGCATAGCTAAAGCTAAAATCTAGAGCTATTAACCTGGCTTATGTATAACATCCGAAATAGCAATTCCTAGACTATTCCCTAAGCTTGAGTCAGAATACTATCCTCTAACCATAGATTTAAGTAAATCAAAAATTGTTTTAAGTCTAGTAGTCAAGTTTTATTGGTGGACAGGAGGTTAGAAAATGACGAGGCTAATCCGTGCTTTGGGGAAATTGTTGCTTCTTCTGTAATAAATCCTCATAAACCTGATAGCAAGTGCGATCGCCCATCCAGTTAATTACTAATTCTGCTTGATATTTTGGGGCGTGTAACCAGCGGGCTGACCAGGCCGATGATTTGAGAATGACAGGACCGCTCAGACCCCAGTGGGTAATCAAAACTGCACCAGTTTGTTGAAGGTATTTTATAGATTGTTTATCTTTGTTAGGAATAGTGTGTCTCTCCAAATTGAGTTTTGCCGACACAGGCTCGACTGGGATCCCCCGCCCGAAATTTTGACCTTGGCAAGGGGGGTTTTGCCTGCCTCTAGGGGATCACAACAGGGACTGTGGCTGGGGCTACCTGTGCCCCCAAGTGCACCGCCGTAAAGAAGCCAGCCGCACCACCCCCAATGACCACTACTTGTTTTTTGTGCATGTACAGACAACTGGGAGTAGGTTTAGTATACTATTCAGAAGCAAGTCTATATAGCAGGTAACCTGGGTGGACATTTACTGCACTCGACCTAGTTGCGCTCGCCCCCTCAACTCCTTTCCCGACCTTGATACGGGCAAGACCCTGAAAACTGTTAGCCAAAAGTTTTGTTTAACTTGCGGTATGCCCCTGCTGCTTGCAGGTAGGTACATGGTAGAAAAGCCCTTAGCTAGGGGCGGGTTTGGGGCTACCTACATTGCCAGAGACCGCTACACCCCTGCTATGCGCCGCTGTGTGGTCAAGCAACTGCAACCAATCGGGCTGACCCCTGACCAGATGGTCATCGCCAAGCGAATGTTTGAGCGGGAAGGGGAAGTTTTAGAAAACTTAGGTCATCACCCCCAAATTCCTGATCTGCTGGCATTTTTTGAGGTGGAATCCAACGACGAAAATTTCTTCTATCTAGTGCAGGAATTTGTGGATGGCCTCACTCTGGAGCAGTTAATTGAACAACAAGGCCCATTGGTAGAAAGTGATGTGGTTGATGTGATGCAGAGTCTTCTGCTTGTGCTTCAGTTCGTCCATGATAACGGCTCTATTCACAGGGATATTAAGCCTTCCAACATCATGATTCGCAAGTTGGATCAAAAACCTGTGTTGTTGGATTTTGGTGCAGTCAAGCAAATTGCCGCTACGCGCCCCGGGATGCGCTCTACAGGTATTTATACCCCTGGTTACGGCGCACCTGAACAGATGCGGGGGGACATGGTGTTCCCCAGTAGCGATATCTATGCGCTCGGGGTTACCTGCATGTACCTGCTCACAGGCAAAGAACCTGAACAACTGTTAGATCCCCATACCACTACTTGGGAATGGCGCAAACATGTGCGCGTCAGTAAAAAGTTAGGTGATATTTTAGACCGCATGACAGCGGAGGTGCCCCGCAATCGCTTTGCTTCTGCCCAAGAAGTTTTGGAAGCCTTGGCAGATGCCCCCAACAAGACTGCGGTAAGTACCGCACCGCCACAGGTATATCAGTCCCACACCAGTACAGTGGTAGAGTCGCAAACCACTGTGCAAAGTGTAAAAGCTATGCCAGTACCTGCGGCAATGCTGCCCCAACCTGTCCAGCCCTTGCCTGTTGTACCCAGAACCCCTCAGAAATCATGGCTACTCCAAGTGCCCTTGACTAACCAATTGATCGGGGCGTTTCTGCTAGGTTTTCAGGGAGGATTGGTGGGCTTAGTTGCCCATTATGTGCTGACACAGGCGATCGGTCTTGTGCCCTCAGTACTGGTGGGAGCGGGAGTACTGCTCACAGTTCTGTTCTTGCGCATCTCCAATATCATGGACAATAAAGATGTCTTAGTGCTCGTCAACCTTGCGAGTTTATTGCTGGTGGCTGGATTGGGTTGGGCCTTCAAATGGAATTTGCCTGCCCTGCCCATGTTTATGGCAATCTGCTTTACAGCGGGTTTTGCCACCACGGCGGTCATGACTCTATTTCGGTTAATCTTCCAATTGTTGTATAGTATCCTGTAATGGAAGTTCAATTCTTAGAGTGCGATTGGTTCAATTTGTATATCACGATCGAGCTTTTAGATTATCCCACAGAGCAGGAAAAGCAGATCATTGAGGAGCTATTCAATTCTTGGTTTCTCTTAGGTAAATTGGGTGCATTCAATGCCGAAAATACCCAAGTTCAAGATGCGGGGGTAGATATCAACTACTTGGAATATGAAGTTTATGGAACAGGCGACCTGATGGCAGTGATGCACAACATGGGCGAAGTGGAGTATGAGGGCAAAAGGGCTAGCTGCTGGTTTGATTTAGGCACTAGCGATGCCATCTGCCTCGATATGCTCCTTAACAGTTTGAAACAACTCCATAACGACTATGTAGGGATCGCGCGGGTAATTATCGGCGGTCAAGGTAATAATTCAACCCCAGAGTCTTGATTGAGTAGAGTTTTCTAAACTTGGGGTTGTAGGGGGAGTGCCCCTTCTCCCCAAAAAATTAGACAGTCACTTCAGTTTCTGTTTCAGGCATAGACTTGGGTACTGGTTTACGCCCTTTCTGCTTCTGGAATAGAGAATTCCATGTCAAACGGCATAGGGAGAGTAACCAGTTTCCTTCCAATTCTTTGAACATCTCCATATTCAAATGGAAGGCATGGTTGGCTTCATCTACGATCGCCTCTGCCATCTCTGCCGAGACAGGCAAGCCATCCAATGCCTGCCGATATTCTTTTTTGAATGCGCCGTGATTACGAATATCAGTAAATTCATAGAAGGCTGTCCCCTGTCCATCCTGTAACCCCATTGCTTTCTGCGCAATCTTCTTGAGAATCTGCCCTCCTGAGAGATCGCCCAAGTAACGGGTGTAGGCATGGGCAACCAACAATTCTGGCTGTTGCTCCGATACCTGTTTGATCCGTTGCAAATACTGCATACAGGCAGGGGAAGGCGCAATCCGCTGTTCCCAATCCTGCCCAAAATAGTAGGCAAGATCTGCTTGCAAACTGGCTTTGCGCCACAACTGCGGATAGTAAATTCTCCTCAGCACAGGATGATCTTGATGGCGAGTGAGTTCTGCCTCAAGGGTGCTGTAAACAAAGTACAGGTTGGCAACTAATTTGCGATAGGATGCTTGACTGACTACCCCTTTGAGAAAAAACTTAACAAAATTAGTGTTTTCAGCAGCGGAGTGGGATTTTTTTGTCCCTTCCCGCAACAACTCAGCTAAACCTGTATTCACACTGCCTCCCAAATTGTAAAAAGATGTGTAATATCGCAAAATTTTATACTTGATTAAGAATTTTAGCTGATCTTGCCCTCCCCAACTGCACCTGCGGTTAAACAATTCTATCGAGTTTTGTTACGATGTTTTAAGTTATTTGAGAGTTGTTACTCTAAGGGGATCGCCCTAAGCTAGACTGGGTTTTGATAAATTTACACTCCAAGCGAGAATTGTCATATGTCTCACATGGTAAAAATCTATGATACCTGCATCGGGTGTACTCAGTGCGTGCGGGCTTGCCCCTGCGATGTACTAGAAATGGTGCCTTGGGACGGTTGCAAAGCAGGTCAGATCGCCTCTTCTCCTCGTACAGAAGATTGCATTGGTTGTAAGCGTTGCGAAACCGCTTGCCCCACTGACTTTTTGAGCATCCGCGTCTATCTCGGCGCTGAAACTACCCGTAGCATGGGCTTGGCTTACTAAGCGATTGTATTGATCGTCTTTATGCAATTCATGTATAATCAACAGAGGGGAAGGAGTTTTCTTTCCCTTTTGTTGTAGGTAAGAGGGGATGGGCAGATGCGGGTATGTGTGATCGGTACGGGGTATGTGGGCTTGGTAACAGGGGCTTGCTTGGCTCTAATGGGGCATGAAGTGGTCTGTGTAGACAACAATCAGGCAAAGGTAGCCCTCCTGCAAACGGGTCAGTCTCCCATCTATGAGCCTTTGCTCCCTGAAATTTTACAAAAGACGATCCACATGGGCACAATTACTTTTACTACGGATATTGGGGCGGGGATCAATCACGGGGAAGTATTGTTTATTGCTGTGGGTACTCCTCCCCTCGCCGATGGGCAGAGCGATACCCGTTATGTGGAAGCGGTTGCCCGCAGTATAGGTGAGCACTTGCGCACTGGTTACAAAGTAGTGGTCAATAAATCCACTGTGCCCATCGGTTCAGGGGACTGGGTGCGCATGATCATCCTCGATGGCATGGACAAACAAACACCAGCCGAATTTGATGTGGTCAGTAATCCGGAGTTTTTGCGAGAAGGTTCGGCAGTCTATGACACTTTTAACCCCGATCGGATTGTGTTGGGTAGCAATAGCGATCGTGCCCTGCAGTTCATGCAAACACTATACAAAGATATTATTGAACGCAAATGTCCCTATGTAGAAAACCCTGAGCCTGTGCCCGTAGTGATTACCGATCTCAATTCCGCTGAGATGATCAAATACGCCGCCAATGCCTTTCTAGCCACTAAAATTAGCTTCATTAACGAAATTGCCAATATCTGCGATCGGGTTGGGGCAGACATCAGCCAAGTCAGCTTGGGGATCGGCTTAGACTCCCGTATTGGTAGAAAATTTTTACAAGCGGGGATTGGCTGGGGGGGTTCTTGTTTTGGCAAGGACATTGCCGCTTTGGTACACACTGCCCTCGACTATGGCTACAACGCTGAGCTCCTCAATGCCACCGTAAGGGTGAATCAACAACAGCGATTGCTAGTGGTAGAAAAATTACAGAAACAACTGAAAATCCTCAAAGGCAAAACGATCGGGCTGTTGGGACTGACCTTTAAGCCCGATACCGATGATATGCGGGACGCCCCCTCCCTCAGCCTGATTGAACACCTCAGTCGCTTGGGGGCAAAAGTCAAAGCCTATGACCCGATCGTCTCCCAGTCAGGGATGCGGGATGCCTTTTTCCATGTGATCGTAGAAACTGACCCCGATCGTCTTGCTGATGGTTGCGATGCCCTAGTGCTAGTAACCGAGTGGCAACAGTTTAGACGGTTAGACTACCGCAAATTACACAGCCTGATGCACCAGCCTGTCTTTGTAGATGCCCGTAACTTCCTATCCCGTGCTGAGATGGAAAGCTACGGCTACATCTACATAGGCATCGGTCGCTAACCGCAATTGCAACCCTGCGTACAGCCACAGCCCTTACTGCCGTCTTTGTGCCCCTCGGCGCAAGCAGTGCAACAGTAGTACTTACCATCCACCACGATCGCCTTGTCTATAGGCACCACACAGATACAATTAACGCATGCACACTGCACAGTTTTCCCAGCCACCATAGCCATCTCCCAACTCAACAACAATAGAATACCTGAACATGTATTCAGGTGTCAAGTTAAATTTTTAGCTAAGTTTGCCAAAGACTCTTGTCGGCCCCTCTACTTTGATGGGAGAGGGGAGAAAACTTGGGATCCCTTGGGCTGGTCTCAACAGTATTACTAAAAGAACTATAAATTTATGACTTTAGTAGTACATAGCAGAGGAAACCCTTACTCTCATTTACAGCACTCCACCATAGTACATAGTCTTGCGGGAGAATTTGATCTATTCTGCGTCTAGTAATATCATCATAAAACTTAATGTAAATTATCTTAATTCCAAAATTATTATCTACTACCAGTTTCTGTAAAATTCCTAACTCATAACTAGGACTGTCAATTTTAAGAATATCTATGGTATTGACCCCATTTTCTCTCAAGAATTTATCAGCTTGTTTAAGATTAGTTACTGCTGATTGATCAGCAACTGTAGCCAAAGGATAGTTTAATCTAATCAAATCTTCAGAGTAGAGAGTCATAGGAAAAACAGAACACTTCCTTTGCAATCTACGCACGTTTTCTTTAAGTATCAAACAGGTGACTTGATCTGGTTCAAATGCATGTATATCAGCTTCAGGATAATGAAACCGAAAATATGCTGTAGAGAAACCTATGTTTGCACCAATATCAATGATTGTTTTAACATCACCAATAAAATTGATGATAGGATAACAGAAATTTCTAAATATATCTTCAAAGATAATTAAGCACGATGGATCATCAAAATAAGTAACCGTATAAAGCCCGTCTTCCCCCTGAGGCAAACCAACTAGACCTAAACTGTTAAGTCGAGTTAATCCTGAGTATATAATCTGATTGCTGTCATCTAATATAATGCTAAAGCTAGCCTTAGTTTGGGGAATTCTAAACATCCCATATGTAACTTTGCGGCTGTAAGATACTGTCTTCCAGCCATATAATCTGGTCATTCAAGCCAAGTTGTGCCAGCTTTTCTACTGTACTTGGTTTTTTACCTTGAACATAAACTTTTGCTCTGCATAATCTACTAGATCAATTGCAAATACAATAGGGCAATCTTCACCAATCAGAACAGATATATTGCTCTGTAGTCTATGCAAGGCTTGTACCTGCTCATAAATAGCTACACGCACTTCTAGCAAATCCGCATACTCTCTACTAAGAATAAATCTAGAGTCATAATCCCTTAAAAATTGACTAGATGTACTATCTTGGAATACCCACTCATATAAATCGTTAATTCTGTAATGCGGATGTAGATGACTGTAGAATTTGTTGTAGCCATTTGCCGCCATGCATATGGCTGTTTCAGTATGAGTTAGATAGTAACTAATTTTTCTATAAGTTCTTCAATAGAAGAATATACATCACAGTCTTGTTTAGGTGTGAGTAGTTTAGTAAAACCAGATTGAGGAGAGAGTTGATCGGTCAGTAGAAAACCACCACTAGAGATTATTTCCAAGTTGCGCAGATTTAGATCGCCATTCAAACTACAGTTAAGCCCAATCAATGAGTTAGCGTAAACTCTAGTTGAAGTGATTCTATCAAAACTTCTTACTTCAATTGGTAAGGATAATTTAGTCAGGTTCTCAATTACTTGAGCACAGTAGGGATGAAAACTAAAATCACCCCCTATGAAGACTGCCTTGGCCTCTCTCTCTTCAACAAATTCATGAAAAAAGGTAGTCATAGTAATTAAGGGTAACCAGCCTACATTATCAAAACCACAAGCATAAAACCAGTGCGCATGCTGACGACAATATGGTAGGCAAATATAATCGTATCTTTCTAAATTCAAATATGTTAATAAATCACCAATGGGGCTAGAAGTACCGTAGTGAGTATCCAAAACGATCGCTACTGTAGGGCAGTTAAACTGGTGAATGTTATAGGGTAGATTTAATTTATAACCAGAAATAGTGGTTACCAATAAATCAAACTCCTGATTTATTCCTAATTGATTCCTCACGAATTCATACAGATCATATGGCTCTTGCGTAGGTGTGATGCCTGAAAATTTTACTGGTACTACAAAACTAGGATCGCCACCATGGACATATCTACTACAAAGGGTTACTTGCCTATCAGATAACTGGATCGGTGGAATTTGGTAGTGGTTTGTTTCCCAACTGAGTAAAATGCGTAATCCTTTAGTCAAAAGTTCAGGTGTTTTCATATTGAAAATTCCAATAGTTGGTGGCATAAAACTAAACTAGTTTTTGAGCTTGGAGATACTCCAAAAGCCCTTGGCAAGCATCGGTGAGTAAATCTAAGACATACTCAAAACCTTCTGCTCCTCCATAGTAGGGATCGGGTACTTCTTTATCTGGAAAAGTTCTACAGAAATCACACATCATTTTAACTTTGTGGTGATATTTACCTTGAGGATCGAGGGCAAGGATGTCGCGATAGTTGGAGCGGTCCATCGCCAAAATTAAATCAAATTCCCTTAAATCCATGGGTTCAAGGCGACGGGCACTGCCTGTAAAAGTCAAACCTCGCTGAGAAGCCGCTAGAGTCATGCGTCGATCGGGGGGGGAGCCAACATGGTAGCCTGCTGTGCCTGCAGAATCACAGCTGATTTTATCTGCCAGCCCATGTTTGCGGAGTAGATAATTCATGAGGTTCTCTGCCGCAGGCGATCGGCAGATATTGCCCAAGCAGACAAACAGCAGTTTCACCATAACTGAGCCTCTCTACAACAGATGCGGATGCAGAGACTCGAACTCTGACCCGTGAGGACTGGAACCTAAATCCAGCGCGTCTACCAATTCCGCCACATCCGCGTAAGGACAGCATTCAATTATACATTAAACTTCCCAGTTTGGGTGAAGGCAGTTGTTAGAACACTTGCAGGATTATATGACACATGCCGTATGAACCTTGAGAAGGGTAGAAAAACCTGCGACCCACAGTATTGGGTAGCACTATAACCAATGAGTAGGAGGTTTATTCCTCTTCTAAGGAATGATCGTCAGCCTCATGCAAACTAACCACTTGTCCGTTAAATAATTCCACTAAGTTTTGAATCGCTACTTCCTCGAGATTATTAACTGTTGGTTTAGAAGGGGGTGAAGTAGGCAGGGGTGGTTCAGTAGGTTTAGATTTGGTAGGAAGTTCAACAAATTTGTAGCGGACACCAATTTCACGCTCGATCAATTGCTTGACTGCTTTTTGTAGTTCAGGTCGTTTTCTTTTTGCTAGTTCTGTCAATTCTTGTTTGCGCCTTTCATGCTGAGGGTCAGCTAAACCAATCAGGATTTCATTCTCTCTAATTTCTAGGATTTGGGCTTGTAAGGTATTAGTAAATATCGCCTTAGTAGGTGCTGGCAAATGTTCTAAAATATTTTGCCAGATTTGGGCAGGATTGCCCAGATCGCTCAAACTAATGGGTTCAGTTGTTAAAGGCTCACTGATAGGCTTGGGTTTAGGTGGTGACTCCAGTCTGACTACATTACTGTGATTTTGACTGACAGGTTTTAACTCGATCACTTTCGGCTCTGGTACAGGCTTAGTAGTACCTTGCGTTTGTAAAATATGCGCCAGTTCACAGAGAGTAATTTCTAACCAAAGACGGGGTTGAGTAGTATTTTTCAGTTGGGTTTCACTCATTTTCAATTGTTGTTGCGATCGCACTATCTGTTCACTGGAGAAAAAAGAAGATATAAGTTTTAGCTTTTCCCATGCAGGGTCAGTTAAGGTAACAATTTCGGGCTTGTCGAGGGACATTTTTGCTAGGAGTAAATCCCGATATAAACTAGCTAGGTTTTGTAAAACTATTAATGGTTCTTTGCCGCGATCGAGAATTCTGCGTAAATTCTGCAAGAGATTAATTATATCTCCCTGCCCGATATTTTCTAATAGTAGCAATAAATCTCTTTCAGGGACTGTACCCACTAAATCCCATACTGCATCAACTGTAATCTCATCCCCTAATAAACTCAGTTGATCTAATAATGCTTCGGCATCTCTTAAGCCCCCTTGGGCAATTTGAGCTATTAAAGTAGTGGCTAAGGGTTGAATTTTAATGCCTTCTATGTTGGCAATTTTAGTTAAGTGATCTACCATGCTTTTGATAGGAATACGCCGAAAGTCATACCTCTGACAACGGGAAATAATTGTGGGCAATACCCGTTGGGGATCGGTAGTAGCTAAAATAAACACCACTCTTGTTGGGGGTTCTTCTAAAGTTTTTAAGAGGGCATTAAATGCCGCTGAACTAAGCATGTGACACTCATCAATAATATAGACTTTATATCTAGCTACTACTGGCGCAAACTGTGCCCGCTCAATTAATTCACGGATATTATCTACACCTGTATTACTAGCCGCATCAATTTCTAACACATCAAGTGCTGTGCCCCTAGCAATTGTTTTACATAATTCACATTGACCGCAAGGGGTGGGAGTGGGATGGGGACTAGCTAAACAATTTAACGCTTTTGCCATAATGCGCGCTGAGGAAGTTTTGCCTGTGCCCCTTGCACCTGTAAATAAATAAGCAGGGGCAATCTGTTGCTGTTTGATTGCATTAGTTAAAGCGCGAGCGATCGCTTCCTGCCCGACTAGATCGGCAAAAGTGTGGGGGCGATATTTGTGGTGTAGAGGTGTGTAGCTCATATAAAGCTAAAACAAGTGAATTAAGGGATCTGGGCAGGGGACTAGGGATAGTGAAGGTGAAACTCTAAAAAACAATAGTATAGTATATTTATGGGTTCGGTAAGGCGTACTATTCACTCAAAAATATAGAAGTATCATGAAGGAGTAATTTTAGTGGCAAGGAATTGAATCATATGCAACCGAATAACCCCAATCTCTTTACTGAAAAGGCATGGCAAGCTATTGCCCAAACCCCTGATATTGTTAAATCCTATGGGCATCAATACATTGAGAGCGAACATTTATTCAAGTCCCTGTTGGAAGAGGAAGGGCTAGCGAGTAGTATTTTCAATAAGGCAGGTGTGCATGTCCAGAAGTTGCGGGATCGCACGGAAGAATTTATCCGTAAACAGCCCAAAGTCTCTGGTGGTGATGGTTCTGTATATCTAGGCAAAAGTTTAGATAGTCTCCTCGATCGCGCCGATGGGGAACGAAAAAAACTAGATGACCAATTCATATCCATAGAGCATTTAATTTTGGGCTATTGCAAAGATGAGCGATTCGGGAAGAATCTGTTTCAAGAGTTCAATTTGGATGAGAAAAAACTACGGGAGATCGTCCAACAGATCAGAGGTAGTCAGAAGGTGGTCGATCAAAATCCTGAAAATAAATATGAAGCTCTGAGTAAATATGGCAGAGACTTAACGGAGTTGGCGCGCACAGGCAAGCTCGATCCAGTGATTGGCAGGGATGACGAAATTCGCCGCACCATTCAGATTCTCTCTCGCCGCACCAAGAATAACCCGATTCTCATCGGTGAACCGGGTGTGGGGAAAACAGCGATCGCTGAAGCGCTAGCCCAGAGAATTATCAGCGGAGATGTACCTGAATCACTCAGAGATAGAAAACTCATTTCTCTGGATATGGGGGCATTGATTGCTGGTGCGAAGTATCGCGGTGAATTTGAAGAGCGGTTGAAAGCTGTCCTCAAGGAAGTTACAGAATCCAAAGGGCAGATTATTCTCTTCATTGATGAAATTCATACGGTAGTGGGGGCAGGGGCAACCCAAGGCGCAATGGATGCAGGCAACTTACTCAAACCCATGCTGGCACGGGGGGAACTGCGTTGTATTGGTGCTACTACCCTAGATGAATATCGCAAATATATTGAGAAGGATGCTGCTCTGGAACGGCGTTTCCAGCCTGTGTATGTAGATCAGCCCAGTGTGGAAGATACAATTTCCATTCTCAGAGGCTTGAAGGAGCGCTATGAAATTCATCATGGTGTTACAATCACTGATAATGCGCTGGTAGCGGCGGCAGTACTTTCCAATCGTTATATTGCCGATCGCTTCTTGCCCGATAAAGCCATTGACCTAGTGGATGAAGCGGCGGCAAAATTGAAAATGGAAAAGACTTCCAAACCTGAAGAATTGGATGAAATCGATCGCAAAGTGCTCCAGCTAGAGATGGAAAAATTGTCCCTCAAGAAGGCGAACGATGCCGAATCCAAGGAACGGTTAGCCAAACTGGAGCGGGAGTTAGCAGAATGGAAGGAAAAACAAGCCAAGCTCACCGCCGACTGGCAAGCGGAAAAGGAAGCCAGTACAGTAATCAACAAGCTCAAAGAAGAGATCGAGCGGGTGAATGTGGAAATTCAACAGGCAGAGCGGAATTATGACTTGAATCGCGCCGCCGAGTTGAAATATGGCAAATTGATTACTCTACACAAGAAACTGGAAGAAGCTGAACTGAACCTACAAAGGCTGAAAACCAGCGGTTCTTCCCTGCTCCGTGAAGAAGTTACCGAAGAGGATATTGCCGAAATTATCGCCAAGTGGACAGGTATTCCTGTGAGTAAATTGGTGGAGACAGAGAAAGAAAAGCTCTTGCGCCTAGAAGAAGAACTGCACAGGCGGGTAGTCGGGCAAACTGAAGCAGTGAGAGCAGTAGCTGATGCCATTCAGCGTTCCCGGGCTGGACTAGCTGACCCTAAACGCCCGATCGCTTCCTTCATTTTCCTAGGACCTACGGGTGTAGGGAAGACGGAACTAGCGAAAGCACTGGCTAGCTACATGTTTGACACTGAGGATGCCCTAGTGCGGATTGATATGAGCGAATATATGGAGAAACACGCTGTCTCCCGCTTAGTGGGTGCGCCCCCGGGCTATGTGGGCTATGAAGAAGGCGGACAACTCACGGAAGCCATTCGCCGTCGTCCCTACGCAGTGATTCTTTTTGATGAAATCGAGAAGGCACATCCCGATGTATTCAATATCATGCTCCAAATTCTGGATGATGGCAGGCTCACCGACTCTCAAGGGCGGACAGTGGACTTCAAGAATACCATCATCATCATGACTAGCAATATCGGTTCCCAATACATTCTCGATGTGGCAGGGGATGACTCCCGCTATGAAGAGATGCGCGATCGGGTGATGGAAGCTATGCGCAATAATTTCCGTCCTGAATTTCTGAATAGGATTGATGAAATTATCATTTTCCATTCACTGACTAAACCTGAACTCAGACAGATCGTACGCATTCAACTCAAGCGCCTAGAAGAACGGCTCGCGGAAAAACGGATGACCATTGAAATCACCGATCAAGCTCTGGACTTCTTGGCAGAAGTGGGCTATGACCCTGTCTATGGAGCGCGCCCATTGAAACGAGTCATCCAAAGAGAACTAGAAACTCAAATTGCTAAGAAAATTCTCAAAGGTGAACTCCAAGATGGACAGAAACTCAAAATCACCGTAGAGAATGAACAGTTGTGTTTTAATGCCCTCTAAATTGTCAGTAGCGCAGGGCACAGGTTGGTGGCAAATTCCGTCTTTGGGTACACCTGTACCTGCTCTCCACTGAAGTATATTAGATGTATGCAAGCTCTGGAATCTACACTCACTACCTCAACAGATAATCAATCACAAAGGGAAGTCATTCGCCTAGAAGACATCTGTAAGTATTACGGTGCAGGTGAAACCCAGGTTACTGCCCTGGATCACATCAACCTTACTATCCAAGCGGGAGAATACTGCTCGATTATGGGTGCGTCCGGTTCAGGTAAGACTACTTGTATGAACATTATCGGTTGTCTCGATCGCCCCTCAGGAGGTCGGTACTTCCTAGATGGTCAGGATGTCTCCCAACTAGATGACGATCGCCTCGCCGAGATTCGCAATCGCAAGCTAGGTTTTGTGTTCCAATCCTATCATCTCCTGCCCCAACTCACTGCCCTCGAGAATGTGATGTTGCCAATGGCGTATGCCAACATTCCCCCCAGACAGAGGCGGGAGCGGGCAGAGGCAGTCTTGACAAGGGTAGGGATGGGGCATCGTTTGCACAATCGCCCCAATCAACTCTCTGGTGGACAGCAACAGCGGGTAGCGATTGCGCGCGCCCTTGCCAATAACCCTGTGATTATCCTTGCGGATGAACCCACAGGTGCATTGGATTCTCGCACGGCGGCAGAAGTGATGGAGTTATTTGGAGAATTGAATCAATCGGGCATCACGATCGTGGTTGTTACCCACTCTGCTGAGGTAGCACATCATGCTCAGCGGATTTGTCTATTCAGGGACGGGAAAATTCTCAATCCTAATTTGCATCCTGAAGATTTACATAGTGAACATTTTCTCTAATGTCTAAGTAATGCTAACTACAGTGATACCCCTAACGCAGATTGAGGAATCTGTTGGTATGCCCAATTAATGAAATTTCATGTGCACCCCCTCTCCCAGAGCGGGAAAGTAAAAAACCTGAGTTCGGGATAAGGGAGAAACCTTTCATACCTCTAGCTAGTATCTTTCATGAATAATCTTGCCAAGCCTTCTATCCATACAGAGCCTATACAGGGTAAGGCTTACAGAACTTTGTTTGACCCGAACTGGCATTAACAACATTTTTTCAAGTTTTCCCCAGCAGACAATAGTTAAGTCCCGAATTACCTTGCCATGTTATACTTAAAAGGTTTGTGATTTGTTTGCTGCTATGACCGAAATGACCTTTTTTAATGCCCTGCGTGCTGCCATCGATGAAGAGATGGAGCGCGATCCCACTGTGTTTGTTCTGGGGGAAGATGTGGGGCATTACGGAGGCTCATATAAAGTTACTAAGGATTTATACAAAAAATATGGGGAACTGCGTCTTTTGGACACGCCTATTTGTGAGAACAGTTTTACAGGGCTGGCAGTAGGGGCAGCGATGACAGGTTTGCGCCCTATTATTGAGGGGATGAACATGGGTTTTTTGCTGTTGGCGTTCAATCAGATTGCCAACAATGCAGGGATGTTGCGTTATACTTCGGGGGGAAATTTTAAGATTCCTTTGGTGATTCGGGGACCAGGCGGAGTGGGGAAGAATTTGGGAGCGGAACATTCCCAACGATTGGAGGCATATTTTCAGGGAGTGCCTGGGATCAAGATGGTGGCTTGTTCTACGCCCTACAATGCAAAAGGGTTGTTGAAGTCAGCGATCCGCAATGATAATCCGGTGCTGTTTTTTGAGCATGTACTCCTCTACAACCTCAAGGAGGACATCCCTGATACGGAGTACTTACTGCCGATCGATAAAGCGGAAATTGTGAGGACAGGGCGGGATGTTACGATTTTGACCTATTCGCGCATGCGCTACCATGTCCTGAAAGCGGTGGCAGAACTGGAACAGCGGGGCTACGATCCAGAGGTGATTGATTTGATTTCCCTGAAGCCTTTGGATATGGAGACGATCGCCGCTTCCCTGGGCAAAACCCATCGGGTGGTGATTGTGGAAGAAGATATGCGCTGTGGTGGTATCGGGGCAGAAATTATTGCTTCCATCAACGATCACTATTTTGATGAATTGGATGCGCCCATAGTGCGGTTAGCCGCCTTGGATGTGCCCACTCCTTACAATGGCACGCTGGAAAATCTCACGATCGTCCAGCCCGAGCAGATTGTGCAAGCGGTTGTCCAGTTGCTAAGTTAGATTTTTACTACAAATCTTTAATAAAGTTAAAAATTGCCCAGACTACCAGTTGCGTGATATAAATCTTTGCGCTAATCTACTAAGGCTTAAGGTAATCTGAGTGGACACTACAGTGGCAATGGAACAGCAGTTCCTACCTTTTGAGGAAGGACAGGCAGAGTTGGAAACCTATCTGCTGGAATCTGCTGTGTTGAAGCCCGATCAACTATCAGTGGCGAAAAAAATCCAAGCGCGCCAAGAAGGGCCTTTACTAATGATTTTGCTCCAGTTGAGTTTTATTGACTTGCAACAGTTTATTAGGCTCTTGGATTGGGATGTGAATCATTTGGTGCAAAATCAACCTTGAGGGTATTAGCGATCTGTTTTGCCCACAGGCTATACCCTGTACCAGAAAGATGGAAGCGATCGGGTGAGAAAATTATATCTAAGTCCACGGTGTAAATATTTACTATTTTTACTAGGGGGAATTCTGTGGCTAGTTGCGCTAGACTAACATTAAAGTAATGGGATCGCCAGTGCAGGAGGGAACGGATTGGTTCTAAGAGAATGGGGGTGCAGTTAAAGGCAGGGATATTAAGGGCAATTATGGGTACATTCAGAATCTGGAGTTTAGTAAGAATTTGGCGATAATTATCTATAAATTGCTGACGGCTACAGCCTTGGATTAAGTCGTTACCGCCCACCGCTAGCATCACCAAATCGGGATAAAGAGCGATCGTTGGCTCAACTTGGTGTCTTAAAACATCAGCAGTAGTAGCACCACTAGTGGCAAGGTTATGCAAGGTAATTTCTTGATATTGGGGCAGTAAGTAATTAGCTAGATACTGATAGCTGTAACTTTCAGTTGGCGATTGTGCTCCCTGTCCTGCACTACTACTATCCCCCAATACAACACACACTAGTTTCCCATTAGCATTGGGATTCGTAAGGACAAATTTGCTGGGTGGAAAAGTAACCGTCGGATGTTCCTCTACCACATAGCTGTACATATACTGGTAGGCAATCACAAGGTATAGAAAACTAATAAAAATCAGTAGTAACAGGATCGTCATCAAAAATTTTAGGCACAATCCCCTCTAAGGCAGTTTCATTGAACAAGCATAACACAAACGATCGAGCATAATCGGCTATTCCCTCAGGATTTGTAGCATGAGAACTCTTGTGTCGTCCTCAAGTGCGAGGAAAGAAAAATCTCCAGCTGCATCAAAGACTGAATAAATCTAGTTTTCTAGACCCTGGCTAGTTATTATAAACTGAAAGCAGACGATTAGATAATTGTAAAACCTAGAGTACATGTTTTATCTGCCTGTTACTTTAATTTTATTTTTAATCTTGCTTGCCCTGTTTCCCTTCTTATGGTTAGTGATTACCCTTGAGGTGGCGAGGATCGCTGTGGGTAAATTGGGTTTCACGCCTGATGCTTCTCTGTTGATTCTGCTGTCGATTATCCTTGGCAGTGCAATCAATATTCCTCTACACGAGCGAGTGTCACGGATAGAGATGATCCCCGATTGGCTAGAGTTACGGAGCATGCGGTTTTTCTGGGGGATACCTCTAAGGCGCATTGAGCAGAAAACGATCGTAGCTCTGAATGTGGGGGGCGGTTTGATTCCTACCCTGTTGGCGCTGTACCAATTCACCCGGGCTAATCCCCTCCAGATTCTGGCAGTAACCGCAGTGGTAGCAGGGGTGAGTTACTATTCAGCGCAGATTGTGCCTGGAATTGGTATCCAAATGAATGCCTTGGTTGCTCCTTTGACTGCTTCCATGAGCGCCATTTTGATTACTGGAGGAGCAGGTGCACCCCCGATCGCTTTTGCTGGGGGCGTTTTAGGCACTCTCATCGGTGCGGATTTACTCCATTTGCCCGAACTTGAACGGATGACCCCCGGTATTCTGAGTATTGGCGGGGCAGGGGTATTTGATGGGATCGTCCTGTGCGGTTTTTTTGCAGTGTTGCTCACCTGAATAATTAGGGGACTTACGCTAATTCGGGCTAGACCCCCTATTTTTTAGGGATTGTAAGTTCTGTAATTCAGCTTTGCAGTTGGCATGATTAACCCACTGCCAAGCTGAGAAAGCCCTGATATAAGACTTTGGGGTTGAGTTATAGGAGGTCTAGCATCTCATTATAAAGTGGAACCTCTATAATATTTATATAAAATCTAAAATTGGCGCCCTTTGAGTCTATCCTAGTTCACTACCCGCAGGACGATCGGAATCTTTTTTACAGCAGGCAGATGGCGCATCTCCTCGAGCACCCCTTGTAATTGTCCTTCCCTGACAGTTTGAGTCATGATCGCAATATCCGCCAAGCCATCATGAATATCTTTCTGGACAATGGTGCGGATACTCACCCCCTGATTGCCCAGCACGGCGCCAATTTCACCAATCACCCCAGGCACATCTGCCACAATAGTACGCAGATAGTACTGGGTTTGCAAATTAGCGATCGGCATCACTTTAGCGTAGCCCTCATGCCAACAGCCCAGCAAAGGATTAAAAGGATGCCCCTGCGCCGCAATGATATTGATTAGATCAGCCACGATCGCGCTGGCAGTTGCCCCGCCCCCCGCCCCCGCCCCCGCCAAGAGCAGTTCCCCGATCGGCTCACCCACAATCTGCACTGCATTGATCACACCTGCGATCGCCGCTAGACGGTGTTGTTGCGGTACAAGGGCAGGATGCACCCGCACATCGATCCCCATCTCAGTTTTGCGCCCGATCCCCAGTAGTTTGATTACATAGCCGAACTCATGGGCATAGTGCATATCTGCCTTAGTAATTTGGGTGATCCCCTCGCAATAGACCTCTTCCCTGTTGATTCTTTCCCCAAAAGCCAGACTAGCAAGGATCGCAATTTTATCCGCCGCATCCTCCCCCTCAATATCAGCAGTAGGGTCAGCCTCAGCGTAGCCCAATCTTTGGGCTTCCGCCAGCGCCTCTCCAAAACCTTCATCTTTTTCTTGCATTTGGGTGAGGATATAGTTAGTGGTGCCATTGATAATGCCGACAACTTCCGTGAGACGATTTGCGCCCAGAGCTTGTTTGAGGGTCTGAATTACGGGAATCCCTCCCGCTACCGCCGCCTCCAGCATCACATAGACCTGATTTTGCATAGCTTGGCTAAAAATTTCCGCCCCATAGCGCGCCAGCAGAGCCTTATTAGCAGTAATCACATGTTTTTTATGGTTAATTGCCTGCAAAATGAGGGTACGGGCAGGTTCTATGCCGCCGATCACCTCAATAATCACGTCAATCTCGGGGTCAGCCACAATACTGTCTAGGTCAGTGGTAAACAGTTCACTGGGCAAATCCACTTCCCTAGGCTTGGTCAGATCGCGCACCCCCACCCTAGCGATTTGCACAGTTTGGAGGAGCGGATGGCGACCCGCAGGGGATCGCAACACTTGCACTGTCCCCGTGCCCACAGTGCCCAGACCCAAAATCCCCACCGCCACTGTCATCCTTTACTCCGCCTTTTGCATCAAGGGCATCAGATGGATCATATAGTCCCGCTTACCCACGGGCGCACCCGCCATGCGCAGGATGGCATAGACCGCCATCAAGTGAAAATAAAAGTTAGGTATAAGAAATTCATTGATATAGTCCCTGCCCGTCAGTTCCAAGTATAAACCCTGCCCGAAGTCCATTCTTTTGGACTGTGCCAACAACCCATCATCCTCAGGGATCGAATGCACAAGCTCCTTAGTTTGGGCGATTGTCTCCTTAGCCGCCGTCAGGCTAGGCAGTTCCAAGGACGGATTAGGATGGTTTTCCCCCTTGCACCACAGGGCAAAATTGCGGGGTTGATTGCAGGTCAGGACAATTTGTGCTCCAAAAGGAAACATATCAGGCGCCAGCCGTCGTGCCAGTAGTCCCGCAGGGTCATCAGCAAAATGATTAGCACCAATCTCTATAAGATGGTTGAGAGTATCCAGACGGGATAGAAAAATATGCTTGGTGGTAGCAACTACAGACATGGTTTTACCCGCAAGGTGGTACTTTCATCCTACATGAAAACGGACTGCTATTAAACCTCCCGTGTATGGCTATTTCCATCCCTTGGCAGGCTAACACCTATGGGATTACATCTGAGAAATATCTTAAAATATCTTAACTGCGCATGCTCGCACGCTACTGAGTCAAATAGGTATAGCTATTCAGAGAGTGTTCATAATTTTGCAAGAATAGGCGTGCCTCGGCTAGAGTAATTTGCTTAGCTTGGAGTGCCCGTTCAGTTTCCCTGCGCACATTTTCCATCAGACCTTCCCGACTGTACTGCACATACTGGAGCACTTCAGTCATGGAATCACCCCTTATCACATGTTCCACCTTGTAGCCATTGGGTGTAATGTGGATATGCACCGCATCCGTATCACCGAAGAGATTGTGTAAATCCCCCAAAATTTCCTGATAAGAACCCACCAGAAACAGTCCCAGATAATAAGGCTCACCAGGAATAAAGGGATGGAGTTCTAACACTGATTTCACATCCTTGAGGTCAATAAACTTATCAATCTTGCCATCGCTATCGCAGGTCATATCGGCGATCGTGCCTCTACAGGTAGGCTCTTCATTGAGGCGGTGAATGGGCATGATCGGAAACAGTTGGTCGATCGCCCAGCTATCAGGTACAGATTGAAACACAGAGAAGTTACAGTAATAAGTCTGAGCCAGAATCTTCTCTAAGTCTTCCAAGTCATCAGGTACATATTCCTGTTGACGGGCAATTTGGAGAATACGGGCACAGCATTCCCAATAGATTCGTTCCACCCTTGCCCGTTCCTTCAGGGATAAATAACCAAGGGAAAAAAGGCTGATTGCTTCTTCTTTGAACTGTTGGGCATCATGATAGATTTCTTGATAATTGCTCTCATTGATACTCAAAAGAGCCTCATAGATATTGCGCACCACCAGGGGCTCATCTGCTGTAAGGGGTTCAATCTCACCACGGGGATGGGAACTCACCCCCAATACCTCAAATATCAACACTGATTGGTGGGAAGCGATCGCCCTGCCACTCTCACTCACGATCACAGGCACAGGGACTCCTTTCATACTACAGGCATCCTTGATCGCCGCCACTACATCATAGGCATAGTTCTGAGTGCTGTAGTTCTTAGAAGCATAGAAGTTAGTCTTAGAGCCATCATAGTCCACTGCCAGCCCACCCCCCACATCAAAATATCGCATATTTGCCCCCAGCAGATAGAGCTGGACAAAGACTTGTGATGCTTCCCTGAGAGCTTCCTTAATTGTATTGATAGAACTAATTTGTGAACCAATATGGAAGTGTAGTAGTTGCAGAGAGTTCAACATCCTAGCTGACTCTAGCCGTTCCACTACTTCTAATATCTCACTTACAGTCAAGCCAAATTTTGCCCTGTCACCAGTAGAATTTTCCCAGTGTCCCTTGCCTTTGGTGTTCAACTTCACTCGTACTCCCACCACAGTCTCTATACCTAACTTCTGGGCACTGCGAATCACTAAATCCACTTCTTCTAATTGTTCCAAAACGATGATTGTATTTTTCCCTAGTTTGCGAGATAGGAGCGCAGTCTCAATGAATTCCGCATCTTTGTAGCCATTACAGATTAAAAGAGCTTCAGGGTCATGCAGACAGGCGAGGGCAATCAATAACTCTGGTTTAGAACCAGCTTCCAAGCCGAAATGGTGTGGTCGCCCATACTGTACCAATTCTTCTACCAACTGTCGCTGTTGATTCACCTTGACGGGATACACCCCCCGATAGACATTGTTGTAGTTGTAGCGGGCGATCGCCTTAGCAAAAGCCGCATTCAAGCGTTCAATCCGATCCGCCAAAATATCCGAAAATCTAAGCAGAATCGGAATCCGTAAATTCCGCTGTTTCAAATCCAAAATCAACTCATATAAATCTATGCACCCGCCCCGATCGCCCATTGGTGAGACGGTCAAATGCCCTGCCTCATTGATACTAAAATAGGGCGCACCCCATCCATCAATGCGATACAATTCCTCGCTATCTTGAATTGTCCAACGGCCAGTAATTTCCCCTGCGGTCACCCGTGTAATTTGCAACTCCTGTACCATCCCAACCCCCAGTAAACTGTAGCTATATTAGCATTTTTCACTATATCTCAATTAAAATTTACCAGACCCAGTTTCACCCCACCGAAAACTATACTTCCTTATGGGCAAGGAGAGTTTTCTCCCCTGCCAATACAAGACCTTTTGCAGAATTCCTCAATTTTTGTACGCACCCCCAGCCCCTAAACGGGAGCTGTAGCTAAGAAACTTTTCTAATCAAAAGTCAAGGAGAAAGCCCCCTTGATTGAGACAAAATATCCATGTGATAAAAGTATATAGGTAACATTAAGATTTTTGAAGTTATAGGGGCAGATAGTGCAATCTAAGGGAATATCGAATAAGTATATCTGGGCGCAGGGATGAAATACGAAATCAAATACAAGCCGTCCTTCGCTACCATTTTTGTAACTTTGGGTGCGGGGGAGAGCATAACAGCAGAGGCGGGCGCAATGGCGAGTATGGATGGAGGACTGCGGATGCAAA
>JBKBMU010000014.1:0-40477 GCA_046295715.1 Pseudanabaenaceae cyanobacterium
GAGGGGGGAATCACCATTTCTCAGCACTGCCGGTCTCTCCTAATTACAGGGGTGGATACCGCCGTGGGCAAAACAAGGATCACGCGGGCGCTGTGGTCTTATGCCCGTCGCTATCGCCCCCAAGAACGCTGGGGCATTTTCAAACCCCTGCAAAGCGGTACGGCGGTCGAAATCGGAGATGGGGACTACTACTGCCAAACGCTGCCTCTTGAACAAACCGCCGCCGAAGTGTGTCCCTTGAGTTTTGCAGCCCCCCTTGCGCCGCCCATTGCAGCCGAGCTGGAGCAGCGCCCGATTGACTTAGGGCCGGTGTGGCAGACTTATCGGCAGCTTCAGGAACGGTTCGATTATCTTTTAGTTGAAGGGATTGGGGGGCTGGGGTCGCCCATTACTTGGGAGTGGACGGTGGCCGATCTGGCAGCGGCTTGGAAGCTGCCCATCGTCTTGGTGGCAACGGTGCGCTTGGGGGCGATCGCTCAGATTGTGGCCAATATTGCCTTGGCGCGGCAGTACCAGCTGGACATTCCCGGTCTAATTCTCAACTGTGTCACCCCCTGTAGCGACACGGAGATTGAACAGTGGACGCCTCCCGAATTTCTCAGGCGTTTTACCCAAGTGCCCGTGCTGGGGGTGCTGCCCTGGGGTCAACACTCCAATGAGGAGTTAGCGGAAATAGTGGCTCAATGGCCGCTGGATCTGCTTTGGCGTTGAGGACGGTGAGAGAAGCAATTAAAACAGCAAACAACGCGGCAAATTTTGGGTAGCTTGGGGAATCTGGAACGCTAAGGGGTGTAGGTTTGTTGAAGGGCAAGAGCTGGGGCGATCGCGGCTGAATCACGGTGTAGAGCAGAAGTGTTGAATCCTGCAACAAAACTTAACATTTCAAGAGGCAAGGAACATCGCCGACTGAGTTCTAGTTGCAAATATCGTAACTTATCTAACAGTTTTCTCCCAAAGGATACAGGAATATCTACTAGCTCTAAAAGCACTCTGGATTTCGTGTCTTATTCGCTGACTGATTGAGCCGATAAAACAAGGCTCTCATGCTGTTCAAGCTCGCGTCGAGAACATACGTCAGCCAGATTTGAACAGTAGTTGGGAGTTCAACACAGGAGAGTCGCAAGGGCTGAGACCCTTGAGGATAGACTTGACAATCGCTCCGAAAGATGCCATAGTGAGCTGACACTTTTTCTATTCTTTAAGGGAAGAATACGTTCCTTTTTTCTACCCCTTCAAACTGTCGTTCAACACTTCTGGTTTGAGATATGTCCTAGCCAGACCTCAGAGCATACTGACCACTCCCTACTCTTATTGTTAGCTGAGCTGTGTCAGTCCGTGAAGGGGCTGTAAGAGGGGAGTGAGGAAATCCCAGAGGATGGCAAAATCCTAAGAGGCGTTTTTAGTGAGCAGAAGGCGCGGGGCGTGTCCCCAAAAGGACTCTAGGGCATAGAATTCCCGTTCCCTCGGTTGCATGATGTGCACAATCACTTCCCCAAAATCCTGCACGATCCAAGTGCCTTCCATCTCTCCTGACACCCGCAGTGGCGCACGATCGCATTTTTCAGCTACCTGTTCCTGAATATGCTTAGCGATGGCGCGCAGTTGATTTTTGGAAAAGCCAGTGGCAATCACAAAATAATCCGTCAGCACGGTCAAATCTGCCACGGATAAGATTACAATATCCACTGCTTTGCGATCGTCAGCGGCAAGGGCAGCAATGTTGGCAATTTGGTAAGCGATGTCTTGGGTCATGGAGTACCTTGAACAAGTAAGCCTATTGTAGAAGTGAATTTTGGGAAATGGGGGCGGTGGCGCAAAATTTATTCACAGGGAACTTGGTATATTAAAGGAACTGGCAACGATTTTCTATTTACTATATTAAGAATGCGCAACATAGTCATCGGTTCCCGCAAAAGTCAACTTGCCTTGGTGCAGACCCACTGGGTACTGGGAGAACTCCAAAAACTCCACCCCGATCGCTCCTTCAGTGTAGTAACCATGACCACCCATGGAGATAATGTTTTGGATGTGGCACTGGCAAAAATTGGCGATAAGGGGCTATTCACCAAAGAGCTAGAACTAGCCATGCTGGACAAACGCATTGATCTGGCGGTACACTCCCTCAAAGATTTGCCCACTAAGTTACCAACGGGTTTGAGTCTGGCGGCAATTACCGAGCGGGAGAACCCTGCTGATGCCCTAGTTTTATCTGCTAAGTACAAAGGATATACCTTAGAGAGTTTACCAGCGGGGGCAGTGGTGGGCACATCTTCACTGCGTAGGTTGGCACAGTTGCGCCATCATTTTCCTCAATTCCAATTTAAGGATGTGCGGGGTAATCTCAATACCCGTCTAGGGAAACTGGATGCGGGCGAGTTTGATGCTCTGGTGCTGGCGGTGGCTGGTTTACACAGGCTAGGCTTGAGGGATCGCATCAGTCAGGTATTGCCCCCAGAAATCTCTTTGCACGCTGTGGGCCAGGGGGCATTGGGGATCGAGTGTCGCAGTGATGATACAGAGGTGCAAGATTTACTCCAAAGGCTCATCCATCAGCCCACCCAAGTCTGTTGTTTAGCCGAACGGGCATTCCTGCAAGAACTAGAGGGTGGTTGTCAAGTGCCGATCGGTGTAAACTCCCAATGTGACGGGGCAACTCTGACTTTGACAGGCATCGTTGCCAGTTTAGATGGGCAGGAGTTAGTGCGGGGGCAGGTTACAGGCAATAGTGATCAGCCTGAAGCGATCGGTAGGGAACTAGCCCAAAAGCTGAAAGCTGAGGGGGGGCAGGCAATTTTAGAGGGCATCTTTGCCCAGTTTCGCCCCAGTAAAATAGAAATGATGTAAACGCCGCCGTACTCATGCTGAAGGCCCATTGGATCGATGGAGTGAACAAGATAAACCCTCAAGTATGGAATCGTCTAGCACAGCCTTTGGCAACCCCTTTTTTGCATTGGGAATGGTTAGCCAATTTGGAGAGTTCTGGTTGCGCTGTAGCGCGGGAGGGTTGGCTCCCCAATCACTTGGTCATTACCGAAAATAATACTGTGGTGGCGATCGTGCCCCTGTATCTAAAAGGGCATAGTTATGGTGAATTTGTCTTTGATTATCAGTGGGCGAATTTAGCCTATCGCTTGGGGATCAATTATTACCCTAAATTACTGGGCATGACTCCCTTCACCCCAGCTACAGGTTATCGCTTTTTGATCGATCCCAACTATTCTAATGAAGAAGAAGTTATCAACTTAGCTCTCCATGAAATTGATAGTTTTTGTCTGCATAACCGCATTGCTGGTTGTCATTTTCTCTTTGTCGATCCTGAATGGAAAGACAATTTAGAAACTAGGGGTTTTAGTACATGGATGCACCATAGTTACATTTGGAGTAATCAAAACTTTCATGATTTCAATGACTATTTGCAGACTTTTAATGCTAATCAGCGACGCAACATCAAAAGGGAAAGAAAATCTGTAACCAGTGCAGGTGTACAGATGAAAGTTTACACTGCCCCAGACATTCCCCACTTCTTTTATAGCTATATGTATGAACTCTACAGCAGTCATTGTGATAAATTTTGGGGTGGGAGTAAATATCTCAATCGCAAGTTCTTTGAGAAATTAGCCCACAACTTTCAGGAATACCTAGTATTTGTGGCAGGCGAAATAGAAGGCTATCCTAAACCTGTAGGTATGTCTTTTTGTATTAGAAAGGGCGATCGGCTCTATGGTCGGTATTGGGGTTGTATCCAAGAAATAGACTGTTTACATTTTGATGCCTGCTACTACACTCCCATTGAGTGGGCGATCAAATCAGGTATTAAGATATTTGATCCTGGTGCAGGTGGTGAGCACAAAAAACGCAGAGGTTTTCCTGCTACACCTAACTACAGTTTGCATCGTTTCTATCATGATCGCCTGAAGCAAATATTAGTACCCTATCTCCAAGACATCAACAAATATGAAGCACAGCACATAGAAGCGATCAACCATGAATTACCCTTTGATTTTCAACCACCCAGCTTAGAAGTCTAGTATGACTTGTGTCTAAGCAATAGTATTGAAAGACAGAATAAGGTGAAAAAGGAGAGCTAGAAAAGGCTAATCTAACCCAGAAGTGTTGAATGTCAGGAAAAAGGTAGAAAAAAGGAGCCAGAAATGATATTCTGGCTCTGGGAAAAACAAAAAATTATCTTTTGGTTGTCTGGGGATGGAGCTTTAGTATCCGTGCTACTTGCATGAGGTTGCGATCGCTATCGGAAAGTAAACTAAAATTATGGGACAGAGCCAATTCATGGCCTAGCAGTTTCACAAAAATATAATCGTAGCCATTAAATAGGGCTATTGCGATCGGGGCTGGCAGACATATAGGCAAGGGCTTGAGGCACAGCTCGTAATACACTAAAACCACTGCATTTTCCTTCAATCACCACTAGCCAAAAGTTATCCCGAATGGTCAGGGCATCTATCCGCCCCTCTAGGTTGATTTTGCCTTCTTCGCTATCAATTTCTGTCCGGTTCCCACAGATAGCAAAATAATGTTCAGCGTACCTTCACTAACTTCACTTTCCTCTAAGTAGAGTAAATACCGTTGGGATAAGCGATTTAATACCTCTATTTCCCTAGCAGTCAGTGGCGGCGTTTCCGCTTGCCACTCAGGGGAAAAGTTAGGGTTTACCTAACTTGGTTGCTAAATCCCGCAAGTTGATGATTGCTTTAGCGAGCGTGGTTCTCCCCTCAATGCTGCTTAATTGTTCTTGCAAAGCATCCAAGGCATGGATTAAACGAACGCCAACTTTGAGCTAGCTTGAATTATCGTAGTTGTCTTTGATTCCCGAATTTTAAGCCCTTTGTGCACCTAGAAGCTGGGCTTTTAGAGAATCGGAACGTTGGGATTTGAACCCAAGACCCCCACTACCCCAAAGTGGTGCGCTACCAAGCTGCGCTACGTCCCGAACCATTATTGACAGTCTCTAATTATACACAAGTTTAGTAGTGTATCAGAGAAAGAATTTGGGCGTCTCCTAAATTTTGTCGTCCCTTTAGGAAACTGAGTTCAATGACAAAGCCAAAGCCGACGAGGGTGCCTCCTGCTGTTTGCACTAATTTGGCGGCGGCTGAGGCTGTTCCCCCAGTGGCTAAGACATCGTCAATGATCAGAATTCTTTGCTGGGGATGGATCGCATCTTGGTGCATCTCTAAAGCATCCAGCCCATATTCAAGGGTGTATTCTACGCGGTAAACAGCGCGGGGCAACTTCTTGGGTTTGCGGACGGGGATAAAGGCACAGTTGAGCACATGGGCGATCGGCGCACCGATGATAAAACCCCTGGACTCGATCGCCACCACCCCTTCTACCTGAGCGTCAGCGAAAGCTTGGGCTATTTCAGTAACAATCGTGCGAAAGGCAGTAGGATCAGCCAAAATCGGGGTGATATCTTTGAAGATGATGCCAGGGCGGGGAAAGTCAGGTACATCTTTGATGAGGCGAGCAATTTCCATAGAGGCTGATACTAACAATTCATAGGCATTATGTCAGAATATAGCCAACCTTGCCGCCGTAATGAATATGTTGCGACACCTAAAAATTGTCAATTTTGCCCTTATAGACAACCTAGAGTTAGAGTTTGGTTCGGGTCTGCACATTTTGACAGGAGAAACGGGGGCGGGTAAGTCGATCATTCTAGATGCAATCGACGCTGTACTGGGGGGTAAAGTAGCGAGTAGAGCTGTGCGATCGGGCGCAGATAGAGCCATAATTGAGGCTACATTTGAGGCAGATCAAGAATTAGCCAATTGGTTAGTACAGGAAAAATTGGCAGGCGAAGATCATCCATTGAAAACTTTTGTGTGTAGTCGGGAAATCTCTAGTAAAGCTAACCGCAGTCGCGTGAATGGAACCCTAGTCAATAAACAACAGATGCAATATCTACGGGATCAGTTGTTGGAGATTACAGCACAGGGACAAACCCTGTTATTGAGTCAAGCAAGTAAGCAAAGAGAGTGGCTGGATAATTTTGCAGGAGAGCAGTTAAAGATTGTCAAAGAACGGGTGAGAAATTTATTTTTTACTGTGGCAGAAACGCGGAATTTACTACAGAAGAAGCAACAGCAAGAACGGGAAAAATTACAACAATTAGACTTGTGGCAATACCAATTAAAAGAACTACAGGAAGCAGATATTACCGATCCCCATGAGTTAGAAAACCTCCAGCAGGAATACCAGAAACTAAGCCACAGTGCTGATCTGCAACAAAAGAGCTATCAGTTATATGAAATTCTCTACCAAAATCAGCAAGAAATTGCCTGTGCTGATCTCTTGGGCAAAAGTGAAATGATCCTCAGAGAAATGGTCAGCTTTGATCCCGAACTGAAGAGTATCTACGAGTTAGTGAATACCGCCCTAGCCTATGTAGAAGAAGCAGGTAGAGCGATCAATAGTTATGGTATGAGTATCGAGGCTGATCCTGATCGCTTAGCCTACCTAGAAACTAGAATCAGAAAACTCAAACAACTCTGCCGTAAATATGGAGCTTCTCTTGCAGAAGTGATCGCCTATCAGCACAAGTTAGAACAGGAATTACTGGGTTTGGAGAGTGATAATCTATCCCTAGAGGTCCTAACAGCTAAACTGGCTGAAGAAGAACAAGCCTTATTATCTGCATGCCAAGAATTGACCCAAATCCGCCAAGCAACTGCCCGTAATTTGGAAGTTAAACTAACTGAAATTCTCAAAAGTCTGGCTTTAGAAAAGGTGCGCTTCCACATCGAGATTACCACCCACCCACCCACCCCCGAAGGCATAGATCATATTTGTTTTTTATTTAGTGCCAATCCTGGGGAGGAGCTACAACCTTTGTCAGAGATTGCTTCTGGGGGGGAGATGAGTCGGTTTTTGTTAGGGTTGAAATCCTGTCATGGGGACAATGCACGGTTATTGATTTTTGATGAAATTGATGTGGGGGTATCGGGGAAAGTAGCGCAGGCGATCGCCAAGCAGTTATGGTTGTTGAGCAGGGGGCGACAGGTGTTGTGTGTAACGCACCAGCCGATCATCGCCGCCGTTGCCGATCAGCATTTTCATGTCAGCAAGACCACCACAGGCGAAAAGACTACCGTTCAGGTAAAATTATTGGGGCTAGCCGAGCGCAAGCAGGAACTTGCCCAGATTGCCTCTGGACTGCAAGGCACTGAGAGTGCGATCGCCTTTGCCGAAACCTTACTAATGCAAGCGCAAAATCTGAAACAACATGATCAATCCCGATCTCAACCAACTACAAGCGCAACTCCAAGCACTGGCAGAAAAGGCACAAAGCGAACTAGAGCGGGTCGCCAATCTGGATGAACTAGAAAGATTGCGCATTGACTATCTGGGCAAGAAAGGTTCTCTATCAGTGGTGCTGGGGGGCATGGGCAAACTCCCCGCCCCAGACCGTCCTGTGATCGGTGCGATCGCCAACGAGATCAAAGAGACCCTACAAGCGAAAATTGAGCAACGACAAGCAGAACTACAGGAACAACTGTTAGCCCAGCAGTTAGCGGCAGAGAGCCTAGATGTAACTATGCCTGGGATTATTCACTTTCCCCAAGGCAGGAATCATCCTATCACCAGCACCATCGATCGCATGTTGGATATTCTCATTGGCATCGGGTTTACGGTAGTTCAAGGGCCTGAAATTGAAACGGAATACTACAACTTTGAGGCACTAAACACCCCAGAAGACCATCCTGCCAGAGACATGCAAGATACTCTCTACTTGCAGGATGGAAAACTATTGCGGACACAAACCTCTTCAGTGCAGATTCGCTACATGGAAGCCAATGAAGCCCCCCTGCGCATCGCCTGCCCTGGGAGGGTCTATCGCAAAGATGAAGTAGATGCCACTCACTCACCAATTTTCCATCAAATTGAACTCTTAGCAGTAGAAGAAGGCTTGACCTTTGGAGACTTGAAAGGCACAGTTAGAACTTTTGTAGAAGAGCTATTGGGAGACTGCCTGATTCGTTTCCGCCCTAGCTATTTTCCATTCACTGAACCATCAGCAGAAGTTGACGTGCAATGGAACGGACGCTGGCTAGAACTGGGGGGCTGTGGCATGGTCGATCCCAACGTATTCAAAGCAGTAGGCTATGACAGCGAACGGCTCACAGGCTTTGCTTGGGGTTTTGGTGTGGAAAGAGTGGCAATGGTCTTACATCAAATTGATGATATTCGCCGTCTCTTTACCAGTGATTTGCGCTTTCTGCGCCAGTTCTGAAGTATCATACAACAATAGAGTTTTCTAGTATTTCTATGGATCGCGCCCAAGTCAAACACATTGCCCATCTCAGCCGTTTGCAATTGACCGAAGCAGAAGAAGTCGCCTTTACCGCACAATTGAGCAATATATTGAATTACTTTGAGCAATTGAATGAGCTAAACCCATTATTGGCACACATCCCTCCCACTACACGCGCCATTGATGAGGTCAACATCACTCGTCCCGATCAACTCCAACCTGCTCCCCATCGGGAACTGCTTCTAGGTACTGCCCCCGATCGGGAAGGAGACTTTTTTAGAGTCCCCCAAATACTCACTGACAGTTAATCTATCTCATCCTTTCGGGAGAAATAAACAGAGAGCTTTTGTACCTAACTGGACTTTGATCAGACTGGCAAGTGTGGCACAATAGGCATAGCCAATCTATAACAAATGTCTAGGACAGAATGGGAAAAATTGTTGGTATTGACCTAGGTACAACTAACTCGGTGGTTGCCGTGATGGAGGGGGGCAGACCCCTGGTGATCACCAATAGTGAGGGCAGTCATCTTACACCGTCCGTCGTCAGTTTTGCCAAAGATGGCGATCGGTTAGTGGGGCAGATGGCGCGCCGTCAGGCAGTCATGAATCCTGAAAATACTTTCTACTCAGTAAAGAGATTTATCGGTAGGAAACACAGCGAACTCACCACTGCCGATAAGCGGGTTGCTTACTCTGTGCGTCGCGATGAAAATGACAATATCCGCCTATACTGTCCTCGTCTGGATAAGCTCTTTGCCCCTGAAGAGATTTCAGCGATGGTGTTGCGCAAGTTGATTGATGATGCCAGTCGCTTTCTGGATACGCCGATTACAGGAGCAGTGATTACCGTACCTGCCTACTTCAATGACTCCCAAAGACAGGCTACCAAAGATGCGGGCAAAATCGCAGGTATAGAAGTCAAGCGCATCATCAATGAACCCACAGCCGCTTGTCTGGCTTATGGTTTGGATAAGAAGCGACAACAGCGGATTCTAGTATTTGACTTGGGGGGTGGTACTTTTGATGTCTCGATTTTGGAAACGGGGGATGGCATTTTTGAAGTGAAGGCGACCGCTGGGGACACCCAATTGGGGGGTGATGATTTTGACAAGAAGATAGTGGACTGGCTAGCGGAATCCTTCTTCGCGGAACATGGCATTGATTTGCGACGGGAACGCCAAGCCCTGCAAAGGCTGACTGAAGCTGCAGAGAAGGCAAAAATAGAACTCTCCACCATGGGACTGACGGAAATCAATCTCCCATTCATCACTGCCACCCCAGAGAATCCACTCCACCTAGAGGCACAATTGAAGCGATCGCAGTTTGAGGGCTTGTGTGCTGACCTCTTGGAGAGGTTGTACGCGCCATTGGAGCAGGTACTCAAGGATGCTAAGCTCTCGCCCCGCCAGATTGATGAGGTAGTGCTGGTGGGTGGCAGTTCTAGGATGCCTGCGGTTCAGCAGTTAGTAGAAAGATTTATCGGCAAGAAACCTAATCAGGGGGTGAACCCCGATGAAGTGGTAGCGGTGGGTGCGGCAATTCAGGGAGCGATTCTGGCTGGGGAAATGAAAGATATTCTCTTGCTGGATGTTACACCCCTATCCTTAGGTGTAGAAACAGTGGGGGGTCTGGTGAAAAAACTCATTCCTCGCAATACCACCATTCCCACTCGTAAGACGGAAATGTTTACCACTGCCGAAGATAATCAAACTTCTGTAGAGATTCACATTGTCCAAGGAGAAAGAGAACTAGCGGCAGATAACAAATCTTTGGGGCGGTTCAAGCTGAGTGGTCTAACTCCCTTACCGAGGGGTATGGCACAGGTAGATGTTACTTTTGACCTCAATGCCGATGGCATTTTGGCGGTGAGTGCTTGCGATCGCCGTACAGGTATAGAACGGCGAGTAACCATCAAGGGAGCTTCTACGCTGGATAAAACGGAAGTGGAGCGGATGATCAAGGAAGCGGAAGAGTTTGCTGAGCGCGATCGGGCTAAGCGAGAAAGAATTGAGAGATACAATCGGGCAGAGAATTTGGCTATCAGTACGGAGCGGCAGTTGAAGGAACTATCTCTCAACTATGGCTACAAGATTTCCTATGAAGAACGGAAACAGATTGAAGGCTTGGTGAAAAGTCTGAAAGATGCGATCGTCAATGAAGATGATGCGCGCATGGACAAACTCCAGTCCCAAGTACAGGAAGCGATCTATGCCCTCTCACGCAAACTCTATGAAGAGGATGAGTATGAAGACGAAGATGAGGATTTCCTTGGTAACATTCTCGATCGGGTTGGGAAGATTGCCAATCGCAAAACGGAACTACCCCGCAAACCCAATACTAAGGTCAGCTACGATGATGATGACGATGAGTGGTTCTAGGTCAGGCCTTGCGACTAATTCAATTATCGGACTGCCATTTGCCTGATGCCCCTGTGGGCAGTATTTATGGGAGTTTTGTACTGGTCTGGAACTGTGCTCTTGCCTTTCAGCCTGACCATATTCTCATCACGGGTGATTTGAGCAATCGCGGTGAATCTGCCAGCTATGAATTATTGGCACACATATTTAGCTCTACCACCGTACCAGTGAGTATTCTCTATGGCAACCACGATCGCCCCTGTGAGTTGATGGATAGAAGATGCCATCAGCACTTCTACTTGGGCAATTGGCAGGTCATCTGTTTAGATTCTGTGAAATTAAATTCTATCTTCGGTGAGGGAGCAATCCTACAATCTGAATTAGAGTGGCTGACGCAGGTTTTGAGAGTCCATGACCGACCTGTGATCGCTCTCCATCACCATCCTGTGAGCAATTTTACAGATGAACTAGCTTGGTTGAATCAAATCCAACTCACCAATGGTCAAGAATTGATAGGGTTACTGTTACATTTTCCACAAGTGAGACTGGTTATTTGTGGACATATCCATCGGGTTTTCTGCCACCACATCAATCATCTTACTTTTCTCAGTGCCCCTGCTACCTGCTATCAGGTATATAAAAGGGAAGAGCCAGAGTCCTAGCAGAGAGCAGGTTTTCGGATTCTTGATCTCTTCCCTAACCGTACTTTCACTACCCAGATTGTGCGCCTTAGTAGTGATTCCCTACTTTACGATGGTGGGTAGCGGTGAGACCGTCAGGCTTGGCAACTCTGCCATTTTCTACCACCCCATAGATAATCCAGTGATCGCTACACTCCATTCTGCTGGCAACCTCGCATTCCAAATAAGCAAGTGTTTCCATCAAAATTGGCACACCTGCTGAGGAATACTGTACCTTCAGACCAGCAAAGCGATCGGCACCAGGGGGAAATCTTCTCAAGAAGTGTTGTAGGAACTTATTGTAGTTCCCTTCTTCCAACACATTCACAACAAAGTGATCTCCCACCTGCATCAAGGATTCAATGGCACGGTCTTTGGCTACTGCTACCGTGATCCCCAAGGGCTTGAAACTCGCCTGACTCACCCATGAAGCCACCATCGCACTCTTCAATTCTCCCTTAGCCGCAGTGATAATATACAGCCCGCCCGCAATTCGTCCCATCGCCCGATCCAGATCATTATCAATGGCTCTAATCTGTTCCACATTCTGCTTGCGAGTGAGTATCTGTCCTAGGTCTGTACCTGCTTCCTCACAAAGTTGATAGGTCTGGGGTGAGGGAACAGCACGAACTCTAATGTCAGGGAAGGCAAACTTCACTTCTAAATCGTGGAAGCGATTGTGCAGTAAATCAATGGAACTATCATCCCCCCCAAAAGGCTCATAAATGCCCACCAACTGCTTGGGTTGCACACTCCCCAAAATGGCGGCGATCGCTGTCTGTACCGCAGTCAGGGAGTTAGGGGCAGTCGGTAACACCACACCCGCACAGTGACCCACCAATTCCCGCAATTCTTGCAAATCCACTGCCCGCAGATCTACTGTTTCCACTGCTGTCCCTGTCTTAACAATCCCGTGAGCGATCGCTTGGGCAATCCGATCGCTGTAACCATAGTCGGAAATGTAGCAAACTAAAGCAGTGGTTTCACCCTTGGTCTGGGCTTGGCTCCACTGGCGATAATTTTGCGTAAGTTTTTGTACATGATATTTGAGTAGAGGTCCGTGGCCATTGGCAACAATTTTGATTGGGGGCAGTTCGTCCATGCGCTTCATCGCTGATAGCACCGATCGGGCATTGGGAGCCATCAAACAATCATAGTAAAAACGATAATCAGGGAGAATCTTCTGTACATCTTCATCAAATAGGGCATCACTGCAATAGTGCATCCCAAAAATATCACAAGTAAACAGTAAACCCGTGGCATGATCATAGGTCATCATTGTATCGGGCCAGTGTAAGTTAGGTGCATTCACAAACTGTAAAATATGCCCCCTGCCCAGATCAATTTGATCCCCATTCTTTACAACCTGCTTCTGAAAAGGCTTATGCACTAAGTCTTCTAAGAATTGTAGTGCCACTTTTGTGCCCACTACAGTTACTTGGGGAGCTAAAGCCAATATATCCTTGACTAAACCACTGTGGTCAGGCTCAGTGTGGCTAATAATCAAATAGTCCAACTGGCGGGGATCGATATGCTCTTGTAAAGTTGGTAGATATAAATGGCGAAATTTGGCATGGGAAGTATCCACTAGAGCTAATTTTTCTCCCCGAATAACATAGGAGTTGTAAGTAGTACCATTCTGTAAGCCAAATTCAATGTCAAAGCGATCGCGATCCCAATCCAAAGAACGAATTGCCGTAGTATCTGGCGCAACCTCTTGCACCTGCATTGTCAATCTTTTCACTGGGGCGGTGGCTGTCATAGGTATTTACTCCTAGCTTCACATCTATTCATATTGTAGCGGGTGGGTGGGTAGGTGGGTGATATAAATTTTTAATTATTGGAATTATTGGGCACAATTACTGCTGATACTTCTTCCCCCCGTTGGAGTTCATTGCTACCTGCTAGAATATATCTACCTTGGGGTTGGTGAGCCGTATGAGGAATTTCCATCAGTGGTATCTGGATAAATCTCAGAGTATGTTCTTTGTGATTGGCAACTACCACAGTGATTGATATTGAATAACTTTCAGGGTTAGAAATGAGAGCGATCCCTGACAGTTGATCTTCTTTAGTATGGAATTTAATTGCCTGTGTGCCGATACTACCACGGGGAGCTAACCGCAAGCTATCTACCCTAATTCTTCTACCAAAACCCAGTTTAGTTACTAACACTAATTCACTTTGGGGATCACGGTTAGAATTACAACTAACTACACCGATTAAAGACTCGATCGTGCCCAAGCGCATTGCTATATTACCTGTAGCAGTTCTACTCAAAGTAGGGATTTGTTCCTCATCAGCCCGCATTCTTAAAATTCTTCCTGTGGAAGTAGCCAGTAGAATTTCTGCTTGGGTATCAACAGTTTCTGCCCAGAATAACTGTTCATCTGACTTCAATTTAGTAGCTAACAAACCGCGACTGCTTATATATTGAAATTCACTAAGAGGGGTGCGTTTAATTTTAGCTGTAGTGGAAACGATGACTATTGACTGAGCAGAGTCTACTTCCCTCTGCCAAAAAGTATAGCTAATAGGTTGGTCTTGTTCATCAGGGAGCAAAGTAACCAGAGGTACGCCCTTCTGCTTGCTATTTTTTGCTAAGGGAATCCGGCTAACAGGCAGGGGGATCGCTTTCCCAGCTTGGGTAAACACCAGTAGTTCTTGATTAGTTAAACCTTCTTTTTGCCACATCAATGTATCATCAGGCTGGCTGTATAAATTACTGAATTTAGCATCAGGATCAACTGTACGGATATAGCCTTTGTAACTGACCTGAATTAAAACTGGCATAGCTTTTTGTTCAGGTAGTTGTGCGGGCAATACTTCTTTTTTAACTTCTGTCAGTTTAACAATTTCAGTGCGTCGTGGATCGCCATACAATTTTTTCAATTCTCGCAAGTCTTTTTTCATGGCTTTGAGTAATTCTTTGCGATCGCTCAGTAATTTTTGCAAGCGGTTGATTTCCTGTTGAAGATCAGTACTTTCTTGGTGTAGCTTTTCTCGTTCTAAGGTGGTTAGACGGCGCAGAGGCAAACTTAAAATTGCTTCCGATTGCATTTCACTAATTACTAAATTTTCTTGTAATGCTGTTTTAGCTGATTTGGGATCGCTAGCACGACTAATTAAACTAATTACTTCTGGCAAACGGGCGATCGCTGTGAGAAAACCTGTAACTAAGTGTAACTTTTCTTGGGCTTGGTTTAATTCATACTGATATTTTCTAGTGAGAGTAATTTCCCGAAACTGTAGGAATTCTTGTAATAATTCTTTGAGGCTCATTTGTTTAGGTTGTGAACCTGTATCTGTAGGTTTAACCGCTAAGAGAATCACCCCAAAATTAGTCTGCAAAGTCGTCTGGCGGTAGAGCTTTTCTAAAATCAGTTCTGCATTCGCTTCCTTTTTTACTTCAATCACCACCCGCAGACCTTCGCGATCGCTCTCATCACGCACATCCAGAATATCTTCTATCTTGCCTTGTTCCGTCAGTTCCGCTACTTTCTCAATCCATGCCGACTTGTTCACTTGGAAGGGCAGTTCAGTGACAATGATTGCCTGCCTAGTGCGTTTACCTTTGATGCGATAATCCTGTTCAATCGTAGCTCTACCACGCAGAATGATTGATCCTCTGCCTGTTTTGTAGGTTTCCTGGATACTGCCATCATCTACAATTATCCCCCCTGTGGGAAAATCAGGCGCAGGAATCAGTTCTATTAACTCATCATCACTCAATTGGGGATGGTCAATTAGAGCAATCATGCCTTCTACCAACTCACTCAAATTGTGAGGCGGAATATTCGTTGCCATCCCCACAGCAATGCCACCCGCCCCATTCATCAATAACACAGGCAGACGGGCAGGTAAAACTACTGGCTCCAATTGTGCTCCATCAAAATTGGGAATGAAATCCACGATCGCCGGATTCAGTTCAGTGAGTAATGCCATCTGTCCAATTTCCCCTAGACGGCACTCGGTGTAACGCATCGCCGCAGGTGGGTCATCATCAATAGAACCAAAATTCCCATGTCCTGCAAGGAGTGGATACCGACAGGAAAAATCCTGCACCATGCGCACCAATGCCTCATAGACTGACTGATCCCCGTGGGGATGATACTTCCCTAAGACATCTCCTACTACTCTCGCACACTTACGGAATGGACGATCGTAACTCAAACCCAACTCGTGCATTGCATAAAGAATCCGCCGTTGCACAGGTTTCAAGCCATCGCGCACATCTGGGAGAGCACGCCCTACAATCACACTCATCGCATACTCCAAATAGGAGCGTTGCATCTCCACATGAAGCGCAGTAGGGATAATTTGGGTAGAACGCTCGCGACTCATAGCTGGAATGGGCTTCAGATAACTTTACAAATATAGCCTAAAATCTATAACTTACTATAGTTACACTTGTAGATGGAAGTTATCTTTTGGGTGGACATGACTATTGCCCCTGCCAAAACAACCGCAATCACTCTGGAAGAGTTTCTAGCTCTGCCAGAAACCAAGCCTGCCAGTGAGTATATCAACGGTCAAATTTATCAGAAACCCATGCCGCAAGGAAAACACAGCACTCTCCAAAGTGAATTGATTACTTTAATTAACTCTCTCGCTAAACCTAGAAGAATTGCCTATGCTTTTCCAGAGTTGCGGTGTGTATTTGGGGGGAGGGCGGTAGTGCCTGACATTGCGGTTTTGGAATGGCATCGTATTCCCTTAGATGGAAATGGTGAACCAGAAAATAGAATAGCAATTCCTCCCGATTGGTTGATTGAAATTCTCTCCCCTGAGCAATCCACTCTATTTCTCATTGAAAAACTGGATTTTTGTATCAGACATGGCAGTAAATTGGGTTGGTTAGTTGCCCCCGAAGAGAGGGGAATTTTAGCTTTCAGTACCAACAAATTCAGCTATCATCAGGGCCAGGACATTCTGCCTGTGTTGGAAGTATTGAGAGATTGGCAAATCACTGCTACAGATATATTCAATTTACTCAAATTTGCTCAAGGGTGAGGTGATAAGGATGACGATCGCAACTGTCAAGCAAGGAGAATATCTCTATCAGAATTTTTAGCTCTGCCAGAAACCAAACCTGCCAGTGAATATGTGAATGGTGAAATTTACTATAAACCTATGTCATCTTTACCTCATAGTACCTTGCAAATACAACTTGCCCCTAGGATTAACCAAATACTCCAACCATCAAAACTAGGCTTTGCTTTTCCAGAGTTGCGCTGTAGTTTTGCCAATGTTTCTATAGTGCCTGATATAGCGGTATTGCGCTGCAAACTATTCCTTTTCAAGAAAATCAAAGGGTTGCTAATCAAGTCTTTGCGGCCTCTGATTGGATAATCGAAATTTTATCGCCAGATCAGTCGCCTATCCAAGTAATGAATAAAATTGGGTTAGCGCTCGTGCATGGTACAGCATTTGGTTGGTTAATTTACTCTCAAAAGAAATAGCCATGGTATATAACGGTGATAACTTACCTGAGATTAAAAGAGAGCGTGATCTCTTACCAGTTTTAGATATTTGTGGAGATTGGTTAGTTACTCCTCATGATATTTTCTCGTGGTTAGTTTTATAGGTGAGGTCTATTTACTGTACTCACTGCTGTAATTCATATAGTAAATTCACTTTAGACCTCTTGTATGCACCCCCCTCTCCCAGAAAGCCTCAGGGGGGTTGAAGCCCCTGCGATCCCCAGCTTATACCCAAGCAAGGCTGCGCAGGTGAATTACTAAGTTTTGAGCAGTAGGACTTACACTAATTTTCAGACAAAATTATCCAGAACTGAGTTAGCCTACTTTTGCCTTTGATGTGTGGTATGTCTGGGGGTTGGACATAAATCCCAGTTTGGGAGCGAGGAGTACTTGATGGGTCGCCCGGGATTCGAACCCGGAACTAATCGGTTAAAAGCCGAGTACTCTACCGTTGAGTTAGCGACCCAAGCTTATTCCAGTATAGCCCAGAAATAGGCACTGGGATTACTTTTGCGCCGATTTAGCGAGGCTGACAATCCGATCAAAGACAGCGGGTTCGAGGACTGCCAGTTGGGAGAGCATTTTGCGATTTAGTTGGATGTCAGTTTTTTTCAGCAGACCCATAAACTGACTGTAGCTTAGTCCCTGTGCCCTAACGGCGGCGTTGATACGGGCAATCCATAAGCGACGAAAATCCCGCTTTTTCTTGCGCCGATCGGCATAGGCATAGCGCAGGGCTTTCATCACTTGCTGGTTGGCATTGCGGAAAAGGGTAGAGTGGGATCCCATGAAGCCTTTGGCAAGTTTGAGCACTTTTTGGCGGCGTTTGCGGGCAACATTACCCCGTTTTACTCTGGTCATAGTCTATTTCACTAATAATTCACACTAAGCATAGGGCAACATGGCTTGGACATTGTCTGCGTCCCGCTCATGCACAGGCACAATTTTGCTGAGGCTATTTTTGCGATCGCTGGGTTTATGCTGGAGAAGGTGGTTTTTGCCAGCACGGCGACGCACAAATTGACCACTGCCTGTCATGCGGAAGCGTTTGGCGGCGGCACGACGGGTTTTTAACTTGGGCACAGTTGTTCCTAAAAAATTCGGCTTTTCTAGGGTAACACAATGCTAGTTGATTTCGCAATCCCCCAGCTTTTGACAGAAAGCTTCATAGAGGGAGCGCATTTGTTGGGGTTGGTTGGCTTGCCATGCCTCAAACCAGATAGGGGCAGGTAGGTGTCCCTCTACGGCGGTGAGGTCATAGTTCACAGCTGCAGGCATAGACCAACCAATCTGCTGGATAAAGGCTTGCCATTGTTGTTGTCTGCGTTCTTCCCCTAGCACCACACCCGCAGGTAGCACTTTCTTGACTTGGGGGGAAATTTGAATGGTGTCAGCTTTGCCTGCCAAAACTAATTCTTGAGCTTGTTTGATCTCGCGGATCGCCAAGGGGGCAAGGAGACGAAATTCCAAGTCGGGTCTGCCAAGGACAGCGCGTATGGCTTGGAGCAGGTCACTCCACTGGGTCAGGTAGAAACGATCGCCGATGGCTTGGAGTTGATCGCAGAGGGCTTGCAAATTTTCGCGATTTTTGGGGGTGTCAGGTTGTTTGAAGCAGTTGAGCATATCCCGCAGTTTGGCGGGCACATCCATCTGAAAGACTTGGATGAGGTTGCGATCGCTCTGGGCTGGGGGAGTGACGGTTGCAGGGGCAGGGGCGGCGGTAGCCACTGGCTGGGGCTTTGTGCCACCCATGATCATATTCAAGTGTCGTTGCAGTTGATCAAAGACTGGTTCTGATTCGCGCACAATACTATCAGCCACATCACGGGTCAAGCCTTCGGGACTATCGAGGCGTTCAATTAAGTCTTTGAGTCTGTCAAAACCTTCTAAGAATAAAGTCTGGAGCTGTTGATCAGCTTTGAGGTTATTGTTTTCCTTAAATACCTTGAAATAGTCTTCTAGTTTGTGGGCAAGGTGCTGAATACTAGTCAGGCCAAGCATGGCCGCCCCCCCTTTAATAGAGTGAGCCGCCCGAAATAGCTCATTGACCATTTCCGCATCCTGGAGCATAGATTCTAGGTTTAATAGACCTGACTCGATGGTGTGCAGGTGGTCTTTGGCTTCTTCAATGAAGTAAACGGTAATTTGGCGTTGTTTGTCTTGATCCATAACTTTACCCTTGGTTGGACTGGACTTGATAGATGCGTCTTTGGATACCAAAACCAAACCGACCCTGACTGGCTTGTTTCCAGAGTTGGTCAATCACTTGCAAAGTTTGGCAGGGAATCTGCCGAATGTCAGCGTTGGTCAGGGGCAGACCTTCAGGTTTATTGACCGCCCGACAGAGGAGATTCCAAGTTTCTTGGTTGGCTTCTTGCCATTTTTGGTCATTTAGGAGTTGTTGGAGTTTGCGGACATTGACCGTGGTGGTGGGTTGGGCAGGCAAAAGATAGGGCTGGCGATAGTGCAGAGTAATGCCATTGGCAGGGAGCACCACTTGTCCGTGCTGGTCAATTTTGATACTAATGGTTACTTCATCCAGCAAAAGTTGTAGGTCGCCGCTGTCGGCTGGGGGCTGGGCTAACTGTTGCACCAATGCGGTTAGATTGCTGATTTGGCTCTGAATCTGGCTAATGTCTATGCCTTGGATATGCGGCTCGTAGCCATTCTGGGAAGAATACTCAATTAAGAGTTGGGTTGGCTGTGATTGGCTCATATTTTTTGCGTCCCTTAGTGTCTGCCCGTTAGTTAAATTTATCTCATATATTGGCGGTTCTGTCATCTACTCAGTTAAACATAGTTTGACTGATAATGGCAGAAGGCACTAATCAAGCTGACGATTTGCTTATGTTTTTTACAGGAGAACAGATTCAGTGTTGGAGATCGTGCAAGCGTTGATTGATGGAGTAGCAGTGGGGAGTGTACTGTCCCTAGGAGCAATGGGGCTGACTCTGGTTTACGGCATCCTGCGACTGTGTAATTTTGCCCATGGGGATTTGCTGTCTTTGGGAGCATATATTGCTTTTGCCTGTAATGTGGGCTTGGGCTGGGAGATTTGGCTGGCTATGCTGGTGGGGATCGGGGGCACAGCGATCGTGAGTTTAGTGTGTGATTGGCTATTGTGGACACCTTTGAGAAAACAAAAGGCAACGAATACTACTTTGATGATTGCATCAATTGGGCTGGCTTATGTGTTGAGAAATGGCATTATTTTAGTGTGGGGAGCATCACCCTTGCGTTACAGTTTGCCAACTTTTCCCCCAATTAATATTGGTGAAATTGCCCTGCGTCGCAATCAAGTTGTTGTCATAGTAACGGCGGTAGTAGCAATCTTGATAGTTGGTTTTATTCTCAAAAATACCAAAATCGGTAAAGCGATGCGGGCAGTGGCTGACAGTCCTGAGTTAGCGAAAATTACAGGCATTGATGTCAATCTAACTATCTTTTGGACATGGGTAATTGCGATCACTTTAACGGCATTAGGCGGGGCAATGTATGGGCTAATTACTAATTTGCGACCAAATATGGGTTGGTTGCTGATGATCCCGATGTTTACGGCAGTAATTATGGGGGGAATCGGTAACCCTTATGGAGCAATCGTCGGGGCTTTAGTAGTAGGTATTGCTCAGGAATTAGTAACTACTTGCCCACAGTTTTTAGGTGAAAATAGGCAATACTGCATCCCCACTGACTACAAACTAGGGGTAAGTTTGTTGTTTATGATCATTATCTTATTGTACCGACCCCAAGGCATTTTTGGTAGGAAATAAAACCCTATAATGGTAATGGCTAGTTTAGGTGTGTGGCATGACTAAACTAAAATTTGCGATCGCTTCAGATTTGCATATTACTTTACTTGAGACTATTTATGACCACCCGAAACGATTTCATTTGGTGGAGTACAGTATTCCTGTTTTTGAGGTAGTTTTGCAGGAAATTGGGAAAGCGGGCATTGATTTTTTACTGTTGCCTGGGGATTTAACCCAACATGGTGAACTAGAAAATCATCAGTGGTTAGTGTCTAGGTTACGGGAGTTACCCTATCCTGTGTTTGTGATCCCAGGCAATCACGATATAGTTGTACCTAGGCACAGTCAGTTATTTCCTGAGTTGTATCGTCAGTTCGGTTATCAACAAACAGATGAGCTTTATTATGTGCAGGAATTGTTACCGACAGTGCGCTTGATTGGGCTAAATTCTAACATTTTTGATGGGGATACCAATCAATTGGGGCGCATGGATATAGCCCAGATCATCTGGTTAGAAAATATCTTGCAGGCTAAATCTTATCCTGTGAATTTGCTAATGATCCACCACAACATTATCAATCATGTACCTGATCAAGGCAATAATCCCCTAGGGCGCAGGTACTTACTAGAAAATGCTGAGACCCTCTGCGAAATTTTACATAAATATCAGGTACATTTTGTATTTACAGGGCATCTCCATGTTCAAGACATCGCCTATGACGATCGCTACCAAGTTTATGATATTACTACAGGTTCTTTGGTTAGTTATCCCCATCCCTATCGTATAGTAGAGATAATAGATGAGGGAGAAAACCAGATATTAAATATCACTTCCTATCGGGTCAAAGCTATTCCTGAACAGGCAGACTTACTCTATTTTTCTAGAGAATGGATGGGCGATCGATCTGCACCATTTGTGAAAAAGTTTTTAATCAATCCACCTCTGTGTCTGCCCAGTGATGAAGCTGATAAATACTTAGATGATCTCCGCTATTTCTGGTCAAAAATTGCGGATGGGGATGCGGTATTTGAGTTTCCCCATTTTCCTGAACCACTGCGTTCTTTCTTGGAAGGTTTTAGCGATCGCCCCCCTCAAGATAATAATGTAGTGCTAACGGTGCGTAAGTAAAACTATATTTTCTACATGGGCGGTTTGGGGAAACATATCCACTGGTTGAATTTGGCTAATTTGATACTTAGTTAGTAGAAGTTGGACATCTCTTGCTTGACTAACGGGATTACAACTGACATAAATTATCTTTTGGGGCAGAATAGTCAGTAACTGCTGAATTACTTTGGGTGTCATACCCGATCGGGGGGGATCAGTAATAACTAGGTCAGGTTGACCATATTTTTTTATTAACTCTGGTTGGAGTGTGATTTGCAGATCACCTGTGAGAAATTCCACATTAGTGATATGATTAAGTTCAGCATTCAATTTAGCATCTTGAATAGCATCAGGAATCAACTCGATTCCAATCACTTGGCAGGCGTGGGGAGCAACAAATAAACTAATGGCTCCTGTGCCGCAGTAAAGGTCATATATTAAGTCCTTGCTAGTAACTTGAGCGAAATCTAATACAGTCTGGAACAATTTTATAGCTTGGGGAGTATTAACTTGAAAGAAGGATTTAGGGGTAATGGCAAATTGTAAATCGCCTAATTTTTCTATGATATGCGGTTGTCCCGCAACTAGAGATAATTCACAGTTATAGATGGTATCATTCCCTTTAGCATTTTGCACAGAATAGAGAGAAGTAATACTGGGAATAGCTCTTATTAGCTCAGCTAATAGGACACTTTGCAACTCCAATTGACTAGGATAAAAAGCAATAATTACCATCACTTGACCAGTGGTACTAGTGCGAATAATTACATTTCTCAGTGTACCAATTTGAGTAATAGGATTATAGAAAGTCATTCCTAGTTTTTCTGCTAGTTCTTTGACAACTAAACGAATCTGATTGCTAGGATCGGGCTGTAAATAACATTGATTCACCTGAAATATTTTTGACCAGCGATCGGGTACATGATAGCCAAGGGCATTTTTGTTAGTAATTTCTACGGCTGTTTCTGCTTCTGTAAGCCAGCGATCGCTAGTAGCTGAGAACTCTAATTTATTGCGGTAAAACAATGTTTGGGGGGAAGGCAAAACAGAGGGAATTTCTATATCAGTGAGGGGGGCAAATAATTCTTTAACTAATTCCCATTTCCATTGCAATTGTTGCTCATAACTGACAAATTGCCATTGACAACCACCACAGATAGAAAAATGAGCGCAAACTGGTTCAATGCGCAAAGCAGATCGCCGATAAAAATGTATAGCTTTGCCAATCCTTGCTCCCTTTACTTGCTTAAATATCTGCACATCACAAATATCCCCCACTACAGCATCCTTTACATAAATTTTTCTGCCCTGTTCACTGTAACCATAGGGAATGCCTTCCCTGCCCATATTGGTAATCACTAGCTTGGGGATCACTACTGCTGTTTTTTTTCTACTCATTTTAGCTAACTTGATCTGCTAACCAAGCTATAACTTGTTCACCCAGTTTTGTGCCTTGCAAGCGATCGATCTCCCTAATTCCTGTTGGGCTAGTTACATTCACTTCAGTTAAATAACCACCAATCACATCAATACCTACAAAATATAGCCCATCCTGTTTGAGGGTATCTGCCAACAGTTGGCAAATCTCTTGATCCCGCTCTGTCAAATCAGTTTTGGCTACGCTCCCACCCGCCGCCATATTCCCCCGCAGTTCCCCCTGGGCTGGTATTCTGTTCACCCCCCCGATCGGTTCTCCATTTAGAATTATAATTCTTTTATCACCTTCTATTATTTTTTCTAGGTATGCTTGTACCATTACAGGGGTTTTGCCCAGATTTGTACTCAGCTCGATCAAAGAATTGAGATTAGGATCAGCCTCTGTGAGCAATAAAATCCCTTCTCCCCCCTTCCCGCCCAACGGTTTTAGTACCACCTTACCCAAATCTTTCACAAACTGGCGGATGCGCTGTTTACTAGCAGTAACTATGGTCTGGGGGATCACTGAGCTAAACTGCATAGCGTATAGTTTTTCATTAGCAGTGCGAATTCCCTGTGGACTATTCAGCACTAGGCAATCTAGGTAATCTAACAAATAAGTAGCGTATAAATACTCTGTGGTTACAGGTGGATCAACCCGCATCCACACCGCCTGCATGGTTGCCAAAGGCTGATAAATCCCCTCCCCTAGGTGATACCAAGGCTGGGGCGCCAGCCACTTACCATTTACTAGCTCTACAGGCAAAATCTGCACAGGCACTGTCCAGCCCCACACCCGCCCCCCCTCTAAACCCAAACTCGCCATTGGCACTAGGAATACTTGATCCCCCCGCAGGACTGCCGCCTCCATCAAAGCCACCGAAGTATCGTGGGTAGGGTCTAGCTGCTCAATGGGATCGATAATAAATGCCAAACGCATAAAATTAGGTTTTCTTATTTTCTTCAGGCGCAGAACGGGGAAAACCAGCAGTCAAACCACTCTCAATCATCAACCCGAGCCCTAAGTTAATCACGATCAAGCTTAAAGTCCCCGACCAAAACCAAGGGCGATTGCTCAATTTGTCGATCACTGCTTCCCCAAACAGGCACAGACCAAAGGGAAACGCCAAGATACCAACTTGGGCCTTGAGATACCAAAGCAAACGGTTTTTAGTCAGGGGAGACATAGAAAATTATTAAACTCACTGGCAGTAAATTCTACTGGAAAATGGGCGATCGCTGATCCCACTAGAACTTCCACCAAGTAGTGCTGTAGGTCAGCCAACTCCCAGTTGGCAAACATTGCTGCAGCTTTCAACCCTGTGTATGTGCCCTCCCCAAAAAATTTGCCCCAGACATGGGGATCAGGCTGAAGCAGAATACTGCCATGTTGCAGTACACTGCCTTGGCGATACACCTGGGCACTGCCAATTAGTTTCATCCCCCTGGCATCCACCAGATCCGCCTGCGTATGGGTGTGCCAACAACTGGGGTGGCGATCGTAGCCCTGACCAGTGCCATAGGTGAGGGGGAGACCCAATTTCTGAAAACCCTTTATTAAAAATTCACAGATGTAAGCATACATTTCTGAGCGCTTAGGCAAAATTTGCGCTCCAATCGCCATATAAGTAAGCGTACCTTGGTGGAGAACCGCCCTGCCCCCACTGGGACGACGCACCAGATCGTAGCCCAATTCACAGCAGAGGTCAGACCACTGGGGCGGACAAACTTGATGATAGCCCAAAGACAGGGCAGGGGGCGACCAATCATAAAAACGGACTAGCCAAGTATCGGGGTGATCCCTGTGCCAGTCCAAAAGTTTACGATCAATACTCATTTGTACCGCCCCGCCCGCCCGCAAGAACGGCAGGACAAAGCCCCTATGCACTAAACTCTTTCTTCAGAGCCTCATCATGGCTATCAGCGATCGCCGCCACAATACCGATAATGCGGGAAATTTCCGCAGGGGACAAATCCTCTACTGAGCAGGAAGAAACTACTACCACATCTCCATCTTGCATGGCAAACCGCGCCTCAAAAGTCTCTGTCAAATTTTTTTCCAGCAACTTGCGCATCAGGGCAGTTTCATCCTTATATGGCGGCTTGAGGATATTAGACAGCACCGTAAAAGTATCCGTAGGCTCAGTCCCCGTGATATTGACAATTACCTCCACCGTGCCATAGCGAAACTTCCAAGTATCTCCCGTCTGATTGACTACAGCGGTATTATCCGCATCCATACTCTGAATCACGGTCTGGATGGTGTTAACCAAACCAAACTCCTTGATAATCTCCTCCTCCACTTGGGGGGTCAGAACTGCCTCTGCGGTCGTTTCCATAGTGCCTACCATATTTGCTACTCCAGAAGTGGATTTAGTAATACTTTAGAGGAATTGTGCCGCATATGCACAGATCCTCTAAATTTTAGCCTGTATAGATCAGAATAAATGATAAAGCTAGACTAACGCCCCGTAGAGAGAATGTTAAGATTTTTCCTAGAATAATAACTGTTGCTCAACATAAGCTCATGACCCAGACCACAACCAAAGACATTCCTGTAAACATCTATCGTCCTAACAATCCTTTTGTTGCCCGTTGTGTCCTCAATGAACCCCTGCTTAGACCCGGGGCGCAAGGGCGGACTCAACATGTCAAATTTGACATTTCAGGGGGCGATCTGCGCTATCTAGAGGGACAGAGTATTGGTGTGATCCCCCCCGGCGAAGACAAAAACGGTAAACCCCACAAACTGCGCCTCTATTCTATTGCCTCCTCACGGCACGGGGATGACGGCGACGACAAAACCCTCAGCCTCAGTGTGCGCCAACTGGAATACAAACACCCTGAAACTGGTGAAACTGTGTACGGAGTATGTTCCACTTATATTTGCAATCTCCAGCCAGGGGATGAAGTAAAGCTTACTGGTCCTGTAGGTAAAGAAATGTTATTGCCTGACGATCCCACCGCCACTATCATCATGATCGCTACGGGCACAGGCATTGCCCCCTTCCGTGCCTATCTGTGGCGGATGTTCAAAGAAAACAATCCCGACTATAAATTTAAGGGCACAGCATGGTTATTCTTTGGTGTCCCCACCGATACTGCGATTCTTTACAAACCAGAGCTGGAATGGTTGGCATACAAATATCCCCGCCAGTTCCGTTTAGACTATGCCATCAGCCGTGAACAGAAGACTGCCGATGGCAAAAAGATGTATGTACAGAATCGCATGGCCGAATATGCAGATGAATTGTGGGAATTGATGCAGAAGCCCAACACCCATACTTATATGTGTGGTCTCAGGGGTATGGAAGACGGCATTGATGAATTTATGACTGCCACTGCCGCCAAGCATGGGGCTGACTGGAAAACCTTTGAGAAACAGATGAAACAAGAAGGTCGCTGGCATGTAGAAACTTACTAACTTTTTGTGGCTCACACTAAAGGGTTGGAGCAGTATGCTTCGATCCTTTTTTATTCTTCATCTAGCCCCAGAAAATGACTAATTTCTCCTGCCGGCCATTCCGCTAATTCTGGAGGGATACTAGCAGATGGCTCAAACAGGTCAAGAACATGGGTACCGTAGTTCTGTTGTTGCTTTGGTGTTTTGTTGCAGGCAAACAAACGGGTAATGCTTGGTGATTTCAATTTGGTTTCCGCCACTGTTGTGCAAATAAAGTCTGCCCCAAGAACTTGTCGTATTTTCTGCAACTAACTGTAGTTTTAGCAGTTACTTGGAATACTTTATCTGTTCTTTCTACAGAAAACCCTATGTTTTCTAGACGGGGCGGCTGAGATTTTAAGCTAACAGTAGTTTTATATAATGTGGAATAGCAACTGCAGGCGTAGGGGCAGCTTTTTTACCTATCAGCATATCAAGAGCATCTTGACTACTAACTCACACCATCGGCGATCGTGCTCAAAAATCATTAGGTCAGCAATTATCTATCAAGGAATACAAATTTCGTGATGGTTTGTAGGCTAATATCCGCCTAAGAATCTAACTACGCCACTCTACAACTTGCGCTCCTACTAGGGGATGTTGAAAGGTACGATTTTCCTCGATCGCTCTCTGGTATTCCTTTTTAAGCTGAAAATACCATATCGCCTGAATGTCGGCATCTTTAATCAGAATCAATTGGGGATTATATTTCAAGCCTTCTTGTTGGCGGATCACCATCTGGCGGTCTTGTTCCATAAATGTATGTACTAGGGGGATGAGGAAGGGTTTGAGCACACTCACTAAGGGATTTGTCCAATAGAACATGGTAGTTACTCTAGTTTCTTGTTTGTTAATGGGGGTAATAACTGTCAAATTACAGAGGGTGTGTTTTTCCGTTTCTACTGTTTCTAGCCGTACTCCTGGCAATTGAAAAATTATTTCTACCGCAGGATTTTTTCCTAGCAAACTGTAAATAAAGTTAGGCTTTTTCAGATAGTGTTTGCGCATGGTAAAGCCGTAGGGGCTGGGATCAAAAATTTTGCTGTCGGCATAGAGACGGCGTTGGTTGTGCCACCACCAAGTTTTATGCACAAAGGGCACATGGGCGGGGTCCATCAACCCGATCACGGCATGATCAATGTGGCAAGGAAAATGAAAACTCGCCAGATACTGGGGTTGGGCAGTCAAGGGAAAAGCAGGCACATAGGGGGGAGGTTCAGGGGGGGTGGGGGAGCTTTTTTGACTGTGCATGTATATCCAAATACCGCCCTGATGTTCTGCTGTGGGGTAAGTGGTGATGGCAAATTTACTCAAATCAAACTGTGGGTTTTCCGTGAGGGCGGGGATCAAGGTGCAGTGCCCTGTGCTGTTAAACCGCCAGCCATGATAAGGACATTCTATTTCTGCACCATCAAATTTGCCATAACTTAGGGGTACACCGCGATGGGGGCAGATATTTTTAAGAGCAAATACTTCACCTGTAGGGCGGCGCGCCAGTAGGATAGGCTGTTCTAAGATTTCTAAGGAGTAGGTTTTGCCTTTGGGAAGTTGGCAACTGGGGAGAGAGTAGTACCAAATGTGCTCCAGCAAAAAGTTATCAGGCATATCGGGCAAGTAGTTCTTGGTGTAATTGGTGGGGATGACCCGCCTTCACAATTTTGCCATTTTCTAGCAAGAATGCGCCATCGGCATAGTCTAACTCGTTCAAGCGATGGGTTACCCATAGGGTAGTTAGACCTCTTTCTCTGGTAATCTGCTGTACTTGTTGTACTAACTCGATCTGGTTTTCTTTATCCAATAGGGCAGTGGGTTCATCCAAAATTAAACATTGACAATGGCGGGCGATCGCTCCGGCTACGGCGATCCTCTGTTTTTGTCCACCGCTAAGGGCATAGATGGGACGGCGTTCTAAGTGGAGCAGATTTACCGCAGAAAGGGCTTCTTTAATTCTGGCTTGGGTTTGGGCATAGGTGAGGTGTTCTCCTACTAAGCCAAAGGCAATATCTGCACCCACGCTGGGCATGACCAGTTGATGATCGGGGTTTTGGAAGACAAAACCTGCGGGCTGGGGCACATGTACTTTGCCTGTTTGGGGGGTGAGCAGACCTGCCAAAATTTTCAAGAGGGTAGATTTGCCACTGCCATTTGCCCCCAGAAGCATCCACATCTCCCCTGCGGGCACTAGGAAACTGCAATCTTTGAGGATGGGTAGGCTATTGTCCCATGCAAAACTGATTCTATCTACAACTATGGCGGTCTCAGTAGTAATCATGCAGTATTAGTGTGCACAGTTCACCATATAAGTTTACAATAATTCATTCTTGACAACCATATTGGATTTTTATTAGACTAATCATGTGTCTATACTGGATAAACTAGAGCAACTCAATAGTGACCAGGTCAAGCAAGTATTCTCTGAATCTGCTGAAGGAGTATTTGCCCCCTAGCTATGGGTCTATGGCAAAAAGAGATTTGGATATTCTGCTATTTACTAAGTTGCAACAACTGGGCCCAGTATTTATGCCTGATCACTCAACTTAATTAACATTAACTAGGTCTAAGGCAAGAAACCTGCTCTATGAAGCAAAACTTAGGCAGACTGACCCAAGTGCTTTAGGCCATGAATTAAAACAAATCTTGGTATCTCCGATTTTTTTCAAGGAAGGGGATAAAATTGGACTTGAGATTGATAATCCATACCTAATCGACTATCTGCGATCAAAGTTGAGAGACTTAAATCATATTACTGATGATTCTTTTTCGCGTGAGCTTGTTAAACTGACTCCAGAAGCTTTTGCTTCCCTGATGGAGTCATATTTGAACGAACAACAGAAGAGAGCTATTCATAGTGAGTTTGTAAAATTCTAGTCTAAAGGGAATTATAACCAACCTATTGAAGGGTTTATTAACAAAGTTTCTCGATAAGACTGGTGAGAAGATCGCTGAGTCAGCTGTAGATTATTTGTTGCCACCTTTAAATGCTAACCTCCCCGAACTTGCCAAGAAGTTTAGAGGATTTTTCAGTAGTTGAGGTTCAATAACTTAAGGCTGTTGATGCCTAAAGCATTGAGCAGGGGCATAAATTTGGCATTGGTCTCGGCAAGCTCTTGTTCTAGATCAGAATCTTTGAGGATGCCTGAGCCTGCAAACAGTGTAGCCTGTTGACCCCTAATGTAGCCCGATCTAATCCCCACTACGAATTCGCTGTTGCCTTGACTGTCCAACCAACCGATCGGGGCAGCATACCACCGCCGATCACCAGTCTCTAGTTGACGCATTAGCTCGATGGCTTGGGCACGGGGTGCTCCTGCCATTGCCGCTGTAGGGTGCAGTCTGCCCATGATTTCTAAAAACTCAAAGGCATCCTCTGTCTGCCAACGGGCACTAATGGGAGTATAGAGGTGTTGCACATTACTGAGGGCTAATATCTGAGGTGGGGGGGGTGGGTCCGCAGGTAAGGCTTCTAAAATGGAATGCACCACAATTTGATGCTCTCTTAGATTTTTGCTACTGGTTAGTAGCTGTTGGGCGAGAGCGCGATCACTGGCTGGAGTTTTACCTCTGGGCATTGATCCCGCTAGGGCACAAGTTTCTAATAGGGAGTGATCCCCGTAAAATCTACTGCGCAAAAATAGTTCAGGAGATGCCCCAACTAGGTATTCTGCTGATGCTAGCTGTAACAGGAAAGTGGTGCATTCGGGATAGTGGCAGAGCAGATATTGCAGTACCCCGAAGGGATCAATCTCTTCCTGAGTAGTTACTTGTAATACTCTAGCTAAAACTAATTTTTCTAGGGGAGGCATTAAATTCCGCGCTTTTTGCACAGCGATCGCCCATGAGAATTCGCCAATTTTTTCATTTAGAGATAGTATTTGATAACTCCGATGCTCATTTTTATTAAGGGGAAATGATAAGCTTGGCACTAACTGCTGGCAAATTTCCCCCAGATCAGTTTGGGGTGTAATAATTAAATTTCTCTGCAGATGCGGAGTAGATTGTTTATAGCACCAAGTCCATTCAGGTAAGGTTAATAAGGCTGGTGGGGTGGGGGGATCGGGCTGGTCATAGAAGGAAAATCCTCCCATCAAGATAGGATTGCCGTAACATTCATTTAACCAATAACTTACTTTTTGTCTAAGCTTGTGAAAACGATCCCTCCCTGCCTCTGCCCTAATTTCTAAGAGTTTGCCCTTGCCAATAATTACTTTTTTGTCTGTATGCCAGTGAAAATCACCTTGAGGAGGATCGCTCGGAGCTGGCAAGGTAATGGTAGCAATTAGTGGGCGATTTAGTTGGTGCGATCGCTGGCGGACTGATTCTAAAATAGCTTTAACAGAGTTTAATTCTGTGTAATCACCCACTGTTGGTTCATCTTGAGCCCTTTGGATAAGGTTATGGGTTTTTTGATAGCTCATTCCTTGGTAATTTAAATTCTCATTTCTATTCTATGCTCTCGATCGCTGTGGTAAGATTAAAGTTTACAGAGGGAGCGTAAAAGAGACCAAGGGAAGCATTTTTGTCTCTGCACCCCCACTCTGATGCAGTTTTGGGAGGTATCTACTCCCCTCTAGCATAATCTCTCAATTTTTGTATGCCTCCCTCTCCCCTACACTTGTTGCCCCTGCTCCCCCTTAGCTAAGAAGCTTTACCAATAGGAATTGGATATTTGCGCAGGAGGTCTGTTTCAACAATCTTGCCAATGGAACTTACAATCCCTTTGGCAGTGGACTCAAGTGATTCGAGAATAACCACTAGGACTGTAGCCTAATTGAGAGTTTCAAGGGCAGAACTTCCAAACTCCATCTTCCTTCACCATTTTGATGCCACTAGCCTGTTTCAGTTCTTTAGGTAAGGGAGCTTGGTCTAAGTCTATTTCCATAGAACCCTGCCCCTGTGGGAATCGCAATTGTACTGAACCCTTATCAAAATCCACAGCAAGAGAACCTTCTTTGCTCTCTATTTTTACTTTGCCGTGGGGCTTGACCAAGGCAGTATCACCATCTATCTCAGAGGAAAAACTCAGTTCAGAAGTGTCAACTTTGATTTCGGCTTTCCTGAACTCTTCTTGAACTCTCTGTACTTCTTCATCCTTAATGGTTTGTGCTTGAGCTGAACAAATTCTGCTTCTTAGCCGCTCAAAATCACCTGCGACCAAGGAATCAACTGACTCTTTAGCGGCGGCTTCGGGACTTTCAAAGAACTGACAACCGACTATGGTTACCGCTACCAACAGGGCGATCGTGAACAATAAATAGAGTTTTTTCATAGAGGTTCCCTACCGCACCTGCGGTAACATCAACGCTACTATCATAACTAGAAGATTGTTAGTGTTGGCACAAAATTTAGAATTACTTCATAAATTTTTGATCTGCTCTTGCTAACTGACTCCCTGAAGTTTGAGACACAGCCGAGAGTTTTCCCAAGCAGAACCATTTGTTCAGGGGTAACTTGGGTTGGTCAAAAAAAGAGAAACCTTTATTGACCTTATCTGATAAACATCATAAATAGTACAGTTTACTGATTCTCAGAATATGCCTAGTCAGTCTCACTTGCTCACAGAGCCTAACTTCCAGAACTTTGCTGAACTCGAACTAGGGTTATAGGATCGACAGTGTACCAAACTTGCCAATGCTGAGTTGGTAAGTCCACAGCCTTAAAATTTGCTTGTCTCAGAGAACCTTGACGGGATCGATTTTGGGTGCTCTTTTCCACCAGCTCAAAATTCCTACTTCTAATAAAGTTTAACCCTTGCATAAACACTATAGCTGACCAGTTGCGGTGAGCTTATCGTACCAATTCACTAAAACTAACACTAAATCGATCCAAACAATTAACAGAATATAGTTGAGTTTCAAGTCAGCATACATAAGCTCGGCTTAGGTTTTCACAGACAGGATTCTTGTCCTGCCACCGTCAAACCTGATCCCATAGCCCAACTCTTGGAGCATAACCCGCAGTAAGGGCAAACTCAAGCCAACTACATTAGTATGACAACCCTCTACTTTTTCTACGAGCCAGCCCCCTAGTCGATCTAAAGTGAAACAGCCAGCTACCTGTAGAGGTTCCCCTGTAGCCACATAGCTGGCAATTTCTGCATCCGTAGCATTCGCAAACTGCACGATCGTCCTGCCACAGCGGACTAGGGTTGTACCTGTTTGGGTATCCACAAGGGCATGGCCTGTAAGTAACTCTCCCTGTTTGCCCCGCATCTCCTGCCAACGGGCGATCGCATTGTCAGGGGATTCGGGCTTGCCCCACACTCTGCCGTTTAGCCATAGCAGAGAATCACAGCCCAGCACGAGGGCGGGTTTACCTTTGTACTCCTTGGCAATGATTTCGGCTTTGCACTGGGCAAGAGTGGTCGCCAAACTTACGGGATCGCTCACCTGAATTATGTATTCATCAAAGTTACTGGGTTGAACGATCGGCTCTAAACCAACATTTTTTAGGATCGCCCGCCGTGCTGGTGAACTAGAAGCTAGGACAAAAATTGGCTCTACCATTAGACTTCTGTTGGTTTGCCTAAATTGTACAAAGATTTTTAGAAACAGTAAAATCCGTAGCCTAGTGGTTAGCCTGCCACCATAAACCTACCGCAGGGGCTACCCCCAACAGTAAACCCAAAATAATCGGCGGATAAATCCCTGCGCCCATGCTCAGCAATGCCCCAAACAAGAAGTTACTGATATAGACCACTAGGGGTAGGGTCAATTGAGCACGGTTCAACAAGGGATGGTTGTCCCTGCCCCACAGCCCAGAAGCTACCCACATAAATAATGCCCCTGTGCCCATCCAGCCAGCAAAATTCTGTAAGGGCATCCCGAAAAATGCCCCATACTGATGCCACTCCCAAAAAGGATACTGCGCCTGACTCATGGCAGGATCGAGCACAAAATCCCATGCCGTCAACATCATTGCCCCCAAAGCGATCGCCTCTAGGCGCACCAACCAATGCCTACTGGCTCTCAGGATTGTGCAAGCCAAAAGGAAAGACACAAAACCCATATAAAACCAAGATAAAGGAATTGTAAATGGGACCCGATCGAGGATTTTGTAGCCCAGTCCGCTGAGGTAGGCATAACTGCCAAAAGGAAAGCCTGTACTGGTGCCAATCAGTTCGCTTGCCAGAGACAGCCCGATCGCAGGGATCATGAAAGCCAGGGTTCTGTGCCAGCCGATTTGGGCTTTGCCGTAGAGGGCGAGAGCGATCGCACCTACCACCATATACATTGCGCCCCCTGCCTGCATGCCAAAACTAAAAATCTGCATGCCCAAGGGGGAGAGACTGGCAATAAACTCGGTGTTGGGCAGAACATACAACAACCCAAACAGACCAAACACCAAGGATAAGATGTGCAGAGCTACAAAATACCAAGCTAAGCTAATTTTAGAGGGGGATTCCTGGACAAACCTGACATCTAGGGGCTTAAGCATAAAACTCCGTAGCGATCGTAAACTCTCGTTAAGTATAGCTTATTGTTTCTGTTCCAGTTCAGCCCGCAGTTCAGCCAATTGTTTGGTCAGCTCTCGCAATTGGTCAATTTCATTCTCAGGACTGGTTTCTTCCTTAGCTTCTTGGGCATTGGTGTCTACCGTCTTTACTCTTTGGCTGACTACCCGATCCACATAGCTACGGGCTTCGCTTTCGGTGGCTACCCCCTTCTTGACCAATTCTTGCACTAGGCCTTCAATATTGTCCTGCAAACGCTTAACCGCTTGGGATCGCTTTTGTTCATCTTGGACAGTCTCCAGGAGTAGAGCCAATGCCCCCAAACTGGCATAGTAGCCTTTATTCAGCAGTTCCGCTAATGTATCCATAGGAATAGGTAGATAATGGTCATAGCAATTTCATTGTAGCCCCAAGAGCGGGGGGTTTGATTCTCCCTGAAGTCGCTAGGCGGTTTGTACCTCCCCCCCCAAGTCTCAAACCAATCGCCTAAGCCCAGCAACCATTTTTTCAGTTGCTCCCAAACTTCCAAGGGGCCGATCCCCGTTACCACCTGGAGCACAAAAACAATGATCGCTAGGGTAAAAGCGGTTTTCACGGTGGTTTTCAGGACACTCAATGCCCAGACTAATACCACTAAAGCTACTAAAAAAGCACCAATGGTTAAGGGCGTGAACATAGACTACAGACCATAGAAATCAGGACCCGATCCCTCATAGCTGGGATTAACGCGCAGATTGACCTCTGGGCAGACGATCTCACAGGTGCGACATTGGATACAATTTTCCAGTGACATCCCATGCAGTTTCATCCCCTCTCTGCTGTAAGTATAATGGACATCGGCGGTACAGTCAGCTACACAGGGGGTTACTTTGTCCATCTGGGCATAGCGATCGATGCACCGAACACACACAGCTGTGTCCAATTCTTGGATATGATGGTAGCCCTCTACATAGCGGGGGCTAGCATAGAAAACCGCATCGGCACGGGAATAGTAGGTGGGGCTAGTGGCGACACTGCGCACAGGCTGACCATACTTGGGGCGAAAATCGGGGGCGATCGCCTGATGACACTCGGAGTAGGAGACAGGTTTAGTTTCATTAGTCTGACCCGTAACTAGGCTATAGGCACGCATTGCTTCTAGGGATGTCTGCACAGGATTAGCCACGCCCACTTTCATCACCCCAAACCAAGGATGCCCCCGATCCACATAACTGCACACTGTTGGCAGATATTCCTCTAGTAATTTCTGATTCTCCAAAAAAGCTTCCCGAAAATAGCGACTGGCATAGAGGGCTGACCCCACAAAACTTTGCATTACCCGTGCTTGATAGGCACTCATCACAGTAAAATCCTGCCGTAGAAAAGCCTCATGGAGCAATTCAGCGGCGATCCAGCCGGTCTCCATTGCCTTATCCACCCCCGACAGACTCGCCACATCCAGCACTCCTAGGGCATCCCCCAACAGCAATGCCCCCTCGACATTAAATTGCTTAGGCAGGCTGTAATAGCCACCTTCGGGGATCACCGCCGCTCCATACTTGAGCAATGTGCCACCCCTGAGCAAAGACTGCACCCACGGATGGGCCTTATATGCCTGCAATCGCTCTTGGGGGTTGAGGTTGGGGTTATGACTATCTAAACCTAGAATCAGACCAATGGCTAACCGCTGATCCCGCAAACCATAGATAAACCCACCGCTAAAAGTGCCATCCAAGATGGGATAGCCGATCGTGTGCCAGACCTGCCCTCCATAGTCCTGCTCTACCTGCCAGACTTCCTTTACTCCCACCGACCACAATTGGGGCGTTTCTCGCAAATTAAACTTCTGAATCAAATCTTTAGAAATAAAACCCTTATCCCCGAAACAGGTGTAATCCGCAAAAATTGCATCTTCTAATAACACCCCTGTATTACTCAATCTACCGCCAATTACCTTATTCCCTTCATAGAGAATTTCATGCACAGCAAAACCAGGAAAAAGATCAACTGTTACATTGGGAATACTGCGGGCTTTGAGTACCAATTGTTCAGCTAGCCAGCGCACCACATGACTGAGGGAAATGACAATACTTCCCTCTTTCTTGAAGCCCTTTGGTACAAAATAGTTGGGTACATCCCATTTACTATCTGCGCCTAACACACTCACATAGCTGTTGGTAACTACTGCTTCAATGGGAAAAGCTTCCCCATTGTGCACATCCAACTCAGGGAATAACTTACACAAAACCTTCGGGCTAGTAACTGCACCACTGACCGTATGTCCGCCAAATTGGGGTGCTTTTTCAGCGATCGCAATCGAGATTTTTAGCCCGCTAGTTTTTGCTAAATTGACCAGATGGTGCGCCAACACAAGATTGGCTGTACCGCCACCAACTAATAGTAAATCGTAGTGCAAACCATTATTCATATATTCTCCTAGGCAACTTGAGACAGAGGCTGATGCAATTGGCGAATGAGTTCGGGGATCACCTGATACAAATCGCCCACAATACCATAGTGGGCAAATCGGAAAATGGGGGCATTGGGGTCTTTATTGATGGCAATAATCGTCTCTGACTTGTCCATACCCACCCGATGTTGAATTGCCCCTGAAATCCCGCAGGCAATATACAATTTGGGGCGCACGGTTTTGCCTGTTTGTCCCACCTGATGAGCGTAATCAATCCAACCTGCATCTACCGTTTTCCGTGAAGCCCCGATCACACTATTGGGAAAACAATTTGCCAACTCCTGCAATAGCTGAAAACCTTCGGGCGATCCCAGCCCATACCCCCCTGCAACAATCACTTCTGCTTCCGTAAGTTTCACCTGTTTCGTAACATTGCGTACAGTTTCTTGCACTTGCACCACCAGATCATTGGGCTGAAGCCTAACTGGAATGGGGATCACCCGACCTGTACGGTTGTAGTCAGGGGCAAGAGGGCACATCACCCCTGGTCGCACAGTTGCCATCTGGGGATGTTTCCATGGCCCCAAAATCTTTGCCTTCAGTGACTCCCCAAAACTAGGACGGATCGCGTACAAACAATCAGAAAACTGCCCAGACTTGTGGGGATCGCGGCTGTTGTGATACTCAAACGCCCCAATGTCTAGACTGGTACAATCGGCAGTCAGGCCCGTTTCCAAGTAAGCCGCCAAGCGCGGGGCCAGGTCTCTACCCGTGGTAGTTGCTCCAAACAACAAAGTATGGGGCGGCCGAGGCAGACTCGCCAGTAAATCTACCCAGACACGGCGGTAAGGCAAAGTGCGATATTGAGCTAGTTCAGGATCATCCCCCACATAGACCGTATCTGCCCCATAGTAGATTAAAGTTTCCGCCAAAGGGGTAATGTTATGTCCCAACAACACCGCTTCTAACTCAGCCCCCAGTTTCGTTGCTAACCCTCTGCCTGCCCCCAGCAGTTCCAATGCGACCGCCGCCAAATTCCCCTCTACCTGCTCCGCATAGACCCAAATTTTTGGTTTCATCCTCTCTCTCACCCTCAAAGTCTGAACAATAATCATGCCGCAGATTCAGGCAAAATAGAAATTTATTTAGAATGTCTTTAGAAAAACCCAAAGCTGTACTTAAGAAATTTTAATGACTTCCAAAATCTAGGTCGTTGTTCCTAAATTTTTGACGCGATCGGTAGCATTCGCTACTACAGTTCTAGAAATTTGTACGCAGGTTTATGACTAAAAAAGTCTGTCTCTACATCTTTTAATTAGGTTGAATTGCCTCCAGCGGCATTGATATTTATGGGCTGAGAGCAAAGTAGTACCAGAACCGCGGAAGCAATCCCAGACTCCAGATTAGAAGAAGTGGAAATAATTAAATCCAATAATAATGTAAGCTGCTTTGACTAAGCAGATAATCGATCCCTTAGCCATTGACTAGCTCGATCGATCGCTACATTTACAGATTCCTTGCTAGCTCTTGCGGTGATTTCTACTGCTCCTTCTTTGATACTTTTGCCTGTGACTACTCGATAGGGAATGCCTACTAGATCTGCATCTTTGAATTTGACGCCTGCTCGTTCGTCCCGATCGTCCAATAGAACTTCTATACCTAATGTTTGTAATTCTTGGTACAGTTTTTCCGCTATGTTCATCTGTTCCGCATCTTTCACATTGGGCACACAGATAATCACTTGGTAGGGAGCGATATTTTGATGCCAAATGATGCCATCGCTGTCATGGGATTGCTCGATCGCTGCTTGGACTAGGCGGGATACCCCCAAGCCGTAACACCCCATAATCAGCGGCAATTCTTCCCCTGTTTCGCTAGTGAAAGTGGCTTGCATAGCTTGGGAATACTTCGTGCCCAGTTGAAAAATATGCCCAACTTCTATGCCCCGGGCTGACTGGAGTATTTGGGTGGCATCGTGGATCGCCCGATCGCCTGCTTGGGCTTTGCGAAGATCGGCAATAATCGGCGGCAAAGGGAAGTTTTCGCCCCAATTTGCACCTACCCATGAGTATTCTAGTTCATTTGTACCTGTAACAAAGTTTTTCACATCCAGAATAGTGCGATCGCCCATTCTAATGAATTGGGGATGGAGATCAGGTTTCTGCGCAATGTAATCATCAGGCAGGTCGGGGGCGATGTAACCAATGGGCAGAGGTTTGCTGGTGAGTTCAGCTTGGAGTTCGCTATCTAAAATTTTCAGAGAGAGAATGGTAGACGCCTGGAATTGACCTGCCAGCTTTGTAAGCTCATTCTGCAGTTTGACTTCATTCACTTCTTGGTCAGCACGAATACTCACTAAAATGAGAGCAACTTTGCCCGAATTGAAGACTGCCCGATATACCACCTGTTTTATATCCTGACTGGGATCGATGCCCATCACCGCACAGGTCTTCTCGATGGTTTCTGTGTTGGGAGTGTGTAACTTTTCGCAGTGGGTGAATCTAGAGGGAACTGGATCGCTGGGCAGAGATACGGCTTTTTCCACATTGGCGGCATATTTACCATCAGCAGTGTAGAGGACCTCATCTTCGCCTGCATCAGCCAGAACCATGAATTCCTGTGAACCTGAACCTCCGATGGCACCTGAATCTGCTTCTACGGCCCTGAAGTCCAAACCACATCGCTCAAAAATCCGCCGATATGCCCGGTCCATCTGCTGATAGGTTTCTTTCAGGCTCTCTTCTGAAGTGTGGAACGAGTAAGCATCTTTCATAATGAATTCTCTGCCCCGCATCAAACCGAATCTGGGACGAATTTCATCCCGAAACTTAGTCTGCATTTGATAAAGATTGAGGGGTAACTGCCGATAGGAACGAATCATGTCCTTAGCGATCGCAGTGATGACTTCTTCATGGGTAGGTCCTAGACCCATCTCCCGCCCTGAGCGATCCACCAATGAGAACATAATTCCTTCTGCCTTAGTGTAAGTGTCCCACCGTCCCGATTCTTGCCAGAGTTCTGCAGGATGTAGTTGCGGTAGCAAACATTCCATTGCGCCTGTACGATTCATTTCTTCCCTGACAATCTGCATGATTTTCTGCAAAACTCGCCACATCAGGGGCAGATAGGCATATACCCCAGGAGCAATTCTACGAATGTAACCAGCCCGCAGGAGTAATTTATGACTGATGAGTTCAGCTTCTGCAGGGTCTTCCCGCAAAGTAACCCACAACATTTGCGAAATACGCATAGGCAATCAATAATTCAGAGTTTGATTATTATAGAACAAGCAAGTCTCCAATTAAGAAGTAGGAAAGTATCAAAGAGGAGTCTCTGTCCCTACACTCCTAAAACCCTCAGAAATTGTATAGGACTTAGGATCCCCAAAATCTATAGTGGGTCCAGCCCTCACCCTCCGTTTCCAGGTAGTTTGCTCTCAAAATCAGCATATAGTCTAGTCGATTCACTCGAGTTGAGACAATCGAGTTTTATCCGTCACCCCCAACCTCTTCCCTCAGGGAGAGGGGAGTGAGCTAATGCCCCAATCTACTATGGGATAATGTCTCACTTTTAGCTAAAATAAACATATTGAGCATGATTTTAAAGAGGCCAGGGATGTATGCTCCTGTTAGGACTAGTATTGATGAAATTATTTTTACTGTGCTACCTAGTGTCTCATCCTTATTTGAAATGACTATTTTCCTATATAGCTCAGAATACTGTTGAGACAAGCTTAAGGGGTTGCTGGAGTTTTCTGGGAGAGGGTCTGCAGCGAAGGTTGATGTCCTAAAAAATTAGACCTCCTGGTTAAATGTCAGTGATTTAACCCTAGAATCTTGATTTAGTAGAGCTTTCTAAGCTTGGAGCCCTAAGGGCAATGCCCCCGCTAGAGTTTTCTCACCTCTCCCTTTATGGGAAAGGGGCTGGGGAAAAATTGGGCAAGAGGTCTATTGGAATCAGTTAATTTCAGTTAATTTTAGGGCTTATTGTGTTTTGGCAGTGAGTTAATCTTTTCTCTATGCGAGATATTTGGAGCAGAAGTTGTCATTATAAATAGAACTGAGGACAGTTCCTTTGAGGAGGATTTAGCACAGGATGTATTAGAGATAATAAACGTATTTTCCGCCCG
>JBKBMU010000015.1:0-27267 GCA_046295715.1 Pseudanabaenaceae cyanobacterium
AGCTGAAACACAATTTTGCAGTGCAGTTGTGACTGGCAGGTGGGTATTCCATTGAAATTTGTTGGCGGAGTTGGGGGGCTGGACAACAGGACTGGGGTATTGGACAGCGGTATTTACTACCAGTTGATGACTTGGGCAGAACATCCCCTCTCGGCTAGTCTGTGGCTGGGGGGTTTGATAGGGGTGTTGTTGGCTACGGTCTGGGTCATGTACAGTATCGGCACTAAACAAGCTCGCCAGCGGAGAATGTGTCCCACGCTATTTGCAAACCCAGCGATCGGCGTCCCTCTACGAAATAGCCCAAGCCTTGGGAGTATGTTAGCACTCCTCATGCGCAAGGGCAGAGTGAAGAAAATTGATATTTCTCACTGTGGTGCCTGTCATACTGTACTCCCGATCGCCTTGAATTCTATGCCTATATTGACCCTTAGGAGAAGGGGAAGAACTTCCTCACCCTTGGCAATACTGTTGAGACAAGCTTTTTCTCTCCTTTGCCGTGATGGGAAGGGTGACTATGAGCGGCGGAACTGGAACTTAGGGGGGATGGTGATGTTGTGGGTCTGGTGGAAGTCTGCCTGCACCTTGGCAGTGAGGTAAGTCGATACCCGCTTGACCACAAAAGCCAGCACTGCATCCCCTGTTTTTTTGATTAAATCTCCTGATAACTTCTGAATAAAGCTAGGAAATTCCAGACTTACCACTAAATCCAAATCCCAATCGATATAGGTCATAATCCCCCCGCCAAATTCAGGGGGTAAATTACTTTCTTGCAGACGCATGGACGCATTGAAATCTACCACATAGGGTTGGGGTGGTTGGTCGGGGATCGGGATGGTCTGGATGCGATAGGTGTCCTGTTCAGGGGGCAATAGCTCCAAGCCAATGCGGGGATCGAGATAAAAGCCAAAAGCCCCCACTCGCCCTACCCCCAAGGCATAACCCGTCTCACCGATGGGATCGGCAGGGAAGGGCTTGGCACACCGTCTGAACCAGCCCTGATGGGCATTGAGATAGTTCATCACGGTTTGCTTGTCCGCCAGTAAATCCATGTAGCCCACATAGTGGTTACTAAATACCGTAGGGTGATCGCTCACTGTAATTAGCTAATTTCAGAAAATACGGATTTAATCTACCACTTTTCCTTTTAGGTAATTCTGGGCTGACCAACCGTTTCGCCTTAATTTCTCGGTAATTGCGCCCCACCATTCCTGCAATCGGCCAGGAAACAAATCAGATTGTAAACCCTTGCGCCACATCACTAGGGCAGATGCCCCTGTATGTTGATAGTAATTTTGGCGCCTGCCAACTTCAGTAAAATCAAAGTATTCATATAATTTGATGGCAGTTTGATTAAATTCTTCCACTTCCAAGACTGCCCATTCTGCCCCTGTATAGTGGGCCTGTGCCAACAAGCCCCACACTAGCAATTTGCCTATGCCCTGCCCCTGGTAATCTGGATGTACTACTAAAACTGTGATATGGGCTTCCTCGACAATCCGCCACAAGCAGCCAAAGCCAAGCAGTTTTGCTGCTGTAATTGCCCCGATCAGGTAGCTATTGGGGTTAGTTAGTTCCTGTTCGTAGCTTGCCAATGACCAAAAGTCCCCCAAGCCTGCCCGATCGATCGCCTTAATCTGGGGCAATAAGGCCTTCTGCAATCGCTCTAGAACTATGGGGGTCATACTCTACTACAAACCAATCGCTAGTTGCTGGGGATCGGAGGCATCATGCAGGAGTTCACGGGCAAGGCCCAGCAAGTCAAGATGTTGATTTTGCCAGTCAGGGCGGGTGGCCAGATAGGTGGCCAGTGCCTGAATCGGATCAGCCACGAGGAGCGGATCGAGACTGTTGGTTTTCGTGAAATTTGCCGCTGGGATAATCTGAGGCTGAATGCTGTAGCTGTGGCTGGTTGCCAAAGTTTGATGTATTTCTGACTCATTGACCAGAGGGAGCTGTTCCGCATGAATTTGATAAATGAGACGGACGATCGCGCCCGCTCTCATTTTGGTATTGATGGCTTGGATAATGGCGAGATGGGGATCAGTCCTGCCCCGCACATCTAGGCGAATAGTACAGAAAGAGCGGGCAGGTAAGGGACAAAATTGCCAACTGACTTGGTGGGGCGCAGTGATTTCTAGCCAACAATAGCCCTTAGTTTCCTGTTCCTCACCGAAATCCACTCGCTCCAAACTGCCTGCATACACCACTGGCGGATCGCTACACAGACATTGGTGGCGGTGTACATGCCCTAAAGCCACATAGGTAAATTCAGGGCGGACAAACCAAGACAGGGGCAGTTGAAATCCCTTCCCCGTCATTAAGAAGCGCTCTGCCCCCAGTTCTGCTCCCTCCACCAAGACATGAGCCAAGAGAATAGTGGGTAGGTGGGGATCAAGTTGGCGGATTTCCCCTTCTAGGATGAGGGCAAGTTTTTCGCGAAAGAGCACCTCCACTTCACTGCTACTTAAATCGCTCAACTCTTGGCGAGTGAGTAGGTGGGATTTGCTCAGCCAAGGGAGGGTAATTACCTGCACCGTTCCCCCTCGGGTAGGAATCCCATGGGTAGCCACCGTATCCCCCACGATCACATTGGGAATTGCCAAACTGCGGTAAATCGCTAAACTACAGCCCCCTTGCCCCTGGGCATACTGGTCATGATTGCCCACCAGAAATACAATGGGCACTCCCTCAAGACGGCGAAACTCTTCCGCAAATGCCTGTTGCACCAAAGGGGGTGGCGTAGCATCGGGGAAAGCATCCCCACCAAACAGAACCAAATCTACCCCCCTTGCCAATGCTTCGCTAATACAGGTGTGGAGTGCCTTGCGGAAATCCTCAATCCGAGAATTGATACCTGTGTGGGGATTGATCTTGCCGTGGGTGGTAGTACCCAAGTGTAAATCAGACAGGTGCAGGATGCGAATCATACCATCTCTTAATTGAACCACAAGATGAAGGGAAGTAAATTACCCCTAAAAGTGTTATTGAGACCATTCCAAACTTGATCATCTGTGAATCTAATAAGGGGTAGCGGCTGTCCCTTGCACCCAAGAGATTAAATCAAAACGGCTAGGCTGGATACATACCCGCCGCAGATTCACACCGCGCGGGTCATTGCGCCAGAAAGCAGTAGTTTCTGAAGATCGCTTCTATTTCTTGGGTAGTGTTGATCCAACTGGTAATCATCTCCTGCTCAACCCTCACTTCAGGAAAGATAGAATCTTGCTGGGGATTGGGTAGCCACTCCCGATCGTTGTCCTGTTCCTGCAGAATCGCTGACCAAGAAGCCCTGCTCAACTGTATTGTCCCCCGCAGGCACTATTTACTTTAGCGGCATCACAGATGAATAGCCGCCAGCCAATCTAGGAATCGGTCATCCCTGCGTAATCCCCTGCCAAAAACTGGTGGGGTGTTTCTGGTCTAGCAAAAAATAAATGGGCAGTCTTCTCAAACAATCCTGGGCGATCGTAGGCAAGCAGAAAATCCATCATTCCCGACAACACATGGGTATAAGCCTGCAACCACAAAGCATCCCCATAATCAAAGGCAATTGTAAAATTTTTGCCTCCTCAGGTGTAACGCTACCCGCCAGAGTTTTTCGTCTTCTTGATATTTGCCATCACCATTGAAGGGCAATGGGTACTTTCCAGTCCGTATTGTGGATAGGGCGCAGAGTCTGGCGTATTTCTTCTAGGTCATTGTTGAAATCTTGGAACAGTTTATTCAGATCGCTGTATTTGATGGTTTGGGGATTTTGAAACAGGGGCGAAAAAAAACCGAAATCGCGATCGGAGCGGAAACCATAGCGATAAAGAGCTTGGGTGATGTGTTCCAGAGCCTTTGCCAGTTGCATCACTGCCAAACTGAAGCGGGCTGCATCATCCTTGTCATATGCCCGCACCCATGCCTTGAAATCTCTCTCTCCAGCCTGTGAATTCCCCTGCAGAGCATCGGCAAGAACTGGTCTGACCGCAGGGGGATTGAAAAACTGCCATGCCACCATCCCTGTCAATATGCTCAGAACAAGTACTATTGACTTTCATAACTGCCCCCCACTCCACAGCCCCTAAAAGTTCACTGCCAACAGGGAAAAATCATCGTGAAACGCACCTAACTGCTGTAATTCTGTAACTACCTGCTCTACATGCCCCGCTTGGATTAGTAGTTCCGTTAATTTGGCTAAACCCACTATTTCCCCTTCACCCATAGGAATCTCAAATGCGCCATCACTGAACAAATAGAGGCGATCGCCTGCTTGCACTTGGATACTGCCCTGTTGATAATTGCCAATGGGCAACATGCCAATGGGAATCCCCACAGTTTTCAATTTGTGGACTTGTCCATCTCTGATAAGTAGAGCGGGGGGATGCCCTGCGGAACTATACCTCAACTCCCCTGTACTGCGGCTATACACCCCATACCAAATAGTAAAAAACATCTCCCGATGCCCGCTCATTTGGAAAGTGTTGTTCAAATCCTCCAAAATCTCTACGGGGTTGTGAAAATCTATCGTCCCCGCCAAAGGGTTTTGTAATAAACCCCTAGTGCGCAGTAGATTCAGCACCGAAACAGAAAGAAGCGCAGAACCCACCCCATGCCCCGACACATCCAGTAAGTAAAAAACTAAGTGATCCGCATCTGTCCAAAAAAAGTCAAAGCAATCGCCCCCTAGGCGGGCTGAAGGAATAAAACAAGAATTGATCTTCACTTCGCTGTCTAAGTTTCTAGGCAGGAGCGATCGCACATATTCTGAGGCTTGGAGCAACTCCTGTTCTAGGAGAGCTTTTTGTTTTTGGATGGTGAGATTGGCATTATACACCCGTAAACCTGCTCTGACTCTGGCTTTCAATTCTCCAGAGCGGGGGGGCTTGGGCAGAAAATCATCCGCTCCCGCTTCCAAACCTTGGATAATATCTCCCTCTTGGTCTTTGGCAGTGAGGAGAATAAAATAAGTGTGAGCGAGGCTAGGAGACTTGCGGATGTAATCGCACACTGCTAAGCCATCCATTTCAGGCATCATCCAATCGCAAATAATCAAAGCGGGATTTAATTCTTCTGCTTTTGCCACTCCTTCCTTGCCATCTTTGGCGCTAGCAACTGTGAAGCCTTGTCCCTTCAATAGGCGGGATAGAGTGAGGCGAGTAGTTGGATCGTCATCAATAATGAGAATCTGATGCATCTTACTCCACAACAAAAGAATCGGCTACCTGTTGGAACAGTTGTTTTACCCGCGCCCAGCGACTGGCTCTGGCGGAAGCACTCAAGGTATAAAGGTTATCTTTGTTGCTGGTTACGGTTACTAGAGTATGGCGCACTTCCCCACCCCGCAGTGGAATCAAATACTCAAATGTATAGTAAGCACGCCCATCTACATCCCGTTCATTAGCACTGAGGAGTTCCGCCTGTTCACTAAAGTTGGGGGCAATAATCCGCCGTAGTACCCGCAAACCCACATCACTGGCACTGCCCAATTCATGCAAATCCTTCACCGATTGGAGTTTGCCAATCACTACTGAGACATTTTCTGAAGGCTCAATAATATCATGAAATAGAATATCTAAACCATTCTCTTTGTTGATTTTTGCTTCCTGCCAACCATTGGGATAGAGAAAACGATAGCCATCTTTGACATCCCGATATAAGACTAAACCACTGCTAGGCGATACACAGCCATTCAAGACCACAGTGCATAGGACAATCAAAATTAGAGCAAAACGCTTAAACATAGGACAAGAGTGAATAGCTGTTATATTATACCAACCTGACTATACTAGCCCACTAACATATATTCTTCAGGAAATTTGACAAGGCTGGGGCGGGGATTACCACTCATCGCCCCAATTAACAACAGTACCCCCACCCTACCCACATACATACTGCCAATCAATACCAACTGTCCCAAACCTGAAAGCTGAGGCGTGATCCCCGTAGATAGACCTACCGTGGCAAACGCTGAAGTTGCCTCAAATAACAACTGAATAAAGTCAACCTGAGTCTCGCTCATAGATAAGATTATTGTACTAAGTAACACTACTGAGAGGGAGCCTAGCCCTACTGCCACTGCTTTGAGAATCAGGGAGGTGGGCACTTGGCGTTGATAGAGCCACACTGCTTCCCTGCCATGCAAAGCGGCATTGGTGCAACAGGCGAGAATGCGTACGGTGGTAGTTTTAATGCCGCCCCCTGTGCCCCCAGGGGATGCCCCAATAAACATGAGAATAGTCATAGTGAATAGACCGGTAGTGCTCATCTTGCCGATGTCAATGGTATTAAACCCTGCGGTTCTGGCAGTTACTGCCTGAAACCAACTGGCCCAGATTTGCTCCGCCCAAGATAATGCCTGCATTTGGGGAGTAGCCAATTCACTCAGGAATAGGACCCCTGTGCCCATGCCCAACAGGACGATCGTGGTGGTAGTTACTACCTTGAAATTCAGACTGAAGTTGATTTTGGGATCGTTGCTTTGTCGGCGGCAGACTGCCCGCAAGCAGACATACATTTCTGCCAGCACCTGATAACCGATCCCGCCCGCAATGATTAGCCCTGACACCACCAAGTTAATCCAAGGGTGATGCACATAGTCCATCAGGCTGTTACTAAATAAGCTAAAACCTGCATTATTAAAAGCACTCACACTGTGAAACAATGCCAGCCACCACCCCCGCTCCCACCCATAGGGATCGCTGAATACAGGCGTTAGTAGTACAGTTCCTCCCAGTTCAAACAGCAGGGTAGTGGCAATGATGGAACGGACAACAGTTGCCGATCCCTGTAATCCCCGCAAATCTAGGGACTGCTGCAGGGTCAATTTTTCTTTGAGACTGAACTTGCGCCCGATCAACAACAACAAAAAAGTATTAGCAGTCATGTAGCCCAAACCACCAATCTGGAAGAGCATGAGCAAAACTACTTGACCGAAGAGTGTGTAGTGGCTACTGACATCGACTACTGCCAACCCAGTTACGCAGACTGCCGAAGTTGCCATAAACAAAGCGGTGAGGGGAGTATTGACAGCTGTGGGCACAACTGCCCAAGGCAAGGACAGCAGGAGTGTGCCTATGGCAATCAATACTAAAAAACCTATACAGATCGTACGGGCAGGGGTCATAGTTGCCTATGATAGACTGAAACCACGCTCCTCTCCCACTGGTTATGTTCAAGTTATTTCTCAAAAGTGTGATTCTATTTTTGAGCACTGGTTTGCCACTCTATGGGCTGGAAAAGTCCCTCAGCCCCAATGGTATAGATGCTCTGCGCCTGCATAATGCCCCCTACCATCTTACAGGTAAAGACATAGTCATTGGACAGGTAGAACTGAGCCGTCCCTTGCAATTCGGCATAGATAAAGCTGTCAATAACTTACTCAAGCTCGATCGCTACTATGTACAGCCCCACAGTGTCTATTTTCGGGATGGACAACCCGTACCCAATCGCAACATCGATGAACATTCCATTCAAGTAGCGGCGGTGATGATCAGTCGCCACAAAATCCACAGGGGGGTAGCCCCAGCAGCGAAGTTAGTATCTTCAGCCTACTCCCAACGGCGCAGGGATGGACAACCCGAAGCCGCTCTCGCCGCCCAGTACCTAGCTATGACCTACAACGGCAGAATCAGAGCACTCAATTTCAGTTTCGGTGAACCCCTCTCCGAGGATAGTCGCCGTCGCCCCACTCTCAATGGCAATGCCCTCTTGACTCTCTGTGTTGACTGGTTAGCCAATCAATTCAATGTTTTACCTGTGATTGCAGGCAATCAGGGCAGGGGTGGAATTCCCATTCCCACTGACACCTACAACGGTATCACTGTCGGTTTCACACGGGAACAGAACGGTGTTTATACTGTCCTTGATCAGTCCAATTTAATCCATGAGCCATTTATCGATCGCAACGGCAATGGTCAATATGATGAGGGGGAACATTTTACTGATTTGAATGGCGATCGGCAGTGGACGCCTGGGGTGGAAAGTCCGAAGGACAATCGGCGCAGTTTAGCACTGGTAGCACCGGGGAGCAATATCCAAGTGCCCGATATTAGGGGGCGGATCACCAGTACAGGTGGGACTAGTTTTGCGGCACCCCATGTGGTGGGCGTGATCGCCCTCTTGCAGGAATATGCAGAACAGCAAATCAAAAGCGGGCTGTGGAGTGCAGATGCCCGCAGGGTAGAGGTAACTAAAGCAGTGCTGATTAACTCTGCTGACAAAATCCAAGATCAAGGGGATGGTAAACAGCTGGGCATGACCAAAACTATCTACGACATGGACGGCAAAACATGGCTAGACGCCGATGCCTATACAGACCCAGCGATCCCCTTGAGTATTTCCCTAGGGGCAGGGCAATTAAATGCCTATCGGGCGTTTGTACAGTTCAGGGCTGGGCAACACCCCCCAGGAACAGTACCCCCCATTGGTTGGGATACACAAAATGTACAAAAGGGGCAATTTCGGGATTATGAAATCAGCCCGCCCCTATTAGGTGGTAGCTATATTTCTGCTACTTTGACGTGGCAGAGGCAAGTTGTACTGCGGGATAAAAATCACAATCGCCGTTATGATCTTGGCGAAGATTTTACAGGCAATCCTGTGAGCAATTTAGATTTATTTCTCCTGCCTGTAGGGGAAGAGGACATTACTAAAAGTGTGTGGTCATCAGTGAGCAAGGTGGACAATACTGAGCATATTTTTATTCCCATCCCCACTACAGGGCGCTACAAATTGCGGGTATTTTTACGGGATAGCTTCAGTAATTTTCCTGCTGAAAGATATGCGATCGCATGGTGGGCTGTGCCTGCTAATTAAACCCCAGTTCGGGTTAAGCAAAGCGCTGCAAGTCTTGCCAGGTGTGGGGAGAAGGGTTCTTACTTAGCAAGGGGATTAAAGGGTTGGCCAAAAAAATAGCTGTTCATCATGGCTAAGCCCCTGTAGTGGGGTGAGCAGCCATTGTCATCGTGGGTGGGTGACCATGCTTTAGCAGTGTTAATGCTTCACTGGTTTCTGTCTCAAAAAACATAAACTTCCCCCTACAAAGCTAGACGACTCAAACCTAACTCCGTATCCCTACGCAGGTGTTCTAGATCACTTTTTGCAAGAATTCGACCCTCTATACCCCACCCTATGGAGTGCCCCTTTATAAAACTTTATAAAAACCTTATAAAAATATTATGTATGTGCTTCAACGCACTGTTTCGAGGGGAGCAAGTTGGTTAGTGAATAGGTCAAGGAAGAAGCTAGCTACTGTTCTTTTCCGAACTTTGATGTTGGCAGTAACTGACATCCCCGACTGCAGGGGTACGGTCTGCCCTCTTACAACAAGTTCCTGTTTATCGAGGACAACTTTGGCGGGAAATCTAAAGAAAGGATAAATCTGATCGGGGGGCAGAGCATCGGAGCCAATTTCCACTAACTTGCCTTTCACATCGCCAAATTCACTGAAGGGGAAAGAGTCAATCCGCACATCCACATCCATACCGGGGCGGACAAAGCCAATGTCCCGGTTGGTGATGAATACTGTGGCTACTAGGTTATCTTGGGGCACAATTTTCAGCACGGGCGCGGCGGAATTGACTACATAGCCCGGATTTCTGGCTTGCAGGTCAAAGACCGTACCAGTAGTGGGGGCAGTGATGTTTTGATATTTGAGAGTTTGCTCAGCTTGTGCCATCTGGCTTTCGGCTTCAGCGATGCGCTTGTTGTTCTCAATAATTACTTTCTGGAGTTGGCTGTCAATGTCGGCAATCCGCTGTTGATTTTGGGCAATTCTTGTCTGTACTTCCAACATGGCGTTGGCAGTAGTATTTTGTACCCGCTGTCTGCTTTGGGCGATCGCCGCCTCGATGCGGGCGATTTCCTGCTCCAGTCTTAGAATTTCTGCCTTTCTGGCAATGACCCGCTGTTCTTGTTGGGTTACCTGCAAGCGGGCGATCCCACCTTCTTGGTTGAGAATCTGGAAATCTGCTAACACTTTTTCATCCAAGGCGAGGAGATTTTTTTGGCTGGTGAGCTGGGATTGGGCTTGGTTGAGTTGCCGTTCCAATTGGCTAATTTCTAGTTCCACAGCCGCAATGCGGGATTGATTTTCTAGTCTGCCTGTTTCTAGACGCAATTGTTGTTCTGGGGTCAGACCACCGTTATTGCCCCCAAAAAGTTGCAGTCGCAATAATTCAATTTCCCTAGCCAGTTCAGTGCGATTGCGCGTCAGCATAAATAGTTCATAGGGAATAGAACCCTCGGCTGAGGCAGTAGCTGTGCCACTCATCACTTGCTGATAGTATTCGTTCTCTTTCTGTAGGGATTCTTTAATTTTGGTGAGAGAAGCCCGCGCCGCACTGGCGGCAGTGGGATCGAGCCTGAGGAGTACATCTCCTGCTTTGACCTGCTGTCCTTCCTGCACCAAGACTTCTTTGACTACCCCACCTACAGGTGCTTGCACATCTTTGACTTTGGCTTGGGGTTCTAATTTGCCCCGGGCGGGTACAGCTTCATCAATTTGGAAGATAAAGGCGGCGACGATGCCAATAGTGGTCAAGGCCATGATGCTAATCACGATCGCCCGTGACCAAGTTTTGGGTTGGCTCAGAAATAGAGATTGCTCTGTTACATCCAAAAGTTGATTGTTGGGGCTGGGTGTGATGCCCTGCTCCACACTCACTACGGGCAAAGAGTTGTTATCAGCAGGCTCAACCGCAGTGGTGAGATTCGGATCATGGTGATTATTTGTCATAAAAATTATCCCTTAAACAATTTGGGTGGACTGTTGCATATACAGACTGTAGTAACGACCCCTAGCGGCCAGTAGTTGGCTGTGGGTGCCCCGCTCTACAATCTCCCCTTCGTGCATATACAGAATCAAATCTGCAGATTGAATTGTACCCAAGCGGTGAGTGATAAAGAAGATCGTCCGATCCCTGAAAGTTTCAATGAGATTGCGACACACCTGTCTCTCGGTATTGTAATCCAAGGCACTGGTGGCTTCGTCCAGAATCAATAACTTGGGCTGTTGCAAAATCGTGCGCGCGATCGCTATCCGCTGTTTTTGACCCCCTGACAAGTTTGCCCCCCTCTCCCCCACCCGATAGTTATAGCCATTAGGCAAAGACATAATAAACTCATGCGCTACCGCCAGTTTTGCCGCCGCCACAATCTCTGCATCGCTGGCATCAGTTACGCCCAGGGCAATATTTTCCTGAATTGTGCCATCAAATAACAAAGGTTCTTGGGGAACTAGCCCAATCTGAGACCGCAGGGAATACAAGTCCACCTTGCTGATGTCATAGTTATCAATAAAAACCCTACCTGAGAGGGGATCGTACAGGCGCGGCAGGAGCTTAACCAAAGTGCTTTTGCCTGAACCACTCAAGCCTGCGATCCCTACAAAAGTACCCGCAGGAATATCGAGGCAGATGTCCTTGAGTTGGAGTGGCCCGCTACTGGCAAACCGAAAACAGACATTCTCAAAAACTACATTCCCCTTGATGCGGGGTAGGGCGATCTGCCCCCGACTAGCCTCAATTTCCGTGGGTGTGTCAATAATGTCTGCCAACCGCTCCAGTGAGATCGCAGTTTCTTGAAAGTTCTGCCACAATTGCACTAAGCGCAGAATCGGCGTTGTGGCATAGCTGGCAATAATCCGAAACGCAATCAACATACCTAGGGTGAAGGTGCCCTTGCCGTGGAGCATCAAGGAAGCTCCTGCCCACAACACCAATAGCCCCGACATCTGGCTAAAAAAGTGACTGGCTGACTGGGCAGTAGTCGCCGTAACAATCGTCCGAAAACTAGCAACCATATATTTACCATACCGTTCCTGCCACCGCCAGCGGGATCGCAGTTCAATGTTTTGGGACTTAACAGTTTGAATGCCAGTGAGAATTTCCACCAATTGCGCTTGAGCTTGAGCATATTTTTGGGCTTTAGCCCGCACCTGACTGCGCAAGATCGGGGTAGCAATCAGGGTCAAAACCACAAATATCGGAATCGTCGACAGGGCTACCAGCGTCAAACGCCAGTCGTAAAAAAACATGATAATAATATAAAATACCGAAAAAATCGAGTCTAAAACCACCGTTAGAGCCGTGCCCGTCATGAATTGGCGGATATTTTCTAGTTCATTGACCCTAGTGGATAATTCCCCGACCGGGTATTTTTCAAAGAAGCGCAGGGGCAAACGAAACAGGCGATCGATAATTTCCGCTCCCAAGGCTATATCAATACGGTTGGTAGTATCAGCAAACAAATAAGTACGCAGGCTACTCAGCAATGCCTCAAACAATGCCACCGTAATTAGGGTAATACCGATGATGTTGAGAGTGTCAGGGGCATTTTGTACTAGCACTTTGTCAATCAAAACTTGGATCAATAAAGGGGAAGCAATCGCAAATAACTGCACAAAGAAAGAAGCCAAAAATACTTCTGTCAATACCCGCCGATACTTGATAATAAAAGGAATAAACCAACTCAACCCAAACTTTTCCTGGGGGGTTTCTCGTGTAGGCTGAAGGGATAACAGCAGAACAGTGCTGCCAATTTCAGCAAATTCGTCGATGGATAACTGCTTCATGCCTACTTCTGGCACCGCCAATACCACATAACTAGGAGTTGCCTCAAATACCACTGCCAATTTACCTTGCCAAACTAGAATTGCCACACAGGGCAAGCGATAGATCAGCTTGGCAGGCACCTGCATGGATTGACAATTTAGCCCCACATATTCAGCAATGGCGGCACATACACTCAACAGGGCCTTATCATCCATCTGCTCACGGGTTCTTGCCTCGATCCCATACTTCACAGGCTCTTGGCGAAAAGGAATGCGCAAATGCTTACACACCATTTGGAAGCAAGCTAAGATACTCTGCTTTTGATCCTTAGCCCCAATAAAGGGGTAGGCATCAGTGCGCATGGGGTAGGTTTTGCCCGCAGGGGGAGCAATTTCTTCAGCGTAGGGGAGTTCAGGCACAGTTAGCACTTCTGCAGTAGCCGTAACCTGTCCAGTTTGATCCGGGACAACCTTGCTCCCCCTGAGAAAACCGTATTGGCTCAGAGGCAACCCCACGAAGCGATCGCCCCCAGAAAACAGCCATAGATATTCCTGATCCGTATCTGTACTGGGATTATTCCCCTGCTTGACCAAACCGACCCGCTCTGCCTCTACACATAACTCCTGCCAGTTGTCTGGCGGTTTGATGGGGCTATCTACCAGCAGTTGATCCACAAGGTCAAACACTTCAGCACAGGAGCAAGTCTGCCAAAAGGCGCGCTGGAAATCAGGATTATTAGTTAATAACTCTTGGAATAACTGGGCAGGGATCGCAATACAAATACTCTCTTCACAGGCGATCGCCAATTCAGTGGGCACTTGTCTAATCAAACTGATTGCCCCCACCACTGCCCTAGGATCGAGCAATTTCAGAGTAAAGGGATTTTTGTCACGCTGGCGGTATTGAGCTAACAGACGCAAGCGCCCCTGCCACACCAAATACACAAAGGGGGATAGAGCATCTTTGGTAATAACAGGCTGTCCCATGCGCAGGCGTACCAACTTCATCTCCTGCCAAATCTTCTCTAGTTCGGGTTTGGGTAAATCAGCAAAGGGAGGAGTATCAGCCAAAAACTGACGCACCTTGTCTGCCAAAATAAAATTGCCACTGGTTTGACTAGCTGTACTGTCAGTCTGTTCAGTCTGCTCCATGTTTTCCAACATTTAAGCCTCAAATTCCACTTTTCAATGTCTAACCTGAATTGAATGGAATACCAATTCAAGGCTGACTAAGAATAGTTAAGTTATACCATATTCAACCAAATAGCAACGCCAAAAAATAATTAAAACATGAAAACTAGCAACAATCCTCCCTCCCAGCCGTCTAAAATCCAAGTAAAAATAGCCTAAGCTATGTATTGCCATTCATGAAGACCGGTATATGACTCTTGCGATTTATATTGGCGACTATACTCTCACTGGCGAACAGGTCATCCACAAACTAATTGCCTACAACTGGATGCAAGACCTAGTCAAGGAAGTGATCATTGACCAAGCGATCGCCGATGTGCCCTACACCCCAGAAGAAGTGGAAGCCGCCCAAAAGCGCATTGTGCAACAGTATGGCCTGGCTACGCCCGATCAACTGGCACAGTGGCTAGCCTCTCTCAACTATGACCCACAGACTTTTAGGCTAGATGTAACCCGTGGGGTGCGTCTGCAAAAATTCAAACAGGAACACTGGGGCGCAGAAGTGCCCAATCTATTTCTCCAGCGCAAACAGGAACTCGATCGGGCCGTTTATTCCATCTTGCGCCTCAAAGACATCAGCGTTGCCCAAGAGTTGTATTTCCGTTTACAAGGGGGGGAGCAGACCTTCCAGGAGATTGCCACTAAGTATTCCTTGGGCGCAGAAGCATCCACAGGTGGACTAGTTGGACCTGTAGAGTTAGGCAAATTACACCCCACCCTGAAACAGATGCTCAGCAATGGCAAAACTGGGCAGTTGTTCCCGCCCCAAATTATCGATCAGTGGATCGTGATTGTCCGCCTTGAACAGTATTTCCCTGCCCAATTAGACGAACCTACTAAAGAGCGACTGATCCACGATGCCTTTAGTGGTTGGCTACAGGAAAAAATCAAGCAAACTACTCTAGGGTTTACTCAGCAGTCATAAACTAACCTTGGTGTTCTCTTAACCTAATCTTAATTGACCAGTGTCCCCCGCTCTTCTACGCTGAACTAGGTGCAAGTAGACGGGGACGACTATGACTTTTACTCTACAACTCTTACATGCTTCCGACCTAGAGGGCACACCCAATGCTATTCCCAATGTGGATAGATTTACTGCCTTAGTGGACTTTTTTGCGAATGACAAGACTGTACTCACCAAAGATACTGTAGCCCGTCCTCTCTCCCAAAATACAATCATTATCTCTTCTGGGGACAACTATTTAGCAGGGCCTTTCTTTAATGCTGCTGGCGATACCACTGTAGATATTTTACCCAATGAACCAGGGGTGCAGACCGTAGAAACAGTTTTGCGCAGGGTGTACGATCGCCTGTTTTTTAACCGCATTACCGATGGGGATGGGGATGGCAAGTTAGTAGGTGGCGCAGGCAGTGATCATTTTAGTGGTGGCAAAGGGAATGACATCTTAATTGGGAACGATGGGGACGATATCCTCGATGGGGGCTTAGGCAGTAACATTTTAGAGGGGGGCAATGGCAATGATATTTTGCAAGGGGGACCCGGGGATGACACTCTAACTGGGGGTGCAGGTAAAGACCGTTTCCTTTTTGCCGCCCTTGCCCCTAGTGCCACCAGTCCAATCAACACCGTCATTGGCATTGATACCATTACGGACTTCAGCCCCAGTGATGACAGCATTGTCCTAGATAAAGCCGCCTTTAATAAATTTGCCAACTTTGGGGCCATCAGTCCCAGTGATTTTGCGGTAGTTACCAGTGATGCCGCTGCTGAGACCAGCACTGCCTTAATTGTTTACAACCAAAGCAACGGTAAGCTCTTTTACAACCAAAACGGTGCGGAAGCTGGTTTTGGGGCAGGTGGGGGTCAGTTTGCCCTGCTCAATGGCAACCCAACTTTGAGTGCCGCTAACTTTAGCGTCGGCAATGCCATCCCTGCCTTTACTGATTTGCGAGCGGGGGGGGGGCGCATTGATATCAGCATTATGAATATCATTGGCTTTGATGCTTCGGTGCTGGGCAACCATGAATTTGACCTGGGTACTGCTTTGGTGGCAGAGCTAATTGGGGAAGATATTCGTTCTAGTTCCAACGGGAATGTGTTAGGGGGAACACGCTGGTTGGGGACTCTGTTTCCTTACCTTGCCGCTAACCTAGACTTTTCCAAAGACCCGAACTTCAATGCAGACAGCATCAACACCTTTATTGATGGCGGCCCGCTTTTCACTACCGAACTGACCCGCCTCAGTTCTGAGTTTGCCATCACTGCTGGCAAGATCGCCAGTGCCAATACCCCCAGCCAATTGGGTGAACGGGACAAACTAGCCCCAGCTACGATCGTAGATGCCGATGGGGACCCCAGTACCACCTTCGATCGCATCGGGGTAATTGGGGTAATCACTCCCCTATTGAAGAGCATTTCTTCACCGGGGCAAACAGATTTGATAGGGCCTTTGACCAACGACATGAATGCCCTCGCTCAGTTTTTACAACCCCAAATCGATCGCCTCAGCCGTGGCCCAGACAACATTGCAGGTACAACGGATGATATTAACAAAATCATTCTAGTTACCCACCTACAACAAATTCAACTAGAACAAACCCTTGCTCCCCTCCTAACAGGTGTAGATATCATCATGGCGGGGGGATCAGGTACACTTTTAGTTGATAACAACGACGTTCTCCGCCCAGGGGATAGCAAGCAAGGCCCCTACCCCATTTTCACCAGCGGCAAGGATGGCAAACCTATAGCCATTGTGAATACTGAGGGCACTTACCAGTATGTGGGTCGCTTGGTAATCCAGTTTGACAGCAATGGGGTCATCATTCCCAGTAGCTATGACGAAAAGGTAAGTGGGGCCTATGCCACTATTGACAGTGTTGTGTTTTCTACGATAGGTCTAGGAACACCCACAGGGGATACCACCAAAGATACGGCGACTATTCGCAATGCCAGTACCAAAGCGGCATTGACAGGGGAATTGGTAAATGCAGTAACGGCAGTGGTCAATGTCCAGGACACCAACATTGCGGGCAACACTAGTGTTTTTCTGGAAGGTCGCCGCTCCCAAGTCCGCACCCAAGAAACCAACCTCGGCAACCTCACCGCCGATGCCAATCTAGCCTACGCCAGAGAAGTTGACAGTAGGGTCAGGTTGTCCTTGAAGAACGGTGGTGGCATTCGGGATTTGATCGGGGAATTGCAGAATCTCGGTGATGTCACTAGGTTCTTACCCACCCAGAATAACCCTATTTCTGGCAAGCGGTTGGGGCAAGTTTCACAGTTAGACATTGCGGGTTCTTTGCGCTTCAACAATGGCTTAACCTTAATCACCATTACGGAACAGCAGTTGTACTGGTTATTTGAAGCCGCGGTCTCTACAGTTGCCCCCGGACAAACCCCCGGGAACTTCCCACAGGTGGCGGGGGTGCGCTTTAGTTACGACCCCACCAGACCCGGCTTGGAGGAACTGCGGCGGGAAGGAGCTACTTCTACCGTCGTCTTTGATGCCCTGGGAGTTCTCCAACCTACTTTCCAGCAGAGATTAGCGAACAATCAAGGACGCATCCGCAACCTGGTGCTCACCGATGAAAATGGTGTAACTACTAAAGTAATTGTGCAGAATGGGCAATTTGTAGGTAATCCTGCTAGTACTCTGCGCCTTGTTACCCTCAACTTCTTGGCGGGCAATCCCAACCCAGCTATTCCCACCATAGTAGATACTGTCTATCCCTTCTCCCGTTGGGTAAAAGCTAATCCTACGCTGGCGAATCGGGTGGATTTACTGCCAGAAACTGGGGTCGATCTCAACCTAGACGGCAACAATTTTTCTCCGGGGGTCAGCGGTTCTATATTGGGTAACAATGTAACTTTTGCCCCCCAAGGGTCAGAACAAGATGCCCTTGCAGAGTACCTATTCACCCGCCACAACCTTGCTCAGGGCAGACCTAGCTACAACACCCCCGATGTGAATGCCCAGTTTGACCAAGGCATCCAGAATCTGGCGGTAGCGGGGACAAAGGATACCATTACTAGTACCGTAGCCAACCAAGAGTTGGTAATGGTGCCTAGGAGTACGGTAGGTTTTGCCAGTGCCGAGATCGTTGCCTACGATCCTGCCAGTAGAAAAGTTTTTGTAGTCGGTGGTGGCAATACTCTGGAAATCAGAGGGTTCTCTGATTTAACTGCTCCAGGGGCGATCTCTAGCATTGATTTAGCTACTGTTACTACTCCTTTTGCCAGTGGCATCAGTGCCAATAGCGTAGCTATCAAAGATGGGATCGTGGCAGTGGCAATCAGCCCTGTCTTGGGCACTACCTCTGCCACCCGTGCTGGTGCAGGTACACCTGGTCGGGTGCTCTTCTTCCGTGCCAGTGACAATGCCTTCATCAGGGAAGTAACTGTGGGCTTCCTACCTGACAGTATTGCCTTTAGCCCCGATGGCAATTTCTTGGTGGTTGCCAATGAAGGTGAACCCCAAGGTTATGGAGCCAATGATATAGATCCTGAAGGTTCAGTGAGCATTATTACCTTTGCAGGGGGAGTGCGGAATTTAACCCCGACTTCTGGTCTGACTAATGTTACGGCAGGCTTTACTGCCTTCAACGGGCAGAGAGCCGCTCTACAGGCGCAGGGGGCAATTTTTGATGGACCTGGGCGCACTCTTGCCCAAGATGTTGAACCAGAATATGTTGCCATCAGCCCTGACTCACGGTTTGCCTATGTAACCCTGCAAGAAAATAATGCTGTGGCTATAGTCGATCTGACGGCAGGCACAGTGACTAGAATAGTCCCTCTCGGCTTCAAGGATCACAGCCTACCCCGCAACAGTCTCGATGCCAGCGATGTATTTGCCGCCCTCAATCTCGGTGGGGCAACAGGTGGCACATTCACCCTCACGGTGAGCAATGGCGCTGGGAGCTTCACGACCGCACCCCTGCCAGCCAATGCCACCGCAGCCCAAATTCGAGATGCGCTGGGGGCACTAGCTAGCGTAAACGGTAATGCCAATGTGGCAGTGACTAGTGTTGGTGGGCAGTTTGACATCCGTTTCTTGGGTAGAAATGCCACTGGCGAATTGGTTGGTGGGGTAAACACTAGAATTACTCTCAATGCCGCTGGTCTGACCGGTGGTTCAGGGGCGAGAATTGTTGCCTATCCTTTCAATCCCCAGAGCTACCCCAATCTGTTTGGGGCTTATCAACCCGATGCCATTGGTGCTTATGTAGTAGGTGGAGTTACTTACTTGGTAACTGCTAATGAGGGGGATGGTAGAGACTGGCCCGGTTTTAGTAATGAATCCCGTGTAGGCGGCTTGACGCTCAATCCTAATTCTTTCCCACTCCCTGCAGGTATTCAAGACACGGAATCACTAGGGCGATTACAGATCATCAACACCCTAGGGGATGATGACAGTAATCCTGCCAATGGCAAAGAACGCCTAGTGGTTCAAGGGGCGCGCTCCTTCTCGATCTGGAATGCCCAAACAGGGGAACTGGTCTATGACAGTGGCAATGATTTTGAGTTCATTGCGGCGATGCGAGGCGTAGTGGACAAGGATCGCAGTGATAATAAGGGGCCTGAGCCGGAAGGTCTGGTACTGGGTCAAGTGGGCGATCAAATCTATGCCTTCATTGCCTGGGAACGCTACAGCGGGGTAGTGGTTTATAACATCACTAATCCCAATGCTCCCAAGTTTGTGGACTATATCAATGTGCCTGGGGACATCAGCCCTGAAGGGTTACTTTTCATCCCTGCCGCTGAAAGTTCCACGGGTCGCCCTGTGCTCATGGTCGCCAATGAAATCAGTAACACCTTGACCAGCTATGAGATTGTGCCCAGAACTGGCGGTGTAGGGCTAGTTTCTGCCGCCAGTGGTTTTGTCATCGATCCCAACCCGGGGGCAAGTGTAATCACTGGCAGCAGTGGGAATGACACGATCAATGGTGGTTCGGGGGATGACATTATCTATGGTTTGGCAGGGAATGACACCCTCAATGGTGGCTCTGGCAACGATACCCTCTATGGCGATGACGGGGATGATATTCTCAATGGTGGCTCTGAGAATGACCTACTCTTTGGTGGCAAGGGCAATGACCAACTGTCTGGTGGTTCTGGCAATGACCAACTCTTTGGCGGTGAGGGGAATGACCTACTCAATGGTGGTTCAGGGGACGATGTACTAGTGGGTGGTGGGGGGGATGACTCCCTCACAGGCGGTGCAGGTAGTGACAAATTTGTCTTTGACATCGACCTACCCTTCAGTGCCAGTATCGGGATCAATAAGATCACTGATTTCACTCCTTCTGAGGATTTCATTGTCCTTGACATTACTACCTTTACTGCCTTCGGTTCCAGTGCAGTGGGTCAGCCCATCGGGGCAAACTTTGCCACGGTAACTTCCGATGCCGCCGCTGAAACCAGTTCAGCTCTGATCGTGTACAACACCGGCAATGGCAAGTTGTTCTACAACCAGAATGGAGCTACAGCTGGATTTGGCACAGGCGGGCAGTTTGCCGTACTAAATGGTTTACCCACTCTCACGGGAGCTAATTTTATTATCCAAGCCTAAGATGACATGCCCTGCCCCCCCCCACAAGGTGGGGGTGGGGGGTGTCTCCTCTCTGTGGGAGAAGGGAGCAGAGCAACACCCCTAGATTTCTGGGTGGTCAGAAAATGGAGAAACTTTTTAGCTGGTAATCTTGCCCACTAAAAAGCTTTCCATACCACAAAATACTGTGCCAAACATTCCTTTTGACAAAACAACTACTGGTTTACGGTCATCTACATTTATTTTTCCCCAAGCATGTGTAATTGCTGTTGGGCCTGTGCCAAAACTGCCACTACGGCGGCACCATGCCAGCCATCGGCACGGGGACGGGTGCGCCTCGCCACACATTCCAAAAAATGAGCGCATTCCAGTCGCAGTGGCTCAGCATGGGCAATATCTACAGTTTCTATACCTTCCTTGTGTGGGGCTAATGCTTCATCTATGAATTGATGATAGACTTTGACCTGCTGTTGAATTTCATCATAGAGCACCATTTTGTGAGTGCCCAAAACTATTGTCTGCCGACAGCGATCGTGCCAGAACCAAGAAGTATGCAAGTGGGCAGAGCAACCATTGGCAAAACGCAAATGGAGATGTACATTATCTGCTTGTCCTGAGTTGAGAAAATAATCCCCCTGCACGGAGAGGTCAGTAATTGCAGGGTGCTCCAACAGATAGAGAATTACTGCCAAGTCGTGCACCCCTAGGGACCAGAGGGCATTTTCAGTAGTGCGGACTGTCCCCAGATTAGCCCGCTGGGTAGCAATATGCTGAATTGTGCCTAGCCTGCCACTGTGGATATATTCCTTCAACCAGAGGATCGCAGGTTGATAGAGGAGTAAATGACCCACCATGAGAATCAAGCCTCTCTGATCCGCCAATTCAGCAAGTTCTTCAGCTTGTCTAGGTTCTAGGGTCATCGGTTTTTCTACAAATACATCTTTGCCCAGCAGCAGAGCTGACCTAGCGATGTCATAGTGAGTCGGGGCAGGGGTAGCAATCACTAATGCTTGATAATTCAGAGCTTGGCTATCAGGTATTTTTTGATAGATGGGAATTTCAGGATAGAGTTCCCCCATCATCTGGCACAGACTAGGATTTACTTCCACAATCCCTGCTAGTGCCGAAAGTTCATAGAAATTGCGCACTAGGTTTTTGCCCCATCTACCCGCCCCAATCACAACTACTGGTGGTTGATTCTGCATATCTTGAGCCTCAGTACAGGACTTACGCTGATAAAGAGCAGAATAGTGTCCAATCAGCTAACACTATGTGCTCTAGGCAATAATGATTGTAGGGGGAGTGAATTACAACTTTTGACACAAGTATTGAGCTGGGCTCCCATACTCCTGTCTGGGGGAGAAGGAATTGTGCAAGAGTTCTTACTCTCTACACCCCAACTGTGCCAAGGGTACACTATTTAGTAATTCACTCACCAGTACAGGCACAGCTTTGCCTTGGAATAACTGACAATTGCCCCCGATCTCCGCTACTTTTTCAGTGCCTGCCACGATCGTCGGTGAGCCTGCCAGACCACAGCGATTGGGGTCAGCCCCAATGTCATCCAAGCTAACGGTGTGAATCACTTGGGCGCGCAGTTGTTCATCTCGCTGTAACTGCTGGACTCTTTGCACACCGCGCAGGGTTTTGTAGGTCAGACGGGGCGCAGAATTGGTAATGGTCAATAAGGCGGGCAGAGGCGTTTGCAAAACTTGCGTACCGCCCTCTATTACCCGTTTGGCAGTAACCAGGGGTTGTGCTCCTGTCAGCTCCAAATGAAAACTTTCGCAATAGGTGATTTGGGGTATGCCCAATCGTTCCGCCAACTGAGGGCCTACTTGGGCAGTGTCCCCATCAGTAGTCTGTAAACCACAGAAAATTAAATCCAAACTCTGCCCTTGACTGGCCCAGCGCACCGTGTGATAGAGGGCGTAAGCAGTAGCCAAAGTGTCCGATGCCGCTAACCGCCGATCGCACAGATGCACCGCCTGATCGACCCCATGGGCAATAGCTTCATATAAAATTTCTATAGCAAAGGGTGGGCCCATGGTGATTGCTGTTACCCTTGCCCCATACAGTCGCTTGGTGGACAGGGCCGCCTCTAAGGCGTAGCAATCGAAGGGGTTAAGCATTTTCTTTGCTCTAGCGCGGTCGATCGTGCCATCGGGGTTGATCCCCGCCTTGGCAGTTTGATCGGGCACTTGTTTAATCAAGACATAGCTATTGAGGAACTGAGGCATAGATAACTAACCCAAAATTCATTTTATTATTACTCTGGCAACCAGCTTCTCCCCAAAATTTTCAGGATTTCTTTGGCAAAGTTGATAGACCCCGATCCCAGTCTAGAGGATAAACTAACCTGAGTTCGGGATGAGAAGTTAGGCTACTCCCCTTTAAGAGGTTGGGGGTGAAGGTGGCTTGTAGAAATTTTCTTAGCCCGAACTGGCGTTAAACTATAAAAATTGAAGAGAGGGCTTTAGAGGCCTAGGGTAGGAGATGACTGCTGACAAGCACCATATAGAAGCTATTCTCTATCTCAAAGGGCAACCTATGACCGTCAAGGCGATCGCTGAGGTGCTGGGTTGTGAGGTGAATACAGCGGAGGCGGGTTTGATTGATCTGGTCAATGATTATGCCCATCGGGACAGTGCCCTAGAAATAGTGGAAACTGAGGCAGGTTTTGTCCTACGGCTCAGATCAGAGTTGAGTTATTTGGTGGAGCGGGTGATCCCTGTAGATATCGGTAAAGGTGCTCTGCGCACCCTAGCGGCGATCGCTCTGAAACATCCTATCAGTCAGGCTGATTTGATCGAACTGCGGGGATCATCAGCCTATCAGCATATTCAGGAGTTGGTGGCACAGGGCTTCATTAAAAAACGCCGTCAAGGCACAGGGCGGTCTTACTGGCTAGAAATTACCGATAAGTTTTACCAGTACTTTGAGATCAGTGACTTATCAAAAATTGTCTAGGTAATTATGCAATGGGCATATCTATGTAAAAATATCGGGGAGTGGCAAGGGCAATTCCTGCGTTTTGATGCCAAGGGCCAGTTGTTATCTGCTGAACCCAGCCTGACCGTGTTGGCTCTTGATCCTGATGGGAAAACTATGCACCAAACCGTACAGGTGGGAGGCAGTACCAAACAGTTTGCTTACCGCTCCTTGAGTCGGGGGGTGTTGTTTTTTGCGAATGGGGCTTTTTCCCACGGCTCCACCCAGTTTGCCCCCTTGGCTGAGTTTGGGGCAGAATTTGGCTTCATCCACGATCGCCAGAGACTGCGCCTAGTGGTGCTCTACCAAGCAGGACAAATCCAGTCCCTGACCCTGATCCCTGAGCATTTGCCCAATGCATCCCCCCTTGACCCCCAACCAGTTGCCCGCCAAGCTTTACCGCCTGCCCAATGGGTACAAGGTACGGTTATTTTTCCTGATGGACGCACCCCCAGCCCCATACAAGCCCTGAATGAATGGACTACCAGCCAGGAATTATTATTTTTACCCTATGGTGCGATCGTCCTTTGTCCGCCACGGCTTGCCCCCCGTGAGCCATTTAGTTTGCAGGTGGTCTGGCAAGCCAAGCCTCACTTGTTTTATTGGATGGTGCGCTCCTACGATCAGATGGGTGGATGGCACGACCTGCAGTTATTTCAAACCTAGCTGCCGCTTTTCTTGCTCTAACATTTGCAGAAGATGGAGGTCATTTTTGGCGCGGGCTACTTCCATGCGGTGCTGTAGTGATGCCGCCATATTGTTGCGATGGGTTTGCATAGCTTCTTGTTGTCTCTTGTCCATGGTTTCTCCCTCAATACCTGTGTTCCCATCCTAGCGTATCGGTTAAATTTAGTAGCTTTTGTTACAGATAAATTTACTTAAGGGTGTTAAGTCGGGGGCAAAAATTGACCACGCCAGTCCAGAATCTGGACTAGCACTAGGTAGCCTACCCCTAGGGCGATGGCAATGACAGCTGTGAGAATGGCTATCCACTGGGATCGTTCCATAGTTACCTCTCTGCTACATTGAAGATACCTAATGTGAGACGAAATTCGCCAAAGCGCAGGATCGTGGCAATAGCGCGGAGGCGGTTTATCCAAGTATTGACCCGATAGGTTTCTACTAGTTTTAGCCAGCGGGGGAGGTCAGCTGTCAAGCTGTCAATCTGGCTCAGGGCAGTGCGGATTGCTTCGGGGCTGGGGCGATCGCTTAGGCTGGTGAGGGTGCGTTGGAGTTGCTGGGTTTGTCTCTGCCAACTCCTGAGGTTCTCTCCCCGCACTAGGTGGGATTCACCGTTGAGCAAGGGCTGCCATTCCTGTTGTAGGACTTTAAAGCGGACACGGGCGGCGGCAAAGGGTTGACGGAAGGGAATAATTTTGGCATTTTCATCGATGCGGGTGCGTTTGAGGGCGTTTTCGACACTGGGGCGTAGGTGCTCAGCGGCAAAGAGGGCAAAGCCCCCTGCTGGTAAATCCCGCACCGCTTGGAGTTGATCCAGTAGCTCCAGTTCGACCACATCCCGAATAAACACCCCCGGCAGGAAGAGCACAGGGGATTTGCCCATGTATTCTAAGGAGGGCAAGACCCGCTGTCTCAAGAAAATGGCAGTATCGGGCACATAGGTCATGGGTGTCAGTAAATCCACATCGCCGCGGCTGACCCATAGTTCCCAGTTTTGTTGGATGCGCTGGAGGCGATCGTTGGTGTGCCAAGGAAATACTGCCGCCGAAATCACCAATCCGGGCTTGAGTCGGCGCATTTCTCTACTCAGGCGCGCTACAAATTGATTCACTTGGCGGGTGCGAAATTCTGTCCAGAGCCACCACAGGGAGTGATCGTTGCGGTCAATGTGAATGGGATCAATGCCCGTCAGTTCCATAAATTTTTGCCGACCAGCCAGCCCAAAGCCAAAATCATGCCCGGGGTCTTGGCGGGGATAGCGAATGTAGTCAATGTGCAAGCCATCTATGTCATAGTTGGTAACAATTTCCCGATAGAGGCGGAGCAGATATTCTTCCACTTCAGGGTTAGCGGGATCGAGGAAAGTTTTAGCTTCAGGGGTAAAGGGTGAACCTTGGCGATTGAGGTTTGCCCACTGGGGATAGCGTGCCAAGACTGGACCGGGATAGTTGTCTGGCTTATTGACAATAGGGTTGTGTCGTTGATTGCCTGCACTGTACACCCACACCCATGCGTGTAGTTCCATGCGCCGCTGACGCGCTAGGCGAATGGCAGAAGCTAAGGGGTCCCAACCATTGATGGCGGGATTTTGCTCAGGCGCAACCCGACTAGGATAGATGGGATAGCCCGCATTGATGGTCTCCAAAAATACGGTATTTACACCTGCATTTTGCAGACGGTCAAAAATTCTGGCTAAGCCTTGTTCTGAACCAGCGGCGACAATAGTAGCCCGATCGAGCCAGATTGCCCTTACTTCTGATTTGGCGGTCAGGATTTCCACTGGATAGTTCTGCCATAGCTGTAGTCTTGCCTGTTCCCATGCTTGGCGCGCCTCACTAAACCGGGCTGAGCCTACCATCTGCGGTAATTGGCGCAGTAACTGCCGTGCTGACTCGATCGCCTGTTCCGCATTACTACTCAAGGACTTATTACTGGCGAGGATCGCACTCTCTACCCTGCCGATCAGGTCTTGCAGTTCTTGGCGCATCGCTGTTACTTCTACTGTGGTCAGGGGGCGATCGTCAGGGACACCAGTGGCATGAAGGGACGCAGGGGCATTGACCAAGGCTAAAAACCAACTGCGATCGAAGGCTTGCTGTTCAGGATGGGTACCCCACTGCCAACCCAGATAATAGACCGTACCTTGGGCAAGAATAGCAGGATCGTTGGTCTGCCAATAGGCGATCACCCGCCCTGCCCCAGCTTGGAGTTTACCCCCCTGCCGTATTTCTGTAGTAGTTAAATTGGGGATTAGCCGCTGCCAGTCATAGGCTTCACCTGCGCGCAAAAATAACTTGCTGTCTCTGTCTAGGTTTGCCTGCCAGATACCCCCCAACAGACGACGCAGGCGATCGCGCATGGACAAGTCCCCATTCTGCCCGATCGCACCCGTAACAATCAGCCGACCACCCCGACCTACCCACGCTTCTAAAACCTGCAACTGTGCTTCAGTCAGGGTCTCAGGGTTAGGTAAAAACACTGTCTGGGCAGAATTCAAGACCGTTTCATTTAGTTGGGATAGAGGTAAAACAGTATAGCCAGTAGCAGGTAAAGCCCGACTCAATTGTTGCCAATCCGCCGTATCTGGGCGCAAAATTAGCGTGATCCCCCGCTGGAGCGGCACCGGACGACTGGGGGGGCGGGTCTCAACCAAGGGATCGTCAGCTTGGGCAATCACTAGTGGAGGAGCGATCGTGAGCATGCTCACAAATACAGCCAAGCATAGGCGCATCAATACCTATTTCCCGAGCAACTTTGTGTATTTTAACTCAGCAATGTTTATTATTGACACGCTCTACTACAAAATCACTACCCTTGGCCCCCCTTCTCTGGCCCTTTCGCCGAGAACTGTGCACGAGTGTCATTACTGAAATTACCGAACCTACATTCAATTATCCCTCCCCAGACAAGCCAGAGTACAAGAATCAATGCTATAGTGCAGTCCTCACTGGGCATATCAACAGCGTAATGAAATCGGCTGTAATTATTCTCGATCGCTTGGGCGAGGATTTATATAACAGAATTTGGCTTCAAGGATATTTCCCTTGATTATTTGAGGAAAACAGTTTTGAACTCGGAGGGCGCCAATTCAGAAGATAAATGGCATGCTCACGGGAAAAAGCAAATGCTTCGCCATTAGGTAATCAGGCGATTCTTGCCCTCACCCCTGAATTAAGAGGCTGGTTAGGGAATCCTGCAAAATACTGTTTAATGACCGCGATCTGTGCTGGAATGGGACATCATCTGAAATTGGGAATAGGGACAGATCACAAACCTAATAACTTACTCCCTTCCCACTCAAGGGATAGACACAGGAGGCAAGGAAAAGATATGCTCCAATGTTTTGGATATTTGCTCAGG
>JBKBMU010000016.1:0-24184 GCA_046295715.1 Pseudanabaenaceae cyanobacterium
GGGGATATTCAACACTACTATTTGCCGGGCAATGGCAGTAGTTTGATTGTCCAGTCAGGGGGGTTTATTGCCTGTAGCCCGACGGTGGAGATCGATACCAAGTTTGCTGGACTAGCGGGCTTCTGGGGGGAGGGCTCCCTGTTTATGATCCGGGCTTCAGGCGTGGGTGATATTTGGTTTAGTGCCTATGGGGGCATTTTGGAAATTCCCCTCGACTATGAATATGTGGTGGATACAGGCTATATTGTGGCGTTTGAGGACTCGCTCACCTACAGTGTGGAAGTAATTTCAGGTCTGTCCTATCGGGGGCTGATGACCAGTATCTTTGGCGGGGAAGGGCTGGTATGTCGGTTTCGTGGTGGTCGGGGCAAATTGTGGATACAATCTAGGGAGATTTTTAATCTCCTCAACTTCCTGAATCCTTTCCGTCCCACTAGTAGTAGTAGTAGTGATTAGTCTATGGCTGTGCGCATCAATCGCATCGTTTTCCCTACGGCTCTGTTGGTGTCCTTGTTGCTTCTTTTGTCTGCCTATGTAGTGGTGGGTGTGGAACTCCTGCGCCATACCCGCAGGAGTGATACGGCGGAGTGGTGGTTTTATTTACAATGGCTACTGCTCTTGGCTAGCCCTGTGCCTATCTGGCGTAATCTGGGGGGGATGCTGGGGGCGATCGCCCTACTGCTGGTCAGTTTCTTCCGCATAGGGTGGCTATATACCTTGATCGCTGGCGGGTTGGGGGCGACTTTGGCTTGGTTTGCCCTGCGGGAGAGCGATCCTGTCAGGGATCGCAATCGGGCTCTGTACTGGTGGGAATGGCTGGCAGGGGCAGGGATGGCAGGCTGGGGGCTGGCGGTGGGACTGGCAATGTTCAATACCTCCAGGCTTTACTATATTACCCGTCCCGATTGGCTATACACCCTGTGGGCAGGTTTACTCAGCTATGCCCTAGCGGTTACAGGGGTACAAATGCAATTGGCGGAAATCCCCCAGCGTATGGGGATCATTACCCTGACCGTAGTGATGGTACTGGGTGTGGTCAGCGGTTGGATTTATGGGATGGTAACCATCTTCCGAGAAGTGTACACTTGACCAAGGGTGGGGGGCAAACTATAATATATTTTGCACAATTTTTTAGGAGGCAAGTTAAAACTGCATGACTCAGATCATCATTGGCGAAAACGAAAGTATTGAGTCCGCCCTGCGCCGCTTCAAGAAAAAAATCCAGAAAGCTGGCTTACTGGCGGACATGCGCCGTATCCAATACCATGAAACCGCTGGTGAAAAGCGCAAACGAAAAGCCGAAAATGCTCGCCGTCGCAATCGCTTCCGTCGGCGTGAACTGATGATCTAGAGCCAAGTACATCTACCTACAACCACAGGTAGAGTATAATAGAGCAGGTGTACTAGATGCCCTAGCGATCGTGATTCTGATTACTGCCCATACCCTAGGCAAGAACTGGCAGGTAGTCAGTTTTGCTTCTACCCTTTACCTAGAGCCAGTGTTAGAAGTACTACTGCGACCTGTACCCAGCCAGTGGCAGGCAGAAGTGAGGTTGGGTTTACAGGAAGCCTTGGTAAATGCGGCTAAGCATGGCAATCACCTCGATCCCAGTAAACAAGTAAAGGTGATGTATAACTGTTTTGGCTGGGGTTGCTGTTGGGTAGTGTTGGATCAGGGGAGGACAGAATGCCCCAAGTGTACACCTGCGGATTTTGTCAGCAGTGATGTTCTCTGTCCTGAGCAGGAGTGCGGGCGTGGCTTTTTTATTCTTAATCAGGTATTCGATCGGGTGCAGTGGGACTGGGCAGAGCATCGCCTGAGCCTCTGGAAACAGTTTACCAGAGTGCGCCAACCCTTGATTAACTAGAGGCGGAACGGATGCGCCCAGAAGTAACCCAATCCTGTAAAAATTGCACTTCCGCTTGGGCGGTGCGGGCAAGGGGCACGATCTGGCTAGCGGCGGTAATAATATCTTCATTAGTAAAGTCGCGATTTTGGCTAAAGCCGATATGCATGGCTTCAATGACTGCCTGCTCTAGCTCTGCCCCTGAAAAATCCGGTGTTTCGTAGGCAAGGCGTTCTAGATCGTAGTTGCGCAGGCTGTGGGGACGATATTTACTCAAATGCACTGCTAGAATCTCGGCCCGCTCCTGTTGGTTGGGCAGACCCACAAAAAACACCTCATCAAATCTGCCCTTGCGCAGTAATTCAGAAGGTAAGGATTTGATATTGTTGGCTGTGGCAACCACAAAGACGCTGGAGGTTTTTTCTGCCATCCAAGTCAGGAAAGTGGCAAATACCCGACTGGTAGTGCCACCGTCGCCGCGACTATCACTGCTAGTGAAGGCTTTGTCAATTTCATCGATCCACAGCACACAGGGGGACATAGCCTCAGCGAGTTGGATCATCTGACGAGTACGGGCTTCACTCTCCCCGACTAAACCGCCAAACAATCGCCCCACATCTAGCCTTAGCAGGGGCAAATGCCATTCATGGGCGATGGCTTTGGCAGTCAGGGATTTACCAGTACCTTGGATACCCACTAACATCAAGCCTCTGGGGTAGGGCAGACCATATCTTCTCGCTTTGGCGGAAAAGGCTCCTCCCCTCAATTTCAACCATTCCTTGAGGCTGGCGAGTCCGCCGATGTCGTTCACTGTGGTAGTGGTGGGATAAAACTCTAAAATCTGAGTTTGGCGAATGGATTGTTGTTTTTCGGTGAGCACTAAATCCACTAGCTGGTCTAGCTCTTGGTTGGCGATCGCTCTCCCTACTACTCTACGTAGTCTATCCAAAGATAGTCCCTGACTGGCGGCAATTAATTCCTCAGTGGGAGAGAGGTCAGGACAGAGGCGGGACAGTTCGGCTTTGATTTCAGCGGGGGTGGGCAAGGGAAAATTCAGAACTGTAATTACTTCTCTGAGAGCATCGGGGATCGTGAACTGAGGCGCGATCAGGATAAGGTTTTGGGGTAGTTCCTGTAACCTGCGATCGAGATTCTTGAGCTTTCTGCCAATGGCGATGTCATCGAGGAAGCGATCGAAATCCCGCAGGATGAATACTGCTCCTTGGGGAATTTTTTCTACAAATTCCAGAGCTTGGAGAGGATTGCGTTTGCCCTGCCCTGCATCGGTGGGATTGCTAGTGTAACCATCCACAAAATCCCAAATATACACACTGCGCCCTAGATTTTTCGCCAAACTGACAATCGTCTGCTCAAGGCGTGCTTCTTCAAGGGTGTTGATTGCTAGGACAGGATAGCGCGCCCGCAAAAATACAGCTAGCTGATCAGAAAAACTCATGCCCAATGATCGGAAACATAACAGCTTGGGTACTATTATGCTGTGAAATCTATTACTGAGTGCCTATAAGGGACAAAAGGGTTTAGAGCTATGTCAGCAACTCATTTGAATCTAGAGGACAGAAGAGGGTGGTTGAAGTTCCAGCACATCTTGACCAGCTTTACCTCTGACTATATTGATCTGATTGCCCCTGAACAGACTGACTTGAGTTTGCAGTCCCAGACCTTGACCATTGCCTTCAATTTTGTCAGCGATCGTCCCGATGCTGAATATCTCAATCGCTTTACCCGCCAATTGGAAGGATGGTTGAGCCGCTTGCGCTTGGTGGGCGTGCGTCGCATTGAGATTCAATTCTTTGCCCCTGATGCGGACAGTCCTGCTTTCACCACAGCTTTGGATGTGCGTTTTATTCCTAGCAGTGCCATTCAAACTGTTTCTAGTACGGCTCAACCTGCACCACAACCACGCCGGGCGGGTGGACTGGTGCGGCGTCTGCGGGGGTGGCTGGTCAGTCCTGAAAATATTGAGAATCTCCAAACCGCTGGCAAGTTGGCGGTACGGGATCCCAAAGGTTTTCTGACGGGGGCAAGAAATCTGGTGGTGGGCAATTTTGTCAAAGCCATTGACTGGATTGATACCTATCCTTGGGAAGAAAAATTCCAAGGGGCAGTGCGGGCGCAAAAACGCCGCCACCAACGCAATTTCTGGAAAGCGATCTTGGAAGATGCAGTTATTGTTTTAGTGATTGTGCTGGCCCTGTGGTGGGCATTTGACTATTTTTCTGGCCCAAGGCTCAATCTGGCGGCGATGCCCCCCCAACACTACGATCGGGATATGTCTGCGCCCCGCTATCGCTGTGGCTGGCCTGGGGTTACCATAGAAAACTATGTCTGCCTCCAGCGGGGGATGTCCTATGAACAGGTAGCCAGTATTCTGGGCGGCGATGGTAAACCGATGGGCTTAGATTATCAATTCCTCGGCAGTGAAAACAAAGCCCTTGAACTGCGAGAAAAATTTAGACGGGGTGAGCCAATCAATTACCGGGAATTGCCTACCATCATAAGTTGGGAGAGCAAAGACATGGTCATCAATGCCACTTTCAGGGACAACTATCTCCTAGCCCGTGGCTATCGCAAACTCTAAACCCTTACTCCAAAGGCTGACAATTTCTGTGGCGATCGCGGTTGCGGTCGCTTTCTTGATATTTGGCTGGTCTCAGTATCAGATTGATCTACGGGCACGGGCGATCGTGGCGCGCCATCACCACATGGCTGAGGCATTTAGACTCACTACTCGCCAAACCGCCCAGCAATTCCTGAGCTTGCCACTGTATTACGATCGCCCCCTAACTGGGGCTGACCGACAGGCATTTATGGACATAGCCCACTTGGCAGTAGCTACCGCAGGCGAAATCGATCGGGCAGAATTGACAGAGGGCATTAATTTGCCTAGTAGTAACCATGCCCAGTTGATCCGCCAAAAACTAGCTAACTACCAACAGGCAAATAATATACTTGCCAACCTTGCCACTGCCCATATTTGTTTGAATCAGAGGCTGGTCGCCCTGACTAAGCTCACGCAGGCACTACAGCAAAATGCTACTAGGTATTATCAGCAAGCCAATTCATTTGGGGATAATACTGGGGTTGCCCAACTACGCAGTTTAGAGGCTAAACTAGCACAGATAAAACGATCCCTATCTGCGATCCCCAACTGTTTAGCATTGCCCCTGCAAAATGAAACTTTGTACCAGAATTTACAAAGGGCGATCAGTAGGGACCAAAGCATGATTGATAACTACCAACAGGAATTTTGGCAACCTTTATTCCAGTTGTATGCACAGGAAAATTATTTAGCCATTCCCAATTTTTTGCAGGCAAGACCCCAATTCCAACACATAAAATTAACTCTATCCCAACTCCTGCAAACTAACTATATCCCTAAGGAACTGCAAGCCATTGCCCAGAGGATTCACCAAGACCCACAGGCTGTGGTAAATTAGTAGTCTGCAATACAACTGGAGTGCCGTCTATGTCCAATCGCATCTTGATTTTTGATACCACCCTGCGGGATGGGGAGCAGTGCCCTGGGGCGACCATGACTGTAGAGGAAAAACTGATCTTAGCAAAACAGTTGGCGAAATTGAGAGTGGACATCATTGAGGCGGGGTTTGCCTATGCCTCACCTGGGGACTTTGAGGCGGTGCAGAAAATTGCCGAACAGGTGGGCACAGAAGACGGCCCAGTGATTTGTAGTCTAGCGCGGGCGATCAAAGCCGACATTAAAGCGGCGGCAGAAGCCCTCAAACCTGCCTGCAAAGCTAGAATTCACACCTTCATTTCCACTTCTGATATTCATCTCCAGTATCAATTGCGCAAGACCAGAAAGGAAGTCTTAGAAATCACCAAGGAAATGGTGAGTTATGCCAAATCTTTCTATGAGGATGTGGAATTCTCACCGATGGATGCCACCCGCTCCGATCCTGAATTTCTCTATGAGGTGCTAGAAGCGGCGATCGACTGTGGGGCAACAACAGTGAACATTCCTGATACTGTGGGTTATATCACTCCTGCTGAGTTTGGGGAGTTGATTAGAAATATCAAACAGAATGTACGGAATATTGATAGGGCGGTGATTTCCGTCCATGGGCACAATGATTTGGGTTTAGCAGTGGCAAACTTCCTAGAGGCAGTCAAGAATGGAGCGCGCCAGTTGGAATGTGCTGTGAATGGCATTGGTGAGCGGGCGGGGAACACTGCTTTGGAAGAAGTGGTGATGGCTCTGCATGTGCGCCGTCAGTACTACAATCCCTTCCTCGGCAGACCACCTGAATCTACTGAACCCCTCACCAACATTGATACTACCCAGATTTACAAAACTTCTCGCATGGTCTCCAGCTTCACAGGCTTGGCAGTGCAGGCAAACAAAGCGATCGTGGGTGCGAATGCCTTTGCCCATGAGTCAGGGATTCACCAAGACGGCATCCTCAAAAATAAACTCACCTATGAAATCATGGATGCCCAGATGATTGGCTTGACCAACAATTTGATCGTGCTGGGCAAACACTCAGGGCGCAATGCTTTCCGTACCCGTCTCAGAGAGTTGGGTTATGAACTCACTGACGAAGAACTGAATAAAGCCTTTGTTCTTTTTAAGGAACTCGCCGATAAGAAGAAAGAAATTTCCGATCTGGATTTGGAAGCGATCGTCAATGATGAACTGCGCCAAGTGCCCGATGCATACAAGCTAGATCATGTGCAGGTGAGTTGCGGCGATCACGCTCTCCCTACCGCTACGGTAACTGTGATCACCCCCGAAGGCAGAGAACTGACCGATGCGGCTGTGGGCACAGGCCCTGTGGATGCGGTGTACAAAGCGATCAATCGGGTAGTGCAGATTCCCAATCAACTCACGGAATTTTCCGTACAATCGGTAACGGCAGGCATTGATGCCCTCGGTGAAGTTACAATTCGCATCAAACATGAAGTAGGTTCCTTTGCAGGACATGGGGCAGACACGGACATTGTGGTGGCTTCCGCCCGCGCCTATATGAATGCCCTGAATAAACTCTACTATCGCCTCTCCCTCCAGAAAAATCCTGCCCCCGCTTCTTCTGTCTCAGTCTGATGGTTACTTGGCTCAAACCTGCCCAGCGATTGGGTTCTTTGCCTCAATATGTGTTCGCTCGTCTCGATGAACTGAAAGTGAGAGCGAAACAAGAAGGCCTAGATTTGATTGATTTAGGCATGGGTAATCCCGACGGGGCAACCCCTGCCCCCGTACTGGAAACAGCTGTGCAAGCTATTTACGACCAGAGACATCACGGCTACCCCCCTTTTGAGGGCACAGCCAGTTTCCGCAGAGCTATCACTGACTGGTATCACCGTCGCTATCGGGTACAGTTAGACCCGGAAGGGGAAGCCCTACCCTTGATCGGCTCTAAAGAGGGCTTGACCCATTTAGCCCTTGCCTTTGTCGATCCCCACGATCTAGTGCTAGTGCCGAGTCCAGCCTACCCTGCCCATTTTCGCGGCCCTCTGATTGCGGGTGCAGACATCTATGAAATCATACTCTCTCCTGAAAATAATTGGCTGATTGATTTAGACCGCATTCCCCAAGGGGTGGCAGAGCGCGCCAAAGTCTTCTATTTCAACTATCCTGCCAATCCCACTGCGGCGATCGCTCCCCGCTCTTTCTTTGAAAAGATAGTGGAATTTGCCCATCGCTATCAAATCATGCTTGTCCATGACCTGTGCTATGCCGAGCTAGCCTTTGACGGGTATCAACCCACCAGTCTCTTGGAAATAGAAGGTGCTAAAGAAATCGGCGTAGAGTTTCATACCCTCTCTAAGACTTATAACATGGCAGGTTGGCGTGTGGGCTTTGTGGTGGGCAATCGGGACATCATTCAGGGTTTGCGCACCTTGAAAACTAATCTAGACTATGGCATTTTTGGAGCTATTCAGTCAGCGGCAGAAACGGCTCTCAATCTGCCCGAATCGTTTTTGGAAGCAGTGCGCATTCGCTATCGCCAACGGCGTGATTTTCTCATTGCCGCACTGGCAGAACTGGGCTGGCAGATTCCCAAAACCTATGCCACCATGTACCTATGGATTCCCTGTCCCAGGGGTATGCTCTCCACTGATTTTGCCCTGACTGTGCTCCAAAAAACGGGAGTGGTAGTAACCCCAGGGGTAGCCTTTGGCAGAGGTGGCGAGGGCTATGTGCGCATTAGTCTGATTGCCGATTGCGATCGCCTCGCTGAAGCGGTAAACCGTCTCAAACAAGCGGGGATCAGGTATGTACCATGACAGGAACACTCTATGTAGTCGGTACACCGATCGGCAACTTGGAAGACATGACTCTAAGAGCAATCCGCATTCTCCAAACCGTAGATGTGATTGCCGCTGAGGACACGCGCCACACAGGCAAATTATTACAGCACTTCCAAATTCACACCCCCCAAATTAGTTATCATCAGCACAACTGTCAAAGTCGGATGGCGGAATTGATTCCCCAATTGCAAGCAGGCAAGAATATCGCCTTAGTCTGTGATGCAGGTATGCCCACGATCGCCGATGCGGGCATGGAACTGATTCGCGCTTGTATTGAGCGAGAGATTGCCGTGATTCCGATCCCAGGTGTAACCGCTGTGATCACTGCCCTAGTAGCTTCGGGCATGGATACCAGTCAATTCCTTTTTTTGGGTTTTTGGCGCAATGAGTATAAAGAAGAGATAGTCAGGGAACATCGCACCGTAGTCTGCTATGAAGCTCCCCACCGTCTCCTAGCTACTCTGCAGACTCTAGCCCAACTACTCGAACCAGAGCGGAAAATTGCGATCGCCAGAGAACTCACAAAACTCCATGAAGAATTCTGGCGGGGTACTCTCGCAGAAGCGATTGACCACTACTCTACCCATGCACCGAAAGGAGAAATCACGATCGTCCTCGCAGGCAAACCTGAAACCCCTGTAGCTTGGTCAGAGGCGAGCCTAAAAGCTGAATTGCAACAACTGATTCAAGCTGGCATGAGCAAAACTTCAGCCAGTAAGCACCTCGCTGAACTCACCCAACTACCCCGCCGTTATCTCTATCAATTGAGTTTATCTTTGCCAGAATCTGGCACTACTAACTGCACTGACACATTTTCCTAGGGCTTACGCTGATTTTAGAGCAACCTACCTGAAAAGGGGCAAAGCCCAGACCCCCTGTAGATTTTGGGATAAGGGCGAGGGGAGAAAACCCAAATTCAGAACTCCGAACTCAGGTGAATCGAGGGTTCGGGGTTGGGTTAGGGACATTTACACAAGAGGTCTATTTCCTCGCCCCTTTTCCATCTGGGGAGAGGATCAACTTTTTGAGGAAAAAGAGGGGGTGCTGGGGATGCCATTGCTCCATCGCAGCTAGTTGGCGCAATAACAGCCGTTTTTCCCTAGGGGTAATGCCCACAAGAATATGGGTGCTATGCCAAACTAGCACGGTGAGGGTTGCGCCGACGCAAATACCCAGCCCCATGAAGGGTAAAGGCTGATAGCGCAAGGCGATGCGCACCGCCGCCCAAGTGAAATAGGACAGCCACAGTTCAAGGTCTGACCACAACTGCCAAATGCTCCAACTACCCAAAGATAGCCACAAGAGCAGGAGGATTGCCCACCGCAGTAGGGCATGTAAGCGCAGTAACCGCAGTAGGGGTGGCTCTAATTGGCTAGGATAGAGCATACACCTGACCACTGACCAGCAGGCGGGTGATTCCTTTCTCTATGAGTTTGGTGCGGGCGGCATACAAGAGGGCGGCAGGAAATTTGATGATCAATTGGCGGGGACGGCAGAAACGACGCACCACCCGATGACTGTCAAAGATGGGCACGGTGAGGGACTGGGCTTCTTCTTCGGGAATAATCCCTAAATCCCTAAAGGCTTTGAGGGGACGGGTAACTATTTCATGTGCTCTGTCTACGACGATGTAACACATCTCTGGTAAGATGGCTTGGTCGAGGGGCAAAATCTGGACTACAGCATCGGTTTCTTTGAGGGGTACTAGATCGGCTAGGTCTAAGGATTCAGAGGCTAGATCACCTTCACTGTCTTCCTCTTCCTCATCCTCATCCTCTTCTATATCTTCTTCTGCACTGAATTCATCGTCAATGGGGATATTTTGCAGTTCTTCAATAATTTCGGGGGGGATTTCTGCTAATAATTCCAGTTGGGCAAGAGGGGGTTCGGGACTAGCTGGCTCTGGTGGTTCTGAGGTGTCAGGGATTGTAATTTCTTGGGGTTTGTGACGGGGACGCTTAGCCTGTTTGCGGGCTACTAATTCCCGATATTCATCTTCAGGAATGGCTTCCTTCAACAGCCGCGACACGGTGCTGACACTAATCCCAAACTGTTCGGAGAGATAGCTCAGACTGGCTGGGGTCTCGCGATACAGTTGCACTATTTTTTCTTTGTCGGCGATCGTTAGTTTGGAAGCAGGCATTGTCCTGAAACTCAATAACCCTAAAAACCAAATTATACAGTACTTATGGGGATTTAGGACTCCCGATCCCCTAAATAAAAATAGGGAGCTTGTGGGGCATAGCCCCGCCTCCAGCTCCTCGCTCAGAAATATAATATTCCCGTAACTAAGAAGCTTCTCAAGTCAGGAATTTGGGTTACTGTGCCGTTAAAAAGGTAGGAGACACTGCCTGTAGTTTGGCTCTGGCAACTTTGATCGCTGTTTCGGCTTGAATTTTGGCTTGTTTATCGGTTTCCCAAACTTTGGCTAGGAGGGCTTCAGCTTCCTCTAGTTCTTTGCGGGTAGTTTCAGGATCGATATCTTTGGGATGGGTCGCACTTTTGACGAGGACTGTAACCTCATTATCTTCAACTTCGGCAAATCCGCCATTCACTGCGATCGCATTCCATTCTCGGTTAGCAAAGTAGCGCAGTACACCAATATCTAAGCCAGTGAGCAGAGGCACATGGTTCGGTAGGATACCCAATTGTCCTGTGATGCTGGGCAGGATTACTTCTTCAGCAGTAGTTTCTAAAATAATTTCTGCAGGTGAAATAACTCTAACAGTGATGCTCATATCAAACTTCCAGAGAGGAATAAATATAAGAGTGAAGACAAGGGGGGACAGTCCCCCCAAGCAGACTAGGCAGCGGCTTTCAATTTCTCAGCTTTAGCAATGGCTTCTTCAATGTTGCCCACCAGATAGAAGGCTTGTTCGGGCAAGTCATCCAATTCCCCAGAGAGGATCATCTGGAAGCCCTTGATACTCTCCTGCACCGTTACATACTTCCCAGGTGAACCCGTAAATACTTCCGCCACAAAGAAGGGCTGAGACAGGAAGCGCTCGATCTTGCGGGCGCGGGCAACCGTAACCTTGTCTTCTTCGGAGAGTTCATCCAAGCCAAGAATGGCGATGATGTCCTGTAGTTCTTTGTATCTTTGCAGGGTGCGCTGGACAGCCCGGGCAGTATCATAGTGCTCCTGTCCCACGATCCCAGGTTGGAGCATAGTCGAGGTGGAAGCCAAGGGATCGACTGCAGGATAAATCCCTTTTGCCGCTAGGCTCCTGGACAATACCGTAGTAGCGTCTAGGTGAGCAAAGGTAGTAGCAGGGGCAGGGTCAGTTAGGTCATCAGCGGGCACATAGACCGCTTGCACCGAGGTAATAGAGCCATCGGCAGTGGTAGTGATTCGTTCCTGTAGAGCACCCATTTCCGTTGCCAAGGTGGGCTGATAACCTACAGCCGAGGGCATTCTCCCCATCAGTGCTGAAACTTCTGAACCTGCTTGCACAAAGCGGAAAATGTTGTCAATGAACAGCAGGACATCCTGTTTGCCGACATCACGGAAGTATTCCGCCATCGTCAGAGCGGATAGACCGACGCGCATTCTTGCTCCTGGGGGTTCATTCATCTGTCCATAGACCAAGGCAAGGTATTGCAATACGCCAGATTCTTTCATTTCGTTGTAGAGGTCATTCCCTTCACGGGTGCGCTCACCCACACCCCCAAAGACCGATACACCTGAGTGTTTCTTGGCGATGTTGTTGATCAGTTCTTGAATCAATACGGTTTTGCCCACACCTGCACCACCAAACAAGCCAATTTTGCCACCCCGCCGATAGGGAGCCAAGAGGTCGATTACTTTGATCCCTGTCTCAAAGGTGGAAGGCTTGGTCTCAAGGTTGGTAAAAGCAGGGGCAGGACGGTGAATAGGCAGTCTTTCGGTGGTTTCAGGGGGAGGCAGTTCATCGATCGGTTCGCCCAACACATTGAAAATTCTGCCTAGGGTAGCTTTACCCACAGGGACAGTGATCGGTGCGCCAGTATTTTCTACGGTCATGCCCCGCACGATCCCATCGGTGCTACTCATCGCTACGGCACGGACACGATTGTCCCCTAGTAATTGCTGGACTTCAGCGGTAACGCGAATGTCTTGACCTGCCGTATTTTTCCCAGTAATGACTAGGGCAGTGTAAATGTCAGGTAGGTTTCCGCTAGGGAATTCCACATCCACCACGGGTCCGATGACTTGGGTGATAAAACCTGTTGTTCTTTCTGCTGTTGCTGTCATGCTCTGTTCTGCTGAATTAACCCTTTTTTAAGGTATCACAGATCGCTAACTTTTTTTAACAAGTTGCAGTCTCTAATGCAGAGGTACATAGCCTGCTCTCCCAATGCACCACTTGGCATAAAATTCCCCCGCTTGGCGATCGCCAGTATTTCGTCACCCATGATCACGAACAGTTTACGGGTGATGGGGTATTCGCCACTATGTATTGCGTTCGGCGGTATGAAGGGAGGGGTGTGGGGGGGTACATATTTGCCGGCAGTTTTGCCTAAGGGTAGAGGTATACTTCAGGGGCAGTGGCGTAGTAGATACCACCAGGGTTCCTGCTGACTTGGCGCAGGGCAGGGGTGGTACTATAGAGAACTACACATTGTTACCGATTCCCAGAAAGATTCTACTGTGCCCCCATCACTCAAGCGGCGGGAATAGGGGGTAAGGGCTGCTCACCACCTTGCCTAGATAAATGAGATGGGTAGCTGGTGATTGACAACGATCGCCAGGCCGTCGCTGGCTACATCTATATCTCTATGTGTTTGAGGCCAAAGCCCCCCATTCTGGTGCGCTCTTGCTCTTGGTCTTTAGTGATAGGGGGGAGGATTGGGCAAAAGACAACTGTCTTGACTAGAACAGGGGCAGTTCTTCCCCACCCAACAGGAGCCAGGGTTAATTTATAGCTCGGGGTTGTGCAGGAGAGTTTGCACTTGTTTTTGGAGTTCTCTGAGTTTTTTTTGCAGTTCGGGTAGGCGCTTGAAGACAGCTACCGCCTTGAAAAATTCCTTCACATCAAAGGCAGGATAACCCATAATTTGCGCGCCGGGGGGCACACTGTCCAAAATGCCTGACTGCGCCGCCACAGAGGTGCGATCGCCGATGTGGATGTGATTGTTCACCCCCACCTGCCCTGCCAGAATTACCTGATCCCCAACAGTTACGCCCCCTGCTAAGCCCACCTGCCCTGCTAGGATGCAATTTTTGCCAATGGTACAGCCATGCCCGATCTGCACGAGGTTGTCGATTTTGGTGCCCTTGCCAATGCGGGTTTCGCCGATTGCACCTCTATCAATGCAGGTATTGCCACCAATTTCCACTTGGTCTTCTATGACTACTTTGCCTACTTGGGGCATCTTGAGCCATTGACCTGTAGCAGTGGGCACAAAGCCAAAGCCTTCCCCACCAATTACGGCGCCGCTGTGAATGACACAGTCTGCCCCAATGAGGGTATGGGGATGGAGTACCACATTGGCATAGACCACTGTGCGATCGCCTATTTGCACCCCTTCATAGACAGTACAGTTGGCATGGACTTGTACATCTGCCCCCAGCACTACCCCTGCCCCAAGTACTGCATGGGCACCAATATAGGCGGAATCGGGAACCACGGCAGTAGGATCGATAACGGCAGTGGGATGCACCCCCTGAGGTGGCTTTTGGGGGGGATGAAAAATTGCGATCGCTTGGGCAAACAGGAGTCTGGGTTGGGGGGTAAGCAAATAGGCAGTGGTGGGATGCTCCCCTAGCCAACCCTGCAGGCGATCGTCTTGGGGGAGGAAAAGGGCGCCCGCCTTAGTGGTCTGCAACTGGGACAGGAACTGCCTATTTTCCAGAAAACTAAGTTGGTCGGGTTGAGCCGTACCTAGAGGGGCAACACCAGTGAGGTCGGGATCACCTGCTAAGTGGGCAGTTTGGGGATCAATGCCTAGTTGGGTGAGCAGGGCGCTAAATTTCATGGCCGCAGTTGCCAAGTTTGCAGGAGGGTAATTACACCAAAGCCCAATAGTACCACGCCGCTACCCCAAGATAACCACTGGGACCACTGCCGCCACGCCAAAAATTGCTTAACCATCCCTGTAAATAAGCCCGCTACCACTAAGGGCATTGCTGCTCCCAAAGCATAGCAAAACAATAATCCCGCCCCCAGCACAACTTTGCCTGTACTGGCTACCCATGCCAATAGGGTCAACAGCACTGGTGTACTGCAGGGGGAAGCCGCTAACCCAAAAGTTATCCCCACCCCCAGCGATCGCAGTACTTTGGGTAAACGCTCCACCCAGCCATTGCCCCAAGCCGGTAGAGGCATTGCCCACACCTCCAGTAACTGCAAACCCATAGCAATAGCCACCGCCCCCACCAAGCTATTTAACCAACCTCTGCCCCATTGCCCATACACTCCCCCCAGCAAAGCCGCTGTCAACCCCAATCCAGTTAAAGTCAGTGCCAAGCCACAGGCAAACCCCAGCGATTCGCACCACAGTTGTTTTTCTTGTTTAGTGCCACCAATGTAGGCGATCGCAATGGGCAGCATAGACAAGGTACAAGGGGAAAGACTAGTTGCCAGCCCTGCCAGCACTGCCAAGCCACCCAGCCATAGAGAACCACTTGCCAGTTGGTGGCGCAATAACTGGTCTGCCCACTGCTCTAGAGAATAACCTACCTCTGCCCAGTTCATCTGTTAATGATGTCAATTACTACCAATACTAACAGGGGCAATAGTACTCTGCTCTACAAGACTTATACAAACCTATACAGCCAAGTCAAATAGACTCATACTGGCTTCCTGCTTCATCCAAGTCTCAAAAGCTACGCTCTCAAGGGGTGTTACTTCTCCACAGGCGTCAATTCCCCCAGAGCTTGGGGTACTTGCGCAATTCAACAGATTCAGACTGGCATTCAAGTCTCTATCTATAGAAGTGCCGCAGTGAGAACAGTTGTAAACTCGTTCCTTTAGCGGCATCTTTTGCCGATGCCCACAGTTAGAACATATTTGACTGGAGGGGTAAAACCTGTCCACAACAGTTAATTTACTCCCATACCAGGCGCATTTATACTCCAACTGACGGCGAAATTCAAAGAAACCACAGTCGGCTATAGCATTTGCCAACCGGTGGTTCTTCAGCATACCCGATAATTCAGGTCTTCAATGATCACCTCGCCGTGGTTCTTGGCCAAGTAACTGGTGATCTTGTGAAGGTTGTCCATCCTCATATCGGTTACTCTTTTGTAGGCTCTGGCTAACCTGGCTCTAGCTTTCTTTCTGTTGTTGGATTTAATTTGTTTTTTGCTCAACCTCCTTTGTAGTCGTGATAGTTTTTTCTTGGCTTTCCTATAGGGTTGCCATTAGAGCAAGTTACTAAGGCGTTTATACCTATATCTACGCCTATTTTGTCTGCTTGTTTGGGAGTAGTTTATGCTCTAATTCATACCTAAAGCTGATGTACCATCTATTTGCTCTTTTGCTGATAGTTACATTTTTTGGCGTAACTGAGGGTAAAAGTTCATCACAGGTTAGCTACCCAAATATCGGTACTTTTTCTTATTACCGGATATTCGGATGTTCCCCTCTAAGTAAAAACTATCTCTCCTGCCTTTTTTCTTATAGACCGGTTTTTTGCAGTGTTTATGTTTCCGCCAATTCTTGAAAGCTCGTTCTAAATTTCTTAGAGCTTCTTGCGGAGCCCATTTACTCACCTCGTAATACCGCTTTTTCTCAGGCCTCTTCAGCTACCAGTTTCTTGTGCAAATCTATCCCACTGGGGACTTTCTGTTTATTCTCTAGTGCCGCCAAACAAACATCTAAACCCCAGTTATAGGCATGTCTCGCCGCAAAAGCCTGAGATTGGCCTTAAAGCTGACGAGCGACATTTTTTAACTCCTGCACCAATTGCTTGTTTTTCTGACTTCTGGAACCCTTCCAGAGGAGAGGGATTTGATGGGTAAGAAATAAACTGGGGACACGACACGAGCTTTTAGTACTGCGGGTAATCCCAGACAATTGCTGTTGTCAGCTGTACCCCGCTAATGCCAGGAACCAGACTTGAACTGGTGACACGAGGATTTTCAGTCCTCTGCTCTACCAACTGAGCTATCCCGGCTGAGTAATGCAGCTATAAATAGTAGCACACTTAAATAAAATGAGTCAAATGGGCATAATCTGTCGTAGGATTTTACTGGTGCGCTCTGCTGGAGAAGACCTATGTCAGTTGTGTCCTTGAAGTCAGCGAAAGAGGCTCTACTGCGCAAGCACTACACGGAAGCGATCGCTCTATTGCAAGACTATTGTCGCAGTCATCCTGACCCTGAAGCTCCAGACTACATTCAAGCGCAGATGCTCTTAGTGCGTGCCTATCAGGGGGTGGGCAGAGCGGACAAGGCAGTGAGTATTTGTGAGGCTTTTGCGGAGAGTGCCGATCCCCAACTGCAGGAGTGGGGCAGAAAATCCCTGATGGCAGTGAGACAACAGTTAGAGGCAGAGCCAGAAGACTTGCGGAGAAATGAGGAGGTAGCCGAAGTCCAAAGAATACAGCCTAGTCGCTACCACAAAAAGCCAGTGATCGTGGCTCTGCCTGATGCCTATTGGTGGCTATATGTGGGGGCGATGCTATGCACGGTGTTAGTGATGCTGGGCATTGGTGGGAGTATTTTTACTTTGCCTTTATGGCTGATTTTTATAGAGCCACCCCAATTATTAATTAACATTATGCTGGGGTTTAGTGTGGTGGTGGCAATTATTTTCTTCTTTATGTCGCCGTGGATTATTGATGTTACTCAGAAACAGTACCAAAAAATTCAGTGGATTACTTTGGCAGATTTAGAGCCACGCAGTCCTGAAATGGTGGAAACAATTGAGTATTTTTGTGAGAAGTATAAGTACATTGTGCCCCGTCTAGGTTGGTTAGAGGATGATACGCCGATCGCTTTCAGTTATGGGGTCTTGCCTAATTCGGCAAGGTTGGTGGTGAGTCGGGGTTTATTTCGCTGTTTGGATGATGATGAAATTGCGGCAGTGGTCAGTTATCATTTGGGGAGAATAATTACTTGGAGTTTCTCGGTAATTACTTTTGCAGGGGCACCCTTGCAAATTATTTACCTAATTTATGTATCTTTAATGCGTTGGAGTTATCGCGCTAAAACTGGCAATAATATCATTCGGTTCTTTGCCAGTATTTTTTATGTTTTATATCGGGTGGGCAATTATTTATTATGCTTTGTAACGCGACGCAGTAGTTATCTGTGCGATCGCTTTGCTACAGAAATGACAGGAAATCCCAATGCAGTTACTAGGGCTTTAGCCAAGATGGCAAGGGGTTTATTGGAGTATCATGAACCCGGTACTCCCCCCAATCGTCTATTAGAAGCTACGCGCCCGTTAGGATTTTTAGATTATCGCACTTCAACAGCGGTGGGAATGGCTTTACAGATTTTGTATGCAGGCAAGAGCGATCGCAATCCCTATGAGGCATTTTTGTGGGAGTTGTTCAATCCTTGGGCGGGTTGGTTGCAATTAAATTCTACCCATCCGTTGATTGCGAAAAGAATAAAGGTCTTAACTGGCTACGGTAAGCAGTTAGGCTTGCAACAAGAGTACGAGTTTAGGGAATTATTGAAGCTAGAACCGAGGATCGATAAGAAACGACTTTATGATCATTTCTATCGAGACTTTCTGATTCAAGTTTCTCCCTACATTGGCTTGGCGATCGCTTTTCTATTTCCTATTAGTTATGAGTGGCTAATTAGAAATTATCTTGGGGGGCTACTGAACTGGCGCTGGTATCCGAATGCGTGGCTGATCCCCAGTCTAATTTTAATCAGTTTGGGTATTAGTTTTATGTTCCAAGGCAGTATTCGCTATCCCAATTTCAAGCGGGTTGTAGATAGTGATATTGTCAGTTTACTTACTAATATTTATACTAATCCTGCTTTTGGCTTACCTGTGCGAGTACCGGGGGAAATTACTACCTACAGTAGTGATGAAAGTTTTACAGGCTATGCTCTGCGCCTGACCGATCAAGGGGGAGTAATGTATGTGCACTATTTGCCTAGTTACAAAGAGCGGGGTAAAAATGATCAGTTGGTCATCCAAAAATTAGAACAAATTTTAGACCGTTCAGTGGTAGTTACGGGTTGGTATCGCCGAGACAGTACGCCGATCATTGACCTGCATTCTATTCAACCATTACTGCCAGATGAAACCCAAAAACCAGCTACTATTTATGGTCATCATCAAATCTGGAACAATCTGGTCAGTTCTGCACTTTTGGGTATAGGTTTGTTAATTTTGCTGGCTACTTCACCCCTGCTTTGACCACTAGGGGAACTAATGGCTCAACTTAAATAGTCAATTCGTTTACAACCTACATATACCTTTCTTAGGAGGAACAGCTATAGTCATTTCCATTGAGTTTGAGACAGTTGGTCTCACTTCCAACTCCAAAGCCGTCAGGTAAGGAAACGAGCTTCTTATTATTCTTATTATATTTATAAAGTGAAATGACTATATCTGCCAAGCTAGGGTGTGCGGGTGAATAGTAAATAATTGTATGCTTTATGTCTAAGCGTGCTAGTTGTTTTGAGGTTTACCCACATACTCTTTTACTTGGCAGTTCCGCCCTAAGCCAGATTGCTAAGCAAGATTGCAATTTAGCCAAGGGACAATCTACAGTCCCGGAATTATACCACCCTGCCTATTAAAATAATAGAGACCAGTTTGGTGCTGTCTATGTCTGTTCAAATTTCCTGTCGGCTCAGCGATCCCCAATTAGATGCTAACCAATCCAGTGGCCAACGACAATTGGCGATCGCTATTTCTGCACCCGTACCTGCCCAAAGCCACTCTCCCCTCAACCTCTGTCTGATTCTCGATCACAGTGGCTCGATGGCAGGCAGACCCCTAGATACAGTGAAAAGAGCTGCCTGTAATCTGCTCAATCATATGGATTGGCAGGATCGTATCTCAGTGATTGGTTTTGACCACAAGGCAAAGGTGGTTGTGCCTAACCAACCTGTGGATTATGTGGAAAAGATTAAAAGCGATATTTACGCCCTCAAGGCGGGGGGCGGCACCTGCATTGATGAGGGGATTAAACTGGGTTTACAGGAATTGGCGAAGGGCAAGGATGGTAGAGTCTCCCAAGCTTTTGTGCTCACTGATGGTGAAAATGAACATGGCAGTAATGAGCGTTGTTTACAGTTTGCGTACCTTGCGGCGGAATACAATGTAACCCTGCACGCTCTTGGCTTTGGTGACTATTGGAATCAGGATGTGCTGGAACAAATTGCGGATGCGGGGGGTGGTTCACTGGCTTACATTCCTGAACCTGCAGCGGCAGAGCAAGAGTTTCAGCGGCTATTGAAACGGGCACAGTCCGTCGGTTTTACCAATGCCCATTTACTGATGGAACTGGCCCCTGGGGTGCGTTTAGCAGAGTTGAAACCGATCGCCCAAGTGGCGCCTGAAACCGTTGAATTGAACCACAGCCAAACTGACAATCTGGTTACGGTGCGGGTGGGGGATTTGCTTACGGATATGGAGCGGGTGATTTTAGTGAATTTGTATATCAACTACCAGCCCCACAGCTCGACGCTGCCGATCGCTAATTTGCAGGTGCGTTATGACGATCCGAGTACGGGACAGGTGGGTTGTTTATCTGCGCGGGTATCTGCAACGGCGGCAGTTGTGGGGGCATATACCCCGCAGATGGATCAAAAGGTACAAACCCACTTTTTGGCACTGGCTAAGTATCGTCAGACCCAGATCGCTGAAGCCAAGCTCAAAGAAGGGGATACAGCGGCGGCGGCAACAATGCTACAATCAGCGGCAAAGACTGCCTTGCAGATGGGCGATCGTCAGGGGGCAACAGTGTTACAGGCAAATGCCACCCGTTTGCAATCTGGCACTGCCCTGAGTGAGGCGGAACGCAAACAGACCCGCATTGTGGCTAAAACTGTGCTCAACCTCAACTCATGACCCATGCTAATCTGTCCTAGCTGTGCCCACCCCAACCCTGAGTCAGCGGTGTACTGCGAGGCTTGTTTGACCCCTCTGCCGCGCCCAGTGCCCACTAAGCACAAATGCCCCAACTGTGGGGCGCAGGTACAACCCGATGCGGTCTTCTGTGGCAATTGTGGTTTTAATCTTAAACAAGGAGTTCTACCTATGACCAGTACCCCCGATCCCCAGCCGGAAATGGGCTTTGCTTTTGCGGAAGTCCCTACGAGACTGCCCGATCCGATCCAAGAAGCTGAAAAGTTTCCTGTTGCTACTACGGCAGGGATGCAACTGCAACAGATGCGGGCTGCTTTAGTCCATGTCCAAACTAATACGGTGATTGAACTGTCTACCTACATGAATTTGGTACATATTGGCAAGCCCAATAACCTTGTACCCCCTGATGTGGATGTATCTGGTTTTCCCGATAGCGATATTGTCTCCCGTGTCCATGCGGATATTCGCATTGAGGGCGGTGATTTCTACATTGAAGATACGGGCAGTTCCAATGGCACCTATGTCAATAATCTGCCCCTACCGGTGGGCAATCGCTACAAGCTCCGCCACGGCGACCGTATTGCTTTGGGCAAAGGGGACAAGGTGAGTTTTATCTTCCAAATACTTTAGCAATGGTCTGACAGATATGGGCAATGGTGCTATCTTCCAGCTCTGCCCAGATCGGTAAACTCAAAACCTCCTGTGCCAGCTGTTCGCTCACAGGCTGGCTGGGATACTGTCCCCTATAGACGGGGAGCAGGTGTTGGGGCACTGGATAGTAGATCATGGTGCTGATCCCTGCTTCTGCTAAGGCTTGGGCTAGGTAGTCCCGTTTGCCTTCTAACACCCTGATCGTGTATTGATGGAAAACATGCCCAGCGGTAATTTTGGGGGTAACAATTTCAGGAATTGTTGCCAGATAGTGGTTATAGGTCTGGGCAACCCGTCTGCGCTGTTGATTCCATTGATCCAAATAGGGTAGTTTTACCTGTAGGATCGCCGCTTGGAGGGTATCCAAACGGGAATTGTAGCCTAGCATTTCGTTCTGGTAGCGTTGTTTGGCGCCATGTACCCTCAGCATCCTAGCCAGCTCAGCGATCTGGTCGTCGTTGGTGGCAATCAGACCCCCATCCCCATATGCCCCCAGATTCTTGGTCGGAAAAAAGGAAAATGCCCCTACCCTGCCGATCGCGCCTGTCATTTTGCCCATATAGTTTTCAGCTCCACAACTGGGACCGCATCCTTCGCAGTCCCCCATATACCTTGCACCGAAGGACTGGGCACAGTCTTCGAGGACAGGGAGTTGATATTGGGCGGCGATCGCCATAATTTTTGCCATTGGCGCAGGCTGACCATAGAGATGCACAGGTAAGATGGCTTTAGTCTGGGGGGTGATCTGGGCTGGGATCAGGTCAGGGTTGATATTGAAGGTGTCGGGGCTAATATCTACAAATACGGGTTTTGCCCCCACCATGCTGATGGATTCTGCGGTGGCAAAAAAACTAAAGGGGGTAGTAATCACTTCATCCCCTGTCCCGATCCCTAGACTGCGCAGGCTGATGACGAGGGCATCGGTACCTGAATTCACGCCGATGGCATGTTTGACCCCCAAATACTGGGCGGCTGACTGCTCAAATTCCTGTACTGCCTTGCCGAGAATATACTGCCCTGAGCGTACCACTGCAAGGATGGCGTTTTCCAATTCGGCTTGGATGGAGTGGAGTTGGGGTTTGAGGTCAAGGATGGGAATTTTCATCACTGGTAGACAGGGGTTGAGCAAAGAGGCGATCCCCGACCCAAGCAGTGTGTACCTGCCAGTGGGGATCAGGCTGGGGAAAATCTTGGCGGTAATGGGCACCGCGGCTTTCTCGGCGCCAACGGGCTGAACCCACCATCAACCATGCTACATCTAAAAGATGCCTTGTTTCCCATGCCATGCGATCGCTAGTGCCAATCTGGGCAGTCTGGGACCGCCACTGTTCAAGCTGGCTCAGGGCTGTGGCTAAGTCCTGTTCTTGGCGCACGATCCCCACCCTTGTCCACATCAGCTGTTGCAGTGCCTGTTTGAGCTGGGCGGGGTCTAGCTCTGGGGCAGTAACGGGCACAGGGAGATCAGGCAGATGGGGCACGGTAGTTAAATTCTGGGCAATGTGTTCTGCTAGCCTCTCTCCAAACACAAAACATTCCAGTAGGGAATTACTGGCTAAGCGGTTTGCCCCATGCACCCCCGTACTGGCTGTTTCCCCCACCGCATATAGCCCCTTGAGGGTAGTCTCTCCCCACAGGTCGGTGGCGATCCCGCCCATGCAGTAATGGGCAGCTGGGGTTACAGGAATGGGTTGATGGAAAAGGTCAATGCCCCACTGTTCGCACACCTTAGTAATAGTGGGAAAACGATAGCGGATGCGATCGGGGGGGATCGGCGACAGATCCAGAAATACAGTCGGTTCACCCGTCTCCAGCAAATAGCGGAAAATGGCACGGCTCACCACATCCCTAGGGGCTAACTCCTCTGTAAATCGTTCTCCCCTGCCATTGACCAGATGTGCCCCCTCCCCCCGCACCGCCTCACTGATTAAGAAACGGGGCGCACCCTTGACCGCCAAAGCAGTTGGATGGAACTGCACAAACTCCAAATCCCTGACCAGTGCCCCCGACCGCCACGCGATCGCTACCCCATCCCCCGTACTGGCAGGGGGATTAGTATTCTGGGCAAAGAGTTGGGCATAGCCCCCTGTTGCCAAGACTACCGCACTACTGGTCAAGGTCATGATTTGTCCATCCCGCAAGCAACGCAGACCGACACACCGCCCCCCCTGTACCATCAGTTCCGTAACTAGGGTCTGTTCAAAAACAGTTATTCGAGGAGTGCTCAAAACTTGGGTTTTGAGGGCAGTAACCAACGCCTTACCGGTGCTATCTGCCACATGCACCACGCGCCGCTGGGAATGGGCCGCCTCCAGCGTCAGAGCTAACTTGCCATTGTGGCGATCGAACTGCACCCCCCATTGTTCTAATTTCTGGATACAGGCAGGGGCAGACTTGACCAACAGGGCCACCGCCCCCGGCTCACACAGACCCGCCCCTGCCCTAAGGGTATCTTCCGCATGGTACTGGGGCGAGTCTTGGGGATCGACCGCCGCTGCGATCCCCCCCTGTGCCCACTTACTAGCAGAGTCAGCACTGGCAGATACCGAGCAGACCTCCTTGGTCAGCAGACCCACCCGCAGGCCATAGTTACTCAGGCACAAAGCGGAGTAGAGACCAGCCGCCCCCACTCCCACCACCAACACCTCAAAGCGATCGTTCAACTAGAGCCTGTAAGTAGAGTTGTTAATTCTTTCCCGATTCATAGAATTGTCGGGCTTATAGAAAGTAAACTTATCAGCATTGTCCCGCAACAACTGTTTTTGTGCTTCAGTCAAATCGGGAATCTTCAACACATCCTCCAGAGAGGCATAGGGAGCATGGTCAATAATAATCCTGCCCAAAGTAGGATACATGCCCCTGACGCGGCGAAACATCGTGATATTGGCATTATTCAAGTCAATTTTGCTTAGGTCTTGCTTGACAAAATTAGTATCAGGCAATTTCTCCAGGGCAGCGGGATCGGCATCCGCCCACACCGGCTTGACCAGCAAGCTCAGTGCCAAGCACAGCAAACACAGAACACGCAGTAGAGTTTTCATAAGACTGTTTACCGTATAAATATAGATTATACTTTGAGATTAGCAGAAACCGCCCTCTCTGCCCAGTGGTCATCTTAAAATTGCCGTCTTGCCGGCAAGTATAGGGACTACAGTTTGCTACCCAAATTCTTTCAACTGGATGGCTACTTCTGTAAATTGATGCCAGTTCGGGATATACAGGACTTACGATCCCTTTCTCCAGAAGTGCTGAATGTAACGATTATCCTGTTTTGGATTCTCAACTGTTTGTCCTCATCTGGACACATTTCAGTTTAGATGCCAGAATTTCGGCCATGAGGGGCTTATTCATCTGGGTTTTAAGGTTGATATATCTACCTTTTCTAAAGCATGTAAACATCGTGGTACT
>JBKBMU010000017.1:0-17999 GCA_046295715.1 Pseudanabaenaceae cyanobacterium
TCTGCTCCTGTGATCAATGGTTAATTGCTAGTCACTAGCTTTTCTTCTATCCCCCTGCCCCTCGGTAGGGGGTATTTCAGTTTTTCCAGCCTACAATAGTTGAGTGGTAGTTCACAGATTTTTACATGTGGTTCTGGAAGCGCAAATTTAGAAGGACGATCGCTCGTCTTGAGATTAACGGTGTGATTTCTGCGCCAGTACGCAAGTGGGTATTGGAAGGTTTGGAGTTTATCAAGGAGCGCCAGTTCCCAGCTTTGTTATTGCGGATCGATAGCCCGGGGGGCACAGTAGGGGACTCACAAGAAATTCATCGGGGGATCTGTCGTCTGCGCACAGAAAATAATGTGAAGGTAGTGGCGAGTTTTGGCAATATCTCAGCCAGTGGCGGCGTGTATGTGGGGGTAGCCGCAGACTATATCATGGCTAATGCAGGCACAATTACAGGCAGTATTGGTGTGATTCTGCGGGGCAATAATCTAGAAAAATTGTTAGACCGCCTTGGCATTTCCTTCAAAACCATCAAATCGGGGCAATTCAAGGATATTTTGGGGTTCGATCGCCCCATGACCCCTGCTGAGAGTGCCATTCTCCAGAGTTTGATTGATAACAGTTATGAACAATTTGTACAGGTGGTAGCAGAGGGCAGAAAACTGAGCCCCGCTACGGTGAAATCCTTTGCCGATGGGCGCATTTTTACGGGGGAACAGGCATTGGGTCTAGGGCTGGTGGATCGCTTGGGGACAGAAGCCGATGCCCGCCGCTGGACAGCAGAATTAGTCGGGCTTGATCCTGAAAAAACCAAGGTTTATAACCTCAAACCCCCCCAAACTTTGGCTAGTCGGCTACTGCCCAGAGGTGCTATGCTAACAGAGCATCTAGCCTTCCTGATGGAAACCAACGGCTTGCCCCTGTGGCTATGTGAGCTATGAACTGGAAAGCCCGCCGCACTAAGCAAATCATCTGGAGTGTGTCGATCGTGATGTTGGCAATCGCGATCGTCCTCAACATTTGGGCAATCAGCAAATTTACCCAAACCACATCTGCGCCGATCGCTTCCCCCTTACCGACTGTCACCATCATTGCTGACCCCGAACCTATTGCTGTTCCCAACCCCGACTCTAAACTGACCGCAGAGGAACTCGCCGCCACCAAGGACACCACCCGCAAACTAGGGCATTTTCGCTACGCTGAGGCTGATCCCAGCCAGCTAGTGATGATCGGGAGCTATGGTACAGGCAAAAATCAAAGGTTTGAGAGCATGCAACCTGAAGCGGCACTGGCCTTGATGAAGATGATATATGGGGCAAGGGAAGAGGGTATCTGGCTAGTGCCTGTCTCTGCCTATCGTTCTGTAGAACTGCAAAGCCAGTTGTTCAAAGCACAGGTGGAACGGCGCGGCTCAGAAGCAGAAGCGGCAAAGGTGAGCGCACCACCTGGCTACAGTGAACACCATACGGGCTATGCCGTAGATATAACTGATGGCAATCTCCCTCCCGATCAAGATGTAACTGAGGTATTTGCCAATACCCGCGCCTATGAGTGGATGCTAGAAAACGCCAAGAAATTTGGGTTTGAACAGTCTTTTCCGGAAAATAACCCCCAACAAGGAGTCAGTTTTAAGCCCTGGCACTGGCGTTATATAGCTTCCGATCGCGCCAAAGCCATTTTTAGCCGCGCTAGAGCCTTGACTACTAGTGCCCAGTAATGATGTGCTAAGATTAAGGCTTACTGAGAATTTCCCACGGTGAAGGCAGTAATAGGCTAGGCCGGTGATATATGAATAAATACTTTGTAATAGTGATATTGGTACTGGGGATTGCTCTGCCAGTGTCTGCCCAGAATAACATGGTTATTTTTGGGGAGCGGGACAAGGTACTCAGCTACCGTAGCCGCACCACCCGTGCCCATTCTGCCCAAGCTTTTTATGCTTTTGATGTACCCCTGCCTAGAAACAGAGGGGTAGCGGAAGTACAGATAGTGTTTCCTGTGGAGATGTTAAGTATTTTCCAGCCCGACAATCTGGAAGTGCGGGATCGGCGTACAGGGAGAGTGATAGAAGTGAGTGAAAAAGCGCTCAATGAGGAAGCGGGCAGTGTGCGCCTAGTGATGAAACAACCGATCGCCGCCCAAGCAGGTCAGGAGTTAGAAATTATTTCCAGTGGCGGCACCAATCCCAGTAGGGGCATGTATAGAGTATCAGTGAGTGTGTTGGGTACGGATGCCAATCCTATGTTCTTGGGTGTGGGCAAATGGTTAGTAACTATCTATTGAGCTATTGAGAATATGCTGTGGGAACTATTGACTGCGCCTGTAAGTGGCTTGCTCTGGATCGCTGAGACCATTGAGGCCAAAGCCACCGCCGAGTTAGATCGGCAGGAAAATTTACAGCGGAAACTGACTGCACTCCAGCTTCAGTTTGATTTGGGGGAAATCAGTGAGGCAGAATTTATGGAGCAGGAGCAAGCGCTCCTCACAGCGATCGCCGAGCAAGAAGACAATGCGCGCCCGTGAACCGTTCTCTAGCCTGTGTTTATATCATCTCTTCAAGTGGTCGGTGGTAGCGCCTGTCAGTCATCTCTGTTTTCGGCTGAAAATTAGGGGTGTAGAAAATGTCCCTACCGAAGGAGCGGTGGTAGTGGTGAGCAATCACGCCAGCGACTTTGACCCGCCCATACTCTCCAACTGTGTGGGGCGACCCGTAGCTTTTATGGCAAAAGAGGAGTTATTCCGCATTCCTGTACTCAGCCAAGCGATCCGCCTATATGGGGCATATCCCGTCAAAAGGGGAGCCAGCGATCGCCAAGCAATTAAGTCAGCTTTGGCATACCTTACCCAAGGCTGGGCGGTGGGTATTTTTTTACAGGGGACACGCACCCCCGACGGCAAAATCACCGCTCCCAAACTAGGTGCCGCCCTGATCGCCGCCAAATTTCAAGCCCCCCTATTACCTGTGTGCTTGTGGGGCACGCACCAAATTTTACCGAAAGGGGCTAAACTGCCCAGACTCCACCCCGTAACCGTGCGCATCGGAGAGTTGATCCCGCCCCCAGTTGATAGCGATCGGGGGACGCTGGTAACTGTTACTGAGCAATGCGCCCAAATCATCAACGATCTCCATGCCCTAGGTAGATAGGATGCTGGAAGTTTGTTTACAAATTGGCGAAGGGGTGGGCGGGGATCAACTAGCAGATTTATCAGCAGAGGTCTGGCAAAAAATAGTGCAGGCATGGCAAGAGTTTCTCATTAGGGAATATGGGATCCCCGTCCTCACAACTGACTGTGAATTGACCATCAGATTAACAGACGATCGGGAAATCCAACAACTAAACCAACAATTTCGCCAGATCAATGCCCCTACAGATGTATTAGCCTTTGCCAGCTTAGAAACTGATGCGCCCTTGATCCCCGAACTCAATACTTATCTGGGCGATATCATTATTTCCGTAGAGACTGCCCAGCGACAGGCGGCACAACAACAATGGCAATTCAGTAAGGAACTGCTGTGGCTAGCTAGTCATGGTTTTTTGCATTTGTTAGGCTGGGATCACCCCGATCAAGCCAGCCTAGAAATTATGTGGCAGATTCAAGAAAAGTTACTCAACTTAGCTAATATCTGTGTCGCAGAACACCCAGGAACTTTTGCTGATGTACCAATATCTTTAGATGAATAAACTAGATAAATAAACGCAAGGTCTCGAATACAGTGAAAATTCTGGGCGGGAAAAGGTTCTGCCCCCAACTGCCTTAAACTGAGACTCTATAGTAAACAAAAACTAAAAAACAACTTGGCAAGCATATGCTGGTACTGGGGCATCGGGGCGACTTAGAAAAAGCAATCAACCTGTTGGAGCAGGACACCTTGCGCATGGGCGCTCTGGTGGAAGATTCTTGTCTACTGGCATTTAACAGCATTTTTCGCCGCGACCTCGCTTCTGCTAAGAAAATAAAGCTTCAAGATAAACAAATAGATATTTTTTACAAACAAATCGAGCTAGCCTGCATAGACCTGATCGCCAGGCAATCTCCTATAGAGCGGGATTTGCGCCTGTTGAGTGCCTTTATGCAGTTAGTGCGGGATTTGGAACGAATTGGCGACTATGCCCAAAATTTGGCTGAAATTGGCATCAAGCTCTTCCCCCACCCTACCCCACCCTATCTCGATCGCCTCGAGCTGATGTTTAACCGTTGTCGCGCCATGTTGGCACTGAGTTTGGGAGCACTAGCGGGCTTGGATGGACAATTGGGGTCACAAATTAAAATTAAAGATGATGTGGTCGATCAGGATTATCGCACCCTCTATGACCTGCTGGCCCATCATGCCCCCCCCACAGGCTCTCCTGAGCCGCTGTTACTGATGGTATTGGCGATCCATCACTTAGAGCGGGTTGGCGACCATGCCACTAATATCGGACAGCGGGTAGCCTACATCGCTACAGGCAAAAGATAGATATGCAAATTCTCTTAGTGGATGATGAAACGGAATTGACAGTCCCCCTTGCCAAAGCCCTGCACAATCAGGGCTATGAAGTAACAGTGGCTCATCAAGGACAGGAGGGCAAAAATTTGGCAGAACAGGGGGGTTATGACCTGCTGATCTTGGATTGGATTTTGCCCCAGTGTTCAGGTTTGGAAATCTGTCAAACTATTCGTCGCAAGGGGGATCGCACCCCAATTCTCATGCTCACAGCACGGGACACTCTCGACGATCGGGTCATAGGCTTAGACAGTGGCGCAGACGACTACCTAGTCAAGCCCTTTGAACTGCGGGAACTGTTGGCGCGGGTGCGTGCCCTGCTCCGTCGTGTCAGCCCCAGTGAACGTCTGCGCTACGGGGATTTAGAACTGGATGTAGCTGGGCAAGTAGTTTATGTCCAAGGACAGCCGATCTCCCTCTCTGACAAAGAAACCCAACTGCTCGCCTACCTGATGGGCCATCCCCAGCAACTTCTCACCCACGCCGAAATCACCAATTATCTCTGGGGAGAACACCCCCCTGCCAGCAACGCCCTCACCGCCCAAATCCGTCTGTTGCGCAAAAAAATCGACAGCGATCGCCCCACTTCCCTGATCAACACCGTTTACGGCAAAGGCTATCGCTTCGGCTAACTCAATTCCCCCACCGTCTCCAACCGACTATAGGGACTGTACATTAAAAAACTATCAGCCAACTTCTCTGCTCCAGCAGGAGTCAGCCAGCCCAGTTGTTGCAGTAGATGAATCGTACAGGCGTTGCGGGCACGGGCAGAACCATCGGCTACCTTCAGTGCCAGGGCCAGTCCCTCCCCCACCCTCGCTACACATTGCACCCCTTCTGCCCCAGATTTACTGATGAGCGTGCCCTCACTTTGCATCATCAACTCCGTATCAAACTTACCTGACCCCGCCACCATCTCTGGGTATTGGATCATGGCACGGCTGATCATTTCCCACTGCAAGCGATCGCTGCTCACCAACTGGGCAAACAGGTGCCCCAATTGTCCCAGTTCCAGCAGGTAAGTAGGCACACCACAATCATCCCTAGCGCTGATGAACTCCGCCGAAGGCATATGCAACATTTCCGCCATAATTTGCAAAATTAACTGTTGCACAGGGTGATGCTTGTCCATGTACTCCCTGACATTCCAGCCCATCATTTGACAAACCGCCAACATACCCGCGTGCTTACCCGAACAGTTATGTTGCAGGGGGCTGGATTTGCCCTCTGGGATGGGGCACTGCAGAACCTCTGCATCTAGGTTGCACTGCCACAACAGATGAAACACCTGCCTAGCCTGTGCCACCGTGCCTTGATGTGAACCGCAGGCAATCGCTAAATCTGCTTCCGCCAACTGCCAATGGGACATCGCCCCCGAATTCAGCAGCGCAATCGCCTGAATTGGCTTCAGTACCGAGCGGGCAAAGGTAACCGTACTCGCCGACCCCGCCACAGACAACACCCGCCCCCTGTGATCCACAATTGCTGCCTGACAACTATGCACCGACTCCACAATTCCTTCACGCAAAAGTTGCACAGTCAGACAGGGAGTAGTAACTCGCGATCTCTTACCAGCGTTCATACTATTCTACAAACCAGCGCGTACTGCCATCAGGCTGATCTACTAGAATAACTCCCATTGCCTTCAACTCATCCCTGATCCGATCGCTTTCTTTATAGTTCTTAGCTTTTCGTGCCGATCGCCGCGCCGCGATCATCTGTTCAACTACATCTGGATCAATATGCCCTATCCCATTCTGCTCCATTGCCACTGTCGTAGTAAATCCCAGAACCTCTAACAGGTAGCGCAAGGTCGCCCACATCCCCTGCAATCTTTCTATTGGCAATTCCGTATCTCCCTTATGTTTGCGATTATTCCATTCAGCTTGGAGCGTTTTCGCCAAACCATAGAGAACAGACATCGCCACCGCCGTATTGAAATCATCATCCATCGCACTGGTGAACTTCTCCAGCACTGAGCGATCCAGCAGAGCAGACATATCTAAATCTTGCCATTCAGGATAAAAATTTAGAAAACTCAATCCCCCTTGGAGATTGTGCCATGCCTTAGTAGCAGTATGCATCGCCTCTTCAGTAAAATCAATTGGCTGGCGATAATGGGATTGGAGAATAAACAAACGAATAGCCATCGGCTCATAAATTTGCAACAGAGAACGAATTGTCTTGAAATTCTGTAGCGACTTAGACATCTTTTCTCCGTCAATATTCACAAACCCATTGTGCATCCAGAACCTTGCAAGTGGCTGACTAGTAACCGCTTCCGATTGGGCAATTTCATTTTCATGGTGAGGAAACTGCAAATCCACTCCCCCCGCATGAATATCGATCGTATCTCCCAAGCAAGAGCGCACCATCGCTGAACATTCAATATGCCAGCCCGGTCTGCCCTTGCCCCAAGGCGATTCCCATGCAGGCTCATTGGGCTTAGCCGACTTCCACAGCGCAAAATCCAAAGGGTAGCGTTTCTGTTCTACTTCCTCTACTCTGCCGCTCCCTCCCGCTTGCATCTCCTCTAACTTCCTACCCGACAACTTCCCATATGCTGGAAACTTTTGCACTGCATAGTACACATCGCCATTACTCACATAGGCATAACCCCTCTCGATTAGGTTCTCGATTAACTGAATCATTTGGGGAATATATGCTGTTGCTCTGGGATAAAAATCCGCAGGTAGCACATTCAACTGTGCCATGTCCTCATTGTAGGCTTGGATATATTTCTCTGCCACTGCTAGCATAGAAATTCCTTCCGTTTGTGCCCGCTTCAGAATCTTATCATCTACATCTGTGATGTTCTGAATATATTTCACTGTGTGAGTATTCTGATAGCGGAACTGGAGATAACGACGCACCATATCCCACACTACATATGCCCGCGCATGCCCCAAGTGACAGTAATCATATACCGTTACCCCACAAACATAGATTTTAATTTCCTTTCCTGAAGGGATAAACTCTTGCTTGCTCCGAGTCAGGGAATTATAAATGCGCAAAACCATTGCTACTCTGGGAACTTGGGCATTATCTAAGTATAGGCGATCTTGCCATTTCCAGCCAGCCATGCTACTTTTATAGGACTACTCAGGACACATAGCGTAGGGGTAGCGCACCACCTTGACACGGTGGGGGTCACTGGTTCGAATCCAGTTGTGTCCATCCCCTTGGCAATCCCAAGAGCCATGTACATCCTAAGTATTACTTCTTATAAGTAATACTTAGGTTTTTGTTAATACATTTTTAGACACAACTCAGACAGGTACGGATATTCACAAAGATTCTCTGAAGCCCGTAGCACCGCTGAAGAAAGCCTTAGTAGGATGCTTAATGCTTTAATCTGAGTTCGGGATAGGGGAGGAGAAATAATCTTGCCAACTAGAAAGCCTTCTATACAGAGCAAGGCTAACAGCACTGCTTAACCCAAACTGGCGTTAGCTAAGCATCAACAAGTCCCCACTGAGCATGCTAGAATGCCTGCGTATATTGCTATTAAAATGCCTATGTTGTTGGTGAATACCCTGCTATCATTCTTGAGTCTATACAATCTTTTGCTGGTGATCCGCATCTTGCTGTCTTGGTTTCCCAATGTGGATTGGTATAGTCAGCCCTTTGCCTTTCTCAGCCAAATAACTGACCCCTATTTGAATATCTTTCGGGCAATCTTGCCACCGATGGGGGGCATAGATTTTTCTCCTGTTTTAGGGTTTCTTCTCTTGAGCTTTTTGCAACAAGCCATAGCCACAGCGGCAGTTTCTTTGGTAGGAGCTTTTTAGGATGGGATTACTCAGCCTAGCAGGCAAAAAAGCACTAGTAACGGGTATCGCCAACGAGCGCTCGATCGCTTGGGGCATTGCCCAGCAGTTACATAAGGCAGGGGCTGGTCTAGGGGTAACCTATTTGCCCGATGATAAAGACCGTTTTCGCCAGAAGGTAGCCAGCCTTACTGAGCCCCTCAATCCAGATTTTCTCCTGCCCTGTGATGTGCAAAAAGATGCACAAATTGAGGAGTTATTCAGGGCGATCGCTGAGAAGTGGGGCAAATTGGATATTCTCATCCACTGTCTAGCCTTTGCTAACAAAGAAGACCTGTCAGGGGATTTTAGCAATGTGTCGCGGGCAGGGTTTCAGTTGGCGTTGGATGTGAGCGCCTATTCTTTGATTCATCTTTGTCGCTGTGCTAAACCTCTATTTAACGCAGGTGGGAGTGTCATTACGCTCACTTATATCGGTGGGGTGAGGGTAATTCCCAACTACAACGTGATGGGGATCGCCAAAGCCGCCCTGGAGATGAATGTGCGCTACCTTGCCTACGAATTAGGAGCCCAAAATGTGCGCGTGAATGCCATCTCAGCAGGTCCGATTCGGACGCTGGCATCTTCAGCAGTGGGGGGCATTCTGGATATGATTCACCATGTGGAACAGACTGCACCCCTCAAAAGATCAGTAACCCAAGAGGAAGTGGGGGCTACGGCGGCATTTTTGGCAAGCGATCTAGCCAGTGGGATCACGGGGCAGGTCATCTATGTGGATGCAGGCTATGAGGTCATGGGCGCATGATGATCTCAATCAATTTTCCCTACTGCACACTGCCAGTCCTGAAACCCTAGATTGGTTACAAGACCAAGTTACAGCGAGGGAGTTTGTGGCAAGGACGGGCGGTACTGATGGAAGAGGCTTGGGGCAATGCTGCTGGCTCAAGGTACGCTCTTTGGGGGCAAACCAAGAACCCACCGCCTTGGCTGTGCTGGGCAGAGGGGATATTTTTGGGGAAATGGCAGGGCTGGACGAGGCTCCCCGTTCCACTGATGTGCAGGTTTATGCCCTCACTGCCAACATTTTTCTTGAGTTGCTGTCTGCAAATCGAGTCAGACGGGCTAGCCAGTACCGCCAAGTGCGCCAACAAGTGCCAGCGGTAAAACTAGCCAACAGCTATGGAGAGCCCCCTCAAGGACATGGCGGATTTAGTCCAAGCGGGGGCCGAGGAAATCAGTAAAATTATAGAAAAATTGCAGGAACGGCCATGGTTGAAAATCGATCCCAGCCAGCATCTCCTACATATCCTGCACCTAAAACAACTGCAACAGTTAGCGGAAACCAGAACTTAAAATGACAGCTACTTGGTCAGAATATCTTAAACAGATAATGGCGGGGCAGAACCTCGATCGCTCCCAAGCTCAAGCTCTGATGACAGGCTGGTTGGAGGGACAAATCCCCCCCGAAATTTCAGGTGCGATCCTAGTGGCATGGCAGTATCGGGGAATTCAGGCGCAGGAACTGGCAGGTTTAGCAGCAGTACTACTCAGTCAGTCCATGGGACAAGGACTAACTCGTCCTGAGTTACCTGTACTCCTCGATACCTGCGGCACTGGTGGGGATGGGGCAGGCACTTTCAATATCTCGACTGCAGTTGCCTTGGTGGTTGCCAGTGGGGGTGTGCCTGTAGCTAAGCATGGCAATCGCGCCGTTTCCAGCCGCTCGGGGTCAGCCGATGTGCTCGAGGCTCTGGGGATTAACCTAAATACCGACTTACAGAGGATTACCTCAGCCCTGACAACGGTGGGAATTACTTTTTTGTTTGCGCCCCATTGGCATCCTGCCATGAAAGCGATCGCCCCTTTGCGCCAAAGCCTCGGTATCCGCACTGTATTTAATTTGCTGGGACCTCTGGTAAACCCGCTACAACCAACAGTACAGATTTTGGGAGTTTACAGCCGAGCCTTAGTGAAAACTGTGGCTGAAGCTTTGCAGATGTTGGGCAGAGAACGGGCAATATGTCTGCACAGTCGGGAAGGATTAGATGAAATTAGTCTCGGCGACATCACTGATGGGGCAATGGTAGCAAACGGGGAGGTTACAGAAATAGCCATTGATCCCCAAGCCTTGGGTATTCAGCCTGCGCCTCTGACTGCTCTCCGAGGAGGAGATGTAGCCCAAAATGCTGCGATTCTCACTGATATTTTGCAAGGTAAAGGTGAGCCTGCCCAGGGTGATTGTGTAGCGATCAACAGCGCCTATGCTCTTTACATTGCAGGCAAGGTGAGTGATCCCCATGCAGGTTTACTGTTAGCCAGAGAACTGTTGCGATCGGGGGCAGGATGGGATAAACTCGCAGAATTAAAACAATTCTTAAATGCTTAACTATTACTATGTAGAAGCAAGCCTGTGGAATCAACAGAACTTTGCATAATTCAAGAAACATACCTAACCTGAGTTCGAGATAAGGGGATGGTCAAAAAATGAAGAAACTATGAAGCAGTAAGACTGCAAACCTCTAGCCGGTATCTCCCACATACCTTGGGACGCAAGCCCTATCTTGCTTTTGTAACCGACCAACGCCCCTGGATTCCTGATCCCCAGATTTATACCTATTCTTGCGGTGAAAAATTTGATGCATATCGGAATTTTGTGGAGCACCTCTTAATTGAACAGGATAAGATGAGACTGATTAACTATAGTTAAACAGCAGCCAATCAATGGCTAATGATGGAATACAATCAAATCTTTAGATGTTGTCAATTTCCGGTCCCTAGAGTTGAGCGAGTGCCAGTTCTGCACTGGGAAATTCCTTGGTAATCACCTGATTCAAACAGCAGTAGAGGACTTCATTGATGCGCCGTAGGTCGTAGGCGTTACAGAATGCGCTGTTTCATCCTTATTCATTAGCACTGCCATGCTAACATTAGGCTGGTGATCCCTACTGGCGAGGAAGCGATCTTCTGAGCAGTTCGGCGAGTTTCATAATGCCTTCTCCTCTCTAAAAGAAACAGGACCCATCATTGAGAAACTCATCTAAGGTAGCGTGGAGATGAAATTATGCAGGCAATTTACTGGAAACAGTTGTAGCTGATTTTATGCAAACTTGCAATTGACATCTAACTGCATTAGTGATAAAGTATTTTTCACATCTACTCTCATTTAGCTATTGGCTAGTTGCCATGCCACACTTTCGCACCCTTCTAGAGCCGATTCTCAGTCCGAATAAGAACAGCTGGGCAGGGAGAGTTTCAATATTCCCAACCTTGCCGCCGATTTGCAAGGAGCTAGCCCGATCCAAGGCTATGTTGCTCTCTGGCCTGAAAGCGTCTTAAAGTCCAATCCTGAAGCGATCGCCCTTGTGGAAATACCCATGCCTAACAGCGACATTCTCAAGGAGTTTGCGGAACAGTCCTTCTGGAAAGAGTTAAAGGCAGTTTTGACTACCACGGCCTAGTGAACCCGGGGTCATGCGATCGAGCAAGCCACCCGAAAGCTGCGCAAATTAGCCAACCGCCAACCCACCTAAAAGTTTTCCCATTTATCTAGTGAGGAGGTCCGCCTTATGAAAAACAATCCTTTGATCATCTTCAGTCTCTCTACTCTGATTTTATTAGGAGTCAATCCTATTAAAGCAGAGGACATCACCCCAGAAATTAAAACTACTAGTCAATTACCGCAGATACAGTCAGCCCAATTGCTATCCCAGCAGACTAGTCTCCCCGCAGATGATGAGATTGACATCACGGTTACAGGCACCAGAACTCTCCGTGAACTCTTAGATACTCCCGGTTCAATCACGATCATTCGATCATTAGAAGGGAAGATATACTAATCCCAGAGATTTGCTCAGAAATGAGCCAAACATTGACACGATCGTGGATCCCTGTTTTGGCTTCAGAGGCATTAACATTCGGGGGATTGAGGGGAATCGGGTACTACTCCAAGTCGATGGAATTAGATTGCCGAGAGAGTTCAACATTCTAGGTAGGACTCTCTACACAGGTAGAGACTTTGGGGATGTGGGTACTCTGAATCGAATTGAAATCTTGGGTAGTGCAGGTTCAGCCTTGTACGGCAGCGATGCTTTAGGGGGTACAGTTTCTTTCCAAACACTCGATCCGAAGGATTTACTAGATTGGGTCGGCAAAAATGATTATTATGAATTCACCATTGGCTATGACTTCCGCGCTCGCCGTTTCAGTGGCATTGGTACAGTGGCATTTCGCACTCCTGACAAAATTACGGAAGGATTATTCACTTACACCAGAAGAGACTTTACAGAACTACAGCGCAAAGATGCAGAAGACAGATTTGTGGATAGGCAGACTGGGAACAATAATTCTTATCTCGCTAAATTGAACTTTCGCTTGGATGAGTTCAGTCGCCTGCAATTGACAGGTGAAGTATTCAACCGCTCCACAGAAATTATCCTTGCGCCCGCTAACTTGGTTGATGGAGCATTTTCTGCCCTCACTACTAGCCTTACCTCTGGTTTGCGAACAAATGGCACCCGTTTGAGGGTGGAATATCAGTTCAATAATCCCAACAGTACCAGTTTTATTCAACTGGCAAAGCTCCTGGTCTACTATCAGAAGACCGAAACTCCTGAAACTTCTGTTGAATTCCGTCGGGCGGTAGAGGGTGGACCGAATATACTAGTTCGGGAAGGGTTCAATCAATTCTTTGACAAGATCGGGGGTGTAGATTTACAACTCACTAGTATTTTCCAGACAGGGGACATTAAACATCGCCTCACCTATGGGGGAGAACTATCTTTCCAACGGAACGAACGCCCCAGAGATAGAATACAGACCAACCTAGTTACGGGTGTGCGTACCAGATTTGCGATCCCTGACATCTATCCCACCAAGGATTTTCCAGACTCTGATACTTCTCGTTTTGGCTTATTCCTACAGGATGAAATAGAAATTAATTCCGGGTATTTAATTCCGGGCATTCGGATAGACTTCTATAACTTGACAACGAGCCCTGATGCTGACTATTTTCGTAATGGTGCCCTGCCCCCTGCCAATTTTACTTCCACTGCGGAAACAAGTGACAATTTTGAGATTGGGATCAGAGGAAATTTCCCTCAAGGTAAATTCAGTGTAAATTCAGTCTAGTGGGCTTCTATAACTTCTACAACAATTTCATCTTGCCTAATGCTGAAGTTGCTCGGACAGGAGGAGTGCCAAATATTATCTTCCAAGCTATCAATCGCCCTCGTGTGGAAATCTATAGCATAGAAGCTAGTGGCGAGTTGCGCTTTAGTCCAGAACGATTTGGCTTTAGTATTCTTGGCTCTCTTGGTTTGCTGTGGGGGATGACAAGGGATTAAATCAACCTCTGCCGACAAGTAGCAGGATTGCCCTATCGTGCGCCCGAGGAGCAATGGGGAGTGGATTTAACCGCTACTTATGTGGAAACCTAGAGTGCCAGACCGCCTACCGACAGGGACGATCGGTACAGGGGATATAGCCAATGTGGTTATTATTCCCAATGATTATGTACTTGTGGATTTAACAGGCTTTGTGAAGTTCTCACCCCAACTTACCCTGAATTTAGGGGTATTTAATCTATTTGATACTCTCTATTTTGACTACTCTGATTTGCGTTTTTCTGGTTTGAATAGAAACAACCCTGCGGATGTAGCACGAGTGGGCCGCTTTGCCCAGCCGGGTCGTAGTTTTGCTGCTTCTCTGAACTGGCGATTCTGACACCCTGTTTTACATGTTTACATGCAGAGGGCATTTTCCTGATGGATGTGAAATTCGGGATTCTGTATTGTAGCCAAACCACTCAGTTTGTGTTACACTAAATGACCCTAGAGGGCAATTAGCACAGTGGTAGCGCACTTCCTTCACACGGAAGGGGTCACTGGTTCGAATCCAGTATTGCCCATGTGAGTTTTACCCACTTCCATCAGGATTTTGTGGGTATGCTTGTAAGTACGGGTTGGGTATGGTTGGGGTTCATTGGGGCGGTTTAGGCCACAAATTGGGCTACATAAATTTGAGCCGCTGTCCCGTAAATGGGTCAAGCTGGACAAGAAGCGAGCCAAGAAGGGAAGCGTCTCCCTGTAGACGGTGGATGGGAATGGGATGCTGGTACTGGGGGCGGTATCGAGCCAGGCGGTTTTCCCTCGCTCTAAGTCTGCCGGACACCGCTGCTAACCGGAAGCAGGCCAAAAAACTGGCGAATGAGATTGAACAGGATGTGGCCGCCGGTGCCTTTGATGTCACCCTAGTCAAATACCGCCCGGAACCCAAGAAAGCGCAAGAGTACCAATAACCGGGGGTTATCGCATCTTGCCTCTGGGCAGTGAATTGGTGGCGATTTTCCAGGGGCGCAAGCAAAAACAAGAGGATGATTACCTAGTATTCACTGCCCCCAAGGCGGCGCAATAGACGACCACAATTTTTCGCAACAGTGGTGGCGGTCTATTTGCAAAAAAGCCGGTATTCCCCACCGACCGCCCTACATCGCCCGCCATACCTGTTTGTCGCACATCCTCGAACAAACTGGCTCGTTGGCGCAGGCGTTTACGTATGGTCAGTGCACCTACGGCCACCTGGTCAACAAGGTGCAACTGCCCAAGTATTAATGGCGGGTGGGTCGTCGGGAAGGCAGGGTGTTGAGGTAATCTTTTATCGCCTGTTGGTGCGCCGGTCGGTTGCCCCGAATGGAATCAACGTCCCCATCGGGGTTTGGAATCAAGGACTTGCCCACCCCCCATCCGCCACCAATAAAGTGGTCGTTGCCAAAGGTAAAAAACCCGCATTAACCACTGGCGCTCCGCTTGCTTCTGTTGTAAAAAATCCTGCATGTCCAGAGTGGGTTGGGGAAGGCTCTCCAAGTGTTGGGTTTGGTACATTTCCAGCAACGCCCCCACTGGACGACCCCACTGCTTCGCTAAAGCCCCCACATACCACCGTTGCTGGGCTACCTGCTCGTAACGGGTGAGGATGTCCCCCACCTTTTGCATCGCCAAACTGAAGGTCAATTCCCCCGGGGTTGGCAATTCCATTATCTGCGCTTGGTGCGCCGCTTGGTGAATGTCATCAAGGGTGAACCCGCCATTCAGGGCATCGGAAATGCCCCACCCTTGGCGGTAGTCCTTTGGTGCCGGAACCGTGGCCATCTTGGCCCGATCGCCCAACCGTTGGGCTAACTTTGTTGCTCCCCGTTCCCCCGCCTCGTCCCGGTCGTAGAAAATAACCACCTCCCCCGGCAGTTGCTCCAAATAACTCTCGCTGGGAATGGTCTGACAACGCAGGTGAAAGTCGCCATGCAATTTCAGGGTGTTCCCGTAATAACCAACCAGCAGTAAAGCATCCACTCCCCCCCACACAGGTAAGTTTTCACAGCCCGATCGAGCCATGGATAGAGGTCATGATCGTGGTGAAGTCAAGTAATGCTTCTCCCAGGTCTTCTAACCGAATCGACGGTGAGGATACCAAACTTGCTCAAGATTGGAAGAGACAGCGATCAGGGTTTATTCCTCAACTTAACAGGAACATCTCCCACAATAGGGTATAAAGTACATTAGCGCGATCATTGCTTGTGAAGAAAATTCGGTCAAAATTACGACCTCAAGAGTAGTGATTTGGGAACTCTCTTATGGACACCTCTATTTATTCGAGCCAGCAGAAAGTCATCTCGCTGGAATGCCTATGTTATCAAGAACCAGTGACGGGGGCTGCGCCCCTGCGACCGCTTATTCTTGATTTATAGAGGTGCCCTATCCTTTTTTCTACAAGATCTCTTTGGCAGAGCAGTTGACCTGGTCACTGTAGAGTCATTAAGCCCTTATATTGGTCCGCGTATTTTAGATGAGGTCAAGTATGTCTCTGTCGGCTCGTGAATATTTACAGCATATTTTTGATGAAACGACCTACATCATGACGAGTTCTACGAGTTTAGACAAGAACAATTTGTGCAAGATGAAACGCTCAAGCGCGCTTATGTTCGTAGTATTGAAGTAATTGGCGAAGCTGTCAAACAGTTGCAAAAATACGATGTGATTGAGTGTCGGTCTATGGCTGGGATGCACGATCGATTAATTCATAGCTACTTTGGTGTTGACTATGACATTGTTTGGGATGTTATAGTTAATAAAGCCCCTACACTTGATGCCGAAATTTAGGTTAATTCTTAAACAAGAATATCCATACCTCGAGCACTGGCAAAAACAGTAGTATTTGCAGCAGCCAAACAATGCAAATCTAGTGAAGGGTTGAGAGCCACTGGTGTGACCTTCAAAGTTATCTGCCATCGCTGATTTGAGGCGTTATGTTGTCGGTCAAGGGGCGCTGGTGTCAATGAGAATTGATGGGCGATCGTTGTAAAAATCTACACAACATAACAAATTACTGCTCCCGTTAGGCTTTGCCCTGCTGTGGGCGATCGTATGCCACACTGTCCGTGTCATCTAAATCAATGACAGCGAGTGACTTAGATAGGACTACTGATGCTGTGGGTCATTTGAGTCCTCTGTTAAGATATTACCTATAGGGGGGCGGGTAATGGTAAATGCTGGACTGTTGACGGTGACCCTATTCCCAGAAGCTCTTAGTCTATGGCGAACCTAGAAGACCTCACCCGTGGTACTACCGTCAAGGGCATATTGCCGAATCAAAACGTTACCGTCATTGATGCAAAGTGGCATGGCAGTGACGTAGTTGAGCTGATCTACAAGGATGGGAACGGTCAACCTCACACTGAGCTTCTGTTTCGCGATCGCGAGCCAACCTTAGAAATTGTCACCGAAGGGCGACCGTGGAGCTTCGATGGGGATGGTGCTTTGCTGCGGTTGGTTTCTGAAGCCCATCGCATTCAACTGGCGCACTTATGATCCGCTGCTGGCGGTGCATACCTCGTTGGTGGAACCCCTGCCCCACCAAATCACGGCGGTATATGGCGAGATGCTGACCGGTCAACCGTTTGCGCTTTCTTCTGGCGAATGATCCGGGAGCCGGAAAAACCATCATGGCTGGACTGTTTATCCGTGAATTGCTGATTCGGGGAGACTTACAACGGTGCATGATTGTTTGTCCTGGCAGTCTGGCTGTACAGCGGCAGGATGAGCTGTTTCAAAAGTTTCATCTGCCCTTTGAGATTCTGACCAATGACCGGATCGAGGCGGCTCGCACTGGGAACGCCTTTGCAGAAATGCCACTGGTCATCGTTCGGTTGGACAAGCCCAGTCGCAATGAACACCTGCAACCCAAGCTTGGGCAAACGGATTGGGATCTGGTGGTGGTGGATGAGGCTCACAAAATGTCTGCCTCATTTTTTGGCGGTGAAATCAAGGAAACCAAGCGTTATAAGCTCGGTAAGCTGCTATCAACGCTAACCCACCATTTTCTGTTGATGACGGCAACTCCACTTCCAGCTTTTCCTGGCGCTGCTGGATGGCGATCGCTTTGAGGGTTGCTTCCGCGATGGGGTGCATACCTGTGATGTATCCGACTTGATGCGGCGATTGGTCAAGGAGGATTCGTTGAAGTTTGATGGCAAACCCCAGAAGTGTTGAATTCTGCAACAAAAATTAACATTTCAAGAGACAAGGAGCTCTGGCTGCCAATCAAAGCGCCAATGGACGATGGAACATCGCCGACTCAGTTCTAGTTGCAAATATCGTAACTTATCTAACAGTTTCCTCCCAAAGGATCCAGGAATATCTACTAGCTCTAAAATTAAATACGCAATCAACACCATGTATATTTGCTTGACTATCCCATTCACACTC
>JBKBMU010000018.1:0-14373 GCA_046295715.1 Pseudanabaenaceae cyanobacterium
TTTTTGTATGAGTTTCACACCCTCCCCGTCTCACAAACGGGGGTTGAAGCGCTATCAAAGATGAAACACTATGAAACAAATTCGTGTCCCGTACTTCGGGCAAGTTCATCTCCCTTGTATTCGACGAATTCAAAACATCGTTTAAGAGTTCAAAGAACAAGCCTACTGAACTGATTGAGAAATTACGGTATCTACAGATAGAAATAGGCAGACATTGTACCTTAATGCAAGTCTTAGGGGTTGAGCCTATGGCAGGGTAAATCTCACCTCTAATATTAACTTTTATTACAGAGATTCAACGCTTTTGACTTTTCCCTGCAGAGGGGTAGGGGGCAAATTAGTTTCAGCTTAAGACCTATCCCAATTCAAATGAAATTAGGTGCGAGCACTAACTACTAGGAAAGAGAGATCGCATGGCTTGATAGATAATACCTGCGGTTCTCTGATTATCTTCAGGCAATTCACTGTTTTGGGCAGCATAATAGAGGCGATCTTTTAATTCTTGGGCTGAGTTACAGGTTTGATATAAAACTTGCAGAAAGTCATCCAAATCATAGTTAGCAATGGGGGACCAGTCCCGTTCTCTGGGGCTAAAGGGCTGGTACAAGGCTGAATAAATCAAGATTTTGGCTTGGAGCGGGCTGGCATTGCGACAGATTTCTGAGCGCAGATCGAAAGGATTGGGAATATATTCAGGTTTTTGGAGGGTTTGATGGTCTTGGCTGGGTGTAGATTGCACAATCTTCAAATCAAACTGATCCCGCATATTGTAGAGAAACCCGATCGAGCCAATGATTTTATCAGCAGACTCCACATACTCAGGGCGATTGTTTAAATTGCGAACCTGCTCGCTCAGAGTGCGTTTCATAGTATCAGGATCGGGCACATTTACCAGCACTTCTTCAATCAACTGGCGCAGACCAAAGCAAGACACTTCATCTACATTTTTTGCCCACACCCCCCTCGAGACATACAGCAACAGGCGTTTGATTCTGAGCAGGTTGTCATCATTTTCTAGGTCAGCGATAACTTCATCTATAATATCCATATATTTTACTTAGGGATTGACTTTACCGTCGGGCATAGTTGCGCCCTTGAGAATAACATCTACCATACTGGAGCCGCTCAGTTCTGCCCTAGTGAGTAGAGCATCGGTCAAGTCTGAGCCATCCAAGGTTGCCCGCACCAGATAGGCATCGACTAAACTAGCTTGGGTGAGGTTGGCACTGCTGATATTGGCACGGCTGAGGTCAGCCCCCGCCAAAATTGCCTGATAGAACACAGAATAACTAAGGTTGGCACTGGTGAGCCTAGTTTTAGCAAGATTGACCCTGCTGAGATTGGACTGACTCAAATCCGCCCCACTCAAATCGGCTCTAGTGAAGTTTGCTCCATCCATATCCGAGTAGGACAGCACTGCCCCTGCCAGATTAGACTCGGTAAAAATTGTGCCCCGCATATTGACCCCTTGGAGGATGCAGCCTTGCAGATTGACCCGATTCAAAGTCGCCTCGCTTAGGTTTGCTCCTGTTAAATCCGAACCACTCAAATCTGCACCCGTGAGGTTACCGCCCCGCAAATCCACCTTGCGCAGGTCGCAACTTTGCATGTTTACATTGGGATAGCCCCGTTCTTCTCGCATCAACACCGCTCTCAAGATCGCACAGCGCAGATTGGACGATCGCAGGTTTACTGCCCGCATATCTGCCTCAGAAAGGTTGGCATCCATGAGGTTAGCGTGTTGCAGGTTAGCACAGAACAAGTTGACCCGTTGTAAGGAACAGCCATGTAAATCAGCGTAGCCCAGATTAGCATTCATCATAGAAGATTGATTGAGAATTGCCCCCCCCAATCGCGCTGCAGTTAAGTTAGCTCCATTGAAGTTGCTCTTGTTCAGATAGGCAAAAATCAAATTAGCTCTTTTCAGTTCCGCCTTAGCAAGGTTGATGGAAATCAGGTCAGCCCCCAACAAATCTACCCCCATCAGGTTACTGCCTGCAAAGTCCCTTTGCCCAGAGGCATATCTTTTTAGCAGTTCCTCCGCACCCATCTTCTCCACTCTTGGCTGTTTTTCCTATCATACCCTGCCACTGCCTAGATAAAGAAGTTTATTTGCTGGTATCAAATGAGTCAATAATTTTTGAGGTGGGGGCGAAACCCCCAAGGGCACTAGCCCCGCGCCCCCAATATTATTACAGCAACTCGCAACTTGATGTGATACAGTCAAAAGTAAATAATCTAAAGTTTGAGAACCCGATGAAAACTTATTCTATTGACATAAAAGAGAAAATCACTTCAGCCTGAGTAGTAAGTTGCTGTGCAAATTGCTGTAACTTGAAACCCTGCTTTATTTTTTATTCAAATCTGGTCCAGCATTAACTATTTCCAAACTAGGCGAAAATCACCATAGTCAAAAAATAGTTGAAGCTCTCCCCCAACTGTGGCGTACCTTTGTCCAGACACAATTACTGCCTCCTCTCACTCTGTGGCAGGCATTGAGTAGCCGCTCTGCCAAGTGCTTAGGCATTCCTGTCCCCAAAAAGAAAATTTGGTTTGATAACCATACCTGTCAATTGATCCCCGCACCCAACTAGGCCCAATCAACCTAGAACATCTGAAGCTTTAATGGTGTGGAATGGCAACATGCTAAATGTAGCACTGTGGAATACTGTTGAGGGATCGCAGTTTTTCTTACTCTCTGAAAATTAGCGCAAGTCCTGTTATGAACAGTTCTATGTATTGGAGTGATGTACCAGAGGGGGGTGAATTTTGGCATAATTTTTAGGTAGTCTTGGCAATATGGCAGTGCGCAAAAAAGTCAGTATTCCCCACCACATCAAGCAAGTATGGCGGGAGATGCAATCCCAAATCGGCAACCGGTTGAGTGATTTTGATGCTTGGGCGGTGCAACAGGTAAATGATAACCTCGAGGGGATCGGTGATAAATTTAACCAAACCCTAGAAACCATACAAGCACAATAGGAACACCTGACAGAGAATCTTATTAAAAAATCTAAGAAAAGGACAAAACGAAGATAATGTTTACGGGTTTAGTGCAATAGTCTCCGTCCTGAAGGATAGGGATTCTTGTTACTGGTTCACCGACATCACTTACTGCTCCAGGTTGTCCATCTACTGCGGAGATGAGATCTCCCCAGTTTTTAGTTTCCTTTCCCAAGAGTGAGGAGGGGCACATTCCTAAGAAGCAAGTTTTACAGTTGGTGCCTGGGGCGGGGTCATGCTAGGGTTTTTCTGCAGGGCATCATCAAAACCTTGTAGATATGTAAGAGTTGGATGTCACAAGTTGTATTCGTGTAGTTCGCAGGGATAACCCCAATGGAGCATGGGCAAAGGAGTGCGAAGCACGTAGTACCGATTCTTCGTCGTAACCGCCGTGTGATACAAGAGTATCCCCCAAAAGCTAAGCGCTTAGGTCATAGGATATTGCAATAGTGTTAATATCAACATAAAACTTCACATTTAACTGTAGAGCACCCTAGCCATAGTCCAACCAGCAAAAGCATGAAACTTGCTTATCTCTGCCCTATCAAAGCTTATCCCCTATTTACTATCTCCTTGCATTAACTGCAACCTATTGTGTTGAATCCCGACACAATACTTAGTAGAAGAATTAAATCCTTTCTTGCAACTAACTCAATATTGATAATAGTAATAATGCCAACAAGCAAGAGAGTTATGTATCAACACATCCAATACATATTTAGATACCAAGTCTCAAAATCTTAACATTCAACATTTGTATTCAAATGCCACTGGGCCACGAGTTGTTCATCATCATTCAATAACTTCGATCGCTTTAGGTAGGTTGAAAACCAATGCCTGCTCTTTATCTAACTCAGTTTTCAGTAGCCAGCATTCCCAGAACATGCGGAGAATTACTGACAGTTTTGCACCTGATTGTTGACCAAATCTTCTAGGAAAATGCCTGACTGGTACTTCCATTAATTGAAAACCTGTATGGGTAAATTTATACAATAACTCCGCACTAAACAATGCCCCGTTGGATTTAATTGGACGGACTGCACGGTAGTAACTGCGGGGAAATAGTTTAAAGGCACAATCCATGTCCTTAAACTTGAGTCCCAACACTAACCAAATAAAAATGTGATACATCTTGGCATTGATGTAGCGAATAATAGGGTCAGCCCGTTTGTAGCGATAGCCAATAATAATCTGGCATTGGTCAGACAATTTTGCCAATAAGCGATCCATATCTTGAATATCAAACTGCCCATCACTGTCCATTAAAAATATATAATCCTTACTAGTATGGTCAAAACCTGTACGGAGTGCCGCTCCATAACCTAAGTTGCGGCTATGGTGGAGTACTTGCAAGCGGGGATTACTTTCAGCTATCTGTTCAGCGATCGCGCCTGTAGCGTCAGTGGAACCGTCATTGACCACTATTATTTCGTAGTCGATCCCCAACTGGTCTAGGTAAGTAAAGCATTGCTCAAGAGTACTGGCGATATTTTCTGCTTCATTCCAAGCAGGCAGAACTACAGACACAGAGGGAATCCGCATAAATTAGCATTCAAGCGACTGACAAGATTATACCCATTCTCATGAGAAATCTGACAAAGAGATCAAATCCAGTTAAACCAGCCAAATTGATTTGGCATGAACCACATTCTTTGATAAAAGGACTGGGTGCTAATAGGTACACCATACCAAATAGGAGAAAAATACCACCAGCTCATAACTATTGCTAACCAACAAATACCAGCTATTATTTTAGGTAGGGTTTGTCTTTGCCATAAATACCATAAAACCAGAGCTAAAGCAATTAAACTAAAACATAAAGCACTCATGTAATGGTACACAAATAAACAACGACTTGGCAACATCCACGGCAAATAGTTAGCTGAATAGCCTATGAGAACATATGCGATCGTTCCGTCTAAAACTTTTAGACCAACCCCAGTTAAAATCAAGATTGATAGGGTCGCTAGCCACCATAAAATAGGGTTGCCTAGGGCATGGACATCGTAGAAAATATCCCCTTCTGCCTTGAAGTAATAGCCTATTGGTCTTGCCATTACTGCCCATGAATACCAAGGTGAACAATAGGGATGACTTAGTTTCATGGAATCAGTACCTGTAACACTATCGCTAGTGTGCCACCAAATAATATGTTTTTGGAGTGCAATAAAAGAGGCAATTGGATCGGCGATCCCACCATTATTCAACATTAAGTGGGGAATACATTGACCAATATAGAAAATTGCAGGTATTGCAAAAAAATAGCTAATGTACGCCCAAGCAGGGACTTTATTTATCTCTGCAATGATCCCTAATTTATTTATCTGTTTAGGAAATAGTGTACTGACTACTAACACTAGGGTACTTAGCACATATACAGTGAGAAGAAAACCCAAACCATTCCACTTTATAGAGGCACTGGCTGACATTAATAACCCACTATTAGCCAATAGTAAATGCCGATATTTCCCCGTTTGTTGTAAGCCTGTCAGTAAACTTAACTGACCCGCTAATCCCAAAGCTACTAGGAAGCAATTGATCAAACCAAAACGGGATTCTACTAATAGAAGACCATCGGTTAAAGCTAGGCAACCTACCAATAAAGAGAGTAGTTTCTGTCCCGTTAATCTATAGGTAATGCCGATCAGTAGTACGGGGATCAATGCGCCAAAAATTGCTGTAGGTAAGCGATAGCCAAATTCATTATGTCCCCAGATTAAAATCCCCCACATAATTAGATATTTACTCAGAGGTGGATGCCCTTCCCAAGTGGGTTTACCTTTCAAGTATTCTTCTGTGTACACTGGGAAAAAAACCTCATCAAACACAGGATAAGGTAATGAGTTTATCTGCCATACTCGCATGCCCAAAGCAACTAGAAATATCCCTAAACTAGCAACTATAAATCCAAAATGAGAACTCAGAGATTGGCGGTTTAGTTTACTAAGTAAAGCAGTAAAGTTAATCATTGTTCATCCCTGCTACCTTGCTTCTACACCAGATTGTAGCAATACCTAGTAACAAAGTAGTAGCGATCGCTCCCCACAAAGCTAGGGTGTGGTGAGAGAATAATAACTCTTTACCGCCGTAACCTAAAATCACGAAGGGCGCAAGTCCTAAAGGTGTACCAATAATTGTACCGATGGCATAGTCACGCACACTAATAGGTGTACAACCTGCCATTAAACTAACTACCCCGTAGGGTATCAACGGTAGAATTCTAGTGGTAATTGTGTAGCCTAAGCCTGCTTTATTTATCACTAAAGACCAGTTTAACCATTGGTTAGCAAATCTGGTTTGTAACCAACTAACTCCCCATTTACGACCTACTGCAAAACCGATGATCGCCGCTAACCAACAACCTATAGTCGCTAATACTAAACCCCACCCTATCCCAAATAATGCACCGCTAGCAATGTTGAAAATAGTAGCAGGTAAAACTAATAAGGTAGCGATCGTATAGATGCAGATAAATACCAACGGGAAAAAAGGAGCACTAATTGAAGTGCTTCCAATTTCAAGTAATTCTGATAGATTGATAAATCTCAGCCACACACTGAATGCCAAAAATATGCCTGCACCTAGAAACCACCAAAATTTACCCATAGATGTATTTACAAGTTTCCTAAATAAGCAATAAAACTCAGGAATGCATCAGAAAAACATTACCTAATTGTTTCTATCTCTCCCCATGAGTAAAGTTAAACTCTTTTATCTATAATAGTAATGCTACTACATATTTGAGATTGGTACAATATGTTTCCTCAATTACCCTTGTGGTGGTGGCTGAGTCTTTCACTACTAGTGCGCTTAGTTTTAATGTCTTTCCCCAACGGTTTTAGTATTGATATCAATTCCTTTAAGGCTTGGTCAATGGCTCTATTAGTTTACGGTTTGCCTAACTTCTACGGCTCTGGCTGGTGCGACTATCCCCCTGGTTATATGTATGTATTGTGGCTAACTGGACAAATTTACCAGTGGTTTGACCCATTTTTACTCCACACTGACCAGAATTTGCTAACTTTTTTAATTAAACTAGTGCCTGCTGTAGCTGATCTGGGGGCATCGCTACTAATTTTTTATATTCTGTGTAATATAACCAGCGTAAAAAGTGCACAGATAGGGGCAATAATTTACGCATTTAATCCAGTGTTGATATTTTTATCATCAGTGTGGGGACAAATAGATAGTGTAGTTATTTTTCTGATGCTGGCAACAGTTTATCTATTACTAAAGGATAAGTTTGTACTAGCAATTATTATTACTTCACTTACAGTAATTGTGAAGCCCCAAGGTTTATTCCTAGCTCCTATTTTGATTTTTTCCCAATTACGGCAACGATCCCTATGGCAATGGTTGTTAGGGATTACTGCCAGTCTAGTGAGCGTCTGGTTGTCAGTGCTACCGTTTGTTTGGCAGAAAATTGAGCCCAGTTCTTTACTGAGTTGGTTGAGCACCCCTTGGCACTTTCTGTACAAGCAATTTATAGCGGGCGCAAATGTCTATCCCTATGCCACTGTCAATGCTTTCAATGTCTGGATTATGGCTAATTGGCAGTCAGATCGTAGTGTATGGTTGGGAATGAGTTATCAAACTATTGGCTTACTGTTATTAGTTGTAGTTTTAGTTTGGGTAGCAGTTTTGTTGCTGAGAAATCCAACCAGTTTATTTACTGCTACCGCTTTGTTACTAATAGCAGTATTTATGTTAGGGACGAGAATGCATGAGAGGTATATTGTCTATGCTTTGCCATTTTTACTGATCGCTGGTAGCTATATCAATAAGGTAAAGTTTTTGTATGGCCTATTCACTGTTACTGCTCTTGTTAACATTAGTTATGTCTATGTAGAGTATAATTATGAATCATTATGGCACAATATACCTGTGTATTTACAACAAGTTATGCCGATTGCGGTAGCAGTCTGTAACTTGGGACTGTTTATTGGGTTAGTGGTGCTGAGCAACTATTCCCTGGGAACCTTACAATCTAAAAGTAGCGAATCTTTGGGAGTTACGACTATAATATAAGCTGGTAGTTACGCATAAGGAGAATATCGCTTGTCTAAACAGGATGCTATTGAGATTGAGGGTACAGTAACTGATTCCCTGCCCAATGCCATGTTTCGGGTCGACCTTGACAATGGCTTCAATGTCTTGGCCCATATCTCTGGGAAAATCCGCCGTAATTATATCAAAATTCTGCCGGGCGATCGGGTGAAGGTGGAGCTGACTCCTTATGATCTAACCAAGGGCAGGATTACCTACCGTCTCAAGGATCAGAAGGGCAAGTAGGGAACAGTACAGTTCACCCCTAGTCAATGAATGAGTCTCCGCTAGAACTTTTGAGGTTGATTTTGGGTATGAGTGTCAAGGTGAGGTTACTGGGGGCAATATCAGCCGCTTTACTGGGGGCGGGTGGTGTAGTGCCTGTCGCCCTGCCAGGGATCGCCCAAGCTACGCGTACAGATGAACAGATTGCAATTGAGGTTTATCGTAAAGCCAATCCGGCGGTGGTTACTGTCCTGCCGGGGAATGGCAACGGGTCGGGGAGTATTATTGACAGTAGGGGGCTAGTCCTGACCAATGAACATGTAGTGCGTTTCAGTGATGGTACGGTACGGGTACGCCTAGAAGATGGTAGAACCTATGTGGGGGATATTATTGCTGTCGATCGCCGCAGTGATCTGGCGTTGATTCGTTTGCGCACCAATGGTACGGAGCGCTTCCCGACTATTCCCTTGGCTGACCCCAAGAGTATTGCGGTAGGACAGCGGGTATTTGCGATCGGTGCGCCGTTTGGGTTGTCGGGGACATTAACTACGGGCATTCTCAGTAGGATTAGCCCGCGCAATGGGGATTTGCAGTCAGATGCTGTCCTCAACCCGGGTAGTTCGGGTGGGCCGTTGTTAAATTCCAGAGGGGAACTGATCGGGGTCAATAAGGCGATTCGGGTTACTCCCAGTGGGGGCAATACAGGGATCAGTTTTTCTACTAGTGTGGGGGCGGTGCGATCGTTTGTGGCTCAGAATGCCAATAATCCGCCGATCGCTCGCGTACCTGAGCAGCCCCGCCGTGGTGTCAGTCCTGATCGTCCCCGTTTGGGTGTAACGGTGAATACAGATACCCTGATTATTGAGTCGGTACAGCCGGGTTCGATCGCTAGTCGGGTGGGTCTGCGCCCAGGAGACCGGCTGTTAGCTCTGAATGGTCGCCGTTTGGAAGATGTGCAGGAGTTGATTGACTACTTGGACAGTCGTCCACAGGTGGCAATTTTGACGGTGGCAAGGAGCGGTCGGGTTGGCAATTTGCGCATCGTCTTCTAAACCTGTAACATATCTTTAGACTGAGGTGTTATTGCCTGTGGTCGGTAGCGGAGGCAGTTTGAGGATCGACTATGAGAAAATTTCTTGCCCTAGTGCCTGGTGGTGTGGGAGACCAACTGTTATTTTTCCCAACTTTGACCACCCTGAAGCAGGTTTATCCCAAAGTTAGTTTGGATGTGGTAGTGGAACCGCGATCGGCTATTGCTTACAGTCTCTGTAACCTAGTTGATAAGAAAATCACATTTGATTTCAAGGCTAATAATAGCCTGGGGGACATTATCAATTTGGTAGGCACGATCAGGGAGGGGAGTTATGATGCTGTGTTGAGCCTAGGGACAAGGTGGACAGTGCGGTTTTTGCTGTGGCTGACGGGGATTCCTGTGCGCGTAGGTTATACAGGTCAGGCTGACTTTTTTCTGACCCAGACTGTGCCGCTGAATCCTGACCAGTATGGGGCGGCAATGTATCACGATCTGGTAAGAGGGCTGGGGATCGATCGCCCCTGTCCCCCTGTGCAATTGACTCTCAATAAAACTGATCTGGAGTGGGCAAAGCAGGTGCAAGCCCAAATGCAACTGACTGATGGCTACATTCTACTGCATGGGGGGTCTAGTAATTTGGCGGTGAGTAAGGGCATCTACAAAATTTATCCGCCCAGCAAGTGGGCAGAAGTGATCCGTACGATCCAACCGAAAATAGGTCTGCCTGTGGTGGCAATTCAAGGTCCTGAGGATACGGAATTTATCAATCAATTACGCCAAATCTTGCCTGAGCTACCGATTGTGGCTCCCCCTGATTTGGGCAAGTTGGCGGCATTGATCGGTGGGGCAAATTTATTGTTATGTACGGACAGTGCTCCCATGCACATTGGGATCGCAGTGGGAACAGCGATGCTGGCTCTGTTTGGCCCGACTGACCCTGCTAAGTTATTGCCTACACTGAGCGATCCCCGCATCCGTTTTATCAAGGCAGAGGCGATCGACCAGATTGAGCCAGCGGCAATTATTGACAAAATTCTTAGTTAGCCGGTTTAGAATCCCTTACCCAAAAGACTTTTTGAGCCACTCTCCCAAGAAACCCCAGCGGTGGTGAATTGAATTGGATGGTGGCTCGCACAGGGGAAAAAACTGTATCAAGGATCGTAAATTGCCCCCAGGAATAAAATTGAATCAGTTTGTTGGTCATAAATTGCTATTAGGAAGGGGCGATCGACCACCATTTGGAAGCGGTTCATAGGCGGGCGGGCGGAAGTTACACTAACATTAATTTGGGTAGTTCCTGCAGCTTCTGTGCCTTCTTCATTGACTTCTATAAAAGTTTTCTGTTTGACCAAGCTAACAAATACCCTCCCATCGGTAAGTCCCTGAAAGTTTGCCAGACTGCCACGAAAAGCATCTACCATGCCCATCTGTTGTAGTATATCGTTCAATTTAATTTCATACTCCATGCGAAAGCGGGGCAGACTTAAACTGCCGTCACTGGCACGAAATTGTCTGAGCCATAATTGCCAATTTTCTTGAGACAGAGATTGCACTAATTTAGCTGGGGTTTGATTGGATTTAGGCAGAAAAACTAGCATGCTAAACCGCCCTTGACCATAGGGCAATCGCACTGCTTGGAATAGATCATTTTCCAGATAGAAAAAGCTACCGTCTTGTCGCATCATGGAAACAGTTTTAGTTGTGCCAGTAGCTAACTGAAAAGGTTCGGGCTGGGTGAGATTTTTGTTAAACTTCCTTGCCCAAGTGCCCTTGAAATAAATGGCATTCAGGATAATTATCCGATCGTCGCGGGTAATTTGATCAACCATTTTAGTAATTTTGTTGTTGGTGCGATCGCTGACCCAGCGGTTAATTTCAATGGGGAGGAGAGGATCGTCGAAATTGCGCACGGCAATTAGGGCATTGAAAAACTTGCGACTGCGATCGATGAAGCTGGGTTTGACTGGAAATTCCTGTTTAATCCACACTGAATTAGCAATTTGTAGAGTAATGGAAGGATCGCTAGTAAGGGATTTGATTAACTGACTGCTCTGGGTATTAAATATATCTAGGGCTAAATTTCTAGGTAGTAACAAGTTGGTCATTTGTAACTTGGTTTGCCCCTCTGCACCATTATAAAGAATAGATAAAGCTAACTGGGCACTGGTGGGGGAAATGAAGACATTTTGGTTGGAACTACCGTTTACAGTCCGTTGAAATAGATTCAGACTGAAGCGCAAGGGGGTAAGATTCATATTGTTCGCCTGTCTAGCTACTAGAGGCGGGGGAAAGATAAACATGGAGTTGCTCTACTTTAGTATGGAGTGATCACGAGTTAGGGCAGGAGTTTGTTCCCTAGTAGCTATGTTTCTGAATGTAACTGATACCACACTTGACAAATTCTTCTCGCTTGATCCCTGCTGGTAAGTGATAGTTTTCCAGAAAGGTTTGGATGTCCTGTTCTAAGCCGCTGTTGCTTTTTGAGTTAGATTGAGTGGCTGTTACTACTACAGGCGATCGCAAATCTAGAAAGTAATGGGTAGCTTGAGTTTGTAACTGGCGAATATAGTGATGATTGAGTTGGGTTTTATAAATTCTAGGAAAGTTGATAATTTTTTGGCGTACTAGTTTATCTGTTATATCTACACTGGCAGCATGCTCTTGAATAGCTTGACTGATCTGGTCTGGGGTCAAATGTGCGGCATTGATTACTGGTAAATCAATAGTAGGGCGGGGCGAGTTAAGTTGATGAAAAGTTACTTTAGCTGTAGTTAAATCAACTTCAATAAAACCTTTGGCTTCATTTGCTTCCGCCCAAATGTTGTTACTAGTGCGCTCGATTGCACCTGCATAGAAAGCATTATTACCTAAATCAGTAAAACTATGATAATGTCCGCAGGCAATATAATCCCATTTTTTCATTAGTAAGGAACGGGGTACATCATGCCCGCCATAATCATTGACCCGATCGCTATCCACTGTACCATGTAGCATTAAGATATTGTAGGCATAATCAGGGTTAGGTTGGATTGCAAATTCATCAAGGTTGAGTAGGGCATTGTGGGGTAAACAACTAACTAAAATATTGTGTTCGGTGAGGGGAATTGCTGTAAAGGTATGGCTAGCCACATGGGTACGGGGTAAAGATTTAAATAACTCTAAAATACAGCGATTGTCAGATGATCGCACTGCATCATGATTACCAGCGATCATCACTATTTCGGTAGAACTATCTTGCTGAAACTTATCTAACTCTCTAAAGGTTTGAATGATAGTTAAATTACTAGGGCGTGGCACATGAAAAATATCGCCTGCCATCAAGACTAATTCTACTTGTAGGTCTTTAATTTTAGTCAGGGCTTCTCTAAAGGCATTAAATACATCTGCTTCTCTCTGGTTAATGCCTTTATTATTTAAGCGATTGTAGGCGTGAAAACCTAAATGGAGATCCGCTAAATGGGCGATGCGCATAGTTGTTCACAAATAAAAAGGAAACTGATGGTTAATGTACCACCAATTTCCTTAGTAGAGAGGTGTGAATTAGACCTTAGCGGGTTCTTTTTGCACTACTTGGGTGAGTTCCCCGTTCTTGTATTTGATGGAGTAGATTTCCAAGGTGGTGTATTTGATCTTGCTGGCTTGACCTGCACAGCCGAAGGCAATGTAGCGATCGGCACAGACTTTTTGGGTAGCTTTGATGGAGGGCTTGAGGAAGTGGCGGGGATCAAACTCAGAAGGAGCCTCAGCCAGAGCCTTGCGCACTGCACCCGTGATCGCCAAGCGCAGATCAGTGTCAATGTTCACTTTGCGCACACCGTGCTGGATACCGCGTTGGATTTCCTCAATAGGCACACCGTAGGTTTCACGGATTTGACCGCCAAACTCGTTGATAATTTGCAGAAGTTCTTCAGGCACAGAAGAAGAACCGTGCATCACGAGGTGGGTATTGGGCAGACGACGGTGAATTTCAGCGATCCGATCCATTGCCAAAATTTCGCCAGTGGGCTTGCGAGTGAACTTGTATGCCCCGTGGCTAGTGCCGATCGCTACCGCTAGGGCGTCCACTTGGGTACGCTCCACAAAGTCCATTGCCTGATCGGGATCGGTGAGAAGTTGGTCATGAGAGAGCACGCCTTCTGCACCATGCCCATCTTCCTTGTCGCCCTTGCCAGTTTCCAAAGAACCTAGACAACCAAGTTCGCCTTCAACACTGACCCCAATGGAGTGGGCGACTTTCACCACTTCTGCGGTAACGGCTACATTATATTCATAGGAAGCAGGGGTCTTAGCATCTTCCTCGAGGGAGCCATCCATCATCACACTGGTGAAACCATTGCGGATCGCTGAATAGCAGGTGGCAGGGCAGTTGCCGTGGTCTTGGTGCATGGCAATGGGAATGTGGGGGTAGGTTTCCACAGCTGCTAAAATTAGGTGCTTCAGGAAAATATCGCCTGCATAACTGCGTGCCCCACGGGAGGCTTGCAGAATTACGGGGCTATCAGTTTCTGCCGCCGCTTGCATGATCGCCTTGACTTGCTCGAGATTGTTCACATTGTAGGCAGGGATGCCATAGTTATTTTCCGCCGCATGGTCGAGCAGATGACGCATGGGTACTAGAGCCATATGTTTATCTCCCTAAGTTGGTTGAGATGGATTACTGACAATCTTAAAACAATTTTAAGTTTTTTGGACAGTCTTAACTCACTAACCACTGCCTCCTTCAGTAGTTGGGGCTAGGTTGCTGACATTTTTTTAAGACTGACTAAATATGCCGTGGGTTACTTAAAAAAAGTATTGCTTACGCAAATAGCCATTATCGTAAGCTAGTTATTTTGAGAATGAGTGCCTATTGTAGCCTCGGTTGAACTCCCTACCCTTGTCATTACCCTCTGCCGCCGCCTCCCTTATGTCGCCCGCGTGGGCGCAAGGTTACTAAAGTTATAGGCGGACAGGGATGCCCTGTTGCTGGAGGTAGTCTTTAATTTCAGCGATCGTGAGTTTGCCGTAGTGGAGCAGAGAAGCGAGCAAGGCGGCACTAGCTTTACCTGTGGTCAAAGCGTCAGCAA
>JBKBMU010000019.1:0-7572 GCA_046295715.1 Pseudanabaenaceae cyanobacterium
GTTCTGGTTTAGGGGCGGGTTTTTCACTGACCGGTCTGGCAGGGGGGGCAGTCAATTTGGGTTCAGGTGGTTCTGGTTTGGGGGCAGCAGGTTCAGGGGGGCGCGGTGGGGGCGTGAGCACGGCGGGGGCAGGGCTTTTGTTACCAGCGACGGAGACGATCTGGGGGCGGGGGGCTTCCACGGCAGGGGGTTGGTTTTTTTTGGGGGGTTTGTCTTTAGGTTTAACAGCGGGGGGATGCTGACGCAAAAAGTTGCGCAAATTGTCCGCTTCAGCAGGACTGATGGTACTGCTGATACTTTTGTAGGCAATGTTCTGCTGATCACAGGCGTTCAGCACTTCTTTGCTATCCAATTGTAGTTCCCTTGCGATGTCGTAGAGTCGTACTTTGTCCGCCGCCATGAATCTCTAAACTAAATATAAATATATATCTGTAAATAGTCATTCTAACCTATTCTACTGATTCTGGCTAGTGGCTCGGAGTTGGGCAAGTTCCTGCTCAAGGGCGGTGAGGCGGGCTTGCAGTAATTCTTGACTGCGGGCGGATAGATAGGGGTCGGATTCCCACCAGTTGATACCGATCGCTCTGGCTTTGTCCACGGAGGCAATCAGCAGGCGAATGCGAATGCTCAACAGTTCCACTTGCCCGATCGTTACTGTAATATCGCCAGCGATAACAATTCCTTTGTCTAGTACCCGCTCTAAGATGTCGGCCAGGGAAGAACCAGTGGTGCTCGTTTTCAGGTCTGCCATATTACATAATCATAATTATTGGAGTTGTTCAAGACACTTGAGCAGAATCCGTTCCACTTCCAGATAACTGAGTTGATTTTGATGGCGGGCAAGGAGAATGTCCATACACAAGTCCCGAAATTCAGGGTTTCTGCCATCTACAGGGATGTGATGTTCTACGCAGATTTTGGCGATCATCAAGACGGCGCGCAAACTGGAGACCCGATCGGGTTCTGCCTGTTGATGAAAACTGCGCACCATCTCCACTAGACGGGTGGCGGGGAATTTGTCCATGCCTGTGCGGCTCATAACAATCTGCCGTTCCGTATCCGCATCTACCTGTTTGATGTCAATGGTAATCATGCGATCGAGGAGGGCATCTTGGGTGGGATGTACCCCTGCATATTCTTCGGGATTAGAAGTAAAAATGGCACGGAATTGGGGATGTACTCGCACATATTCCGATTGATTGCTGTCGGGGGGCAGGACTATCAATTTCTCCTCTAAAACACTCAACAGCGCATTGTTGGCTTCGGGACGGGAGCGATTGAATTCATCATAAATCAAGGTAAATCCTTCTCTTGCTGCCATTGTCAGCCTTGCATCTACCCATGTCTGTTGGAGGTCATCTTCCACTTTGAGGACGGAGTGAATAAAATTATCCACTACTTTTTTGCGGGTATAGCCCGATTGGGAACCAATAATCTGGGAGGAGCGCAGGTCTTCGTCGCCGTAGATCATCACCATCGGTCGCCCAATCAGGCTGGCAAGGTGCATCGCTAGGGTGGTTTTGCCTGTGCCCGCAGGGCCGCGCAAATGTACGGCAAATCCCGATTGGAGATAGCGTAAGGCACGGCGCACAATGCCCTGGGTGAATTTGGTGCTGACAAATTGGCGGGGGCTGGCGTGTAAAACAGTGCTCATGAGTTGTTAGCCATGCGCAGGAGAGTATTGAGAATTTCGGAAGGATCGACTCTGAGAACAGTGGCACCTCTGGCGAGGATTTCCCGTACCTTGTCCCGATCGCTAATCACTTCTTTGAGGTTGACATAGTCGGGATGTTCCCGCAGGTATTGCTGAATAAAAGCTTCAGGAGTGGAGGGACTGATCTGGGCAGGTAAAGCTGGAACGGCTAGAGCAGGGCGGCTAATCACACCTACTCGCTCTGCCAAACTCAGACGGGCACTGGTCAGGGCACTGCGGAGGTGTTCTGCTAACTGCGATCTCTGGGATTTGTTCACTAGGAGGGCGGCGCGCACAGTGGCTTGCAAATGTAGGCGCAATTGCTGTCTTTGGTTCAAGGCTTGTTGGGCTTGGCTGGCGCGATTGAGCTTGATTTGGTGTAACTTTTGCCTGATACTGGTGGTACGGCTGAGGCGATCGAGTTGCCGTTGTTGCCGTGCCGTTTGACTCTGTACCAGCCTTTGCTGGCGTAGCTGTTGCAGTTGTTCTCTGACAGTGGTGTGGCGTGTCTGCTTTTGCTCCTGGCGGGCTTGCCGACTGGCGATCGTGCGGGTGATTCTTGCCTGCTGTTGGTTGGCTATTTGCTGGTCGAGGTGCTGGGCAAGTTTGAACACCAACTGTAAACGGGATTGGCGGTGCTGGTCGGCTACCATTTGGCGCTGTTGATTCTTCTGCAATCTTTGGGCATTGGCACTGGTTAAAACCTGCTGGAGGGCGGACTGCTGTAACTGGCGATCTATAGCCCGCTGTTGCTGTTGCTTCTGCCACTGGGCTAAGAGTTCAGCACGCCTTGCCTGCCGATACTGGCGCGCGATCGCAAATTTCTGCATCAGTGATTCCATACTTCCCCCGCTTCCTTAACAACAAAAACTTTACCCCCTGCCTCATCCCACAAGAATTATTAACTAAGTTAATAATGTTCCTACAAAGGCGAAGTATAGCTAGCTATACCCCGCCCCCATGTGGCACTTAAGCCGCAGGTACTGCCGCTGAGGCTGTCAACCCAACTGCTTCTGCATATTTGAGGTAGGTCTCTACCGAGGCAACTACTACTCGTGCTTCAATTGCCAACAATTCAATCCCTACTAAAGACACCCGTGCCCACGCATCAATGACAATGCCTTTGTCTAAGATGCGATCGATGACTTCAGCAAGGCTAGAAGATGAGTTTACTTTTTCTACTGCCATAGTTTTCCCCTTCGTGTAGCTAATCTGTTCATTTTACAAGTTTAATTTTATCAGCCCATGTCCTCAAAAAGTTCAGTATTTTAGCGCAAAAATTTTAAGCCTTATGTAAAATTTTCGATAAATATTGCGGTTTCTATACACATTAACAGCTAATACTCACATAAAACACCTCTAAATTTGAGGTGTACAAATGGCAGTTTTTAAGTAGGATTACTTAGTAACAGTTACCCCCCGCCAGAAGGCAATGTAGCCTTTGATATTATTAGCGGCGGGTTTGGGATCGGGGTAGTACCATGCACAGTCGGGGTTTTCTTTGCCATTGACGACGGCGGTGTAGTAGCTGGCTGTGCCTTTCCAAGGGCAGGTAGTGTGGGTATTGCTGGGTTTGAGGTATTCCATGCGTACCTTGTCTGGGGGAAAGTAAACATTCCCTTCTACTAGTTCATACTGATCGCTCTCGGCAAGGACTGCGCCGTTCCATTCTGCTTTTGCCATATACTAAACCTCAGCTTTTATTCAATTCTACTTGATGGGGTGCTATAGATAGTGGTTGGTTGTGCTGAGTCCTGTGCCAGTCAGGGCAAATCTCCCAATTAAAAACTAGCCGTTTTGAATTTTTATGCCGAATGGGACCGGGTCAGGGGCCTATCCTGTGCAATTGGGCACGATCGTGGGGGGGGGAATCCAAAGGCAGCATTGGTCTACAGACAACAGAGCGATTATGCGGGTTGGGGATTTAGGGGAACAGGGATTATTGCAATTGATCGCCCCTTTCTGCACTGAGCAGATGGGGGATGATTGTGCCTTGATGGGGGCAACCCGATCGGGCTATGAGTTGGCAATTTCTACGGATATGTTGGTGGAAGGGGTGCATTTTAGCCCCCAGACTACCTCTGCCTATGATGTGGGCTGGCGGGGGGCAACCGCTAATTTGTCAGATTTGGCGGCGGTGGGGGCAGAACCTTGGGGTTTGACAGTGGGGTTGGGTCTGCCTGCGGATACAGCAGTGGAGTGGGTGGTGGGGGTGTATCAAGGCTTGGCTGACTGTGCGGGCAGGTGGGGGGTGGGGGTGGTGGGAGGCGACCTCGTGCGCTCCCCTGTGCCTGTGTTGGGCATTACGGCTTTTGGGCAGGTGCCCTGTGGTAAGGCAATTAGGCGCGATCGGGCACAGGTGGGGGATCAGATTGTGGTTACAGGCTTACACGGACTGTCAAGGGCGGGGCTGGCATTATTGCTCCAGCCTGAATTGACAGAATTGGTCAGTAAAGAGGAAGCGGAGGTTCTGCGCCGTGCCCACCAAAGACCTGTACCCCGCCTAGACATTGCCCAGTGGCTTATGCACAAACTGCCTGCACTAGAACGACCGCTGGCGGGCATGGATTCCAGTGATGGCTTGGCAGATGCAATCTGGCAAATCTGTACTGCCAGTGGTGTAGGAGCAGCAATAGATAAAGATAAAATAAAAGTATCTCCGGCGATCGTGAAGTTAGCGGGGGAAAATGCCCGCAATTGGGTATTGTATGGGGGTGAAGATTTCGAGTTGGTACTGTGCCTGCCTGCTGACACTGCAGTACAGCTAAGCCAGCATTTTCCCGACTGTGATATTGTGGGTGAGATAGTTACGGTCAGCGATCCCGCCAATAACTTAAACTGGCTAGCAAGTGGGTCAGCATTTTGCCATTTTATTACTTGAGGCTTATGCTACCATAGTCTTACTGGCAGAGCAAGTTTTATGGTGTGGCAGGTAGGCAAGAAAGTCTATGGAGATCGTTACACAATAGAAAAAGTTTTGGGCCAGGGTGGGTTTGGTATTGCCTATCTAGCCAGAGACCGCCACGATCGCCCTGTGGTCATCAAAACCCTGCGGCATGAAATTTTGCTTGATCAGCAGGCCCAATACTTCTGCGATCGGTTCAAGGATGAGGCATTGAAATTGGCAGTCTGTCGCCATCCCCACATTGTCTCGGTACAAAATACTTTCACGGAAAGCTATACCGTAACCATAAATCAAAAATGCTACACGATCGAGGCATTTTGCCTAGTGATGGAGTTTATTGCGGGGCAGAACTTAGAACAGGTGGTGGTGCGGGGTGGTTGTCTATCGGAAAGAGATGCGATCGCCTATTTACAGCAGGTGGGCAGTGCCTTGGAATATGTGCATGAACTAGGTGTCCTGCACCGGGATATTAAGCCTACCAACATTTTGATCCGCGCCGATTCCCAAAAAGCAGTCTTGATTGATTTTGGCTTGGCGCGTAACTTTGTGCGGAGTGCAGACAAAAATATGACCGTCGCCCTGACCCACGGCTATGCCCCGCCTGAACAGTATGCCCCCAACAGTAAATTTACTGAGGCGATAGATGTCTATGCCCTGTCTGCTACCGCCTACTACATGGTTACAGGTAAAGTACCTGTCTCAGCTATGGATCGGCTGCTCAACCAGGCCGATCTGCCCCCTGTCCACAAACTGAGACCGCAGATTAGTCACCAGTTCAGTGAGCTGATCGAGTGGGGCATGGTTTTGCAGGTGGAGCAACGCTGTCCCTCGATTGCCACATGGCTAGAAAAACTGTCTGCCCTCTCCCCCCCAATGCCCAGTAAGGGAGTGCAACCAGTGGCTGACCCTGCGCCCCTTGCCCTAGATAAACTTGGCCCTGAATTATTACAGGCGATCGAGCCTGTGGGTAGCCCTGACCAAAGGAAAACCCGTGTCGGTAACCAACCTGACCTAGGGGGGATTTTAGACTTCGATCAAGTGAGCGCTGAGTACGGCGAACCCAGCATGCTCACCCCTGATAAAGCCCAGGAGAATCAATTAACAGAGCTGGATTTAGCAGTGGAGTTAGCCCTCAGGGGTAGCACTAGCCAAGCCCGTAGCTACAGCCAGCTAGATATAGATGATATATTATTCTTATTAAGGGCCCAGGATGACCGGTCGCTTCTGCAGATGAAAAAAATAATGTATGTCTTGTGTAGAGGGAAGTTTCCTGCACCTACAGAAACAATGCCTAAGTTATCTGAGCTTCTGGCGGAACTCTTACATAAGTACTCTGACTATACCACCTTACAGAAAAATATGGACAAAGTCTTGCAAAGAATCTCCAAGCCAGAAGTGTATCGAGTGGTTGCTGATACTTTATTGAAAATTCTGCACCCCTACATGACCAAGTCAGCCTAGGAGCGGAAATGTAGGTAGATGGTTGTGCCTGTGAGGGGTGCACTCTCTATGGTAAATACCCCGCCATAAAATTCTGCCAACCGTTTAGCGACCGTTAGCCCTAGACCAGTCCCTTGTTGTTCGTAGATACGCCGATCGAACTGCATATATGCACCAAGGTTGCGGATTTGCTCAGCGGTCATGCCTCGACCACAGTCCCTTATTTCTACTACTAGGGTATGGTCATGCCAACTGGATTTGACCAGCACAGGCTGACCCGCCACCGAGTAGCGCAGAGCATTGTCAATCAACTCCTCTACGATCTTCTGCCATCGAGGGCTGGGCACTGGTACTGTACCCTCGTTTAACTCCAAACGCAAATCGGCCTCGCGATTGGCTTGGCGGGCACATTTGAGGGCAACTCTAGTAGTTAGTTCCTTGATGGGGGTGAGGGTGGATGGATGGGGCGGTTGGGTTACGCCTGCTTCCATCTCCGCATAGATTAAAAAATTCTGGATCAAACGGTGCAAGCGATTGCCACAGGTACGCAAATCCTTGCCAATCTCTCTAACTTCAGTAGGGGTCAGAGTTTCTGCCTCCTCGATCAAAATATCAGCAAAGCCGAGAATGCCATTGAGGGGGGTACGCAGTTCATGGGGCAGAGAGAGGGCGATATTACGGCGCAGGATATTTAACTTGGAATCAGACTCTTCCTGTAAAAAGCGATGTTTTTCCAAGCGGGCAAGAATCGCACGCAGGAGTTCCCGCCGATCGATGGGCTTAGTCAGATAGTCATCCGCCCCCAAATCCATGCCCAAGCGCAGGCTATCTTTTTCAGCGCGGGCAGTGAGAAAAATAAAAGGGACCGTCGCCAGATGCGGTTCTTGCTTGAGCCTTTGCAACATTTCAAAACCCGACACCCTCGGCATAATGATATCGCACAGGATCAAATCAGGATGCTCAGCGATCGCTACCTCCACCGCTTCCTGTCCATCGCTAGCCGTCAATACCGTAAACCCCTCTGTCTCCAGAATATCCGTGATCCCCATTTGCACATCTGGATCGTCATCCGCTACTAACACTTTCAGAGGAAAATCTGCCATTGTGATCACCACGGCATAGGGTAGTTTATTTATATTATCCTTCTAAAATGCAAGTTGGAGATTAAAGATTTATAAGTAAAAGAGATAACATTAACATGGTTCACCAAGTGTGTACTAGTATAACTGTAAAAAGCTTGAAATTCGTGTATGCCCTGGTAATAATTTCATCCAAGGCTGGTTCTGGAACTGGTTGAGACAATAGTCCACTGGCTTTGAGGAAGAGTTGTCTGCCTGTCTGGTACTCTGTGGGCTCATCAATTTAATTACTGACAATAGAGTTGAAAGATTAGTACTTACCCATAAAGACCGGTTATTGCGTTTTGGCAGTGAGTTAATCTTTTCTCTATGCGAGAGCAGAAGTTGTCATTATCAATAGAACCGAGGACAGTTCCTTTGAGGAGGATTTAGCACAGGATGTATTAGAGATAATA
>JBKBMU010000020.1:0-6952 GCA_046295715.1 Pseudanabaenaceae cyanobacterium
AGCCTACCAACTTATAATTAACATTTAAGTAAACTATTTAGTTAAATTATGAAAGTAATTTACTTTATTGCATTCCTATTGTTAGGTTGGCCCAGTGTAGCTCTAGCAGCTCATGCAGTGTCCATTGGTCAGCGCGATCGCAGGCACAGGCGAGGCGGTATTGGGCAATAAATTTACCCTCAAGGACAACACAGGGACAGTGTTGGTAGATGCAGGTCCAAGCTGGTTTTAGACAAGGCGAACAATTGACAGTGATCGGCAAAATGGATGACTATGACTTTGATGCCTTCGAGATTAGACGCGCCAACGGTGAGATAATTAGAATTGGTGAACCCTTTGGTCCGCCTCCTTGGAGTGGTCGTCGTCGCCGCAGATAGCAACCATGTACGCAGTATTGATGACAGCAGTTGGGGAGCCAGAAGTTCTGCAGTATCAGGCAGTACCGGACCCCCAAATCACTAGCCCCACAGAAATGCTAGTCAAAATCAAAGCTGCAGGGGTAAACCCGATCGATACCAAACTCCGCCAGCGCGGCAACTTCTATCAGAAAATCCCTGCTATCCTTGGCTGTGATGGTGCAGGGGTAGTAGTAGCTGTAGGCAGTGCAGTTACCAAATTTCAAGTGGGAGATGCGGTCTATTTTTGTAATGGGGGCTTAGGCAAACACCAAGGCAACTACGCCGAATACACCGTCATTGACCAAGACCTAGCCGCCCCCAAACCTGCCTCCCTCTCCTTTGCCGAAGCGGCGGCTGTCCCCCTCGTGCTCATCACCGCTTGGGAATCCCTTTACGATCGCGCCCGCCTAGAAGGCACTAGAACAGTTCTAATTCACGGCGGCGCAGGCGGTGTCGGGCACATGGCGATCCAACTAGCTCAACTCACAGGCTCGGCCGTAGCCACCACCGTCAGTTCCCCAGCCAAAGCCGAATTTTGTCGCTCCCTTTGCCCAAATATTTATCCTATCTTCTATCGAGAACAGGACTTTGTAACCGCCATCCACCACTGGACAGACAACGCAGGTGTAGAAGTAGCCCTAGATACCGTCGGCGGTCCAGTATTTGCCCAGACCTTCTCTGCTATGCAAATCTATGGCGACCTAGTTTCTATCCTAGCCCCCGACCCCAACACTGACTGGAAAGTAGCCAGAGATCGCAACCTGCGCATCAGCCTAGAACTGATGCTTACCCCTATGCTGCAAGAGCGGCGCGATCTGCAAAAGCACCAAGTGCAGATTTTAGAAGAATCAATACATCTTTTTGATACAGGTAAGCTCCAAGTAAAAGTGGCCCAACAATTTCCCCTCCAGTCAGCTACAGAGGCACACCGCTACCTCGCCAGCGGCAAAGTGCAAGGCAAAATCGTTCTCATCAATGAAAACTAACCAAAAATTCCTGAAATAAGCCCCAACTTAGAGTTTTCCCCCTCTAAGGGATTATGCGAAAGCTCAATCTTTGAGTATTGCCATAGGCACACATCAGTCATCCCTGCATTCACAGTCAAACACTGTGAACTTTTACGAAGTAGCAACCATCAATAATGAGTTGCGTCTTATACTATAATCAATTTTACACTGAAGAAATATGCGTCGATTGTTTTTGAGCGGGCTGTGCTGTGTGGGTGTCAGTAGCCTCTACCCATTGGCGATGAATGCGCAGATAATTCTATTAGAAAGCTCTGGTGCTAGTGGGATGCACCTCCTTAAATTGAGGGATAACAGTGAACTATCTATTCCTCCTTGGGAGGATATTCAAAGAACAATAGAGTGGTTGAATGGCAAGTCTACTCTGATGCCTAGCACATCTGACACTCTGACTCACCAATTGGATACTTCCATTGATAAATTTCTGAGAGAACGACAATTCACCCCTACACAAAATTCCCTCCTAGAAAAGATAGAAATTTGGGATAGAACTAACCCTTAGCGAAATACTTCTCTCCATGCGGCTACAGTGTTTTCACCGATCGGGGCATCCCAAAAACTATCATCTTCCCACACTACTCTAATGAGCACCTGACCAACAGGGGCAGAAGCCAAGGCACTAGACAATTCTCGCGGCACTTCCCCTGATTCATAGCGATAGATTTTGCCATGAATAGAAAATAGGAGAGCTTTGGGAATTCTTTGACTGCTCCGTCTTTCATAGATGGGCTCTAGTTCACGGTATTCCCGTTCCACTCTTTTGCCATCTAGCCACACATGGCGAGTCTTCCAGACCCATCGCTGTCCCACGCGCTCGCGCCAATAGCGGGTATAGGTCGCATAAATACCTGACTTGGACCACATACTCACAAAGGCGAAATTGTCATCAAAGTGCTTATCGTAAACTAGTTTGCCATCAAATGGATTGTTCACAACGGTCGACCAACTCACGCCGGCGTGTTCATCGATCGGTGCGGGTGGCACTGCCCACATGGCAGTATTTAAGCTCACTGCAAGGACAAAACTCCCTAAAAACAACTCTGCTCTTGCCATAACCCTACCGTAGAACTTTACTGGGTATAGATTTGAGTCAGGGAAAAATGTTCCAGACTAGGGAAAATCAAGAATGTTTTTTACTTCCCTCTGCCACCTTGGGACCAGAAATGGTTCTAGCGTCCTAAAGTCTCTGAGTACTGTTATCAGCGTACCAATGACCTTTGGCAAAAACGATCGCATCTTCTTTACTGCTGATTATGCCATCGAGAGTAGCTGCATGGATACTGTGTAGCAGTTGTCCTAACTGCTTGCCACGAGGATAGCCCAAACCAACCAAATCTGTGCCTGTCAGTAGTGGTTTAATGTGTCGCCAGCGCGTTAGATAACGCCACACATTGGGATCGCCCGTAATTGCCCCTGCCAAAATAATTGTGCCTAGTTCTTCTGCAGAGAAACGATCGTAAATTTCGCTCACCCGCTTGTACTGTAATGCTGGCAAATCAGCCACTAAACCTTGAGCTTGATGGATTCTTTTTAGTTCCAGTATAGACATATCTAAATTTTCTAGAGTATCTACTTTAGCCTGCCAGAGGAGAACTGCTAGTCCTAGTAAAAAGTAATCCAATTCTCTACCGAACCAGTACCACCAATGTTTTAGTCGCCGTAATTGCTGGATAAAATTAGGCTGCAACTGCCAGTGGGGATCAACACAACGCCATGCCCCTAGGTCTTGCAACAGAGTGCAGATTTCAGCAATTTTAGAGAAGTTCCCCTCTTTGAGAATATAAATCAACTCTGCTCGCAGACGACTGCCCCCACAGCGATCGTGCAGACCACTAGCGCACACTGACTGAATTTCTGTTTGAGTTGCCTGTGCCAACGTAAAACCCAACCGCACAGCAAAACGCACGCCCCGAAATATCCGCCTTGGGTCTTCTGCAAAACTCCCTACTTTGATAGCTCTTATAACTTTCCTGTGCAAGTCTCCTAAACCATCAAACAAGTCAACCACCGCTCCAACCTGACCATCCCCCAGCAACTCCACTGCCAGAGCATTCACTGTAAAATCTCGCCTGTACAAATCCTCTGCTAAACTAGCAGGAGTAACAATAGGATTCGCTCCGGGGTAAGGATAGACTTCTGTTCTAGCTGTGGTCAAATCTAAAGTAAAATCAGCCCATCGCAACTCTGCGGTTTGAAATTTGGCGTACTCCACAAACTTCCAAGGAGCAGTCTGATTCCTCAATTCTCTAGCCACCACTAACGCTCCATTTGCCCCCCCGGCCACCACCAAATCTATATCTGTAGGTGGCTGTTGGTTGCCCAACAGTGCATCTCGCACGATCCCACCCACAGCGTAAATTTGCCAGCCCCGAGCCTGGGCGATCCCTACCGCCTGTTCAATGATTGCCCATTGGTGCGGACTGAACGGAATCACCAAAATTATGATTTAGCCAACGCCGCCTGAATACACCGACTGATCAAGGCATTTACTGCATCCAGCCCTTCCCAACCCCGAATCTCGGTAATCTTATTTTCCAGATTCTTATAGGTACGGAAAAATTCAGCAATTTCATCTAAACGGTGCTGGGGCACATCTGCCAAGGACTTGTAACTGCTATAACGGGGGTCTTTCGCAGGCACACATAGTAATTTTTCATCCCGATCGCCCCCATCGATCATCAACAGCATCCCCAATGGGCGCGCAGGGATCACGCACCCAGGGAAAGTCGGCTGATCCAGCATCACCAAGCCATCGAGGGGATCACCATCATCCGCCAAAGTATTAGGAATAAAGCCATAATCATAAGGGTATTGCACTGAAGAATAGAGGACGCGATCGAGAGCAAATATCCCCAACTCCTTGTCGAACTCGTACTTATTCTTGCTACCCCCCGGGATTTCAATGATGACATTGAGAATGCCCTCTTTAGGCTGAGCAGGAATTTTACTTAAATCCATAGTTTTGTAAAAATGTACACCTACAAAAATGTATCATCTTTTCCCCTTCATCCATGTATAATTAGAAAACTAGTTACCTGCCCTCATAGCTCAGTGGTAGAGCACTTCATTGGTAATGAAGAGGTCTCGAGTTCAATCCTCGATGAGGGCTTCAGGAAAAATCAAGCCCCATCAACTCTTTAGAGACATAGAGACATAAGAGTAAATACCTAGTCAAGTTGTAACCCTACGGACACAAAGTAGATTGCCTTCTCCGACGGGCCACCCAAAAGGAATGCACAGCCGAGATGCTGAACCTGACAATATCGGGTCGATAGAAGGGACTCGTTCTTTCAATAACTCGGGAAATCGCTCAACCTCCAACGGCAGCATGTTGCCAATGCTCTCTTCATTTTCAATTGCTTTCTTGGCTTCGAGAAGAGCTTCCTTCAACTTTGATGCAGCGATTTGTTATATTATGTAATTTTTTGCTAGCGATCGTTGATCAATCTCTACAGACTCCAGCGCCCTATTATCACGACCCTGGTGCTGGCAACATAACGGTGAAGTTGTGCGGCGACAGATCACCTCGAACTCCCACCAATAGCCTTTGTTCCGTCCGCACCAACGCAGTGTTGTACGGCTGGCGGAAGGATGATGCTACGTTGCTCTCGGATGCAACTCGAAGGCAAGGTCGGCAGGGTAGAAACACACATCAAATTCCGCAAAAAAGTTCATGTGCCCCAAGATTAACGGAACTTCTCTCGATTTTGTCCAAGCAAATGCCAGCAAAACTGAGGAAAAACTAGCCACTGTTGCTGATAGCACTAACCCTCGTGCTTCCACCCGAGCCAAGTTACCGCTTAACTGGATAGATACTGTTTGTTCTTCCAGACTGCTCCTAGCTGCAAGCCAACTCCATACGGCAGTACATTGACACTTGCACCAGTGTCCAGCAAAGCCATCATCTCTAACGAGCGATCTCGGTAGCTCAGCGTTATTGGCAAACAAGGCATTACACTGGACAGCCCTACGCTGTTGGTGCGCTCAATGAAAGGAAATCGCTGACCGTTAAGCATTGCCCTCGTGCCTTGTTGCCACTAGAAGTTCTGAGAGAGTTTGAGCAGCCCCATGAGCATCATAAGGCGACCATACAACTGCCTCAGTAGCTTCTAACTATTCCAATAATAAGTTTTCTTGAGCTTGAGTCTCAGTTGGTTGTAGTTCATAGCCTTCCTCTTTAGCAACTGCAAGTAAGAGGAAATGAATAAGGCGTAGCTTATCTGGATGCGAAAGCTGACTGACTACAGGGAATAATTCAGTAAGAGGCATAACTATTAGAAAAGTGCTAGTTTAATAAAGCTAAGTTTCAGGAAAGTCTGATTGCGTAGATTTTCTCATTGCTAATCCAATTACCAATCAAGTTTTGAACTCGAAACAGTTATTCAACAGTTGTTAGCCCCTCCTCAAAATCGTCAAATATGCTTGACTGTTTCTGGTTGTCAATATCTTGTTTTATTATTCTTTTAGAAATTTCCCAACTAACTACTTTTGCCCTCTCATCAAAAAAACTTGTCGTAGTCATCATTCCAAATACCAAAAGTATATAGGTCCTCTATGAGGTGGGTTTTCATAGTAGCTTCTAGATTCGGATTTACATCTCGAAACTTAGCCATATACTTTGATGGTTTTTTCGCTTTAATCTCTCTCTTGTTGAGAAAATCATCAACTATCGTAATGTTCAAAATATGGTTAATACGAAATTCTCCATAGTTTTGCTTTCTTAAGTGCGCTTTTGGAAAAAAGTGATGATAGTTCTTGCTGTTTGCTTGTTTTAGCCAGGAGTTGCTGATATTGACTATAGAGTTATCGTTAAAAGACTTTGGTTGAAAATAAGCATATATGCATAAGATCGCCTTGATGTAGCTTCTAGTTGGCCTAAACCAGCCATTATCCTTAATGAATTGATCTGAAGTATCAATTGACCAATCATAGATAGGTAATTCACCCTTGAGAATTTGATCTATTCTTTTTATATCTTGAGCCAGTTTGCTTTCTACAGAATACGAGTAACGACCAGATAAAGAACACCTACAGAAAAAGTCTTCTAAGTATCTTTGTTTATTACCAGTTGGTTTGTCAGGGTTGATAAAAGAAATATGAAAAAGGAACTATTAAAGCCTTATAAGGAAGTAGCTGAGAAACTGGAATCCTATAATAGCTCCTAAAATATTCCACAGTCCGTTCTATCGAATCTTTTGCCTTATCCCAAACGTCTATAAATTTATTCTTTTCAAGACTCAGAATAACCTGCCTCTTACACTCTTTTGATAGAATGATTGAAACAGTTTGTAAGACAGTGGCATCTAAAATGGTTTCATAATTAAAAGGCTTTAGATTATCTAGTAGTTCTTGGAATTTCTCTGCCAAGTCAAACTGTCTTTCATGGTCAACGGAAGATTCGTCCACGCACCACATCAGGGATTTTATTGTGTTTCATTAATATGGCTAAGGTAAAAAGGACTGTACCTATATGTTGGCGAACAAGTATTTACTCATTTTCAGAGTGAAAAATATCCGTTGGTTGGTTAC
>JBKBMU010000022.1:0-574 GCA_046295715.1 Pseudanabaenaceae cyanobacterium
ACTATCCGGGAGACAGACTGCGGGTGCTAACGTCCGTAGTCAAGAGGAAAACAATCCAGACCGCCAGCTAAGGCCCCAAAATCATAGTTAAGTGGGAAACGATGTGGGAAGGCATAGACAGCTAGGAGGTTGGCTTAGAAGCAGCCACCCTTTAAAGAAAGCGTAATAGCTCACTAGTCGAGTCGGCCTGCGCGGAAGATGTAACGGGGCTAAAACTATGTGCCGAAGCTGCGGATTTGACATTAGTCAAGTGGTAGGGGAGCGTTCTGTAAGCCGATGAAGGTGTATTGAGAAGTATGCTGGAGGTATCAGAAGTGCGAATGCTGACGTGAGTAACGACAAAACGGGTGAAAAACCCGTTCGCTGAAAGACCAAGGGTTCCAGTCCAACGTTAATCGGGGCTGGGTGAGTCGACCCCTAAGGCGAGGCCGAGAGGCGTAGTCGATGGGAAATTGGTTAATATTCCAATACTTCTGTGTAATGCGATGAGAGGACGGAGAAGGTTAAGTCAGCCTGGCGTTGGTTGTCCAGGTGGAAGACCGTAGGCATGCATCTTAGGCAAATCCGGGGTGCT
>JBKBMU010000022.1:584-970 GCA_046295715.1 Pseudanabaenaceae cyanobacterium
TACCATGCTTCCAGGAAAAGTCTCTAATCTTCAGTTACACAGGAATCGTACCCGAAACCGACACAGGTGGTCAGGTCGAGTAGACCAAAGCGCTTGAGAGAACTCTGCTGAAGGAACTAGGCAAAATGGTACCGTAACTTCGGGAGAAGGTACGCTGCTGACGGTGATGGGACTTGCTCCCTGAGCGGTTGGCAGCCGCAGAAACCAGGCCGCTGCAACTGTTTATTAAAAACATAGCACTCTGCAAACACGAAAGTGGACGTATAGGGTGTGATGCCTGCCCGGTGCTGGAAGGTTAATTGATGGGGTTAGCGTAAGCGAAGCTCTTGATCGAAGCCCCAGTAAACGGCGGCCGTAACTATAACGGTCCTAAGGTAGCGAAATTC
>JBKBMU010000023.1:0-875 GCA_046295715.1 Pseudanabaenaceae cyanobacterium
CTGGCTTCCCTTTGGGTCACGCCATGAATCGGCCCCGTTGCAAAATGGGGTTCCCCCAGCAGGGCATTGAGCAGGGAGGATTTTCCCCGCCCCACCAGACCGAAGACGGCAATTTGCACCACCCCATAGTGGAGCTTGTCAAGCATTGCTTCGAGGTCAGCGATCGCCCGCGCAAGGGAGGCTTTTTCTGCCCCTGTGGCCCTGCACTCGTGCAGTAGTTTTTCTAGGGCACGCTTGGCAGCCTCATAGCTCAGAGCACTTTGATAGTCCTCTAGGTCGTGAATGGTGCTTTGAAGTTCCCTCAAGAGGGAGGGGTCTGGCGATCGCTCCATCACAGAGGCAACACTAACATCAACAAGATTTACCTTTTATTTTAAGAGTAAGAACGGGACTGGTGCGATTTGAACGCACGGCCTAGCGCTTAGGAGGCGCTCGCTCTATCCGACTGAGCTACAGCCCCAAAGGAATACCTTACGATTCTAGCGAGTTTCTGGCACAGCGGCTGTTGCCCCTTTAGCTAAGACCTCAATCTCCAGAAACAGTCGCTCTAGGGGGGCATTGGGTTCTAAAAACGAGAAGAGATGCTTGTAACGCAGCTTGCCTTCCTGATCAATCAAAAACTGCGCCGGCAGCGGTGCGCCCAAGGCTTGACCCGTGCGGTATTGGCGAAAGACTTGGCAACGGGGGTCATGGAGCAGGGGCATTTTTAAGCCCATATCCGCTTTGACCTTCTCACTTTGCTGCGCATCGGTACTTGTGACCACCAGAACGGCCACCCCCTTCCCTTGAAACATTGCATAGTTTTCATTCAAGGCCTTGAGATAGGGATAGCACAGCGGACAGTATTGATGCTCTGTAAAGATGCGCGTAAACAC
>JBKBMU010000024.1:0-857 GCA_046295715.1 Pseudanabaenaceae cyanobacterium
CGTCAAATCGGGCTTTTTCAAAACTTTTGCCATAAATCAATTGTTCTCCTAGAGGGTCAGCAAGGAAGAGATTACTTGGAGCATAACAAGTGGAACCGCCGCAGATGGCTGGCTCTGTTAGATTTCTTGATGCTTAGTTTACAGGGGACCGGAAATGCCCTGCTTACGAATCATCAGGAAGTGCATCAGCATAAAGACGGCGATCGACCAAGGCAGCACAAAGGTGTGCAAGCTATAGAAGCGAGTGAGGGTTGCTTGACCGACACTTTCGCCACCGCGCATGAGTTCCACCAATTGGTCACCCACCACGGGAATCGCCGCAGGGATACCAGAAACGATCTTGACCGCCCAATAGCCCACTTGATCCCAGGGCAGGGAGTAGCCCGTGACACCAAAGCTGACGGTAATCACCGCCAAGACCACACCCGTCACCCAAGTAAGTTCGCGGGGTTTCTTGAAGCCACCGGTGAGATAGACGCGAAAGACGTGCAGAATCATCATCAACACCATCATGCTGGCGGACCACTTGTGAATAGAGCGGATCAACCAGCCAAAGCTGACTTCATTCATGATGTACTGCACAGAGGCAAAGGCTTCAGCCACCGTAGGTTTGTAGTAAAACGTCATGGCAAAGCCGGTGGCAAATTGGATCAAGAAACAGGTGAGGGTAATGCCACCAAGACAGTAAAAAATGTTTACGTGCGGCGGCACGTACTTACTGGTAATGTCGTCAGCGATCGCCTGAATTTCGAGGCGTTCCTCAAACCAGTCGTAAACTTTGTTCATAACAGTGATTAGTCCTGCGAAACCGCTGCTTTACTTTGAAAAATGTAACACAAGCGCCCTCAGACTTTCTA
>JBKBMU010000025.1:0-758 GCA_046295715.1 Pseudanabaenaceae cyanobacterium
CTGGGGGGATGGCACCCCTAGCCGTGAGTTTCTCTATGTGGAGGATGCGGCTCGCGGTATTGTCATGGCCACCCAAGCCTACGATCATCCCGATCCCATTAACCTCGGTACGGGGGAAGAAATCACCATTAAGAATTTAGTTGACCTCATCTGCGATCTAATGGACTTTCAAGGGCAGATTGAATGGCAAATCGATAAGCCCAATGGTCAACCCCGGCGTTGCTTGGACACCACTAAGGCAAAAGAAGCTTTTGGGTTTCGTGCCCAAATTTCCCTCAAAGAAGGTCTGGAACGTACAATTGCTTGGTATCGTCAGCATGCAGCATCACTATGAGACACTGGCTTCAGATTATTCAGGAGATTGCCCAAGACCAGAAGTGTTGAATCCTGCAACAAAACTTAATATTCTAAGTTAAAAAAAGCTCTAGCCGCCGATCAAAGCTCCAATGGACGATAGAACACCGCCGACTAAGTTCTAGTTACCAGTATCATAACTAGTTTAATAGTTCCTTCTCCAAGCATTCTAGTATATCCACCATCTCTAAAATTGAATATTTAATTCATCCCAGCGGCCTGAGGGAGCAATTGCTTTCAGTTCATCCACAGATTTAAATCTTCTACCTTCCTGAATTTGCTGGATGATTATTTCAGCTTCTTTATTTTTTAAGTTGGGAACACGTTTAGTAAGATTCTGAGGGTTTCTATAGCGGTTGATGAACACACGCTCCTCAGTCATTGTTTGCCTAGAGATAGGCTGC
>JBKBMU010000026.1:0-630 GCA_046295715.1 Pseudanabaenaceae cyanobacterium
CACTGCTGCCTCCCGTAGGAGTCTGGGCCGTGTCTCAGTCCCAGTGTGGCTGATCGTCCTCTCAGACCAGCTACTGATCGTCGCCTTGGTAGGCCTTTACCCTACCAACTAGCTAATCAGCCATCGGCCGCTCCAATAACGTGAGGCCTTGCGGTCCCCCACTTTCCCCCTCAGGGCGTATGCGGTATTAATCCGGCTTTCGCCGAGCTATCCCCCACTACTGGGCACGTTCCGACGCATTACTCACCCGTTCGCCACTCGTCAGCACCTTGCGGCCTGTTACCGTTCGACTTGCATGTGTAAAGCATGCCGCCAGCGTTCAATCTGAGCCAGGATCAAACTCTTTAGTTCGATCTTGAAAATTACTCATAAAAACGGAATTGAAGTGAACTTCACTTCTATTCTCATGAGCGTTTAAAGTCTTGCGACTTGAACTCTTTCGAGTTCGTTTCGCAATCGCCTTCAAACGCCCACGCTTATCGGCTGTGTATTTTTAATGATCCCGAAGCCGCAAGCAACAACTTGCCGCCTCACTCTTCTTGCTCCGCCGCGATCAGCAGAGCCTCGCATTATGACACAGTTTTCAGTCACCTCGCAAGTCACTCGAAAAAATTCGAAGGTTTTGCGGTG
>JBKBMU010000027.1:0-619 GCA_046295715.1 Pseudanabaenaceae cyanobacterium
GCCTTGGTCATGATGTCACGTGGCTTAATATCCAGACGTAACAGATTCATCACGGCTTCACCGGCACGGGCACAGTCGATCTGCTTGTCTTCAGACACAGCTTCCTGTGCAGAAGAACCCGGCAGGCTCATCCCAAGTGCTTCAATCGCAGAAGCCATGGAATTCGCGGTATACATCCCGCCACAAGAACCTGGACCCGGCAAAGCCACTTCTTCAATATGCTTGACCTGAATCGCATTGATTTCACCTTTGGCATGCTGTCCGACTGCTTCAAATACGGAAATCATGTCGGTATGACCTTCGCCCGGTTTGATGGTACCGCCATAAATAAACAGACCTGGACGGTTTAGACGTGCCAATCCCATGATGCAGCCCGGCATATTTTTATCACAGCCACCAATGGCAATTACGCCATCATAGGCCTGACAGTCGACCACTGCTTCAATCGAATCCGCAATGATTTCACGGGATAGCAAGGAGTATTTCATACCTTCAGTACCATTAGAAATCCCGTCGGAAATGGTAATGGTATTGAAGATAATGCCCTTACCTCCCGCAGCACTCACACCCTGCTCGACTGTACGTGCCAAGCCATCAATATGCATATTGCAAGGCGTGA
>JBKBMU010000028.1:0-611 GCA_046295715.1 Pseudanabaenaceae cyanobacterium
CAGGTTAATCGAGGTGCTCAGGGTGCCCGATAACTCCACCTTGGCTTTTTCGGCAGCTTCGCGGAGGCGTTGCAGTGCCATTTTGTCCTTGGAGAGATCAATCCCCTCCTGTTCCTTAAAACAGGCCAAGAGCCAATCAAGAATACATTCGTCAAAATTATCGCCCCCTAGGTGGTTATTCCCCGCGGTGGAGCGCACCTCGAAGACCCCATCGCCGAGTTGGAGAATCGAGACATCAAAGGTACCACCGCCCAAGTCAAAAACCAAAATTGTTTGATCCTGATCCTGCTTGTCAATGCCGTAGGCCAAAGAGGCAGCCGTTGGCTCGTTGATAATGCGTAACACCTCCAGGCCGGCGATCGTCCCCGCATCTTTGGTGGCTTGGCGCTGGGCATCACTAAAGTAGGCAGGGACAGTAATTACAGCTTGGGTGACAGGTTCCCCGAGATAGGCTTCCGCATCCTGTTTGAGCTTCTGGAGGATCATGGCGGAAATTTCTTGGGGGGTATAGGTGCGATCGCGAATCTGCACATCCACCATGCCATCGCGACCCGGCACACAGGTATAGGGCACACGGGCACGCTCTTCAGCAGTTTCCTCCCAGCGGCGGC
>JBKBMU010000029.1:0-602 GCA_046295715.1 Pseudanabaenaceae cyanobacterium
GATACGTAGAGCAAACAGTAAAAAGCGCTATCCGTGAGGATAACGCAGGATGCTTTGTCTGAGACGAGGCGTGATGCGAGCATGTGAAGGAGTGTACGAACAGTACATGACTGAGCAGCAAAGCAGCACAACGAAGTATCAGGAAAAGCAGACAAGTTAGAGCTGGTCTGTAGCTCAGGTGGTTAGAGCGCACCCCTGATAAGGGTGAGGTCGGTAGTTCGAGTCTACTCAGACCAACCAGATTCTGCTTTATGCTTCGTTATTTGAAGACTCGTGTACAAAAGTACACTTCGCCTTCAAATGCCTTGCCTAAAACAGAATCACCAAGTTTTATATTTGGGGTTATAGCTCAGCTGGGAGAGCGCCTGCCTTGCACGCAGGAGGTCAGCGGTTCGATCCCGCTTAACTCCACCATTCCTTAGAAAGTTCTAAAGAATAAACGATTGATTGCTCAACAAATTCAAATCAAAGCGCACTTGTTTGTGTGGTTTGATTTGAGTTTATCTCAAAATGCTCTTTAACAATTAGGTAAGCTGATAGAAGTAATAAATAAGGTCAACAATTTTATTGTGAACCTTAAGCACAATACTTACGATTCTAAA
>JBKBMU010000030.1:0-578 GCA_046295715.1 Pseudanabaenaceae cyanobacterium
TGGATCGATTATTAAGCACTCACGCACCTGTTTTGACGGAAAAGCAATGATTTCTTGGTCAATTTCTGTCACTACCAGAGACAAAGTGGCTGTAGTTTGGATTTGTACAACTTGGCTCAAACTCAGTCGGCGTTGGTAAAATATCTCTCGTTCTTGGAGACTGGCATTGGGAGCAAAACAACTATAAAAATCTCCCAAGACTTTAGTAGGGTCTACTTCAGATATGGTGCTAACTTCAAGGGGCGATCGTACTAAAGTGTTAGGATTAATCAAAGGGAGCAGGCGATCGCCTATTTTGCCTACTCCTGATAGGAAATTACTCAGGGGCGGGATGAAATCATTAATCAATCTATCAATATCCCCACTGGCAATTTCTATTATTCCCATTACTGCCTCCACCACAATCCCTACCAGAGTTGTAGCTATATTTATCACCACTAGGTTATCAGTGATTTGACACCGGATTTCACTGATACCTAAACGCTTGGCTAGATGAATTACAGGTAAGGCTTTGCCTCTTAGATTAGCAATCCCTATAATATCGCTTGGGCTGTCAGGAATAGGGGTAATTTCTGGTA
>JBKBMU010000031.1:0-569 GCA_046295715.1 Pseudanabaenaceae cyanobacterium
ATAGCCGACTGTCTGGGTCTTGTACTTGACCTCGGACTCTAGCTGGATGACCGGCTGCCCGGATCGGGAGAGCTGGCATAGGCCAGGCTTTTGTAGCTGGGCATGGCGCTGGACGAGCGCCTTTGCACGGGGGCTTCCGGCGAGCGCGGCTACAAGCTGGGCCAATTGCGGGCGTGGGCTGGATGCTGCGGGCGCCCCGGCTTTGGTGCCTCGACTGGGCGTTCGCTCGGCACGGGTGGCGAATTGCGGCATCGGTCATGCTCCCCCAATCCGAGCAGGATAGCGGGACCGTTGCGACAGGGCAACGACCCGGGAAAGCTGGGGACCGGCCATACGGCGTGTGAAAACGGCTGGTACGGGCGGGGGGACTTGAACCCCCACGGGCCTTGCGGCCCAACGGATTTTAAGTCCGGTGCGTCTACCATTCCGCCACGCCCGCGCCTTGCGACCGGTGCAGGGCAACCGGTCCTGCGCGGCTCTATCGGCGCAGTGGCGGCCTGCCAAGCGCTTAGCAGCGCCCCTTGCTCAGACGTTGAGACGCGAGCGCATTTCCTTGCCGGGCTTGAAAT
>JBKBMU010000032.1:0-565 GCA_046295715.1 Pseudanabaenaceae cyanobacterium
TAATTTTTAGCCTAGGGACTACCCCTTAAAATATAGGCGGTAGGGAGGGTAGGGGGTTAGTTATGACCACGATTGTAAGAGAGCCAGGGCAAATCAGTTTTGTTACTACAACAAATTTCAATTTTAAATTAGTTTTGGGAGGTATGTTTATAACTTTCGGAAGAGGAGATACGTTTCAATTTAAGTAAAACGGCTAGAGTCCCCACTCGCTGGGGATCTCGATCGATTGGAAACAAGGGAAAAAACTGCATCCCCTTAAACATTACTTGTGGTTCTTATGACATCCTAAGGAACATAATAATTAACATCTCTTGTCTGGGGTTTGCTATATGATAATTATAGATTCGCAAAGAGTTGATCGGGCTAAAAGAGATATTTTTATGAACCTAAACCTAAATATCTTTCCACTTCTTTCCTCATTTGTTATCATCCCAACTACCCTTTTAGCCTCTGAAGCACTGGTTATCCCTCAAGTACTGACAGTGAAACTGAATCAAAATTATGTGAATCGTTGTCCATGGGGAAGCGGTTCTCGCTGGATTGATGGCTATTTGAATGGCAAGCG
>JBKBMU010000033.1:0-238 GCA_046295715.1 Pseudanabaenaceae cyanobacterium
TCAGGAATTGTTTTTACAATAACTTCTATAAGCAAAGTCTTGAACAACAGTTTGAAAGGGTAGAAAAAAGAAAATATGCCGTACTTTTTCCTTGAAAGAAGTAAAGATAGTAATTATAGAATTTATAGTCAGAAGTGTTGAATCCTGCAAGAAAACTTAACATGTCAAGAGACAAGCAGCTTTGGCTGTCAATCAAAACTCCAATGGACGATGGAACACCGCCGACTAAGTTCGAGTT
>JBKBMU010000033.1:248-543 GCA_046295715.1 Pseudanabaenaceae cyanobacterium
TCCTCCCAAAAGATTCAGGAATCTCCACTAGCTCTAAAATTAAGTACTCAATCAACATCATGTATATCTTCTTGACTATCCCCTTGGTACTCTTCGTCATCAACCGCTCTAACGATAAGTGCATTTTTAGAAATTTCCATAAGTTCTCTATCGCCCACCGCTGTCGATATAGCTCGACTACTTCCTTATCAGCGAGACTCCACAAGTTTATCGCTATCCGAAACTCTCTCTTGTGATCAGCATCCCAACAACAAACAACTCGATATCGACTCTGCCCCAATTCGGTTCTCATCTT
>JBKBMU010000034.1:0-541 GCA_046295715.1 Pseudanabaenaceae cyanobacterium
AGACGGGTGAGAATCCCGTCCACCGAATGCCTAAGGTTTCCTGAGGAAGGCTCGTCCGCTCAGGGTCAGTCGGGACCTAAGTCGAGGCCGATAGGCGTAGACGATGGACAACAGGTTGATATTCCTGTACCACCTCCCCGCCGTTTGAGCAATGGGGGGACGCAGAAGGATAAGGTGAGCGCGCCGTTGGTTGTGCGCGTCCAAGCAGTGAGGCGTGGAATGAGGCAAATCCCATTCCTGATACGTTGAGCTGTGATGGCAAGGGGCATTGCGCCCCGGAGTCCCTGATTTCACACTGCCAAGAAAAGCCTCTAGCGAGGCGGGAGGTGCCCGTACCGCAAACCGACACAGGTAGGCGAGAAGAGAATTCTAAGGTGAGCGAGTGAACTCTCGTTAAGGAACTCGGCAAAATGACCCCGTAACTTCGGGAGAAGGGGTGCTCTGGTAGGGTGTACAGCCCGAGAGAGCCGCAGTGAATAGGCCCAGGCGACTGTTTAGCAAAAACACAGGTCTCTGCAAAACCGTAAGGTGACGTATAGGG
>JBKBMU010000035.1:0-502 GCA_046295715.1 Pseudanabaenaceae cyanobacterium
GGAAGGAGCAGTTTTGGTACTGGCGCGCTTGGCGGACCTGCGCTCAGTCCGTCCCCTGCTCAGTTGTCTGAAAGACAGCGATCCACGGGTGCGCAGGCGCGCCGCTGATGCCTTGGGCAGAATTGGTGATGGACGGGCAGTACCCCTGTTGATAGAGGCTTTGCAGGATGACAATGCCGATGTGCGCTGGCGGGCAGTGGAGGCACTGGGTGCGATCGGGGATCAGCGGGCACTCGAACCGCTCCTGCAGGCTCTGAATGATCCAGATGAAGATGTGCGCCGCAGTGCAGAGTTTGCGGTGGTCAGTGTCAGCGACAATCGGGCGATCAAAACCCTGATTACTGCCCTCGAAAACCCCAACCCGATCGTGCGCCGAGTGGCGGCAATGGCACTGGGGGAAATTGCTGACCCCCGCGCCGTCCTGACTCTGACGCTGGCGATTGGCGATCCTGATGTGAATGTGCGCTGGCGGGTGGCGGAAGCCTTGGGTACCATCGGCGAT
>JBKBMU010000036.1:0-502 GCA_046295715.1 Pseudanabaenaceae cyanobacterium
GATATCCTCGGGCCGCATGATCTCGAAGGTTTCCACATTCTTCAGCACGCCATCCTGATGGATGCCCGACTCGTGCAAAAAGGCGTTCTTGCCGACAATTGCCTTGTTGAACTGCACCTGAAAGCCGGAGACACTCGCCACCCGGCGCGAGAGGTTCATGATCTTGGTGGTGTCGATCCCGGTGCGGTACGGCATGATGTCATTCCTGACCTTCATCGCCATCACCACTTCTTCCAAAGCGGTGTTCCCCGCCCGCTCGCCCAGCCCGTTGATCGTGCATTCGATCTGCCGCGCGCCAGCCTCCACCGCCGCCAGCGAATTGGCTGTCGCCATGCCCAGATCATTGTGGCAATGCGTGGCAAAGATGATCTCATCCGCCCCCGGCACCCGCTCCAGCAGCATCCGGATCAGCTCGGCACTTTCGCGCGGCGCGGTATAACCCACGGTGTCGGGTATGTTGATCGTGGTGGCACCCGCCTTGATCGCGATCTCCACCACCCGG
>JBKBMU010000037.1:0-500 GCA_046295715.1 Pseudanabaenaceae cyanobacterium
TATTCTTTAAACTGGATGATCTATTTAGCTTTGAGTTAATTTCGTTTTTACAAAGTCTTTTAATTCATGGTGGAGACTAGGAGAGTCGAACTCCTGACCTCCTGCGTGCAAAGCAGGCGCTCTACCAACTAAGCTAAGTCCCCAGCTTTAATCATAATGAACGACATATCTTTTTATCTAGCAGCTTGTGATTATTCATCACTTCGTCAGTAGTGGTGGGTCTGACAAGACTTGAACTTGTGACCCCACGCTTATCAAGCGTGTGCTCTAACCAACTGAGCTACGTCGCCAGTTAATTATGGCGCGGACAGGATTTGAACCTGTGACCTTTGGGTTATGAGCCCAACGAGCTACCAACTGCTCTACCGCGCGATCAATCTTTATCTTCCAAATAATTCTAAGATGTTTTATTAGCAAGAAAAATTTAATAATGAGAAGAGATTTTATTCACTTTTGAAATACAAATCTATTCATTTTAATCTTGCTTTTTTAGAGAGGGG